>NZ_SULJ01000001.1:0-944285 GCF_007115105.1 Clostridium sp. HBUAS56010
GCTCAATAAGTTCCTTTTGTTCCGATGTAAGATTGTCTTTCTCTTTAAAAGAACCACTATTATTGGCTTGCTGAATCCATTTGTCTAGCAAGGAGGAGGCAATATCATATTCTCGGATAATGTCACACTTACGTTTTCCATTATTATATAATTGTACTACTTGGTTCTTGAATTCGTCCGTATAGGTACGGCGAGGGCGTCTTTCAACAGTCATGGGCTTAGCTCCTTTTACTTTATAATTATATTTTACATGCCCTTATGATAACTGTCCAATTAATTGTAGCCTATCCAATTTTTCAAGTATCCTTAAAGGAGAATTGAAACGGGTAAAGGAATATTTGATAAGGACACAATGTCCCTTTCAAACAAATATCTTCTAAACTTACATCGTGTAATGTTAGAAAGGTTCCAGAAGAACCCTTCAAACTTTTAGGAAGCAACAAGTTGTTACCTCGTAACTTGCATGTAATAATTAGGAAGGTTCTCAAAGAACCTTGCAAACTTTTGGTAAGCAACAAACTGTTACCTACCAACTGTAGGAATGGACACAATGTCCTTACCTAACTTGATGAAATTTATTGACACTTAAACTATAGGATTTTTCTAAACATTCAAAACGAAGGATTGGTTAGGTTCAAATTGAACCCTACTAAGATTTTAGGAAGTTGCAACTTGCAACCTCGTAACTTTGCTTGTTACTTATTAAATTATATATCTTGTGTGATCTAACAGAAACATAGTATTCACCTTTAAAGGGGAAAACGTAATACCAGGAGAAAATATTCCCTGATTCACCTCTATGCAATAGAGTGAATGTTAAATCGTTAGTATTTTGTTTTCGTTAAATAATGTTATTATCTGCCAAATGGGTACATGAAACTGTTCCACGACTTCACACCTTGGGAAAGTCGTTGTGTACCTATTTGTCACCTTGGCAGATTTACAAACTCCATTGTGATATACTTATATAAAATTTAAATCATCAATTGAAAGGGAATAAAATGGAAAAGTTTTTGAATATTGTTGGTGGAGTTTCTGTTGTTTTCATAGCAATTACTGCAATATGTTATCGGAACAGTGAAAAATATCCTCTTATCGGTTTGATAGTAGCGATTCTATTACTTTTAATTACAGCAATTAAAATATTCCGAAACAAAAGAAAAAAGAGATTTCAGATTTGAGCGTAGCGAAAATAGGGGTCTTATATGACTATATATTCTATATGATAGTGGAGTGTATTTTTTGCTACGCCAAAACGGGGTATACTTTCACATTTTTACCCAAAGTATGCTACGCCAAAACGGGGTATACTTTTGAAAAAGCAATTTTAGAAGGAGGAATTTAAGAGGTTTGAGATTACAGAATCCCCAAAATATCAGATACAATAAAGTTTGAAAATATATGAACAAGGGTGTAAAATATAAAAAAAGGGGTGCTTTAATATGATGGGGAAAACACATATTTTTATAGGTATGGCTTCGGCTCTTGCTATATCAGTTCCTAGCACAGGAGATGAGTGTTTGGCTGCAATAATGGGCGGAGCAGTGGGAGGAATAATTAGCGATATAGATATTCGATCAAATTCATATTGTAGAGATGCTTTATATGCAAGATTCATAACGGCTGGAATTGTATTGTTTTCATTTATTATTAATTTTTTTGTGGGTGGAGAAATATGGAGAAGTATCATCAACACTAATTATGTTCGTTTATCTATTGGTATAAGTACCTTTTTGATGTTATGCTTGTTTGGTGTTTTTCAAAATCACAGAGAATTTACTCATTCTCTGATTGCATTAGTTTTATTCACTGTTTCAGTTGGATTATTTTGTTATCCAATAGCAGTTCCATTTGTAATTGGTTTTTTGTCTCATCTTTTATTAGATATTTTAAATAAAAAACCTATAAGATTATTATTTCCTAAGGACAAAGGTATATGTCTGAAGTTATGTTATTCTAATAAAATAGCAGATAAAGTTTTTATGGTACTTGGAATTGTGGGAACTATTTTTGCTTTATCATACTCATGTTTTAGAATTTTCTGACAGTGTTTATGTAATTTTATTTTACAACAGTATTATAATTTGAAACACAAAAAGCACACCCATTAATTTAATAATGAGTCTGCTTCTTATCGGAGAGTATTACTTCCCTTATTAACGCCGCTCTCCCTTAGTTCAAAGGGCGCCCCTAATCTTCCGGGATTTTAATCCAAGTACTTGATTTTGCCGTGCAAACTCACAAGGTTTCTTGCTCACTTGAATTAAAAGATTTTGTATGGAATCATGCACGCTAGATTATTACCATACCATATTGACGATTTTGATTGATTATAACCATAGGCTCAACCATAAACCTACCCACCCATACGATCATATTCTATATCCATATTGTTTGGTTAATCTTAATATAGATATTTTATTGATATAATGCTCATTTTTTATTATACGATTCAGGAAGTTAGCATCTTTCTCTCAACTGGTATTATTGGCCTCACAGTTGGCTTTGAATCATAGTTTGACCGAGACTTTTGTCGATTTCATCTTATGATTATTGGCATCACGGTATATCGGTCATGATACCGTTTCACCTTTAACAAAGAGTAAAATATATGGAAGATTGTCGAACTCCCAAGACACTGTCCGGTCATATGCTATGCTCTCAGCCACCCAACGCTGAAAGCAATCTTGCCTACTTCCGAACTCATGTTCTGTATGAATTATATCGAACATATGTGCTATTGTCAAGCGTTTTACGAAAAGAGATTTAATTAATTTTTCTTCCTATATGATATTGGATTTGCAGTTCATTGTTCCCCATAATATCAATCATATCATTCAAAATTTGCCCCAATTTCCGCTTAAAATGTCTTAGGTGTAAACTTGTAAGGGTGTGACATTAGAAGTCCATATTAGCCTTTAAAACGCATTGTAGATACATTGGGATATGTTATGCCGACGTGGTAAATTTACCCGCTCGGATATCTGAATCTTAAATTTAAGACGCAGATACCAGATCAGCATTTTCTATTTGATAAGTCAGTATTCAGTTTTTCGTTTTAGAGTGATAAAATAGTTTTTCACCCGCGGGGGATAAACCTATAGTTTTCTCAATTCTGCGTAAAAGGTGCTTACCTGATAAGCACGAGGTTCCAATGGAACTTGGTGTCTTCTCCAGACGGAGAACACTCCTCTTGTCAATCCAGATGGAGCACACTTTCCCAACTTTGGGAAGATGTACACTTCACGAAATTTCACTCCCAAAATTGGGGGATTGATTTTACTATTGCCTTGAAAGGCATCTGCCATAACATCAAACACATCACATAATCACCCTTAATTTGCCCCTGTAACCTCTTGCCCTGACAACTCTCCACCTACACGCTTAAACGTCCATATGAGACAAATAAACACCTTGTACAGTCGGTGTAATGTAGTTATAATTCAGCCGAATTTACGGCTCTATTGCTCATATCATTTCCTATGCTCATATCATTTCCTATTAAATGGGATTCTCTGACCTCGTGGTAAATTTACCACAAAGACATTCCCCAACGCAGAATCATGGAGTTTGGAAAGAAGATAAGCCTTTGGTAAATTTACCAAACCCTATATCTAATGTTGACACTACAAAAAAGTTGGCTCAAAAGTTAGGAATGTAACTACTAACAATCTGTTTTATTTACCAATCTGGTAAACGATTAGATGGAGTAACGGTTCGTGACTTCATCAACTAACGAATTTCTCCGTCAGTACTTTCCAATTTGGGAACTACTGAACCACTCGTACAAAATTTACGAGAGAATACCCTCCGACAAAGTCGTTCAGAACGACTACAATTTTGTTGTGCATCAGATGCACACCTTGATTAGCGCCCACCATTTGGTGGCAAGTAGATTCCTTAAAAATCAATGCTCCCAGATCGGGGAGTAGTAGACGGACGGACTTTCCCATTGGTAGGCTGAGTGAACAATCGGAAATTTCCGATACTTGAATAAATTTCGCCATCCAGATCTGGACTGCAAGCTGTTCCTGGTTTGCCAAGACCGAATTATTCGGTTTTGCCTTAAATCTGTGTACACGGTGTCAACTGTCTCAAATTAGCGACGGTTCCCCGCGGGATACTGGTAAGAATCAGCATAGTTTTCGAAGAATACGCTATATGCTCGAGGTGTGGCTCTTGCCCACACGTTCACGAAGTCCCCAAATGGGATATTGTACTGTGACGACTGCTTAGTTCTAAGCAGTGTCCTTCAAAGACCACACACTATCTGTGTATCCTATATTCCGTAAAATGTGGAATCCAGTAAGGGGTGTCTGGAATGGATATACCTTTTCACAATGATATATGAGGGGCGGTAAGTTGCCGTATCCCTACAGGGTGTCACAAATTTGAGATACCTTTATATAGAAGTCTCGTCAAAAATGGTGTGTCATATTTGACCCTCCTTTAGAGGACTCGGAACTTTTTCCGACTGCTGCAACTTCGGTTCAAACCGAAATCGGTACAGATTCCCTTTGAAGGGAAATCGTGAATAGGGTATCACCTAAAATGGTGGATACCCCTTACTTTTACCAGTGTACTTATGGGTACGTTGGTAAATCTCATTGTGCACATGTGCACAGTGAACCTGTACTTTCTGATACGGGTTGGTTTTGATTAATATGGCTTCAAAAAACTAGTACATATGTTTGCTTTTTTACTATGGTCATGCTATAATGGGTGAAGTATGAATCCAATGAAAGAAGGTGAATCCGTGCAAAAGAAACTGACAAATAAGCAAAAGGCAGTACTAGATTATCTTAGGAATTATATTAGCGGGAAAGGATATCCGCCTACAATACGTGAGATTGCTTCTGAAATAGGGGCAAAATCTCCCTCCACAGCACAAATGTATTTGGAAACATTAATAGAAAAAGGTTACATTGAACGTGATCCTACAAAGCCTCGAGCTATTACGATTGTAGATGCAGAGCATAACAGTATGGCATCAAATGATAATTGGTTTATTGATATTCCTGTGTTGGGTTCAATTTCAGATGAAAAGTCTTTTTTTTCGCAAGAAAATATTAAGGATTATTTTTCGGCTCCAACAGAGGCAGTGAGAGATAAGGATTGCTTTATGCTTATTGCAAAAGGAAGCAGCATGGAGAAGGCTGCAATATATGACGGTGACAGGGTAATTGCGTCAAGACAATCGAATGCTGAAGATGGCGATATAGTGATTGCATTGATAGGAGATATGGCTACAGTAAAACGATTCTATAAGGAAGATAATGGTTATCGCCTTCAGCCAGAAAATGATTCAATGGAACCCATCATATTGAATAAAGCAACAATTTTAGGTCGGGTGGTAGGAGTCGTTCGTGATATGCGATAGAGGAAAAGAGGTTATTATAAGAAAGTTTGAAATTATTGGAATTTATCGTTGACAATACCTGAAACAGGTGGTAATATTTAAAAAGAACATACGTTCTAGTTTTTGAGGTGAATATGAGAAGTATCCACACAAAAAAAGAAAGCCAATGCTTGGCGGCATCAGCTTTTGAGTAAGGTAACATTGGCGTGTTATCTTACAATATGTAATAAAAACTGCACAGACAAAGCTGTACATAAGAATTTAGTCATTCATATTATAGCAGATACTTTCTAAAAAGTAAAGTCTACGGATAATTCAATCCGGCAGTTTCCAACACATTGATTTTTTACAACTGAATAATGCTTTATTGCTCTATGCCTAATATCTGAATAAAATCTGTCTTTTATTACGATTCGTTTTAATTGTCAGAAAATATAAAGATAGCATAGGTGCTATTTGTGTGCTACTGATATCGAATGATACCAGGTCTATTAAGCATACTCATTCTTTGGAATTCAATCAATATAAGATGAAAGGAGATAAGAAAATTTGGAGTCATCTAATCTACAACTGTATGATTTTAAGATACTGCGTGTGGTAAATGCGTTGGGGAGGGATTCCCCTGACAATGCAATTACTCTCGTAGAAATAGAAGAGGCCTTACCGAAAGTAGGTAGAAAATCGCATATGTCTACATATAAATATGTCCGCAAACTTGCAGATAATGGTTATTTGAATCGTGGTTTCTGCGATGGGCTGATTATTACATACTACATCAGTGATAAGGGGCAAGAGTTTTTGAAAAATGTTTGTGAAGGTAAATAAAGTTTTATTTAGAAAAAGGAGGATTTTTAATGGATTCAGGAATTGTCAAATGGTTTAACGCAATGAAAGGTTTTGGTTTCATTACAAGAGAAGATGGAACAGATTTGTTTGTACATCATTCGGATCTCAATATCACTGGTTACAGAACTCTTAATGAAGGCCAACGAGTGGAATTTAATTCAGTCACTACTAAAAAGGGAAATCAGGCAGTAAATGTTTTCTGCTGGGAGTTTGCACCGCAGTAGAAAATGTATCTATATTAATCAAACAAAAATTAAGGAGGATTTTACAATGATTAACGGAATTATTAAGTGGTTTGATGCTAAGAAAGGCTTTGGATTTGTGATGGAAGAGTTTAACCCCTCAAAGGAGTATTTTCTTCATATTAAGAATTTAGAACTGCCTGAAGGTGAACGTGTCGACATTGGTCGTGCTGTTGAATTTGAAACCGCTACCAATGAAAAAGGCGAAATGGCTGTTAATGCCAAGCTGACAGGTTTTAGCCTAAAGAAACTTAGAAGAATCTGGGGAGAAAGAAATTGCTCCGTCTCATCTGGCAGAAATGCAAATGGAACTATTGGCTACAAAATTATTGACAAGGAAAATAATCAATCCTTACTTGGAGATGATTACAATTTAACATTACCAGAAGTTGAATGTTATTACTACGCATAAATAAAAATCAAAAATAAAAGGAGAAAACACAATGAAAGCAGTAAAAATTACAGGAGTAGAATTACAGGAATTATTAAAGAAGTCCGCTGGCGGTATCTATGTTGGACGAGGATTTGAGAACTTTATCAAAAAGTCTTCTATTGAAGTTTTAGACGAGGAATTAAAGTTGATTTGTGATGATTGCACAACTGTTACATTACCTGTCTACAACGGAAATATTTATGTCAATTTTGCGGTTGCTGCGGAAGATGATACTGAAGATACTGTTTATGAAGTATGGGAAGGTAATGCTTATTTTGATTATGTATTTGAGATTTTGAATACGGTGATCGCTTTCAATATTAACGAGAAACCTTTTGTTTTATCCCCTGTTCAGTTTAAGTCATTGGTGGAATATGTTCCTGTTTATGGCATTGAATACAATGTGTCAAGCGTAGATTCCTATGGTCTAAGTGTTGATATGAATAATTGCACTTTATATGTCGAAATCAAGAAGAAGGAAATTGAAATTAACACGAGAAGAGGGGCAGAAGTAACAATTGATATGGACATTGTGGATTCAATTCAGAATCTTACCGAGGAATATGGCTATGTATGCTACGCTATTGACCTTGATGGTTCGGCTCGTTTGGAGATAACCCCAGCGAAGAAGTTTAGCTTTATTGGCGAATTGAGATATTGAAAACTTGTAGGAAAGGCGACTGCTTGAAAAATAGCACTCGTCCAAACTTAAAAATAAGGGAGAAGAACACATGAATACAGCAGAATTATTACAGGCATTAAAGGAAAATAACGATAAGTGTGGCATGTACCAGATCCATCTTAATTCAGGTAATTTTGAAGATACAGGCAGAAGAAACCACGGTGTAGAATTTAGCGATATTTACTTTACTACTTGTGGAACTATAGGAGCAAATATACTTTCCTTTGGCAATATGAATAGAAAGCCTATCAGTAAAAAAGAAGATGGAACACCGCTTTATCCAATGGATAGTAGTAATACTCTTTACATTTATCTTGACGAAATTGAAGAGATTGAGGATTTAAAAGATTATGATGATTGGTTTGAGACGGCGGTGTCGAGAGTAATTAATGTTTATATGCGTCCGGAAGGTGGTAATCCAGATGGAAACAGGGATGTTGTTACAATCGGGTTTATGAAATAAAAGAAAATATCATTAAGGACGGTGCGATGATGCCGTCCCCTAAAAGAAAAGGAGAAAATATAATATGGAAAAAATGTTATTAAGCAAATATGATTCAGAAAGTCTTCTGAGAGGAGATACAGTAATTCACGATGATTTCATCAGCAGAAGGGATTTTATCAACCAGACAGGAATCTTTGTTACACCGAGTTACTTTGATTCTATTTACGATGATTTTAAAGAGAGTGGCACATCAGTAGAAGAATTTGTAGAAAACTATGAAGAGAAATACTCAAATTGTATTATAAATGCAGCTATGAATGAAACATTTAAGTATGAGGTTTTTGATGAGGATTTAAGCTGTCTTGGAGACTATGAAAGTACGTTTGAGCCAAATATTTGGGAAATAATTGATAGTCTGGTGAGAACAATTAATTGGGAACGAGAGAAAAAATGGAAACAGCAAGAAGAGTACATGAACGTTATCAATCAGGCAATGGACATAAATGGAAAAATGTTAAAAATGCTGAAAGGTGAATCTATGGAAGTTGCTGAAAAGGAATCTTGTTCACTGCCACAATAACAAAGTTAAAAACTGGGGACGGTTCGATTATGTTCAGTCCTCTAAATAGAAAGGAAATATGATTATGAAAATAAAGACTGTGTTATGCCTTGTACAGTTAATATCCTTGGGTCTGTTGGACTGTAGCATTATTGTAAATGGTGCTTCTTTGCGTCAAAAGGTAATTGCTTTGGTTTTACATATCCCGGCTGCAATACTGGCAAATAAGACGATTCGTGAGATGGAAGCAGAAATTAAACAGAGGAGAGAGGAAAAATAAATGATAAATTATAGAATTCTTGAAGAAGGAAGAGAAAGATCTATTGGCCCGGTTGGGAATGTTACATTGTCTCTGGAAGTAACAGAAATTGGTACTATAGACAGTTTTTCTGTTGATGAAGCTACAAAACAGAGAATTGTTTCAATCATTGAAGATATGCGTGGTGGAGTTTGTGAGGGAATCTTCCTTATAGCAAAATATGAAGATGATTCCTATGTTGAATGTGTAGGTGCATTACTAGGGGAAGAAGATGAAGCATTTTTAGACGGAGCAGAGGTGGATTACTGCATCGCCTGTGACGTTGCACATCATGAACTTTCTACAGAAGAGAAATGGAGTGCAATTATTGAATATGCCAACAGACACAATCTCATGGATAGCATTATTGATTTGATTTATTTCTATGATGGCAGAATAAATGCAAGTATGTATGGTGATGTGCTTAGAAAATTATTTAAGTGGGTTGCTATGGCGAAAAGTCGGAAGAAGGGGGTAGAATACGATGTCATGTAAAGATTGTAGGAATTTATTTGATTTAATGGAGTGTGGAGATATAAACAAAGTTTCTTGTGAAACACACTCATTCCATATTGAAGAGCCAAAGGAATGCAAAGGGTATTTAAAGGCAACCTGCAAGGATAAAAAGAAAATTGAAAAGAATATACGAATTGTCACAGAAATGTATCTGGCAGATCAGGAAGAAGACTTGGAATAAATTATAGAGGAGTGACTTTTGAAAGAATCAAAGCCTAAAGTACGTGCTTGGCAGCACTCCTTCTTTTCGCAACAAGTTGCTCAAAGTGATTTATATTTAACCTTTCCATTTTTGAACGAATCAATACCCTAGTATTAATATATATACATAGGGAAATGAATTGTTCAAATTTGGAATAAAGTAATTAGAAATAGTTGTGTTTGAGGGTGGAACACCCGAAAACAAGGAGTGCTTTAGCACGTACTTAGAGATTTAAAACACACAAACAAGGAGAATTAAGGATTGTATACCACAAGAGGTAAGAAATATATCTATGCTGTTAATTTCGCAAATGAGTTAATCCAAAAGGGTTATCGTTGTATTGAAACTGGAATTAATCCCACAACCAATAAATGTTACTGGGTGTTTGATTATAATGACGTTCAACCATATTATGATGGAAAGTTAAAATCGAAAACGTAAGAAAATAGAATCGAGGTAAAAGTAAAATATTAGAGCTAAATAAAGAATATACATATTCACAGATTTGCGAGAGTCTTGGTTGGGATAAAAAGGAAGGTAATTCAAAGATATCACAAATTCGTACTATAGAAACTGCATATGAATTTTACCACCCTATTAATAGGAAAACTCATAAAAATAAAAAGAGTTACATATTCACAAAAAAAGTATGTGAAATCGAGTTAGTCGATGGACGCATAAAAAATGGGGCTAAATCCGCATTCCCGAAAGATGAATTTGATTATCTTCTTAATTGCCTTTTAAAGAAGGGGATTGAGAAAAATAAATACTTCTATAGAGATGGCATGTTTCCGGTTTATATATCAAATACTGTAATTTATGGTGAATTTGGATTTGATTATTATGGATTATTAAATACCATCAAAAAGCCCGATGACGATATTGATTGTGTTATTTTTAAGAACCTGTTTCAGCAGATAGTTCTGCAATCTGTAAAAAGTAATACCATTACAAAAATATGTAAAAAATTTGGTTATAGCAAAAATTCCATGCCAAAAGGAATCCTTCGCAATGAGCATAGATTCAGTAAATCCACAAAAAGTATTGTTCCTATACCAGATGATGGGTTGCTTGAGGAATACGATAATTATGCTAATCAATTTATTAAAAATTGTGGATTTAATGACATTACAAATGTTGTGGATTTTGGATTATATAACGATATGTTGAAATATATAAAAGAAAAATTTGAACAAAGGAAACTCTATGCAGTAAAAAAACTCAATAAAATATCTCTCCCTGAGGATACATATAAGGAAGTGCTTAGTTTTCAAGCCGATACAGAAACTAAAGAAAAATACCAAAAACACTTTAAAGAAATTATTCTGGACTGTGTGGAAAAATCCGTAGTAAATAGAATTAACGAAGCGAAAGAATATTCATTTAAACTCAATAATAAGCAAAAGAATATTCTAAAAGACTACTTTGAACAATTGTCAAGTAGAAAATTGCAAGCTTGCAATACCACTGATAGTGATTTGGTTACTAACAATTCCTCGAAATTTGAACGGAATGATGATACATCAGATATGGATAAATTATTTGACGGTAAATCATTATGGGGAGAGCCTGATTTAATGGAGAATGACTTTGCTATTGAGGAAATATTAGATATGCCTGAGATGAGCGACCCATATACAACTAATGATTTAGAAAAACAATAAATAAACTGAGTTCGTAAATACCTTGTTGAACAATGAGAGGAGATAAAAATGGATGTGGTATATGCCAATGAGTGGCAAGACTGCTATAGGATTATAGATGGTTACTTATTCATTGTAAATAAGTTTATAGAAATGGATGACCTGGGATCAACTTACATAATTCCAAAAAATTACTATAAGAAGGTGGCGAAAGGTATTAAGGGTAACTTGTGGATTCTTACTAGACCAGTAAAGCGTTATGGTGGTAGGAGCCAAGAGGGATTATTAGAGCAAGATGAAGAAAACGGAGAATTTCCCATAGGAACTGTGTTTTATAATGAAACACCAGTAAGAAAAACGGATAACCCATATCAATACGATTGCTTTGGAAGAGCTTCTTGGAATTGTTTACATGGGGATTTGGAGTATTGGAAGATTATATCAGAAGAGATTAAAAAAGTTGTAGATCTATATAAAAGGATATAACGCTAATTTGTAGTTTCTGACAGAGTAGGCAATTTCTTGTAAGCAAATTATCAAATATTTATTTTAATTATGAAAGGGAAAAATATTATGTAAAAAAGAAAAAAACAATATACTGAAAATTTATATAGTAAGTTTTCTGCATTACTGGATAGATTCATGGATTCAGACACTATTGAATGGAGTGAAAAAGAGCCGGTTCTTGATGATTTTAAAGAAATGATTGATTGTAAAAACAAGAATTACATAGTGAAGATTTACTTATGTAATTTTGGGTTAACTTAAGAGTCGGAGGAAAAGAATGAATAATAACGGTTTTATTAAGCGTGGAGAAATTATCGTAACTATGAAAGGTGACGTTTGCTGCACAAATACTAATTGTCAGCATTTGAATTGTGTAGGTTGTTGTACGAATGTAAATGCCAAATGTAAATATCAGAACCAGAGAAATGACGCATTGTTGCATTACATGTTTGATGATGATAAGAGTGTAGAATTTGAAATAAAAATATAATGGAACTGATAAAAAATAAAGATTATTCCATTGTAAATTAAGGAGAAAATTATATGGCAACTAAAAGCACTGAAATATGTTTCTTATGTGGTAAGACAAAATTGGAAGTAAAACGTATGTTATCTGGTAAATTTGGCTGTGTTTGTGATGAATGTATATCAGATGCTTATGAAATATTAGCCAGCGAAGATGAAGAGTCAATTGATTCCAATGTTCAATTGGCTACACCTTCCCAGATTAAGGCTCATCTGGATCAATATGTGATAGGTCAGGACGATGCTAAACGAACACTGTCAGTAGCCGTATATAACCATTACAAGCGGTTAAAACAGGATAAGAAGTCAGATGTGGAAATTCAGAAATCCAATATTCTTATGATTGGTTCGACTGGCTCTGGTAAGACATATCTGGCTCAGTCTCTTGCAAAATTCCTTGGAGTACCGTTTGCGATAGCAGATGCCACAACGCTTACCCAGGCTGGATATGTTGGTGAAGATGTAGAGAACATTCTTCTAAGACTTCTTGAAAATTCTGATTATAATGTTCAATTAGCGGAACAGGGAATTGTCTATGTTGATGAAATAGATAAGATTGCTCGCAAAGGTGAGAATACCTCTACCACCCGTGACGTATCTGGTGAAGGAGTGCAGCAAGCATTATTAAAAATAATTGAAGGAACAGTGTCAAGAGTTCCTTTATCTGGTGGACGTAAACACCCACAAGCTGAATGCGTTGAAATTGACACATCGAAGATATTATTTATTTGTGGTGGAGCTTTTGACGGAATTGAGAAGATTGTTCATAATGAGTCAAAAAGTAACCCTATTGGTTTTGGTGCTGACATTAAAAGTGTCTGTTTGACCGACACGTTGGATTTATCAGAGATTCAGCAACATGATCTTGTAAAATATGGTCTTATGCCTGAATTAATTGGACGTTTACCAATTGTGACAGCATTAAATCCTTTATCTGAAGATGATTTACTACGAATACTGGTAGAACCTAAGAATGCCTTAATTAAGCAGTATCAGGAACTAATGGAAATGGATAAAGTGAAGTTGGAATTTGATGAATCAGCTCTACATAGAGTTGCAGAACTGGCAATTAAAAGAAATATTGGTGCCAGAGGACTGAGAAGTATCCTTGAAAAAGCTATGCAGAAAGTCATGTTTGATATTCCTGATATGGCAAATGCAAAAAGGGTAGTAATTACGGCTGGTGTTATTGATGAAAAAGAAGTGGCTGTTGTGTATGGAGCCAAAAATAAAAAGATTGCATGAAAATAATGGAGGAATTGTATGAACGATAAATTTACAGTGATAAACAATGATAGAGCAGATCAGAAGAAATTAGACCATGTTTATAAGGTGGCAAAACTAAATGAGTTATGGGACAGACAACGTAGAAATGCTACCTTACAAGCAATTGAAAAAAATAAAGGGAAAGAGTTTGCAGATTTTCTACAAGAGGATTTAATGAAAATAGCCCTTTGTGGTGTGAAATATATATGCTCTCACCGTGATGTTAAACGAGAAAATACCCAATTAAGTACAGGTTATAAGCAATCTTTGGAAGAGTCAAAGATACTGTTTCAATTAATTGATGGTATCTTCGCTGTATGTGGGTATTTGCAGTTAAAAAACTTCGTTACCACGTTTCCCATTACAAAGGAATATGATGGCGAGAAGTGGGAGTGTAAGGATTATTTCTTTACCATGAATGTTCTTTCAGAGATGGATTGGGATAAGCCAGTTGGTAGAGAAAAAATTTCTGATTTGTTGTGGGATTATCAGAATGATGATTTGCGACATGTTTATGTTGAGTATACAAGTGCAATGAGCGATATTTACCGTTCCCAGACTGGTAAGGGTATGATGGAATCATTTTTCGAGAAAGAAGGGATCGGTACACATACTCTGATCCCAGGCAAGAACATTATGAAGGACAATTCGACTGGTGGGATTATGAAAATATGCGATAAACCGTCTCATTTAAAGATTGTGAAATAAAGGAGCATTAGTGTATGAGAGTTTTTATAGTAGTTTTAGTTTTACACGATGAACCATGGAAACAAGGTGAAGTAATAATAAAAAGCGTGTGTTCAACCAAAGAGAGAGCAGAACAATTTGTTAGAGAATCTTATAAGGGATTCTCTAGGGAATTGTTTGACTTCAATGGAACACGATTAGAAATTAGAGAATATGGAGTTGTCTAAATATAAGGAGGATACTAATGAACAGCCAAAATGTAACAGCAATTAAAGATACCAACGGGATATGTTTTAAATGTTTAAAGAAGCACAATCAAGAGAATGTCCATAAGATACATATTCCATCTGCTGGATATGGTAGTTATTTTGACAATTTATCTACAGAATTGCAGCTATGTGATTCCTGTTATGCGGAGACTGATTCCGAGTGGTGGGAATTTGAGAGTGTACCATATTGTAATGATGGTGGTAGGTTGTTTAAATATGATGATGAAATCCGTGATTATCTGAAACTTTTACTGCTACCAGGACAAGAACTTGTTTGGAATAGATTTGCTTATGGTGCTTGTGCTAACTACAACATGGACGGTCAAGACTGGATTGATTTTAAACTGGGTGAATTGCCACATAAGAAGTGTAAAGAATATGGATTCTATTCGCCAGATGAAATCAAGGCATATCAGGAGCTTTTCACTACTTGCCAGTATCCAATGAATGAAATTCATAATGATGGTTCTATAGGCTGTTATTGTCCTTATGGAGCGTCGGGTAAAAAGGATCAGCAGGTAAGTGGAAACATTTCTAGTCATTGTTATGGTTGTAAGAAATATAAGAAGCGTGAGACACCGATTCTATCAGTAAAATCTAGTGATTGGGAAGATTTAATTCTTTTCATTAAATATCGTAAAAGGAAAAATTATCTGGAAGAGAAATTTGGAAAGCTGAAATTGGGGATATAGGGGGGATACTACATTACCATAAAACTATACTTTGCTAGGGAAGAAAATAATTAATGGCCTATGTTTAACTTAGGTCGTCAGGAGAGTTAAGAAGGGAGGCAATAGCCATAGGAACAGATGAACAAAAGCAGAGTAGTGCTATTAATATTAGGAGCATACAGGCAGCAAGCCTTTATAGATGTAGCAACGGTTATAAATTTAAGATATCTAAGAAAAAAGAGAAACCAAAATACAAAGAATCATACTTAGATTTTGGAAACGCAGTTATAAATAACAGTTTGTTTGCGGAATATGTGCGAAGGCATGGTGTGACCGTCAAAAAGCATATTAGTTTAGATTTTATAATGATTAAATTTGATTTTGGTGTTGAAGAAGATGATTCGGTTGAAGGAGAGTATAAGCCACCTGTTTCAGCAGAGGATCTGAGGAAGTACTATTATGAGAATGGTGCAGAGATTACTTGGCAAACATATGATTCTGAAACTGGTAAAGTGATTCCTGGTTCTGGGAAGACTATAATATACAGAATGTTGATGAGAAGCCCTGGAAAAGCCAAGGAAGGACACTGTATTTTTATCAGAGATGATTTGCTGAATAAAACAAGGAAATATTTAACAATGGGTTTATGGGATAGAATGGAAAATGTAAAAGGTGCTCAAATTGTAGAGTTATCTGCATACGCTCCATTGATAACGGCCACGGCAATAGACTACATAAATATACCTTTGGAAAACATATTTGTATTAAAAGATGAAAAGGTGTCTGTATTTAAAAAGGCTGTTGCAGTTGGCGTTAAAGATATTGAATATTTTAGAACTGAAAAAGACTTTCCCCAATTTGAAGAATATATAAATAAATTTAATCTCACCTTTTATCAAAACAAAGCCAAAAAGAATCCGAATTTAGTAAAGATTGAGCGGACTAAAAAGGCACTTAAAGAGTACGGTATAGACATAAGTCTTTGTCCGACAAAAAAAGTTAAAGATAAAAAGAAACAGTGTTATGTTGACAGAGGAGATGAACCAGCAAAAATAACAAATGTTTTATGGGACGGTATGGGACTTGTTGATGATTCAATTTTTCCATCAGACGCAACAGGGTTTATTTACTGTAGAAGTCATTTCTTTAAATCTTGTTTATTTAGAGGAAAAATACAAGAATATTTTAAAGATAACTATGGAAAGGAATACGAAACTGCTTATGAAACAGATATGATTGGTCGCAGAATTAAAGTGACTGACATAAAGGTGATCGTTACAGAAAATTCCTTAAAGTGGATAAAGTTTATAAAATTAATGAGTAAAGACGGATCTCTTGCTAGTGCATTTAATTATTATAATGAATTTATGAAAAAGGATGGAGAGCGTTTTGCCATCGTAAAAACAGCGCATACTAGTAAGTGGGGGGATTTACAGAGAAGTTCGTTCCAGATGAATAATACTTTGCTTACTAGGGATTACAATGTACTACGTGAAATAGCAAAAGAGAGCATCGATTATTGTAATAGCCTAAAATTAAGTGATGAAGCTTTTTTAAGGCACTTAGACATAACTGGAAGTGCAAAATACAGTATCAATAATATACTCATTGATTTGTATAGAATTAATGACGAGTTTAGATACATGGAATATTTTAAACGCAAGAAAAGAAGTATAATTAACGAATTTAAAGACCAGAGGTTAAAGCTGGGAAAATTATTGCAGCAAGGCGACAATCTTACCATATGTGGTAATCCTGTTGCAATGTTACGAAAAGTTGTTAGTGAAACGAAAAAAAACTTCCTTGATGAGCAATGTTTTAAGACAATCTCAGATGGTATCCAATGCTATACCACTCGATTTCCTGAAAACGAGTATATTGCTGGGTTCCGATCTCCGCATAACTCGCCTAATAATATTGTGCATTTGGAAAATATTTATCCAGAAAAAATTATAAGATATTTCCCAGATCTAAGTGACAATGTAATCATAATTAATGGGATTGGAACTGATGTACAGAGTCGACTTAACGGACAGGATTTAGATACAGATTCAATTTTTGCAACGAATCAAAAGGATATAGTCAAATTGGCAAAGAAAGCATATCTTTACTACCCTACAATCGTGAATGATATAAAAACAATTGGTACTAGCGAATATGATAAAAGTATGGAATCATATGCAATAATGGATTCAAATATATCAAAGGCGCAGTATTCTATAGGGTATGCGAGTAATATTGCTCAGTTGGCACTAAGTTATTACTTTGATGTAGGGTGCAATAATAGGGATTTGGAAAATATATTTATCATGTGTTCCGTCCTGGCACAGGTAGCCATAGACTCCGCAAAGAGAAATTTTGAGATAAAGGTTAGCTCTGAATTATCAAGAATATCGAATATGGAATGTATGAAGCGAGAGCCTAGATATCCTGTATTCTATGCAGATGTTCAAAAGAATAATAACAAGAGAAAAAAAGGTAAAAAGTTGGAAATTAAGAAAATCGATGTTGCTTCTTTCAATTGCCCGATGGATATTCTGTATAAAATTATTAATAATGAGATTATTAATCTTACAGAACATAAAGATTTGAACACTAAAATTTATAAGGAAAAAGATGAAGGAGTAAAACCTATCTTTGAGTATGATGAGAAATTAAATAATAGAAAGCAGTATCCTAAAGTCATAAGCATAGTTAAGGAATATCGTGAAAATGTCCACAAAATTGAAAAATCAAACGATAATTACCATGTTAATAGATTGAACGAATTTGAACTTTGTATGAAAAAATTAAAGAATATCACCATTAATAAAAATACCATGGGTGCTTTGATTAATTATTCATTTGCGAAAGGGAATGAAGACATTAGAGATAGTTTGTTAATTGTGTTATATGATAAGAACAGAGAACAATTTTTGAAGTGTTTTAAAAAAACAGAAAAAACGTCACAGGAAGTGACCTGAAACCGTTGTTTTATAAGGCTTTTCAATATTTGTATATGAAGATAGGATATGAAAGAAACGTAAGTCGAGTAGTGTCCTTTCTCATATAATATTTTTTATATGCAATTAAATTATAATTACCCATAATGAACTATACTACATAACGGAAGTTTTGTATATGGTAAATATGCACAAAAATAGTGCTTACTATTAGTGCAGTTAATTATTTTTCAATTAAAAAGGGATATGCAAATAAAACTGAAAGGTGGTGATCTAATGTCAAATAGTGAATTAAGAAGTATTTATTGCACACGCTTGGAACGGGAGAAACAAAAATATATTGCAAAGGTAACGGGTATTGACGTAAGTATTTTATCAAAATTCAAATCAGGGAAAATTGATTTGTACCCGCATTTATTCGTAAAACTTGAAGCATATCTTTTAGGCAATGAAACAGAATGTCATGAGAAATAATAATCTGAAAGGGTGATTGCTTGAAACTAAACAAAGGTGATCGTATTAAATATGATGATTCAATTTACATAGTTATGGCGGTTGTTTGGTCTGCTGTTTATTTGCAGTTGGCAAGTGATAATGGGAAAGATTACAGTTTTACAATGGAACAGTTACATGAAAACGGATATCGAGATATCGAAATTATAAAATGATGGAGGAAATTAAATTATGGAGAACAATAATGTATATGATGTGGAAATGGTAGCTTCGGTATTAGGAGGATTATCAGAAAATGAAAGAGGACTGCTGTTAAGTGCATTAAAAATTGATGCCCTAGTTTTGTCTGCAAACGATGATGTTGCACAAGAACATATAGCACATTGGATTGATTCGTATATCCGTGTTATGAGTAATTTAAAGGACGGTTTTATTCACTTTATTGAAAAAATCCATTCAGGAAATCCGGTGTATTCATATGATAAAGAAATGGAGAGTTTTAAAAAATTTAGGGAAAGCATTAGCAGAGAAGATAAGGATAAAATTGATTCATTTTTTACTGAAAATCCAATTAGTGTTCCCCCTGTAGATTTGTGTGATACGTTGGGAAAATCTAGAAGTTTTCAAGATGTCTTAGATGATGTTGCAAAACGTTACAATAATGCAGATGAAGATGAACGTAAAAGTATCGTAGCCTTATTCAGTTACCTTTTAGGAAGTTGATGAACGAATGAAAGATTTAAAGACTAGGCTAAAAAACCTTGATGTCTCCAAACTTAAAATGAAAAATGGTAAGACAATCGAGGAAGAAATGAAGCGTCATGCTGCAATACTAGCGGACTGTATCCAATATGAATTAGATGCAGTCTATAACAGCTATTCTCCGAAATATTACAATCGTACTTTTGGACTTTACAATTCGTTGCACATTGGAGATATGAGAATAGACGTTTCCTCTAGTGGAACAGATTTATCCATTAAGTTGGAATTTGATGATGGAGCAATACATAAAGGATTAGATGGCTCCGACGCTGACACAGCCATATTAATTAATGATGGTTGGCAAACACATGGTAGTTTTGCAGATGTGCCTTATTTTGGATATAGAGAAGCTACTCATTTTATTGAAAATGGAATAAGTGACTATAAAAGAAGTACAATCAACCCGTTCAATGTTAGATTAACAAAGAATGGAATGTCGGAATTATTTTAGGAACGAGGGTTGTAAGAGGCCTTCGCTCTTTTCGAATGGAGGAAATTAATGGGAAGTAGCGCAGAAATTGAATTACTGGCGGGGTTGGATTTATCGGCAAGTGAAAAACAAGTAATTAGTGATATACAAAAATTAAACAAGATGATTCTGGCAAGTGGAAAAGGAAACATCAATCTAAAAATAGGCGAGATCGACACGAAACAAGTGAAAGAACTTGAAAGTGTGTTAAATAATATTAACGCCAGAGTAAGAGTGGGGAGCTCTGTATTTCAGCAGTTTGGATCAACCTTAGAAGATGCCTTTCGTACCTTTACTATGGCGAATATGCTTCAAGACGCTATATATAAAGTAGTTGCAGGTGGAAAAGCGTCTGTTGAGACAGTAAAGGACTTAGATGACGCAGCAACATCGTTGAGAATGGCAACAGGCGATTCTTACGAGTCTGTAAGGCGATTAATGAGCCAGTATAATGATATGGGGCAAACTTTAGGAGCCGTTACGACTGATGTCTCAAATGCCGCTGATGCCTGGTTGCGTCAGGGACATACCATTGATAATACGAATAAATTAATTAAAGACTCTATGGTATTAAGCAAGGTATCAAATTTGGATACCGCGGTAAGCACAAAATATCTCACTTCTGCCATGCAAGGTTATAAAGTGGCGGTTGATGATGTGGCTAGGGTGGTAGACAAACTTTCAGCTGTCGACCTAGAAAGTGCTACTGATGCAGGAGGGCTTGCCGAGGCTATGTCTAGAACTTCCGAGTCTGCCAATATTGCTGGAATAAGTATGGATAGACTTCTCGGAATGATTGCTACTGTTGGTGAAGTCACACAGAAACAAATGTCAAGTATTGGTGAGTCGTATAAAACAATTTTTTCCAGAATGAGGGATATTTCTGATAATAAGTTATCTATTGTTGGAGACGATGGAGAAATAGAGGATATCTCAAAAGTTGAAATCGTTTTAAATAAACTTGGAATTAAATTACGAGATAGTAATCAAGAGTTTAGAAATTTTCAGATTGTACTAGATGAAGTGGCTGGCTCTTGGGGGACATATAGCTCAGTACAACAGGCCGCTATTGCAAAGGCATTTAGTGGCGTTCGTCAGCAAGAGAATTTCTTAGTTTTAATGGAAAATTGGGATAAGGTAAAAGAATATACTGAAGTGGCTGCCAATAGTGCAGGAACCGCAGAGGAAAAGTTTGGATACTACTTGGAAAGTCTGGAAGCAAAAACAAATTCTCTGAAAGCCAGTATGGAAGATTTGGCCTCTACTACGATCAGCAAAGAATTATATGCGTCCATATTAGATACTTCTAAATCCGTTGTAGATTTTACAAATGAAACAGGACTCTTAAAAGGTGCATTGGCTGGACTTGGAACAGCAGGAGCATTATATACATTTCAGCAGTTAGCTTTGCTCATTGGAAAGACGGCTCTTGAATTAACAAAGTTTTCCGAAGCGTTGGAAGTAATTAAGACGGTAAATGCAACTTCAAGTATGCAGAAGTTACTTGATTTAACGAGTGGGTTAAGTGCTTCCCAGACAAAATTATTGCTTTCTACTGCAAATCTTACCAATGCACAAAGAATCCAGATTTTAATAAATCAGGGTTTGACGGAGTCCCAAGCAGTAACCAAATTATCTACAATGGGGCTTGTTTCTGCTAATGGTTCTGCTGCCGTAGCAACTACATCGCTCACAGGTGCCTTAAAAGGGCTATGGGCTACGTTAATGGCGAATCCCTTAGTATTGGTGGCAACAGGTGTAACAGCCGGTATAATGGCATTTACGACGTATGAGAACCATATCAAAAAAGTTAAGGAAGAAACCGCTGAAGCAGCAAGTCAAATAAGATCTTCTATCGATGAAACAATAAATAAGTACAATACTCAAAAAGAAGCCATTGATAGTTTGTCTGGTAGATTTACAGAGTTATCAAGCGGAGTAGATGATTATGGTAATAACGTATCTCTCACCAATGAACAGATGGACGAATATAACAGCCTTGTTAAAAAGTTGGTTGAAATTAATCCGTCTATTGTAAAAGGATACGATGATCAAAATCAAGCTATTGTCAATAAAAACACTGTTTTATCCGAAACAATCAGACTACTTGAAAGAGAAAGACAGTTAGAGTTAGAGAAAGAAACTTCTTCCGACAAATTGGAAACAGTTGGAGCAGATGCAGTCAATAAAAGGAATGATCTATATGGTATTGGAAGTCCCTATGATAAATCGGGTGATCTTAGACTTGATACTGTATCGGGACAGGCTACACGTTTCGGAATTGAAGCTGCAAAGATTTTTAATGATGAATCGGTAAAGGCATTTTATGATTATACCAACTCACGTCCGTTTGAAAAATTGTATGGTAAAAGTGACTGGCTGAAAACTTTTGGATTTGATGTTGCAGATGAAGACATGGACTTAGATATACAAGGATTTATGGAAAGAAATATAGGTGTATTTTCTAAGAATATGGACGATATTCTTCAAAAAGCTGGTATCGATCCAAGATCTGAACAAGCAAGAAGTCTTAAGATGTATGTCCAGGAGTGGCAGACTTTAGACAGTGAATTGAAGTCATTGGACGGTACATATATTGACAGCTATCTCCAAAAGATTCCCCGGCTAGTAGATGGCTATGGTGAATTGACCGATGCACAAAAATCATTTGTTGATAATTATGTCAAAGATAATTTTAGTGCAGAGGATTTGAAGAATAATGCAACAGGTGTTAAGGCTTCAATCATTGGAATGGTTGAAAGTATCTCAGATGATCCTAAAATCAAAAGTGGAATCAATGACTTATTCGCTCTTGATGCAAAGAATTTGAATGTCTCTGATTATGCAAAACAGTATAGTGATATTTTAGACCAGATTATTTCTCAGCTTAATTTATCTGATACAGATGCAAATAAATTACGTTTTAATCTTACGGTTGATACTGATGATCTGATGGAAAAATATAACAATGCCATTGCATCAGCTGAAGGTAAGTTTGGTCAAGATGAAACTAACTTCTTTAAAGTTAATAGTATTAATACCACAGAAGAAATAGATAGATGGCTTAAAATTGCACAGGGGGCTAAAACTGCGGAAGAAGCAGAAAAAGCCTATATTGAGCAGAGTAAGAATGTAGATTTGCCCGTTTCGAAAGAAGATGTTATTGCCAGTATAAATTCAATGTCTGAAGGGTTTGAATCTCTTGATAAGATAATGACCAGTATGAAGGATAAAAAACCTTTTGACTATGGATTATTAAATGATAAGAAATTTCAAGATAACTTTGGCGGACTTGGTGAAGCATATACGGATTTCATTGAAACAGTATCCAATTCTCCAAAAGATGTAAAAGGTGCACAATCCGCTTTTGATAACCTAACTACGACATGGATTGATAGTAAACTTGCCCTAAAAGGTTACACAGAAGAAAATGCTAATATGATTGCTTCTATGTTGAAGAACATGGGTGTGGCTAATGCTGACGAGGTAGTTGCCAACAGATTGGCAGTTGCACATGAAAAACTTGCTGCTGAAAAATACTATAACGAAAACGCTTCTGAATCTTTGAGTAATGCTACAATGTCTGAAATTGATGGTTTCGTGAATGAAGGTATTGCAGCCGGTGTATCTGAACAGGCTATGTCACAGTTAGCTTTAGAAAAGTTATCAGTAAACGATATTAAAATTGATACCGCCAGTGATATTGATCAGGTAATTGCTCTAGCTAATGCAGCCGGGGCGAGTACGTCAGCATTGGATCAGTTGGCTAGAGCGAAGTCTGCATTTGCCAGCATTAACTCAGCTATTGCCAAAAGTACTGCACAGTTAGCAAATCCATCATTGGGATCTCCTATAGCTGCTGGACTAACAATGGCTACTGAAATGCTACACAATAACACAATGGCTGAATTAAGTGAAGCACAGAAGACGCTTGAAGGTATTGCAAACGGTACATTTGATTACGGCATTAAAATTAATGCAGACGATTTCAAAAAGGCTACATACAATGGGCCTAAATCTAGTAAGGCTGGCGGTAAGGATAAAAAGGAAAAAGATCCTACTCAATTTGACTGGATAAAAGTTCAAGCAGAACAGGCACAGAAGAGTGTTGAAAGAATTCAAGACCAGATTAATGATGTTTCAAACTGGAAGCCTAAAAATACTCTAACTGATACTGCTATTTCTGAAATGTCAAAACAGGTGGAAGCGTTACAGGCCGAAGCCGACGCATATCAGGCCGAAGCTGATTCTTACGGGCTTTCTCCAACTTACATAGATAAAATCAAAAACGGTGCATTAGAAATTGAAGATATCACTGATGAACTAGTTGCAAAAAATGTAAAAGGTTATCAAGAAGCATATAACAAAGCTGAAGATTTCCGGGACAAGATTGATGATGTAAAAAAATCTATGAAAGAATTAGCAAAATCCAGATTAGACAATATCATTAATGATTTTGATAGCCTTGTATCTCTCATGGATAAATATTCTTCCTATAGCAATAGTCTCATTGATTTACAAAAGGATTTAGGAGAGGAAATTTCTAATGTAGACTACGAAAACTTAATCAATCAGCAAGAAGCTATATACAATGAATTGCAAGGAAAATACGACACATTAAGCAAAGAATTGTCTAAGGCCGTATCTAGTGGCACAATAAAAGTTGGTACAGATGAATGGCGCAAGTATCGTGAAGAATTAGTTAGCGTAAATTCTGAAATGAATGATGCCGTTTCCTCCATGAACGATTTTAGAAAAGCCATGATTGATCTTCCTTTTGAAGAGCTGGAAAGAATTTCTGACGCAACCAGCCGGGCAAATGACGAATTAAGCACCATGTTAGAATTGATCGGAAATGATGGTCTTATTAATGGTGGAATGGTGACTTCCAAAGGTCTTACCAGACTAGCATTATTAGGGAAGCAGTTATCCAATGCTAAACAACAAGCAGCCGACTATGCAGAAGCCATAAATGCTGTCAATGAAATGTATGAAAATGGTTCTCTCACGCAGTCCGAATACAACGAAAAGATAAATGAGTATACTTCTGCTCAACAATCCGCTGTTAAAGCCACCAAAGAAGCAAGGGATGCAATATTACAGTTTAGGTATGATGCAATTCAAGCAGAGATTGACGATTATAATGATTTGATTGCCAAGAAAAAAGAGGCGTTACAAACCGAAAAGGAATATCAAGATTACCTTGAAGAAATCAACGGCAAACAGAATGATATTGGAAATCTGCAAAGGAAAATTGACGAGCTGTCATTATCTACTGATAGAAGGGATATTGCTCAAAGATTACAACTTGAAGCAGATATGGTAAAAGCTAAAGAAGAATTGGCTAAGACACAAGCGGATCATGCTTTTGATAAAACTCTTGAAAGTCTCGATAAACAAGGCGAAGAATATGAGAAAGCCAAGAATGATGAGCTTGATACCTTGAAAAATAATACCGACGCACAGGAAAAAGTAATTGAAGATTATCTTGGAAAAGTTAAAAAGGATCATAAGATTGTCTATAACACTATTACTCAATACGGTGTTGATTATGGCTTAAAAATGACCGATGAACTTACGTCTCCGTGGGAATCTGCCACAAACGCAATGGACACATTCCAGAGTGCAGTTAGCGATGCTATCGCACAGATTAATATTGATATTGCAAATATTGATTTGTCTAAGCTGACTGAAATGGTAAGCACAATGTCTGGATTTTCTGCCAATGGTTCGGGAGCATCGTTTGAAGATGTTACTGGTGATGGCACATGGCAAAAGACATCTAAGGGTTGGTGGTATGGTAACTCCAATGATGATTATGTTTCTGATGGAGTTTATACCATTGGTGGTAAACAGTATAACTTCAACGAAGATGGATATATGAAATCTGGTTGGGATGATAGTACTGATCAGTGGAGATATTTTGAGCCAGAAAACGGTCAGATGGTTAAATCTACTTGGAGAAAAGGTTCAGATGGTAAAGAATATTACCTTAAATCTGATGGCACGATGGCTACGGACATGGCTGTCAAATCAAAGTCTGGTGACGGTTATTACTATTTAGATGACGAGGGGATCTGGGACGGGAATACCCTATCTCATGACGAAGTTAAAGAGAGAAAAATCACTGTTGGTTATAAGAATGGTACTCAGAACTCTAAGCCCGGATTAAAATATGTCAATGAAGATGGCCCTGAAATGATAATCACAAAAGATGGGACTCTTCTTAATTCAGCTGGCGGAGATACTATTTTTCCAAATGATATGGTAGAAAAGTTGTGGAGCATGGCGGATAATCCTATGAATTATATGTTGTCAAATATGCCGAAGTATGATTACAATGCGATACCTGCAAGCAATCAGACTAAAAACGATATAAAACTTGATGTGCAATTTTATGTCCAGGGTGACGCAAATGAGAATACACTGGCTGAATGTAAAAATATGTTAGAGGAATATGGAAAGAATGAGTTTCCGAAATTTGCTCAAAGACAATCTAAAGATATTTAATGAAGGGGGGATTCGTAACTGAGTCCCCTATAAAAAGTGAATAGGAAAGGTGATTACATAATGAAATTTAATTTTGACGGATATAACAAACCACAGATTCCGCGGGTATTTCTCTCATACCCAAATAAGAAGTTAATATGTCAACTAAATGCCAAGAAAAAGAAATCAAATTTCTTAGCAGCTGGCATATCCAGTTTTCAATTTACCATATATCAGTATCATGAAAATGTCCAAAATGATGGGTTTGACGATATTTCAGTCGGTAAATATATATGGCTAGAGGATAACGGCTGGTATCGAATCACGGATATTAAACGCACAGATAATGGACAAAATCCATATCTTGAAGTTGTTTGCTATGATTTGGCTTACGAATTAAAGCAGACATACCTAACTTCGTTTGGCTCCATGGGAACCGAAGATGATGAGCAAGGCGGATTAGATCGGTATGCTTTATATGATGCCAGTGACAAATCCCATAGTATTGCTCATATTTTCATGGATAAAAACCCTGGTTGGAAATTCAAATATATTGATCCAGCCATCTCGAAAAACAGACGTAGTTTTGATAATGATAATGTTGCATCATATAGATTTTTAGTTGATGATGTGGCTGAAACTTTTGAATGTATATTCACATTTGACAGCAACGATAGGTCTGTAAGCGCATTTAAGGTTGAAAATCTTGGTAAGCAGATTCCGTTAATTATGTCATTTCGTAATTTAATTAAGGAATTAAACATATCATGGGACGAAGATGATATTAAGACTAAATTATGCGTTACAGGTGGTAATGATGCAAGTGGAACAGCTTTATCTATTGCTTCTGTGAATCCAAGTGGAAACAACTACATTACAAATTTCAGTTACTTTTACAATGATATGAGTAAAGCATTGAAAGAGAAACTAGAAGAATATTATCAAAAGATGGAAGACAGTAAAGGGCTAATTTCTGCTGCCTTGACTCAATTAAAAATGCTGCAAGATGAATTAGATAGTCTGAATAATAAAATGCCATCTAATGAATCAAGTACAACATGGCCAGAGTACGGACTTGTTGGATTGAAGGCAAAAGCAAATACATACAAGGAACAGATGTCGGTGTTGACTGACAAATATAATTCTGATCCAGTAGCCCAGACACAGTACAATAACTATAATACTCTCTGGAATGCGGTAAATAATGAGATTATTGTAAGACAGTCTCAAATCACCACTAAAGAAAACCAGATTAAGGCCAAACAAACAGAAGCACAATCATATGTTGTAAAAATTGATGTGGTATTGGGTGAAGAATTGTATAAAGAATTACAGGCCTATGTTAGAGAAGATGTTTTATGTGATGCTTCATATATCGCAACTTCCACTATGACTGAATCTGAAATTCTGGAAATGAAACAGAACTTGTATAATCATGGTGTCGAAGAATTAAATAGGGTTTGTTTCCCTCAATTTGATATGACTGTTAATTCCATAAACTTTCCAGTGTTATTTAAGTATAAGGAGTATACCGATGGACTGGAAATAGGAGATATTCTTATAATCAAATATTCTGACGACGATTTCATTAAAGCCAGATTGTTAAGAATGGAAATTGATTGGGAAAACTTTAAGAATTTCAAACTAACATTTAGCTCTAAGACGAGTCTGACTGATGGCTATTTTTCTCAAATTGAAATGCAGAGAATGGCAGATAAAAATAACACCACTCTGAAATATAAGACTTCCGGTTGGAATCAAGCGTCTAAACAAGCGAATGAAGCATATTACAACACAAATTTAAAAGACTTTCTGGATTTAAATATGCAACAGATACAAAGCAATGCAACAGATCAAACAGTGACGATTGACAATACAGGTGCATTATTCACTAAGAAAGATGCTACAGAAAAGTTATGGATTACCAATAGGCAGATTATGCTATATGATGAGCCGGTAGGAACTAATTTGAAAGAACCGAAAATTGCCATTGGAATGATTGAGGTAAATCAGAATGGAGTTGTTACTAGAGCCTATGGTATTGGAGCGAGTCTTTTACTGGGTAAAATTGTAATTGCTGAAAATCTGTATATCCAGAATAAGAATAATACTCTTACCATGGGAGCTGATGGATTCAAGGCAAAGGCTTTAAATGGATTCAGCGTACAGATTAATCCTGATGATTCTAACAACACGTTCAACATATCAAAAGATGATGAAAAATTCTTTTACATTGACGGAGAAAGTAAGAAGTTGGTGTTTAGAGGATATGCTGAAATCGACGAGGGTAAAATTGGTGGTTGGGATATCACTAAGAATGCCTTATATTCAGGCAATGTAGGTATGAGTTCTGATCCTACCCCTGGTGCCGTTGCTTATTGGGCTGGAAATGCAGATAAGACCAAAGCTCCCTTTAGAGTAACGAATCAAGGGAAGGTTGCAGCGTCGGATATTGATATTAATGGTGGCTCAATCAAACTTGGAGATAAATTTAGTGTAACAAGAGATGGTAGCTTGAGAGCTTCAGATGGTACATTCTCTGGCAAAATTAACTCATCAATTTTTAATAGTGGAGAGATCCATATTGGGGGTGGATTGTTTGACGCAAGTGATGATGGAGTGGATTTTGGCGATTACCATGTCAGTGCTGATGGTAGCAATGAATTAGTGTCAAGCAATGGTTGGGTTCGCATCAATTCAAATGAAAGACCTGCTGGTAGCCCTGGAGGTGGATATGCTTCATTGCATCTTGGTGGTGCTGGATATGGAGGAGTTACTATAAATGGTAAGGGGGATATTGAATGTGGAGGAATGGAATGTACAGATGTCTTTATTAAGGACTCTTGGACAGAAGAAATGGGACTTCTGGAAATGCTTAAACAAATTTATGGAAGGCTAAATCAGTTGAGAAACTTCACAAATATGGGCAGTTGGGACGATTAATTGCCCATATCCCTTGACATTTATAGGCTAATTAATATAAACTAATTATATAAAATGTTGGGGGTGAAATTGTGAGATTTTTA
The DNA here is from genome assembly GCF_007115105.1 of Clostridium sp. HBUAS56010. GTDB lineage: Bacteria > Bacillota > Clostridia > Lachnospirales > Lachnospiraceae > Lacrimispora. The sequence goes on from NZ_SULJ01000001.1 coordinate 29,292, forward strand.
AAGACTATAACTGTAGCTTTAATTATAGGATTGTTGTTACCTTCTACGGTTTTTGCATCTCAAGAGGGAATGAGCGTAGTAAGAGACAGTTCAAAAATGGCAGTATACAAATATGAGACGGGTATCGAAAATGAATATGGCTTTTCTGATTACTTACAAAATCAATGGAAACAAGTATGGGATAATTGGTACTATTTTGGTGACGATGGAATATCCAAGCAGAATACTTGGGCTAATATTGAAGGAAAGTGGTACTACTTTGACCAGTGGAGCGTAATGCTTCACGATACAACAACACCTGATGGATATCAAGTAAATTCAGATGGTGCATGGGTTAAAGATGGTCAAGTGGTGATTGAAACAGTAAAATAGCATGCAATTTGAGAAACACTTATCTTAGATTTTAATTGATAGGTGTTTCTTTAGATTAAAAGAGAAGGAGATTAAGAATATGACAAGAGAAGAAATTGAAAGTAAATGGGAAAATTTAAAATGTCCAGTATGTAGTGGAGCAATGAGAGAAGAAAGTAAGCAGTATGCTTTATTAAATCAGGAATTCTTTTCTAATGATAGACCTGATAGATATGTATTTGAAACCAGACCATATGTATGCGAGGATTGTGGTTGTACCATTTTTAGAAAAGCAAAGTAATATTGTAACTATTAACCAGAGAGTGGACAATGTTCTGCTCTCTTTTGTTATGTTCATATCTCCGCCCCATCATAAGAACCTACGTTCCTGTAGAAATATGGAATATTATGGTATATAATTGGAAGTATTACTGATGATAGGGGAATGGGAGTATGAAGATCGATTTAAGTAAAACACAAAAATATCTCAACTGGTTGTCTACAAAATTATTTTTAGATAATATTGCAGAAAAGTCTAAAACTAGAATTATAAATAGAGGTATGGTATATTGGTGCCATTTTGGTTATAATATTGGGAGTGAGTTAAGTAAAAGCAATCCTCGTCCATGCGTTATTATACAAAAAGAAGAATATAATAAAAAGTCACCAAACGTTATAGTTGTTCCTGTTACCCACAGTTTCGCTAATCTATCTTGTATTGTTCCGTTAGAGACTAGAAAAAATGAATCTGGAGATTTGATTTTAGATGGTTATGTTAATGTTTCTAATATTATGTGTATAAGTAAAGCGAGATTAACCGATCCTATTTGTGAATTAAGTTCAGATGAGGTTAAAAAAATTGAATTTGCCATTATGCGTCAGTTAGATATAATGAAGTATTATAAAGATTTAGAAGACAAATTTCAAAAAAGTAAAAAATATATTGTTAAGGCGAATGATGAGCTTTATAAACAAAAACAAATATTGAATGAAGTTAAAGGAGTTTTGAGATTAGAAGATAATGAAATCAAACATAACCTAAAAAATATACTTGACAAACTAGAGAAATAATGATAATATCAACTTACAAAAAAGATTTCTTGTTTGTACAAGGAATGATATTCATTAATGTGAATATACTATTATCACAAGAGAGTCTTGCATATGATATGTGAGAAGAAATAACAATAACCAGAAAGGCATTCACTATATAGGTGGGTGTCTTTTTGGCTTTATTGTATGTTAAATATGCTATATCAGAAATATTTGTAAAAAATTAACAATTAAATTTTATTTCTTAACCAAACCACAAGAGCCACCTACTCACGTAGACTGGCTCTTTTTGCATGTGAAAATATAACTAAGAAAGGTAGGAGATAAGCTATAGAAAAAGCGTTACTAAATATCAATGAATTTTGTGAATATTTAGGTGTTAAACAGACAAAAGCGAGAGAATTACTACATGAACCCCAAAATGGATTTACAGTGAGGATTGGTAACAGATTGTATGCACACAAAGGGAAACTGGATAAATGGCTACTAAATCAAATAATGTGATGATTGTCGATTGAAAATAAATATCGGGTATGGTAAAATTAGGGGCGAATGTTCTAACAGATATTCTTTCCCCGATTTTACGCAGGAAGGAGGATATATTGGGTAAATCACTTAAAGGGAAAGAACTTGGTAAAGGCATTTCTCAAAGGAAGGACGGTCTATATCAGGCTAGGTTTGTTAATAGATTTGGTAAAAGACAGACGATTTATGGAAAGACATATACCGAAATATCCCAAAAGTTACGAGCTGAACAGTATGAAGACGAAAAACAAACTAATGTTGTTAAAAAGGATATTACTCTTGATGAATGGTATCAAATATGGCTAAACACTTGTAAGAAGAATTGTAGAAATTCATCAAAGGAATCTTACGCCACTCATTATAAACGGATTAAGGAAGATCTTGGATGGAGAAAATTAGTATCACTGAACCTCATCAACATGCAAGAGGCCATAAATAAATTAAATTCAGATAATGAGCGAAGCAACTCGAAGAAAATATTAGTAGATATGCTTAACAAAGCATTGGATAGTGATTTGGTTACTAAAAATGTTGCAAAGCAAATCAATACCGTTATAACCAAAGAAGAAAAAGGGGAAAAACGGGTACTAACAAGAGACGAAACCGATAAATTTCTTTTAATGGCAGAAGGACGATTTTACAATAATCTCTTTATACTTGCACTTGAAACGGGTATGCGAATAGGCGAATTATGCGCCTTGCAATGGTCTGATGTTAATTTGAAAAACAAATTTATCAATGTTCAGCATACACTCTGTTACTTTAGCAAAAATGGTAAATACTTATTTGAGATGCACGATACCAAGACCGTTAATGGTAAAAGGATTATTCCACTAACTGCAAAAGCTATCATGGCTTTAAAAAGGCAGAAGGCTCAGAAACAAGAAATTGTTTTTGCTGGGAAAAGTGCACTAGAAGGTTATGAAAATCTTGTGTTTGTTACGAAAAACAATCAGCCAACACAGTTGTTTCTTGTTAAGGAGTGCATGAGTTTGATCATAAAAAGTATTCAAAAAGAAGATGCTAGATTTAAACATTTTACACCACATACATTCAGACATACATTTGCAACTAGAGCTATTGAAAATGGAATACAGCCAAAAACACTTCAGCATATACTTGGACATGGCACATTAAAAATGACAATGGACTTATATTGTCATGTGACAGAGGACACTTTATTTACAGAAATGGAGAAAATGGAACAGAAGCGTGCATAAATCCAAAATGGTGTAAAAATGGTGTAGTAGAGCAGATTCAACATAGATAGAAACGCTAGAGAGCGCATAAAATAAGGAGAAAATGATAAAATGGAACAGTATAAGCAGGAATTTATTGAATTTATGGTAGACAGCAAGGTCCTTAAATTTGGTGATTTTACGCTGAAAAGCGGAAGAAAATCCCCCTTTTTTATGAACGCAGGTTCTTATGTAACAGGAGCGCAGCTAAAAAGGCTGGGAGAATATTATGCGAAAGCCATTCACGATAATTTTGGTGACGATTTTGATGTCTTATTCGGACCGGCATACAAAGGAATTCCGTTAAGCGTTGTTACGGCAATTGCTTTTCATGACTTATATGGCAAGGAGATCCGTTATTGTTCCAATCGAAAAGAGGAGAAGGATCACGGCGGCGATGCCGGTATCCTTTTAGGAAGCCCTATAAAAGACGGGGACAAAGTGGTTATCATTGAAGACGTAACGACTTCTGGTAAATCCATTGAAGAGACATTCCCCATTATAAAGGCACAGGGCGATGTGGAAATATTAGGACTTATGGTTTCTTTGAATCGTATGGAAAAAGGAAAAGGGGACAAAAGTGCTCTTGATGAAATACAGGAAAAGTATGGTTTTAAAGCTTCTGCTATCGTATCCATGGCGGAGGTAATTGAACATCTGTATAACAAAGAGTACCAGGGAACGGTCATCATTGATGATAAATTAAAAGCTGCAATTGATACTTATTATGAAGTCTATGGAGTAAGATAAGGAGTGTCTGATATGGAAAGAATCTATAAAACCATGAGAAATGCCGGAGCATTAAGTCTGGTTGTGGGAATTGTGATGACAGTTATGGGACTTACTGTCGGTGTGATGTCAATCATCAATGGATCTGTTCTTCTGAAACGAAAATCAGAAATTACATTTTAATATTACTCTTAGAGAAGACTGTCAAAAGTGAAAGTTTTGACGGTTTTTCTCGTCTTTCATAAAATGGAGCTGCTATGATTAAAGACGCAACAAAACGGCAGAAAATAGGTTGGGTAATTTTTTTGTTATACTTAATCTTTTTGGTGTACTTTCTGTTTTTCTCTGATTATTTTGGAAGAGGAAATCATTCTGAAAGTAATTATTCCTACAATCTGATTCCTTTTCGGGAGATACGGCGTTTTATTATTTACAGAAAAGTGGTTGGCTTCCAGGCTTTCTTTCTCAATATTGTAGGGAATATTATTGGGTTTATGCCCTTTGGTTTCTTTTTGCCTGTTATCAGCCGGAGAAGCCGCCGTTTTTTAAATACAGTGCTGTTGAGTTTCTTATTTACTCTGACCATTGAGACCATTCAGCTTGTATTTAAAGTAGGAAGTTTTGATGTGGATGATATGATATTGAATACAGCAGGAGGAATCCTTGGCTATATTCTTTATAAAGTGATGCAGCACATAAGAGTAAGGAGGAAAAGGCGTGAAAAAGCAGAAAAAAGTGTCCTACATTAGAAAGCCTTTTGCAAAAAGAAGTTTTTTAGCGCTGGGGCTTTCTGTTGCAGCACTGATACTGGGGACAATTGGAATTGTAAGCTCTGTTCTTGCAGGAGGGCAGGCGCAGCTTAATGTTGCGGCTGTCTGTTTCTGCAGTATTTTAATTTCCTTTTTTTCCATTGGCTACGGTGTGCTTTCTTTTTTTGAAAGAGAGAAAAAGTACATCCTGTCCAGGATCGGAATCGGAATCAGTGGATTTTTAATTGTTTTATGGATTGTTCTCATTATAATAGGAATAAGGAGATAACAGCATGGATTATCGAACAATGTTTCAACAGGAAAATGAAACAATTATGGAACGGTATGAGCTTTCTATGAGCCGGATCAAAACGATGATCTCGGAACAGACAGTGAAAAAACCGTTCCTTACTTATTTTGAAAAAACAGCTTTGTTTATTCAAATGATTGGAGAGTATCTGGCATTTATAGAGTCTGGCAGGCAGAGAAGTGCTTCCTTTAAAGAACTAAAGGCATGGAACCGGAGACTTTATGAAGATATTTTACCGGAAAATTATGAAACCAGCTACGCAAATCCAGCTTATGCCGTATCAGAACTGGGAGAAGATTACGGACAACTTCTTTGCTATTTATACAAAGAGATCAGGGGGGATATTGTATTTGCCCATGAGTGGCGGCTTACGGATATTACTATTTTAAATGAGGCATTTATTGAAATCTATAATCTGTTTGAGGAAGATGCGCAGGAAGTTTCCGCAGTAAGAGAGATTCTATATTGGTTTGTAAGTGACTATACGGACCATACGGTTTCTTTCCGTGTCAGAGAAGGGCTTGATCCGTCTCTTGGTTTTGCAGCAGATATTATCCGGAAGCATGATCTGACAGATCTTCGCTATCTATATTATTTTGGGGAATTTATCTCGGATTCAGAACTTAAGGTGGCTGAATTTTTAAATTCTCTTCCAGAGGAAAAGGTCCGTTTAATGGCTGACACCTACACAGAAGGATACCGCAAAGGATTTCAGGTTATGGGAAGAGATCTGTCTAAAAAGAAATCCGTGCAAATTCGTTATGAGCTGGGATTTGAGCGAATGGTTAAGTATGCCATGGAGAATTTTGAGAAAATGGGACTTAGCATTATTCTCTGCCGTGCGGCAGTCTGGACAGTGAATACTAATGCAGGAAGAAAAGCCGGTTATTATGGAACCTCTGCAAACAGACAGTATGATTATGATCACCGCTATGACGATGCGCTCTATTTAAATAAGGCATTTAAGGACCGAAAAGCAGCGGTGCTGAAAGTGGCTTACGAGACTTACAAAGATCTGGCATTATCTTATGCAGGACCGGCAGTGATTGAAACTTTCGGAAAAGAAGGGTTTAAGCCTGTGAACAAGGCAGAAGCACTTTCCTATGATGGAAAACAGGAAAAACTGGCTGCCGAGATGTCCAATGAGACTTCGAGAATTTTGAACCAGTTTGTTCCAGGAGATGAAACCAGTTTTACAATTATTGCATTTCCAGTTCCTGAGATTGGTGAAAAGTTTGAAGAAATTTTTGAAGAAACCATTGCAATTAACACATTGGATTATGAAAAATACAAAGGACTTCAGCAAATCATCATTGACGTTCTTGATGAAGCCGAGTATGTGGAGGTGACTGGAAAGGGGAATAATAAGACCCATTTAAAGGTTGCTCTTCATAAATTACAGGACAAGGAAAAAGAAACAAAATTTGAAAACTGTGTGGCTGATGTGAATATTCCTCTGGGAGAAGTATTTACCTCTCCGGTGCTTTCAGGAACCGAAGGGACACTTTTCGTAAGTACCGTATACATTGCAGATTTTCAGTTTAAAGATCTTACAATGACATTTCATGATGGGATGATTACTGATTATTCGTGCAGCAATTTTGAAGATCCAGATCAGGGGAAAGCTCTGATCAAACAGGTGATCTTAAAAAATCACGAAACACTCCCCATGGGTGAGTTTGCAATAGGTACGAATACGACTGCATATGTGATGGCGAGAAAGTACGGAATTCTTGATAAACTTCCTATTTTAATTGTTGAGAAAATGGGACCTCATTTTGCGGTGGGGGATACCTGCTATAGCTGGGCAGAAGACAGTCCGGTCTATAATCCCAATGGAAAAGAAGTGATTGCCAGGGATAATGAAGTGTCTCTGCTTAGAAAAGAGGATTTGTCAAAGGCTTATTTCAGCTGCCACACAGACATTACCATCCCATATGCGGAACTGGACCGAATTGAAACGGTTACGAAAACAGGAGACCGCGTGGTGATTATTGACGATGGAATGTTTGTTTTAAAAGGAATTGAGGAATTAAATCTACCTCTGTCTGGTATTTGATGGATAAAGGTTAAGAATCTAGTGCTGAATCATGATTATATTAAGACTTCTTCAAAATTACTTAAGAATTTCCATATATTGTCGATATTTGCAGTGATGATATAAAAGAAGCGTAGATCAGATGGAGGACACTAGATGAAGAACTTAAAGATTGGTAAACGGATTACAGTTGCTTTTGGAATTGTTTTCATTTTGTTTTTGATTGTTTCCTGTAGTTCATTGTACGGTTTGGTGAATAACAACAGCAAATTTAAAGATTTTTATAACAATGGACACCAGGTTTCCCTTCTTGCTGTGGAGATGCGGCGTAATATACAGTCTTCAGCAAAAAATGTAAGTTATGCAACTATGAGTCTTGATGTGAACACCACAGCAAAATACATCGATGAGGCAGAAGCTGATTTTGATAAAATCAATGAAGGAATCCAGTATTTAAAGGAAAACTTCAAGGGAGATCAGGCGCTTGTTGATGATATTGCAAATGCGTTAAAAGAAGCAGAGCCGGTAAAAGAACAGGTATTTGTACTGGCAAAGGAGAATAAGAGCCGCCAGGCATCCAATCTTTTCTTTGATTCTCTGGAACCATATTTTATTACAGTTCAGGAAGATCTGATTAAGGTTAGTGATGGTGCAAAAGCCAATGCGGACAGCGAATTTAAAAAGGCTCAGACGCTCATGACAGTGACGGAAGTAGCCATTGTAATATTCCAGATTCTTGGTGCTGCTGCCACCATCATACTGGCTTCTGCAATTACAAAAAGTATTGTAAAACCAGTCAAAGAGATTGAGAAGGCTGCGGAAGAGATGTCAAAAGGAAGCCTCCATGTGGAACTGGGGTATGAGTCTGTAGATGAACTGGGAAGTCTTGCGAATGGTATGAGAAAGACTATTTCCAACATCGGAACCATTATTGATGATATTACCCATCTGCTTGGTGCGATGGCAGCCGGAGATTTTGGAGTTGTTTCCAAATGTCATGAGCAGTATATTCTTGACTACCAGCCAATTCTGGCAGCGATCCGTAATATCAGAAACAATTTAAGCGATGCCCTTTCAAGAATCAATGAAGCAGCCGATCAGGTTGCCAGCGGATCCGATCAGGTTTCTTCCGGAGCGCAGGCGCTTTCCCAGGGAGCTACGGAACAGGCATCTTCTATCGAAGAACTTGCTGCGACGATTAATGATATTTCAAATCAGATCAACAGCAATGCACAGAATGCGAAAGAAGCCAGACGTGAAGCAGAAGAAGCAACAAAGAATGTAACCCAGAGCAATGAAAAGATGGCTGAGATGAATCAGGCTATGACCCAGATCAGCGATAAGTCCAATGAGATTGGAAAAATCATTAAAACCATTGAAGATATTGCGTTCCAGACCAATATTCTGGCATTGAATGCTGCTGTAGAGGCAGCTCGTGCAGGAGAAGCAGGAAAAGGTTTTGCCGTGGTTGCGGATGAGGTTCGTAATCTTGCCAGCAAATCCGGAGAAGCAGCAAAGAATACCACTCTCCTCATTGGTGAAAGCATGGAGGCAGTTCAAAATGGAACGAAGATTACGGCAGAAACAGCCAAATCCATGCAGGCAGTTGTAGAAGGTACCAAGAGAATTAATATGATTATCGAAGAGGTTGCAGGCGCTTCTGATAAACAGGCGGTTGCAGTCGGTCAGGTAACTCAGGGAATTGATCAGATTTCAAGTGTGGTTCAGACCAACTCCGCTACAGCAGAACAGAGTGCAGCAGCCAGTGAAGAACTGTCTGGACAGGCTCAGATTATGAAGGGGCTTGTGGAGCAGTTTAAGCTCTATAACGGTGTTGATACTGAAAATACTTTAAGAGACAGCATACAGCCAGATGCTGCTTCTTATGAAGAGGAAGCTGAGGCACCTGCTGTCAATATAGATCCGGTTTATTTTGAAGAGAAGCCATCATATGGAGACAGTAAGTATTAAGTCCCTTTAAAAGACACAGGAAATGAAAGAGATAAGAATTCTTTCATTTCCTGTGTTTTTGTTTTCTCCCTTTGGTTACACTTAAAATTAAAAGAAAATCATTGACGTGGTAAAGAAAACCTAGTATTATAATTAATAAGCAGTAATTGTTTTGAAAGTGTGTTATATTAATTTAATTAATAAGTAATATTACCGCTAATAATGAACTGATATATGTGATAAGAGGAAAAGGAGAATTTACTATGGCAAAGGTATCAATTGTTATGGGAAGTGATTCAGATATGCCCGTAATGGCGCAGGCAGCAGATATTTTGGAAAAGCTGGGTGTGGAATTTGAGATTACAGTGATCTCTGCCCACAGAGAGCCGGATATATTTTTTGAATATGCAAAGACAGCAGAAGCAAGGGGTATTAAGGTAATCATTGCAGGTGCAGGAAAAGCAGCTCATCTGCCAGGTATGTGTGCGGCACTGTTCCCTATGCCGGTCATCGGGATTCCCATGAAAACGTCTGATCTTGGCGGAGTGGATTCTCTTTATTCGATTGTTCAGATGCCTTCTGGTATTCCGGTTGCAACTGTTGCCATTAACGGAGGAACCAATGCAGGAATATTAGCAGCAAAGATTCTGGCGGCAGGTGATGAAGACCTGTTAAAACGATTAAAAGACTATTCTGAGAATTTAAAAAGCGATGTGGTGAAAAAGGCTGAAAAGCTGGATCAGATTGGATATAAGGAATATGCAGCTCAGATGAAGAAATAAATTACCGGAAGCGGAGGAGAAAACAATGGATTATAAGAATGCCGGAGTAGACATCGAGGCCGGATACCGGTCTGTGGAACTGATGAAGAAGCATGTAAAGGAAACTATGCGACCAGAGGTGTTAGGAGGTCTTGGCGGTTTCTCTGGAGCATTTTCCATGTCCGCATTTAAAGATATGGAAAAGCCGACCCTGGTTTCAGGTACGGATGGAGTGGGGACAAAGCTGAAACTGGCATTTCTCATGGACAGACATGATACAATTGGAATTGACTGTGTAGCTATGTGTGTGAATGATATTGCCTGCGCAGGAGGGGAACCTTTATTTTTCCTTGATTATATTGCCTGCGGAAAGAATTATCCGGAAAAGATCGCAGAGATTGTCAGCGGAGTTTCAGAGGGATGCAAACAGGCCGGTGCTGCTTTAATCGGCGGAGAGACAGCGGAGATGCCAGGATTTTATCCAGAAGATGAATATGATCTGGCGGGTTTTGCCGTAGGAGTAGTCGATGAAAAAGACCTCATTACAGGTGCTTCTTTAGCTCCGGGTAATGTGCTCATTGGCATGGCGTCTTCCGGTGTGCACAGCAATGGTTTTTCTTTGGTCCGTAAAGTATTTGATGTATCAAAGGAAAGTCTTTCCGTTTATTATGAAGAATTGGGGCAGACTCTTGGAGAAGCGCTGCTTGTTCCTACAAAAATCTATGTGAATGCACTTAAATCTGTAAAAGAAAGCGGCGTAACCATCAAAGCATGCAGCCACATTACAGGCGGTGGATTCTATGAGAATATTCCAAGAATGCTTCCGGAAGGAATCTGTGCAGTCATAGAGAAAAACAGCTATGAAGTTCCTGCCATCTTTAAGCTGCTGGCAAAAACCGGCGATATTTCCGAAGAGATGATGTACAACACATACAATATGGGAATTGGGATGATTCTGGCTGTAGAGGAAAAAGATGTGGATACTGTCATGGCTGCCATCAGAAAAGCTGGGGAGACTCCTTATGTAATCGGACGGACACAGGCAGGGGAAAAAGGTGTGACTTTATGCTGAAAATAGGCGTGTTTGTTTCCGGAGGAGGAACCAATCTGCAGGCCATTTTAGATGCCATAGACAGTGGAAGGATCACCAATACGAGAATAGAGGTTGTTATAAGCAATAACAGGGCTGCATATGGTCTTGAAAGAGCCAGGAATCATGGGATTAAAGCTGTCTGCATTTCACCAAAGGATTTTGGGGACAGGGAAGAATTTTACCAGGAACTGCTTAAAAAGACAGACGAATATTCTCTTGATTTAATTGTTCTTGCAGGTTTTCTGGTTGCAATACCGGAAGAGATGATTAAGAAATACCGGAACCGTATTATTAATATTCATCCCTCCCTTATTCCCTCATTTTGTGGAACCGGATATTATGGTCTGAAAGTCCATGAAGCGGCTTTGAAACGGGGAGTGAAGGTAACAGGTGCTACTGTGCATTTCGTAGATGAAGGTACGGATACCGGTCCCATTATTCTTCAAAAAGCAGTTGAAGTTCATGAAGGGGATACGCCGGAAGAGCTTCAGAAGCGGGTTATGGAAGAAGCGGAATGGGTTATTTTACCCCAAGCCATTCAATTGATTGCAAACGGACAGGAGGAGAAGGGATGAAGATTCTCATCATAGGCGGCGGCGGAAGAGAGCACGCAATCGCCTGTAAAGTATCGCAGAGCCCTGACGTAGAGAAGATATACTGTGCGCCAGGCAATGCAGGAATTGCGAAAGTGGCGGAGTGTGTGGATATTCAGGTGATGGATTTTGAAAAACAGATTTCTTTTGCCTTAGAGCATAAAATTGATTTGACCATTATAGGTCCGGATGATCCATTGGTTGCCGGTGCAGTAGATGCTTTTGAGGCGGCAGGGCTTAGAGCTTTCGGACCCCGCAAGAATGCTGCATGTCTGGAAGGGTCCAAGTCATTTTCCAAAGATCTGATGAAAAAATACGGCATTCCCACAGCAGGATATGAAACTTTTGATTCTGCAGACGCTGCACTTGCTTACCTTAAGACAGCGAGACTGCCCATTGTGTTAAAAGCAGATGGTCTGGCTCTTGGAAAAGGAGTGTTGATCTGCAATACCCTTTCTGAGGCGGAAGAAGGAGTCAAAACCCTTATGCTGGATAAGCAGTTTGGTTCCTCTGGAGACAGAATTGTGGTGGAAGAATTCATGACAGGAAGAGAAGTATCCGTTCTTTCTTTTGTAGATGGAACAACCATTAAGATCATGACATCTGCCCAGGACCATAAAAGGGCAAAGGATGGAGATGAGGGTCTTAATACGGGCGGAATGGGAACCTTTTCCCCTAGTCCGTTCTATACCAGTGAAGTGGATTCTTTCTGCAAAAAGCACATCTATGAAGCCACTGTTCGTGCCATGAAAGCGGAAGGAAGAGAATTTAAAGGGATTATATTCTTTGGCCTGATGCTGACAGAGGAAGGACCTAAAGTGTTGGAATATAATGCCAGATTTGGAGATCCGGAGACGCAGGTGGTGCTTCCAAGGATGAAGAATGATCTGGTTAAGGTGTTTGAAGCATGTATTGACGGTACTCTGGATCAGATAGATCTGCAGTTTGAAGACAATGCGGCAGTTTGTGTTGTCCTTGCATCTGACGGGTATCCGGAGCACTATGAGAAGGGATTCCCCATTAGCGGTCTGTCTGATTTTGATAAAAAAGAGGGATATTACGCTTTTCATGCAGGAAGCAGATTTGATGATGAAGGCAGAATTGTGACAAATGGAGGAAGGGTCCTTGGAATCACAGCCATTGGAACGGATTTAAAAGAAGCCAGAGCGAATGCTTATGAGGCAGCAGAATGGGTTTCTTTTGAGAATAAATACATGAGGCATGATATTGGAAAGGCTATTGACGATGTATAAAATTACGATGGTTTAAGCTTTCATAAATATGAATGAAATGTGTTTACTTATTTAAAAAATCGTTGACATGGCTTTCGTTTCATGGTACATTATGTCTAATGTATCATGCGTGAAAGCAGAAGATCAGATTGTACTTTTATTGTCCGATGATTTTGTGTATTCTGCACTGTTTTACTTTCGGTGCCCTGGTGTCAGGGGTATGATATCAGGAACACTACACATTTGAAAAATAGGAACGGATATCGTGAATGCTGCTGCAAGTCCCGTCAGGGCAGGCGCATGAATCAGGTTAAAGGTTATTCTTATAGCTATGGCTGGGAATTTTGAAGTGTTTTGTACAGTTAAATAGTACCGGAAGACATCGCAAAGTAGGGATTACTCCAAGTTGTAATTAAGCCGATATCCAAGTTTTGGATATCGGCTTTTATATAATAAGATTGCAAAGGGGGTTGATCAATGAATCACAGCCGTTGATGGAAGGAATGCAGTATGGATTTACCATTAAAAAGGAAAGTAATTCATTTAGAGAATTGGGAGATTTAACTACCTCGTTTTGCCGCAGAACTACCCAGGTATAGACGAAAGATGTGCATAAATATGCACAGGAATGGAGGAAAAAATGCTTGAATGTTTAAGAAAATTAAACTTACCAGACTATGTACATGAAATATTGGATCAATCAAAAGGAGTTATTATTCCCAAGACAAGAGCCGAACTTCTGGAGCTTGCAATGGGAAGTGCAGAGAATAACGAATACAATATCGAATATGAGGTAAAAGGCAAGGGGAAAGTACTGGAAGCAGTTGCTACCAGATGCTCTAATGGAATTGTAGTTAACTATATGGAAGACTACATGAGAAGAAGAGATCCGAACTGTACCATTATTGCTGATGATAAGCCTACCGATAAACCCAGATATACTGACGTTTATAAAAGCGATTTTGCATCCTTGAGAAAAGAGACATTTGACTGGTTAAAAGAACAGGAACTTATTTTCTTCCCATTTAAGTCCGGCGGAGTTGAATACGGATATGATTCCATACTGATCTCACCAGTGAATGCAGGATTCTTTGCGGCAGCAATGGGTGATCTGCAGGGATTTGAGGATATAGATAATATTACGGAGTTTGATTTAAAGGCTATCGTTTATCTGGCGCCTCCTTTCCGTCATACCCATTTCAACGGAAAACAGGTTGTTATCCATAACCGTCTGGATGATGTGCATGAAGTATATTCTTATAATTTATATCCGGGCCCAAGTGCAAAAAAAGGTATTTACGGTGTTCTGTTAAATATCGGAGAAGCAGAAGGCTGGGTGACTGCCCATGCTTCGACAGTAAAAGTGATCACTCCTTATGATAATGAGATCGTAATCATGCACGAAGGTGCGTCCGGCGGCGGAAAGAGTGAGATGCACGAAGACATTCACAGGGAGATGGACGGAAGAGCTGTAGTGGGAGTTAACACAATTACAGGCGAGAAGAACTATCTTGTATTGAATGATTCCTGTGATCTGATTCCTGTTACAGATGATATGGCTTTATGCCACCCATCAATTCAGAACGAAAGCAAGAAACTGGTTGTAACGGATGCAGAATCCTCCTGGTTCCTTCGTCTTGATAATATTAAGAGCTACGGATCTTCCCCTCAGTATGAGAAGTTACTGATTCAGCCGGAAGAGCCGCTGTTATACCTGAACATGAAAGCGGTTCCTGGTGCAACCAGCCTTCCATGGGAGCACATTATGGATTCCACTGGTAAGCCGTGTCCAAACCCGCGAGTAATTCTTCCAAGAAGAATGCTTGAGAAGGCAATTGACGGAGCTGTAGAAGTTGATGTAAGAAGTTTTGGTGTGCGTACACCAGCATGTACCAGAGAGAATCCATCTTATGGTATTATGGGAATTCTTCATATTCTTCCTCCTGCACTTGCATGGTTATGGCGCCTGGTAGCTCCAAGAGGATATAACAATCCCAGTATTATTGATTCCCTTGAGATGACCAGTGAAGGAGTGGGATCTTACTGGCCATTTGCAACAGGGAAAAAGGTAACTCAGGCAAACCTGCTTCTGGAGCAGATTGTGAATTCCAGCAATACCCGTTATGTTTTGATTCCGAATCAGCATATTGGAGCATATGAAGTTGGATTCATGCCTCAGTGGATTGCAAGAGAATATATTGCACGTCGCGGAAGTGCAAAGTTTAAACCAGAGCATCTGGTAGAATCACGTTGCTCATTATTAGGATTTGGTCTGGATTCATTAAAGATTGACGGACAGTATATCGGAAGAAACTTCTTAAGACCGGAGACACAGCAGGAAGTAGGTCTGGAAGGATACGACGGCGGTGCTAAGATTCTTACTGATTTCTTTAGAAAAGAACTGGAACAGTATAATACTGAAGATTTAAATCCATTAGGAAGACAGATTATTGAGATGTTTAATCAGGGTGCGACTGTGGAAGACTACATGAGCGTTATTCCTATGAGATACTAGTTTCAACTGAAGAACCTTCCCCTATAGGGAAGGCTTTTTCAGTTTTTACCAGAGATCCGCCATATGAAATGGAAAATATGGGGAAAAGAAGCCATAAATTTAAGCATTATTTTTTGTTTGGGTTCATAATAGTTCCATAATGGAAGAATCCAGGGATGAAAAATCCGATCCGCTCATTGACATTGCCCTCATGGTCAATGGTTATAATGAAGAGGAAATTTTGAATACAGATGGAATAAGAGGTGGTTATGATGGAAAATGAGAATCGGGAACAGATTCGTATTGTTCAGGAAACAGTTGCAGGAAGAGAGATCACGCTGGCACATATTATCGGAGGGCCTTTGCCTATTGTATACCGGAAGCTGGGATTGAATCCGGATGTGGATTACCGTTCCTCTGCAATCGGTATTATGAACATGACACCTCCGGAATCAGCAGTCATTGCTTCTGATATTGCAGTAAAAAGTGCAAATATTTATCTTGGTTTTGCGGACAGGTTCAGCGGAACCCTGATTATAACAGGAGAGATTGCAGAAGTGAATGCAGCGATTACAGAAATCGTTGAGTATTTTCACAATACATTGGGATATGTTACTTGTCCCATTACAAAGCGGTGATCCTATGAAAAAATTGTTTTTATGCGGCAGAAGTGAAGCAGGCAAGACTTCTCTTACCCAGGCACTAAAGGGGGAACCAGTGGTTTATCATAAGACTCAGTATGTGAACCACTGGGATATTACTATAGATACGCCAGGTGAATATACCGAGAATAAAAAACTGTCTCTTCAAGGGCTATGCTGCTTTTCTTATGAGTCAGATGTGATTGGATTGCTTTGCAGTGCCAATGAGCCTTTTAACCTGTTTTCTCCTGGGATATCTACCGCATGCAACCGGCCTGTTATTGGAATTATCACGAAGATTGATTGTCCGGATGCCAATGTGGCTATGGTTCGCCAGTGGTTAGAGGAAGCGGGCTGTGAAGCTATTTTTCCAGTCAGCAGTACAACGGGAGAAGGCATTGCAGATCTGCTCCATTACCTGAATGAAGAAAAGAAAGAGATTACATGGGATAAACTTATGGAAGCGCAGGAAAAAGGGGCAAGAGAGTGGGATTTGTAACGCGATAAATTTCAAGATGAGAGAGTGGTAATATGATAGAGAAGAAAGAAAACCCGGCAGAAACCCATGACTTTTTTTCCAACCCTCAGGATTGGTCAAAAGACGGAAGAAGACGGGTTGTTAATGTCTCCGTAGCAGGAAGGGAGATTACTCTGGCACATGTCATTGGTCTTTCTGACCCGGCTGTCTATAAGAATCTGAGTCTGGATATTGGTACGAATAAAGACGTTGATTTCACAGGAATGTCTATTGGCACCATTAATATGACACCTCCGGAATCTGTGGTTATTGCCGCTGATATTGCAGTAAAAAGCGGTGATGTGGTCATTGGTTTTCTGGATCGGTTTATGGGAACCCTGATTTTAACTGGCCCCAGAATCGAAGTAAAGACAGCAACGGAAGAGATTGTGAAATATTTCCGGGAAGAATTAAAGTATAAAACATGCCCAGTTACGGAACGGTAGAACCTAAGAACAATTTCGCTTGTTCTGTAATTAAATGAAAGGGAGGCTGACAGATGAGGCTGACAGAGCGAAATCAAAAAGAAACAGGGCGGGAATATGCACTCCGAATGCTGAAAGATAACATTATCAGCCTTGATTTGATTCCAGGAACCATGATAAGCGAAAATGAACTGTCTGCGGAGCTGAATTTATCAAGGACCCCTGTCAGAGAGGCTTTGATTGAGCTTTCTAAAGTTAAAATTGTGGAGATTTATCCTCAAAAGGGCAGTGCAGTGGCTTTTGTTGATTATGAGCTGGTGGAAGAAGCCCGTTTTATGCGGGAGGTTCTGGAAAATGCGGTCGTAGAACTTGCATGCAAGATGGCATCCCGGCAGGATATTGAACGGTTAAGAGAGAATGTAAGACTCCAGGAGTTTTATATGGAAAACCGTTCTCCTGAGAGATTGCTGGAGCTCGATAATGAATTTCACAAAATGCTCTTTCATATCACCAGCAAAGATCAGGTATATCATTTGATGGACAGCATAACCATTCATTTTGACAGAATACGAAGTATGTCGCTGTCTGCGGTTAAAGAATTGAAAACAATTTCTGATCATAAAGAGATTGTGGAAGCGATCTCTTCAAAGGATGGAGCAGCGGCACAGATGCTGATGGAAAAACATTTATCCAGATATAAGTTTGACGAGGAAGCCTTGCGCAAAAAATATCCCGGATATTTTAAATAATATTTCCCATAATAATAAGCAGATGCGGTAATGAGAAGAATATTCTTCTATTACCGTTTTTTTGTGTGCCTGATATTGGATTAATTCTTTCTTTGTGCGGTTTAATTGTAAAAATTATGACGATTTGTGAAAAAAAGATTGAAATACTAGTATACAAGTTGTATACTTATATCAGATCAAAAAAATTGGAGGAATAAGACCATGAAAATGATTATGCGATGGTTTCCTTATGGAGACGACAGTGTAACATTAAGCCAGATCCGCCAGATCCCGGGAATCACAGGTGTTGCAACCTGTCTGCCTAAGATTCCAGTAGGAGAAGTCTGGCCGATGGAGGTTCTCGCTGCACTGAAAGAAGAGATCAACCAGGCAGGACTTGAGATGGAAGTAATTGAGAGTGTCAATATTCATGAAGACATTAAAAAAGGGCTGCCCTCCAGAGACCGGTACATTGAGTCATATCAAAAGACTCTGGAGAATCTGAGCAGGGTTGGAGTAAAATGTCTCTGCTATAATTTCATGCCTGTGATGGACTGGGCAAGAAGTGACCTTGCTTTGGTGAAAGAAGACGGGAGCAGCGTGATGGCTTACCGTCACGAAGAAGTTCTTAACATGAACCCGGAAAAGATGGCAAAAGCGATGGAAGGAAAGGCGAGGGGATATTCTCTTCCTGGCTGGGAGCCGGAGCGTCTTTCTGCCATGGCAGAAGATATTGAATTTTATCAGAGCATGACAAGGGAACAGTATTGGGATAATATGAAGTATTTTCTGGATGCAGTCATTCCTTATGCAGAAAAGTATGATATCAAAATGGCAATCCATCCGGATGATCCGCCCTGGCCTCTTTATGGGCTTCCAAAAGTAATAACAAATGCAGAAAATATAAGAACCTTCCTCTCTCTCAATGACAGTCCTTATAACGGACTGACCTTGTGCTCAGGAAGCCTGGGAAGCGATTTAAACAATGACCTTCCAGCAATGATGCGTGAATTTGGAGGACAGAAACGGATTCATTTTGCCCATCTTCGGAATGTGCGTCATGTATCGGAAAAGGACTTTGACGAAGCAGCTCATCTTTCTTCCTGCGGAGATCTGGACATGTATGAGATTGTAAAGGCTCTTTATGAGTCGGGATTTGAAGGCTACATCCGTCCGGATCATGGCAGAATGATATGGGGAGAGCAGGCGCGTCCGGGTTATGGCCTTTATGACCGTGCCATCGGGGCAAATTACCTGTTAGGATTATGGGAAGCCGTGGAAAAGTCTCACAAAGGCGGAAGATAGGAGGAGATTACTATGAAACTGAATCGGTCTTGTTTTGCCAATAAAGACTCTTTCCAGAAAATTTCCGTAAAATTACCGGAATTTGACTGGGAGGAAATGAGAAAGAATACAGAAGAATCTCCAAGATGGGTTCATTTTGGAGCAGGAAATATATTCAGAGGATTTATTGCCCAATTGCAGCAGCAGCTTTTGGAAAATGGAATGGAGCAAAGCGGTATCATTGCAGCGGATACCTTTGATTTTGATATTATTGATCAGATCTATCACCCTTATGATAATATGACCATGATGGTTCGTTTAAAGCCAGATGGAACCATGGAAAAAGAGGTGATTGCAAGTGTTGCAAAAGCAGTGAAGGCGTCTGTGAAAGAGAAAGCAGATTTTGCATACCTTGTCAGAGCGTTTGAAAATCCTTCTCTTCAAATGGCAAGCTTTACGATTACAGAAAAAGGATATGCGCTTACGGATTTAAAAGGGGAATTATTTCCCGTTGTGAAAAAAGATATGGAAGAAGGTCCGGATCAGGCGGTTCATGCCATGGGAGTGGTTACTTCACTTCTTTTAAAGAGATATCTGGCAGGAGGACATCCTCTTGCCCTTGTCAGCATGGATAATTGCAGTCACAATGGTGAAAAGCTAAAGATAAGTGTGACTTCCATTGCCCAGGCTTGGGTAGATGCCGGATTTGCAGAAGAAGGCTTTAAAGACTGGATTCAAAATGAGACAAAGGTTTCTTTTCCCTGGTCCATGATTGATAAAATCACACCAAGACCTGCACCAGTGGTACAAAAAGCTCTGGAGGAGGCTGGAATAGAAGATATGGCTCCTGTCATTACCAGTAAAAACACCTATATTGCTCCTTTTGTAAATGCAGAAGTGCCTCAATATCTTGTAATTGAAGATCGTTTTCCGGCAGGTCGACCGGCTTTGGAGAAAGCTGGGGTCTACATGACTGACCGGGATACGGTAAATAAAACAGAACGCATGAAGGTAACAACCTGCCTCAATCCTCTTCATACGGCTCTGGCTGTATATGGCTGCCTTCTGGGCTATGAAAGCATTGCAGCCGAGATGAAAGATGAGGACTTAAAGGCTCTCGTGGAACGAATCGGTTATGTGGAGGGAATTCCAGTTGTGACTGATCCTGAAATATTAAGTCCCATGGAATTTATAAAAGAGGTGATTGAATATCGTCTTCCTAATCCGTTTATTCCGGATACACCTCAAAGGATTGCTACGGATACCAGCCAGAAGATTGCCATCCGTTTTGGAGAAACCATAAAAGCTTATTTAGAAGATGAAGCCTTAGATGTCCAGTCTCTGACCGGAATTCCTCTTGCTATCTCAGGCTGGCTCAGATATCTGAACGGTGAAGATGACAAAGGGCAGCCAATGGAGATTAGCAGTGATCCTATGTTAGAGGATTTAAAAGAGCAGTTAAGAGGAGAAGATACGCTTTCTTCTATTTTGTCCAATCCAGTTCTCTTTGGCACTGATCTTGTGCAGGCAGGTCTTTCCGGCAAAATTGAAAAAATGTACAGGCAGATGCTTGCCGGTCCTGGCTCTGTTCGCAAAACTTTGCAGGAATTAAGAACGGCTTCTCATTGAATTTCGTCCCTTTCTGTGCTAGAATAGAGCCATATTAGGTCATGTTCGAAAGGCAGAGGAATTATGAATATACAGATCTTTGGAACCCGGAAATGCTTCGATACCAAAAAGGCAGAGCGCTACTTCAAGGAACGGGGTGTTAAGTACCAGTTTATTGATATGAAGGAGAAGGGGCTGAGTAACGGGGAATATCAGAGTGTGAAACAGGCAGCAGGCGGCAGAGATGCCCTGCTTGATGTCAAATGCCGGGATCAGGAGACTGTTTTATTGATCCGGTATCTTTCTGATGAGGATAAGGATGATAAGATTCTGGAAAACCAGCAGGTGCTGAAGACACCCATTGTGAGAAATGGAAAGTTGGCAACTGTAGGATATGAGCCTGATACTTGGAAGAATTGGAACTGATAACAGAGAGGGAGGTTACAATGAAAAAGACAGAGAAAAATCAGAGATGGGTATTTAACAGGGATATTGAAGGCGAACAGGCTTCCGAAGGTGTTGTAAGGAAGATTCTTGCTTACTGCGATGGGATGATGTGCGTGGAGAATTATTTTGAAAAAGATGCCATAGGAAAGCTTCATAATCACCCCCATACGCAGATCACTTATGTGGCAAGCGGAAAGTTTGAGTTTACCATAGGTGATGAAACAAAGGTAGTAGGAGCCGGTGATACTCTTTTGAAGCAGGATGGAATTACCCACGGTTGTGTTTGTCTGGAAAAAGGAATTCTTGTGGATATATTTACGCCGATGAGAGAAGACTTTTTATAGGAATAATTTGAATAAATATATTGATAAAAATGGTATAATGTGCTATAAATGAAGCACGTTGTGTGAAAAGGAGGTGTTTTGAATGGCAAAGTATGTGTGTGAGCCATGCGGTTATGTATATGATCCTGAAGTAGGTGATCCGGATTCCGGAATTGCACCAGGTACTGCATTCGAAGATCTGCCAGAGGACTGGGTTTGTCCAGTTTGCGGTGTCGGCAAAGATATGTTCGTAGTTGAGGAATAATAAATAAAACCTTCAGAAGCTGATGAATTATTAAGAAGCTTTGAAGGTTTTATTTTTTACCCGAATTTATAAATTCAGCAGTCGTTCAAATAGCCGGTTTATTTCCACCTGTCCATATCCCCATATGTTGTTAGGGTAGGAGTAAGCACTGTTTCTCACAGCTCCGCTTATCATAAGCCTGTTTACATCATTACCGGTTATTCTCAAATAATTTCCCCGGACAATTCCCCATTCAAAAACCATGGCAACGATGCCGGCGGCATGAGCCGCGGCGGCCCCGGTTCCTGTAGCGGCTCCGTACAGGTTTCCAGGTACTGCACAGGTTATCTGATATCCAGGAGCTGAAATATCTGGTTTGATCTGACCTGACCGGGAATATCCTCTGCCGGATTCTGGCAGGATGCTATCGCTATTCTGATTATAAGCTGTCACAGTCAGAGGGTGTCTGGCATTTCCAGGAGAGGTTATTGTGGTGTCCGGATTTGAGTTGAGAAAATAGGTTTCATTTGACAGCATATCTCCGGAAGGAAGCCAGGAATGAAACGAGAATGGTTCGTTTTCCGGATTTTGTGTGCGCAGATACCAGATTCCCGAAATTGGATTCTCGAACCGGAGAAGAATCAACTGATCACCGGTTTCTTCTTCAAAAATAATATTATTCACATAAATGGTTGTTTGGTTAAAAATAAAGCTGAATCTACGGCACTGATGCATAGTCGCAAAAACAGGCTGGGTGGACTCTCTGTTAGGCGATGAGATATCAATGGCAAGTCTGGCAGGGGAATAAGACCATATTTCCACAGAAAACAATTTGTCGTTGTCTCCGATTCTCAGTTCAATGTCGTTATAATAAGGAGGAACAGTTGTCGCATTAAAATAATGCCTCCGGTTATTGCCTTCATTTCCTGCGGCTACGGATACGGCATTGCCTGGAAGTAAGGTAAGGTGGTCTAAATAGGAACTCAAAGCCCCTCTACCGTCATGTCCGCCCTGGCTGCTTCCCATGGCAATGCAGATAACAAGAGGTCTGTTAACTTTTGCAGCAGCAGCAACTGAGTACCGCACGCCCAGAATGATGTCAGATTCCTGATAGCAAAGAACAGATTCAGGAACGAATGCAATCGCTTTGGAACTGGCTTTCGCCTCCTTTAATTTGACAATAATGTATTCTGCCTGCGGAACAACTCCGCTGAAAGACTGTTCTTCGTCCGGTGTGCCTGCAATAATACTGGCAATGGCTGTTCCGTGACCGTTTAAATCGTTTGTGGGAACAATGGAAAGGGGATTATCGGAGTCTAAGGCAGCATTAATTTCTTCCATGCTGTATTCGGAGCCAAAAGTAAAATTTTGAGGAATTGTGCCTGTCTGTATGGTTTGATCCCATATGGAAAGAATTCTGGAAGAACCGTCACTGGATCGGAATGCAGGATGGCGGTAATCCACTCCAGTATCAATAACCGCCACAAGAACACCATTACCAAATAAGGCAAGATCTGGATTTTGCTGAACGGCATCAACACCAGACCGTTCTAAACTGATGGTGGAAGCAAGCGTGAAAAGGGTAGGAAAACTGCTGTAAGAGTATCTTCCCAGATCGCAGGGATTTGAATTGTCTGTGGGAATATGAAGCAAGGAATTTTGTCTTGTTAAATATGTAATATTATCGCCGGTATCATAACCTGGAGCTAAGGCTGCACTGATCATCAGATCATAATAAGAATTATCCAATATTTTTGACAAAATTATCCCCCCTGCGTGTTTTAGCAAAGCATATGCTATATTTTATGCAGGGAGGGTTTGATTATGCTTGCTAGCTGTTGCTTTGTGCAGACGTAGTTGCAGGCACCGGCAGTTGATGATCCGGAGTAAAGTTGGACTTGCCTGCTTTTTCCAGATATTCCATAATTCCTTTGGCATCGGCTTCTCCAAGGGCTTTGTAGGATTCTTCTGAGGAAAGATAGGAGGTTAAATCACTGGTATGGTTTAGAAAACCGTGTTCAATAATAAAGCCGCGGATGCCATACATCTGGGAGTAACGGGGAATGGCATAATAATCAGCGGGTGTTCCGTCTGGAAACAGGGTTCCGTTTTGGGAATCCCGAAGAATCAATCCCCGGTTATATAGTCCGATGGTGTTCAACTGGTGAAGAATGGTATTAGCTGCTTCCTGGGACTGGAGCGCAAGTTCATTGTTGTAACGGCCGGTCTTCGGTGCCATGGAGCTGACTCCATAAGCATTGGCAGTAGTGCCGTTTCCCGGTGCAGAATCCACATGCTGGCTGATAAAAAGATCTGCTTTTACAGAAGCTGCAAAGGCGGCTCTTTGCTGTAAGGGAACGGTTGTCTCGGCACTGTCTTTTGTTAAGTATACAACATACTTTGAATTCTGTTCCAGATACTGTTTGGTATAAGTGGCGATCTTCATGGTAATGACGTCTTCATAATATTTAACACCGTCATGCTCAAAGTTGCATCCCGTATAATGTCCATCTGATTTTCCATGACCAGGGTCTAATACCACGACAAATTTTGAAGAATTGGAGACGCCAGGTCCAATCTCCGGACCTGATATTTTGGAAACAGGAGGAGCAAAAGCCGGTCCTGATTCTGCTTCTGCCCATGCGGCAGCGGAAGCGGCAGTGGAAAGCAGCGCAGCCAGTAAAAAAACTTTGGCAGAAGCTTTTAAAACATGTTTAAATTTGATCATGACAGATCCTCCAAAATAATAGCATTTTGTCTCATATTATAGCACTTTGTGGAAGATCTTGTAAATGAGATTCTTTGAAATTTTACTTACTTGTGATAAAATAATCAAACCAGGCAAAACCAGGAAAGAGAGGCACAGAGGATGAAGTATTATTTTGCACCGATGGAAGGCATTACGGGATATATTTACCGAAATGCCCATCACAGGATTTTTAAAGAAATTGACGTTTATTTCACTCCTTTTATTGTTCCAACAAAGAACCGGATCTTTTCTTCCAGAGAGAAGAATGATATTCTCCCAGAACACAATGAAGGATTGCGTATAGTTCCCCAGATTCTTACCAATAAAGGGGATGATTTCATATGGGCAGCCAGAGAACTTAAAAACTATGGATATAAAGAGGTGAATCTTAATCTGGGCTGTCCCTCTGCTACGGTTGTTTCAAAAGGAAAGGGAGCTGGATTTCTTGGAGAGCCATATAAGCTGGATGAATTTTTAAAGGAGATATTTTCTGAATCAGATGTGGACATCTCCATTAAAACAAGAATAGGAAAAGACGACCCGGAAGAATTTCAGGAACTTATGGAGATTTATAACCGCTATCCGTTAAAGGAACTGATCATCCATCCTAGGGTGCAAAAAGATTTTTACCGGAATAAACCCAATCTGGATGTGTTTGAACAGGCTATTTCCATTGCTGAATTTCCAGTTTGCTATAATGGAGACCTGTTTCTAAAAGAGGACTGCATCACCTTTGGGGCGCGGTTTGAACAGGTGGAACGGCTCATGCTTGGAAGAGGATTAATTACAAATCCGGGGCTTGTGACGGAACTGGTTTCAGAGACGAAGCTTTCCAAAGAACAGCTTATGAGCTTCCATGATGAGATTGTTTCCGGTTATGAGAAGGTGATCTCAGGTGATCGGAATGTATTGTTTAAAATGAAGGAATTATGGGCTTATATGATACAGATGTTCGCTTTTGAAGAGAAGGCAGCAAAAAAAATAAGAAAGTCCCAAAACCTTATGGATTACCGGAAAGCAGTCTCAGAGCTTTTTACTAATCTGGAATTAAAATAGAACATTTTGTGTTTCAGAGGTTGAAATTAACTATATCTTGTGCTATATTTTTCTAACAAGTATAATAATAGTTATTGGTATTAACATTAAAAGATAGAATGGCAGGAAAATAGATGGATAGTAGAGACGGAAAAAAAGAACTTTTAAAACTATTTCACGATGTAGAGAAAATTTCAGATGTTCTTGATGGCATTCTGTCTAAGTGGACAGAGCCTTGTTATAGTATGGCTCTGCTTTTGGAAAAGTACGTTTCTTTTATAAAAAAAGAAGGGACCGTATCAGAGCGGCTTAGAATGCTTACCCAGGCAGCTATAGAGCTGACCACTCAGGAAGCACCAGACTGGGAGTATATCGGGGCGAGGATTTTTATGCTTGATTTTGATATCCGTTTAGAAAAGGAGCTTCTCCAGCGCAAGGTGGTAAGTTTTTATGATAAGGTACAGTTGCTGACAAAATCAGGGCTTTACGGGGATTATATTCTGAAAAATTATAAAAGAGAAGAGATTGAGCGTTATGAAACTTATCTTGATCAAAAAAGAAATCATCTTTTAAATTATTCTGGCCTTGAACTGCTTTTGAGCCGTTATGTAATTAAAAGTCATGAGAATGTTCCTCTTGAGACACCTCAGGAGATGTTTTTAGGAATCGCCATGCATCTGGCGATGAAGGAAAAGAAAGATAGAGATGGCTGGGTGAGGCGGTTTTATGATATGTTAAGCACTTTGAAAGTCACCATGGCAACACCAACTCTTTCCAATGCAAGAAAACCCTACCACCAGCTTTCATCCTGTTTTATAGACACGGTTCCGGACAGCCTTGATGGAATTTACAGAAGTATTGACAGCTTTGCCAAGGTGAGCAAATTCGGCGGCGGTATGGGACTCTATTTTGGAAAAGTACGGGCAGCAGGCAGCAGTATCAGAGGGTTTCAGGGAGCGGCAGGCGGCGTGATCCGCTGGATAAAACTGGCGAATGATACGGCGGTGGCAGTGGACCAGCTTGGTGTGAGGCAGGGAGCGGTTGCGGTCTATCTGGATGCATGGCATAAGGATCTTCCGGAGTTTCTTGCAATCAGAACGAACAATGGAGATGACCGGATGAAAGCTCATGACGTTTTCCCGGCAGTCTGCTATCCGAACCTGTTCTGGAAGCTTGCAAAGGAGAATATAGAAGGAGACTGGTATTTAATGTGTCCTCATGAGATTTTAACAGTAAAAGGCTGGTCTCTTGAAGATTGTTATGGTTCCCTTTGGGAAGAACGGTACCTGGACTGTGTAAATGACCTCCGTATTCAAAAAAGAGTGGTGCCAATTAAGGATATTATCCGCCTGGTGCTAAAAAGTGCAGTGGAAACAGGCACGCCATTTGCATTTAACAGGGATATTGTGAATGAAGCCAATCCCAATAATCACAGCGGAATTATATACTGCAGCAATCTGTGTACGGAAATAGCTCAGAATATGAGTGGAGTAGAGGAAGTGGAACAACGCTTTGAGACTGTAGATGGAGAAACGGTAGTGGTAACCGTAACAAAGCCAGGAGATTTTGTGGTCTGCAATCTGGCAAGCCTTTCTCTTGGCAATATTGACATCAGTAAGCCACAAGAACTGACAGAACTGACCCGGAGTGCAGTGAGAGCTCTTGACAACGTAATTGATTTAAACTTTTTTCCGGTGCCTTATGCAAAGTTAAATAATCTTCGCTATCGTCCGATTGGTCTTGGAGTCAGCGGATATCATCATATGCTTGCCAAGAACGGGATATCATGGGAGTCAGAAGAACATCTTCAATTCGCAGACGGTATTTTTGAGATCATTAATTACGCTGCAATTGAGGCGAGCTGTGATTATGCAAAAGAAAAGGGCAGCTATGAGAAGTTTGAGGGTAGTGACTGGCAGACTGGTGCTTATTTCTCCAAACGTAATTATAGTTCCCCCAAATGGGAACATTTAAAGAGCAAAGTGGCTGAAAACGGCATGAGAAATGGCTGGCTTATTGCCATTGCACCTACCAGCAGTACGAGCATGATTGCAGGGACCACTGCAGGGCTTGATCCGGTTATGAGCCGGTATTATCTGGAGGAAAAGAAGAATGGTCTGGTTCCAAGAGTGGCACCTGATCTATCTCCGGAAACCTTCTGGAGGTATAAAAATGCCCATTTCATTGATCAGACATGGTCTGTGCGGGCAGCAGGAATCAGACAGAGGCATATTGATCAGGCACAGAGCATGAATCTTTATATTACCAATGATTATACTTTGCGCCAGGTATTAAACCTCTACATTCTTGCATGGGAATGTAACGTGAAAACCATCTATTATGTCCGCTCAAAAAGTCTGGAAGTGGAAGAGTGCGAGGTCTGCTCCAGCTAAAAGTGTGTTAAGAGTGAAGAAAGAATCAGAAAGGAGCAGAAACTATGCAGCAGTTAAAAAAAAGACCACTCTTTAATCCTGATGGGGATATTGATGTGAGACAACGGCGCATGATCAATGGCAACACCACCAATTTAAATGATTTTAACAATATGAAGTATTCCTGGGTCAGTGACTGGTATCGTCAGGCGATGAATAATTTTTGGATTCCAGAGGAGATTAACTTATTAAGGGATACCAAGGATTATCCCCTTCTTAGTGAGGCAGAAAGAAGGGCTTATGATAAGATTTTATCTTTTCTGGTGTTTTTAGACAGCATTCAGACTGCGAATCTTCCTGCGATCGGTGAATATGTAACAGCCAATGAAGTCAATCTGTGTCTGGCAATCCAGACTTTTCAGGAGGCGGTACATAGCCAGAGCTACAGTTATATGCTGGATACCATCTGCGAACCCCAGACCAGAAATGAAGTGCTTTATCAGTGGAAAAGTGATCCCCATCTTCTTGCGAGAAATACTTTTATCGGGAATTTGTATAACGATTTCCAAAAGGATAAAAGTGCCCTTGCGTTTCTAAAGGTGGTAATCGCCAATTATATTCTGGAAGGAATCTATTTTTACAGTGGATTTATGTTTTTCTATAACCTGGGCCGAAATCATAAAATGACTGGTTCTTCTCAGGAGATTCGCTATATTAACCGGGATGAGAATACCCACCTGTGGCTGTTCCGCAACATTATCATGGAATTAGAAAAGGAAGAACCCCAACTATTCACCAAGGAACATATTGACACTTACCGAAACATGATTTTAGAGGGATGCCAGCAGGAAATTGCATGGGGCTGTTATGCGATTGGAGAGGAAGTTCCTGGTCTGACAACACAAATGATCACGGACTATATTAAATACTTAGGAAATCTGCGTTGTACCAGCCTTGGCTGGGAACCCCTTTATGAAGGCCATGATAAAGAACCGGAAAGCATGTCCTGGGTCAGCCAGTACAGCAATGCCAATTCGATTAAAACAGATTTTTTTGAAGCGAAAAGTACTGCTTATGCAAAGAGCAGCGCTCTGGTTGATGACCTGTAATTGGAAACTCACTGACCTTGACAAATTTTTTTTTGTGTGTTAGTATAAAAACACTCTAAAAAAGAGCACCAGTCGGGGGCAGTACTGGTTTCGACAGGGATCATGAAGCTGGTGAAGCTATCCGCATGCGATGCGTTAAATGGCAAACTTAAATTTAAACGCTAACAATAATAAATTAGCTTTAGCAGCGTAAGCTGCTTGTCGGCCTTAGAGCACTCACACTTTAAGATCCCGGCATCGACTATGTGAGAAACGACGTATACAAAGCTTTGAGTATGCGGACGTATGATGAAGCTACTAAAGCTGTCAGGGTGTCAGTTCCCGGGCAGTGGAGGGAATGTTAATTAACTGACTATGATAGTAGAAGAACAGGGAATTGGTTTTTGGACACGGGTTCAACTCCCGTCTGCTCCACTCTAAAAGTCTAGTAAATACTAGGCTTTTTCTTTTTGTGTTGCATATCGTGTTGCATAGCTTCGAAACGATCGTTAATTTTAAGGTTGATTTTCTTAGATTCGTATACGGTAAACCATGAGTACGGCCTTAAATAATGACCGCCGATTGGCGGTCTGGTTTACACTTCTGTTTTTATTTTACAGATTTCAGGGATCTGATTCGACCAGGGAAGTAGATCCTTTAGAAAATCCTGACTGGTATCTTCTTGATGTTCCATTAACTCGGTCAGTAGAAACTCAAGATAACGGAACGGGTTTAGATTGTTTGCCTTTGCTGTTTCAGTAAGGCTATATACGATGGCACTGGCTTTAGCTCCATCAATCGTATCGATCAGGCGCCATGTATGTTTGTGAACGCAGAATGTGCGAAGTGCTGCTTCTGTTGCATTGTTATCCAGTGGTAAGTCGCCATCATTTAAGAACTCTTTTAGGTTTTTCTCATGATTGATGCAATAGTTGATGCCTTCGAGAGTTTTACCCTTTGAAAGACTGTTTTTTTGCTGGACGTCTTTCGCCCACACAAAGAAGGCCTCTACCAGCGGCTTTACGGTGAGTTGCCTTCCCTGTTTTCTCTGGTCAGGCGATAACTTTGATAATTCATGATCCAGATGATATATAGCTGCGATCTGCTTTAATGCCTGATATGCAATCGTATCTTTTAAACTTTCCCGCTTATCCTTGGGAATTGCTTTGACCGCTTCGGTAAACCGACGCCTGCCATGGGCCCAGCATCCAGCGAATGTGATATCCGGATTTTCCCGGTCCAGGGAATCATACACTGCGTATGCATCCGTCACCAGGGTTCCATGAAAGTTCTTTAAGAACTCTCTTGGATGTTCCGTCTTTCGAGTCTTTTGGTACTCGTAAAGAATGATTGGTGTCTCTTTATAGCATTTGCCGGTGCGATACACCCACATGAAACTCTTGCTGTTTGCAGGACGCCCATCCTTTGTCACAAACACGGGAGTCTCATCGGCCTGAAGGATACGAAATGTAAGTAGTTCCTTGTGCAGATAATCAAATATGATTCCCAGGTACCGCTCCGCACACTGGATGACCCAGTTTGCAAGAACCTGTTTGGATATATGAATATCGTTGCGTAAATACTCTTTATTGATACGGTCTAATGGCATTCCGTTGACGTATTTTGCATTATAAATGCTTGCAACAAGGGATGGGGTTGCAATGCTGTTGCGCAGAAGACTCTTTGGACGGTCAGCTTTTACAATGGTCTGATTGTCCTTGCCTGCATAAACTGCCACATGATGTTCCTCAACCGTATAAACAGCTGGCTCAACCCTGACTCTTTTGTATACTTCGTCAGGTAATCGTTTCCAGCCATTGGCACCAAAGATTTCTGTCAGTTTTTCTTCCGATAGTACATGTGGGATTTCTACAACAGGAAGACCTTCTAAATCTTTTTCCCGTTTGCCAACCTGTTTTTTCTTCTTTGGAGGAAGTACATCTTCCCCCGCCGGCTCAACAACATAAAGTGTTTCAGTAACGGCCTCAGCTTCATTGAAAATAAAATCCAGATTCAGCTGTCCGTCAATGACCTCTAGTTTTTCAGAGGAGCGGCCAAAACGCTGGTTGTTTGCAGCTGCGATCTGCTCAATGAGGCGCTCCATGTTCTGGTTCAATTGTTCCAATTGATCCTGCATGGATAAAATGATGATCTTCATAGAGTCTGCACTTAAGTGATTTAATTCATCAACCGTATATTTTTTCGCCATTTTGCTGCTCCTTTTCTGTCATCTATTATACAATAAATGCAGATAAAAAGCGAACACAAACACCGGTTGCAATGGGCATTTTGACGGTGCATAACTCCTTTTAAAATGGCTGGTTTTCTTAGTTTTTCAAACCTTTATCCACTTGAATTAGTTTTTCTGGTTTTTTGGATACGACGAATTCACTTTACTATCCGGCACTGGTGGATAACTGGTTTCCTCATAGGATTCATGCAGAATTTCATTTTTTTATTTTCTGCGAAATGCACAAAACTAAAGCAGTTCTGTGCGATGTACTTCTTTGATGGGCTTCTTTGCAATGACTTCGATCCCTTCCATTAACCGCTGGTATTGCTCCTGAGAAATTAAAAGTGCTTCTTCTGAAGTTCTGGGCCAATGGAAACCACCAATTTCAAGCCGCTTATAAAGTAAGAGGAAACCATCACCTTCCCATAGAAGTCCCTTTACCCGGTCTGTTCTTTTTCCACAAAAGAGAAATAAGATATTCTTCTGAAACGGATCAAGATTAAAATTATATTTCACAATGGATGCTAACCCATCAATTCCACGGCGTAAGTCCGTATAGCCTGTGGCAAGATATATTTTTTGAAATCCGGATGCATCATTGAGCATAGGATAATGCTCCAAGCAACCGACGAAGAAATTCAGGCGATGCAGAGTCTGCAATTTCAATCATACATCCGTTTACATGGATTTGAGCAGAAACATTTGTAGACTTGGGTTGTTTCACTTTTGACAATGAAGGTACTTCGACGAAACTCGTTGAAAGTTCCACCGGCGCAGCACTGACTTGTTCTGCATATATTTCTTCACGCACCCTGCGTTGCCAATAATAAAACTGCTTTTCATCAATCTGGTTTTGTGAGCACCATTGTTTCTTGGATAAACCGCTTGATAAGCATTCCTTTATGAGCTTGGTCCAATTGGTCAGCCTGATCTCGTGTGTGATCTTGTCCATTCGGTAAACCTCCTTTGACTTTTAGAGGTATTATCGCATGGATGCAGCTAATTTGCACGGTACTAGCTATTTACCGTATACTTAGATTCTTCGCTTATGGTGTTTCAGTATATGGTTTTCATGACATTTTCGGTTGACCAGTCTCCACGCTCAATTATGTACTGATCTGGTATACCTATGGTGTGGAGTATTGAGACTCCATAGTGTCTTAAATCGTGAAATCTAAAGCGGGGAATATTAGTAATATCCAGAATTAGATAAACATGGAAATTCCCCGAATTCCTGATTTCCTTCGTTTTTGAAAACGTCTGCTGATTTTATGTTGATGGGTGTTTTCTTTTGACAGTACATGTTGTGATAATTGCCTTAATATGTTAAAATATGTAACCAGTAAGAAATGGGGAATTGTGATGAATGCCTTAGTAAGAAATAGCATAACTTTTATTTGTTTTGGGGCGATTTTCATAAGTATATTGATTGTGTTTTTAATTTTAACAGCGTATTTAATACAACACAGTGCTACAGGAGATGTTTATCGTTGGGTTTTAATGATACTCTTTTCTGTAGCATTGCTTATCATAGGGATATGTCTCTTGATATATTGCAGCAAGATCAAAAAAAGTAAAATACTGATGAGAGGCGCCCACCCGGTGTCTCTTTTCTTTTACGTTTTGAATATCATGAATGGGGCAGAACCTGACCTTACATATTCAGAATAAGGCATATCAGACATAGATAATTTAAATATGTCGAGGTACCAGGTCAGAAAATGCAGGATCGGCTTATATATACGCTATATTACAGATAAGGCGAGGGAAGATCTGATAGCATGAGCCTTATTCTTCATCGGAGCAGTCATTGATTATTTTTTAGGTATTTGATGCAGCACAAAAATACCATGATATACACAACATATTTAAATAATGCAAGTAACTGAAAAAGTAATGGAAGAAAAGCAATCATATGAACCTCCAGGTTTTTTCTCTAGTATACAACAGGTTATTTGAAAATGATAGCAGGTTAGACTTTAAGTTTATTTTACAAAAATTAGTAAATGCGCAAAAGAATCATTTGTTGTCATTGGAAAAGAGGGCACTACGATTGAGGGAAAAGGATTTATACAAAAGTTTTGGGATACTGCCAATTCACATTTTGATGAAGTAGTAGATTTGGCGAAAAAAGATTATACTTTTTAAGATATTATAAGGTATTTAGAAGAAAACAATATTTCTCTTGCAGGTGCGGCACATGATTTTAGCTGTTCTGAGACGGGGAGAAATTATATGTTTTTTCCTAATTCGTAGATTGTAGATAATAGACCTAATAATTCATTATAAAAAGCATATAAACTACGAACTATCAGTTTAGGCTATTGTTTTTTTGTACAGTAATTGTGATCCTGTAAATTAGAATTTAACGTATTACCGCACATTGAAAATTAATATTGATAGTTAGTGGAATATCCTGTATTATTATAATACAAGAATTTGTGAATGAATTAAGTGAGGTTAATATGCGAGAAGATATTTTAAATTACTTAATTGAAGAAGTCGAACATAGGTGTAAATTATCAACTAATCATTTTGGAATGGGATGTTTTTATCATATTCAGGCAGTAGTTAAAAATGCTGAAATATTAGCAGATAGCTATAATGCGGATAAGGAAGTTATATTAATTGCAGCATGGTTACATGACATTGCTTCTATAACAGATTATAGTTTATATCAGGATCATCATATTCATGGTGCTGTAATGGCTGAGAATATTCTACAAAAATTTAACTATTCTCCTGATAAAATCAAGCTTATTCAGAAATGTATTAGAAATCATAGGGGTAGTATATTAAATTCAAGAGTGACACCGGAGGAATTATGTGTTACTGATGCAGATGCTATTTCTCATTTTGATAATGTCCCAAGTTTATTATATTTAGCCTATGTAAATAAAAAACTGGATATTAATGAAGGAAGAGAATTTGTAAGAAATAAATTGATAAGGAGTTATGAAAAACTCTCTGATAAGAGCAAAATGCTATACAGAACCAAATTTGACCAAGTTATGAATGTTTTGAATTGGTCCTATAACCAAAATTACTAAACTATCAGTATTGAACTGGTAGTTTTTTATTTAGAAATTTAATCAGGAAAACTGATATTCGATGTAGTACAAAACAAAATGTGAGGGCTTATTTATTAAATTCGCCCATAAAGATAATATAGTGGTTAGGGCGTGTCTGAAAACTCATTGATCCAATCTTCACGTCCCACTTCGCAGTATACTTGCTCCAAATTCAGTTGGCGTAGCCCACTACGCCGCCTTCATCTGGAACAAATCTCCCACGAAGTGTAACGCACATCTTGAAACAGGCAGTTTTCATACACGCCCTAGGAAGGTTTTGCTTGTCTGTAGAAAAAAGCAATTATAATAATGGGTTAATTTTTATGGGGGTTTGAAGTGACATTGACATGTTTATAGGAATGAAAACGAATTGAATAAATGTAAAATTATTAGAAGCTTTGTTCGTAGATAAATGGTATAACCTCTTCACGATTAATTTTTAACACGTAAGCAAATTCTTCGCAAAGTGTTTTTTCGGCGTCTTTAAGAAAATCTTCATCAGAAATCTGTAGTTTATTATTTTTGTTAATATTTTTTAACTCTTGTTTGTGACTGTGTAAAGTTTTTATCATTTTTATAAGTTCGGAATGGTTACCATCAGCAAGAATCTGACTGTATAATTCTTTGCGCTTACGATTGTCCTTATTCCAAATGAAATTTTTACCAGACATTTTCTTAACTAGAGAAAAAATTTCATCGGTAGATAGAAGGCTGCGTATTTCAGTTTTTCTACTGTCTTTTAACGCTGAAACGTATACGGTAGCACCCGTATGATAAACAGGTTTGAGTACATAATATGGACGCATTACTTCATCCATGCACATATCCTGTAATCCGGTAACCTTACAAATACCATGTTTCCCGTATATAATGACATCACCAATGTTCATAATATTCACCTCTTTCTAATAAAAAAAGCAGTTCACTAAAACTGGACCTACGTCACTGTAAAGCAAACCACATGGTTGACATTTATATTATACCATAAAAAAGCCGATGCGCCTACGGCAATTTTCTCCAAACTTGCAACCATATCACAGAATAATCTGTTTATTTTTTATCTAAATGTTAATAGAAAGAAAAAATAAATTATGTTGCAAATAAAATTAAGAGCATAAGTAATTAACTCTTTTGTGTAGCAACAAAAAATCTGGTGGATTAGAGACAGAAAAGAAAGTGTATCGTTCTGCTATATAAAGCTGCGATCTAATGGATAAACATTAAAACTTGCTCCTGTAGAAACATATAGTAATATAGAGAGGACTTTTATAAATGCTTTTATTGCAGCAATTGCTGGAACATTTGCTACTGAGGTAAGTATTATGTCATCTCAAACTGTTAAATAGGAGGACAAAATTGTGGATAAAGAATATTTGGTAAAATGGGGGAAAGCAGCAGGTGTAAGGGCAATTAAGACCATGGCACAGACAGCGATTGCGACCATAGGAACAACGGCAGTAATGTCTGGGGTAGAATGGATTATGGTTGGATCAGCGACAGCACTTGCCGGAATCCTTTCCCTGCTTACCTCCATTGCTGGACTTCCTGAATTGAAGGAATAACTGGAAACGGATTTTTTCATTTCGTTACAGCATCATAATTTAGGCCTGGGATTATCCTGGGCCTTCCTTCATTGACGAAAGAGATCATGGTACAGTATAATATAGCTACAGATTATGTGTTTCCGCACTATAACAATATGTTGCTTCCCGGCTTGCTGCAGGTTCTTGTATAGGATACAGTGTGGAGGCTGACAACAATAATGATTGAAGCAGAGGAGAAAACATTGGCGAGATTATATTTTAAATACGGAGCAATGGGAAGTTCAAAGACTGCAAATGCGCTGATGACCAGATATAATTTTATAGAAAGAGGCAAAAAAGTCCTTCTTATAAAACCGGATATTGAAACCCGGGATGACAAAAGAAAAATTAAATCAAGAGTTGGACTAGAAGCGGAGTGTGTGCTTTGGTCTGAATTGCAGACATATAGCCATGAGAAACTAAAAGAATTTGATGTGTTGATTGTGGATGAAGCCCAGTTCCTTTTGGAACAGGACATTGATTTTCTTGCCAGACTGGTGGATTGTGATGACATCCCTGTTTTATGCTATGGATTACGAACAGATTTTACTTCTCATTTATTCCCTGGATCAAAACGTCTGTTAGAACTGGCAGATGAGATAGAAGAATTAAAAACAGTTTGCTGGTGCGGAGCAAAAGCAACGATGAATGCCAGAATTGATGAAAAAGGCAACGTTTTAAGAGATGGAAAACAGATTATGCTGGGAGCAAACGATCAATACGTTTCCCTGTGCCGAAAACATTATAATCAGGGAAAGATTAAAGGTGGTTTTTAAATAAATCAAGTTTCTATCACATTTTAAGCTTATTGCGCATATCATATATGATATGATGAAAATGTCGAAGGAATTACAAGACGATGCGTAGGGAGAAAAAGTTGCAGAAATGTTCAGTGGATGGAACGAAATATGATTATTACAAAGAAAAATTAAAAGAAAAAGAGTTTGTAATCCGGCGGATCAGGGGGATTCTTTATTATAACCAGGCATTGAAAAAAGAACCTGAAATTACGCAGCATGTAATAAAAACGGCGAGGCAGGCAGGGATGGCAATGGCAGGGGAAGAATGCCGTATTAAAACAAAGAAGTCCTATTTTAAGAAAATACGCAGGAAATCAGGGATAAGAGAAAATAGTTATGTGGTAAAGGACATACTGAGATATACTTATACAGCTTCCAGTGAAGAACTTGTCGAAAAATTTTTAAAAGTGATTGAGCTGAATTCGAATTCGGGGTATAATACGGTTGAGATTAAGAATTACTGGCTGGATGGGCAGAATCCTTATAACGGGATTAACACCATCGTGCGTTCTCCTGATGGTCTTGTGTTTGAACTTCAATATCATACACCAGAAAGTTTTGAGATTAAAAATGGAAAAATGCACGAGCTATACGAAAAACAAAGGCCTGTCAAAGATGTAAGCAGTAATGAGTACATAGAACTGGGTGATCAGATGTTTGAATTGTCTGATTCTATGGAGATTCCGAAGGGCATAGAAAAGGTGAGAACTCATGAATGAAACCAGATTTCTGAAACTGACCGATTATGAAAATCAGGGTACTGTGATTAAACAGGAAGGAAGACAGTTCTTTGGA
Source organism: Clostridium sp. HBUAS56010 (assembly GCF_007115105.1). Taxonomy (GTDB): domain Bacteria; phylum Bacillota; class Clostridia; order Lachnospirales; family Lachnospiraceae; genus Lacrimispora. The sequence goes on from NZ_SULJ01000001.1 coordinate 66,351, forward strand.
TATGAACAGGGAAACTGGGTGAGACGAGGATTGTCGTTGGGGTACTTTTATCCCGAAGCTCCCGAATTTGATTGTTATGAAGTGATTACAGAAAAAGAAGCAAAGAAACTGTTGAATACAGAATAACACCAAAAGTCCATAGACAATGGTGTTATCCTGTATTTATTTTATTTCAACAATTTTTTTGCAAATCGTCGGGTATTTTCCAGATTTCTTGGGGGGATGATTTGGAAACAATCCCCCCAATTACTTTAAAAACACTGGATTGTGTCGGAAATAATAGATGCCGGAACCAAAACCAATGAAGTCATAATTGTCTATAACTTCATTTTGTAGTTCTTTGGCATTGACTACTTTCGCATTGAGAACTTCGCCAAATCAATCTGCAAGTTTTTGTGTGCTTTTATTGCTTTTTCATTTTCCCCTTTCCTTTCTCTGAAATTATTAAAATTAGTCATTGATTAGTCCTCCTTTTTTATTCATTACCGGTATAACAATAATAAAACTGGCTCAATTAAAATCAGCCATGCACCTGACTTGGGTGCAAAAATTGATGCAAAACTGCCTAAAATCACAAAACCAATGCAAAAAGTGACAGGTAACTGTAATTGCATGATTCTGACAAACCAGTCGACTAAAATTCCCCACAAGTAATAATGCAATACGCGATATTTCAAACCAAAGAAAGAATTTGGTTTCTCCATAGATTTGTTTTATTTTCTAACATCAAGTGCTCTTAACCCTATAATTGCTTTACTTCCCATAGCGGTATAAATGAGTTATAAGAAAATGGGTATAATTGAATAGAGAACTGGAATTTTTTAAAAAAATTTTGAGAAAAATTATTGATTGCAAAAGAAAATAAATTATGCTATACTTCCATAAAGTTAATTAGCTAACTGTTAGCTGGTTAACGAAAAAAGGAGAGATTATAAATGGAACCAATAGAAGGAATGAGCTCTTGCAGACCTGATGATCCTGTGTCCCTGCGAAGAAGCGTGATGATGAAATATATGAGAATAATAAAACTGCATCGTAATGTTTTGGAAACCGGTGTGAAGCAGACCGGTGTATACAGAAGCCAGCATCAGATTCTAATGCTTTTATCCGAACATAAAGATGTATCCCAGAAGGAACTGGCACAGCGGATGTTTGTTTCCACTGCCACCATTGCCGTTTCTGTGAAGAAGCTGGAGAAAGCAGGTTATATAACCCGAATTGCAGATCAGGAAGATAACCGGATGAATAAATTATGCCTTACGGAAAAAGGAAGGCATATGGTAAAAAACGGGAAGGAATATTTTTATCGTGTAGAAAAACAGATGTTTAAAAATTTTTCAAAAGAAGAATTATCCGTTATGGAACAGCAGTTAAATCGGATTTTTCAAAATTTATCTGAGATTACCATGAGCGGGGATACAACAGAAAGCGAGGATTAATTACTTGAAACGATATTGGAATTATATAAAACCTTATCTTGGTTCGTTTATTCTGGCACCGCTGCTAATGCTGACAGAAGTGCTTGGAGAAGTCACACTTCCGAAATTAACGTCCATGATCATCAATCATGGAGTTGCTGAACGCAATACAGCATACATTATGAGCATTGGCGGCATTATGCTGTTGCTTGCAGTTATTATGATTATCGGTGGAATTGGAGGAGCATATTTCTCCTCAAAGGCTTCTATTTGCTTTAGTACAGATTTAAGAAGAGATGTTTTCCATAAAATTCAGCAGTTTTCCTTTAAGAATATTGATGAGTTCAGTACAGGATCACTGGTCACAAGGCTTACTAATGATATCCAACAGATTCAGAATGTAATCATGCTGAGTCTGCGCATGCTTTTTCGGGCACCTGGAATGTTGATCGGCGGACTTGTTATGGCTTATTTGATGAATCCCCAGTTGATGCTTATTCTGGTGGTAGTAATCCCGTTGCTGCTTATTACTGTCTTCGTAATTTTGAGAATAGCCTTTCCCCGTTTTGAAGTAATGCAAAAAAAGATTGACCGCTTAAATTCGGGAGTGCAGGAAGCGCTTACCAATGTGCGTGTCATTAAATCATTTGTAAGAGAGAATCATGAAGCAGATAAATTCAAAGCGACGAACAGCGATTTAAAAGAAGGAAGCCTTGCTGCCATGCGGATTGTAATTGCAACCATGCCTGTTATGATGCTGACCATGAACATTACCACCATTGCTGTGGTTTGGTATGGCGGGAATTTAATTATTGCCGGAAAGATGCCAGTAGGAGATTTAACCGCATTTACGATTTACATTGTACAGATTCTGATATCTCTTATGATGCTTTCCATGGTATTTTTGCAGGCTTCCAGAGCTATGGCATCCTTAAAGCGTGTCAATGAAGTTTTAGATGCAGAGATTGATCTGACGGATGACAATGCCGTTTATAAAGCCGCAACCGTGAAAACCGGAAAAGTGGAATTTCGCAATGTCAGCTTCCAATACAATAAGGGGAGCCAGGATATGGTATTAAAGGGAATCAGTTTCACCGCAGAGCCTGGGGAAACGGTTGGAATCATCGGCTCTACGGGAAGCGGGAAGACGTCATTGGTACAGTTGATTCCACGTCTTTATGACGCGGACCAGGGGCGTGTGCTTGTAGATGGATTGGATGTAAGAGATTACTCCATCAGAAATCTGCGGGAAAGTGTTGCAATGGTTTTACAGCAGAATGTGTTGTTTTCAGGAACCATTTTAGAGAATCTGCGTTGGGGAGATGAACAAGCTTCTATGGAAGATGTGGCTGCAATGGCAGAAGCTGCCCAGGCGGCTGGTTTTATCTCCGGTTTTACAGAAGGATATCAGACAGATTTAGGGCAGGGCGGTTCCAATGTATCTGGCGGTCAGAAACAGAGACTTTGTATTGCCAGGGCATTGTTAAAGAAACCTAAGATTCTGATTTTGGATGACAGCACCTCAGCCGTTGATACCGCAACAGAGGCTAAGATCAGGGAGTGTTTTCAGACCGCCTTAAAAGATACAACCAAATTCATTATTGCACAGAGAATCGGATCGGTGGAACAGGCTGATAAGATTATCGTTCTTGATGAAGGTGAGATTGTGGGAATCGGATCTCATGAAGAATTAATGAATTCCTGCGAACCTTACCAGGAAATCTATTACTCCCAAAAAGATCGGAAAAAGGAGGTGGGTGCATAATGGAAAAGCAAAAGCAAATCGAAAGTTTGAAAAAGCGTTATGCAAGATCAGCCCCTCCCTTAAAGTCAGGCAGGTCCATGAGACGCAAAGAAATCAAAACTGGAAAACCAAAGAATACCAGAGCCACCATCAGACGCCTTTTTTCGTATTTGAATGAATACAGGTTTTCCATGGCGATCGCTCTTGTATGTGTGGTTGGAGGAACTCTGGCACAGTTGGCAGGTTCTTATATGCTCAGACCTTTAATCAATCAATACATTGCCCCGTTGGATGGAAGCAGAGGAAGTACTGCTGGTCTTTTAAGAGGTATTGCAGTAATGGGATTTGTCCTGGCACTTGGTGTGATAGCAAACTATGTGCAGACCAGAATAATGCTAAGTGTAGCCCAGAATGCGCTTCAAAGAATCAGGGATGACTTATTTAGCAAAATGCAGAAGCTTCCTGTACGATTTTATGATACCAATAATAATGGAGATCTGATGAGCCGTTTCAGTAATGATGTGGATTCCATTGGTCAGATGTTAAGCAGTACCTTAATCCAGCTTTTTTCCGGAGCATTGAGCATTGTGGGAACATTGGGATTGATGATTTATACCAATGTCTGGCTCACCCTTGTGACCGTGATTATGGTTCCTGTTATGATTCTGGCAGGTAAGGCAATTGCATCAAGAAGTCAGAAATACTTTGCGGCTCAACAAAGTTCTCTGGGAGCAGTCAATGGCTATATTGAAGAAACCATCAGCGGTCAGAAGGTTGTAAAAGTATTCTGTCATGAGGATATTGCGGAAGAAGAGTTCGGGATTCTGAATGAAGATTTAAAGAGCAACATGGTTCACGCCCAGTTTTTCAGTGGGGTTATTATGCCGGTAATGGGCAATTTAAGTCAGTTAAACTATATTTTAACCGCATGTGCAGGAGGATTTTTGTGCGTGCTCCGGGGATTTGACGTAGGAGGTCTGACTGTATTTTTATCTTTCTCCAGACAGTTTAACCGCCCCATTAACGAGATATCCATGCAGATCGGCAATGTGTTTTCTGCTCTTGCAGGTGCAGAACGGGTATTTTCCATTATGGACGAGGAACCGGAACAGGCGGATGAAGAAGATGCTGTTGTGCTGGAACCGATGAAGGGATATGTGGAATTAAAAAATGTGACCTTTGGATATAATCCAGATAAAATAATTTTAAAAGATATTAGTCTTTACGCAAAACCAGGTCAGAAAATTGCATTTGTAGGATCTACAGGTGCAGGAAAAACCACAATAACCAACCTTCTTAACCGTTTCTATGATATTCAGGGTGGAGAAATCATCATCGACGGCTATAACATCCGCCGTTTAAAGAAAGAGAATCTCCGCAGGAATATTGCAATGGTACTCCAGGATACTCATTTATTTACTGGAACTGTCATGGAGAATATCCGGTACGGAAGGCTTGATGCCACCGATGAAGAAGTGGTGGAAGCGGCAAAGACCGCATCTGCGTATTCCTTTATCATGCGGCTTCCGGAAGGGTTTGATACGGTTTTAGAAGGAGATGGAGCCAATTTAAGCCAGGGGCAGAGGCAGTTGTTAAATATCGCCAGAGCCGCAGTTTCAAAGGCGCCCATTCTGATTCTTGACGAGGCAACCAGTTCTGTTGATACCAGAACAGAAAAACATATTGAACAGGGTATGGACCGCCTGATGGCAAACCGTACTACTTTTATGATTGCACACCGTTTATCCACCGTGCGCAATGCCAACGCCATTATGGTACTGGAGAATGGAGAAATCATTGAACGGGGAGATCATGAGGATCTTTTGAAACAAAATGGGCGGTATTATCAGCTTTACACAGGAGTTGCGGAGCTGGATTAATAATAAAGAAGAAGCCAGGAGCATGGAAGAACCATATCATGCTTCTGCTTTTTTTAGCAATTCTTTAAACAGGAATACAGACCTCAAAAGAAAATAGATTCTGAAATAAAAAAATCTGGGATAGTCTTGTATACGGAATAGATTCTGCATTGTCTCAGTTGGCAGATTATGGTATACTGTAAACCATAAATCGTTTAAGTGAAAGGAGTAATTAGATGGGTTTGCCTACATTTAAAGGCGGCATACACCCCTATGAGGGGAAAGAATTATCAGAAGATAAGCCGGTAACAGTGCTGGAATCAAAGGGGGAGATGGTTTTTCCCATGTCCCAGCATATTGGGACCCCCGCAATACCTTTGGTGGCACCGGGAGACAGGGTTTTGACAGGACAGAAGATCGGTGAGATGGATGGAATTATTTCTTCTTGTGTGATCAGTTCAGTATCAGGAACTGTAAAAAGTGTGGAACCAAGAGTTATAGCAGGCGGTTCTCCCATAATGTCTGTTGTCATTGAAAACGACCAGAAGTATGAGACAACGGAGAATTTTGGGACGGAACGTGATCCTGGCACGTTATCAAAGGAAGAGATACGCAATCTCATAAAAGAAGCGGGAGTTGTAGGATTAGGGGGAGCAGGCTTTCCTACTTATGTAAAATTATCTCCAAAAGATGATGCAGCAATTGATACTGTTATTGTAAATGGCGCTGAATGCGAACCTTATCTGACCTCTGATTACCGAATGATGATAGAAAACACACAAGAGATTGTGAAGGGACTTCATATTGTGTTGCAGCTTTTTGAAAATGCCAGAGGAATTATTGGTATTGAGCAGAACAAACCAGAGGCAATCCGGAGATTGCAGGAGCTGGTAGTGGATGAACCAAGAATTACAATTGTTCCTGTAAAAACAAAATATCCACAGGGATGGGAAAAGACTTTAATATACAGTGTGACCGGGCGAAAAGTAAAAGCGGATATGATTCCTGCTGAAGCAGGCTGTGTTGTGGATAATGTGGGTACCATGGTTTCCATTTATCAGGCTGTTGCAAAAGGTATTCCTCTGATCTGGCGTACCATAACTGTTTCCGGCGATGCTATTTTAAATCCTGGGAATTATTATGTAAGAACCGGAACGAATTATCAGGAATTAGCAGACGCTGCAGGCGGGTTTAAGGAAAAGCCTCAGAAGCTGATTAGCGGAGGTCCTATGATGGGACAGGCGTTATCAGACCTCAATATCCCGGTAACTAAGGTTTCTTCGGCTTTACTTGGATTTGTAGAGGATGAAAAGGCCATTCAGGAGACAACCGCCTGTATCCGCTGTGGGAGATGTGTACATGTGTGTCCCGGTAAACTGGTTCCCCAGCAGATGGTTATTGCAGGAAGAAATGGGGATAAGGATCGATTTTTTAAGCTAAATGGCATGGATTGCTGTGAATGCGGCTGCTGCTCTTATGTATGTCCGGCAAAGATTCCGCTTACAGAGACATTCATTCAAGTCCATCGGAATGTTTCAATGGCTGGAAAGGAGAAAGTATGACAGATACACAAACAATCTCATCCCCCCATATCAGAGACCGCATTACCACGAGGAATATTATGTTTGATGTAGCGATCGCCATGATTCCCGCTTCTGTGTATGGAGTGTACCAATTTGGAATAAAAGCCGCTCTCATTCTGCTGGTCAGTATCATTTCCTGCTTGCTCAGTGAGTATGTGTTTGAGGCTCTTATGGGAAAACCCATAACTATAAGCGATGGAAGTGCAGTGGTAACCGGGATGATTTTAGGGCTTAATATGCCGCCGGCAATTCCTCTTTGGATTGTATTTTTAGGAGGAGTGTTTGCAATTATTGTGGTTAAACAGCTATATGGCGGAATTGGGCAGAATTTTATGAATCCTGCGCTGGCGGCCAGATGTTTTCTTCTTATTTCTTTTGCAGGTGAGATGACTTCATTTTCTTATCATGATGCAGTTGTAAGTGCAACTCCCCTTGCTTCTTTAAAATCAGGTCAGGCAGTAGATCTTGCAGCCATGTTCATTGGAAAAATTCCAGGGTCAATGGGAGAAGTATCTGTCATTGCCCTTTTAATTGGAGCCGTTTATCTACTGGTACGAAGAGTGATATCCATACGGATTCCAGGCGTTTATATCATAACCTTTGCCTTCTTTGTCTTTATATTTGGACGACAGGATGTCTGGTACGTGCTGGCACAGTTATGCGGAGGCGGAATTATCTTCGGAGCATTTTTTATGGCTACGGATTATTCAACCAGCCCTATTACAAAAAAAGGTCAGATTCTCTTTGCCATTCTTCTTGGAATCCTTACGGGACTGTTCCGGCTGTTTGGTGGCTCGGCAGAAGGTGTTTCCTATGCCATTATTATTGGCAACATACTGGTGCCGTTAATTGAAGGGATTTCTCTCCCGAAACCATTTGGAAAGGAGAGGGAGTAAGATGGATAAAAGAAAGATTGTAAAAGATGCCCTGACTTTGTTTGTGATTACCGTCATATCTGGTTTGATTCTTGGCGGAGTCCATGAGTTTACGAAAGGAGTCGTCAAGCGGTCTGAGGAGTCCGCTCAATTGGAAGCATACCGGCTGGTTTTCCCAGAAGCGGCTGATTTTCTGGAAGAAGACACTCTTTTGAAGGCGATAGCAGTCAGCAATGAAGAACTTCCGAAAGCGGATTATGGAAATGCAGGTGTGGAGCAGGCATTATGTGCAGTTGATGGAGACAATCAGGTATCTGGCTATGTGATCACCGCTTTTTCTAATGACAGTTACAATGGTCTTGTAAAAGTTCTGGTAGGAATTGATACGGAAAACCGTTTAAAAGGAATTGAAGTTATAGAGATTAATGACACGCCCGGACTTGGACAATTAGCAAGAGAGCCGGAATTTAAAGACCAGTTTACAGGGAAAAAGGCGAAAAAACTTACCCTAAGTGCACCTGGAGGGGATGAGGAAGAACAGATTCAGGCTATCAGCGGAGCTACAATCACTTCAAGCGCTGTGACAAATGCGGTGAATGCCGCCTTATATCTGGTATCCAATCATGTACAACCCCAGGAGGTGAAACAATGAAACATCAGAACATGGAGCGTTTAAGGAATGGTATTATAAAAGAGAACCCCACATTTGTATTAATGCTTGGAATGTGTCCCACACTTGCGGTGACAACCTCCCTGCTTAATGGATTGGGAATGGGAATTTCTACGGCTGTAGTTTTGGTTTGTTCCAATGTTATAATTTCAGCCTTGCGAAGGATCATTTCGGATACCATACGGATTCCCGCATATATTGTCATTATTACAACCATGGTAACTGCGGTTCAACTGCTGTTGCAGGCTTATTTTCCATTGATTAATGAAGCCCTGGGAATCTATATTCCTCTGATTGCGGTCAATTGTATTATTCTTGGACGGGCAGAAGCTTTTGCTTCAAAGAATGGTGTTGTGGCATCCGCTTTTGACGGATTGGGAATGGGGATAGGGTTTGCTCTTGCCTTAACCTGCATCGGTGCAGTCAGAGAACTTCTGGGAGCTGGCTCCATATTGGGGTATACGCTGATTCCCGATGGTTATCACATTTCTATCTTTGTTCTTGCACCGGGAGCATTTTTTGTTCTGGCTGTTCTGACTGCATTACAGAATAAATTAAAAGCTCCGTCTGCAACCAACGGGGAATCCGGCAGGTGTGACGGCTGCAGCTCTTGCAAAGAAGTATAGAAGGGAGGAAGAGATGAAAGAATTGTTCTTAATTGCTGTGGGAGCAGCATTTGTTAATAATGTTATACTCAGCCAGTTCCTTGGCCTTTGTCCTTTTCTTGGGGTTTCAAAAACAGTAAAGACCTCGGCGGGAATGGGAGGATCAGTAATTTTTGTAATTACCATTTCCTCTTTTATCACCAGTTTGATTTATAAAGGAATTCTGGTGACTTTTCATGTGGAATATCTGCAGACACTGGTTTTTATTCTGGTGATTGCTGCCCTGGTCCAGTTTGTGGAACTGGTTTTAAAGAAGACCATGAAACATCTTTACAAAGCACTGGGAGTTTATCTTCCTTTGATTACCACCAACTGTGCGGTACTGGGAGCGGCACTGACCAATGTGTCAAAAGAGTATGGTGTGGTGAAAAGTGTTGTAAATGGAATTGGAATCTCCATAGGTTTTACCATTGCCATTGTCATGCTGGCAGGAATAAGGGAGAAGATCAAATATAACGATATACCGCCTTCCTTTCAGGGATCTCCGATTGTTTTGATCACAGCCGGGCTGATGGCAATGGCATTTTTCGGATTTTCCGGGCTGATTTAAAAGAAAGGAAAAATAAGACATGATAACAGAAATAATATATGCAGCCGCAGTATTAGGCGGAATTGGTCTGTTGACAGGTCTGTTCCTGGGGATTGCCAGTGAAACGTTAAAACCTGAGACGGATCATCTGGAAGGGCTGGTTTTGGAAGCACTTCCTGGAATTAACTGCGGGCGCTGCGGTTATGCAGGCTGTAATGCGCTGGCACAGGCCATTGTATCAGGGAATGCCGGTATGAATGGCTGTCCGGTAGGAGGAAAGAAGTCAGCAGAAAAAATCCGTGAGATTATGGGAGCAGCAGAATCATAACCGCTCTTCAAGATAAAATAAGGCCCCCCGAAACATATTGATTTCGGAGGACCTTGTTTTTATTAGAAGTTGAAATATTTTACTGCGTTATTATAAGAAATACCTTCAATGATTTCTTTTAATGCTTTCTGGTCATCTGGATATTCTCCATTCTCTACCCAGCCGCCAATTAATTCACAAAGAATTCTGCGGAAATATTCATGTCTTGTGTAAGACAAGAAGCTTCTGGAGTCAGTAAGCATTCCGATGAAGTTACCAAGACAGCCTAAGTTTGCCAGAGAAGTCATCTGCTCTGTCATTCCAACCTTGTGATCGTTAAACCACCATGCAGAACCCTGCTGGATCTTTCCTGGGTAATCACTCTGGAAACAGCCAAGGATTGTTCCGATGGAAGCGTTGTCATTAGGATTTAAGGAATAGATAATGGTCTTTGGAATCTCATTCGTCTTGCTTAAATCATTTAAGAAGTCAGCCATCTGTGCAGAAGGTGCGTAGTTATTGATGCAGTCATAACCAGTATCAGGACCCAGTTTTTCAAACATCATTGCGTTGTTGTCACGCTTACAGCCATAATGTAGCTGCATAACCCAACCCATGCGGTTGTATTCTTTTGCAACGAATAGCATAAATGCAGTCTTATATTTAAGTTCTTCTTCTTTGGAAATAGCTTTTCCAGAAAGACCTTTCGCAAAGATTCCTTCCAGTTCTGCTTCGTCAGCAGGAACATACATAACGTATTCCAGTGCGTGGTCAGATACAGAACCGCCAAGGCTTTTGAAGAATTCCATACGATTTTTTAAAGCAGCTTTTAAAGAAGCAAAATCTTTGATCTCAATTCCGCTGGCAGCAGACAATTTAGCCATGTATGCAGCGAAATCAGGTTTTTCCACATTCATAGCCTTGTCCGGTCTCCATGCAGGAAGTACCTTTACGTCAAATGAAGAATCAGCAGCAAGTTTCTGATGCCATTCAAGAGAATCTGCAGGATCATCTGTGGTACAGATAACAGTAACGTTGGACTGTTTGATAATATTGCGGACGCTCATGGAAGCATCATGAAGTTTTGCGTTGCATAAATTCCAGACTTCTTCTGCAGTATCTCCGTTTAAATAGCCTGTATAACCAAAATATCTCTGAAGTTCTAAGTGGCTCCAGTGATAAAGTGGATTGCCAATCAGTTTAGACAGAGTTTCTGCCCACTTCTGGAATTTCTCGCGGTCACTTGCATCACCGGTAATGTATTTTTCATCAACGCCATTGGAACGCATCTGGCGCCATTTGTAATGGTCACCGCCCAGCCATACCTGAGTAATATTATCAAATTTACGATCCTCATAGATTTCCTGGGGATTGATGTGGCAGTGGTAGTCTACAACTGGCATTTTTGCCGCATAGGCGTGGTAAAGATTCTTTGCTGCTTCAGTGGATAATAAAAAATCCTGATCCATAAACTGTTTCATGTTAAAGAGTCCTCCTTATATATGAAAATAATTAAAAATTAGTAGTACCTCGTTTGATTAATTCCGGTGTAATCATGGTTTTCGCCGGCACATTCCCGCTGCTCAGCACTTTCATTAAAGTATTCACCGTGGTGGTACACAGTGCTTCGACTTTGTTGTCCACGGAAGTGATCTCAGGAGTTGTGCACCTTGAAAGAATGGAATTGTTATATCCAATAATATTTAATTCCTCTGGTATGTGAATTCCAGCCTGATCTGCATATTTTACCGCACCAACTGCTAAAATATCCTCTGCAGCCAAAACCGCGTCAAAATGAATTCCTTCAGAAGAAAGAAGAGTAAGACGCTCCATTGCCGCATCAAGATCCTTACGGCACAGCACCATGAGTTCCTCTCTTATAGGAAAACCGGCATCACTGATTGCCTTACGGTAACCGGAAAGCTTACAGAGATTGCTGTAGGAATTTCCTGAGTACATATAAAGAATAGATGTACGGCCGGATTCAATTAATTTTGTCACTGCCTGATAAACAGCCGTGTGATCGTCGCAGACCGTGCTGTAAATCTGTTTCCCTTCCAGGCTTCCATTGACCAGCATTAGAGGAATCTCGCTGGCTGCCTCCAGCAGATAAGCATTGTCCTTTGGTTTCGCTTCTATATAATGGGAACCAGTGAGAATAATTGCATCCACCCGTTTGGAGCAAAGCAGTTCCAGATACTTTTTCTTTGTTTCGGGAAGGTAACCGCTGCAGCAAAGAATGGAATCATAACCGTTACTTCTGAGTTCCTTTTCCAGGTAAGAGATGGCTTCTGCCAGCCAGGGATCAGAAGAGTCGGAACACATGATCCCGATGGTCTTCATGGTATTGAGTCCAAGACTTCTGGCAAATACATTAGGGGTGTATCCTAATTCCTCCATGACAGCAAGAACCCGCTTTCTGGTTTGTTCACTGACATTGGGATTCCCGTTGATCACTCTGGAAACGGTAGCAATTGAAACATGGGCATGTTGGGAAACATCGTAGATATTCAAAAGCAGCACCTCCGTAATTGTAAGCATTTACATACCTTACTTATTATAACTAATTATGATGGATAATACAATCCCTGATTTATGCTTTTCCCGAAATAATGGAATAAAAATATGTTTTTTTGTAAGTGTTTACAAAAATTTCGTATATACGAAAATGCTCTTGCATTTTTTTTGTTTTCAGGAGTATACTATTGACGTAGAAACGGAGGCAAGCAATGAAACTTAACAGAACCGCGCAAAGAACCGTGGAAATCTTAAAATTGATCTCCCGTACACCAGAAGGTGCTACCTTAGACGATCTTTGTGAAAAACTCAATCTGCCAAAAACCAGTGCTTACGATATTGTTACCACTCTTGCGGAGATGGGCATGGTGAATGTAACAAGGGGCCAAAAGCAGATTTATACCATTGGTTTGATGTCTTACCGGATTGGAATCAGTTATACGAATAATATGGATTTTATCGGAACAATAGAGCCTGTACTGAGAGCATTTTCCAAAGAAGTGGGGAAAACAGTTTTCTTTGGAATTCCCACCGATCATCATGTTGTATACATATGTAAGTTTGAACCGGAGAACCCCATCATTACAACGGCTACCGTCGGATCCAAAAATCCCATGTACTGTACTTCTCTTGGAAAAGTAATTCTTGCATATAGTGAGAAAGAGAAAAAAGAACAGATGATCAGCCGGATTAAATTCACCCAGTATACCGGACGCACCATAAAAGACAGAAAACATCTGATGGAAGAATTAAAGCTGGTTCGTGAAAGGGGCTATGCCTTTGACGCAAGAGAGATGGAGGAGCACATGCAGTGTGTGGGAGCACCTGTTTTTGACCGGGACGGCAATGTGTTAGGCGCCATTAGCGTATCCACTCTTTATAAGCCGGCGGAAGATTACGAAGCACTGGGAAGACTGGTTTTAAAAAAGGCAATGGAGGTTTCCCGATTATTAGGCTTTCTTGGAAAAATATAAGGATTACCTGTTGACAAAATAGGGAGAAACGATTAATATTCAAGTATAAGAATCGTAAATATGAAATCACTTCGTATATACGAATTTATAGAAGGAGAGAAGAACAATCATGAAAAAAGAACAGGTTTTATCAAAGATGAAAAAAGACTGTCTGGTTGCTGTTGTTCGTGCAAAGAACTTAGAGCATGGCGAGAAAGTTGTTGATGCAATTATTGCCGGTGGAATTAACTTCATTGAAATTACAATGACTATGGATGAAGGAAACCCAATTGAATTCATCGCTAAAATGTCTGAAAAATATAGCAAGAATGATGAGGTTGTTATCGGAGCAGGTACAGTACTTGATCCGGAGACAGCAAGAGCAGCAATTCTTGCAGGTGCTAATTATGTAGTAAGCCCAGGTTTAAATGTTGAAACCATTAAGCTTTGCAACCGTTACAGAGTACCAATGCTTCCAGGCGTTATGACACCAACCGAAGCAATTACTGCATTAGAAGCAGGCTGTGACATCATTAAGATCTTCCCAGGCAATATCATGGGACCATCAGCAATCAGTTCTTTCAAAGGACCTCTTCCACAGGGTGATTTCATGCCATCCGGCGGTGTTGACGTTGATAATGTTGACAAATGGATTAAAGCTGGTGCATATGCAGTTGGAACCGGAAGCAGCCTGACAAAGGGTGCGAATACAGGTGATTTTGCAGCAGTTACAGCAAAAGCAAAAGAATTTGTTGAAGCAGTAGCAGCAGCACGCAAATAATAAATTAACATCAGAATTAAGGAGAATACAAAATGGCAAAGATCGTAACCATGGGCGAGATCATGTTAAGATTATCTACCCCGAACAATGAAAAGTTTATTCAGGCAGATGAATTCGATGTAAACTACGGCGGCGGCGAAGCAAACGTAGCAGTTTCTCTGGCAAACTATGGCCATGACGCTGAGTTTGTAACAGCAGTACCGAAGAATCCAATCGGTGAGTGTGCAGTTGCAGCTTTAAGAAAATATAATGTAGGAACAAAGCACATTGCAAGAGGCGGCGAAAGACTTGGTATTTATTTCTTAGAGACTGGTTCTGCTATGAGAGCATCTTCTGTTGTATATGACAGAGCACATTCTTCTATTTCCACAGCAAAAGCTTCTGATTTCAACTTTGATGAAATTTTTGAAGGTGCTGACTGGTTCCATTTTACAGGAATCACACCAGCAGTAAGTGACGGCGCAGCAGAACTGACGGAAGCAGCTTTAAAAGCAGCAAAAGCTCACGGTGTTACCGTATCTGTTGACTTAAACTTCCGTAAGAAATTATGGTCTTCCGAGAAAGCTCAGAAGGTTATGACTAATTTAATGCAGTATGTTGATGTTTGTATCGGTAATGAAGAGGACGCAGAGAAGGTTCTTGGATTTAAACCAGGTAATACAGACGTAACAAGCGGAGAACTGGAATTACAGGGCTATGTAGACATCTTTAATCAGATGATTGATAAGTTTGGATTTAAGTATGTAATCAGTTCTTTACGTGAGAGCCATTCTGCATCTGACAATGGCTGGTCTGCATGTATCATGGACGGTGCTACCCGTGAATTCTATCATTCCAGAAAATATCGCGTAACTCCGATCGTAGATCGTGTAGGCGGCGGCGATTCTTTTGCAGCTGGTGTTGTTTGTGGAATGGTTGATGGAAAAGAATTCAAGGATGCCTTAGAGTTTGCAGTAGCAGCTTCTGCTTTAAAGCATACAATTCCTGGAGACTTTAACCTGGTAACAAGAGAAGATGTTGATACTCTTGCTGGCGGTGACGGATCAGGACGTGTTCAGAGATAATTGCTGACCGACTGTTTGCAGACAGGAGAAGATTCCTGCCATTTTATATAGATAAGACATGGGGGTCATTGTGAATGACCCCCTTTTTAAAAGTTATGGAGGAAATATCAGAATGAGCGACAGACCATTTGATTTATTAAGCCTGGGCGAACTCCTTTTGCGCTTGTCTCCGGCAGGTGCGGAACGATTGGTTCGAGGTGATTCCTTTCAGAAACAGGTTGGGGGTGCGGAGTTAAACGTTGCAGTTGGTGCAGCCCTTTTAGGACTTCATACTGGTTTGGTTACCCAGCTTCCTGCACATGATATGGGAATGTTTGCAAAGAATAAAGTCCGTTCTTATGGAATCAGTGATGACTATTTTGTCTATGATGAGAGTTCGAATGCAAGACTGGGACTTTATTATTATGAGTATGGAGCATATCCAAGAAAACCCAAGGTGGTTTACGACAGAAAGAACAGTTCCTTTGTGAATATCAGCGAGAATTCTTTTCCTGATGAGATGTACAAAGCAACAACCTGTTTCCATACTACCGGAATTACATTGGCTCTTTGCGAGAACACCAGAAAGACAGCCATTGATATGATAAAGAAATTTAAAGAATCCGGTACGATTATTTCTTTTGATGTGAATTTCCGTGGTAATCTGTGGACAGGAGAGGAAGCAAGAGTCTGTATTGAACAGATTCTTCCCTATGTAGATATTTTCTTCTGCTCTGAAGATACTGCAAGACTGACCTTCAAAAAAGAAGGAACAGTCAAAGAGATGATGAAGAGCTTTACCAGGGATTATCCGATTTCTATTGTAGCATCCACTCAGAGAATCGTACATAGCCCCAAGAGTCATACTTTTGGATCGGTTATTTACGACGCAGCAAGAGATGAATACTATGAGGAGGAACCATATCGTAACATTGATGTGGTAGACCGTATCGGAAGCGGAGATGCTTATATTGCAGGAGCTCTTTACGGTCTTTTAAGCAGCGGCGGAGATTGTATGAAAGCAGTACAGTACGGTAACGCGACTGCATCATTGAAGAATACCATTCCAGGTGATTTGCCGACTTCAGATCTAAATGAGGTAAATACAGTTATTCGTGAACACAATGATAAAGGCCCTCAGAGCGAAATGAGCAGATAATAGGTTTCTTACTAAGAAAGACCCGGTCAGATGTTTTCTGATCGGGTCTTTTGTGCTTGGTGTGCATGATTTTTTGAATTAATTTCCGCATTCAATGCTGATTTCGTTAAATTTCTCTAAGATAAATTCAGTGTCCAGTCTGGATTTTTCTTCCCCGGATTTGTCTACCACGGCCTTTCCCTGGTGCATCATTAGAAGGCGGTTTCCATATTCTACAGCATAACGAAGATTATGAGTTACCATAATGGTAGTCAGTTTTTTCTCTTTGACAATCTTATCGGTTAATTCCATAATAACTTCCGCTGTTTTCGGATCCAGTGCAGCCGTATGTTCATCTAAGATCAGAAACTCAATGGGAGTCATGGTGGACATGAGCAGAGCCATTGCCTGCCTTTGACCTCCGGATAGAACGCCTACCTTTACATGGAGTTTATCTTCCAGTCCCAGTCCCAGAGAATGCAGCTGTTCCTGATAGTAAGTGATTCGCTGCTTGTTAGTACCTGGCAGAAGATTGAAAGGTTTTCCTTTTGTATCTGCAATTGCCATATTCTCCAATATGGTCATATTGGGGCAGGTTCCCATGGAGGGATTCTGATAAACTCTTCCGATGCGGCGCTGACGCTTAAATTCCGGCATATTGGTAATGTCAACGTCGTTCATGCGAATGGAGCCGCTGTGTAAGGGAATACTGCCGCAGATCATATTTAACAGAGATGTCTTACCGGAACCATTGCTTCCTACTACAGAGACAAACTGCTGATCCTCGATGGTCAGACAAAAATCACGGAACAGGCACATTTCGTTGACCGTTCCCTGATTGTAATATTTATTAATGTTATGAAGTTCAAGCATGATTTTTCACCTTCTTCTCTTTGCCGTTGCTTAGTACAAGAATACCCAGGAACAGGGCGGATGTAATAAGTTTTAAATCCGATGCCTCCATGCCAAGATAAATTGCAATGGAAACACAGGCTTTATAGATGATTGATCCAATCACAACTGCAGAGGTAGCTTTAACTGCCCCGAACCGTTTAAATAGTTTTGTTCCGATGATAACATTTGCAAGACCGATCACAATGGTTCCTGTTCCCATAGAGATTTCAAAAAACCCTTTCTGCTGACAATATACAGAACCAGCAAGGGCAGCCAGACCATTTGCAATGGCAAGACCCAGGATCTTAACAGAGCCTTTGTCTTTGGCTAAAGAGGTGACAAGGGTTTCATTGTCTCCGACAGCCCTCAGCAAATAACCAGATCTGGTTTTTAAATAAAGATCAAGAAGAAGTTTGACCGCAAGCACAATAACAGCGAGAATGATGATGACACGGATATCGGAAAATCCCGAAGGAATTAAGCGGTTCATCAAATTGTTTTCGAAAATGGAATCCGTGTTAAAAAAGGAAACATTCGCTTTTCCTGCCAGCCGCAAGTTCACGGAGTAAAGCGCAGTCATGACAATGATACCCGACAGGAGATCCCTTACCTTTAATTTTACATGAATAATTCCAGTTACGCATCCGGCGAGACAGCCAAGGGCAAAGGATAGAATCAAAGCGACGAACGGATTCATTCCTGCCAGAAGCAGTGTGGCGGTGAGTGCACCGCCAAGGGGAAACGTTCCATCTACAGATAAGTCTGGAAAATCCAGAATTTTATAGGTAATATACACGCCCAGTGCCATGATGGCATAAACCAGGCCTTCTTCCAAAACGCCAAATATAATTGACATGATATGACTTCCTCCAATATGTTCCGATGGTATAAATGTTATTATTTGATATCTTTAAAGATTTCAGCTGCAGAATCTGTAAGTTGTGCAGGAAGGGTAATTCCCAGATTCTCAGCAACTTTTGTATTTCCGTAAAAAGCCGCGTCTTTGATTACTTCAAACTTGATTTCACTGGCTTTTGCTTCTCCTTTTAACACCTTTGCAGCCATTTTACCGGTCTGTTTGCCAAGATCAACATAATCCAGTCCCATTGCAGCAAGACAGCCAATCTTGACCTGTTCAATTTCGCTTCCAAATACTGGAATGTTTTTCTTTGAAGCTTTGTCTAAAATAAGAGGGAGAGAGCTTACAACTGTATTATCTGTTAAATTATTCAGACAATCCACTTTTGTTAAAAGATTATCCGCTGCCAGAGGAATATCAGCAGAAGCAGTGACCGGACCTTCTACGATTTCAAACCCATAGCTGGAAGCAGCAGCCTTATATTCTGCAATTGCAGCTTCTGAATTGATCTCACTGGTACTGTATAGAATTCCGATGGTTTTAGCATCAGGAAGGATGGTGCGGATCATCTCTAACTGTTTTTCAACTGGAAGCTTGTCGCTGGTTCCGGTTATTTCACCCACGGAAGATCCGTCTTCTGTTGCAAGAGCAGCGGCAACAGGATCAGTAACTGCCGTATAAATGACCGGAGTTTCTGATTTTTTGGTTCCGCTGAATGCAGTTTGTGCCATTGGTGTTGCAATGGCGCAGATTAAATCTGTTTTTTTTGAAAGGAAGTTATTCACGATCTGGCTTGCTGTTCCGCCGTCTGCCTGTGCGTTTTCATAGAGAATCGTTAAGTTTTTATCTTCCTCAATTCCTTCTTCCTTTAATCCCTGGATAAAGCCTTCCCTGCAGTTGTCAAGGGAACCATGTTCTGCGAACTGTCCGATGCCGATGGTGTAAGAATCCCCATTCTCTGACCCTTGTGAAGTCTTTTGGGGAGCCTTTGAACAAGCGGAGAGTGCAGCAGCAGCAATTGCTGTCATTAATATCAGTCTCATAGATTTTTTCATTGATAAATCCTCCTATTAGATGGTTTTATAAATTTGGAAAGAAGGGGGCAGGTCTGTTGAAAATAAAAAAAGCCCCAAGTATGTTCCAAACATACTTGAGACGAATTATACAATCCGCGGTGCCACTCAACTTGACTTTTAAAGTCCACTTTCCATATACTAACATATATGCCACGATCTATAACGGTTGTGGTATCCGTCGGTCCCTACTGTATATAAATTCTTCAGGACCGCCCTCGAAAGTCCATTCGGCTATCCGCTTTATACCGCACTCGCACCAACGGCGGCTCTCTGAAATAATGCAGGGAAAGCTTACTCTTCTTTCTCAACGGTTTATTCTATATATTGTCATTATCATAATCGGAAAGAGTTCATTTGTCAATCCATATTTGAGAAAAAATTTATAAGACCCCATCCAATCATGGAAAGTCTATGAAAAAAAGTCTGCCTGTCTTTTTATTTTAGGTGCAATGTGTTAAACTACTGGTATTATGGGATACGGAGGTTTTAAGTATGAAGAAACTACTGGTTGTTGTGGACATGCAGAAAGATTTTATTGATGGTTCTTTAGGAACAAAGGAAGCGGTGGATATTGTTCCTCTGGTAAAGAGAAAAATTGAGGAATACCAAAAGGAATCCTTTGATGTGATTTTTACTTTGGATACGCACAAGGAGGATTATTTAAGCACGCAGGAAGGGAAGAATCTCCCTGTTGTACATTGTATACGGGAAAGCAGCGGCTGGCAGCTTCATGATTCATTGAAAGATGTGAAAGGGCAGCGGTTTGAAAAAGAGACGTTTGGAAGTGCTGCCATGGCAGAATATTTAAAAGGAAAATCTTATGATGTTATTGAACTGGTTGGGGTATGTACGGATATCTGTGTGATTTCCAATGCGCTCTTAATCAAGGCTTTTTTACCGGAAACACTGATTCAGGTAGATTCTTCCTGTTGTGCAGGAGTAACGCCTGAGAGTCATGAGACGGCATTAAAAGCCATGAAAGTATGTCAGATTCAGGTGCTTTAATTGCAAGAATAAAAAATGCCGGAAGGATGCTTAATCCTACGGCATTTTTCTTATCTATCTGTTTAAGGATTTTATGTGTTCATAAAAGTCAGGATAGGAGACGTTCACGCATTCTGCACCTAAGATTTCTGTTTCTCCTTCTGCACATAAGCCAGTTACAGCAAAAGTCATGGCGATGCGGTGATCCAGCTTGCTGTCAATGACGGCTCCGTGAAGAGGTTTTCCGCCGTGTATGATCATGCCATCCTCTGTTTCTGTAATGTCCGCGCCCATGGCAGAAAGATTGCGTACCATGATCTCGATACGGTTGGATTCTTTCACTTTCATTTCCGCTGCATCTTTGATGATGGTGGTTCCTTCTGCAAAACATGCCATGGCAGCAATCATGGGAAGTTCATCAATCAGTCTTGGAATAATGGCTCCTTCAATGGTTATGCCGTGAAGGGAACTGGATTTTACCAGAAGGTCTGCAGTAGGCTCTCCTTCATCTGTATTCTGGTTTAGAAGAGTAATGTCGGCACCCATATCTTTGCATACAGATAAAATTCCGTCACGGGTAGGATTAATGCCTACATGCTTAATCAGAACCTCAGAGCCAGGTACCATAAGAGCCGCCGCAAGAAAGAAAGCGGCAGAGGAAATATCTCCCGGAACAGCAATCTTGCTGCCGTAGAGTTCCTGGACAGGAGAGATACAGGCGGTGGTTTCTTCTGTTTTTACATTGGCACCAAAGGAACTTAGCATAATCTCTGTATGGTTTCTGGAAACGTAAGGCTCTGTTACTTTTGTCTCTCCCTGGGCATATAAGCCAGCCAGTAAAATAGAAGATTTGATCTGAGCGGAAGCGACCTTGCTGGTGTAATGGATTCCATGAAGGGGTTTTCCTGTGATAGCAAGGGGAGCACAGCCATTGCCCGGAATGCTTCTGATATCAGCACCCATCAGGGACAGGGGTTCCATAATCCGCTTCATGGGTCTTTTTTTAATGGAGTCGTCTCCAGTTAAAGTCACATCAAAATTCTGGGCAGCTAAAATGCCGGAGATGAGGCGGGTGGTGGTTCCGCTGTTTCCGCAATCAAGAATTGACTCTGGTTTTTTCAGCCCGCGAAGGCCTTTTCCCTTTACAATTACAGTTTCTCCGTTTACTTCAATGGGAATTCCCATCTTTTGAAAACAGGAGATGGTGGAAAGACAGTCTGCACCAGGCAGAAAATGGGTGATTTCAGTGGTTCCTTTTGCAATGGAACCAAACATCACGCTGCGGTGTGAGATGGACTTGTCACCTGGTATGGTTATTTCCCCTTTTAACGGGGAGGCTTTTGTGAATTTCATAAAATACCTCTCTTTAATTGGATATTAGATCATAATGATATCGCTCCAACTGTTTCCATGCGTTGTCCATGGTTTCTTTATCATAGAAAGCGATTCGCAATGTACCTTCTCCGTGCTCTCTGTTGTGGTTAATGCCGATGTTTTGTATGCTGATGCCTTTTGAAGCCAAGATGACAGATAAAGTGGAGATTGCACCTACTTCATCAGCCATATTTACAGTGAAAGAATAATCAGGTGCAATGGAACCTCCCGCTTTTTCAGAAAATGTTTTCCGGTAATCTCTGGAGGTTTCAAACAGTTCATATAGATACTGGCTGTTCTTTTCCTCTAATTTTTCCAGGATCTGATTAAGAGAGCCGATATAACGCCTGAGCATGAAAGCCAGATTGCGGCTGTTGGTCATGCAGATCTGTTCCCACATCTCCGGGGAAGAAGATGCGATTCGGGTAATATCTTTGAATCCACCGGCTGAAAGCCGCTTCATCAGTTCCTGTCTGTTATCGGAGTCCTTCACCAGGTTTACCAGGCTGGAGGCTACGATATGAGGCAGGTGGCTGATGGCGGCGGCAATCAGATCATGTTCTTTATAATCCAGAACCAATGGCATGGAACCAATGGCTTTTGCAATAGCAGTGATCCTCTTTATCTGTTCTTCTGAGGAAAAAGCAGTAGGAGTAATTAAATAATAAGCATTCTCAAGGAGAAGATCCGTAGAGTTCTCGTATCCGGTTTTTTCTGAGCCAGCCATGGGGTGACCTCCGATAAAGCAGGCTTCCATACCAAGACGGATAACCGCTTCATGGATATCCGTCTTGGTACTGCCAACATCGGTAACAATGGCGCCGGGCTTTAAGTAAGGTTTTATCTTTTCCAGATAATCCGCGTTGTATTCTACTGGAGTGCAGAGAAAGATAAGATCACACTGGGTAAGTTCTTCTCCGATTCCATTTAAAATGACATCCACAATGCCGTCTTCTCTGGCTTTTTCCAGTCTGGCTGTGGAACGCATGTATGCCATGATTTTGGTATCTCTGTGTTCACGCTTGATCCCCCGGGCAATGGAGCCTCCAATCAGACCAAGCCCGATAAAGGCAATGGCAGCTTCTTTCATGAAGAAACCCTCCCGGAAAGTTTTGCGTATGGTTCCAGTTCGCTCATCATATGGTCAAACTGTTCAAAAGTAAGAGACTGGGGACCATCGGACAGAGCACAGGAAGGACAGGGGTGGACTTCCACAATCAGACCGTCTGCGCCAACTGCCAGAGCAGCCTTGGAGATTGGTTCAATGTAAGAGCGTACTCCGGTAGCATGACTTGGGTCTATAATAATAGGAAGATGGCTTCTGGAACGGATAACTGGAACTGCACTGATATCCAGGGTGTTTCTGGTGGCGGTTTCATAAGTACGGATTCCCCGTTCGCACAGAACAATGTTTGGATTGCCTTCAGAGGCGATATATTCTGCTGCATTCAGCCATTCATCAATGGTTGCACACAGACCTCTCTTTAACAGAACCGGAACACCCGCTTTTCCAGCTTCCTTTAACAGTTCAAAGTTCTGCATGTTACGGGCGCCAATCTGAATCATGTCCACGTATTTCGCAGCAGTTTCAAGGGCACGCAGGCTGGTGGCTTCACAGATAATGTTAAGACCGGTGGCATCTCTGGCTTCTTTCATGTATTTTAAGCCTTCCTCTTCCAATCCCTGGAATGCGTAAGGGGAAGTTCTTGGTTTGTAAGCACCGCCTCTTAAAAATTGTGCACCAGCTTTTTTTACAGCAATGGCTGTCTCTAAAAGCATATCTCTGTTTTCAATGGCACAGGGACCTGCCATCATGGTAAAGTGTCCTGGTCCGATTTTTGTATTACCAACTGTGATGACAGAATCATCAGGATGAAACTTTTTATTAACCAGTTTGTAGCTTTCAGTCACAGCCACAATTTTATCCACTCCCTCAATTAACTCAATGTTGGCAGTCTGCAGCTTTGATTTGTCTCCGACAACACCGACAATGGTAACTTCAGTGCCCTTGGATAAATGAGCCTGAAGACCGTTTGATTCAATAATTTCTTTCACTTTAGATACAGCTTCCTCAGAAGCATTGGGCTTCATAATGATTATCATAATACATTTCCTCTCTTTTTACAAACGTTTAATGCAATTGTAAAGGATGCAATTTGAGTTGTCAACGCTTTTATGCTTTAAAGTTTTACGCTTTAAAGTGAAATTGTATTTCGGACTATAATACTTAGTAAAGATGGTGAAAAGTTTCTTTGCAATAGAGAATAAAATAGAGGGAATTTTTGTAAATAATAAAGATATGGAAAAATATTTGTGCAGTTTGTACTGTATACTTGTAATCTTACGACATTTTTAGTAAAATATAGTCATAGAATAAAATACGGAACAGGAGGAATGCTTATGAACGTGTATGGAACCAAACAGATCCGAAACGTCGCATTACTGGGGCATGGGGGGGCTGGAAAGACCACCCTGTCAGAAGCCATGGCACTGGTAACCGGAGCCATTGGCAGAATGGGAAAAGTGACAGACGGCAATACCATCAGCGATTATGACAAAGAAGAGACGAAGAGAAAATTTTCCATCTCAACATCTCTGATTCCTTTGGAGTATGAAGGAGAAGAAGGCCCCATTAAGGTCAATTTACTGGACACTCCCGGATATTTTGATTTTGTAGGAGAGGTGGAAGAGGCTGTTAGTGCAGCAGATGCAGCGGTGATTGTGGTGAACTGCAAGGCAGGAATCGAGGTGGGAACTTATAAAGCATGGGAATTGTGCGAAAAGTACAAGCTTCCAAGAGTTTTCTTTGTCACCAACATGGATGATGACCAGGCAAGTTTTCGTGAACTCCTTTTAAAGCTTGAAAAAGAATTTGGCAGAAAGATCGCACCTTTTCACCTTCCTATTCGGGAAAAAGAAAAATTTGTAGGTTTTGTCAATGTGGTAAAGATGGCGGGGCGGCGTTTTACGGTCAACAGTGATTATACCGAGTGTGAGATTCCGGATTATAGCCGGAAAAATCTTGGAATTGCAAGGGAAGCGTTGATGGAAGCGGTGGCAGAAACCAGTGAAGAATATATGGAACGTTATTTTTCCGGAGAAGAATTTACACTAAAAGAAATCTCCTCAGCCCTTCGGGAGCATGTAATAGAAGGAAATATTGTTCCTGTTATGCTGGGATCAGGAATCAATGCCCAGGGAGCCAGGATGTTACTACAGGCAATTGATAAGTATTTCCCTGCGCCTGATCATTATGAATGTATTGGTGTGGATATTTCTACGGGAGAGAGGTTTACAGCCAGGTATGATGCTGGTGTATCCTTGTCTGCAAAGGTATTTAAGACCATTGCAGATCCCTTTATCGGGAAATACTCCCTTCTTAAAATCTGCACCGGAACGTTGAGGCCGGATTCCGTCATTTATAATGTGAATAAGGATGCGGAGGAAAAGACAGGAAAGCTTTATGTGCTTAAGGGCAGAGAAACCATAGAAGTAAAGGAATTAAGAGCAGGAGATATCGGAGCAGTATCAAAGCTTGCAGTTACCCAGACCGGGGATACCATTGCCCTGCGTTCGGCACCTATTGTTTATCACAAACCTGAGATATCCATTCCTTATACCTATATGCGCTATAAAACAAAATCCAAAGGAGATGATGATAAGGTATCAAGTGCCCTTGGAAAACTCATGGAGGAAGATCTGACTCTAAAAGCAGTCAATGATACGGAAAACAGGCAGTCACTTCTATATGGAATTGGAGATCAGCATTTAGAGGTAGTGGTAAGTAAGCTGTTAAACCGATATAAAGTGGAAATTGAGCTGAGCAAACCCAAGTTTGCATTTCGGGAAACCATACGTAAAAAAGTGGAAGTCCAGGGCAAGTATAAAAAACAGTCCGGCGGGCACGGACAGTACGGGGATGTGAAAATGATTTTTGAACCCTCAGGAGATCTGGAGAAGGCTTATGTGTTTGAAGAATGCGTGTTCGGAGGAGCAGTACCGAAAAATTATTTTCCAGCAGTGGAAAAAGGAATTGCGGAATGTGTGCTTAAAGGACCTCTTGCAGCATATCCCGTAGTTGGATTAAAGGCGACCTTAACCGATGGGTCTTATCATCCCGTTGATTCTTCAGAACTGGCATTTAAGATGGCAGCCACACTGGCATTTAAAAAAGGATTTATGGAGGCGGGACCTGTTCTTTTAGAGCCAATTGCTTCCCTTAAAGTAAAAGTCCCGGATAAGTTCACAGGAGATGTTATGGGGGATTTAAACAGAAGAAGAGGCAGAGTCCTTGGAATGAACTCCGATCACAATGGGAAACAGATTGTTGAGGCAGATATACCCGTATCAGAGCTGTTTGGATATAATACGGATCTGCGCTCCATGACAGGCGGAATGGGCACCTACGAGTATGAATTCAGCCGTTATGAGCTGGCGCCTGGTGATGTTCAGAAAAAAGAGGTGGAAGAAAGAGCATATAAAATTGATAATATAACTGGTTAGCCGGAAAATTGCGCTTTTGCCATATCTGTGTTAAACTACTTTCAAATGGCAGGAGGTAAGTGATGACAGAAGACAAAAGAAGTGTCCGGAAAGCATTTTCCAGATTAGGAGTGGGATATGCTGTGTTTTTAATAATATCCCTGGTTTTACAGTTGGTATTTGGAACAGTAGTTGGTATATTCTCTCATTATGGCATTAAGATCCCTCTGGGTGGCTGGTATCTGATGTTAATTTCCCTGGCGAATTACATTGTTGGCGGGCTGGCAGCTTATTTTATAATCCAGAGTATGCCTGTTGTATCCGGAATAAGGGCAGAAAAAAACAATAAAAAACTTCTGATCAATGGATTTTTTGTCTGCATCAGCGGACTGTATCTTGGAAATATGATTGGTCAGCTCCTGATGCGGGGGGTATCCGCACTTCAGGGAAAACCTATGTTGAATCCGGTAGAGCAGGCGATCAGCGGACTTAGTACCTGGTGGATCTTTATTATTATGGTGGTGGTGGCTCCTGTCTTTGAAGAGATTCTGTTTCGGAAAATTCTGGTTGACAGAGTCAGAGTCTATGGTGACAGAGCCGCCATCATTGTTTCCGCTTTTATTTTTGGTTTGAGTCACGGGAATTTTTATCAGTTCTTTTATGCTTTTTTTCTTGGGATTGTATTTGCATATGTTTATATACAAACGGGCAGACTTAGATATACCATTGCATACCACATGATTATTAATTTTATTGGATCAATTGTAGGTCTGAAAGTGCAGCAGATGCCGTGGCTGATTGCTGTTTACGGGCTGTTAATGCTTAGTGCCGTGATAGCAGGGGTGATTATATTTACAAAAAATAAAAAAAAGACTGCTATCTATGATGGTATCTATAAAGCGTGGGGAAACAGTACGTTAAAAGTAATTTTTTTAAATTTCGGAATGATTTTCTTTTTTCTCATATCTGCGTTTACCTTTGTTATTTCAGGGATTTTGTAAAATGCAGTTGACACAATTGACCAATTATGTTAGATTTACATTTAGCGAAAATACAGTGATTAGGAATAGTAAGCAGTCAGAAGCATAAAGAGAGCCGGCGGTTGGTGTGAGCGGGTTGCAGACGGCGGCTGAACTGGCCTATGAGTAGCATACCGAAGAAAGTCTGTGATTTTTGTGTAGGGATTGCCGGAACCCGTCCGTTACAGCGGGAGGATCATAATATAGATCCGTTGAGAGCATACGAGTTTTGTATGAAATAGAGTGGTACCACGCGGTAGATTCTGCGTCTCTATAGTTGCCTTTGGGCAGCTTGAGACGCTTTTTTTGTGTTTTTACCGGTACTCAATAAAAGGAGGAAAGATTTATGGCAGCAGCTTATAACCACAGTGCCATTGAGAAAAAGTGGCGTGAAAACTGGGCGAAAAACCCCATTAATGTAAACGATGGCAAAAAATCAAAATACTATTGTCTGGATATGTTCCCATATCCTTCCGGCAGTGGTCTTCATGTAGGACATTGGAGAGGATATGTAATCTCTGATGTATGGAGCCGTTATCAGATTTTAAAAGGGCATTATGTGATTCATCCCATGGGCTGGGATGCGTTCGGTCTTCCTGCCGAAAATTATGCCATCAAGATGGGAGTCCACCCGGCAAAATCCACAGCAGAGAATGTATCCAACATCAAACGTCAGATCAATGAGATCACAGCGGTGTATGACTGGGATATGGAAGTGAATACGACGGATCCAGAATTTTATAAATGGACCCAGTGGATTTTTGTGCAGATGTTTAAAAAAGGTCTGGCTTATGAAAAGGAATTCCCCATTAACTGGTGTCCTTCCTGTAAGACTGGACTTGCGAATGAAGAAGTGGTAAATGGCTGCTGTGAACGGTGCGGTACCGCAGTTACAAAGAAGAATTTAAGACAGTGGATGCTTAAAATCACAGCATATGCGGATCGGCTTCTTAATGATTTAAATAAGCTGGACTGGCCGGAGAAAGTAAAGAAGATGCAGAGCGACTGGATTGGAAAATCCTATGGCGCTGAAATTGATTTTAAGGTAGAAGGTAGAGAAGAGGCAATCACAGTCTATACAACAAGACCGGATACTCTGTATGGTGCTACGTTTATGGTTCTTGCACCGGAGCATAAGCTGGCAGCAGCTCTTGCAACACAGGAGAACAAAGAAGCCGTTGACGCATATATCTATGATTCTTCTATAAAGTCCAATGTAGATCGTCTTCAGGACAAGGAAAAGACGGGTGTATTTACCGGAAGCTATGCCATCAATCCGTTAAATGGGGCAAAAGTGCCGATCTGGCTTTCTGATTACGTTTTGGCTGATTATGGTACCGGTGCCATTATGTGTGTACCGGCTCATGATGACAGGGATTTTGAATTTGCCAAGAAGTTTGAGATTCCCATCATTCAGGTCATTGCAAAAGATGGAAAAGAGATTGAGAATCTGACAGAAGCTTATACCGAAGCCAGCGGAATCATGATCAATTCCGGAGAATGGAATGGAATGGAATCCTCTGTTCTTAAAAAAGAAGCTCCAGCCATGATTGAAAAGAGAGGCTTAGGCAAAAAGACCGTTAACTTCAAACTCCGTGACTGGGTATTTTCCAGACAGCGCTACTGGGGAGAACCGATTCCCATTGTTCACTGCCCTCATTGCGGCAATGTGCCTGTGCCGGAAGATCAGCTTCCTTTGCGTCTGCCGGAAGTGGAAAGCTATCAGCCAACCGGAACAGGGGAATCTCCTCTTGCAGACATTGAAGAATGGGTTAATACCACCTGCCCTCAGTGCGGTGCTCCGGCAAAGAGAGAGACCAATACCATGCCTCAGTGGGCTGGTTCCTCCTGGTATTTCCTGCGCTATGTAGACAGCCATAATCAGAAAGAACTGGTGTCAAGAGAAAAAGCAGATCAATACCTGCCTGTTGATATGTACATCGGCGGCGTGGAGCATGCAGTGCTTCATCTGCTTTACTCCCGTTTCTATACCAAATTCTTAAATGATATTGGCGTAGTTGGCTTTGATGAGCCATTTGTAAAGCTGTTTAACCAGGGAATGATTACTGGAAAGAACGGTATTAAGATGAGTAAGTCCAAAGGAAATGTAGTATCTCCTGATGAACTGGTGCGGGATTATGGATGCGATGCTCTTCGTATGTATGAACTTTTTGTAGGTCCGCCTGAACTTGATGCAGAGTGGGATGACAGAGGGATTGAGGGCGTCAGCCGCTTCTTAAACCGATTCTGGAATCTGGTATCAGAAAGCAGCAAAAAGGAAACAGAGGCAACGAAAGAGATGATTCGTCTGCGTCATAAGCTGATTTTTGATATTGACCAGAGATTTAACCAGTTTAACTTAAATACCGTAATATCTGGTTTTATGGAATATAACAACAAGTTCATTGAACTTGCAAAGAAAACCGGCGGAATTGACAAAGAGACTCTGAAAACCTTTGTGATTCTTCTCGCCCCATTTGCTCCACATGTGGGCGAAGAATTGTGGAGCCAGTTGGGGCAGCAAGGTTCTGTATTCCATGGTCAATGGCCGGAAAGTGATCCGGAAGCCATGAAGGATGACGAAGTTGAGATTGCAGTACAGGTAAACGGAAAGACCAGGGCAGTTGTCACACTCCCTGCTGACGTAACCAAAGAGGATGCAATCAAAGCAGGAAAAGAGCTGATTCCGGATAAAATTACAGGAACCATTGTAAAAGAGATTTATGTTCCGGGACGCATTGTAAATATCGTTTGTAAGTAAGAAAAATTCTATTATGGAATATCCAACAAGGACATTATGCGTGATTGTAACATCGCCATAATGTCCTTTTGGCTATTTTTTATTCCGCCTCATCAGATTTTGGGAAAGCATCCGCAGAGTGTCCATACGGTTTCGTTCGGCTGGTGTCATATTGGTGCTCATAATGGATATGAGAAGATCTGTTTCTTCGTCGTTAAAATGAATGCCTTTCTGGCTCGCCTCTGCGTTGAGGGATAAAAGAGTGGTCATAAGCTGATCTTTTGGTGTGTTTTCTACTCTTGAGGCAAATTCATTTAAAAGAGAGATTTTTTGCGGGTTCATTTTTCTGAGTCTGGGGTCTTGTTTCCAATTGTTATTCATAGGCTGCTGTTTCCTTTCTGGGCGGGTTATGTACATGAAACTGGTAACCGGTTAATTCATCTGCTGCATTGCAGACATCATAAGCTGCATGGTTTCAAAGCGGGACTGTTGTTCCGGAGGCATAAAGTTTTTAAGCTGTTCAAAGGGGATTCTTCCCAGAGGATTGTTTTGCCTGTGGTTATTGTGGGTGTTCTGGGATTTGTCCTGTCCGTCTGATTGAGCCTGAACCGGAACTGTGGAACCTGGCATAGGGTCCTGATAGGAGTTAGCCAGTTTAAATCCCTGAAAAAAGTTCAGGATAAGGTCAATAAAATCCTGTTCAGCCGGATTGGCAAAAGGTTTGATGGTGTTGAGCATGTCAATGGGAGACTCAGTGGTATTTTTCTCCCCGGCAGAGCAGATTCCCATTGCAGCGACTTCCCCGTCCTGAAACAGGTTTATAGTGCGCTGCAGTTCGTTGAATTTTACAAAGTAGGAGATAAAACGCTGCTGGGTAACGCTCATATAAGGCAGGGCAGCCTTCATCATTTGGATGTGATTATCGTTGATGAGGGAGTCCAGATCATTTGCGCGGATATTTTCTTCATTATTCATGGTTTAAGATCCTTACTTTTCTTGTTGACAATATATGCAGCTGCATATATTAGTATTACAGGAGAGTGATATAGATATGAGAAGCCGATTAATTATAGATGGAAATGCAGTATATGAAGTTGATGATGAATGTATGAAACGGAAACAAAGCCGGAACACAGGCAGGGGTAATGGAGGCCAGGGTGGATTTACAAGACCGGGCCAGGACAATAATAAGACCCGTTAAACAAAATAAGACCCGATCCTGAAAGGATCGGGCCTCATTTTATGTTTTCTTTGTTTAGCAGCAGAAGTTATTTCCGCCACCAAAACCATTGCCACCGCAGCAGCAAAGGAGAAGGATGATCCAAATAAAACTACCGCATCCATCATTGCCACCACAGCTGTTGCCACAACCGCTATTGCCGCCACCGCAGCAGCAGAGGATCAGGATAAGCCAGATTATATTAAATCCACTCCCGCCTCCGTTGTCGCATCCGCATCCACAATTAGTTGCTGCCAGATCACTCATATTGGTTCCTCCAAATAATTTGTTTACACTGTAATTGTATGAACGGCAGCTTGCCACTGTTTCCACATTTTTTGTAAAAATTTTAGATTTGATGTGATTGAACTTATCCAATTGTTGTGTATAATTAGTAACAACGGGAAAAGAGGAGCAAATCATGGAAAAATTATTTTATAAAAAACCATATGTAAAAACGTTTGAAGCACAGGTTTTGGATTGCAGACCAGAGAAGACAGGCTTTTATGAAGTGATTCTGGACAGGACTGCTTTCTATCCGGAGGGCGGAGGACAGCCGGCTGATATGGGAGCATTAGGAGATGTGGCAGTATTTGATGTAAAAGAAAGGGCTGGGGAGATTTTTCATATAACAGACAGCCCCATACCTGCTGGCAGCACAATAGTGGGGAGAATTGATTGGGAGAGAAGGTTTCAACATATGCAGAATCATTCTGGGGAGCACATTTTTTCTGGGGTGGTACATAAGCATTATGGATTTGACAATGTTGGGTTCCATATGGGAAAAGATGAGATAACCGTTGATTTTAATGGAGTTCTTACATGGGAACAGATTGAATCCATAGAAGACGAGGTGAATGAACTGATATGGGAGAATGTGCCTGTACTGGAGTATTATCCTTCCAGGGAAGAACTGGCTTCTCTGGATTACCGAAGCAAAAAGGAGATAGAGGGGCAGATCCGTATTATTGAAGTCCCTGGAGGAGATGTTTGTGCTTGCTGCGGAACCCATGTAACTGCCGCAGGAGAGATTGGACTGCTTAAGGTGACAGGAATGATAAACTATAAGGGAGGCGTAAGAATCAGCCTTTTATGCGGGAAGATGGCTCTTTCTGATTACAGAAAGAAGCAGAAGACAGTGAGTGCACTCTCTGTTTTATTCTCTTCAAAGCCGGATCGGGTTCTTTGTTCTGCGGCAAAATTAAAAGAAGAGAGTCTGAAAAAAGATGGAACAATCAATGAGATGTACCAGGAACTGCTGCAAAGAAAAACCATGGAATATTTAAATTCAGAAAACCCTCTTCTTGTTTTTGAACAGGGACTGGCTCCGGTGGAACTAAGAAAGTTTTGCACAATGCTTTATGAAGCTGGAAAAGGAAGTGTTGTGTTGGTCTGCTCAGGAGCAGGCGGCACCTATCAATATGCCATGGGAAGCAGCAGCCTGGACATGCGCATGCTTGGCAAGAGAATGAATCAGAAGCTTAATGGCAAAGGAGGCGGAAGCAGCAATATGGTACAGGGCACCTTTTTGGCAGATGCGGATGCAATCAGAAGTGTATTTGAGGAAGAAGCAGAAGGAGAAAAGAATGGATTTAAATGATACGACAATAAAGAAGATTCGCTGGCTCATTGTTTTTACGGTAGCAGTGGTGGTGGCTGGCTTTAATTACCGGAGTTTGTTTCTATTTATTATAAAATTATTTGGGTTTTTCACCCCACTTCTTTTAGGGGGAGTGATGGCTTTTGTTATTCACCTGCCCATGCAGAAGATTGAAAAGCTGCTTCCGTCCAAAGAGGGAAGCAAAATAACAAGACCCTTAAGTCTCTGTCTGTCCATTTTATTTGTTGTGGGAATTGTGGTTCTTGTTATCTTCGTTGTTATGCCTCAGGTTTTTGATACATTAATAAGTCTTCAAAACAGTATACCGGCGTTCCTTACAGGCATAAAAGAGGAGTTGGAACTGTTATTTGCCCAGTATCCGGAGATTGCAGATTATATTAACGGAGTTCGAATTGACTGGAAATCTTTCTTTGAACGGGTGATTGAATTTTTATCTACTGGTGCAGGAAATGTTCTTTCTTCCACCGTATCGGCGGCTGTATCCATAATAAGCGGAGTAACTACATTTTTTATTGGTTTTGTATTTGCAATCTACATTTTGCTTCAAAAAGAGACACTGTGCCGCCAGTTTAAAAAGCTGATGAAGGCTTATCTGCCCGATGCGGTAACGGAGAAGACACTTAAAATTGTGAACCTGATTTATGTGACCTTCTCCAGCTTTTTTGCAGGACAGTGTCTGGAAGCACTAATACTGGGAACCATGTTTTTTGTGGTACTGTCTATTTTTAAGCTTCCCTATGCGCTTTTAATCGGAGTTCTGATTGCATTTACGGCGCTGATTCCTATGTTTGGAGCGTTTATCGGCTGTGTTATCGGGGCATTTTTAATGCTGATGGTTGATCCTGTCAATGCTCTTATTTTTCTGATTATATTTTTTGTGCTTCAGCAGATCGAAGGCAATTTAATTTATCCTCATGTAGTAGGGAATTCTGTTGGGCTGCCTTCCATCTGGGTTCTGGTGGCAGTCACCATTGGCGGAAGCATGATGGGAGTGGTGGGGATGTTGATATTTATTCCCCTCTGTTCAGTTTTGTACACGCTTCTCCGGGAGACAGTAAACCACAGGTTAAATCAGTCGAATCAGTTAAAAAAGCAAAAGATAACGAAACCGTAAGGGGAGGCTGTAAAGGAATCTCTGTGGCAGTTTATATAAAAATCATATCAGTCACATGAAAACAAGCCCTGGTATGGGTTATAAAAGCCCATACCAAGGCTTGTTTTTGTGCATTCATGTGCTATAAAGCGTTAATCAAAATCTGCGTGATAAATCTGATCCGGAGTATGGATATCAATGGCGCTTAGATTAAACTGATCTTCGAAAATCTGGATTTTATATTCAAAAAAAGTATCATCCGTTTTTTTTGACATGAAAATATAAGCCCCAGGTTCTTTTCCCTCCATCTCATCGCAGATGTCGTTATAGATTTCTTCCCCGCTTACCGGGCTTTGATAGCCTGTCATGCGTATCTTTTCTTCGATCGCCTGGTAAAATTCCTCCATATAGCAGTACCTCATTTCGATTTGGTATAATACAAATACCATTATAAGCAATCTTTTGCGTCACTGCAAGAATTACTTGAATCTTCATAAAGACGGTGTATAATAGGACAGGAATAAAAGGGAGGAAAGTCACATGGATATATTATACAGACCCAGAAGACTGAGGACATCAGATGCTTTAAGAAAAATGGTGAGAGAGACCAGAGTTTCCAGACAGTCCCTTATCTATCCTCTGTTTGCAGTGGATGGGAACGGGATTAAGGAAGAGATTAAAACCATGGAAGGGCAGTACCGCTACAGCGTGGATCAGCTTTATCAGATTATGGACCGTCTTATTGCGGCTGGTGTGGAAAAGGTCCTGCTGTTTGGTATACCAGCTCATAAGGACTCCTGTGGAAGCCAGGCTTATGATGAGGAGGGAATTGTTCAGAGGGCGATCCGCTATATCAGAGAAAATTACCCCTCCATATATATCGTTACCGATGTGTGTATGTGTGAATATACTTCTCATGGACACTGCGGAATTTTAGACGGCGAGAGCGTGGATAATGATAAAACTCTTGAGTTTTTAAACCGCATTGCCATCTCACATGCCAAGGCAGGTGCCCATATGATTGCTCCTTCCGATATGATGGATGGGCGCATTGGAGCAATGCGGCAGGCTCTTGATGAAGCAGGGTTTGCAGAAGTTCCTATTATGGCATATTCTGCCAAATACGCATCTGCATTTTATGGTCCGTTCAGGGAAGCGGCGGATTCTGCTCCGGCATTTGGAGACCGTAAAAGTTACCAGATGGACTATCATAATCGGAAAGAAGCCTTAAAGGAAGCAGAATTAGATGTTTTGGAAGGTGCGGATATTATCATGGTGAAGCCGGCACTTTCCTATCTTGATATTATAAGAGAGGTTTCTAATCGTCATGATATACCGATTGCAGCTTACAGTGTCAGCGGAGAATATGCCATGATAAAAGCAGCGGCAAAAGCTGGATTTATAGATGAGGAAAATATTATCTGTGAGTCAGCAATCAGTATTTACCGTGCAGGAGCCAATATTTTAATTACATATTTTGCAATAGAACTGGCTGGCTTCATGGATGAAGGAAAGATCGGTTAATTGTATCAGGCATTTTCTTTTCTGAATTTTTTTATATCATCAAGAAGAAGGGAACTGATCCGCAGACCACCTCTTCCTGTGCCTAAATCAATATCTGGTTTATTACTTCCGTGAAAATCAGAGCCGCCGGTAGGAAAAAGACCATATTTTTTAGCCAGTTTCTTAAGTTTTCCGCTTTCGTACTGGTTGTTTGAAGAATGATAAACCTCCAGACCCAAAAGTCCAAGCCCTTTTAGATAGCAGACTAATTCTTCTGTCTTTTTATCTCCAAGATGGTAAAGATATGGATGGGCAAGAACCGGGAAAGCATTTATACTGGTAAGAAGCCCCATTGCATGTTCTGGTGTGATGTTTTCCTTGCGGGGACAGTAAGGGGTGCCATAGGTCAGATATTTTTTAAAAGCCTGATCCATGGTGGATACATATCCTTTTTCACAGAGTACACGGGCAAAATGGGCTCGCGTGATAACCGTTTTAAGATTACCGCCGCATATTTCTTCTAAGGTAATGGGGATACCGGCTTCGTTAAAACGGCGGATCATCTCTTCGTTGCGTTTATCACGGAGTTTTTTTAACTCGTTGATCTGAGCGGAAAAATGAAGATCAGAAGGATCAGCAAAAAGTCCCAGAATGTGAATCTCCCCCTTTTCGTAGGCACAGGAAAGTTCAATTCCGGGGATGATTTCCACATCAGTTTTTGAAGCGGTCTCTATTGCTTCGGCAAGACCGTCAATGGTGTCATGATCTGTCAAAGCAATGGCAGTCAGTTTTTTTTCCTGTGCAAGGGACACTACTTCAGAAGGAGAGAGGGTGCCATCCGAAGCATTGGAATGAACGTGTAGATCGACAAAATTCATAAAAAACCTCCAAAATGAAATAGTTTAGTAATACTATAGTAACATGTTTTTTTGGTTCTGTAAAATGTGGAAAAAACAGCAGAATTAAGTGGGAAAATTCATAAAATCGTAATAGCATTTCTCATAAATTGTGGTATACTACTCAATAAAATACTACATAATCATGTAAAAAGGTGAAGTAAATGAGTCAGGTGGATAACAGGCAAAGAAGCGGAGGAAGAACCCGTTCCTCCCAAAGTGGAACCAAAAGAAGTACATCAAAAACCGGGCGGAGGACAAGCCAGTCATACAGGTCCTCAGGTTCTTATCAGCAAAGACACGGAAAGAAGAGAAAGCGTAGTTCTCAATACAATATTACAAAGATTCTTTTTGGGATTATTCTGGCAGTTGCTGCGGTAATTTGTATTATGGCTGTTGTAAAGTATATTGGCGGTCATAAGGCAAAGGAGACCCAGGGGAATTCATCCACTGCGGCAGAGACAGAATTAAAAAAGGACGTAAAGGTAGATGGACTTACCATTACTGGAATGTCAAAAAACGAAGCCAGAGAGGCGATCAAGAACAAATATCCATGGGCAATGAAAATTACCTATCATAACGAGGAATATAAGGTAAAGAATCTTTTGGAGAGCAGGATTGATGCTCTTTTAGAAGAAATTTATACCAAAGATCCAAAAGAAAACTACACACTGGATACAGAAGGCATGGAAGAAGCCGTTAAGGCTGAGGCTGACGCTGCTGCAAAGAAGTGGAACGTTCCGGCACAGAATGGTTCCATCTCGGGGTTTGACAAAGCGGCTGGAACCTTCATTTATTCCGGGGAAAAGAATGGTATTGCAATTGATGCGGACCAGCTTGCGGCAGATATATCCGCTCAGATAAAAGCAAAGAATTTTTCTGCTTCCATTGCAGCATCGGGAAGGGAAGTGGCACCGAAGATTTCAGAAGCCCAGGCAAAAGAAATGTATAAGGTCATTGGAACTTATACCACAACCACCACTTCCAACAGTGCCAGAAATAAAAATATTGAATTGGCTTCCGGAGCATTGAACGGTCTGATTCTGAAACCGGGAGAAGAATTTTCCTTCAATAAGGCAACCGGAGAGCGTTCTCCTGCCAAGGGATACCGCCCTGCAGGAGCTTATCTCAACGGAGAGCTGGTTGAGGAACCTGGCGGAGGTGTGTGTCAGGTTTCCTCCACACTATATAATGCAGTTGTATTTGCAGGTCTTACAACCACAGAGCGTCATGCCCACAGTTATGAGCCTGCCTATGTTACGCCAGGAGAGGATGCTATGGTAAGTTTTGGCGGACCGGATATGAGATTTGTGAATAATTCTTCCAGTGCAATCGCAATCAGAACCAGTTTTGCAAGCCAGAAGCTAAAGATTTCAATCGTTGGAATCCCCATACTGGAACAGGGGGTTACCCTTTCCATGACGTCTAAAAAGACTGCCGAGTTGAATGCTCCGGCTCCGGTATATGAAGAGGATCAGAGTCTTCAGCCTGGAATCGAAAAAATTGTAAAAGCGGAGAAAAAAGGCAGTCGCTGGGTAACGAATCTGGTGACAAAAAAGGATGGCACTGTTGTAAGCGATGAATTCTTCCATAACAGCACTTATCGTGGAAAGCCTGCAACCATTAAAAGAAATACCTCAGGCGTTGTGGTTCCGGCTTCCAGTGAAGGGGAGAGTTCCCACGGAAGTGGAGAGAGTACGGTTCCGCATCCGAATGAATCTCCGGTAAGCAGCACAGCCGCCGAGCCACATTCTGAAAAGAGTGTGCCGGAGACAGAAGCATCAAAATCACAGCCTCAGACCAGTGCCGCAGAAGAAACGACAGCTCCTGCTGAGAACATTGTTCCTCCTAATCCACTGAACCAATAAAAGGCTATTTATAGACAAGACTGGACATATTATTCTGCCCAGTCTTGTTTTTTCCCGATTGTTTGAAAAATAATACTTTATTTTCCAGTTTTATTATTTGCTTTTTGTTGAATAATTGTTATAATAATGTCAGGTCACTTTCCCATTATGGGAACTATTTATCAATATTCACATTTGCAGGAGGAAATCTAAAATGGCAAGAAAAATGAAAACCATGGATGGTAACCATGCAGCAGCCCATGCGTCTTACGCATATACTGATGTAGCGGCTATTTATCCAATTACCCCATCTACACCTATGGCAGAAGCCACAGATGAATGGTCAACAGACGGGAGAACCAACATCTTCGGTCAGACAGTACAGATTACAGAGATGCAGTCTGAAGCAGGAGCAGCAGGTGCAGTTCATGGTTCCTTAGCAGCAGGTGCGCTGACCACCACCTATACAGCCTCTCAGGGCCTGTTACTTATGATTCCAAACCTTTATAAAATCGCAGGCGAGCAGCTTCCAGCAGTATTTAACGTTTCTGCACGTGCAATTGCAAGCCATGCTTTATCTATCTTTGGTGACCATTCAGACGTATACGCATGCCGCCAGACCGGTTGTGCAATGTTATGTGAATCCAGCGTACAGGAAGTTATGGACTTAACACCAGTTGCTCATATGGCAGCTCTGGACGGCAAAGTTCCTTTTATTAACTTCTTTGATGGTTTCCGTACATCACATGAGATTCAGAAGATCGAAACATGGGATTATGAAGATTTAAAAGACATGCTTAACATGGATGCAGTTGATGAATTCCGTCGCGGCGCTTTAAATCCAAATAAGCCAAACTTAAGAGGTTCTGCTCAGAACCCTGATATCTTCTTCCAGGCAAGAGAAGCGATCAATCCATATTATGATGCTCTTCCAGAGATCGTACAGAAGTATATGGACAAGGTAAATGCAAAGATCGGTACCGATTATAAACTGTTTAACTATTATGGAGCAGCAGATGCAGATCATGTAATTATTTCCATGGGTTCTGTTAATGAAACAATTGAAGAGACCATCGACTATCTGACAAAAGCCGGCCATAAAGTTGGTGTTGTTAAAGTTCGTCTTTTCAGACCTTTCCGTGCGGACGCTCTGATTGATGCTATTCCTGATTCTGTTAAGACAATCTCTGTTTTAGACAGAACAAAAGAGCCAGGTTCTTTAGGTGAACCATTATACTTAGATGTTGTTGCTGCTCTTAAAGGAAGCAAGTTCGACCAGGTTAAGATCTTAACCGGACGTTATGGCCTTGGTTCTAAAGATACTACTCCAGCACAGATCGTTTCTGTATATGCAAACAAGACAAAGACTCCGTTTACCATCGGTATTGTGGATGATGTAACACATCTTTCTCTTGAAACTGGTGCTCCTATCGTTACAACTCCAGAAGGAACTACAAACTGTAAGTTCTGGGGACTTGGTGCCGATGGTACTGTAGGTGCAAATAAGAACTCCATCAAGATCATTGGTGATAATACAGATATGTATGCTCAGGCATATTTTGATTATGATTCCAAAAAGTCCGGCGGTGTTACCATGTCTCACCTGCGTTTTGGACATAAGCCAATCAAATCCACATACCTGATTCGCCGTGCAAACTTTGTTGCATGCCACAATCCTTCCTATGTGCGTAAGTACAATATGGTTCAGGAACTGGTAGACGGCGGTATCTTCTTACTGAACTGTCCTTGGGACAAAGATGGTCTGGATAAGCATTTACCTGGCCAGGTTAAGAAATACATTGCTGATCACAACATCCAGTTATACACCATCGATGGTGTAAAGATCGGTATTGAAACCGGTATGGGACCAACCCGTATCAACACAATTCTTCAGTCTGCATTCTTTGAACTGACAGGAATCATTCCTGCTGAGAAAGCCAACGAACTGATGAAAGCTGCTGCTAAGGCAACTTACGGACGTAAGGGTGAAGAAATTGTTAAGAAGAACTGGGCTGCGATTGATGCAGGTGCAAAAGGCGTTGTTAAGGTAGAAGTACCTGAGAGCTGGAAGAACGGCGCAGACGAAGGTCTTGACTATAAGACAATCTCTGGCGGAAGACAGGATGCAGTTGATTTCGTAAACAACATTCAGATTAAAGTAAGCGCACAGGAAGGTGATTCTCTTCCAGTATCTGCATTTACCGATTATGTGAATGGATCTACACCATCTGGTACTTCAGCATTTGAGAAGCGTGGTATTGCAGTTAATATTCCTCAGTGGAATCCTGATAACTGTATTCAGTGTAACTTCTGTTCTTATGTCTGCCCACATGCAGTTATCCGTCCGGTTGCTTTAACAGAAGAAGAAGCAGCTAAGAGACCAGACGTTATGAAGACACTTCCTATGACAGGTATGGCTGGATATCAGTTTGCTATCACAGTATCCGCTTTTGACTGTACCGGCTGTGGTTCCTGTGCGAACGTATGTCCTGGTAAGAAGGGTGAAAAAGCTCTTACTATGGTTAATATGGAAGCAAACTGCGATGAATCCCAGAAAGTGTTTGATTACGGTCAGACTCTTCCGATCAAGCAGGAAGTTATTACAAAGTTCAAAGAAACATCAGTTAAGGGTAGCCAGTTTAAAAAACCACTTCTTGAGTACTCAGGAGCATGTGCTGGTTGTGGCGAGACACCTTATGCAAAATTAATTACTCAGTTATTTGGTGACAGAATGTATATCGCTAACGCAACAGGATGTACTTCTATCTGGGGTAACTCTTCACCATCTACACCATACACGGTAAACGAAAAAGGACAGGGTCCTGCATGGTCTAACTCCTTATTCGAGGACAATGCTGAATTTGGTTATGGTATGCTTCTTGCTCAGACTGCACTTAGAGGCGGTTTAAAGGCAAAGATTGAGGAGATCCTTAATTCTGAGAAAGCTACTGATGAAGTAAAAGCAGCATGTAAAGAATATCTTGACACATTTAGTGAAGGTGCAACCAACGGAACAGCTACCGACAAGTTAGTAAATGCTTTAGAGGGCTGTGACTGTGAATTAAGCAAGGCAGTTCTGAAAGACAAAGATTTCCTGGCTAAGAAATCCCAGTGGATCTTTGGTGGTGACGGTTGGGCTTATGATATCGGTTTCGGCGGTGTTGACCACGTTCTTGCAAGCGGCAAGGATATCAACATCATGGTATTTGATACAGAGATCTATTCCAATACAGGCGGTCAGTCTTCTAAGTCTACAAAAACTGGTGCAGTAGCACAGTTTGCTGCAGGTGGTAAAGAGACTAAGAAGAAAGATTTAGCAAGTATTGCAATGAGCTACGGTTATGTTTATGTAGCACAGATCGCAATGGGTGCTGACTATGCACAGACAGTGAAAGCAATTGCTGAAGCTGAGGCATATCCAGGTCCATCTTTAATCATTGCTTATGCTCCATGTATCAGCCATGGTATCAAGAAGGGAATGTCCAAAGCTCAGACAGAAGAAAAATTGGCTGTTGAGTGTGGTTACTGGAATAACTTCCGATTCAATCCTGCTGCTGAGAAGAGATTTACTTTAGACAGTAAAGCTCCAGCATTAGAAGGATATCAGGAATTCTTAAAGGGTGAGGTCCGTTACGCTTCCTTAGTAATGAAGAATCCTGAGAGAGCTGCTGAATTATTT
Source organism: Clostridium sp. HBUAS56010 (assembly GCF_007115105.1). Lineage (GTDB taxonomy): Bacteria > Bacillota > Clostridia > Lachnospirales > Lachnospiraceae > Lacrimispora. The sequence continues at coordinate 107,719 of NZ_SULJ01000001.1, forward strand.
GAGAAGAATGAAGCAGATGCAAAGGCAAGATATGAATATCTTCAGAGACTTGTTACTTTATACGGAAATGACTAATTGTTTTTAGTCTTAAAAAAAGCCCGGGCGATGTCGTCCGGGCTTTTTTACATAAAAGAACCTCATGGCTTTGTCAAAACTGCCATGAGGTTCTTTGTATAGAATACGGGATTTTACACCTGTGTGGTACCGAATTGATTATTGTTGTTTTCGCTTTCCTTACACAGTAAAACAATAAGATAAATACTGCCGATAAGAGGGATAAACTGGATAAAAAACCAGAATCCAGAACGATTAGAATCGTGTAAACGGCGTACTACTAAAGCCAAAGACGGAATAATTGCCGCAAGAGCATAAATGAGATAAACAAATGCTAAAACTTTAACCACATTCATTAAAACTGCCAGAATAATGAATGCAATAATATTGAATAAAACTGCCATCCAATAACCTCTAACACTGGTACGGTCTTTAAAATTAAAATAATTTTTCCACATTGCTACATACTCGTTCATAATATTTGTAACCTTCCTTTCTTTTGTATGATACTGGTATATTATACTTTAATTAACAGTGGATTTAAAGACTTATTTGTAAAATAAATGTAATATCAGTATAATACACAAAAAACAAAAATTATAGAAAAAATATTTGTGAAATTAGATATTATATTGAAAATAAAACCAATAAAATTAAATGATAATATTTTGTCTTTAAATTTAACCAAATATAGTAAAGTATTATAAAATTATTATTGCGATTGGTTTATCGTCAAAAAGGACCAGACAGGCACTGCCTGTGAGGAAAGGAATAAACTTATTATATAACAATCATAAAAAGAGGTTTTTATGGGAAATTTAATTTATATGCCGAAAAAAAAAGATAAAAATATAAAAGAACAGCCAGAACCAGTTCAGTTACAGGAAGAGAATGATACACCAGGTACGGAACCGGTTTATGAGACACCTTCTGAGGGAGGGGAGATAAATGAACCATGGGGATCAATTATTACAATGTTTCCCAAGCCAATTATTCCCTGCTATTTTTGTGATTCCGATCAGGTAGGGCTGGTGAGGTTTTTAAATGCAGCAGCCGGATATCCTCCTTTCCTGGTTTACATTAATGATCAGATGACCGTAAATGGATTATCAAATGGCGATATGACCCAGTATGGACGTGTATCGGCAAAAGTACAGATGATTACAATCACGGATGATGCCAATCAGGTTTATCTGAGAAAAGAGATTTCTATTTCGCTGAAAGGTTCTATTACAATGGCAATTATAAATACAGAGGATGGACTTGATGTTATGGAAATCAGTGATATGCTGTGTAATGGAGGAATCAATACCGGGTGCTTTCGAGTGTGTAATCTCTCTTTGACAAATCAGAGGATTAATGTGATGCTAAACGGAGGCAGCGTGGTGTTTCAGGAGGTTGATTATAAACAGGTTACCAATTTCCAATATGCAACAACCAGGTATTATGTGGTTTATGTATCCAGCAGTAATACCTCCGGTTCCAATATACTCCTGACCTCTAATCTGTATGTCAGAGGCAATGTGTCTTATACGCTGTATGTGTTTAATTGGACTCTCATCCAGAATGCCATCAGAGTTTTGATTGTAGAAGACAGAAGAAGTTAGAGAAAAATTTATGTCTCTGGTTGACAAATCAGAGACATTTTGCTATATTAAGTGTATTATATGTATTAATACAGATGTAGGAGGTGGAATATGATATTGCTTGATTATAAAGACCGCAGACCGATCTATGAGCAGATTGTTGAAAAGTTAAAAGATCTCATGATTTGCGGTGTACTGGAGCAGGATAGTCAACTTCCTTCCGTTCGGAGTCTTGCCACAGACTTATCCATCAATCCCAATACCATCCAAAGGGCGTATGCAGAACTGGAGCGTAGAGGATTTATTTATTCTGTTAAAGGAAAGGGAAGCTATGTTACGGATACCAGTTCTATTCTTGCTTTGAAAAATGGGGAATTAAGAAAAAAACTGGGTGAATGGATCGACGAGGCGAAGCGGTCGGGAATTACAGAAGATAAAGTTCATACCTGGCTTGCCAGGGGCTGGACTGAACCAGAATATTTGTCAGGGGAGGATAGAATATCAGATGATTAAAGCAGAAAATTTAACAAAGAGATTTGACGATATGATTGCGGTAGACCATGTAAGCGCTGAGATACGCCAGGGCAATGTATTCGGACTTATTGGAACCAATGGAGCGGGAAAAAGTACATTTCTCAGAATGCTCAGCGGTATCTTAAAACCTGATGAAGGAAGCGTTACCATTGAAGGGGAAGCTGTCTATGAAAATGAAACGGCAAAGAGACGGTTCTTTTATATTTCCGATGATCAATATTTTTTCAGCAATGCAACCCCGTTTGATATGATGGAGTTTTACAGCAAAGTCTATCCGGAATTTGACCGCGCCAGATTTCAAGTTTTAATGGGAAATTTTGGACTGGAGATGAGAAGGAAGATTCAGACTTTTTCCAAAGGAATGAAAAAGCAGCTATCGGTAATCTGTGGTATCTGCGCCAATACGGAGTATCTTTTTTGTGATGAAACTTTTGACGGACTGGACCCGGTTATGCGTCAGGCAGTAAAGAGTATTTTTGCCAATGATATGGCAGAAAGGAATTTAACGCCGATTATTGCATCTCACAACTTAAGGGAGCTTGAGGATATCTGTGACCATGTAGGTTTGCTTCACAAAGGCGGAATTCTGCTTTCTAAGGATCTTGATGATATGAAGCTTAACATACATAAGGTTCAGTGTGTGCTTAAGGAGGGAATGACAGCCGATGATCTGACGGCGTTAAACCGGATCAAGACTGAGGTCAGAGGAAAGCTTCACACAATAACTGTGCGGGGGAACAAAGAGGAGGTTGAGGGTGTTATGGAATCCTATGGACCGGTATTTTATGAAATGATACCATTATCCCTGGAAGAAATATTTATTAGTGAAACGGAGGTGGCTGGTTATGACATCAAAAAGCTTATTTTTTAATCTTATAAAAGAGGATTTAAAACAGCGCCTTTGGTCAGTGGCAGTAACTTTTCTGTTGTTTTTCTTCGTTCTTCCTGTAGGAGAAGCCCTCATGATTGATGGGAATATGAAGGAGGAGAGAATTCGTCAGTATATTGTTACAGAGGTTCAGTCCTGGCTGGGATTTCAGAATGGATATATGACTGCATTGGTTATATTACTTTCTCTCATTTTAGGGGTAACCGGTTTTACCTATCTCCATTCCAGACAGAAAGTTGATTTTTACCACAGCATTCCAGTAGGAAGAAATCAATTGTTTTGTGTCAACTATTTTAATGGACTTTTTATTGTAGCTGCCTCCTATGGAATCAATCTGATTCTGGCAATGGGTGTTGCTGCTGCCAATGGAATTACTCCAGGGGAAGTATCTGGAGCTGCGTTAACCGGATTTTTATTGTTTTTACTTCATTATTCCATGCTCTACACCGTAACGGTGCTTGCGATGATGCTTACAGGAAACATTCTGGTAGGAATTCTTGGAACTGCAGTATTTAATTTTTATGCAATTATTCTTCTTTTAGTTTTAGAAATGTGTTATCGGGAATTTTTTATTACCAGCTATAATGATGTGGGAGGGATTGCATTTGGGGATTATATAGATAGGTTTTCTCCGATTGGTCTCTTTATGAAAAATATAGATAAGATGGACGGTGAAATTATATCCGGGGGTATGCTTCTTCGTTTTGGCGCAGTTGGGGTTGGAACAGTTATTCTGGCACTTCTTTCACTGTGGCTTTATAAAAAAAGAGGGTCAGAGGCTGCAGGAAAAGCCATGGCATTTCCAGTCAGTATGCCCATTGTAAGGATCCCCATTGTAATTTTGTCTGCTCTTAGCGGAAGTATCTTCTTCTGGTTTATTCATTCCGGTTTGGGCTGGGCTGTATTTGGATTGCTTTGCGGATTGCTCTTGTCCCATTGTTCCATAGAAATCATTTATCATTTTGATTTCCGAAAACTGTTTTCTCATTGGAAACAGATGTTGGTTTCTGCTGTCATTGCAGGCGCTGTGTTTTGCGGTTTCCGATATGATGTCATTGGATATGATAATTATATTCCAGCAGAAGATGCAGTTGAATCGGTTGGTATTGACTTTGAGAATGCAAATAATTGGGTTTCATATGGAGAAGTAGTGAACGCGATGCACAATGGTTACCAATGGGAGCATCAGTCTTCCAGTGAATACATTTTAAACCATATGGAACTAAAGGATGTTACACCAGTTCTTTCTCTTGCCAGGGATTCAATTAAACGAAATCAGGAGATAAAGAAAGTGGATAAACAGTCTGATAATATAGGGGAATATGAGAGAACATATTCCTTTTCAATCAGATATAATTTGAAAAATGGAAAGAAAGTATACCGGTCTTATAAGCTGCCCGGAGAAATGGCACGACCTGAGATTGTGAGAATCTATGAAAATCCAGAGTTTTTAAAAGCCATTTATCCGATTTTTCTCCAGACTCCTGAGGAAACTGCGTGGGTAAGAGTGGACCGGGGCGATCAGAAAAGTATGGCAAGTCTTGATAGAAATGGGACTGAGAAGGCGATGACTGAAAAGATACTTGCCGTATATCAGGAAGATTTAAAAAATTTAAAAGCAGAAACCATGCAGAAGGAAAATCCCATTGCTTCTATCCAGTTTGTTACGAAAACACAGGCGTTTTTAGAGACCAAGAGAAAAGAAGACCAGAGTTTTAGAAAATATGGGGATATTACGGAACGTGGTTATTATCCGCTTTATTCTTCCTTTACCAATACGCTGGAGCTGCTCAAGGAATGCCAGGTTGATGTTGACCAGTGGGATGACCGGGAATTGGTTGAAGCGATTCGTATAGAGAAGGAGCAGCATAAAGATTACCGTTACACTTATGAGAATGAGGAAGACCCGTATATAATGATTACAGACCCTGCAGAAATAAAACAGATGATGAAGGAGGCTGTGCTGGAAGAATATTCAGACATGAATCCATTTAAAACCGGATCTGCAGAAAGAATTTATTTTTCTGCTGTTACTCTGAACAAAGGAAATAAAAAAGAATTTCAATACACCATTTCTCTCCAGGACCTTCCTGAAACTGTTAAAAAGGTTTTCAATACCACAAAAAGTGATGTGTAAGCAGTCTTTCGTTGACTTTTTCTTCCAACAAAGTTAAAATGGTAGAAGTATAAGTCAAAGGAGGAATCACGGATGGCATTTTTTGAAGAGCTGGGGAAGACCCTCAGTGATACCGGCAAAGAGGTTGCAACCAAGGCGAAAGCACTGACTGAGACAATACAGTTGAAGACACAGATTAGTACAGAGAGGACCAAACTGGAAGAGGCATATGCAGCTATAGGAAAACAGTTTTATGAATCCAATAGTATGCCAGAGGAAGTGTACGCAAAGGCATATGAGGCAGTAAGAGCCAGCCGGGAGAGAATTGCCGCTCTGGAGATTGAATTGACCCAAAGCGAAGGAACCCGTATCTGCGCAGAATGCGGAGCAAAGGTTCCCAAGAATTCTTTTTACTGTGGAAAGTGCGGCGCTCCTGTTAAAGAGACACAAAAGGCACAGGAAGCAGAGAATGAGGCTTTCACACAAGTGGAAGAATATGTTGTTGAGGAAGAATGTGATTCTGCTGCCGGGATTAATAAAGTAAGTGAAGAGGCATTTGAATCTACCAAAGAATAAGGATAACTGATTATGGGACCGGTCTTTCCGGTCCCTGTTTTTGCCATTTTATGCTTTTTAAAAAAAAGTGTGTAAATTTCCCGTAAAATGTGGTAGACTAGAGCCGACTCAAAAGAATTACAATACAAAGAGGTATATTATGAAGATATATGTCAGATGGCTCGGGAAGCTTTTGGTTCTGTCTGCTCTGGTAAATGTATTAGTGGAACTTGCCGCAAGAAAATCCCTGATAAGCCTTGGCTCTTATCTGTTGGAGGATTTTTTTGTTTTTCTTTTAAATACAGTGATTATTGCGCTTCCGTATACGATTGTATTCATAACAAAAAGAAAGGTGTTTACCTGTATTGCTGTTTCCATGGTATGGTTTTTTTTAGGAGTAGTGAACGGAATTCTTCTTATTTTCAGGACAACCCCGTTTACGGCGGCAGATTTCCGGCTTGTAAAATATGCCATGAACCTTGTGACAGTTTATTTTACATGGTTTCAGATTGTGATGATCGTTTTAGGAATTGCCGTTGCTGTTTTGTGCCTGGTATTTGTATGGAAGAAAGCTCCTGTATCCGGGGAGAGGGTAAGGCATGGATCTGGGGTGATTTTAATTGGAATCTGTGTGGCAGGTGTAATCGGAATGACCAGCCTGTCCATGAAAACAGGGCTGGTTGCAGTGCATTTTGGCAATATTGGTGATGCTTTTAAAAGTTTTGGATTTCCTTATTGTTTTTCTAATTCTGTTTTTAATACCGGAATATCCAAACCGGAAGATTATGATAATGAAACCATGGAAGAGATCCGGGAGGAAGAACTGGTTCCGGAAAATGTTTATTTACTGAAAGAGAATACAAAACCTAATATTATTATGGTTCAACTGGAATCATTTTTTGACCCTGAATTATGGATGAAAAACCCTGTAAAAGAAGATCCGATTCCCTTTTTTCATCAACTGCAAAAGGAGAACCCTGGAGGTTATCTGACTGTTCCTGTGGTGGGAGCAGGAACTGCGAATACAGAGTTTGAGTCCATTACCGGAATGAATCTGGACTTTTTCGGACCTGGTGAATATCCTTATAAAACCGTACTAAAGAAGACTACTTCAGAAAGCGTTGCTTATGATTTAAAGGATATTGGATATACAGCCCATGCGATACATAACAATGAAGCAACTTTTTATGACAGAAACCGTGTATTTTCACAGCTTGGTTTTGACAGCTTTACTCCCATTGAATATATGAATGATATTGAACGGAATCCCACAGGCTGGTGTAAAGATAAGATTCTGACCGGAGAGATTATAAAGACTTTAGATTCAACTCAGGGCCCCGATTATATCTATACGATTTCCGTACAAGGTCATGGAAAATATCCGAGTTTTGAATATTATTGTCAGCAGATTAGTGAAATGGATGAATTTGTCCGTTCTTTGGTGGATGCGTTAAAAGTGAGGAAAGAACCTACAGTCCTGGTTCTTTATGGAGATCATCTGCCCGGTTTTGAATGGTCCGAAGAGGAGATGAAAAATCAATCTTTGTTCCAGACGGAATATGTTGTATGGAACAATATGGATCTTCCGCAGGTGAAGCAGGATGTGGAGGCATATCAGCTTGCAGCACATGTACTGGATATGCTGAATATCCACGAAGGAACCATGATGAGGTTTCATCAGAAATACTTAAATGATCCTGGTGGCAAAGAGGAAAGCTATCTGGAGGATATGAAGACTCTGCAATATGATATATTGTATGGAAGCCATGAGGTTTACGGCAGAAAGAATCCTTATCTTCCTACAGACCTACAAATGGGAATTGACAAGATTACTATGGACCGTGTGGTTTATAATGATTCTGATATATCGGTTTACGGAACTAATTTTACTACTTATTCGAAGATCTGTCTGGATGGAAAGACGGTGGAGACTACCTTTGTATCTCCGGAATTAATTATAGCCAAAGGTATTTCGGAAAGCAAAGCAGAGGATGCCAAGATATCGGTGTGGCAGATTGGAAAGGACAAAGTCCCATTAAGTGAGGCGGGAACATTCCGGTTTCATGAGAAAGATTAAAAAGGGAAGTGCAGACCAGCACTTCCCTTTTTATCAAAGTGTAATTAATTCATATTCTGAGCTGCCAAGACCGATTTTCACTCCATGCTCAATAGAAGAGAGCCAGTTGGTGTTGGGGTGAGTGTCTTTAAAGTGATCGTGATGATGGCTGCCGTGTTTTTCTAAAATACTTCCTGCCATGACAGGCTGGCGGTTTACTGCATCGGCACAGGCAATATCCAGTGCCACCGGGTCAAAGGATGCAAACATTCCCACGTCAGGAATAATCGGGATATCATTTTCAGAATGGCAGTCACAGTAAGGGGACACATCCATAACCAGACTGATGTGAAAATTAGGGCGGTCTTTGATAACAGCCTGGGTGTATTCTGCTATTTTACAGTTTAAGATGTCGTTGGATTCATCGCAATTGGATTTAACCGCATCTACGGGGCAGACACCGATACAGCGACCGCATCCCACACAGAAGTCATGGTTAATAAATGCTTTTTTCTCCTTAAAGGTAATGGCACTGTGAGCACAGTTCTTTTCACAGGCATGGCAGCTAATGCAGGTGTCTGGCTCCACATAAGGCTTTCCTGCATTGTGCATCTCCATCTTTCCTGCTCTTGATCCGCAGCCCATTCCAATATTTTTAAGGGTCCCTCCGAATCCGGTACTTTCATGCCCTTTAAAATGTGTCAGGGAAATAAAGATATCAGCATCCATAACAGCTCTGCCGATTTTGGCTTCTTTTATGTACTCTCCATTTAAAGGAACAAGAGCTTCGTCCGTTCCTTTCAGTCCATCTGCAATTAAAACATGACAGCCGGTGGAGAAAGGAGAAAATCCATTTTCATAAGCAGTATCCAGATGGTCCAGTGCGTTTTTCCGGCTGCCTACATAGAGGGTATTACAGTCTGTTAAAAAAACTTTTCCTCCCTGGGATTTCACAAGATCAGCTACCACCTTTGCATAGTTGGGGCGAAGAAATGAAAGATTGCCTAATTCACCAAAATGAATCTTAATTGCAGTGTATTTGTTCTGGAAATCAATTTGATCCAGCATCCCTGCTGTTTTTAATAACCGTGCCAGTTTCTGTGGAATGTTTTCCCGAAATGTCGTGTGAAAATTCGTATAATAAACCTTTGATTTCTCCATAAACGGTCTCCTTTTGATAATAATTATTATCTTTTTATTATACTGTAAACAGAATGGTAATTCAAGAAGTAAGTCATTTGGTACTTTATTTCCAATTGTATTTGTGTTAAACTAGAAGAATCACAGTAAGAGATATGGACTTGCCTACGGAGGTTGCAAAGATGAAACAAATCAGGGGAATGATGCGGGTTGTTTTTGGAAGAACCACATTTGGAATTGTGGCACTGATCGCTCAGATTGCCATATTCTTAGCGGCATACCGGTTCTTAAACCGCTATATTACATATTTTTACGGTGCCTTTACCCTTCTTAGTGCATTGATCATTATTTACATTCTTAACAAGGAAGAAAACCCAGCTTTTAAGCTGTCATGGATGATACCGATTGCTGCTTTTCCAGTGTTTGGAATGTTTTTTTATCTTTTTGTTCAGTTTCAGATTATAGGAAAACTCATTGATAAAAAACTAAAAGTTAATCGGGAGAAAACGGAGCCTTATCTGTCCCAATCCCCTCGTGTCATGGAACGTTTGTCGGGAATCAGTGTGCACAATGCAAACCTTGCACGGTTTGTGAAGAATACTTCCCACTATCCGGCTTATGGCAATACCAATGCCTCTTATTTTCCAGTTGGGGAAGTAATGTTTGAAGCGATGAAAAGAGAGTTGGAGCAGGCAGAACGTTTTATTTTTTTGGAATTTTTTATTATTGAACGTGGAGAGATGTGGAACGAAATTCTGGAGATTCTGGAGAGAAAGGTGAAGGAGGGAGTGGAGGTCCGGCTGCTTTATGACGGAATGTGCTCGATTACTCTTCTTCCTCATGGATATACAGGTGAATTGAAAGAAAAGGGAATTCATGCAAAGGAGTTTTCTCCTGTGAAACCTGCACTTACAACGTACCAGAATAACCGGGATCATCGGAAGATTGTGGTGGTGGACGGGCATACCGCCTTCACCGGAGGTATGAATCTGGCGGATGAATATATTAACCGAAAGGTTCGGTTTGGTCATTGGAAAGATACGGGAATTATGTTAAAGGGAGATGCGGCAGTCAGCTTTACCATGATGTTTTTGGAGATGTGGAATATTTCCGAGAAAGAGCCAGACGATTATAGCAGATATTTAAGAGATCCGGAGTATTTTTATCCATTGGAACTGAACATGGATGGATTTGCAGTTCCATATGCCGATAATCCTTTGGATGGGGAGAATGTAGGAGAGCAGGTTTATCTGAATATCATTCATTCTGCCACCCGGTATGTACATATTATGACCCCATATCTGATTTTGGATTATGGTATGGTAAAAGCTCTGACCTTTGCAGCGAAGCGTGGAGTGGAGACCGTTATAATTATGCCGGGGATCCCGGATAAGAGGTATGCGTTCCTTCTGGCAAGATCCCATTACAGAGAATTGATCCGTGCTGGAGTTCATATATACGAGTATATGCCGGGATTTGTTCATGCAAAGGTTTTTAGCAGTGACAACACAAAGGCTGTGGTAGGAACCATTAATATGGACTTTCGCAGTCTGTATCTTCATTTTGAATGTGCGGTGTATCTATATTGCAACGAGGTGGTGAAAGACATTGAACGTGATTTTCAGAATACATTAGCCTGCTGCAGAAAGATTGATGAAGATATTATTTCCAGATTTCCATGGTATGAAAGGTTTGCAGGACGGGCATTAAGGCTGTTTGCACCTTTGATGTGACAGAATAAATAATATGCGCCGGAACTTTAGATTCCGGCGCATATTTTTCTGTGGAATATTTTCGGACGGGTGCGTAGTGGTTATGCCAGTTCTATGATAGAGAGGTTTGCAAGTACCGGAGTTGCACCATAGAAAACGGGTTGACCAGTTGTATTAACAAGCTGAATCGTTGCAGGAGCTACTCCTACGGTGATAAAAGCTGTGCCACTTAACTGACCGCTTACAATTGGTGAACTTGCAGATACGCCGCCGCCGCCATTAACCTGAATAGTAAAGTCTACAAAGGTGGATGGACCAGCACCGTCTGTAGATACCCACCAGGTCACATAGTAGTTGCCAGCAGCACTGATTGTTGCAGTGCCAGTAGCCGGATCATAAACAATGTTAGGACTCTGGTTATTTAAGATAGTGTTAAATAGAACAGGGCTTCCGCTGGCAACCTGGGTTCCAGCAGCAACTGGTGTAAACTGTGCCTGGAATCCGCCAAGAAGAGCAGGTGGTCCAGTTGGTCCAGTAGCACCGGTCGGTCCAGTCGGTCCTGTTTCTCCGGCAAGGCCAGTCGGTCCGATAGGTCCTGTATCGCCGGTCGGTCCAATCGGTCCAGTAGCACCGGTCGGTCCAATCGGTCCGGTAGCGCCGATAGGTCCAATTGGTCCTGTAGAACCAGCAAGACCAGTCGGTCCGATAGGTCCTGTATCACCAGTAGGCCCAATCGGTCCGGTAGCACCGGCAGGTCCAATTGGTCCTGTAGCACCAGCAAGACCAGCGGGTCCAGTTGGTCCAATGAGCCCCTGAGGTCCAGTCGGTCCAATAAGTCCTTGCGGTCCCTGAGGTCCGGTAGGTCCGGCAATTCCCTGAGGCCCCTGAGGTCCGGTAGGTCCGGCAATTCCCTGAGGTCCCTGAGGTCCGGTTGCTCCGGCAGGTCCAGCGATTCCCTGAAGTCCCTGAGGTCCGGTCGGTCCAATAAGACCCTGAGGTCCCTGAGGTCCGGTCGGTCCGATAAGACCCTGTGGTCCCTGAGCGCCTGTTGGTCCAATAAGACCCTGAGGTCCCTGAGCGCCTGTTAGTCCCTGAGGTCCAGTCGGTCCGATAGGTCCCTGTGGCCCCTGGGCACCGGATGGTCCCTGAGGTCCGATAGGTCCAGTTGGTCCCTGGATTCCCTGAGGTCCCTGCTGTCCTTGTAATCCCTGAGGTCCGGTAGGTCCGGTTGGTCCCTGAATTCCCTGAGGTCCCTGAGGTCCGACGGGTCCCTGAGGCCCAACGGGTCCGATTGGTCCCTGTGGTCCGGGAGGTCCCTGAAATCCTCTAGGTCCCATTGGTCCCATTGGTCCGGGACAGCCTCTTGGTCCGGTTGGTCCAGTTGGTCCAGGGCATCCTCTTGGTCCCTGAGGACCTACGCCGCCGCCACCGTTACCGCCGCCACAACCGTAGCGATTACTGTCCCAATCTCTACAATTATTCATTATAACTCCCTCCTGTCAAGGTGTAATATTTCTTGTATGATATTTTGTAGGTGCATAAATCTTTATAAAGGTCTTTTTTCCTTTATAACATATCATATGTATAAAGTCTCAAGTTTGTTAGAGACAAAATAAACTTAAATTACTAAATGGCATAAAAAAAGAGAAGTATTTCTTGTAATGAAGAAGCACTTCTCTTTTTTGAGGCTTGTATTCTGATTAAGATAGGGTAATCGTGAGGTCTTGTTTTTCCATTTTAATTAGCAAACGGTATAAGTCATGTTTCCAGGCAGTCTTTAAACGATTATCGGTAATTGGAATGGTTTCCATTTGAATAGAAGAAAAACCTTCGATTGTAACGTTGCCCAGGGAACCAATTGCAATCGAGCTTCCTGTAATGGCTGGTTCCTCATAACAGAGAAGAGAGAGCACAGGAGGCATAAGCTCCCCATTGTAATGATCGCTTATTACAATACCGTTTCCTTTAGTGATTGTGGCAGTTCGCAGATAAGAATGGATCCGCTTGTCTGGATAAGCAGAAGCTAAATCCATGGAGATGCTGCATTCATCTGATCCCAAATGATAGGAAACGTCTCTTGCATGGTAGTGTGCTCCGTTTTTTTGCATAATTTTTTTCTCACCATCAAAAAAGGTAGGAAGATTATGATATTGAGACTGCATCGTCCAGATCTCATAACGCTGCGGGGAAAACGTTTTTTTGGTATAGGTTTCGACACCTACATCAATAAGAAGAGGAAGCCCCTGTTTATATACGGTAAAACTTCCGGTATCGTTGTGATTGTGGCTGTCATTGTTATTGCCTGCCTTTACTGCGAGACATAGGCGGTCATCTCTGGCAATGAAGATACCGACGCTTTCATACCAGATATCTTTATGGAAAATGGCAGGATTCTTCTCATAAGACATCATCTCCTTATGGGTAAATATGGTTTGAAGGCGGTAAAAAAGATTGTGTTCGTCAAGAGTTAAGGGATCTTCACTATTTTGATAATCGGATGCAGCGAAACGCATCAAGTCTTTGTTCCTGGTTCTTTTTCCGAACAAAAATTCTCTTGCTCCGCATCTTCCGGCTACGGGAGAACAGTCAGCGAAATTCACATAATAAATATCATCCACATGAACATTTAAAATAAAGGAAGCAATATTTTTAATCTTTTCATCCTCATAAGCAGAAACAAATGCCTGATTTCCTACTTCATTAAGTATCTCCAGACAGTTAAACAAACACAGACCTGCATGGCGGTAATAATGGGCACCTTCATCGCAGCAGCCATCCTGACCGTATTCAGCCAGGAAATAATCAATGCTTTTTGCGGCTTTTTTAAGAATTTCTTCTTTTACTTTCTCTGGAAGATCTCTGGAAAGGGCAGAAAGAAGAATGTTCTGGGTGCACCACACGGTCCAGTTATTTAGTTTGCTGATTCCATCCCCCATCCACCAGAAATGCTCTTGCATATAAGGCGTGAAGATTCGTTCTTCCAGATTTTTATTGATCATTTTTGAAAGAAACGGACTGATTTCACAGAGTTCCTGACGCAGGAGATATTCAGCGATGGAAAGCACGGAAGCGGTTTCCGCGGCAAATAAATCAATCACAGGTTTTGTAACATCTGGAAGAATGAATTGGGGCGTGTCCCGGATATAGGAATTATGAGGTGGGAGCTGCCACGCATTTTCTTCACAGATCAGATAGAGGCCATTAATAATATCATCCAGAAAACGACCTTTATATTCTACACATTCAGCCAGAACAAGCGCATTAAGAGCGATTCTCCTTAAAAACTGTTTTTCCTCAAACTGCTGACGGTTTCCCGTTCTGGAAAATTCCATAAAATCAGTGGCAGTGAGAGAGGGATATTCAAAATGAAGGTATTTTTCCCCGGATTTTATCAGTTGTTCTTTCAACTCGCCAGAGAGCTGTTCCCATTCCATGCGGTCAGAGGCAGTGGGATAAGGGGTAAAACAGGATCTTGTTAGGTTCACATTGTTAGCCAGTTCTGTAATCATGATACATGCTCCTTATTCTTTTTCGTAAGTTGTGATTGTATTCTGATGGATGAATTCACGAGGGGATATTCCAGTGACTTTTTTAAAGACTTTACTGAAATAGAAGGCACTTTCAAATCCAAGCTGGTCAGCCGCCTCGTAAATCTTCATATCCTGTTCCAAAAGCAGATTTTTTGCTTTTTGTATCTTTGCCTGAGCAATATACTCAGAAAAGCCAAGTTCACAGTTTTTCTTAAAAAGGATGCTCAAATAGTTGGGACTTAATCCAAATATTCCTGCGACTTCATTTAAACTTAGTTTTTCATCAATATGATTGTTGATATATTTCTGTACATTGGTGATTACGTGGGCTTTATAAGTCTTTCGCTTGGATTTCAGTACATTGCACAGACCATCCCGGAATAAAGTCATCCATTCCGCTATTTGTGTCACATTGGTAAAACGGTAAATGGAACGATATCCATCATTATAAGAGGAAAATATCTCTGTCATGTTCTTTTCTCCATCGGGCAGAAGAGAAAGGGCAAGATATAGAATGTTACATGCTCCATCGGCTGCCTGGGAAAACCGCATAGGGTTGGATTCGAACAATTCAATGATTTCATTCAGAGTTCTGTAGAGCACATCTGTATCAAACTCGTTAAAAGCTTTTGTGATCTCATTTTTAAAGACAGAGATATTAAAGGCATTGCGCATGGAAGCGATGTCAGCGGGAGTAAAGATCACAGCAGGGGTCTGTACGGAAGCTTTAAAAAATGCCTGCCGCGCTTCCTGATAGGAATCACTGATTTTTAAAGGCTGTGACACCGGACTGCCAACGCCTGTAAACAGTGTCACGTTAAAATAGTTATGCACCATTTCTGCCGTATTGCGAAAACAATTAGAAATCATATCTTCTTTAAAATCCGTTGATTCCGGCAGATGGAATACGGCTGCAAAGTGTTTCATATCCAGAGAAATCACATAGGCAGGAAGGTGTTTTCCTATGATTTCTTTTGCCATCTGTAAGGTACTGTTATAAAGATTCATTAACTTGGCATAATCCAGATCCCGGTTCCCGTCTTCCCGTATCTCACAAAATGCAACAAAATAGCAATGTTCCTGAAAATTCAGTTTTAAATCTTTGGATTGAAGCCAGAACTGTTCATCGCTTTCAAACAGATTATGTAAAAGACGCATAAAAAACTTTTCGTAATAACTCTGCAAAAGGGGACGCCCTGAATTCTTATATTCCTGGGATACCTGCAGAGTATCCAGACGGGAAAGGGCTTTCTTTATTGCTACCGATAAGGATTCGGCATTCAGTTCCAACTTGATCAGATAATCCACTGCTTCATAAGCCATGGCTTCTTTAATAAGCTGGAACTCTTCGTAACTGGTTAAAAAGATAAAAAGAGGAATCTTTCCATAAGTTTCCCTGCTGGTTTTTGCCAGTTCCAGGCCGTTCATAATGGGCATTCGGATATCCGAAATGATAATCTCCGGCGAATATTCAGCAATCATTTCAAGTGCGTTCTTTCCATTCATGGCAGTTCCACAGATCTCGATCCCGTAATCTGCCCAATTTAACATGGATTTTATTCCAATCTGAACCAGAGGTTCATCATCTGCAATTAATAATTTCTTCATAAGCTCACCTTTCTGCTGACTGGTTATCTGAATGAAGTACATATGGAATGCGAATCGTCATGGTAGTAAATGATCCTGGTTTGCTTGTTATGGTTATACCGTATTCAGAACCAAAATCATATTGAATCCGTTTATTTACATTGCTGATACCGACATGTTGGAAGAATTCGGTCCGGCTGTCATTACCGGCATCGCTGCATAATACCTGCCGGATCATTTCCTCACTCATTCCTACCCCATTATCTGTAATATCAACTCTGAGAATTTTTTCCCCGGCAATGCCTTCTGTTTTGGCAGAAACTTTAATCTGACCTGCAGTCTTTGTCGGCTCAATTCCATGGAACAGAGCATTTTCAATAATAGGCTGTAGGGAAAAACGGTGTATCTCACATTCATATAAGTCTTCGGATTCTATGTCGTATTCAATGGAGACACTGCCTCCGTAGCGGTACTGCTGAATAAGAAAATAGTCTTTTACAAGCGCAAGCTCTTCCCGCAGAGGAATGAGAGAGGCGGTTCCTTTTGATACATTTTTAAGAAGCCTTGCCAGAGCCGTGGTCATATCTGCAATTCCGGATGCATTTTGTATGGTCGCCATCCATTTGATGGAATTGAGTGTATTGTATAAAAAGTGAGGATTGATCTGACTTTGGAGAATCTGATATTCCAAATCCTTTTTCTGTTTCTCATCAGCCAGTTTCTTGTCCAGTAAATGGAGAATATTCCCGGACATCTGGTTAATTCCGCTTCCAATCTGCCCAAGTTCATGATCCCATTCAATTGTAAAATCCCTTGAAAAGTCTCCCCCGGAGATTTTGTCAATCTTATTACTTAATTTGCGAATCGGTCCCATAATAATCCGGTTCAAAAGAAACGTTAACAAAATTCCTAAAGAAACAATAATCAGGCATATTCCAAGAATCAGAAGCATGTACAGTTTTTTCTGCTGTTGAAACTGCTGTTCAGACAGGATCTGTGACAGATGCAGACCATTCATCCCGTCTATCTGCCGTTCTACAATGATCCGTTTTCTTCCGTCTTCACCTGTAGCAGAAAATACCCGGGTACCTTCAGAGAGGGATTCATTTTCCGACATGGGAATCGGATCCTTGTAGGGAATTTGGGTTTCCTCCCATCTTCCGGAATGAAAATCATAGGTTTTATTTCCCATAGTCAAAAGGAGCACACTGTCGCCTGCAAGAGGATAGGAAGACAGATAATCAGTAAAAAGTTTGGAGGAGACCTCCACATAGTTCCAGCCAATGATCTTGGAATTAAATTTATTATAAATAGGGCGCACAATCGGCAGAAACGTATCTTTGCTGATTTTAGAAAATGGATCTTCAATCATGCCTTCCCATAGAAAATCCCCTGACTCATACAAGTGGGAATAAAAGGGTTGTTCTTTGATGATCGTTGCAGCATAGCCAGAAGAGTTGTTGGCGGAAGCGGACATCTGTAGGAAGTTATTTTTATTGGTAGAGGAAATGATCACTCTGGAGATGTATTCGTTAGACCGGGTATTATAGTACTCTTCTTTTAAGCGGTTGTGGGTGGAGAGTGCCAGCGGCCGGAGGTTTTCTGTATCTTTATCCGCAGTAGGAAGTCTTGATTCATCTTTAAATGCTTCCAGATAGTCAAGAATTGCTTCGTTGGAACAGCACCATTTACTAAAGTAAATGATGTCTTTCATGTCGGCTGCTATGTTATTATTTGCCACTTGAAGGCTGAATTCGGCAGATTGGATCTGGTTTTTCCTTAAAAAGGACTGGAAAACTGAGAAGCAGACCGATGTGGTCAGAATGGTAATAAGCAGGGTCAGAGAGGCGGTAAGTGCCATGAGTTTTCCCCGGATGGTTTTTGGAATGAACTTATTTAACATGATAAAGACAGGTACCTTCTTTCCTATTACAGTATTATGGTATAGGTTCACCTACAAAGTTAGCCTATTTCTTGTAAAATGTCAATGAAAAAGCAGGGGTGTTTTTTTATAATACAGGGTATAACATACGAGAGAGAGAAATATTACCGTTTATCGTAAGAAATTACATGTTTAGAAAAGTTTAAAAAAGCCGATGAATAAATAGTGAATCTTTTCCAAGAGAAATTCCATTCTTAATGGGAGAGATATCATTTATAATTTTAGTATAGTAAATTTCTGCAATTTATGTGGTTTTTACTTTTTCATCAATACAAATCAGGAGGGATTACAATGAAAAAAAGAAAGCTAAGTTTGTTACTGGCCTGTGCCATGGTAATAACCAGTCTTGCTGGTTGCGCCGGAAGCACGAAAGAGACTACCGCAGGTTCTCCAGATGGAGCAAAGGAAGAAACGAAAAAGCAGGAGGCAGCAAAATCAGCAGATGGCAGAACAACTTTAAAGTGGTCTGTATGGGATATCAGCACAACGACTTACTATCAACCGCTGATTGACGCATATGAAAAAGCGCATCCAGATGTGAAGATTGAAATGGTAGATTTAGGCTCCACCGATTATTCGACTGTTCTCGCCACCGAGTTAACCGGAAGCGGCTCTGATTTTGATATTGTAATGGTAAAAGATGTTCCTGGATACATGACACTGGTCAACAAAGGAGTATTAGAGCCTCTGGATGCCTATATCCAGTCATCGAATGTAGATCTGACCCAGTATAAAGGACTTACTGATCAGATAACGGTAAAAGATCAGCTTTATGAGCTTCCATTCCGGAATGATTTCTGGGTAATGTTCTATAACAAAGATTTATTTGACAAAGCAGGCGTTGCTTATCCAACCAATGATATGACATTTGAGGAATATGATAAATTAGTAAGAAGTGTCACAGTTGAAACACCAGGGCAGGAAGTTTACGGTGCCCATTACCATACATGGAGATCAGCAGTTCAGCTCTTTGGTATTTTAGACGGAAAAAATACGATTTTAGACGGAAAGTATGAATTTTTAAAACCATATTATGACATGGTGTTAAAAGAGCAGGAAGACGGCGTTACTCAGGATTATGCAACACTTAAAACCAGTGGTTTACATTATTCCGGTGCTTTTGCACAGGGAAATATTGCTACCATGAACATGGGAACATGGTTTATCTCAACTCTTATGGAGAAGATCCGTATTGGTGAATATACAGACTGTACCAATTGGGGAATTGCAAAATATCCTCACGCAGAAGGGGTTGAACCAGGGGCTACTCTTGCAACAATTACGTCTCTTGCCATTCCTTCCAATGCACCTCATAAAGATCTTGCATGGGAATTCATCAACTTTGCCAGCGGCAAGGAAGGTGCAGAGATTCTGGCTGCTACAGGAACCATTCCAGCAGTTATGAATGATACTGTTGCTGATCTGGTTTCCAGTGCAGACGGATTCCCTAAAGATGATTCCACCAGCACAGAAGCACTGAACACTTCAAAGCTTTACCTGGAGATGCCTGTGAATGAAAAGAGTTCTGAAATTGAAATTGTATTGAATGAAGCACATGATGCCATTATGACGGGAAGTATGTCCGTTGACGATGGAATTGCTGAAATGAATGAAAAAGTCAGTGCGATCTTAGGTCAGTAAAGATCTGAAATGATAAAACAGGCGGGCAGCAAAAGCCCGCCTTATTTAAAAAACTTCTGATGCACATAGAAAAAGGAGGAAGAGTAAAATGGCGAAGACAATAACAGAATCGCAAAAACAGGAAAAAATCGCTGCTTTGCAAAAACGGCGGGATTCGTTAAGTCTATTGCTTTCGGATACTGGAAGCAATAGAAGACGTGACAGCCTGATTGCGAAGATCGAAAAAATAGATGAAAATATTAAAAAAATCCGTACCGGACAGCGCTTTACAAGACAGGAGAAGAGGAATCTGGTTGCTTACTCCTTCATAGCCCCCAACTTTATTGGATTTGCAGTCTTTACGCTGGGACCGATTATTTTTGCTTTTGTTCTGGCTTTTATGGAATGGGATGGAAACAGCTCTATGAAGTTTGCAGGACTTAGTAATTTTGTTGCTATGTTTGTGAATGCGAGATTTCAGGCATCTTTCATTAACACCATTGTTTATTGTGCAGCCACGGTTCCTTTAACGCTTGTGTGTGCTCTTTTATTAGCGGTTGTTTTAAACCAGAAGATAAAAGGGAGAAACTTTTTCCGTACGGTCAGTTTCTTTCCTTATGTTGCATCATTAGTTGCGGTGGCGGCCGTATGGAACATGTTATTCAGCCCCATGAAGAGCGGACCGGTTAATATGATTCTTTATAATCTGGGTGTCCATGCGAAAAGTCTTCCCAAGTGGGCAGCCGATCCCCACTGGGTCATGTTTACCATTATATTATTCAGTGTCTGGAAAAACATGGGATATTATATGATTATATATCTGGCAGGTTTGCAGGGAATTAACGGCGAGCTTTATGAGGCGGCAGGCCTTGACGGCTGTAACACATGGCAAAAATTCCGGTACATTACCTGGCCCCAGCTTCAGCCTACAACGTTCTTTGTAACCATTATCCTGACGATCAACTGCTTTAAGGTATACGATATTGTTTATATGCTGGCAGGAGGTTCCAATGGTATTGTAAGTTCCCAGGCGATGGTACTTGTTTATCACATTTATGAAGAAGCATTCCGTAACTGGAATCTGGGATATGCAAGTGCGGTAGCAATGGTATTATTCTTAATGGTTCTTGCTGTAACACTGGTTCAGTTCCGTGGCGAAAGAAAATATGCAAACTAAAAAGGAGGATTCGTTATGAGAAATAAAAGTACAAATTCAGCAATAAGCAAATGCCTCCTTTACGTGGTTTTGATCATTTTGACATTTGCCATGCTGGTTCCGTTTGCCTGGATGCTTTCCGCTTCCTTAAAATTTGATAAGGATGTTTTTATCTTCCCAATTAAGTGGATTCCCCAAAATCCAAAATGGAGAAATTATCTGGATATCTGGACGAAGATTCCTCTTATGACCTTTGTATTAAATACTGTAAAAATTACGTTGATTGTTACCTTTTTGCAGCTTTTGACCAGCAGTTTTGCTGCATATGCGTTTGCAAAATTAAAATTCCGTTATAAAAACTTTTTATTCATGGCATATATTGCAACCATTGCGGTGCCCTGGCAGGTATATATGGTTCCTCAGTTTATGATGATGAGAAACTTTGGACTGAATAATTCCCATCTTGCAATTATTTTTCTTCAGGCGTTTTCTGCTTTTGGTGTGTTTATGATGCGGCAGTTTTATCAGGGAATTCCGGATGAACTTTGTGAAGCAGCAAGAATTGATGGGATGAGTGAGTATCAGATCTATGCAAAGATTATGCTCCCTCTGTCTAAACCCGCACTTTCTACATTAACCATCTTTACCTTTGTAAATACCTGGAACGATTTTTTGGGACCGTTAATCTATTTAAAAACAGAAGCGAAAAAGACCCTGCAATTAGGATTAAAGATGTTTATCAGCCAGTATAGTTCGGAATATGGATTAATCATGGCAGCATCGGTTCTTTCTCTTGTTCCTGTGCTGATTGTATTCCTGTCTCTTCAGAAACACTTTGTAGAAGGGGTGGCAGCAACTGGAGTGAAAGGATAATCAATGAAGATGATAAAGAATTTTGTGGACCAGTATGATAACTGTCTGAGAGCAAACTGGTTTTTAAAAGAGTAAAACCGGAATATTTTTATTGAGGGACCGGCGGTATATAGCCGTCGGTTCCTTTTTGAGAAAATAGAAAGGGATAGATTTTAGTTTCATGAGGAGGAAAAAAACAATGAACAGACAAGTTGAGCAATTGCTGAAAGAAAAGCCGGAATTGTCAGAAGAAATGTGCCAAAAAGCTATGGATTTTGCCGTTGACCAGGTGAGCAGCAATTTAAAAGAATTTACGCATTCTTTTAAGAAGGCATTTAGCGAAGACGGTTTTTATAAACCAACCCCCAATGTAAACTGGACGACAGGTTTCTGGACCGGGCAGATATGGCTTGCCTATGAATGGAAACAATCAGAAGAATTGAAAAATGCAGGGCAGATTCAGATTGAAAGCTTTTTAGACCGGATTAACAGAAAAGTAGAAGTAGATCATCATGACATGGGATTTTTATATTCACCTTCCTGCGTGGCTGGTTACAAGCTGATAGGGGATGAAAAGGGCAGGGAAGCAGCAATAAAGGCGGCGGATCAACTCATAAGCCGTTTTCAGCCGGTCGGAGGATTTATTCAGGCATGGGGACCTATGAACCAGCCGGAAAATTACCGGTTTATCATTGATTGTCTTTTAAATCTTCCGTTATTATATTGGGCAACCGGGGAGACAACAGATGAAAAGTACCGGGAAGTGGCAGAAAAGCATATTCACACCGCAATTGCAAATGTGATCAGAGATGACTATTCTACCTGGCATACTTTTTTCATGAATATGGAAACGGGAGCACCGGATCATGGAGCAACCTGCCAGGGATACCGGGATGGCTCTGCCTGGGCAAGAGGCCAGGCATGGGGCGTGTATGGCTGTGCAATGGCTTACCGCTATACCCGTCGTTTAGAGTATCTGGAAGATTTTAAACATGTTACAGATTATTATCTGGAGCATCTTCCTTCGGATCTGGTTCCTTACTGGGATCTGGAATTCGGAGAAGGTTCAGATGAACCAAGGGATTCCTCCTCTGCCTCTATTGCTGCCTGTGGAATGCTTGAGATGGCAAAATACTTAGAAAAAGAGGATGCTGCCCGCTATCGCTCCATAGCAAAGAAAATCATGGCATCGGTTGTGGAATATTATGCAGTAAAAGATGAAAAGGAATCCAACGGACTGGTTCTTCACAGTACCTATTCAAAAAAGTCCCCTTATAACACCTGCACACCGGAAGGGGTGGATGAATGCAACATCTGGGGTGACTATTTTTATATGGAGGCACTGACCCGTTTGTCTAAGGATTGGAATCCATACTGGTAAAGGAATGATAACAGGAAAAGAGGCGAATGAATGTGAAACTTGAATCAAAAGAGGATTATCGCCAGTGGATGCATCAGGTGCTGGACCCTTTAAAACCATTGTACAGCAAGGGGGGAGCAAGACTTCATCTGGGAGACAGCGGAGTGACTTACCCGAAAACAAGTATCGAAATGGAGGCATTTTCCCGGCCTTTGTGGGCTTTGGTCCCATACTGGCTTGGAGGAGGCAGCGGATTTGAAGAGATATACCAAAAGGGGCTGCTTCATGGAACTGATCCGGAGCATCCGGAATACTGGGGAGGGTTTGGAGATTATGACCAGAAGTTTGTGGAAATGGCAGCGATTGCATGCAGTCTGATTTTTACTCCCCAGATAACCTGGGAGCCGTTAGGAGAAAAAGGAAGAGCGAATCTTGCTGACTGGCTTTATGGGATTAATGAACATATAATACCAGACTGCAACTGGCAGTTTTTTATGATTTTAGTTAATGTGGCGCTGAAAAAAAGAGGATGCCGCTACAGCAGGGAATGTCTGGATAAGGGGCTTTCAAAAATTGAAAGCTATTATATCGGAGAGGGCTGGTATCGGGATGGAGGTTCCAGTCAAAAGGATTATTATATTTCTTTTGCGCTTCACTATTATGGACTGGTCTATGCAAAGGCGATGAGAGAAGAGGACCCTGACCGGTGTCAGCGGTTTTTAGAACGTGCCGTATTATTTGCAAGGGATTTTATCTATTGGTTTGATGAAAATGGTGCTGCGCTTCCCTTTGGAAGAAGTCTTTCTTACCGTTTTGGAGAGGCTGCTTTCTGGTCTGCGTATTTATTCGCAGGTCTTGATGATATTCCGGTCGGGGTAGTAAAAGGTTTGATTTCCCGCCATTTAAACTGGTGGCTGGACCAAAAGATGTTTGACCGGGATGGTGTGCTGACGATTGGTTATAGCTATCCAAACCTGATTATGGCGGAACGGTACAATGCCCCTGGTTCTCCTTACTGGGGAATGAAGACACTTTTGTGTCTGGGACTTGCGGACGATCACCCATTTTGGAGTGAAAAGGCAGAACCCCTCCCCCGGCTGTCTGACATAAAGATGCTTAAACAGGCAGATATGCTTATGCACCGTCATGGAAACGATGTGGTTGCTTATCCGGCAGGTGTGTGTGAAAAATATGGACATGGACACGTACCGGAAAAGTATTCAAAATTTGCTTATTCAACCAGATTCGGTTTTTCTGTTGCAAGAAGCCAGATTGTGCTTCATGAAAATGCTCCCGATTCAGCGCTTGCTTTTGTCATTGACGGGGATGATTATGTATTTGTGAGAAAATACAGTGACTCGTATGAGGTGTTGGAGGATAAGGTAATCAGCACATGGCAGCCATTTCCTGGAATTAAGGTTACAACTACTATTATTCCAAAGGAAGAGGGGCATTTAAGGATTCATGAGATTGAAAGCCAATATGACTGCAGGGCATATGACTGTGGTTTTTCTGTTGAGAAGTTTACAGAAGGCTATGAACAGAACTCTGAGGGAGAAGAAGCTGTTGTTTTCCATAAAAAGCAGGGGTGTAAAGTACGGGGGAAAGGTCCGGGAGCATCTGGAATTGTTATAGAAGCAGATCCTAATACCAATGTACTTTATCCCAATGCTTCGATTCCGGCAGTCTGCTACAGGGTGAAAAAAGAAGAACGGGTTTGCTTAGAAACCATGGTGACAAGTTTTTTATGGAATTAGGCAATCTGTAATTCTTGCTTCTTTTGATCAGGCGGATTATAATGAAGCCATAGTTTTTATAAAAGGAGGGTTTTATGGAACTAAAATCAGCAAAATCAGAATGGCTGGAAGATCCCAGAGTGTTTGCAGTAAACAGGATTCCGGCTCATTCTGATCATTGTTACTATGAAACAGCAGGTGAAGCTTTAACGGGCAAAATGAAGCTTCGCCAGTCGTTAAATGGAAGGTGGAAGTTTTCCTATGCAGAATGTCCCGATAAGCGGATCCGTCAATTCTTTGAAGAGGGGTTTGATGACTCTGGATTTGGAGAGATTGAGGTTCCAGGGCATATAGAACGCAATGGATATGGGAGGTGCCAGTATATTAATACCATGTATCCATGGGATGGTCTGGCAGACATTCGCCCTCCTTTTACTGACCGGGAGAACAATCCGGTAGGAAGCTATATCCGGGAATTTAAGCTGGAAGAGCCTCTTTTGGGCAAACGCCAGTACATATCCTTTCAAGGTGTTGAAACCGCTTTTTATGTGTGGCTCAATGGGAGTTTTATCGGCTATTCAGAAGATTCCTTCACTCCTTCTGAATTTGAGATTACTCATGCAGTTAAGGAAGGAATCAACCGGCTGGCAGTGGAAGTGTACAAAAGAAGCAGTGCCAGTTGGATCGAAGATCAGGATTTTTTCCGCTTTTCTGGTATTTTCCGTGATGTATACTTGTATGCAACTCCAGAATATCATGTACAGGATCTGTTCATTCATGGTGATATTACCGATGATTACGAAGATGGTCAGTTTTGTGCGGAACTAACCCTTACGCCTGAGACAAAAGGAAGTATTTCTGCCCAATTAAGAGACAGAGACGGGAAGCATGTGGCTGTGTGGGAATCTGTTCCAGCCGGTGAGAAAGTAAAACTTTCTGCGGATATTTCCGGAATCCACAAGTGGAGCGGTGAAGACCCATATCGCTATGAACTGACGATTACCCTTTCTGATGAACAGGGAAATATCATTGAAATCATTCCCCAGAAGGTTGGTTTTCGGAGATTTGAAATCAAAGACGGTATCATGATTTTAAATGGAAAGCGGATCGTATTCAGGGGAATCAACCGGCATGAATTTAATGTGAGACGGGGACGCGCCATCACAAAGGAAGACATGATGTGGGATATCTGTTTTCTAAAACGTCATAATATCAATGCGGTGAGAACTTCCCATTATCCCAATCAGAGCCTGTGGTATGAGCTTTGTGATGAATATGGTATTTATCTGATTGATGAGACCAATCTGGAAAGCCATGGTTCCTGGCAGAAGATGGGCGCTGTGGAACCTTCCTGGAACGTTCCGGGGAACCTCCCTGAATGGAAGGAATGTGTTCTGGACCGTGCAGAGTCCATGCTTGAACGGGATAAGAATCACCCCAGCATTCTGATCTGGTCCTGCGGCAATGAATCCTATGCAGGGGAAGACATTCTTGCCATGGCGGATTTTTTCCGTCGAAAAGATTCATCAAGGCTGGTGCACTATGAAGGGGTATTTCACAATCGGGCATATGATCAGACCAGTGATATGGAAAGCCGTATGTATGCCAAGCCGGCGGAGATTGAAGATTATTTAACAAACAGTCCGAAAAAGCCTTTTATCCTGTGTGAATACATGCACGCCATGGGCAATTCATTAGGTGGCATGAATCATTATACAGATCTGGAAGATCGTTATGAATTATACCAGGGAGGCTTTATCTGGGATTACATGGATCAGTCCCTGATGAAAGAGGATGGGTACGGGCAGGAGCATATGACCTATGGGGGAGACTTCGGTGACCGTCCGACAGATTATAGTTTTTGCGGCAATGGAATCGTGTATGCGGACCGGACTGTTTCCCCGAAAGCACAGGAAGTTAAATTCCTATATCAGGATATTCGTCTAAAACCTGATTTAAAGGGGGTAACCATTGATAACAGAAGAATGTTTACGGATACCTCGGATCTGGAATTTGTCTATACCGCTTTAAAGGATGGGGAACCTGTGTTCCAGAAAAGCTTTTTGGCAGATGTGGCTCCCTTAGACAGCCTTTATGTCTCCCTGGAAATTCCGGATTTTAACGATTACGGGGAATATGTGATCCAGGTTTCCGCACTTTTAAAACAGGATACGCTTTGGGCTGATTCCGGATTTGAGATTGCTTACGGAGAGCATGTGGAAACAAAAGAGGGTGCTCCCATACAGCAATCGGAAAAACCTCTTAACATTATTTACGGAGATGTAAATATCGGCGTAAAGGGAGAGGGCTTTCAGATTTTGTTTTCCAGACAGGAGGGAAGTATTGTTTCTATTGTCTACGACGGAAAAGAATGGGTGGGAAGACCTGTTATGCCTGTATACTGGCGAGCCGTTACGGATAATGATAAAGGAAACAAATTCCCGGTCGAGAGTTCTGTCTGGTATGGTGCAGGTCGTTTTCCCCGCTATGATAAAGGAAATTGCCTTGTAAAAGATTTTGATGGAAAAATTTGTGTGTCGTTTACTTATGAATTATCCACCAATCCCAGGACTGAGACAACCGTTACTTATGAAGTCCGGGGAGACGGCAGCATTGCGGTACGCGCCGTATATCACGGAAAAAAGGGTGTTCCTGAGTTACCTGCATTTGGCATGAGGCTGATTACTCCGGAAGCTGTCCGCAGTTTCACATGGTATGGAAGAGGACCGGAGGAAAATTACAGTGACCGCTGCCAGGGAGCGAGACTTGGAATCTATAAGGATACGCCGGAAAATAACCTTTCCCGTTATCTGGTTCCTCAGGAATGTGGAAACAGAACTGGAGTCCGTTGGTTGAAGATCTCTGATCTCGATGGTCATTCTATTGAATTTCGGGCAGTGAAACAGCCCTTTGACGCATCTGTGCTTCCTTTTACGGCAGAAGAACTGGAATCAGCCACACATAGAGAAGAGCTTCCGGTAGTTCGTAATACAGTTGTGAATATTTTTGGAGCCATGCGAGGTGTTGGTGGTGATGATAGCTGGGGCGCACCGGTTTATCCGGAATACTGTATCAGCGGAGAAAAAGAAGTGGTAACAGAATTTATAATTGAAAAAAGGTAAAGAAACAAACGAGAAAAATGGGGGCGAAGTATGGAATATCAGTGGATTGATGAATACTTGAAATCAATGAAAGGCGTGACCAGTGATTATAAAAAGGAAAGGAACTGGGTTCGGTACTTTATAGGAGGCAAAATGTTTGCGGCAGTTTGCATGACAGAAAAAGGGGTAACCGATTTCGTCACTTTGAAGCTGGAACCGGCAGAAGGTGAATTTTTAAGACGGAGATATGAAGATATTATTCCCGGGCATTATTTGAATAAGCTCTATTGGAACTCCGTGAAAGCCAATGGGAATATTCCCAAAAACCTCTTAAGTGATTTACTTGAGAAATCCTATTACCTGGTGTTGTCAAAGATATCCAAAAAGCAGAAGGAGGAACTTTTTTGTTGAATTTCCATAATTTACTTGACAAATCAAATTATGGGCAGTATTCTAATTATTAGAAATATTCAAAAAATATAGAAAAGGAGGCAGTTATCATGAGAAGCATAATTGGAATGATTGGAAGCAGTAGAAGAAAGAACAAAAATTTAATTAGATATCATGTTCAGTCTGCCTCATGGAATATAGAATCCTTTTTTCTTGCCGAATAAGGGTGGCTTCTGTTTTTACGGAAGTATTTTATGAGAATAAACCGCAGTCTGAATAGACTGCGGTTATTTTTTTCTATGTTGCTGGAAAAGACCGCCTTTTGCTGTCTTTTCCAGCTTTTTTATGTGTCAGGGGGCAGCAGACTGTGGTTTTAGAATTATTTTAAGGAGAAGAGTATGAAAAATCTATGGAAGTATGCAAAAAAATACTGGCATATGTATCTGTTTGCTTTAGGTGCCATGGTAATCAGTATTTTGCTGGATGCAGCAGCACCTCAGATCACCAAACGTATCATTGATGACGTAATTGTAGGCGGAGAAATGAAAATTCTCATGAATCTGCTTTTGGGCCTTCTTGGAATTGGGCTTTTAAGGGCTGTATTCCAGTATGCCAAGGAATTTGTTTTTGATTATGCCTCATCCGGAATTGGAAGCGGACTGAGGAAAGACCTTTTTGACCATATCCAGACTTTATCCATGGGGTATTTCGACCGTCACAATACAGGAGAGCTGATGGCAAGAATCAAGGATGATGCCGAAAAAATATGGAACGCTTTTGGATTCGTTGGCATGTTAGTGATTGAGTGTACCATACACACTCTTGTAGTTCTTTTTTGTATGTATCGGATCAGTCCTGTTTTAACCTTAATTCCCCTTGCTGTTCTGCCGATCATTGCCTGGTATGCCATCAAGATGGAAAATGGGCTGGGAGAAGTTTATGATAAAATCAGCGAACAGACGGCGGAGTTAAATACAGTTGCCCAGGAAAATCTTGCGGGAGTGCGTACAGTAAAGGCTTTTGCAAGAGAAGACTATGAAATGGAAAAGTTTAAAAAGCACAACAAGAGTTTTTATGACTTAAATATGAAGCAGGCAAGGCTGGTTGTCCGCTATCAGCCCAACATCTCCTTTTTGTCCAAGGTACTTTTGATCGCAGTGATTGTAATCGGCGGGATTTTAGTTATTATGGAAAAAATGACGGTAGGAGAACTTGGTGCATTTTCTGAATATGCCAATAATATTATCTGGCCTATGGAAATGGTTGGCTGGCTCAGCAATGATCTGGCTGCGGCAATGGCTTCCAATAAGAAGATCAAGGCGATTATGGCGGAAGAGCCTGTGATTAAAGATACAGAACAGCCTGTTTACCCAGAGAAAATCAAGGGGGAACTGGTGTTTGACCAGGTTGGTTTCTCCATTGATGGAAAGTCTGTTTTAAACGATATTAATTTTACATTAAAGCCTGGGCAGACCATTGGGATTATGGGAGTAACCGGTTCCGGGAAAAGTTCTGTGGTTAATCTGATCAAGCGGTTTTACGATGTAACGGAAGGAAGAATACTGCTTGATGGAATCAATATCAAAGAACTTCCTCTCTCTGTTTTAAGAAAAGAAATCTCAGTGGTCATGCAGGATGTATTCCTGTTTTCCGACAGCATTACGGAAAATATAAAAACCGGAAACCGGGAGAGGGCAAAATGGGAAAGCGTGCAGCAGGCTTCTATTTCAGCGGAAGCCCACAGCTTTATCTCAAAACTGACCGATCAGTACGACACGGTAATAGGAGAACGTGGAGTAGGACTTTCGGGAGGACAGAAACAGCGGATCAGCATCGCAAGAGCCATTGCCAAAGAAAGTCCGATTCTGATCTTTGATGATTCCACCTCGGCTCTTGATATGGAAACGGAGAAGAAAATTGAACATCATCTGTGGAATCAGAAACAGAGTTCTAAGATCATCATTGCCCACCGCATATCGGCAGTCCGTAATGCGGATGAAATTCTGATTTTTTCAGATGGAAAGATTATAGAGCGGGGAACCCACAAAGATCTGATGGAAAAACGGGGGGAATATTACAAAACCTATCAGGTGCAGTATGGAGAGGAGGAAACAACATGGCAGTCAATTCCAGCAGAGTAGATGAAGATCAAAAAGAAGTGTTAAAAAAGGATACCATAATACGTTTGTTTGCATATCTTCTTGGTTTTAAAAAGCAGATTACAATTGTTTTATTGATTATGGCTGGAACCATAACAATCAGTATGCTGGCACCCCTTATCATGGAGTATGCCATTAATGTATGTGTGGCTCAAAAGGATATCAGGGGTCTTTTGATATTGGGAGGAGGAGCAGTGTTTTTGTTTGTGTTATTTTTGATTGGAACAAAGGTTCGGATGGTTCTTATGGCAGAAGTATCCAATCAGGTTTTACTGGAAATCAGGGAAGAACTGTACAAACATATTCAAAGCCTTGGTTTCGGATTTTTTGACAGCCGGCCAACGGGAAAGATTCTCGCCAGAGTGATTGGTGATGTGAATTCTCTGAAAAATGTTTTGTCAGACAGCGTCACTCAGTTAATTCCTGATCTTCTTACGGTTATATGCGTAGCCGTTATTATGGTGGTGAAGAATTACCGTCTGGCTATGGCTGCACTTTTAACCCTTCCGATTCTGGCTGTTGGTATGTTTCTGATTGAAACAACCGTCCACAGAAGATGGCAGATTTACCGTAAAAAGACTTCTAATTTAAATGCGTATGTTCATGAAGATTTATCGGGAATCAGAATTATTCAAAGCTTTGCCGCAGAACGGGAGACAAAACAGGTGTTTCACAGTCTGGTTGACCAGCATTATCAATCTTTTATCAATGCGGTGGCTGTGGCGGACGGGTTTGGACCTCTGGTTGAGGTCACCTGGGGGCTTGGAGTTTTTTTGCTTTATTTTATCGGCATTCGCATGATAGGGGTGGAACAGGTAGGAATTGGTACATTCCTGGCATTTTCAACTTATCTTTCCATGTTCTGGAGTCCCATCCGCAATCTTGCCAACTTTTATAATAAACTGACCACCAATCTTTCGGCTGCGGAGCGGATCTTTGACCTGATTGATACAGAGGCAGAGATAAAGGATCAGGAAGGGGCGAAAGAATTATTTGGATTAAAGGGAGAAGTGGTTTTTGAAAATGTATCATTTGCTTACAGTGACGAACCGGACCGCTTGATTTTAAAAGAGGTTAATTTTGCTATCAAGCCAGGTGAAACTATAGCACTTGTAGGTCCTACGGGAGCAGGCAAAACGACAATTGTAAATCTGATCAGCCGGTTTTATGAAACAACAAAGGGGAATATCTGGATTGATGGTCATGAAATCAAGGATTTTACCTTAAACAGTTTAAGAAGCCAGCTTGGCATTATGACACAGGATAACTTTCTTTTTTCCGGCACAATTGGAGATAACATTCGGTATGGACGGTTAGATGCCACTCAGGAGGAGATTATAGAAGCCGCGAAAGCGGTCAGTGCCCACGATTTTATTATGAAACTGGAAAATGGCTATGATACAGTCATCAGTGAACGCGGAGCAGGATTATCCATAGGACAGAGACAGCTTCTGGCATTTGCCCGGACCATGGTTTCAAGACCAGGAATTTTAATTCTTGATGAAGCCACCTCAAGCATTGATACCCACACAGAACTTCTGGTGCAGAAAGGGATTGACGCATTGTTAAAGGGCAGGACTTCTTTTATCATTGCCCATCGTCTTTCCACCATACGAAAAGCAGACAGGATCTTTGTCATTGACAATGGAATGGTTATGGAAGAAGGAACCCATGAGGAACTTTTAAAACGGAAAGGTGCTTATTATCAGTTGTATCAGAGCCAGTTTTCAGAGGCAGCCCCATTTGGAAAAGGGATTGACCGGATCGGGGAAATGCAATAGAATAGAAGACGAGGTGAGAAGAATGACAGAAGGAGCATTAGTTTTAGAAGGCGGTTCTCTCCGGGGAGTTTTTACTGCCGGAGTTTTGGATGTATTTATGGAGAAAGGAATTGAGTTTTCTTATGTAAATGGGGTGTCTGCCGGTTCCATGGCTGGAATGAGCTACATCAGCAAACAGGTTGGACGTTCCATCCGGGTGAATTTGGATTATGTAAGGGACAAACGTTTTTTAAGCTTCAGGAATATGGTTAAGAACCGTTCTGTTTTTAATTTTGATTTTTTATTTGGGGAATTAAGCAATAATCTTGTTCCTTTTGACTATGATACATTTTACAGTTCCAGACAGACCTTTGAGGTGGTTGCAACCCGTTGTAAGACCGGGAAGCCGGAATATTTCGAGAAGAGTGCCTGCAAGGATTTTGTCAATGCAGTCAAGGCATCAAGCAGCATACCGATTTTATCCAGCATGATTCCTGTCAATGGAAAAAAATATCTTGATGGCGGCTGTTCCATGCCTGTTGCATACCAGAGAGCGATTGACCTTGGATATGAAAAGACAGTGGTAGTTCTTACAAGGGAAAAAGGCTATCGGAAGCCGCCCCTTGATAAATGGACGAAAAAAGGCTATGAACGGTATTTTGGTCCGTTACCCAGGCTTTTGGAAGCATTGGAGGAGGTTCCGGACCGCTATAACCGGATGCAGGATGAATTGGATCGTCTGGAGGAATCAGGCAGGGTCTATATCATTCGCCCGGATAAGCATGTGACCGTTCAGAGAACGGAACAGGATAAGCGCAAGCTGGAAGCACTCTATGAAGATGGAAGAAGGCTGGCGGAGACAAAACTGGAAGAGATGAAAGATTACCTTGGAATAAATGGAGAAGGAAAGGAAATAACGGTATAATTTATGAGTATTTATGACACATTGAACCCCATGCAGAAGAAAGCGGTGCTCCATACGGAGGGACCGCTTCTTGTACTGGCAGGAGCCGGTTCAGGAAAAACCAGGGTGCTTACTCATAGAATTGCATACCTGATTGAAGAAAAAGGGATTAATCCCTGGAATATTCTTGCCATTACCTTTACCAATAAGGCAGCAGGAGAGATGAGGGAAAGGGTAGATCGTCTGGTGGAATTTGGTGCTGACAGCATCTGGGTTTCCACATTCCATTCTTCCTGCGTGCGTATTTTAAGGCGTCATATTGAAAGTCTTGGATATACAACTAATTTTACAATTTATGATTCTGACGATCAGAAGACTTTAATGCGGCATGTCCTTAAGGATCTGGAACTGGACCCTAAGATTTATAAAGACAGGGTTATGCTTTCTGTGATTTCTACAGCGAAAAATGAACTGATATCTGCGGTAGAATTCGAAGAAGCATCGGCAGGAGATTTTCGGCAGAAGAAAGTGGCACAGGTCTATAAAGAGTATCAAAGGCAGCTGAAAAAGAATAATGCTCTGGATTTTGATGATCTGATTATGAAGACCGTGCAGCTTTTTGAAACCAATGCAGATGTTCTCAATTATTATCAGGAACGTTTTAAGTACATATTAGTGGACGAATATCAGGATACCAACACAGCTCAGTTTAAGCTGGTCAGTCTGTTGGCTGGTAAATATAAGAATCTCTGTGTGGTAGGGGACGATGACCAGTCGATCTACAAATTTCGTGGAGCAAATATTGAGAATATCCTGAATTTTGAAAAATCTTATCCTGGTGCTGTTGTTATAAAACTGGAGCAGAATTACCGTTCCAGCCAAAGCATCTTAAATGCAGCAAACGAAGTCATACGCCATAACAGAGGAAGAAAAGACAAAACCCTTTGGACTGCCAACGAAGAAGGACCTCTGGTTCAGTTTAAACAATTTGATAATGCTGCTGAGGAAGCGGATGCCATTGTCCGTGATATTTTAAACAGTCCGTCAGAATACCAGGACTGTGCTGTGCTTTACCGGACCAATGCCCAGTCCCGTCTGATTGAAGAAAAATGTCTTCAGCACAATGTTCCTTACCGAATGGTAGGCGGAGTGAACTTTTACCAGAGAAAAGAAATTAAGGATATTCTGGCTTATTTAAAGACCATTGCCAATGGACAGGATGATCTGGCGGCACTTCGTGTTATTAATGTGCCAAAACGGGGAATTGGTGCTACCAGCCTGGCAAGAATCCAGGCATTTGCTTCGGAACGGGAATTCGGGATTTATGATGCGTTCTGCCGGGCAAAGGCTGTTCCAAGTCTTGGAAAAGCAGCAGATAAAGTGTTGAAATTTACGGAATTAATTGAAGATTTCCGCAGCAGGTTAGAAGAAGAGACTTATACCATTCACCAATTGATTGAAGATGTTCTTGATGAAACCGGTTATCTGAAAGAGCTGGAAGCAGAAGGGGAGATTGAATACCAGACCCGTCTGGAGAATATGGAAGAGCTGATTAACAAAGCAGTCAGCTTTGAGCGGGATCATGAGCAATGGGATTTAAGTGAGTTTCTGGAAGAAGTTGCCCTTGTAGCAGATGTGGACCGGATGGATGACTCGGAAAACAGGGTGACACTTATGACGCTTCATAGCGCAAAGGGACTGGAATTTCCAAGGGTCTATTTAACGGGAATGGAAGATGGTCTTTTCCCCAGCATGATGTCCATATCTTCTGACGACAGGGAAGCGGTAGAAGAGGAACGCAGGCTTTGCTATGTTGGAATTACCAGAGCCCAGAATTATCTGATGATGACAGCAGCAAGACAGCGTATGGTAAACGGGGAAACCCGGTATGCCAAGATAAGTCGTTTTGTTGAAGAGATTCCGTCGGACCTTCTGGACTCTGATAAGCTGGAGCCACGTCTTTCATCGACCCGCAGCCAGAGTGATTTTGATGACAGTGCTCTGCCTTGGGGAAAAGCCTCTAAATCTGCCGGGGTCAGCAGTTTTGGACCTGGAAACAATTCTTATGCCTCCAAAACAGTACAGCCTGTATCAAAGCCTGGATTTGGGAAAGCGTTTACCGTGGAAAAGGCTGGTTCTTTGGATTATAAAGCAGGGGACAGGGTCAGCCATATCAAGTTTGGGCAGGGACAGGTCATGGAAATTAAAGATGGAGGAAGAGACTACGAAGTTACGGTTCATTTTGATACGGCTGGTGTGAAAAAGATGTTTGCATCCTTTGCAAAACTGAAACTTTTATAAATTTAATAATCAATACATAAAATTTAAAAAAAATGTGAAAATGATAGTAAAAGGATCAATATAATGGTATAATAACTGCGATAAGCAAAGAGATGAACCCTTTGCATAATTAGGAAAGCAAGGCTCTCAGAAAGGACGTGGAGACATGAACAGATTTGATGCAATGAGCAAAGAGGCTATGAGCAGACTGGAAGATCTTATGAACTCAAGCAGAGTGAATGAATTGCTTCATAAAAGAGAACAGGAAGAAAAAAAGAAAAATTGTATCCTCTGGATACTGGCTATTGTAGGTGCAGTAGCAGCGGTGGCAGGGATTGCTTATACAGTATATCGTTTCTTCACACCAGATTATCTGGAAGATTTTGAAGATGATTTTGATGACGATTTCGACGATGACTTCTTTGAAGATGATCAGCCCGCTGAAAGTTCTGAAAATTAAGAATGGCATTATAATAGAGAGAGCGTGCCTCAATGAATGAGACACGCTTTTTGCTCGATTAGATATAATAAAAGGATAGGAGTCAACATAGTGAAAAAGGGTGAGATATACGAAGGAATTATCGGATGTTTTGATTTTCCGGATAAAGGAACCATTGAACTGCCGGAGGGGAGAATCACGGTAAAGCATGCGCTTCCAGGGCAGAAACTCCGTGTTATGATTAACAAGAAACGTGGAGGTAAGGCAGAAGGCCGTATTCTTGAGGTGCTGGAACCTTCCAGTCTGGAGACGGCAGCGGATCCCTGCCGCCATTTTGGAATCTGCGGAGGCTGCACGTATCAGACGATTCCTTATGAAGAGCAGTTAAAAATCAAAGAAAAACAAGTAAAGGATTTAATTGACGGTGTCTGTGAGTCCTATGAGTTTGAGGGAATTAAGGCTAGTCCCATAGAAGATGGATACCGGAATAAGATGGAGTTCTCTTTTGGAGACGAATATAAAGATGGTCCTCTTTCTCTTGGAATGCACAAGAGGGGCAGTTTTTATGATGTGGTTACCACCACAGACTGTAAGATTGTTAATTCTGATTTCTGTGATATATTAAAAGCTGTCAAAGAATATTTTGAAGCACGTGGAACGAGATTTTATAAGAAGATGCAGCATACCGGGTATCTGCGCCATCTTCTGGTTCGCCGTGCCATTAAGACCGGTGAGATTTTAATCGACCTGGTTACGACTACGCAGGAAGATATGGATTTGGCTCCTTTTACGGAGCGGTTATTGGAGCTTAAGTTAAATGGCAGGATTGTTGGAATCCTACATACTTTAAATGACAGCCTTGCAGATGTGGTGAAAAGTGACAGAACCGATATCTTGTACGGACAGGATTTTTTCTACGAAGAACTTTTAGGGTTAAGATTCAAAATTTCTCCGTTTTCTTTTTTTCAGACCAATTCTCTGGGAGCAGAAGTGCTTTATGAGACTACAAGAAGGTATGTAGGAGAGACGAAGGACAAGGTGGTATTTGACTTATACAGCGGTACAGGTACCATTGCCCAGATTATTGCACCGGTTGCCAGGAAAGTCGTGGGAGTGGAGATTGTCTCCGAAGCAGTAGATGCGGCAAGGGAGAATGCAGAACTTAATGGTCTGGACAATTGCGAATTCATTGCTGGAGATGTATTGAAGGTCATTGATGAGTTGAAAGACAAACCTGACCTTATCATCCTCGATCCTCCCAGAGATGGTATCCATCCAAAGGCTCTTATGAAGATTATTAATTTCGGTGTGGACCGGCTGGTGTATGTGTCTTGTAAACCAACAAGCCTTACCAGGGATTTAGTTGTGCTGCAGGAGAATGGGTATCAGGTGGAGAAGGTTTGTTGCGTGGATATGTTTCCTTCTACGGCGAATGTGGAAACGGTTTGTTTGTTATCCCGCATAAAATAAGCCTTTAAGAAGTTTTGAATACCAGAAATAGTGCTCGTGACAACTATTTGGCAACCATTCATCAGATTACTCAGCAAATCGTTTTATAGCAATTCGATTTATTGAGTGTTGTAAAAGATATTAAAAAAAGTGTAATTTTCCCAAATGGAGAATTATACTTTTTTTATATAAGAAAGTATGATATCATGGAAGTTAAAAGAAATTTATCCAAATAGATCAATAAAAAGATTCTCAATTATAGATTATTTTTATAATGAGAGTTTTGTGACTTTTACTTCATAGAACAAGGCAGGAGAAAATGAATGAAATTTAAGCAAAAAAGAATTTTCACTTTTTTTATATTGTTGGCTGTATTGTTAATTCTTGGTACAGTTCCGAGCTTTGCAGAGGAGGATGCCATTCCGTCAATTAAGATGGAGGTGAATCTGCAAAGGGACGGCTCTGCAGTAATAACTGAGGTGTGGGATGTGCGTGGTGTATCCAGTGGTACGGAATATTACAAGGCCTTGAATAATATGGAGGGGATGAAAGTGCACTCCCTGACTGTAGCGGACGAATCGGGAGTGCAATACAAAACCCTGGCTGACTGGAATCCCAAAAGAACCAGAGAAGAAAAGTCCGGTACCTGTGGGATAATAAAAACCTCCGATGGCTATGAACTCTGTTGGGGAATCGGCAGTTATGGCAGCCATCAGTATACCATCCAATATACCATAGATGGGTTGGTGAAAAATTATGGTGACTATGCAGGATTCTATCACCAGTTTGTGTCAGAGCTTTCAAGTGCTCCGGAATCGGCTTATATTACAATTCGGGTGTCGGATGCAAGCCTGACTGAAAATAATGCCCGTATCTGGGCATATGGTTTTCCAGGAGAAGTCAGGATTGGAGGCGATGACAGTCTTCATGTTTTTTCTTCTAAAGCACTGGATGATGGTGATTATGTAAATGTGCTTTGTCGTTTTGACAAAAGCTTGTTTCCGCTGGCAGCCTCATCTGATATGTCTTTTGAGAAGCTACAGGAATATGCAGAGAATAAGAACTCTGATACAGCTTTGTATATTACTCTTGCTGTTATAGGAACAATTGGTGTTGGGACCGCCTTTTTGATTACATTTCTTTCTTCTCGTTATAAATTAGCAGACGGCACAGTGATGCGGGTTCCCAGACAGAAAAAAATAGAATCCAACTGGTCTGTTCCTTTTGGAGGCAGCATTCCTGCTGTATATTCCGCCATGCTTTTGCTGCGCAAGGGAGTTTCCCTTGAAATGCTAATGAGTGGGTATCTTATCCGCTGGCAGAAGGCAGGGTATGTTCACATAGAAAAGAGGGAAAACCCGCGGACCAGAAAAAAGGCTCAAGAAGAAGTTATCGTATTTAACCCGGTTAATCCACTGGGGCAAGGAGTGGAGTGGAAGCTTTATGAAATCTTAAATGAGAACACGGATCATGACGGCATTCTTTGGGCTTCTGACATAGAAGAAGGGGCGGAAACACTTCATGAGAAGCTGACCGGCTGGCAAGAAGAACTAAAGGAGGAAGGCGATCAGGAATTAATCCTGTTAAGCATGGCGGCAATGGATATAAAGGGTACGGTACGTTTTACCGCATCGGGGTTTGAACATGCGGTCAGACTGCTTGGATTTCGGAAATATCTGATAGAGCTGCGCAGTCAAAGTAAGGGCAGTTCTGTTCGTGGAGAACTTTGGGGAGATTATCTTGTAATGGCTATCTTATTTGGATTGGGAGAACATGTCCTCAAAAGCCTGAAAAACCTGGATCCTGCCTTTTTTGATACATTCGCAGGAATGTATGGCTGCAATGCCTATAATATGATATTTCTTATGAATATGACAAATCATATTTCCAGTTCTGCGTCGCCAGGGAATAATACAAACGGAATGGGCGGCGGAGCAGGTTCTGTTGGTGGAGGAGGTTTTTCCGGAGGCGGTGGAGGCGGCAGCCGGTAATGGAATCATGCCTGTAAATCGAAGAATTAGAATGATTCCTTCTGTTGACATTACGTTTAAACAAGCGTTTTCTACTGCCTTTACGGCTAGTTCTTCTGTAATGGAAGTATCATAGGAATATCCGATTACTAAGTTGCACCTTATGGATTTTAGGGGCTCTATAGCGGGCTTTGCTTTCTAGCCAGATCTTTTTAATATTAGCTTTCAGTCTTTCTGCAGCTAATTGCTGATTTGATGGAACATGAACAAGAGCCTTATAATAGATACTTCTGGGGAAACGTAAGGCTTTGCATATAAGTTTTATAGTACAGATTGATTTTAAATCTGTCAATGAAGGTAACGATTTCTGCTA
The DNA here is from genome assembly GCF_007115105.1 of Clostridium sp. HBUAS56010. Taxonomy (GTDB): domain Bacteria; phylum Bacillota; class Clostridia; order Lachnospirales; family Lachnospiraceae; genus Lacrimispora. The sequence continues at coordinate 146,969 of NZ_SULJ01000001.1, forward strand.
TCGTTTTCTTGCGAATATGGCGGTAGCTTTTTTTAATATCTCATTTTTCATTTAAAGTTCAGCAATACGTTTTTTCATGTTCTCGTATTCCTTAGAAGTGACTTCTTCCTTTTGAGATACTTTGACTGGGGAGAACTCCTTGATCCATTTATAAATTTTACGTTTGAGACACCATACTCGCGACTGAGGTAGGTGACAGAACTACCTGCTTGATACAAATCTTCTAATTGCTTTTAAATTCATCCGTATATCGGATACCGTTTTAGGACATTGATTAACACGCACCTTTGATATTGATATTTTAACGTGTTAAACTTTTCGCGTTTACACTTATATACTAACACCAATATCGTAATTACGTATAATATCGCACTTTCTCTTAATGCTAAGAAAAAGACCAACAATTTGCTGCTTGAATTCAGGTGAAAATGTACGACGGGTTTTAAGTTCATTGTTCTGAGACATAGGGCATCATCTTTTCTTTATTAAGAATATCATATATGACCTTAAAAAATCTGTCTAGTTAATTATAGCTAATCCAATACCTGACTCCGGTGAAGTATAGAATAAATACCCTTAAAAAAACTGTCTAAAAAACTGTTGACAATCCATTTTTTTATAATACTATAAAACGTGTAACTTACTGGAAACAAGCAGTTTTCAGACACGCTATGGGAGGATATTAATGGTGTTCATAAATACAGAATTTCTAAAAAGTGATGAAATATATCTTAAATTAGAAAAAACGGTGGAAGGCAACCCAGTTAAAGAGTGGCTTCCAACCTATCATTTTGCCATTTGTGATAAAAGCGGAACTAAAATGGGAGAATGTGATCTGCGTATCGGCTACAATGAAAAAGCATACTATGGGGGCAATATTGGTTACCTTATGGAAGAGAAATACAGGGGACACCATTTTGCAGGGAAAGCGTGTAAGCTGCTCTTTGAACTTGCAGGAAAACACAAGATGGAATATTTGATAATTACCTGTAATCCGGATAACTATGCTTCAAAAAAGACGTGCGAATTTGCCGGTGGTATTTTAGAAAAAGTGGTTCCATTGCCAGATGAAAATGATATGAGGTTAAATGGAGAAACGGAAAAGTGTATATATAGATTCGACTTACATGAATATCTGGACTAGTTGATTATTAAAAAAAGTATATATAATATCATCAATTATAAATGCTGTATATGAGTAAGCGTTTGAGGGGGTAGATTAATTGGATATTAAAGAATTTCAGAATGCGGTGCTTAAACAAGATGCAGAAAAACTGAGAACGTTCTTTCATGATTCTGCATATGTAAATTGTGAATATTCTGGTGACTGGGACGGGACCAGTGAACGGATTGAAAAGGTAGGTAATTTAATAATTACAGCAGTAAAAGTTTTTCCTGTTACGAAGGAAGTGTCTTTTCATATTATTCCATTTATGGAAATTGAGAATGATAAAATCATTGCAATGAATGAATACTGGGGTGACGATGGAAGTGCACCGCAATGGAGATTGGATAAGCATATTGGAACAACGATTTGTTAACTGCTAATATAGTTGTGAGTTGAAGTAATACATAATTTTTGTAAGGCTTTGGATACAGGGGAGTGGGAGTATTTCCAGGCAGGTTGATATGACACATTCCTGATAGTATTTATTTAAACTTATTTGTAATCCATGGAGTAAGGGGGGACATGTATTGAAAAATCAGTTAGAATTAGTTTCCAGATCTTATGATAAAGCCATTGATTTGGGGCGGAGGGGGATTGATTTATACAAAGAATTACCGGAGTTTATTACAAATCATCCAAACTTCTCTTTGTTTCAGAACATGCAAACGGATGAAAGTTGTTCAGATAGCGGGCGGCAGGAAGTGTTAGATTATTTATCGCCGACGAAAAATATGAATTTTGTTGATCTTGGCTGCTGCCTAAACCTGATGTTTCAAGGATATGATCAGTGGCCGTCACTGTATTATGGGGTGGATATAAGCAGCAAAACAATTGAGCTGCTTCATGAATTTGCTGCCAGAAATAAACTGGTCATTGGTTCTTTGTATTGCGGCAGTATGCACGATACCCCATATGAGACGGACTTTTTTGACATTGGAGCATGTATTGGTTCTTTGGAATATTTTGAAAAAGATTTTGTAGAAGAAGCAATTATGGAAGCCCATCGGATTATGAAGCCGAAGGGAAGGTTTGTCCTTGATATTCCCCATCTGGGAAGTCCGGAATGTGAAATTGCAATGATGATTGAGGAGTATTTGGGAAGAACCGATCAATTCAATCTGTCATCTTTGGAATTTGAAAATATTCTGATGGGTTACTTTGAAATAGAAAAGAAGGAAAAAGTGGGGCCTATGATTCAATATTTTTTAAAATGCAATAAGGCTTGATTTAAATCTTGTTTTTGAATGGAGAATGAAATGAATATAAAATATCGCATTCCGAATCATGAAGAAATAAAAAAAATCAGCGAGCAAATAATGGTCAGTTACATATCCGCATATAAAGGGCTTATGGATCATGAATATTTATCTTCTCTGAAAGCGGATCATTGGGTTCCAATTTTGCAGGAAAGTGCAGAAAATGGAGATATTTGTCTCATAGCAGAACATGACGGAAGGATTATTGGAAGCACTGTATTTGGCGTAGTCAATCAGGTGGAAAATACTTATGCAGAGTGGCATGCATTTTATTTGCTGCCCCAATATACAGGTCTTGGAATCGGCCATTCATTTTTTCAGAATATTGAAGAGGAAATGGTGGCACGTGGCTGTCACTATTGTACTTTGGAAGTTTTATCATCAAATGAGCGTGCAGTCCAATTTTATATTTCTCATGGTTTTCATAGAATGGAAACTTTTGAAATTGAGGAAAATGGGATGACGCTAGTGTGTGATAAAATGAAGAAAATATTGTAAAATAATCATGAAATATATAATGAATTAAATAATGGTGCAGCCATACCACTCAAGAAACGGAGAAATTATATGCCTCGAAAAAAAATCTAACCATAGACAGGAACGTGTGAGTTTAGAAAACGCCCCCAAATACTGAAAAGCAAATCGTATTAGTAGAGCTTTTTTCAGAGAAAATGGGGGATTTTTAAGAAATGTTCTGTGTCTCCTTGCCCATTTGCCACTACTCATGATACATTAAAATAGAAAGTAATCAACAGCAAAATGAAAGGTAAGGATTTACAGGATGGATAAAAAGAAGATCATTTTAGTATCACACGGAAAATTATCAGCGGGTATGATTCATTCCATACAGATGATCATAGGAGAGAATGAGGACATATCGTCTATGGGAATGCTTCCGGGAGAACATTATCAGCCGATGGTGGATGCGGTGGAAGAGAAACTGAAAGAAAATCCGGATACCCAGTATGTGGTGGTGGCTGATCTTATGGGCGGCAGTGTATGTAATGGAATGACATCGTTGTTACATTATCCCAATATGAAACTGGTGGCAGGCATGAATATGGGACTGGTCATCAATCTTGTACTTTCACCAGGCGTTTTGTCGGATGAAGAAATAGATGCTAAGGTAGCAGAAGCAAATGCAGTAAACCAGAGAATTCAGCCAGAGGCACTGACGGAAGGCGGAAGTGGAGAGGACGACTTTTTTTAATAGGTATATGGGGTTTTTATTTTAATCTGAGTTAGGACATGCATTTCTAAGGTAAAGGGAGACTAAGAAATGTTAAAAAATAAACAATTCTATCAGACTCATAAAATATTCTTCGAATTTGCAAAAGAATATGGGAGAGCAGGCTGAAAAGCCGGTAAGATACAGACAATAAAATGGGAGTATTACTGATAAATAATTAGCAATTGTAACAAGCAAAAGACCACTGAAATGAGTGCAGAAAAAATGTAAGGAAGGTGCGGACATCGTATGGCTGAATTATTATTTTTACAGCCGGTATTTAAGCAAGCTGTATGGGGAGGAAAGAAACTGGAGGAATGCTTTGGATATCAGATTCCCAGCGCTGCCACCGGGGAGTGCTGGGCTGTCAGCGCTCATCCCAATGGAGACTGCAGGGTCAGCGGTGGCATTTATGAAGGAGAATCACTATCCGGTTTGTGGAGCAGTCATCCGGAGCTTTTCGGCAATGAAGATGGAAGGCTGGGGAACCAGTTTCCTCTTCTGGTAAAGATCATAGATGCGCAGGAAGATTTAAGCATACAGGTTCATCCTGACGATGCCTATGCAAAAGAGCATGAGAATGGCTCTCTGGGTAAGACTGAATGCTGGTATGTTCTGGACTGTACCCCTGACGCGTCCATTGTGATTGGACATCATGCAGAAAGCCGGGAAGAATTAGAACAGATGACAGAGGAAAAGCGCTGGAAGGATCTGATACGGGAAGTGCCTGTAAAAAAAGGAGACTTTTTTCAGATTTCTCCAGGCTGTGTTCATGCCATTAAAGCCGGTACACTGATTTTGGAGACCCAGCAGTCCAGTGACATTACCTACCGTATGTATGATTATGACAGAATGTGGAATGGATCGCTGAGAGATCTGCATACCAGACAGTGTATGGATGTGATCAATGTTCCTTTTGTTCCTGTGCAGGATCAGACAAACAGATTGGAAACCAGGGATGTGGATAAGGAGCATCTGGTGACTTGTGATTATTATACCGTGGAAAAATACGATATCCATGGAACCTGGAATCACAAATTCCAGGGAGCATTTACCAATGTGAGCGTGTTGGAAGGGGAAGGAACCATAGATGGCATTCCGCTGAAAAAGGGTACCCATTTTATCATTCCGTTTGGATATAATATCTGCGAAATAAAAGGGCAGCTTTCTCTGATCTGTTCCTGGGTGCCGGATCAAACTCCTGTTAGTGAATGTAAAGAGGATTCCATGAGTCTTGGAGTCTATGACTGGATGGGACGGTTAAAAGCCAGAGAAGAAGATGAGGAACAGGCGGTTCTGGCATTTGAAGATATTTATGAGGAGGGGGATTTTATAAAGCTGACATTTCCCAGGACAGAAGCTCATTATGTGGTAAGAATTGATGATACCATGGATGAATCTTTGGTATATATGACAAAGAAAAGTCTGAATTTTGAGATTCCATTTGAGGAGCGGAAAAAGTCCTGTAATCCCAAGTCATTTACCGGAAGGCGTCACTATCTGACCTGCCGCCCGGCGGAAGATTATGAGATATACGGTTACCGGAATCTTGCTAAGAATGTGATGGACCAGCATGGGGACAGGGGATGCTATCCTCACGCTTCCGCCAATGTTGAGACACGGGGAGAGTCTGTATTTGCTGCCAGAAATGCCATTGACGGTGTGCTGGCCAATCGCTCCCACGGGTCCTGGCCTTATGAATCCTGGGGAATCAACAAAAGGCAGGATGCGCAGATGCTTCTGGAATTTGGCCGCCCTGTGGATATCGACCGGATTGTGCTTTGGACCAGAGCTGATTTTCCTCATGATAATTGGTGGGTGGAGGCAGAACTTTTATTTTCTGATGGAACCAGGGAAATTGTTAAGATGGAAAAGAGCAGGAAACCTCATGGGTTTCAGATGGAAAAGAAGAACATAACCTGGATCCGTCTGGGAAATCTGATTCAGTCCGATGATCCTTCTCCGTTTCCTGCTTTGACCCAGCTTGAAGTATATGGAAGAGAGCCGCGGATCTAAATACAGATCCGGGAAAGGAGAACGGGTGATGCTGCGTGCAATTATTGCAGACGATGAAGCAGTCATATTAAAGGGACTCAGGAAACTGATTGATTGGAAGAAGATGGGAATCGAGATTGTAGGTGAGGCCGGCAACGGCAGAGAGGCTCTTGAACTGATTCAGAAGAAAAAACCTGATCTGGCGGTATCGGATATTGCCATGCCTGAACTGAATGGGCTGGAGATGCTGAAACGTATCAATGAACTGGGACTTGAAACAAAGGTGATCTTCATCAGCGGATATCAGGAGTTCTCCTATGCAAAGAAGGCAGTAACCTACGGGGCGGTGGATTATATTCTAAAACCCATCGAGCAGGATGAAATGGAAGCGGCCATTAAAAAGGCCGTAAGCCTGGTGGGCGAACAAAGCAGTTTAAAGCTGCTTAGTCTGGAGCAGGATGAGAATGAGTTGTCCCGTATCTTTCATAAAATTAACGGCAATCAGGAATATGCAAGACAGGATCTCTACGAACAGTTTGAGGCCCTTCACATTGATGTGGCCTGTAAGGAATTCATTGGTGCTGCCTTCCGGCTGTACTTTACCAGATCGGCTCCCACCAATATTAAGATGCAGGAACTGCAGAAATTCTCTGCCTATAACCGGCTTCAGAAAAAACTGGAGGAGGAAAAGTGGGGATTTGTCATTAAAAAGGATTTGAATAACTGCTATGTGATCTTTACTCTTTTGCCCTCTGAGGATGACCGTATGATCCGTTACCGCACCCGCAAACTGGCAGAGGTGATGACAAACGGACAGCCCATTATGGTAAAGACCGGAATCGGAGAACGGATAAAGGAAATAGGGACGCTCCAGCTTGCTTATAAGACCAGCCGGTTTGCCCTGGAGCTATATTACTTTACCGAAGAAGATGAGATCTGGTATGCCAATGTGGAACGCCAGTTTATGGATTCCTTTGATGATTATCAGGCCTGTTATAAAAGGCTGATGCAGGGGTTTTTGTCCAGAAAGTCCTCCATTGATCAGGAGATTCGGGAAATCCTTTTCATAATCCGCAATCTCCATTTTGGAAACCGTTTTGCAGCGGTGAACCGGTGTATCCTTTTGGTGACTGATATTACCAAGGAACTGATGGACAACTATCTGGTGGATGAATCTTATCGGGAAAAGGGAGAGCGGGCAGCAGAAGAAATTCGTATAAAGCCGCTGTACCAGCAGGCCTGTGATGTGATTGCGGCTTATTTGACAGAGCTGTTTGAGATTATAAAGGAAGGAACCGGAAACAGCGGACTGAATGAAATTGCAAGGATTAAGCGCTACATCGGAGAACATTACCGGGAGAATCTTACTTTGGAATCCCTTGCTTCTTTTGCCAATATGAATCTTTATTATTTCAGCAGTTATTTCAAAAAGAATACGGGTCAGAACTTTAAGAACTATCTGACGGATATCCGTATGGAGGAGGCAAGAAGGCTTCTGGCTAATACGGATTATAAAGCTTATGAGGTAGCAGAAGCGGTAGGCTACCGGAATGTCCGTCAGTTTAATGAAAATTTCAAAGGGAAGTATGGGAAGAGTCCGAATGAATACAGAAAGGAATACAGGTCAGAGGGACATGTTTAAAAAACGGGATAGATTCCCCATAAAAACAGCAGGAAAAAGGGTGCTGGCCAGCATCCTTTTTCCTGCTGTTTTTCTTATGGGCTGTTCGTTCACTCCTTCCGCCCCCAAAGAAGAACCGGTATCCATAAGAGTGGCTTGCTCGGCCGGAGATCTTAAATGGAAGAGCGGAATGGAAGATGCGGCAGAGAAATTCATGGAACAGAATAAGGACATTAAAGTGGATATTTATTTTGTACCTGAGGTTAAGAACCAGACCTATGCGGAACGGCTGAAGGTCCTGGCAGCTCAGAAGGAGTTTTACGATATTGTGGAACTGCGTGAGACAGGAACTCTTGTACAGGCCGGGCTTCTTGCACCTATGCCACAGGAGGTATCTTCTCTGGTGGTGAATCCGCGGTTTTATGATGGGGTGTGTTACGGAGTGCCCAGGTATACAACCACTCTCGGAATCATTTATAACCGGGATATTTTTGATGAAATGGGACTTTCTGTACCGGAGACCTATGATGAGTTTTTAAATATCTGCGAAAAGTTAAAGACAGCCAGATATGATGCCCTGGCTTTGGGGGCTGCGGATATCTGGCATATGAAGTTCTGGGGAAACTATCTGTTTCGGAATTATATTGCCACAGAAGACGGGGAGGTCCAGATGACAAAAGAAAATCTGGTGGAGATGCTGACGGATTTTCGGTATCTGGCAGACAAGGGTTATATTAATTCCCATTACCGGGGGATTTTGGACAGCCAGACCGCCCAGGCATTGTCTTCCGGGCAGGCTGCCATGGTTTATACAGGTCCCTGGATGCTGTCCCAGATTGAGAATTTGAATCCTCAGATCAGGCTCGGCTTCTTTTTCCTTCCTGGCAGAGATGGAACTACTTATGCAATGGATGACAGCAATGTGGAATGGGGCATCTCAGCAGCAACAGCCGGGGATCAGGCAAAGATGGAGGCAGCGGTCAAGTTTCTTCAGTTCTTTTATTCAGAAGATGTTTATGAAACCATATTGGAACTGATGAATGCAGACTCCGTGACGGTCCGGACGGTCCGTATGCCGGATACCAGGAATCAAAGGATTATGAAGGCAGCCTATGAACGGGGACCGGTGCATACAAAACTTCTGGTAGAGGATGCCAATTCACCCGACGGATTTATCGCATATTATGACCAGGTGCTTATTAGTGCCCTCTGGGGAGACAAACCGGTTTCTTCCCTGGCGTCAAGCCTGCTCAAACGATGGGAGGAGCCATGACACAGAAAAGAAAGAGCATTTTCTTTAACCTGACCATATCCTTTACGGTTCTTGGCCTGGTCCCTCTTCTCATTGCCGGTACCGTACTGTTTTTTCAATTCAGGAACAATATGGAACGGGTGGTTCTTGATGATATGAACCGAATGGTCCGTTACTCTGGAAATAACGTGCAGGAAATGGTGGACGAGTGCAGTGAGCTGACCAAACGTATTTATGATATTTCCACGGACGATGGTTTGTTCCTGTATCAGATTTTAAATAACAAAAACCTTCGCCAGGAGGTAAGGGAAATGAAGGTCATGGTGATTCTCAATGAAATGCTTGATGGAGACAGCCGGATCAGGACCGCTTATTTTGCGGATAATCAGGGGAGGATTTATTACGCCACAAAAAATACCCAGAAGGTGCTTGACAAAGAGGCCTTTTTAAAATGGACCGGACAGGAGGACAGCAGCTCCAACTTTTCTGTTCTCTATACTCATGTGGATAATTATTTTCCGGATTCCAGAAATCAGGTGGTCACTTTTCGCCGCAGTTATCAGGATATCACTTCTTTTAAGACGATAGAAAACAATCTGGGAAACTTCTATTTAGATATGGATTTAAGCAAGTTGTCCTCCATGCTGTCCGATGTGAGTATGGATATCAACGAATCTTTCCGTATTGTGGATGACAGGGGCAGATGTATTTTCAGCATGGATCCCTCGGAGACAGGAAACATGGTGCCGGAGATGGTTCCACTTCTTCGGGCAATGTCTGAAGGAAGGGGAAATCTGGTGGAAGGGGATAAGTATCTGGTATACAACCGGCTGGAGAACTGCGGCTGGACAGTGGCTGCCCAGGCCGGCAAGGATCGGGTCCTTCGGAATCTGGAGAGCACCAAGCAGTATATTCTGGCTTTCTTAGGGGGGACCTTTTTCTTACTGCTTTGTCTGTATTTCAATTTTCTCAAGCAGATCAGAAAGCCTGTGAAGCTCTTGGAGAGCGGCATGGCTGAGATACAAAAAGGAAATTTAGAGACCCGGATCGATGTGGGCAGCAGGGAGGATGAAATAGGAGTTCTGGCGTCAGGCTTAAATTCCATGGCTAAGGAGCTTGATGAATACATCAAAAAGGTCTATGTGGCGGAAATCGGCCAGCGTGAGGCAGAACTGGATGCCCTTAAATCCCAGATTAAGCCCCATTACCTTTATAACACACTGGAAGTGATCCGGATGACGGCTCTGGAACATGAGGACAGGGAAACTGCAAGAATGGTGGAGAGTTTATCCAGACAGCTGAAATATCTGATGGGTCACAGCGGGGATATGGTACCCCTTCGAATGGAGATTGAAAATATCCGGGAATATTTTTATATCATGCGGATCCGGTATGAGAACCGGATTCAGCTGGAAGTCAGTGTGGATGAGGATGTAATGGAAACACCAATCATCAAGCTGAGCCTTCAGCCCATTGTAGAAAATGCTGTAAAACACGGTCTGCGGCCCAAGAAAGGGAACGGAACCGTACGAATTGAGGCCCACAGAAAGGCAGACTGTCTGGAGGTGACCGTAATGGATGATGGAGTGGGGATGACGGATGAAGTGTTAAGCGCTCTTTATGCCGGACTTGTTCAGGATGAGAAGGGAATGCAGACCATGGACGGGGGAAAACATGTAGGAATTAAGAATGTTTATGACAGAATACAGAAAAACTTCGGACCAGAATACAGTCTGGAGATTATCAGTACAGAGGGGACTGGAACCATTGTTGTGTATACACTTCCGGTAAATGCAGAGAAGTCCGGGAAAAGATAGAGGATTTTTTGGGAAAACAGGAGAGGTTTTTAGATGGTCGGTCCAAATGGTTGAGACAGGCAAACGCATATGATACCATATACCTATCTTGAAGAGGTTACATGAAAGATGGACCTTTTTCACGTTTGTAAGATATTCCAGGAGGTAGAGAGATGATTAAGATGATGCGGGTAGATGACCGCCTGATCCATGGCCAGGTGGCGGTCATGTGGTCAAAAGAGCTGGGAATACAAAGAATCATTGTAGCCAGCGACACCATTGCTGCCAATGACATTCAGGTCAGTGCCCTTAAAATGGCAGCACCGGCAGGAGTAAAGGCAGCCATACTGCCCATTGATAAGGCAGTAGAGATATTAAGTGATCCAAGGGCACAGGAGATGAAGATCCTGGTGATCTCCAATAATCCGGAGGATTTATTAAAGGTAGCAGAAAAGATTGAAGAAAGACCGGTTCTCAATGTGGCCAATTACGGAAGAATCGGAGGAGGCGCTCTGTCTTCCAAAACCAAGATTTCTGAATCCGTTTACGTAACAGATCACGACCGGGACGTATTGGAAAAGATTCATGCGTTGGGAATTGAAATCATTCATCAGCCCCTTCCCAGTGATGGAAGGCAAGACTTTATGAAGCTGTTAGGAGGAAAATAAGCCATGATCATGAACGCTTTAATTGTGGGACTTGTACTCATGTTTACGAAATTTTTTGACTGGTGGGGCAACACCATGTTCCAGAGACCTATATTCTGTGTGGCAATTTTAGGAGCTCTGCTTGGACATCCAAAGGAAGGCATTATTTTAGCAGCACAGCTGGAACTGGTATTCCTTGGAAATGTAAGTCTGGGCGGTGTAATGCCTTCTGACTTTACCCTGGGTTCTATTTTCGGTGCCGCATTTGCACTTTTACTAGGGAAAGACTTAGCGACAGCGGTTACCCTGGCTCTTCCCCTGGCTGCACTTGGAACTCTTCTTTATTCCTCGATGAAAATTGTGGTAACTTCTCTTGTACCAAGATTCGAAAAGCTTTTGGCAGAACGTAACATAAAGGGATTTAAGAAACTGTGGATTTTCCAGTTTTCTATTTTCCACCTCTGCTATTTCCTTCTTGGCTTTATCTGTATCTGGGCGGGTACAGACGCAGTAAAGGCATTTGTTGACATCATTCCGGCGTGGGTACAGAAATCCATGACCGTTGCCTCCACCATGCTCCCTGCACTTGGTATGGCGCTTCTTTTAAAGTCCTTATGGACCAAAGAAATATGCCCCTATTATTTCCTGGGATTTGGTCTTGGAGCATTCTTCTTTTACAACAACGTAACAGGTGCAGCTCTGGCAGACAGTGCGGTAAAGTTAACCAGCGCTCCTACAAAAATGTTATCTTTGGTGCAGATTTCCTTTATTGGAGCAGCGGTTGCAGCACTTATCATTTTCCGGGAACTGCAAAAGATTAAGGACGAACGGAGGCTTCAAAGCGTGTCCTCCGGCGCAAAAATAGATGAAAGTGAGGATTTCTTCAATGACTAATACCACCACAGGCAATGATACAGCCGTTACAATGAAGACAAAACTGAATCCTCAGCAGAAGAAAATAGTAGGCTCCGTGTTCTGGAGATCCATGTGGCTGATGTTCTGTACTTCTTATACCAAACAGCAGGGTACTACTTTTGGCTGGACCATGATTCCTTATCTGGAGGATATCTACGGAAAAGAGACAGATGAATTCTATGAAGCAATGTCCAGACATCAGGATTTTTTCAATACTACACCCGGCATGTCGCCTTTTATCTTCTCTCTGGTTATTTCCATGGAGCAGGAAAGAAAATCCGCCAAGGACATAGGAAGAGAATTTGATGATTCATCCATTGAGGCACTTAAGGTTGCTCTTATGGGACCTTTTGCAGGAATTGGTGATTCCATTTATTCAGGAGCACTGCGTATTATCGCAACAGGAATTGCCCTGGGCTTTTCTCAGATGGGCTCTTGGCTGGGACCTATATTATTTGCATTGATCTACAACGTTCCTAATGTGCTGATCCGTTATTTTGGGGCCAGTTATGGTTTGAAGCTTGGCAGTACATACATTGCCAATGCTCTGGCTTCCGGCGCATTGAAGGCGTTTACAAAAGGTTTTGCTGTTTTGGGACTTATTATGACAGGTGCCATGACGGCGCAGTATGTAAGCTTTAAGACCACGTATGTGGCTGACTTTGGCGGAGCTACCTTTAATTTGCAGGGAGTGCTGGACCAGATCATGCCTGGACTTCTTCCGCTTGCGCTCACCATGGCTTCCTTCTTCTATTTAAGAAAGAAGAATAAGCCGGTCACCGTGCTGCTGGTTATGTTTGCAGCCGCTTTGGTGCTTACTGTGCTGGGAATCTGCGGTTAGTAGTTATGGCTTTGAAGGGCTGGCAGACATTGGTTTGCCGGCCTTTGGTCGTCTACAGAAAAGGAGAGAATATGAATGGTTTGGCAATGGTGGCTGTAATAATAGGGATTATGGCGGTTTCAGCCGCGGCAATGGGTCTTATAAAAAAACGTGTATTTACCGGCATCTATACGGCACTCCAAACCAGGAATTACAATTCTTTTTTCAAGCAGGTGGATGCAGGACTGGCCCGTGCTGTTTTACCTGGGTATACCAGAGAAAATATGAAACTAAGCGCATATATCAGCCTTGATGATGTGAACCAGGTAAAGGGGCAGTTTAATGCCATGATGAAGCAGCCCATGAATTCTTTTCAGCTTACAGGACTTTTGGTTCGGGGATATGAGTATTTTGCCCGCAGGCAGGAGGGGGAAAGATGCAAAAAGATTCTGGAAAAGATGGAGACGGTTCTGCCCCCTGAACGGCTGGAAAAATATCGGATGCATTATGAGATTGTATTTTGCGGTTCTGAGGCTTATACGGACTGGCTGAAAGCAGAGGCAGGAGCTCACAGAGGAAAAATGAAGGGGTATCTGGAATTTCTGCTTGCCAGATCCTATGAATCCATGGGCAGGAAAACAGATGGAAGGTTTTACCGGCAGCGGGCGGCAAAGGAGTTTAAAACGAGGGCAGAGGATATTGAAAGATATGTTGAAATCATGTAAGGACTTAAAAAACCGCAGAGATCTGGTGGAATGGCTTTCCGCCATGCTTCCGGATCCTTTTTCCTACAGCGGATCAACCGGTGCAGCCTACGATGCAGAGATCAGGGGATTTGAATATTGTTCCAGACCTTTGTGGGCGGTATTTTCCCTGATTGCCAGCGGTGATTATGAAGAGGATATGGTTGCTCCATTTATAAAAAGAATAAAAGCAGGATTAAACCCGGGAACTCCTCTGGTATTTCCCGAGCCGTCTACAGCAAGGCGGCAGACGGCGGTGGAGATGGCAGTCTTCGGTTATGGACTGCTGTGTTGCAAGGAGCGGCTTTTAAGCTATCTGGATCAGAAAGAAAGAAGCCGTCTGGCTGTTTGGCTGAATCAGGTGAATGAAATCGAATTTCCTAGAGGGAACTGGTATTTTTTCCTGTTGATCATCAATTATGGGCTGAAGGAGAATGGTTTTCCCTACAGCAGGGAAAACATTGATTTTGCATGCAGAGAGATTGACAGTCTCTATATCGGAGGCGGGTGGTACAAAGACGGTCATGATTCCCAGAGGGATTATTACATTCCCTTTGCGTTTCACTTTTACAGCCTGATTCTTGACCGTTACTGCCCGGAACATAAGCTTTCCAGTGTCAGGGAGAGGAGTCTGGAATTTGAACCGGATTTTCTTTACTGGCTGGACCAACAGGGACGGAGCCTGCCTTTTGGAAGGAGCCTTACCTACCGTTTTGCCCATGTATGCTACTGGTGTGCATGTGCGGTCAGCGGTGTTTCCGGAGTCAGTGCCGGAGAAGTGAAGGATATGATTTTCAGAAACTTCAATTATTGGGCGGGACAGGACATTCTCTCAGAGAAAATGCTCTCCATCGGCTATGGATATCCCAACCTGATTTTAAGTGAGGACTATAATGCTCCCGGTTCGCCTATGTGGGCGTTTAAAGCCTTTGTTATTTTGTCTCTCCCTCAGGAACATGATTTTTGGAGAGAGGACAGGAAAACGGTGGTTTTAAAGGAATCCATCAAAGAACAGCGGGGCCCCGGATTTTTGATGGTGGCAGGCAAAAGGCACCATTATGCCCTTTCGGCCTGTCAGTACAGCAGTGCAGCTATTTTCCAGCATATGTCCAAGTATGGAAAGTTCTGTTACTCCACTGCATTTGGGTTTAACTGTTCCAGAGATGTGCAGGGAATCAGCCAGTTTGCAGTGGACAGCACTCTGGCACTGTCCGTCAAGGGAACGGGACAGTTTGCAGGACGGGGAAAGATCGAGGAATGGGATTCTTTCGGAGAGTATGTATACAGCAGATGGGGGTATGGTGAGGCCGCAATGATTGAGAGCTGGCTGGTTCCGGTTGACGAAGAATTCCACGTAAGGATACACCGGATACGCACCAGCCTGGAACTGGAAACCTATGAAGGCGCATTCCCGGTCTTTGGGTGGAGCCCCAAGTTCTGTACTCCTGTGATGGAAAACGAAGGGGCGGTTCTCCGTCATGGTCTTATGTCCAGCGGGATATGGGATCTTTGCCATAACCGTCAGCCCCAGGTTGTCCTTCAGGGACCAAACACCAACATCTATGACTGTGAAAGAAATGGGGTTCCCGCTCTTAAGGGAGTAATCTCCCCATCAGAGGAGGGGCAGATTACCGCTTGTCTGGTCTATGGGAATCCGCAGATAGATAAGGATGAGACAGGTCCCGGACGAAAGCCGGAGATAAGCCTTAGAGGAAACTGTCTTATGGCAGACGGCAAAAAAATAATATTAGAAAAATTACATGCCAGGGAGGATTAAGATGAAATATCAATTAACAGATGCTGACCGCTTATGGGCGGAAGAAACTTATAAAAAAATACGGAAAAAGATTTTGGCAGAATGCGGCAGAGTGGGAGACCGTATTCCCTATATTGCAGAAGACGGAGTTTATAAAGAGGATAAAGCCGAGACCGATATTGTCTGGTGGACCAACGGCTTCTGGCCGGGAATTCTCTGGCAGATGTATCACGCAGAGGGAGAAGAAGCTTTCCGAAAGGCGGCTGAGGGCGTAGAGGATAAGCTTGACAAAGCATTCGAGACGTATACGGGACTTCATCATGATGTAGGATTTATGTGGCTTCATTCCGCATCGGCCAATTACCGTATTACGAAAAATGAACGCGCCAAAGCAAGAGCCCTTCATGCGGCGCATCTGCTGGCAGGAAGGTACAATCCAAGAGGAAAGTTTCTCCGATCCTGGAACCGGGACCGGTCCGGCTGGGTGATCGTGGACAGTATGATGAACATCCCATTGCTTTACTGGGCCAGAGATGAGATCAAGGATCCCAGATTTGAATATGTGGCCATGGATCATGCAGATACGGTTATGAAGTATACGGTGCGGGAGGACGGTTCCTGCAATCATATTATTGTCCTTGATCCCGAGACTGGAGAACTTTTAGAAACTCCCGGAGGACAGGGCTATGGTTCCGGCTCCTCCTGGTCCAGAGGTCAGGCATGGGCCATCTATGGATTTGCTCTTAGTTTTCTTCACACAGGCAAAAAGGAATATCTGGATACGGCAAAAAAGGTGGCACATTATTTCATTGCACAGACCGACCGGACCGGGGGGGTGGCTTTGGTAGATTTCCGGGCACCTAAGGAGCCGGAATACTGGGACAGCACTGCTGGTGTCTGCGCTGCCTGCGGAATGCTTGAGATCGCGGCTCATGTGCCGGAAATGGAAAAGGAATTTTATATCAGTGCCGCACTGCGGATTCTTAAAGCAACGGATGAAAGGTTCTGCAACTGGGACCTGGCATATGATTCCATTGTACAGATGGGCTCCGGTTCCTATGAAACGGAGCATGACAGGCATGTACCCATTATTTACGGAGATTACTTCTTTATTGAAGCAGTTTTACGACTTTTAGACAAGGATATATTGATATGGTAAATACGGAAATAATCAATACAAATATGATTGGTTTGCTGTGCATTGATATCGACGGGACGCTCCTTGACAGCCGCAAGGAGCTGCCCCGGGAAAATGTAGAAGCAGTCCATTATGCTCTTGAAAAAGGCGTTATTGTGGCAATTGCTTCCGGCCGGTCTGTTCCTGGCATTGAGCCGCTTTTTTCCCAGCTTGGCATTAAAAGGAATGGGGTCTGCCTAAACGGCGGACTGATCCTTTCGGAACGGATTATTCAAAAAACCATTATGGAAGAGGAACTGGTAATGAAAATTATCGGTCAGGCAGAGATTTATAACAGCCAGATTTTCCTTTCCACTGCAGAGCTGAACCTTACCAACAGAGAGATGTCAGGGGAGGTAAAGGAATTGGTGGAGAAAGGGAGTCTTCGTTCCGATTACGTTTATTGTCGTGATTTTAACGAACTTCGCACTCAGGCACACCGATACAGGAATGAGATCATTAAGGCGGCTATTAAGGAATTTGATGAAGACAATTATGGCTTATTAAAGCAGTCCTTGATAGATATGAATCTTTTCCATGTTGCAAAATCAGATACTTTTTTTGTGGACATTAATCCAAAGGGAAACAATAAGGGGAATGGTGTTGCTGCTCTTGCAAGACACCTTGCCATTCCCCTGGAAAATGTCATGTGCATCGGAGATAATGAGAATGATCTGGAAATGGTAGAGTTGGCAGGCGTAGGCGTAGCCATGGGAAATGCAGTGGAACCGGTAAAAGGGGCTGCTGTTTATGTAACGGGCGATCATGACCATGCAGGAGTGGCAGAGGCAATCTACCGGTTCCTATAACAATGCGCCATAGGCGTAGATAAAAGGCGGGCTGACAGAATACTGGCTGACAGTAAGGGAAAACATAAGGAGGCGCATTATGAATACAGAGACTGCACATACAAATCTTCCTGAGAGAGCCGTGATTCATAATCCGGTTTTAAGAGGGTTTCACCCCGATCCCTGCATCTGCAGGGCAGAGGGAAAGTACTATATGATTACATCCACGTTTGAATGGCTTCCCGGCGTATCCCTTTATGAATCCGAGGATCTGGTCAACTGGACTTCCAAAGGAGGAATATTAAAGGATCTGGATTTAAGGGGGATTCCCGATTCAGCTGGGATCTGGGCGCCTGCCCTTTCCTATGATAACGGGATTTTCTATCTTATTTATACCGTAAGCAGGCAGATTGACGGCTATTTTAAAGATGTGGAAAATTATGTTACAACCTCCCCTTCCATAGAGGGACCGTGGAGCACTCCTGTCTTTATCAATGCTTCCGGCTTTGATCCTTCCATGTTTCATGAAAATGGAAAACATTATGTGTTAAATCCCCAGTGGGATTCCAGACCTTTAAAAGGGCACCAGAAGTTCAACGGACTGATTCTTCAGGAATTTGACATGGAGAAAGGAATGGTGGGCCGGTCAGAAGTGGTATTCCGGGGAAGCGGTACAGGCGGAACGGAAGGTCCTCATCTGATGAAGAAGGACCAATATTACTACATCCTTGCAGCCGAGGGCGGTACCGGTCGGCATCATTCCATCTGTGTGGCCCGGTCTGAGAACTTATGGGGGCCTTATGAAATATCCCCTTACCATCCGCTGATTACATCCTGGGAAAAGGATACGGTGTTAAAGAAATCGGGACACGGCAATTTTGTGGAAACTCCCGATGGAAGCTGGTACATGACCCATCTGTGCGCCCGGTATCTGAAAGAGGAACCGGTCTGTGTTCTGGGCAGGGAAACAGCGCTGCAGAAGATTGTATGGATCGACGGCTGGCCTAGAATGGTACAGGGGGACTGTGTGCCTCATTTAGAAGTGGAAGCACCAGAGGGAGCTGTAAAAAAGGAAACCTTCAAAGAGTACCGGACATTCTTTTCTAAGGACACGGATCTGGAACAGGAGGAGTGGCTGTCACTGCGCCGTCCCTTGGGTCATAAGACTCTGATTACAGACCAGGGGCTTTTGTTAAAAGGGAACGATTCCCTTACTTCTTTGTTTGACCAGTCTGTTATTGCAAGAAGATGGGAGAGCTTTTGCTTTACGGCAGGAACCAGTGTGAAATTTAATCCCTATCATTATTCCCAGTCCGCAGGGTTGGTTTGCTATTACAACACAAAGGTGTTTCATTACCTCTATATAGGATATGATGAGAAAAAACAGTGTCCCATGGTCAATCTTTTAACCAACGATAATTTCCAGTTCCAGGAACCATTGGAAGGGCAGTATGAATATCTGCCAAAAACAGTGGAATGGGTACGGCTGAAAGTCTGTGTTAACCAAAAAAACCTGCAGTTTTATTACGCAGCAGGGGATGAGGAATTTAAAAAGATCGGACCGGTTCTGGACGCTTCCATATTAAGCGATGAACATGCAGATGGCTGGGCTTATACAGGAGCGGTAGTAGGAATTACGGCCGTTGATAATTTTAATAAGGATACATCGGCTCTGTTTAAAGAGTTTTACCAGACAGAAGGGGAGGAAAAACTGTGATTCGTGTATTGGAGCAGGAAAGGACGTTTCATCTCGTCACGGCACGTACCTCCATGATTTTTCATGTAATGCCAAGCGGTCACCTGATAAGCCTTTACTGGGGCAGCAGGGTTGAGGAGGAGGCGTTCAGCCTTATTGCAAAGGATATAAAAAAGGCAAGCTATTTATGCGGCACAGACGGAATCAAGGATTTCAGGCTGGAACAGTATCCGGTGCTCTATCCTTCCTGGGGAAATCCGGATTTGAGAAAGCCGGCCTTTCAGTTTTCCTATGAAGACGGTTCACAAATGACAGATCTTCGGTTTTTTGGATACCGGCAGTATCAGGGGAAAAAGAAACTGGAAGGGCTGCCTTCGGTCTTAACGGAAGAAGCCCAGTGTCTGGAACTAATATTGAGAGACAGTATAAGCGGAGTGGAAGTAACCCTGACCTATGGAGTTTTTGAAGCCTATGATGCCATAACCCAAAGCGTAAAGGTAACAAATGGAAATCAGGGAGCCATGCAGATCGAACGGCTGATGTCTGGGTGCTTTTCCTTTCTGGATGACCAGTATGATGCCATTACTCTAAATGGAGCCTGGGCCAGGGAATGTCATGAGAACAGGCAGAGAATCAGACAGGGTAGTTTCTGCGTGGAAAGCTTAAGAGGAGCCAGCGGCCATGGCCAGAACCCGTTTCTGGCACTGGCAGAGCCTGGAGCAGAGGAAGATAAGGGCAATGTATGGGCCATGAATCTGATCTACAGCGGAAGTTTTGAGGCAGGCGTTGAAGTGGATATGCACCAGAATACCCGGTTTATGATGGGAATCCAGTCCTTTGGATTTTCCTGGCGGCTGGAAAAGGGAGAATCCTTTGTAAGTCCTGAGGTGGTAATGATCCATTCCGGACAGGGGCTTGGGGCCATGTCAAGAAGCTTTCACCGGCTCTACCGGGAATGTCTGCTTCCAGAAGCCTTTCGGGAAGGGACAGGCAGAAAAAGACCGATCCTGATTAATAACTGGGAAGCCACCTATTTTGATTTTGATAAGAAAAAGCTTTTGGAGCTGGCAGATGAAGCGGTCAAACTGGGAATGGAATGCTTTGTACTGGATGACGGCTGGTTTGGAAAACGAAACAGCGATGAAAGCTCCCTGGGTGACTGGACGGAGAACCGGGAGAAGCTGGGAGGAAGCCTGAGAGAACTGGCGGAAGAAATCCGCAGCCGGGGACTTTTATTTGGTCTGTGGTTTGAACCGGAGATGGTGTCACCGGACAGCGGCTTATATAGAAGCCATCCGGAGTGGGCCATTCAGGTCCAGGGGCGTCCCATGCAGCTTGCCAGGAACCAACTGGTGTTAGATATAAGCTGCAAAGAGGTGCAGGATTATATCATTGAATCCGTTGACCGGATTCTTAGGGAGGTTCCTGTGTCCTATGTAAAGTGGGATATGAATCGCAATATAACGGAATGGAATTCCTGTTTTCTTCAAGGGGACCGGCAAAAGGAACTGGGACACCGGTATATTCTTGGGCTTTACCGGATTTTAGAGGAACTGACCCGGCGTCATAAAGATGTGCTGTTTGAAGGCTGCGCGGGAGGCGGAGGACGTTTTGATCCTGGAATGCTTTATTACATGCCTCAGATCTGGACTAGCGACGATACGGATGCCGTGGAGCGGCTGGACATTCAGCTTGGGACCTCCTATGTATATCCCTCGGTGACCATGGGCTGCCATGTATCGGCCTGTCCAAACCACATGATAGGAAGAATTACGCCTCTTTCCACCAGAGGTCTGGTTGCCATGCAGGGCAATCTGGGGTATGAACTGGATCTGACGTCACTGAGAGAAGAAGAAAAACAGGAAATCCACAGGCAGACGGATTTTTACAAACAAATCCGGGAAATTGTCTGGAACGGGGAACTGTACAGGCTGAAAAAAGAAGGAAATGAACGGGCTTTTCTGTATATTTCAGAGGACGGAAGCAAAGGAATGGTAAGCTTTGTTCAGATTCTTGCAAAGGCCAATACCGTTCCCAAAAGGTTGAAGCTGAAAGGATTAAAAGCAGAAGCCTTATACCGGGTGGAACGGGTGGGAGAAGCTGACCGCATGGTTGTGCATGGAAGTTTTCTTATGAACATAGGCCTGGATTTAAAACGGTCCCAGGGAGATTTCCATGGGGAACAGTGGTTGCTTTACAGAGAGGAGAATTCCAATGCTTTCCATACCGGAGAATAGAAAAGTCCGTGTCATTATATGCAGCGATGCAAAGAATGAGGCCGATGACCAGTATGCCATTGTCCATGCTCTTTTGACCGGAAGCTTTGAGATAAAGGGAATGGTTGCAGTTCATTTCCGGGAGGAAGGCACAAATCGGCTTTCTTATGAAGAGATGAAGAAGCTGGCTGTGCTTACAGGAACAAAGGGGCAGTACCCTGTTTTATTAGGTGCAGATAAAAGGCTGGAGAGCAGGGAAACCTATGAATACAGCCAGGGAGCTCAGTTGATCGTTAAGGAAGCGTTAAAGGAGGATGAGCGTCCTCTCTATATACTGAACCTGGGGGCACTGACGGATATAGCTGCGGCAATACTCAGACACCCGGAGATCCAGAACCGCCTGACAGCGGTCTGGGTGGGAGGAGGACGCTATCCCCAGGGAGGGAATGAATGCAATCTCAACAATGATATGCTGGCAGCCAGAGTCCTTTTTTCTTCGTCTGCGGCATTGTGGCAGATTCCAAGCAATGCCTATAAGACCACTCTTGTTTCCGTTGCAGAATTGAAGCTCCGGGTAGGACCCATGGGAGAACTGGGAGCCTACCTTTACCGTCAGCTCATAGAGTTTGCGTCTGCCAATATGGAACACAAGTCCTGGATCAATCCCGAATGCTGGGTTATGGGAGATTCTGGTGCAGTGGGAGTCCTTTTGGACCCTCAGAAGGGATATTACCGGGAGGAAGAAGCTCCTGATTTTGATGATAACAGCAGATATGTGAAAAAACCGGGCAACCGGAAGATCAGAATCTATGACAGGCTCAATAATCGTATGATTATAGAAGATATGTTCAGTAAGATACAGCTGTATTATTTATCCTTACAGAAAAAAGTTTAAAAATTTTTGTAAGGATAAAGCTTACACAAAGGTTCACATGAGAAGTAAAGGGAACGGACCCTTGATCGAGAGATTTGTGGAGTTAAAATAACAATAAGAATTCATGAAAAGAAATATTGACAAATTCTGACATATGTAGTAAAATACATATATACAAAAGAAGATGTTACATATAATTTAAAATACAAATGATTGCTTTCAAAAGATAAAACAAACCCGAAGTCTTAATTGATTTCGGGTTTGTTGTGTTTAGAAAAATATAAAAGTGATTTCTCAAAATTTAGAATGACATTGATTCCAGGTGTATGTTATAATGTGAAAAATGGTTTAAAATAATTGTGGTAGTGTAAAGTAGAGTATGAAAAAATATGTCTCTTTCAATTCTCTGAATTCATTTATTATGGGGCATGAGCACCTGTAAGCCTAAAATTGATGGGCATTCAGCCTGAACTTGTTAGGAATCCACAAGTAAAATAACTGGTCATCCGGAGTATTAAAGAGGGGGCAAACATATGAAGGAAAGATTTGTGCCAAGAATTAACACACAGTTAAGAAGCCATACCGTAATTGTGCCGGATGCCATTAATCGGGCAACGGGAATTATTATCAATGGACATCGGATTAAATCACTGTTATTTTCTACAGATGTTGCGATCATAGCAAACAGCAATGCGGATGCAATTATTGCCTTATATCCCTTTACTCCAACCATGCAGATTACAAAAGCTATTATAGATGTAGCACAGAAGCCTGTTTTTGCCGGTGTGGGTGGCGGAACCACTTCTGGGGCGAGAGTCCGGGACATCGCTCTTGATGCGGAGTTACATGGAGCCACAGCCGTTGTGTTAAATGCGCCTACGAAGACGGACTTTGTTCGGCAGCTAACCGAATATGTTGATATTCCAATTGTATTGTCTGTTATCTCCATCAATGAAAATCTGGAAGAGCGAATGCTTCTCTCAGGCGCCAGGATTATGAATGTCTCAGGAGGCAAGAATACAGTAGAGATTGTTAAGGCTTTGCGCAGGATTGATGAGACATTTCCGATTATTGCTACGGGAGGACCCAATAGAGAGACGATTGAGGCAGTGATTGAAGCTGGAGCAAATGCAGTAACCTATACGCCGCCAACCAATGGTGAGATATTTAGAAATCTTATGAATGAGTATCGTAATCGCTGTAAAGAGCAGGATTAATGGTATAGAATGCTGAAAAGCTTAAAATGTAGTTGCATGGCGGTTATAATCGTGTTATATTTAATTTGTATCAAATACAACTGAATAAGTTTGAGAGAAGACGTGTTACTGGTAATGCAGGCAAGATCGGATTAAACGAATGGGAATAAGACAGATGGGGTATTTTGTCTTATGAGGAAGTCGTTTGATTGGGTCTTTTTATTTTGTCAATCTAAAGGGAAGAGAAAATAAAAAATACTTGAAAGGGGTTTTGAACATGAATTATAATCAAATAGCCAAAGATATTATTAAGAATGTTGGCGGGTCCGGAAATGTAAAAGCATTGACCCACTGTTTTACAAGATTGCGATTTCAGTTAAAAGATTCAAAAAAAGCGAATAAAGAAATGATTGAACATCTGGAAGGTGTTATTTCTGTAGTAGAAAGCGGTGGGCAGTTCCAGGTGGTGCTGGGAACAAAAGTGAACAATGTTTACGATGCAATGGTTCCTTTGCTGTCTGTGGAGGAAAGCACAGAACTTGGCGAAGAGAAGGTTTCCATCTGGAACCGGATTCTGATTGCGGTTTCTGCCATGTTCACACCTATGGTTCCGGCAATTGCAGCATCAGGACTTTTAAAGGGATTTCTTACCATAGCCAAAATTATCGCTGCGAAGCATGGAGTGGATATTACTTTAAATCAGACCTATACACTTTTGATGGCAGGTACGGATGCGCTGTTTTATTTTATGCCGATTATTTTAGCTTATACCAGTGCAAAAGTATTTAAAGCCAATGAGTTTATTGCCATGGCACTTGGAGGAACGATGTGTTATCCTTCGGTCGTGGCATTGATGACGGGGCAGGATGTAGTAAGTATGTTTGGGGTAACAATTACAAAAGCAAGCTATGCCTCTTCCGTAATTCCTATTATCATCGGAGTTTTTATTCTGTCCTATGTACAAAAGTTCTTAGAAAAGATAATACCGGAAGTTTTAAAGATTATTCTTGTGCCTGGTCTTTCTCTTTTAGTTATGATACCTGCTACTTTTATGGTATTTGGTCCTATCGGTATTTATATTGGCAATGCGATTAATTTTATCTATAGCGGAATGATGAATTTAAGTCCGGCAATCTGCGGAGCCTTTATTGGAGGAATGTGGTGTGTGTTTGTTATATTTGGAGCCCACAGAGCCCTTCTTCCTATTGGAATTAATGACGTAGCACAGTTTGGACATCAAAATCTTCTTGCATTTGCAGGCGCTGCTAACTTTTCCCAGGGTGGGGCCGCTCTTGGAGTAATGTTAAAAAGCAGAAATAAAGATTTAAAAACAGTAGCAGCATCAGCCGCTATTTCTGCTTCCGTCTGTGGAATTACAGAACCCGCTATCTATGGCTGCAATCTACGTTTAAAACGTCCCATGATTTATGCCATCATCTGTGGGGCAATTGGTGGAGCAATTATGGGAATTGGCGGTGTGTATGGAGATTCTTTTGCCAATAATGGTATTCTTACCTTTGCAACGTATGCCGCATTTGGAATGAGAAAATTTGCGTATTATCTGATTGGTGTAGGAGTTTCTTTCTTTGGGGCAATGATACTTACTTACCTGTTTGGTTTTGATGAAACGGAAGGTAAGAAAAAGAAAGAAGAAATATCAGTTCCTGTTAAAGCGAATACCAATGTTTCAGAAGCAGATATTTTAATTGATTCTCCTATTGAGGGAGAAGCGGTTTCCATGACGGAAGTAAACGATGAAGTTTTCTCATCTTTAGCGCTTGGCAATGGAATTGCGATTATTCCTGAAAAAGGAGAGGTAGTTGCACCAGAAGACTGTACGGTAACCTTAATCTATCCAACCCTTCATGCTCTTGGTCTTATGTTGGATAATGGTGTTGAAATGATTATACATGTTGGTATTAATACGGTTCAGTTGGAAGGAAAACATTTTAAAAAGTTTGTAGAAGAAGGAACACATATTGCAAAGGGAACAAAGATTCTGGAATTTGATATAGATGCGCTAAAGAAAGATGGTTACGATACCATCGTTCCTGTAATCGTAAGCAACACCTCTGTGTTTAAGGAGGTTTCCGGTATCGCTGGTATAAATGCAGCATTCAATAAGCCGGTAATTGCAATCCAGAAGAATCAGTAAAGGAGGTTTGAGATGAAAAAAATAAATACAAAATTCCCGGAAGGCTTTTTGTGGGGAGCATCATCTTCCGCATTCCAGATCGAAGGTGGCTGGGATGAAGGCGGCAAAGGCCCCAGCGTTGCTGATATCAATTCTTTTAAACGTTCTCATTTACAGGCGGACAGTAAAGTTGCCAGTGATTTTTTTCATCACTGGCCTGAGGATATCGGGCTGATGAAAGAATTGGGACTGGATATATACCGTTTTTCCATAGCGTGGTCCAGAATTATACCGGATGGAGACGGGGAGATGAATCAGGCTGGAATTGATTTTTACAACGATGTGATAAATTGTCTGTTGGAGAATGGGATTAAGCCATTTATCACCTTGTACCACTTTGATCTTCCTTATGCCCTTGTTGAGAAATACAATGGCTGGGAGTCAAGGGAATGTGTCAAAGCTTTTGAGCGTTATGCCAGAATATGTTTTGAAGAATTCGGCGACAGAGTCACTTACTGGCAGGTCCACAATGAACAAAACCTCATGGTTCGTGTGGATGAAAGAGTAAATATTAATTCAGACGATAAGTGGGAAGCGGATCGACAGCGGGCACAGATGGATTATCACATGTTTCTGGCTCATGCCCTGGCAGTAAAAGCATGTCATGCCATAATTCCGGAAGGAAAGATTGGTCCTGCAATATCTTCTACCTGTACTTATCCAAGCAGTAATCGTCCTGAGGATGTATGGGCAGCCCGTTTAAATGACTGGTTTAAAACAGACTACTGTCTGGATATGCACTATTATGGACGGTATCCGGGATATTACATGCGATATCTGGAGGAAAGAAAGATTGTCCCCATTATGTTCGATGGAGATGAGGAGATCTTAAAAGATGCAAAAATGGATTTTATTGCATTAAACTATTATCGGACTCTTTGTGTCAGCTATTTACCGGCAGATGAATCTCATCCAAGAGGGGAGAGAACATTTCCCACGAATGAGGTGGATTTCGACCAGTATGGCTATTTCCATCATATAAAAAATGAACATCTGGCTTCCAGTGAGTATGGAGCACAGATTGATCCATTAGGGCTTCGAACGGTACTGAATAATTACTATCAGAAGTACCACCTTCCTCTTATTGTTACGGAAAATGGTCTTGGTACGGCTGACACCTTAACAGAAGATGAACAGGTTCATGACGATTACAGGATTGAATACTTAAAAGCACATATTCTTGCATGCAGCCAGGCAATAGAAGATGGAGTTGAAATGCTTGGGTATGCCCCATGGTCTTTCATGGACTTACTCAGTTCCCATGAAGGATTTAAAAAACGTTATGGGTTTGTTTATATCAATCGGGATGATCATGATTTGAAAGATATGCGCCGAATTAAAAAAGACAGCTACCATTGGTATCGGCGCGTCATTGAAACCAATGGAGAGGATCTCTAAACAACAGAAATGGGGTTGGATTATGAGAGTTATTAAAGTAATGAATAATTCACTGCTGCTGGCACTTGATGACAGTGGCAGGGAAGTGATCCTGATGGGAAAAGGCATTGGCTTTCATAAATCCATTGGTCATCATTTAAAAAGTGAAGACATTGAAAAAGTGTTCGTGTTAAAAGACCGGTCTATTTCAAAGAACATTATACGGCTTGCTTCTGAAATAGACAGTACTTATTTTGAACTGGCAAAACAGGTGATTGACTATGCCATTGAGGCTTTTTCGATGGAACTGATGGAACATATCTATCTGGGACTTACCGATCACCTTTCTTTTGCTGTAAAAAGATATCACCAGGGGATTTTTATACAGAATTTTTATACGCAGACATTAAAGCGTTTTAATCCGGAGGAATATGAAGTAGGGCTATACGCATTACGGCTTATAAAGGAGCGGCTTGATGTAGATTTACCAATTGGTGAGGCGGGTAATATTGCATTTCATTTTATCAATGCCCAGACAAATAATTCGAATGAAACGGACAACCAGATTATATTTGAGACGGTCAAAGGGATTCTTGATATTGTCAAATACAATTTCTCTATCATTTATAATGAAGAAGGAATGGGCTATAACCGATTCCTCACTCATTTAAGGCTTTTTGCCCAAAGACTGGTTAAGGGAAGCCAGGATTTGTATGATTATGAGGATGCTTTTTACGACCATGTGATTGAGAGCTGTCCAAGTGAATATGAATGTGTGAAGAAGATTGGAATCTATATCCAGGAAAAGTTTACCACCCGGTTGTCCAGGCAGGAAGAAATATATCTGACTGTTCATATTCATCGTATACGAGAAGAATATTCTCAACAGAAAAAGAAATGAAGGAACATAAATTGAAGAAACAAACATTTACGCGCAGGCAAGAGATAAGCTACCTCATTATGGTTTCTTTGTTTTGGTTTGCGCAGTATATTTATATCCCCTTTCAAACCACTTATTTGACTTTTTTAGGAGTAAGCAGTACTTTTATAGGAATTGTGGTTGGTGGATATGGAATTACTCAGTTGATTTTCCGTTTTCCCCTTGGAATCTGTGCTGATTCCCTGGGCAGACATAAATGTTTCATCATGGCAGGAGCTCTTTTTTCCGGGCTGGCATCACTTTTCCGGATATTTTGGGATTGTGGACTGGGATTTCTGGTTGCAAATCTTTTCTCTGGACTTGCATCTGCCATGTGGATTTCATTTATGGTGTTTTATACCAATCACTTTTCAGCAAAAAGCCAGCAGTGTGCCACCAGTAAAATTGTGATGTTTAATAACTTTGGTATGCTTTTGGGGTTCCTTTTCAGTACGGTCAGTTATAGAATCATAGGCATGAAAGGCATTTGCATATTAAGCGTGATGGCGGGAATTGCAGCTTTTTTCGTGTCTTTTCAGATTAAGGAATCCTGCAGCAGAAACAATACTGTTAATTTAAAAGTTTTATTTTCTGTTTGTAAACGAAAGAGATTATGGCTGTTCTCCATCCTTGCCTTAATACAGCAAGGAATTCAGCTTACAACCGCCATGTCATTTACTAATCAGATATTAAAAGATCTTGGTGCATCCAATGAACTTATTGGAATATCTTCTATTATATATATGATTTCTGCTGTATGTTTTGCCGCATTTGCTTCTACATTTTTATGCTGCCGCAAAGGACCCAGGTTCTGGATTCCCTTTGTATTTGGAATCGTAGCGGTATACTGCATTCTGGTACCATCAGCAGATACGGTTCAGGAACTTTTGCTGCTTCAGATTCTTCCTGGCATGTCTACCGGGATTTTGTTTTCTTATCTGACATCGGAAGCGATGTGTGGTATTCCCTCTGACAGACGTTCCACAGCTATGGGGCTTTTTCAGGCAGTTTATGCAATTGGTATGACCACATTTCCTGTTTTTACAGGTTTTCTGGCTTCGTCTTTCAGTATGAGGACCGGATATCTGACTCTTGCCGGAATTGCTTTGTCGGGCATGGTAATATCATCTCTGTATTATGTAAAAAAACACAGAAGTAACATGAAAATTTAAACAAGAATAAAATATTGTTACGATAGCAGCTTTAATGGAACACAATGCACAAAATACGCCTTGGTATGGGTTTAATCCAGACCAAAGCGTATTTTTATGTGATTAAGATGTTTTTTATACAAAATGTCATTACAGATTCATGTTTCAACTTCCCGTTGTTTGGAATTATTCTAAAAGGCTGAAATACGTTCAAATAAGTGAAATGCGTCAATTTTTCCATATCCCCATATGTTGTTTGGATAAGAATTGGAATCGCTTCGCCTTGCGCCGCGAACAATCATACGATTGATCGTATGACCTGTGATTGAGGTCTGGTTTCCCTGGCAGACCCCCCAGTCCATGACAAGAGATGCTATTCCGGCAGCGTGGGCAGCAGCGGCACCTGTGCCTGTAAGAGTCCCATAACTGTTTCCGGGAATGGCACAGGGGATTTTGTAACCTGGTGCGGCAACATCAGGAGTGATTGCTCCAAAACGGCTGTATCCTCTGCCTGATTCTTCCAGAATGTGGTTGGTAAACTGGTTATAAGCGGTGACAGTAAGCGGATTTCTTGCATTGGCAGGAGATGTAATTGTAGTTGAAGATGTGTAATCATAAAAATAAGTTTCTGAAGAGATTAAATTGCTGGAAGGAAGCCAGGCGTGTAAATTAAAAGGCTCATTTTCCATGTTACAGACTTTTAAGATCCAGGATCCCGGCAGAGGATCTTTAAAACGTACCAGAATAAGCTGATCTCCCGATTCCCCCTCCATAGTAATGTTGTTAACCCATATTTTACTGTCACCATGGAGCATCTCATAGTTTTTACAGCCACTGTGGATAGGAGGCTGGCTGGTAAGATATGCTCCATCAGGAGAGACAATTTCCAGTGAGATTCTTCCAGGTGGAAACGGCCATATTTCCAGAGATAGGGATTCTTTATTCCCAACGTTCAGACAAAAACTATTTTCATATGGGGGTGAGGTTACATCATAATAATAGTGCCTTTTTTTATTTCCTTCATTGCCAACTGCAATGGTAACGTCAGTTTTTGGCAGATTGACAATTTGGTCTAAGTAGGAGCTGAGAGCACCTCTGCCGCTGTGTCCGCCCTGGCTGCTCCCCAGAGCAATACATAGAATCAGTGGCCGGTTCAGCCGTTGGGATAAAGATAACAAAAAGCGGATTCCAAGAAGAATGTCAGATTCCTGATAGCAAAGTGAATCATCAGACACAAGAAAAATATTTTTCAGGCTGCTTTTTGCTTCCTTTAGTTTGACAACAGCCAGTTTTGTTTGTGGTGCAATGCCTGTAAAAGATTCCTCTTCGTCAGGAGTGCCGGAGATAATACTGGCAATTGCGGTTCCATGCCCATTCATATCGGTTGTGGGAACTATATGTAAAGGATTATTTGATTTTAATGCAGTATTAATATGTTTGTTGCTGTATTCTGAACCGTAATGAAATCCTTCCGGAGGCTTTCCGCTTTGATCTGTCTGATCCCATATACTCAGAATCCTGGTGGAACCATCATGGTTACGAAAGGCAGGGTGTTGGTAATCAATTCCAGTATCAATGACCCCTACAATGACTCCTAACCCATTGAGATTTAGCTGGGCTCGCTTTTTTATATCTTCAACCCCGGATTTTTCCATACTCACTTTTGAGCAAAGGGTAAAAAGTGAGGGAAAACTATCGTAAGAATAAAATCCCAGATCGCAGAGATCCATATTGTTTTTATGCAGGTGAAGCAAGGAATACTTTTCGTTAAGTCTGGTTGCGGTTTGTTCAAAATGCGAACTGGGAATCAGAGAGTTGCTTATAATTAGGTCATAATATTCGTTGTCCAGAATTTTTTCCATGAAAAGCCTCCTAGCATTAATGTGCATAGTATATATAGAGTATATGCAGATGAATGCGTTGGCTTGCATGAAAGAATTCAATAAAACAGCCTCATCCTGCCTTTACTCCTGTTTGGGAGATCGGACCAGGGTGAGGCTTATTGCCCTTTTATGATTCTGGATCAGATTTGCCTTTTTCAATTCCATCAAAGGAATCAAAGAAAACCTCATGTTCTATATCAAACCGTTTCCCATGGAGTGGGTGAGGGCGGCAGTCTTCTCTTGGATATCCAAGGGGGAGAAGTGCGACAGGAGTCAGAAAATCAGGAATCTGAAATGCAGTGCGGATAGCTTCCGGGTCGAAGTGTCCAACCCAGGTAGTGCCAAGACCTAAGTCAGCTGCCTGAAGCATCATATGTGTGGTTACAATGCTGGCATCAACCATTCCCATATCTTTCTGGTCGTAAGATCTTTTCCAACTGGCGGTGGAGTCATAGCATACCAGCAGTGCCATGGGAGCATGGAAATGATAGACGGTACAGGATTTTAGTTTTTCCAGATTCTCCGGACTTTCAATTACCAGAATTCTTTGCGGCTGGTAGTTGACTGCAGTAGGGGAAACTCTGCCCGCCTCTAAAATCATGTCAAGTTTATCCCGCTCTACTTTGCGGTCACTGAATTTACGAACGGAGTATCGTTCTTTTGCTAATTGCAAGAAATTCATATAGTAATCTCCTTATCCATTTTTGTTTTGTATTATAACATAGAAGGAGAAAAAAGGCAAAGCCATACTATGGGCTCTGCCTTTTCGTTCTTAGATCATAAGGGTAATGTGATATTCTTTTTTTCCATCAATGAAAGGAATTTCATTTCCTTCTATAGGACTTCCGTCAACGTAAATCAAGGAGGATGTTTTAGTATCGGATTGATTCCGTCTTACATTAATATAGTAGTCCGCTCCCCGGAATTTTCGTACTGCTGAAAATTCTTTTATAAAATCAGGAAGACAGGGATCTAGAATCAGTCCGTGAAAGCCGGGACGAATTCCGAGAATGTACTGGGATATATTGACAAAGGACCATGCGGCAGTTCCCGTAAGCCAACTGTTTTTTGCTTCACCAAAATTTTTCGCATCTTTACCTGCAATCATCTGGGAATAGACGTATGGTTCTGTTTTATGAATCTCACTGATTTCTTCCAGGTAAGCAGGACAGGTTCTTTGATATACTTCAAAAGCCCGGTTTCCTCTGCCCACCATGGTTTCTGCAATGGAAATCCAGGGATTATTATGACAGAAGATTCCTGCGTTTTCTTTATATCCGGGTGGATAGGAGGTGATTTCACCCAGATGTTTCTGATAACCGGAGTAAGCTGGCTGGAGAATCACAATGCCATAAGGAGTGTCTAAATATTCCTTTACGCTGTCCAGAGCCTGTATGGCAAGCCCGTCTTTTATACCAATGCCTCCCATAACACAAAAGCCCTGGGGTTCAATAAAGATCTTCCCTTCCTCGCAGTCTTTGGAGCCCACTTTTTCTCCAAACGCGTCATATGCTCTGAGAAACCAGTTTCCATCCCAACCTGATTGATTAACAGCATCAATCATATCTTTGACCGATTGTTCTGCCAAAAGGGCCTCCTCGGTCAATCCTTTTATCTGGCAGATTTTTGCATACTCCATTCCGTATTTTGCATACATGCCTGCAATCATCACCGATTCAGCGACAGGACCTTCCGAAGGACCGGAAGTCTGAAAAGATTCTCCAGGTTCGGTTGAAAAGCAGTTGAGATTCAGACAGTCATTCCAATCGGCACGGCCAATCAAAGGGAGACCATGGGGACCTAAATGAGACTTGGTGAACAAAAAGGACCGTCTTAAATGTTCCATAAGAGGCTGGCTTTTTGATTCATCATTATCAAAAGGAACGGACTCTTCCAGGATATCCCAATCCCCGGTTTCACGGATGTAAGCAGATACGCCTGCGATTAGCCATAGTGGATCATCATTAAATCCGCTTCCGATATCAGAGTTTCCCTTTTTGGTAAGGGGCTGATACTGATGGTAGGCACTTCCATCTTCAAATTGAGTGGCGGCAATGTCAAGGATTCGTTCCCTTGCTCTTTTGGGAACCATATGTACGAATCCTAAAAGATCCTGGCAGGAATCCCTAAATCCCATTCCTCTGCCTGCTCCGGATTCATAGTAAGAAGCGGAACGGGACATGTTAAAGGTAACCATACACTGATACTGGTTCCAGATATTTACCATTCTGGCTGTTTTTTTATCCTCCATGGAAACCGAGTAAGAGGAAAGAAGCTGATTCCAGTATTCCTTTAAAGACAAAAGTGCTTCATCAACCTGGAGGGCGGTATGGTATCTGGCAAGAAGAGAAGCAGCAGATTGTTTGTTGATAATATTTTGACCTTCCCACTTCTGGTCGGCAGGATTTTCACCATAGCCTAAAATAAAGATAAGTTCTTTTTTCTCTCCAGCTTCAAGATGAATGTTGAGACAGTGGGAACCAATGGGAGACCAGCCGCTTGCCATGGAATTGGTGGAGTGGCATTTTTGTACCATATCGGGTTCTTTATTGGAGCCGTATGTACCAAGAAAAGCATTCCGGTCTGTTTCGAATCCGTCAATCTCTGAATTGACAGAATAATAAGCGTAATGGTTTCGGCGTTCTCTGTATTCTGTTTTGTGATAGATGACGGATCCTTCCACCTCCACTTCCCCTATGCTTAGGTTTCTCTGATAATTTGTCATGTCATCCACCGCATTCCACAGGCAGAATTCCACATAGGAAAACAGGGTAAAATCTTTTGGCAGATCTGTTTTATTCATCACGGTTATTTTGTTGATTTCACATGGATCTTTTAATGGTACAAAGGCTGTAACCTCCGCCGTCAATCCCTGCTTGCTCCCTGTATATTTCGTATAACCCAGCCCATGACGGCATTCATAGAAATCGAGAGGGGTCTGTGAGGGCTGCCAGCCTGGATTCCAGATGGTCCCGCTTTCGTTAATATAGTAGTAATGACCATTGCTGTCTAAGGGAACGTTATTATAGCGATACCGGGTCAGCCTCAAGAGCTTTGCATCTTTATAGAAGCTGTAGCCTCCGCCAGTGTTGGAGATCAGGGAAAAGAAATCTTCGCTGCCCAGATAATTAATCCAGGGAAGCGGAGTGTCCGGAGCAGTAATGATATATTCTTTTTCCTGATCATCGAAATAACCATATTTCATAATTGGAAACTCCTTTCGGCTGAAGTTATAAACACAAAAAACGACATTTTACGAAAACGTTTAAGTAAGATAAAAGAAAGATATAAAGCAATAATAGACTATTTATCAAAAAAAAACAAGAGAAAAATATTCTTTTTAATAGAAATACTGTGGCCTATCGTTGTTTACATGTAATAATGCCTAAATTATAAACGTATAATCTATATAAGTTGGATAAAATAATAAAAAAGTATTGATTTTTTTCTGTAAAGGGGGTATAGTGAAGATACGAAAACGATTAAGTGAAAAAGGTGAGACATATGATTTCTATGAAAGAACTGGCGCAGTACTGCGGAGTATCCGTTGCCACAGTAAGTAAGGCACTCAATGATCAGAGTGATATTGGTGAGACAACAAAACAGAGAATTAAAAAGGCAGCAGAAACATTAGGATATTATCCAAATGCTGCCGCAAGATCTCTAAAAACAAACAAAAGTTATAATATTGGAGTTTTGTTTGTAGATGAAGCCAACAGCGGTCTTACTCATGAATATTTCGCAGCCGTACTGGAAGGATTCAAGGTGGAAGCGGAGAAGCAGGGATATGATATCACCTTTATAAACAGTCAGATTGGCAGGAAAAAGGTGTCCTACTACGATCATTGCAGATATCGCAATGTAGATGGAGTTGTGATCGCATGTGTGAATTTTGACAATCCAGAGGTGAACGAACTGCTTTCCAGTGACATTCCCGTAGTTACAGTGGATCATATTCATGAAAATTGTTCCTCTGTTTTATCTGATAATGCAAAAGGCATTGAAGTTCTTCTGAATTATATTTATGAAAAAGGGCATAGAAAGATTGCTTATATACACGGACAGAATACGGCTGTTACCAAATCAAGGCTTACTAGCTTTTACCGGTTTGTTGAAAATCATAACATTGAGATACCGGACAGTTATACCGTGGAAGCAGATTACTTAAATGTTAGTCAGGCAGCTCTTTGCACCAGTAAGTTGCTGGAGCAAAAAGACCCGCCTACCTGTATTTTATATCCGGATGATACGGCGCTGATTGGCGGTCTTAACGAAATAAGGGCAAGAAACTTAAAGGTACCGGAAGACATTTCTGTTGCAGGATACGATGGAAGCAGGATTTCCCAGCTTTTAAATCCCAGGCTTACAACGATTCGGCAGAATACAGCAGCCATAGGCAGTCAGGCTGCTAAAAAATTAATAAGTACGATCGAAACCCCCAAAACTACATTTACAGAGCAGATTATTGTGGAAGGAGAACTGCTTATGGGGGAATCGGTTGGGACTGTAGATGTATCACAATAGTTTTTTAGAAAAGGAGAGGTAATATGAAGAAGAAGGTATTAAGTGGATTCTTATGCGCAGCAATGGTAGTGTCTCTGGCTGCCGGCTGTGGAGCGAAGGATGTAGAAAGCCAGAGTACTGGCAGCAAAGATCCAGCGCAGACGACGGAAAAGGAAGCAAAAAAAGGGGAAGAGTCAGAAGGAAAAGTTATTAATATATATGTTTGGAATGACGAGTTCAAAGAGCGTTTTGATGCTTACTACGCATCAAAGCTGCCTAAGGATTATACGGTGAATTTCGTAACCACACCCAGCGAGAACAATGCGTACCAGAATGCTCTTGATGAAGCCTTGCTAAACCAGGAAAATGCAAAAGCGGATGATAAGGTGGATATGTTTCTTGTAGAGGCAGATTATATTTTAAAATATGTGAATTCTGACAGTACCATGGATTTAAAAGAACTTGGTATTACGGATGAAGATATGTCAAAACAGTATGATTATACCAAAGTAATTGCACAGGATTCCAATGGAGCACAGAAGGGGATATCCTGGCAGGGGTGTCCAGGACTTTACATTTACCGTCGTTCCATTGCAAAAGAAGTGCTTGGTACAGATGATCCTGCAGAAGTTCAAAAGGCAATCAACGACTGGGATTCCTTTGACAAGACAGCAGGAATGATGAAAGACAAAGGATACTATATGGTATCTGGTTTTGATGATACATACCGTACGTTCTCCAATAACGTATCAGCACCATGGGTTGATGGGGATAAAGTAGTCATTGATCCCAATATGGAGAAATGGATTGAACAGACAAAGAATTATACAGATCAGGGATATAATGAGAAAACTGTTTTATGGGCAGCAGAATGGGCATCCGGACAGGGTCCGGAAGGAAAAGTATTCGGCTATTTTATGCCCGCATGGGGAGTTGATTTTGTTATGGCGAAAAACTCTCTTGCGGTTGCAGAAGCAGAGGGCGGCAAACAGGAAGCTGGAAATGGCTCTTATGGAGACTGGGCAGCAACCATTGGTCCTGAATCCTACAACTGGGGAGGAACCTGGCTTTGTGCAGCGGCAGGAAGTGACAATAAAGAGATTGTAGCAGACATTATGAAGACCATCTGCACGGATGACGCAACCATGAAAAAGATTGTTGAAGAAAAGAATGACTTTGTAAATAACAAGACCGTTATGGAAGCTCTTGCAAAGAGCGATTATAAATCGGAATTTCTCGGCGGACAGAATCCTTTGCAGATGTATTGTGATGCAGCAGAAAAGATTGATATGAGCATGATTTCTCCATATGATCAGGGAATTAATGAGAGCTTACAGATTTCCATGCACGATTATTTTAATGGAACTGTTGATAAAGAAACAGCACTGAAGAATTTTTATACTTCAATTAAGGAAAAGTACCCGGATTTAAAGACCGAGTAGCTGAACACTGCAGGGCGGCTGATCCCGCCCTGCATAAAAGCAGGAGGTTTTGCTATGGTAAAAGTAAAAAAGGAAAAGGTCACCAAAAAAGTCAGTTACGCCAAGTGGGGCTATATCTTCCTCATACCGTTTTTTACAATTTATTTGGTGTTTTCTTTTATTCCTTTAATTAATACATTTTATAACAGTCTGTTTGAGAATTACCGTTCCGGTCTTACCCAGATCGGTCCGACTTTTGTGGGATTTGAAAATTACAGTTCTATATTTGAAAGTGATTTGCTTAAATATCTTGGCAATACAATGATATTATGGATTATTGGTTTTGTACCTCAGATCATTATATCCCTCCTTTTGGCAGTCTGGTTTGCGGATATGCGTTTGAGACTGAGAGGCAGTTCATTCTTTAAAACGGTCATTTATCTTCCAAATGTGATTATGGCAGCGTCTTTTGCCATGCTGATATTTGCACTTTTTTCTGATGATGGTCCAATGAATCATTTACTAATTAATATAGGAATATCAAAAGAGCCGGTTCGTTTTTTGACTACCGTATGGGGAACCAGAGGACTGATTGGCCTTATGAATTTTATGATGTGGTTTGGCAACACCACAATTTTACTTATGGCTGCCATTATGGGAGTAGACGGAACTTTGTTTGAAGCAGCGTCAATTGATGGAGCAAAGTCTTTCCAGATCTTTACGAAGATTACCATGCCTGTTATTAAGCCTATTTTTATTTATGTTTTAATTACTTCTTTGATTGGCGGACTTCAGATGTTTGATGTTCCCCAGGTTCTGACCAACGGAAAAGGAAGTCCTGACCGAACCAGCATGACCTTAATTATGTTTTTAAATAATCATCTCTACAGCAAGAATTATGGAATGGCAGGAGCTCTGTCCGTGATCTTGTTTATCATCACAGCACTGCTGAGTCTTGTGGTATTTTTTGTATTAACAGGTTCTGATAAAAAGAAAGGGGGCCGTTAGGAATGAGCAGTTTAAAGAAGATAAAGAAAGTATTTGTTTATGCTGTTTTGTTGATTTTGGTTTTTTTGTGCCTCTTCTTTTTTTACTGTCTTGTAATCAATGCTTCCAGATCCCATCCTGAGATTTCAAAGGGATTCTCCTTTATTCCCGGCAAATCTTTTGGAACGAATCTGTCTCATGTATTAAAGAATAATAATCTTCCTGTTTTACGGGGAGTTTTAAACAGTCTGATTATTGCAGGAAGCTGTTCCGTTCTGTCAGTGTATGTTTCTGCAATGACCGCATATGCAATTCATGCTTATGAATTTCGGTTTCGGAGAGCAGTATATTTATTCATCATTCTAATTATGATGATTCCAACCCAGGTAACGACTCTTGGTTTTTTAAGATTAATTGGTGCAATGGGGTTAATGGATAGCTTTATTCCATTGATTTTGCCATCAATGGCAGCCCCGGTGGTATTTTATTTCATGGTTTCTTATTATGAAAGCAATCTTCCGCTTGAGATTATTGAGTCTGCAAGAATTGATGGTTCTAATGAATTTAATACCTTTCATGTTATTGTCCTTCCGATTGTAAAACCAGCGTTGGCTGTGCAGGGCATCTTTGCGTTTGTTGCTTCCTGGAATAACTATTTTGTTCCTTCACTTGTCTTGAAATCCAACGGAAAGAAAACACTTCCTATTTTGATTGCTCAACTCCGAAGTGCTGATTTTCTGAAATTTGATATGGGGCAGGTGTATATGCTCATAACAATTGCGATCATTCCTGTTGCAATTATTTATCTATGTCTGTCAAAATTCATCATTGGCGGAGTGACGGCTGGAAGCGTGAAGGGATAATACTAAGAAAACTGTAGGTTTTTCTTAGAATTCTGCATTGTCATTTTCTTGAATTCTGCTTATAATGTTCTTAGACATACATATTTAAAGGAGGAAATAAGATGGCAATTTTGGTTACTGGAGGAGCTGGCTACATAGGAAGCCATACCTGTATTGAATTATTACATGCAGGTTATGAAGTGGTAGTAGTGGATAATCTGTGTAATTCCAGCAAAGAGTCTGTAGAGCGTGTCATGGAGATAACAGGAAAAAAGCTGGCATTTTATGAGGCGGATTTACTGAACCGGGAAGCACTTGACCACATATTTGAAAAAGAAAACATAGACGGCGTCATTCACTTTGCCGGCTTAAAAGCAGTAGGTGAGTCCGTAGGAAAACCTCTTGAATATTATCACAATAATATTACTGGAACCCTTATTCTCTGTGATGTGATGAGGAATCATGGGGTGAAGAATATTGTATTCAGTTCTTCTGCAACCGTATATGGCGATCCTGCTTTTGTTCCGATTACTGAGGAGTGTCCAAAAGGAGATATTACCAATCCTTATGGTCAGACAAAAGGGATGCTGGAGCAGATATTAAGTGATTTGAATACGGCAGATCCCGAGTGGAATGTTATGCTTTTACGGTATTTTAACCCTATTGGAGCCCACGAATCCGGACGTATCGGTGAGAATCCAAAAGGAATTCCCAATAACCTTCTTCCCTATATCACCCAGGTAGCGGTTGGTAAATTAGAATGTCTTGGTGTATTTGGAGGGGATTATGATACACCTGACGGAACTTGCGTAAGAGACTACATTCACGTTGTTGATCTGGCAGATGGTCATGTAAAGGCTTTAAAGAAGTTTGAAGGCGCAAAAGGCGGTGTGTGGATCTATAATCTGGGAACTGGTATTGGCTATAGTGTTCTTGATGTGATTCATGCTTTTGAAGAAGCCAACAATTTAAAGATTCCTTATGTTATGAAGGACCGAAGACCTGGAGATGTTCCAAGATGCTATGCAGATCCATCAAAAGCGGAGAGGGAATTAGGCTGGAAGGCAAAACACAGTTTAAAGGATATGTGCTGTGATTCATGGAATTGGCAGAAGAATAATCCGGAAGGATATGCCAGATAACGGTTAGACACTGCAAAATAAATTCCTGTAACAGACACGCGGTTCCAAAAGGGACCGCGCTCTTTTTGTGTGCTTTTTTCTGCGTTTATTGATTTTTGGGGCCTGTTTCTTCTATATATAATACTTTTTCTGTTCTTTGGTTTCATAGTGTGGATTTTAAGTGGTAATTTAACCCAATTGCGAACATACATTCGAAAATGCTTGTAATTTATTATTTGCTATGGTATTATAAAAGAAAATGAACGTGTGTTCGAGGTGGAGATATGTTAATACAGGAAGAGTTGAGCGTACAGGAAAAGTTGGAGATTTTATCAGATGCGGCAAAATATGATGTGGCATGTACTTCCAGTGGAACCGACCGAAAAGGTAAAGCTGGAGCATTGGGGAATACAACAAAGGCAGGAATCTGCCACAGTTTTTCAGCGGATGGCAGATGTATTTCTTTGCTGAAAATATTATTTACCAATCAATGTGTTTATGATTGCAAGTATTGTATCAACAGATGTTCCAATGATGTGCCCCGCACTGCATTTACACCGGAAGAGGTATGCCAGTTAACCATACAGTTTTATCGCAGAAATTATATTGAAGGGCTTTTTTTAAGCTCTGGAATTCTGCACAGCCCCGATTATACCATGGATCTCATTTATCAGACACTTAAAAAGCTGAGAGAGGAATATCACTTTCATGGTTATATTCATGTAAAAGCCATACCAGGAGCTGATCCGGTTCTCATTGAGAAGACAGGTTTTCTTGCAGATCGGATGAGTATTAATCTGGAATTGCCTACTGCAGACGGACTGAAGAAGCTGGCCCCTGGAAAAAGCAGGAGCAAGATCCTGACTCCCATGAAGCAGATTCAGACAGGGATTACAGCCAATCGTTATGAGTTGATGGAATATAAGAAAGCTCCGACTTTTGTACCGGCAGGTCAGAGCACACAGATGATTGTAGGAGCGACTCCGGAGAACGATTTTCAGATGATGATGGTTGCTGAGGCTCTTTATCAGAAGTATGATTTGAAAAGAGTGTTTTATTCTGCATTTGTTCCGGTCAATCAAGACAGCAGTCTGCCTTCCCTCCCGGGAGGTCCTCCCCTTTTAAGAGAACACCGGCTCTATCAGGCAGACTGGCTTATGCGTTTTTATGGATTTCAGGCAGGAGAACTGCTTTCTGAAAGCCGGCCCAACTTTAACGTATTGCTGGACCCTAAGTGTGACTGGGCGCTTCGCCATCTTGAATTATTTCCGATTGAGATTAACACGGCAGATTATTTTTCGCTGCTTCGTATTCCGGGGGTTGGCGTAAAATCAGCTAAGAGAATAATTGCTGCCAGGAAGAATGGCCCCCTGGATTTTTGTGCTTTGAAAAAGATTGGAGTTGTCCTGAAAAGAGCTGTGTATTTTATTACCTGTTCCGGCAGAACCATGTATCCGGTAAAGATTGAGGAAGATTATATTTCCGCACATTTAATCGGTGATGAGCAGAAGAAAGTATGGGATATAGGCAATCATCTTACTTATCGACAGCTTTCCCTTTTTGACGATATGAATGTTCCAGTACTTGCAGGAAATGGAGGAGCCTGATGATGAAGACGGTTTATCTGTGTGAAGACAGTGTAGAAGGAATTTTAAGCGGTATTTATAGTGCGGGAACCAGTGGGAAGAAACATAGCGATATCAAACTTGAAGTTATGGGGGGGACTGACACGATGGAACTGTTCTGCTGTTATGAACAGGTGGATACCAGCCGGGAAAAGGCAGAAAAGGTCATACAGGCAATTAAAAAGAAGATTTCAAGAGACACCTATGCTGCTGTTTACAAAGCCGCATTAAGCGTTGACCGGGACAGGGCAGATAAGATTTACCGGTTTCTCATCTACGGCTTTCGCATTGGAGCGTCTATTAACAGTATGCTGCAGCAAAAAGAGGTGTATGATATCTTTCAGATGTGTCGTTTTGTGGACCATGAGACTCATAACCTTACAGGATTTGTGCGTTTTATGGAGATGGAAAAAGATCTCCTCGTAAGCCGGATAGGGCCTAAGAATGATGTTCTTGTGCTTTTAGCACCTCATTTTGCAGACCGGATGCCAGGGGAAAACTGGGTGATTTATGATGGAAACAGAAAAAAAGCAGCCCTTCATCCGGCAAACCGATCATGGTTTCTTGCAGATATGACTTCTTCCCAGTGGGAGACAAGATTAAAAAAAGCAGCAGAAGAAGATGTTTATGAAGACCTTTTTAAGCGCTTTCGCAAAAGTGTGACCATTAAGGAGAGGAAAAATCCGATTTGCCAGCAAAATCATATGCCTTTGCGATATCGTCCATATATGCCGGAGTTTTCAGACGGTTTAAAAGATACTTAAATTAAAGCCTTGCCTTTTTCCTTTTTTTCAGTTATGATGGAATAAGATTTCAGATCTGAGATCGTTCATGTGCATTTCTGCACTTGTTTTTCCCAAAGAAAGAATTGATAATTGAATAAGGAAAGGGTGAATTGACTTTGTATAGCAAAGTTCATAGTATAGGCATTACAGGCGTGGAGGGAGTACCAATACTTGTTGAAGCGGATGTCAGTGATGGATTGCCAGGCTTTTCTATGGTTGGCTATCTTTCCTCTCAGGTAAAAGAAGCCCAGGACAGGGTTCGTACTGCGCTCAGGAATTCTGGTTTCCGGCTTCCTGCAAGAAAGGTCACAATTAATCTTTCTCCTGCGGATATCAGAAAGGAAGGAACGGCATTTGATCTTCCCATTGCCATTGCTGTTTTGGCTGCCTCCGGGTTGGTATCGTCTGCTCTGTTAAGAAATTGTGTGATTTCGGGTGAACTGGGACTTGATGGGAGAATTAAGCCGGTTCATGGCGCGCTTTCCATAACTGCCGCTGCAAAAAAAGACGGAAAACCCCTTTGTTTCCTCCCTCAGGGAAATATAAAAGAAGGGTTGATTATAGAGGGAATTGATATTATGGGAGTGGAACATTTAACTGATTTGACATCAGAACTGAATTCTCCCAAAAGGACTGGAAGAGTTTCCCGAAGAAAGGAGATAAATGTCAGTGCGACAGAATCTTATGATGTCGATTTCTCAGAAGTAGGAGGACAGCCCTTTCTCAGAAGAGCTACAGAAGTGGCGGTTGCAGGAATGCACAATATTCTCTATATCGGACCGGCTGGCACCGGAAAGTCAATGATTGCCAGAAGAATTCCCACTATAATGCCATCGTTGTCCAAGGATGAGATCATAGAAATTTCCAAGATTTACAGCGTCAGCGGATTGCTTAATTCAGAGATGCCATTGATGGCAAAGCGTCCATTTCGGAGTCCTCATCATACGGTCAGTCCACAGGCACTTGCAGGGGGAGGGCGAATACCAAAACCAGGTGAGATTTCTCTTGCGTCCGGTGGCGTTCTTTTTTTAGATGAGTTTCCGGAATTTCAAAAAAGTACCATAGAGATTTTGCGCCAGCCTTTGGAGGAGGGAAAGATTACCATTTCAAGAGTACATGGAGCATATGATTTTCCTGCTGAATTCATGCTGGTTGCAGCTCAGAATCCATGCCCCTGCGGTTGGTATCCGGATCGAGGAAGATGCCGGTGTTCTGAACAGCAGGTATACAAATATTTGAGCAGAATATCAAAACCTTTGTTAGATAGAATTGATATATGTGCAGAGTCCAGACTGGTTACATATGAAGAACTGGAACAGAAGACAGGAGGAGAGTCTTCTGCTTCTATACGCAGACGAATAGAAGCAGCAAGAAAGGTACAGGAGGAACGCTTTAAGGGGCAGAAAATCCATTTTAACAGTTTTATGAAGAAGAGTGAACTGGAAAAATTTTGCGTTCTGGGATCGGAAGAAAGGGAACTTTTGAGAAAAATATATGAAACAAAGGACCTGAGTGCACGAGGATATGAGAGACTTTTGAAGGTTTCAAGAACGATTGCAGATCTGGAAGGATCAGAGAAAATTAAAAGAAATCATCTGGCGGAAGCGGCAGGGCTTCGAAGTCTGGAGGGAAAGTACTGGGGAGGGATTTATGGTCAGCGATGATGAAAAGAAATATTTATATTGGCTTTGTCATGTTCCTTTCCTCGGGGCAGTAAGTATTAAAAAACTCTTTGATTGTATTGGCAGTTATAAAAGGATATATAATATAGAAGGAAAAGAACTGGAGCATTTGGGTCTTTTAAAACATAGGGATATTGCAGCCTTTGATCAAAGCAAAATTAGAATAGATTTCTTTAATGAGGAACTTATGAATCTTGAACAATCCGGTGGAGGCTTTATCACTCCCCATGAAGCTGAATATCCCAGACGGCTTCTGGATATTTACGCATATCCCATGGGGATATTTTATAAAGGCAGACTGCCATTTGAGGAGAAACCAACAGCGGCGATCATTGGAGCAAGAAACTGTACCAATTACGGAATTCAGATGGCTTCTTATTTTGCCAGAGAACTGTCTGCCATGGGAATCCAGATTGTTAGTGGACTTGCCAGCGGCATTGATGGCGCTGGACATAAAGGAGCATTAGAAGCAGGAGGAGAGACATATGGAGTCTT
Source organism: Clostridium sp. HBUAS56010 (assembly GCF_007115105.1). Classification (GTDB taxonomy): domain Bacteria; phylum Bacillota; class Clostridia; order Lachnospirales; family Lachnospiraceae; genus Lacrimispora. The sequence goes on from NZ_SULJ01000001.1 coordinate 191,098, forward strand.
AGGTTGTGGAATCAATATTTGCTATCCCAAGGAAAATTATGGATTGTTTGAGCGGTTGAAAAAATGCGGAGGAGTGATTACCGAGTTTGTTCCTGATGAATCACCAAAACCTCGTAATTTCCCCATGAGAAATCGGATCATCAGCGGTCTGTCTGATGTGATACTTGTCATGGAAGCGAGAGAAAAGAGCGGTTCTTTAATCACAGCCAATTTAGGCCTTGAGCAGGGAAAAGAAATTTTCGCTCTTCCGGGAAGAACAAGCGACCCCTTAAGTGCCGGCTGCAACCAGCTTATTTCAGACGGAGCGGTGCCATTATTAAGTCCTGATTCTGTTCTGGAATATTTTGATTTAAGAAAAGGTAAAATGTTAAGAGTTCATGAAAAAAATGAGAACGGGCTTGCCAAAAAAGAAAAAATGGTGTATAGTTGCCTAGATTTACAACCAAAAAATTTAGAAGAGATCATTTCTATAAGCGGATTGTCTGTGAATGAGTGTATGGAGGTCCTTTTGAATCTGGAATTTAAAGGACTTATTCTGCAGACATCCCATCAATATTATGGTAAGAAACTATAGGCGAGGAGTTTGGTATGGCGAACTGTTTAGTAATTGTGGAGTCACCGGCAAAGGTAAAAACGATAAAGAAGTTCTTGGGGACGAACTATGAAGTGGACGCCTCTAACGGTCATGTAAGAGACCTCCCGAAGAGTCAGATGGGAATTGATGTGGATCATGATTTTGATCCTAAATATATAACGATCAGAGGAAAAGGAGATATTCTGGCAAAGCTTAGAAAAGAAGTGAAAAAAGCCGATAAGATTTATCTCGCAACGGACCCTGACCGTGAGGGAGAGGCTATTTCCTGGCATCTGATGAAAGCGTTAAAACTAGATGAAGTAAAAGAAAAGCAAGTATATCGTATCAGCTTTAACGAAATTACAAAGAATGCGGTAAAGACATCTTTAAAGACTCCCAGAGTCATTGACATGGATCTGGTAGATGCCCAGCAGGCAAGGAGAGTTCTTGACCGTATGGTGGGATATATGATCAGCCCTTTGCTGTGGGCAAAAGTAAAAAGGGGATTGAGTGCGGGACGTGTTCAGTCTGTAGCCTTGAGACTTATTTGTGACAGGGAAGAAGAGATTAATGCTTTTATTCCGGAAGAGTATTGGAATTTGGATGCAGTCCTTAGACAGGAAGGAAGTAAAAAGCCTTTGACTGCTAAGTTTTATGGGGATAAGAACGGAAAAATTGCCATTCACACCAAAGATGAATTGGATCAGATACTTAGTGGATTGAAAGATAAAACCTATCAGGTGGAAGAAGTTAAGAACGGGGAGAGAGTGAAAAAGGCTCCTATTCCATTTACCACCAGTACACTTCAGCAGGAGGCATCCAAAGTGCTTAATTATTCTACGCAGAAGACGATGCGCCTTGCTCAGCAGCTATATGAAGGCGTGGAGGTTGCCGGACATGGAACTGTAGGTCTTATTACTTATCTGCGTACAGATTCCACCAGAATCGCAGAAGAAGCAGATGTTGCTGCAAGAGAGTTTATTACGGAGCAGTACGGCAGCCAGTATGTGGCAAAGGGCGAGCAGAATAAGAAAAGTAATGTGAAAATTCAGGATGCGCATGAGGCGATTCGTCCTACTGACATAGCTCTTACACCAGTAAAGGTGAAAGAATCCTTACAAAGAGATTTGTTCAGGCTCTATCAATTGATCTGGAAGCGATTCGCTGCCAGCCGGATGCAGCCTGCTGTTTATCAGACGACATCTGTTAAAGTTGGGGCAGGCTCTTATTTATTTACACTTTCTGCTTCCAAGTTATCTTTTGATGGTTTTATGTCTGTCTATGTTCAGGATGAAGATAAAGAAGATACCAATATGTTGTTAGGGAAATTGGAAAAGGGAAGTATATTAAAACTGGAACAATTGGATAATAGTCAGCATTTCACCCAGCCGCCGGCTCATTTTACGGAAGCCTCACTTGTTAAAGCAATGGAGGAACAGGGAATTGGTCGTCCTAGTACTTATGCCCCTACGATTACAACAATCATTGCCAGACGGTATGTTGCCAAAGAGAATAAAAATCTTTATGTGACAGAGCTTGGAGAAGTTGTTAACCGTATTATGAAGCAGAGTTTTCCAAGCATTGTGGATGTTACATTCACTGCTAATCTGGAATATCTTTTAGATAAAGTGGGGGACGGATCTGTTCAGTGGAAGACTGTGGTAAAGAATTTTTACCCTGACTTAAAGGAGGCAGTAGATAAAGCCCTTGTGGAATTAGAATCTGTGACAATTGCTGATGAAGTTACCGATGAGATCTGCGAACTTTGCGGAAAGAATATGGTAATTAAATACGGTCCTCATGGTAAGTTCCTGGCGTGCCCGGGATTTCCGGATTGTAAGAACACAAAACCATATTTGGAGAAGATCGGTGTACCTTGTCCCAAATGCGGAAAAGAAGTTGTGCTTAAAAAGACAAAAAAAGGAAGATTGTATTACGGATGTGAAGCAAATCCAGAATGTGAATTTATGTCATGGCAGAAGCCATCCACACAAAAATGTCCAAAATGCGGTGCTTATATGGTAGAAAAGGGTAATAAACTGCTATGTTCCAACGAGCAATGTGGCTATAGTGCTGATAAATAAGGAAAAAGAATAATTATTAAGAAAATCGAAAATCTTCAAAAAACTATTGTTATTTGAAAATAATAGTGTTAATATTTATATATTAAAGGTCTATTTTGGATTTTCAAACAAATTCATAAGGAGGTTTTCGGATATGAGCGTACAATTGTTGGACAAAACTAGGAAAATAAACAAATTATTGCATAATAACAATTCCCATAAGGTTGTATTCAATGATATCTGTGAAGTGCTGACCGAGATCCTGAATTCGAATATTCTTGTAATCAGCAAGAAGGGCAAGGTGCTTGGCGTTGGGCTGACACCTGATATTGATGAGATTCAGGAACTGATTGCCGATCAGGTCGGAGGTTATGTTGATACAATGTTGAATGAGCGTCTGCTCAGCATTTTATCAACTAAAGAGAATGTTAATTTAGAAACGTTAGGTTTTACTGGTGATGACATCAGAAGATATCAGGCGATAATCACACCGATTGATATTGCAGGAGAGCGTTTGGGTACGCTGTTTATTTACAAGTCTGATTCCCAGTATGACATTGATGATATTATTTTAAGTGAATATGGAACCACAGTGGTGGGACTTGAGATGATGCGCTCTGTCAACGAGGAAAATGCAGAAGAAACCAGAAAGGTGCAGATTGTAAAGTCTGCAATCAGTACTCTTTCATTTTCTGAACTGGAAGCAATTACTCATATTTTTGAGGAATTAGATGGAAATGAAGGAATTTTGGTGGCAAGTAAGATTGCAGACCGGGTGGGGATTACCCGTTCTGTAATTGTCAATGCGCTTCGTAAGTTTGAGAGTGCGGGAGTCATTGAATCCAGGTCTTCTGGTATGAAAGGTACTTATATTAAAGTGCTGAATGATGTAGTGTTTGATGAATTAAAAGTTATTAAAGCCGGGACGGCCAAAAGCATGGCTGAACGCAGAGAAATGAAGGATCTTTAAAATAGAAAGAATAATAAAAAGAGTAGATGAGAATCTGCTCTTTTTATTATAATCCATAAGTTTTCTTTTTTGTGGTATAAGTACAAATAATACTTGCAACGGTTAAAAAATTATGTTATACTAGCTAAGCTTGTAAAAAAACACGTCTGTGGATTTCTGCGGAGGGTGCCGGAAGGTCTCCCAGGGAGCATAAGAAACGGACGGAAGTAAAAACCAAATGGAGGTAATAACATGAGCGTTATTTCAATGAAGCAGCTTTTAGAAGCTGGCGTACATTTTGGTCATCAGACCAGAAGATGGAACCCTAAGATGGCTCCTTATATCTACACAGAAAGAAATGGTATTTACATCATTGACTTACAGAAGTCTGTTGTAAAAGTAGATGAGGCATACAAAGCAATATCTGATATTGCTGCAGACGGTGGAAGCATTCTTTTCGTAGGTACAAAAAAGCAGGCTCAGGATGCAATTAAGTCTGAAGCAGAGCGTTGCGGCATGTATTTTGTAAATGAAAGATGGCTTGGTGGTATGCTTACAAACTTTAAGACAATTCAGTCCAGAATTGCCAGATTAAAGAAGATCGAAGCAATGTCCCAGGATGGCACTTTCGAAGTTCTTCCTAAGAAAGAAGTTATTGCTCTTAAAAAAGAGTGGGATAAGTTAGAGAGAAACTTAGGTGGAATCAAAGAAATGAAAAAGATTCCGGATGCAATTTTCATTGTTGATCCTAAGAAAGAAAGAATCTGCGTTCAGGAAGCTCATAATTTAGGAATTCCTTTAATCGGTATCGCTGATACCAACTGTGATCCTGAGGAATTAGATTTTGTAATCCCAGGTAACGATGATGCGATCAGAGCCGTTAAGTTGATTGTATCCAAGATGGCAGACGCAGTAATCGAAGCAAACCAGGGCGAGGCAGTAGCTGAGGAAGCAGAAGCAGCTCAGGAAACAGAAGAGACTGTAGAGGCTTAATCATTCAGACATTTGAATGCTTCGACCTGCTTTGAGGAGCGGGTCGAAGCATTTTTTATGGAAATTTGTTCCTTAATAAACTTGAATTTAAATCAATGAACCATAGATGGAGGGAAAATACATGGCAGCAGTTACAGCTGGAATGGTAAAAGAATTAAGAGAGATGACCGGTGCAGGCATGATGGATTGCAAGAAAGCTCTTGCACAGACCGATGGTGATATGGACAAGGCAGTTGAGTTTTTAAGAGAAAAAGGACTTGCCGCTGCATCTAAAAAAGCTGGTAGAATTGCAGCAGAAGGTATTGTTGCTGCAGTGATAAGCGAAGACGGAAAGTCTGGAGCAATTGTAGAAGTAAACAGCGAGACAGACTTTGTGGCAAAGAATGCTCAGTTCCAGGAATATGTTGCAGATGTTGCTGCACAGGCACTGGCTTCTGAATCAAAAGATGTGGAAGAATTTCTTACAGAAAGCTGGGCTAAGGACACCTCTTTAACCGTAGCACAGGTTTTATCAAGCCAGATTTCTGTAATCGGCGAGAATATGAGCATCAGAAGATTTGAGAAGATTGTTACTGATGGCGTTGTTGTTGATTATATTCATGGTGGCGGAAGAATTGGTGTTTTGATTGAAGCCAGCGCAGAAGTGGTAAATGATACAGTAAAAGAAGCATTGAAGAATATTGCAATGCAGATTGCAGCTCTGACACCAAAGTATGTGAAGAGAGATGAGATTCCACAGGAATTCATTGATCACGAGACTGAAATCTTAAAATTGCAGGCTAAGAATGAAAATCCGGATAAGCCAGATAATATTATTGAAAAAATGATTGTTGGTCGTCTGAATAAAGAATTAAAAGAATTCTGTCTTGTAGATCAGGCATATGTAAAAGATGGCGATTTAACCGTAGCAAAATATTTAGAGCAGGTTTCTAAAGAAGTTGGCGGCAAGGTAGATGTGAAGAGGTTCGTACGTTTTGAAACTGGTGAAGGTCTTGAGAAGAAAGAAGAGAACTTCGCAGAGGAAGTTGCAAGACAGATGCAGTAATCTTAATAGGATTCTGGGGGAATCCCATGGGTATCCATGGGATTTTTCTATTCAATTAGTGTCCGTTTACCATTAACAAATGTTTCCATATTGTACGGACACCACAATACCAAAGGAGTTGACGAAAGTGGCTAAGTATATTATTAAGCGAATCGCTATGGCGGTTATAACAATTTTCGCTGTTGCAACGATTACATTTTTTGTCATGAACATGGTGCCAGGTGGTCCTTTCATGTCGGAAAAAGCAATCAGCCCACAGGCACAGGCAGCTTTGAATGAAAAGTATGGACTGGACAAGCCGTTGGGAGAACAGTATGTAACTTACATGAAGGACTTACTTCATGGTGATTTAGGGTTGAGCGTAAAACAGCGCGGACGTACTGTTAATATGATTGTTGCTGCCAAGTTTCCTGTTTCTGCAAAAATTGGTGGAATCGCAATTTTAACAGCGGTTATTATAGGCGTTCCTTTAGGAAGTGTAGCAGCTTTTAAGAGGGGGACTGTAGTAGATAATATTATTATTGTGTTCAGCACATGCGGAATTGCTGTTCCGAGCTTTGTAGTCTGTACAATTTTGATGTATGTTTTAAGTTTAAAGATGGGGCTGCTGCCCACCTATGGTTTGGCCTCGTGGAAAAACTATATTATGCCAGTACTTGCTCTTGCCCTTTACCCTTCTTCCTATATAGCACGTTTGATGCGGTCATCCATGCTTGACGTTATGGGACAGGATTATATGAGAACGGCAAAAGCAAAGGGACTTTCCCAATTGGTGAGCATTTTTAAACATGCGCTTCGTAATGCGATTCTTCCGGTAGTTACATACTTAGGACCGCTTTTAGCCTATACTGTAACAGGAAGTTTTATTGTGGAGAAGATATTTACAATTCCAGGACTGGGATCTGAATTCATTGGGTCAATTACAGGACGGGATTACCCTCTTATTATGGGTACCACTATTTTCCTTGCTACTTTGATGGTTATCATGAACGTGTTGGTCGATGTCGCTTATAAGCTTATTGATCCGCGAATTAATCTGAAATAAGAGAAAGGAGAAAGAGGATGCCAAAGAATAAATTATCATTACAGGTTAATGTGGAAGACTTTCTCCCGGCAACTGATGCGGAAAAAGAAAGCTTAACTGTTATGCGTAAAAGTGTCGGATTCTGGAAGGATGGTTTCAGACGTCTGAAGAAAAATAAGATTGCCATGGTAAGTCTTTTTGTAATCCTACTGGTATTAATTTTTTCATTTATTGTACCTCAGTTTTATCCGTACAGTTATGAACAGCAGATTAGGGGAAGTGAAAATCTTGCTCCAATGCAGTACTCTGAGAAAGAATTGAAATCTATGGAGGAGGGCGAAAGCGTTTTCCCTCATGTATTGGGTACAGATAACCTGGGACGTGACTATGCGGTTCGAGTTATGATGGGAAGCCGGGTTTCTTTAATTGTAGGCCTGGTGGCTTCAGCCATTATTTTGCTCATAGGTTCACTTTATGGTTCTGTTGCAGGCTTTTTTGGCGGCTGGGTTGATATGATTATGATGCGGATTGTTGATATGATTTATACAGTACCTGATATTTTGATTATCGTACTGTTATCCGTTGCATTTGATCAGCCTCTTAAAGCTTTGGCTCAGAGACCAGGATTTCAGTGGATTCAGGTTATTGGTGTCAATCTTATTAGTATTTTTGTTGTATTTGCCCTTCTTTATTGGGTAGGTATGGCGCGTATTGTGCGAAGTCAGATTCTTATTTTAAAGGAACAGGAATATGTTACGGCAGCCAGAGCTCTTGGAGCCTCCAGCGCCCATATTATTAAAAAACATCTTCTGACGAACTGTATTGGTACATTAATTGTCACAACAACTTTACAGATTCCTTCCTCAATATTTACGGAGAGTTTCTTGAGCTTTTTAGGACTTGGAGTGGCTGCGCCCATGCCTTCCCTGGGAAGCCTTGCCAGTGCAGCGTTAAATGGTCTGCAGAGTTATCCTCACCGTCTGTTTGCACCTGCGCTTGCTATTTCCGTTATTATATTAAGCTTTAACTTACTGGGCGATGGTCTTCGTGATGCGTTTGACCCGAAACTGAAAGATTAAAGGAGGAGAGAATCAATGAGTGAATATTTAGTAAATATTGAAAATGAACGTCTTTCTTTCTTTACTCCGGCAGGGGAAGTAAAGGCTTTGAATAATGTTTCCCTTCATTTAAAAGAAGGGGAAGTCTTGGGAATTGTAGGTGAGTCAGGTTCTGGAAAATCTGTTACCGCTTATAGTCTTATGGGACTTACCGCTTATCCTGGACGTCTGCTTGGAGGCTCTTTGATGTTTAATAATCATCAGATTGACAAGATGACAGAAAAAGAGATGAGAAAAATCAGAGGAAACGAGATTTCCATTATTTTTCAGGATCCAATGACAAGTTTGAATCCAGTGTATACAATTGGTAACCAGATTTGTGAAGTGGTTATGCTTCATACAAAAAAGGATAAGAAACAGGCAATAGAGAGGGCGAAAGAACTGCTCACTCTGGTAGGAATTAACGAACCGGAGAAACGTTTGAGACAATATCCCCATGAATTATCCGGTGGTATGCGCCAACGTGTTATGATCGCGATTGCACTTGCATGTGAACCAAAACTTTTAATTGCGGATGAGCCAACAACAGCTCTGGATGTAACGATTCAAGCTCAGATTCTTGAACTTATGATGGATTTAAAAGAGAAACTTGGTATGGCAATTATTATGATTACCCATGACCTTGGAGTTGTTGCCAATATGTGTGACAGAATAGCGGTAATGTATGCAGGTCAAGTCATTGAGTATGGCAATACGGATGATATTTTCTATGAGCCAAGTCATGAATATACGAAGGGTTTGATCCGAAGTATTCCAAAACTTACGGAAAAAGAGCATAACAAGCTGATTCCCATTGAGGGAAGCCCCATTGATATGTTAAATCCGCCTGCAGGCTGTCCTTTTGCGCCAAGATGCAGAGCATGCATGAAGATATGCCTTCGTGAAATGCCTCCATATACAGATGTGTCAGAGATTCATTACAGTGCCTGCTGGCTGCTGCAGAAGCAGGAATTTGAAAAGCAACAGGCGCAGAAAGGAGAGGCATGATGGAAGATAAATATCTTGTAGAAGTGCAGAATTTACAGCAGTATTTCCCTGTTTCTGGTAATAAGTTATTTCAGAAAAAGGTGGTTAAAGCTGTTGATAATGTATCTTTTGGAATAAAAAAAGGTGAAACACTTGGACTTGTAGGCGAATCTGGCTGTGGAAAAACGACTACGGGACGTACCTTACTCCGGCTTCACGAGCCGACGGCAGGAAAGATCTTTTTTGAAGGGAAGGATATTACAAAAGTAAATATGCTTCCTTACCGCCGCAAGATGCAGATTGTATTTCAGGACCCTTATGCCAGCCTTGATCCAAGAATGACGGTTGGTGATATTATTGGAGAAGCCATCGACATTCATCATATGGCTTCGAATAAAAAGGAGCGTCAGGAACAGATTATTTCAGTTCTGTCTACGGTAGGACTGAATTCAGAACATGCAAACCGCTATCCTCATGAATTTTCAGGCGGTCAGCGTCAGCGTGTGGGAATTGCAAGGGCATTGGCAGTTGACCCTCAGTTTATCGTTTGCGATGAACCGGTTTCGGCGCTTGATGTTTCCATACAGGCTCAGGTTGTTAATATGTTTGAACAGCTTCAGGAAGAACGTGGTCTTACTTATCTGTTCATTGCTCATGACCTTTCTATCGTTAAACATATATCAAACAGGATTGGAGTTATGTATCTGGGCAAGCTGGTAGAACTTGCAGACAGCTATGAATTGACATTTCACAGCCTTCACCCCTATACAAAGAGCCTTATTTCTGCAATACCAATTGCAGATCCCAAGTTAAGCCGTGAATCCAAGAGAATTGTTTTAGAAGGAGATGTTCCAAGTCCGGTCAATCCTCCTTCCGGATGTCACTTCCGTACCCGGTGCCCTTATGCAGATCAGCTTTGTGCGGAGAAGGAACCGGAGTGGAAAGAAGTTGCAAGCAATCATTACGCAGCATGTCATCATCTTGATAAAGTGAACTAAAATGTAATTGCTATTTTGTACTTTTTATGGTATAGTGAAGTTTGAATCAGCGTAGTAGCTAAGTAAAGTGTTACTACGCTGAAAAAAATTACATTTATAGGAGGAAAATTATGAAAAAGATATCACTTTTGTTAGCTGCTGTTATGGCTTCAAGTATGATTCTTTCAGCTTGCGGCGGAAATAAGTCAACTGGTTCCAATGACACTACAGCGGCTGCAAATGGAGAGACGACAGCCCAGACAGGCGGAGCTGCCGGAGCACTTGATCTTGCGGTTAGAATAGGACCTGATCCAGAGACCATTGATCCTGCATTAAATAGTGCAGTCGATGGTGGTAATATGATTGTTCAGGCTTTTGAAACACTTCTTATTGTGGATTCAGAAAGCAAGATTGTACCTGGACAGGCAGAATCATTTAAAGTATCAGAAGACGGGCTGACTTATACCTTTAAACTCCGTAAGGATTTAAAATGGAGTGATGGAACACCATTAACTGCAGAAGATTTTGTATATTCATGGAAGAGGCTGGCTGATCCGAATACAGCAGCACCTTATTCTGCGGATATGCTTGGATATATAAAGGGATTTGAGGAAGCATCAAAAGGTGATACAGATGCACTTGCAGTTTCTGCACCAGATGAGACTACGTTTGTTGTTGAATTATCCGCACCGTGTGTGTATTTTGAAAAGTTGGTAACTCATGCATCCATGGTACCGGTTGAGAAAGCAACAATTGAAGCCAACGGCGATCAGTGGACATTAAAACCGGAAACCTATGTTTCCAACGGTCCTTTAAAGATGATTGAGTGGGTACCAGGTTCCCATATAACCTTTGCTAAGAATGAAAACTACTGGAATGCAGATAAAGTAACATTGAATACTTTGAAATTCGTGCTTATGGAAGATACGAATGCAGCATACAGTGCTTATCAGACTGGTGAGATTTCTATGGTTAAAGAGCCTCCTACAGAAGAGGTTCCAAATCTTAAAGGAAAAGAAGATTTTCATATAGAACCAATTATGGGTACTTATTACCTGGATTTTCAGAATCAGAAGGAACCATTTAACAATGTTGATGTCCGCAGAGCATTAAGTCTTGTTATTGACCGGAATTATGTTGCCAACACTGTTATGCAGGGAACTTATTCACCAGCAACCAACTTTGTGGGACCTGGAATTAGTGATGCAGAAGCAGGTAAATTTTTCGAGGATATAACAAGGGAAAAGAATGGCAAGGATTTCTTTGATCCGGATGAATATGAGGCTAATGTAGAAAAGGCAAAGGAACTTCTTGCAAAAGCCGGATATCCTAACGGCGAAGGCTTCCCTACCATTGAGTATATGACCAATGATGCTGGTTACCATAAGCCGCTTGCTGAGTATTTACAGAGCTGCTGGAAAGAAACTCTTGGCATTAACACCGATATTAAGGTTGTTGAGTGGGCTACCTTTACCCCAACCCGTCGTGCCGGAGATTATCAGATGGCTCGTGATGGCTGGGTATATGACTACGATGATCCTTCTAACATGTTAAACTTAATGTTAACATCAAGCGGTAATAACAATGCCAAATACAGCAACCCAGAACTTGACAAACTTCTTGATGAGGCGAACACAACGGCTGACGTTGCAGAGCATTATGAAAAACTTCATGAAGCAGAGAATATGATTCTTGAGGATGCAGCAATTGCACCGATTGCATATTACAACGACTTCTGGTTACAGGATACTAAGTTAAAAGGGACATGGCATTCCCCATATGGCTACTGGTTCTTCCAGTATGCTACCATGGAATAATGGCAGTTCTCTGATAGAAAATACCCGGAATGATGTTCCGGGTATTTTTATGCGTGCAGAGACTTAACTAAGCGGAGAAACTTCCTCTTTCCAACCATCCAAAAGTGTGCTATAATCGATTGAGACAATAGAAGAGTACAGGAGAATTTAAGGTTATGAATCCAAGACGTGTATTATTAAAACTCAGTGGTGAAGCGCTTGCGGGCTCAGGGAAGACAGGCTATGAAGAAGCCACTGTTAAGGAGGTTGCACGGCAGGTTAAGATATCCGTTGATGCAGGTGTTGAGGTAGGAATTGTAATCGGCGGAGGCAATTTCTGGAGAGGACGAACCAGCAATGCCATTGATCGTACAAAAGCAGACCAGATTGGTATGCTGGCTACTGTCATGAACTGCATTTATGTTTCGGAGATTTTTCGCAACGGAGGAATGAAAACAGGGATTCTTACTCCATTTCAATGTGGTTCCATGACAGAACTTTTTTCAAAGGACAAGGCAAGTGAATATTTTGCAGAAGGCAAAGTAGTGTTTTTTGCCGGTGGAACTGGTCATCCTTATTTCTCTACGGATACAGGGGTTGCACTTAGGGCGATTGAGATGGATGCAGACTGTATTCTCTTAGCCAAAGCCATTGACGGTGTATATGACAGCGATCCAAAGGTCAATCCCGATGCAGTAAAGTATGATAAGATTTCCATTCAGGAAGTGATTGACAAGCAGTTGTGTGTTATTGACTTAACGGCATCTATTATGTGCATGGAGAATAAGATGCCCCTTGCAGTATTTAGTTTGAATGAAAAAGATGGCATTGCCAATGCAATGCAGGGAAAAATAAACGGTACCATTGTGACCGCATAAAACCAGGAGGACAATATGCAGGAGAGTTTACAAGTTTACGAAGACAAAATGAATAAAACATTAAAATCGTTGGAGAATGATTTTATGACCATTCGTGCAGGACGTGCCAACCCTCATGTATTGGATAAAATCAGAGTTGACTATTACGGAACACCAACTCCGCTTCAGCAGGTGGGAAACGTTACCATTCCGGAAGCTCGCATGATCGTAATTCAGCCTTGGGAAAAGACATTGTTAAAGGCAATTGAGAAAGCGATTCTTACTTCTGATCTCGGAATTAATCCAACCAATGACGGCAATGTAATACGTCTTGTTTTTCCGGAACTTACGGAAGAACGCAGAAAAGAACTGGTAAAAGACGTTAAGAAAAAAGGGGAAGCTGCAAAAGTGGCGATCCGCAATATTCGCCGTGATGCCAATGACTCTTTTAAAAAGCAGTTAAAGGCTGAGGAGATTTCTGAAGACGAGCAGGCTGATGCAGAAGATAAGATTCAGAAATTGACGGATAAGATGATTGCAAAGGTAGAAAAAGCAATTGAAGAGAAGTCAAAGGATCTTCTTACGGTATAATATTTTAAACAGGGGGGCAGGCATTTTGCCTGTCCTGTTTTGTGTTTTTTTAAGGAGTGAAAAAGTATGGACGATAAGGTACAGGATCTGGTAATACCGGAACACATTGCTATTATATTAGACGGTAATGGCCGCTGGGCGAAAAAGAGAGGACTTCCAAGAAGTCTGGGTCATAAAGAGGGCTGCGTTACCGTGGAAAAGACTGTTGAGAATGCGGCAAGACTGGGAATAAAATATTTGACCGTGTATGGATTTTCTACAGAAAACTGGAAGCGGTCCGCAGAAGAAGTAGGGGCACTGATGCAGTTATTCCGCTATTATATGGTCCGGTTATTAAAAGTTTCAAAGGCGAATAATGTAAGAGTTAAGATGATTGGAGATATAGAGCGGTTTGACAGGGACATTGTTGAAGGTGTTGGAAGACTGGTAGAAGAGACGAAGGATAATACTGGTCTTACTTTTGTGATTGCAGTTAATTACGGTGGACGTGATGAGATCGTGCGGGCAGTTAAAAAAGTCATAAAAGATGTGAAAATAGGAACTGTTGAAGAGGATGAGATGAACGAGAGAGTATTTACTTCCTATCTTGATACAGCAGATATTCCGGATCCGGAGCTTTTAATTCGTACCAGCGGAGAACTAAGGCTTTCGAATTATTTATTATGGCAGCTTGCTTACACGGAATTTTATGTGACTGACTGCTATTGGCCTGACTTTAATATGGAAGAATTGAAAAAAGCGATTGAAGCATACAATCGCAGGGATCGAAGATTTGGGGGAGTGAAGTAACTGGGAGGGAGGAAGCTCAATGTTTACAATCAGGCTGATAAGCGGTATCATTCTTATATTGATTGCGCTTTTTACGGTAGGAACCGGAGGCTGGGTGCTTTTTGCCACTACGATCTCCATTTCCATAATCGGGTTGTTTGAACTGTATCGTGTAATGAAGATACAAGGAAGTCTGTTAGGAGTTGTGGGCTACATTACTGTTTTAACCTCCTATTGCCTTTTGTGGTTTCACCGGGAAGACCTTATGCTTCTCCTGTCCACAGGCTTTCTTATGCTTCTTATGGGAATCTATGTTTTCACCTTTCCCAAATACCGGTTGGAAGAAGTGGCTGTTGCATTCTTTGGCGTGTTTTATGTGGCAGTAATGTTATCCTACCTGTATCAGGTAAGGGTAATGGTTGATGGGAAGTATATGGTCTGGCTTGTGTTTTTAAGCTCCTGGGGAAGCGATACCTGTGCGTATTGTGTGGGAATGCTTTTTGGAAAGCATAAGCTTGCCCCGGTTCTCAGTCCGAAAAAATCTGTGGAGGGAGCTGTCGGAGGTGTGGTGGGAGCTGCTTTATTGGGCTTTTTGTATGGAACTTTTTTGGGGATATTCATGACGGAGATTCGTAATCCGCAGTTGGTATGTGCTCTTTCATGCGCGATTGCAGCAATGATTTCCCAGGTTGGAGATCTGGCTGCTTCGGCAATAAAACGGAACCATCAGGTAAAAGATTATGGAAAACTCATTCCGGGTCATGGCGGTATTCTTGATCGTTTTGACAGCATGCTTTTTACAGCTCCTGCAATTTTTTTTGCAGTAACTTTTTTACGCTAGAGATAAATACTGTCTGTATTATTGGAAAAGAAAAGGAGTTATCAGCATAAGATGAAGAAAATAGCAATTCTCGGTTCCACAGGATCAATCGGAACTCAGACCCTGGAGGTGGTTGAAAACCAAGGGGATATAGAGGTAACTGCTTTGGCGGCAGGCAGTAACATTGATCTGCTGGAAACTCAGATCAGAAAATTCAGACCAAAGCTTGTATGTGTGTGGGATGAGAAGAAATCCAGAGAGCTGGCTCTATTGGTAAAAGATTTACCTGTGAAGATTGTATCTGGCATGGATGGTCTTGTGGAAGTGGCTACAGAAGTTTCTGCTGAGATCGTTGTTACGGCAGTTGTAGGCATGATCGGAATACGCCCGACAATCGCAGCAATGAAAGCGGGTAAAGACATCGCTTTGGCGAACAAAGAGACACTGGTTACAGCAGGTCATATAATTATGCCTCTTGCCAGAGAGTGCGGCGTTAAGATCTTTCCGGTGGATAGTGAGCATAGTGCGATTTTTCAGTGCTTAAATGGGGAACATACAAATAAAATACATAAAATTCTTCTCACTGCATCGGGTGGGCCTTTTCGTGGAAAAACGCGAGAACAGCTTAAATCCGTACAGGTAGAGGATGCATTAAATCATCCAAACTGGTCCATGGGAAGAAAGATTACCATTGATTCTTCCACTATGGTCAACAAGGGACTTGAAGTAATGGAAGCAAAATGGCTGTTTGGTGTTGAGATGGATCAGGTGCAGGTGGTGATACAGCCCAAAAGCGTGATTCATTCTATGGTTGAATTTGAAGATGGAGCGGTGATGGCTCAACTCGGAACACCGGATATGAAACTGCCGATCCAGTATGCACTTTACTATCCTAAGAGAAGATTCCTTTCCGGGGATCGTCTTGATTTCTGGGCTTTGAATCAGATTGCCTTTGAAAAACCGGATATGGTTAATTTTCCGGGATTATCCCTGGCATATAAGGCGGGAAAGACAGGTGGTACACTTCCAACGGTGTTTAATGCGGCCAATGAACGTGCAGTTGCCAAATTTTTAGATAGAAAAATATCATATCTTTCCATAACAGATATGATAGAGGGAGCAATGAACGGGCATACTGTGAAGGAGAATCCCACAGTGGAAGAGATTCTTGAAGCGGAAGCTGCAGCTTATGACTATATAGAAAGCAGGTGGTAGATTGTCCAGTATTATTGTAGCAATTCTTGTATTTGGATTAATTGTATTAATTCATGAATTAGGGCATTTTTTGTTTGCAAAAAAGAACGGAATCACTGTTGTAGAGTTTTCCATTGGTATGGGACCAAGACTGGTACATTTAAAAAAGGGTGAGACTGTTTATTCCATTAAGTTGCTGCCTTTGGGCGGCTCCTGTATGATGCTGGGAGAAGACGAGGAAAACGCGGATCAGGGAGCGTTTCAGAATAAATCAATTTTGGCACGGATGTCAGTGATTGTGGCAGGACCTGTGTTTAACTTCATTCTTGCGTTTCTTCTTTCCCTAATTCTTGTTGGAATGAGCGGATATGATATGACATATGTGAAAGAAGTGGCAAAGGATTCACCGGCATATGGAGCTGGAATGCAGCCAGGAGATAAGCTTTTAAAGATAAATGGAGAAAAGGTTTCCATGTATCGGGAGTATATTCTCTATAAGGTTTTAAAACCCGATGAATTGATGAATACAGTGGAATTTCTAAGAGTTGATTCATCTACTGGGGAAAGTACTGTTAAAACCGCATCTGTAACTCCCAAATATTCAGAAGAAAGTGGAAAATATCTGATTGGAATTACCATTGCGCCCCAGAATGCGAAAGTTTCTTCTGTTGGTCAACTGATCCAGTATGGATACAAGGAAATGGAATATGATGTAAAACTGACAGTTAAGAGCCTTGGTATGCTTCTTTCTGGAAAAGCAGGTATGAAAGATTTAAGCGGTCCGGTAGGGATTGTGGTAATGATTGATGATTCAGTGAAGGCAGGTCTTTCCGTCAGCATTAAGGCGGCATTCATTAATGTAATCAGTATGTGTATTCTTTTAAGTGCGAACTTGGGTGTTATGAATCTTCTGCCTATACCGGCTTTGGATGGAGGACGTCTGCTGTTTCTGATTATTGAGGCAATCAGAGGAAAGCGTATGGATCCTAATAAAGAAGGCATTGTTAATATGATCAGTATGGCGGCTTTGATGGCGCTTATGATCTTTGTGGTATTTAATGATATTAGCAGGTTTACCTGACAGGATGTGAATACAGAATGGAGGAACTATGAACCGAGAACATACAAGAGTGATCAGAATCGGTGGCAGGCTGATAGGAGGTGGCAATCCGGTTCTGATCCAGTCTATGTGCAATACAAAGACTCAGGATGTGGAAGGAACGGTGAAGCAGATTCAGTCTCTTACAAAAGCTGGTTGCGATATTATCCGGGTGGCTGTACCTGATATGGAAGCGGCAAAAGCAATAAGTGAGATAAAAAAAGAAATTACCATTCCTTTGGTAGCAGATATTCATTTTGATTATCGTCTGGCAATTGCAGCCATTGAATCAGGTGCTGATAAGATTCGGATTAATCCTGGCAATATTGGATCTGCGGATCGTGTGAAGGCAGTTGTTGAAAAGGCAAAAGAATTTAATATTCCTATTCGGGTGGGAGTAAACAGCGGTTCCCTTGAGAAAAATCTGATTGAAAAGTACGGTGGAGTAACTGCAGAAGGAATTGTGGAAAGTGCTCTTGATAAAGTTCGTGTAATTGAAGAACTGGGTTATGAAAACCTTGTAATAAGCATTAAGTCTTCTGATGTTTTAATGTGCGTTAAGGCCCATGAGCTGATTGCAAAACGGACTGATTACCCTCTTCATGTAGGAATTACGGAATCAGGAACAATATCATCAGGAACCGTAAAATCATCAGTTGGTCTTGGAATTATTCTTTACGAGGGAATTGGTGATACCATACGTGTTTCGCTCACCGGCGATCCCATAGAAGAGGTGAAGACAGCCAGACTTGTTTTAAAATCACTAGGATTAAGAAAAGGTGGAGTAGAGGTAGTGTCCTGCCCTACCTGCGGAAGAACTAGAATTGATTTAATCTCTTTAGCAAACCAGGTAGAAGAAATGGTTGCCAGATTTGATCATCTGGATGTGAAGGTTGCTGTTATGGGCTGCGTTGTAAACGGTCCGGGAGAAGCAAAAGAGGCTGATATTGGTATTGCAGGAGGAATCGGCGAAGGGCTTCTTATAAAAAAGGGAGAAGTGGTCCGAAGAGTTCCGGAAGATCAACTGCTCCAGGCACTGCAGGAAGAACTTATGAGCATGTAATAGGTGATAGAATGAAAAAAAGATTTTTGGAAGTTTTTCCAAATTTACATATTACAGATGAACTGCGGGAGCTTTTAAATCTGGTGGAGGTGGAGAAGATCACTTCTACCAGGGATAGAAGCTCTATTCGTATTTATCTTTTGAGTCCAAGACTGATTCATAAACAAAATATTTATGGACTGGAGAGGGGAATTAAGGATCAGTTATTTCCTTCCAAGCAGTTAAGTATAAAAATTATAGAAAAGTTCCGGCTTTCCGAACAGTATACTCCTCAGAAGCTTCTAAAGGCTTATCGGGACAGCCTGTTGCTGGAACTTAAAAATTACAGTATTATTGAATATAATATGTTCCGGAAAGCTAAGTATCAGTTCCCAGAACGTGATTTATTAAAAATGACAGTGGAAGACACCATTGTTACTCATGAAAAAGCTGGAGAGCTGAAACGGGTTTTAGAAAAGATTTTCTTTGAACGGTGCGGCCTTTCGCTGGAAGTGCAGTATGAGTATGTAGAACCAAAAGCCAATGAACTGGCGAAGCAAAAGGAGCTGCAGATGCAGCGGGAAATAGAAGAAATTGTCAGCCGTACATCTCTTGGAGCCAGTTTTACAGGAGATGGGGAAATCCAGACACCTCCTTCCTTGGGTGATGGTCAGAATCTGGAAGAGATGGCGGCAGGTTATAGCCCGGAAGTTCCATTTCAGCCTAACGAATCAGCCCCTGGACTTCGGATGGGAGGAAAAAAAGAGAATAAAAAAACCGGAGAGCAGGAAACTGGAAAGCGGGAGTTTGGAAAGAGGGAGTGGAAAGACTATAAAAAGGGAGGAGGCTCCTACACAAGGCGTTCTGATAATCCAGATGTATTATATGGCAGAGATTTTGATGGAGAGATTATTGAGATAGAGAAGATCGACGGAGAGATCGGAGAAGTGGCTGTCAGAGGAAAGATTCTGACCGTGGACAGCAGAGAATTAAGAAGCGGCAAGACAATTATGATCTTTGATGTGACTGATTTTACAGACACTATTACCGTGAAGATATTTGCAAAGGAAGAACAGCTTGATGATCTGAAAGCTGCGGTAGTTCAAGGCAGTTTTATACGCATCAAAGGTGTTACAACCATTGACAAATTTGACGGGGAGCTTACACTTGGATCTGTAGTTGGAATCAAGAAGTCTGAAGATTTTACTGGTAAACGCAAAGATAACAGCCTGGAAAAAAGAGTAGAGCTGCATTGCCATACAAAGATGAGTGATATGGATGGGGTTTCAGAGGTCAAGGATATCGTAAAAAGAGCGAAAAAATGGGGGATGCCGGCTATTGCCATAACCGATCATGGCTGTGTACAGGCATTTCCGGATGCCAACCATGCCCTGGATAAAGATGATTCATTTAAAATTATTTATGGAGTGGAGGGTTATCTGGTTGATGACCTGAAACAGTTGGTGGAGAATTCAAGAAATCAGAGCCTGTCTGATATTTATGTGGTATTTGATATTGAGACCACAGGCTTTAGTTCTTCAAAAAACAGAATTATTGAGATTGGTGCAGTAAAAGTGAAGGATGGAGTGGTCATTGACCGCTACAGCAGTTTTGTAAACCCGGATGTGCCAATTCCTTTTGAAATTGAAAAATTAACAGGCATTAATGATAATATGGTGCTTCCTTATCCGAGAATCAAAGAGATTCTTCCTGAATTTCTGGAATTCTGTTCTGACGCAGTATTAGTGGCTCATAATGCGTCTTTTGATATTAGTTTTATTGCTTATAATGCAGCCCAGCTTGGTCTTGAATTTAATCCCACGGTGATGGATACGGTATCTTTGGCAAGACTTCTTCTGCCGAATCTGAACCGTTATAAACTGGATACTGTTGCAAAAGCTTTGAATATTTCCCTGGAAAATCATCACAGGGCTGTGGATGATGCTGGCTGCACAGCTCTTATTTTCGTTGCATTTGTAAAAATGATCCGGGACAGAGGAGTGGAGACATTGGATCAGCTAAATGAACTGAGTTCCATGTCTGCCAGTGTGATTAAGAAACTTCCGACTCACCATGTAATTATATTGGCTGCCAATGATGTAGGAAGGGTGAATCTTTACCGCCTTATATCCTGCTCCCATATTGATTACTATGCAAGACGGCCCAGAATTCCAAAGAGCATTCTCAATGAGAACAGGGAAGGCTTGATTATTGGTTCGGCCTGTGAGGCGGGAGAATTATATCAGGCTCTTTTAAGGGGAATACCAGATGCGGAGATTGCAAAATTGGTTAATTTCTATGATTATCTGGAGATTCAGCCGTTGGGAAATAATGGTTTTATGCTGCGGGATGAAAAAAGTGTTGTAAAATCAGAACAGGATTTGATTGATATAAATAAAAAAATCGTATCTCTTGGTGAACAATTTGGAAAACCAGTGTGCGCCACTTGCGATGTTCATTTTTTAGATCCGGAAGATGAGGTATACCGGAGAATTATTATGGCTGGACAGGGCTTTAAAGATTCTGACGACCAGGCACCTCTTTACCTTAGAACTACAGAAGAGATGCTAAAGGAATTTGAATATTTAGGACCAAATAAAGCAGAAGAAGTTGTCATAAAGAACACAAGAAAGATCTCAGATATGTGTGAGAAGATATCTCCGGTACGTCCGGATAAATGTCCTCCTATTATCGAAAACTCCGATGAAGATTTAAGAAGTATCTGTTATGATAAGGCACATGCTGTTTATGGCGAAGATCTCCCCTTAATTGTAACAGAACGTCTGGAGAGAGAACTGAATTCCATCATATCCAATGGATTTGCGGTTATGTATATCATTGCACAAAAGCTGGTTTGGAAGTCCAATGAGGATGGTTATCTGGTAGGTTCCAGAGGATCAGTAGGGTCGTCTTTCGTAGCTTATATGTCTGGTATTACAGAGGTTAATTCCTTAAGTCCTCATTATTATTGTCCATCCTGTCATTATAATGATTTCGATTCCGATGAGGTAAAGAAGTTTTCGGGTATGGCAGGCTGCGATATGCCGGATAAAAACTGTCCGGTATGTGGTCATCCTCTGGAAAAAGACGGATTTGACATTCCTTTTGAAACATTTTTAGGTTTCAAAGGCGATAAAGAGCCTGATATTGATTTAAACTTCTCCGGAGAGTATCAGAGTAAAGCCCACGACTATACAGAAGTGATCTTTGGAAAGGGGCAGACATTCCGTGCGGGTACCATTGGTACTTTGGCTGATAAGACCGCATTTGGTTATGTGAAGAATTATTATGAAGAACATGGAGTGAGAAAACGCAATTGTGAGATTAACCGGATTGTTCAGGGGTGTGTAGGTGTAAGGAGAACGACTGGACAGCATCCAGGTGGAATTATTGTACTTCCCCATGGAGAAGAGATCTATTCCTTTACTCCTGTCCAGCGTCCCGCCAATGATATGACTACAATGACAGTGACGACTCATTTTGACTATCATTCCATTGACCATAACCTGCTGAAACTTGATATTCTGGGACACGATGATCCTACGATGATCCGTATGCTGCAGGATTTGATTGGATTTGATCCCGTAAAAGATATTCCATTAGACAGCCGGGAGGTAATGTCTCTTTTTCAGGATACCTCGGCTCTTGGAATCAGCCCGGAGGACATTGGAGGCTGTAAGCTTGGGGCTCTTGGAGTTCCGGAGTTCGGTACTGATTTTGCCATGCAGATGTTAATTGACACTCAGCCCAAATATTTTTCCGATCTGGTGCGGATTGCTGGTCTTGCCCATGGTACAGATGTGTGGCTTGGCAATGCCCAGACATTGATTCAGGAGGGAAAGGCAACCATCCAGACTGCAATTTGTACTCGTGATGATATCATGGTTTATCTGATATCAAAGGGATTAGAGGAAGGGCTTTCTTTTTCCATTATGGAAAGTGTGCGAAAGGGGAAAGGTCTGAAAGATGAGTGGGAGACAGAAATGACTGCTCACGGAGTTCCAGACTGGTACATCTGGTCCTGTAAAAAGATTAAATACATGTTCCCGAAAGCCCATGCTGCCGCTTACGTTATGATGGCATGGCGTATTGCATATTGTAAGGTGTTTTATCCTCTTGCATATTATGCGGCGTTTTTTAGCATTCGTGCCAGCGGATTCAGTTATGAACTGATGTGTCAGGGAAGAGAAAAACTGGAGCACTATCTGGCGGATTACAAAAAGAGAGCAGATACGCTTTCCAAAAAAGAACTGGATACACTTCGTGACATGAGAATCGTCCAGGAAATGTACGCAAGAGGATTTGAATTTATGCCTGTTGATATTTATAGAGCGAAAGCAAGACATTTTCAGATTATTGATGGGAAGCTGATGCCTTCTTTAAGCAGCATTGACGGATTAGGTGAAAAGGCTGCGGATGCAGTGGTTGATGCAGTAAAAGATGGAATATTTCTTTCCAGAGAAGATTTCCGAAATCGTTCTAAAGTGAGTAAAACTGTATGTGATCTTATGGGAGATTTAGGGCTTCTGGGCAGTCTGCCGGAATCCAATCAGTTGTCTCTCTTTGATCTTGGCTAATACACAGGAAAATTAATCCCTTTTTTCCAGTAATTGAAAATAAATAAAATATTTTGAAAATAAGGTTGACATGCGTTAGATTTCATATTATACTATCTAACGTAATCGAGGCGTGGCTCAGTTTGGTAGAGCGCTGCGTTCGGGACGCAGAGGTCGCAAGTTCGAATCTTGTCGCCTCGATTTTGTACGGTTTAATTACAGTACTGGCCTATTGGTCAAGCGGTTAAGACGCCGCCCTCTCACGGCGGAAACCCGAGTTCGATTCTCGGATAGGTCATGTAAAGCTTTCAGGATGTTTCCTGGAGGCTTTTTGTTTTTCGGAAAAGGAAAAATTTATTGTTAATGTAGGAAAAAATATGGTAAGATATAAAAGGTAAAAAAGAGAAATTTCTTTTAATTTAACAAATGAGAACAGATTCTTGGAGGAGAAATGGATCATATTACAATTGATGAAATAATAGATAAACTGGATTTCTTTCATAAGATGTATGATGCAGTTCGCTTGATTGATCCTCTTCACAAAAGAGTAATTGATTTTCGGGATTCATCAGTTGTGCGTACAAAGCAGATTTGCTAT
Source organism: Clostridium sp. HBUAS56010 (assembly GCF_007115105.1). GTDB lineage: Bacteria > Bacillota > Clostridia > Lachnospirales > Lachnospiraceae > Lacrimispora. Next base: position 214,128 of record NZ_SULJ01000001.1, read on the forward strand.
CAATACTGGGGAAATAATAAAATTTGCGATAATTGTATTTCCACCAGATCATATAAAGAAAATAAAAGTCTGGTAAAAATGGAGAGTAAGTCAGATACTGTTATATTAGTGACTGCAATTCCAATTGAGAATGTGGGATTTCCTGCCGTATTGGAGCTATTTAAGAACGTAACAGACACCATGTTTATTGGAGAGGGAGATTACAACAAAGGACAGATGCTTACCCTATATGTCAGTAAAATTACGGATGCCATTGTGAAAGATCCTTTGACATCGCTGTATAACCGACGGTATATTGAGGAACGTCTACCAGCAGATGTGGTGGAATCTTCGTTATCTCATAAGCCATTAACCGTCTGTTTTATAGATCTGGATAATTTTAAAGCCATCAATGACACTTATGGTCATGAAGCAGGAGATGATGCCATTAAAAAAGTTGGTAATGTGATTATTCATAATGTTGGTGAGAGAAAAGGGTGGACAGCCAGGTACGGAGGCGATGAGTTTCTGATATGTCTTTATAATGCAAGGGAAGAAGAAGCTGTTCACATCATGGAGGGTATACAAAAGGAGGTAGAAAACATATCTGTGGATCTGGAGGGGCAGGATGTAAGATTGTCTCTCTCTTTTGGAATCAATACAATGGAAGATGTATCCGTCACAGCAAAGGATCTGATCCGGGCTGCTGATAAAAAGATGTATTTATCGAAGAAACATAAAATTAAGTATGGTACATAACAAAAGGAAAATGATATAACAGAAAGGCGGGATTCCGGTATTCTGCCACAGGCAAAAAGCATAAGGCACCTTCAAACAATATATGTGTTTGAAAGTGCCTTATTAAATGTTTTTATTCCAGATTAAGATTCTTGGAAAGAATCCGGTTTGTGCCAAAGAAGAAAATTGCCAGTTGGGTTGCGGTTATAACAATGGAAGTCATAAATACCATATTAATTACGATCGGAATTGATTTAGAATCAGGCAATGTTTCGATCATACGTCCAAGGGAATCCAGTATAGGGCTGTTGCCTAGTATAATCATGGCAAAACCGCTGATAAAGTTAATAATCATTGTGACTGCAATATAGGCAACTACAGACATCATAATCCGGTGTTTATTGGAAAGGTGACCAAGTGCCATGGAGAAATATATATGATATAGTCTTGTAAGGCCTGCAAGGATTACCAAAATAATAAATTCAAATGCCAGCAAAGGCCAGGAAGGAATCAGGGAAGATATTTCATGAACGCCTCTCCAGAATTGAGGACTGGTAACGGCATTAATAAAACCGGCAGGGCCGAATGCTCCGATACAAAGCAGAAAAATGGAGATAATAGCGGTCAGAGCGCTTGCCAATGACATAACAAAACCAGTGGTTCCTTTTGCTGCAATCAACATCCATGGTTTTACTGGTAGAGTGAACATCAGATACCCTTCATCACAAAGTAGTCCTTTATAAAATCTTTGAATAATTACAATCAAAGTCAGCACTGTTAAAGCAACCAGTACAACAAAATAGGCAATTGCGGAAAGAGACTCGATCAGATTAAAAATACTTTTACCAAAACCAATGCCAGCTAATAGACTGTCATAATAATCATTTCCTAGTGATCCTACCCCCATAAACATATTAATAATTGAAATTGCGATTACTGCCAGATAAATTGGCACCAAAGTTCGTGCAATAGATTTAAATTCATATTTACAAAGTTTTCTAAACATCTTATTTCCCCTTTCTGCTAGTTACTGTATGTGAAGATTTCACGGAAAAGCTGATCTACGGATTTGCCTTCCTGTTCTCTGATGTTGTCTACGGTATCGTGACGAACTACTTTGCCGTTTTGAAGGAAGATAACTTCGTCAAGTATTCGTTCAATATCAGAGATTAAATGGGTGGATAATAATACCGTTCCATCTTCATTATAATTAGTAAGAATGGTATTGAGTATAAAATCTCTGGCAGCCGGATCAACGCCCCCAATTGGTTCATCAAGGAGATAAAGCTGTGCTTTACGGCTCATGATCAGTGCAAGCTGTACTTTTTCTTTTGTTCCCTTTGACATGGTTTTTATTCGTTCATTTGACTGAATTCCAAGTGCGGAAATCATTTCTCTTGCCTTTGTACGGTCAAAGTCCGCATAAAAATCAGCAAAAAAATCTGTTAAATCAGCCACCTTCATCCAGTCGGCAAAATACATCCGGTCTGGAAGATAGGAGATCAGGGATTTCGTCTTGATACCCGGTTCATGTCCTTGTATTTGCAAGGTTCCTGCAGTTGGACTTAGAAGACCGCATAAGAGTTTGATAAATGTAGTTTTCCCCGACCCATTAGGTCCTAAAAGTCCTACAATCCGTCCATAACCAACGGAAAGATCCATCTGGCTGAGAGCTGGCTTGGCACCATAGAGTTTTGTTAAGCCCTGTGCCATAATGAGTTCTTGATTCATACTGTTATATCCTCCTTTTTATTCCAATCTGCAATAAATTTACGTGTTTGCTCAACGGTGTATCCAAGTGCCTCCATGGCTGTAAAAAACTCTTCCACACGTTGGTCGGCGAATGTCTGGCGGACATTCTGAATAAGTGCTAGATCTTCTGTAACAATCCTGCCTGAAGTACGCTTTGTTTCCACAAGCTTTTGCGCCTCCAGTTCAGCAAGTGCCCGCTGCATGGTATTGGGATTAACTCCTGCATGGCTGGCAAGTGCTCTTACAGTTGGCATTGGTGATCCTGGTTCATATACACCGGATACGATGAGCATGGTAAGTTGTTCGACAAGTTGTATCCAGATAGGTCGGTCTTCTGTCAGTTTCCAGTTCATTGGGCAACCTCCTTTTATATCGTTGTATTAGTGGATTAATACAATGATACAATTTGATGTTAAATTTGTCAAGATAAAATTATAATTACCTTAACGTACATATAAAACAAATGCACGTTTTAGAAGTTAAAAAATGTAAGAACGTATGAAATAAAGATATGAAATGTGACATATATAAGCACATATTTATAATAGAGGTGGTGAGGAGAAGATCTGATTTTCCTTTGGATATAATAAAAGGCCTCCTTATGATTTTGTTTTATCATAGGAGACCTTTAAAAACAGTATTAATAGAGTGTTTTTACAAACTCTATTAAATTGTCCTGAATAATTGTTTGCAGAAATTATGGCATGATAACTCCACCATTTGGTGAAATAACCTGTCCAGTAAGGTAGGAAGCATTAATAATATATTCCATACAACCTGAAATATCAGAAACATCACCGATATAGCCCATTGGAATTGTACCGGCAAGTGCTTTAAGTTCCTCCTGATTTACTCCACGAAGCATATCAGTCATAATCATGCCAGGAGCAATGGCATTTACTTTAACTTTCCGGGAAGCATATTCTAATGCCAGTGCGCGAGTAAGACCAATAACACCTGCTTTTGCAGCACAATAGTCTCCTTGATTTGCAACACCCATTAGTCCTCCAATAGAAGAAGTATTAATAATGCTGGAACCCTCTTCAAGGTCAACCATATATGGAAGAGCTAAGTGGCACATGTGTAGAAAACTCATAAGATTGACATTAATGACATTGGTATAAGCTTCTTCTGTTAAATCAATAAAATTGGAATTATTCGTAATACCAGCGTTATTAACAAGAACATTAATTTTACTTCCAAACTTATCAACGGAGGCTTTCACAAGTTTCTGACAATCAGCATATTTGGAAACATCAGCTTTTACAATAATGGATTCTACCCCATAATTTTTTGCCAATTTTTCAGATAATTCGTCGCTTAGTTTTTTACTGCTTTCACTACGATAATTAATAACAACATTAAATCCCATTTCCCCAAGTTTAAGGGTCATGGCTTCCCCAATACCTCTTGAACCACCAGTGATAATCGCAACTTTATTCATAATAAAAATCTCCTTTAATTAAGATTTTACAACTTTAGTATTATGCTATCATTTCGTTAATGTTTTGTCAATAATTTATAAAACGAGTTTTATTACTGTTGCCATTGGTTTGGCTTGTAAAAAGCTTTTGTTGACCCTATAATGAAGGTAAAAATATGAATGGGGTGGAGTATGTTGGAAGATAAAAATCATGGAAGTAAATCAAGATTGTATTTAGTACAGCCGACCGAAGAATATAAGGATAAAATTTTGAATTTTAAAAAAGAGTTTTTTGAAAGTGGTGATACTTTGTATGGGACAGAGAATTTACAACATATGAGTAGTTTCGAAGAATGGCTTTTAAAAGTATACAATAACCGGTATGAAGAAACGGTAGAACCAGGTAAGGCACCCTCTTATGAGTTTATGGCAATTAGGGAATGGGATAGAACGTTAATTGGGATGATAAATTTAAGGTATAATCTTAAAAAAGAGATGTATCTGTATTATGGAAATATTGGATACTGTGTAAGAAAAACAGAACGGAGGAAGGGGTACGCTGCTGAAATGTTAAGACTAACATTGTTGGAAGCTAAAACAATAGGATTAAATCAGGTTCTATTGACAGTTGATAATGATAATCAGGCATCAATTTCTACGATGAAAAAGAATGGCGCAATTTTAGAAAATGAAGTACCTTATAACGGCAAGATTACTCAACGTTACTGGATTAAGTGTGAATAAGAGCCAAATGTTAAAAGAATTACCATTTATGACAATGTTACGATAAGTAACGTTACAGTTACGGCACGTATATGGACTATTTAAGACCTTCCCCGTATAATTTTATACATAATTAAGAAAAAGAGGAGGTACGCATGACGATAGGAGAAAAAATAAAATCATTAAGAACTGAAAAAGGAATCACACAGGAAGTACTGGCAGAAAATTTAAATGTCTCTCGTTCTGCAATTGCAAAATGGGAAACCAATAGTGGAGTTCCAGAAGTGAGTAATCTTATCATGATTTCAAAGCTTTTTGATATAAGCGTTGATGAACTGTTAGACGATAAAAAAAAGAGAACGATAACCGGGATGAAAGTGGATAAAAAAATTGATTCTGGCGAATACGCAGGAAAATATTATGATATTGAACTAAATGGCTGGAATGATGGGGTATTTGATGTATTTATCCTTGGAGAAGATGAAGAATTCCTTTTTTATCAAAAGCCAAATCAAAATAGATCTGTGTATGGAATGATTGGGAAAAAATATATTTTGTCAGTGAAAGTATCAAAACGATCTAAACGTTCCCATGATAAAAGCGGTTCAGTAAATAGAAATTATTTTTGCGGAAAGAGTGTGCGCATGGAATTAGCTTCTAAAGAAGGATTTATAAAAGGATTTTTCGATTTTCGCAATGATGATTATCTTGCTGTTGTCATCAATTCTTTTTCGGAATCAAAAATTCTATTAAAGTATGGTAAGGAAGTAAATATCAGTGATGTTTCAAAAATAGAAGAATTAATCTTATGAAATAAAAAATTTAGTTTCTTTTTAAGATTATGAATATAACGAGAAATGTATAAAATCCATTTGATTAATGCAGTTTTTTAGCGCAGAAATTCCTGTGCCTATAGTCTGATAAGAGCCAAAAGGCTCTTATTTTTATACCGTAAGTGTGTACGAAGGAACTTATATGAATCAAATCAAAAACCTATCAATTATGCCTATACCAGGTGTCAATCTGGTATAGGGGTGGCCCTCTGCTGCGGGTTTTCTGTTTTGAGCATTTCTCTAATAATAGAAGGTATGATGGAAGATTGGTTTTTTGATCATCATTGCGGTAACAAATATTGAAAATATTGTAAAAATATGGTATATTATGTAATGAATCATATAAAAGGGGGAAAGAGTAATGGTAGATATTATATTTTATGTAATAGTAGCTCTTACAATAGGTGGAGTAGTAATAAAAAAGTTAAAGAAATAACATAGGTTGAAAGAGACACTGACCCGGTGTCTCTTTTCATTTGGGAAGATATAGTGTATGCTAAAAGAAAAAAATCAAGGGGGAGAGACATGGATTTACTTGGGATAATTATACTGGCTTTGGCATGTGTTGTATTTTATATTGTTATATTTAAATGGAATTGGCTATTGAGATTAAGATATAGGAAGTCTTTATATGATTTGATTATTTTTAAGTGGGGAGAAAAAGGTGTAAGAATAACAACTGGAGTGATAGCAATCCTTATAATATGGAGTGGTATAGTAAATATCATAAAAAATGGATTTTAGAAGATGGGGATAAACGAAAGATCATTTATAAAAGTTAGACTTTGGAATGAAATCTATTAGAGAATTTAATTATATCTTCGTAAATAAGAAAAAACCCGTAAAAACCAGGTTTTTAATAAGCTTTCGGGGGGACTCGAACCCCCGACCCACGCATTACGAAAATTACTTTTACACATAGCACAGCATTGGATTGTTGATAAAAGCTTGATTTTATAAGGGATTTTACAAAATAATATTGTTGCTGTTTGGTACAAAATTGAATCGTTTTGCAATGTATAGTCGGAAAGTGGTCGGAAAACGACTGCTTTCCGACCACTTACATAACCTGTTCATTTTCTTTGGAAGAGGGTCTAAGGGCTTTTTCCATAATATTTGCGGCTTCCTGGTTTTTGCTTTTGAAAAAATAAGAATAGATATTTAGTGTTGTTGTAGGATCAGCGTGTCCCAGAATTCCAGCAACGGATTGTACATCCATATTATTGGATATTAATATAGCGGCAGCTGTATGTCTTAGATCATGGAGCGTTACGGTCTCAGGTAGCTTTTCTTCTTCTTTAGTTGCAACATTGTCATTATATATTCTAATCAGCCGTTTAAATTCGTGTCGTGGACTGCCTAAGTCCATTTGCGCACCGTTAAATTGAGTGAAAACAAAGTTCTTGTTGAATTTGGCACCACGTTTTCCAACCCATTGATCGCCCATGCTAAGTGCTGTCTTTTTTTGCTCACTTAAAAGCTCAGCAGCAATATCCATAACAAAACGAGGGACAACGGGGGTACGTGAAGAATGTGTTTTGGTATCTTTGATATATACTTCCCCGTCAGCACTTGCAGTGGACTTGTCTATATTAACAGTACAGTTTACAAAATCTAAGTCCTCCCAGGTGAGAGAGACTGTCTCCCCCCTCCGATTACCTGTAAACAATGATAGGACAAAGAATAACCGCCATTTTAGTGGCAACTTCCATTTCTGGCTATATTCACGAACTTTATATGTAGTCCCATCTTTCCTTTTGCAGTCATGTGCTTTGCGTTTAATATCTATTTCATGCTCTAATGCCCACAGGAACCATTGTGTCTGTTCAATGGTAAAATAGTCTACCCTATATTCTTTGGCGGTTTTTTGACGGCTTCTACGCTTTCCAGAGTAGATAAGAGGATTGATGGTAAGCATACCTTCAAAAACAGCATAGGAGAGCATGGCACTAATAACTGCCTTATCTTTTGTGATAGTGCCTTCCGATAATCCTCCTGGCTTATTATCCAGCCGAATACCGTCCTCCCGGAGAATTTTTGCATACTCTTTCATGGTATGTCCGTTAATTGAGGTAATACGTTCTCTGCCTAATATGGGTATAATTCTCATTTCGATTCTTCTTTTATAATCATAATAGGTTGTCTTTTCAATCTCTGGAGGTTGCATATCCTCCAGAAAGAGTTTAGACAGCTTTTCTAAAGTCACATTGTCAGCCTTTACATTAAAACCGGATTTTACCTTTTCTTCTAACCTTGCGGCAAACTTATGGACCTCTTTTTCAATTCTATCATCGCTCCAACTATCTTTTGGGGTAAAAATACGGCATACTCTAATTTTTTTTCCGTTTGAATCATAACCATTGCTGACTGTTATTTCATAGCCATTTCCTTTTTTTCTTATGGATGCCATGTTTATACACCTTTCTTATTACCTATTTTTTCTATTTTTGAGTATAAAAAACACACCTATACAGGTGCGTGAGAAAATGATATAATATGTTTGAGACGTTATTATATCGGGCAAACCGCCTGCATAGTAATGAGTGGCCTTTGCGTATCCAGCGCAAGGGCTTTTTAATATCTATTTGTAATTAAAATAAATTTTGTCTTGTGTAATAATATCTGTTTCGAATTCAAATTCTATTTTTTCGGCATTTACAGGAACTTCATAAAATATCTTCCCTTTAGCATTTCTTCCTGATGATAGTTCGGAAAACACAGTCATTTCTCCATCAGCAGCTAACACTTTTTGGGGGCATTCAGTATCATCAGAAAAGCAGTGAAATGAGGTGGAACTGGCGTAATAGTCAGAATCACCTATATTCTCAATAGAAAACTCAGCATAAATGTATTTGTTACCTGATTCCGGTTGCATAAATTCATTTTCGATTGTAAACTCACCACTGTCAAGATACATAATTGTCACCACATCAGACTCATAAACATCACCAACATTAAAGACGGTTTTAGGCTGACTTTCGTCAAACTCTGTTGTTGGCTCTGGTGAGGCTTCGTCTATAGAAGAGTCCGAGGTATTATATGAGACATCTTGTATTGATCGCCTTAGTTCATTTGCGCTATTCATTATTTTCACGTACTCAGTGTAGATATTATGTATGTAAATTGATCCAAGCGAAACAAATATTACGGTTATTATAATACGGGTAATATATAAGAACTTCTTATAATACCACATGAGGAAAAGCCCTAACGGGAAACAACAACAAAACATCATTAGAATAGTAAACCAAGCACGTTGATAAAAACGTAAATTCTCAGTGTGTTTTTCTTCTATCCAAATATCTTCATTATTTTCACGGATTAAATCTATAGTGCGTGATATCTTATCATTTGCTTTTTTAGTAAAGCAGAATCTTTTTGTTTTCTTATTTGGATAAATAAAGTCAATATAACCTCCATCACCAAAATTTGGAAAACAATATTCAATACTTTTTAAGTCGGCGTAAGTTATTTTGATTCTTCTTCCTGTTATTGTAAATAAATTTGAATCTTTTTTCCCGACATATAATTCCATAAAACCACTTTTTATGCTCATATTGTACCCCTCTTGACATTGACAAAAAATAATGACAATATCCTATTTTTGTCTGCACATCCAAATTTTTCCAAATAATACCCAAAGAATTACTTATATAATAATAACGCACCCGGCCTTAGTAAAAAAGAAAGGCGTGGGGGAATGAGTAAAAAGCGATACATAAGATATAAGCGAAAACTGGTGTTTGCAATATATTTTAGACGTACTGAAACAATTTACTATAATGTAGACTTCGTAGGTAATACACAATTATTCATAATAATCTAATGTAAAAAAATTAAAAACTATTGAGGTCGGGTGTTTCCCCACACCTAAATAACTTTACTATCTTCCGGATCAATTGGCTTAAATTCTTTTTCAAATTCTTCTTGATCTTTTGTAACTTCGTTATAATAATCTATTGGTTTGTCTTTTTTCCATTCCTCACTCAAAAAAACTCTTTCAAGCATATTGTATACAGCATCTTTTGCACTTGATTCAAGTGCCATGAATTCACGGATTATAACACGATCTCTTTCAGTTAATCCGTGAATTTTTGCGTATTCATCAAGTGAAAAGGTATCGGGTTGGACAAACATTTTTCCCGCACCATTCCTAAGCCAATCTTCATTAACATTAAATGTATTACAAATTTGCGCAATGTGTATATCTTTTGGTGCACGATCACCAGTTTCAAACATGGCTAATGTAGACTGCCCAACCTGCACTTTTTGACTAAACTCTTTTTGGCTAAGACCTAAATAATTCCTCAATTCTTTAATTCGTTCGTTCACATCAATTCCTCCTTGATAAAATTACTATAACACATATTTAATCACAATGCAATTGAAAAGGTGAGAAAACTATTGACTTCTCAATCGCTATGTGATAGTATTCAATTACAGAGAGATTATATGGAAAGGAGAAATAACAATGGCGGATACAATTTACAACATTGAAGCATTACCGGAAGTAAATAAAATTGCGGCTTTGCTCAAGAATACTGATGATACTCAGCGTGATCTAATGCAGTTAATGATCCAAAGTGTAAATTTGGGAATTGCAATTGGAAAGAAAAATGCAGAAAGCAACGAGCCAAAACAGTGAGAGGAGAAAAGTAAATGGGTGAACAATCAGTACCAAGAATGCGAACAATTCAACAGGCTGCGGATTATTTTAAGGAGCAGGACCCAGAAACACAGGTTACGTTTTGGAAACTTAGGGGGCTTGTATTAAAAGGAGAGCTTCCGTATATATGCTCTGGAAAAGCAGGGAAAACAAAGTATATCAATTTGGATGTTGTGATTAATTATTTCAACGGTAGCAGCCTAAATAGGGAAACTAAAAAAGTCGTAAAGTTTGATGGGAAGATCAGAAAAACTGTTTAGTTTAACATGAAAGTAAAGGAGAAAAGAAATGGATAAAGACAGACTGATAGTGGAGTACACACGGCTGTGCCTACAATTTGTGGCATTTGCAGGACCCGATCCGGTTAATGAGGAAGAGAGAAACCATGTAATCAACCGTATCAAGCAAATTCGGGAATTGCTTGGAATGGAACCTATTAATCTTGAGTAGGGCAGCAGGATGCACATTGAAAAGCTAGTAGGACAACACAATATATTATGTAAACTAAAGATGATATATTGCAAAATAAATGAAAAATGCACCTGTCGTTACGGTAATAACGATAGGTGCAAAGCTTTAATGCACAGCTGTAAAAAACTTACATTTTTATTATATGCTGTGCGTGTGAAAAAGTCAATAAAAACAAGGGTTTGAGCCCCTTTTTCTAAACCGATAAAAGGATTAAACTTAGCTGGTTTTTATTGGTAGTAAATTAGGAGAAGCATATGCACAGACATAAACACGTTGAGTATAAAGCTGGTGCGACTATTGAGGTGATAAATTGTATACCAAAGGGGTGTAGGGTAGGGGAGAGAAAAAGTACACCGGAAGAGATTGCAGAATCCAATATGAGGCAGGCGGCTAGGAAATTAGCCAGAAAGATAAATGCAAACTTTAAACCCGGAGATTGGCATGTGGTGCTCATGTACAAAAAAGACAGGAGGCCAGATCAGAAACAGGCACAGAAGATTATTAGAAAGATGCTTGAAGGGTTAAGAGAGTTTTTCAAGAAAAGTGGTTTTACTTTGAAATACATTCTTGCAACGGAATACTTAAACAAGGCTGTTCATCATCATCTGATTATTAATAACGTGAATGATGGAAAGCGAACCACAACGGATTACATAAGGGAACTTTGGAAAGGTGATGAAAAAGGAAGCAAACATTTTATTCCGCTTTATGAAAATGGCGAGTACAAGAGACTTGCAGAATATATCATCAAGGAAACCGAAAAAACATTCCGGTCACAGGATAGTCCGGTACGGCAAAGATATTCCTGTTCCCGTAATTTAATAAACCCTAAACCACAAATCAGAATGCGAGAAACTAAAACAGGGTGGAAAAAAGAACCGAAACCAAGGCCCGGATATTACATAGATCAAGATAGCCTTTACAACGGCACAGATAAATTGGGTTATCCATACCAGCGGTATGTAATGATCAAGTTAAATCCAACGGATGAAGATTGGGAACCTTGTCAAACGTCCCCTTATGACTCAGATGATTAAGGAGAAAAGATGCTGGAGCAAACCCAAAGAACACCGGAATTAATGGAAGCACTAGGAAACGCATGGTCATGCAGTGATAGGCCTCCTGGAAAATACATAGGGAGTATGGTGCGTGGAGGGAAAAACTATTATTACTACAAGAACGGTCTGGAATATTATTACGAAACAGACTTTGACCGTGAAATGAGGCAGAAAGCAAAAGAAAGGAGGTGGAACCGTGAACAACGCATGGGTAAAACCAATTATTAGCATAAAAGATGTGGAAAACCTAAAAAAGGCCTTAAAGGTTGGGGACCGTCTTATTTATAGATCAATGATAAAAGAAGAAACCGATGAAAGAATTGTAATACCAAAATCGGAAAAAGTGGTTGTAGTTAGAAAATATCCTCACTTGGTTCAAGTGGAAAATCCACAAAGACCAGGAAAAGGGATAAAGACAATGACATACACGGAAATTTTGTTCCAAAGAAGAGAAATCCCATGGATTGGATATGGAAAGGAATACCAGATCAAGAACGGAGTGAATCATCGTGTATAAAGTTATGATTGAAATACATGCAACACCAAGTAATTACTGGGGAAAAATGCAATTCGTTGACAAGACCGGGAACCTCCATGAAAAAAGCTTTCAAGGAGGACAAAAGGCAACAGCAAATAGCAATGCTTTACAATCTGCCATACATGCGGTTGGAAGCCTTAACCGGGCCTGTGTACTGGATATTCATACGGACAGTGATTATTTAATTGGAGCAATTAGACAAAAATGGGTGAATGACTGGCAGCAGAACGGCTGGAAAACTGCCAAGGGAACCCCTGTGAAGAATGTGGAGCAGTGGCAGAAGCTTATGAAACTACTGGCGAAACACTCCTATCGTTTTGAAAAAATACAGGGAGGTGAGTAATTGCGAAGTATCCTTGAACCCAAAGGGGAAAAATCCTGTTTTGTATGCGGTTACAACTGGGGAATAGAAGAACATCACATTTTTTTCGGGAACCCCAATCGGAGCCTATCAGAAAAAAACGGTTTAAAGGTGCACTTGTGCTACAGGCATCACAGAGATTCAAAAACCGGAGTCCATTTTAACACGGAGCTGAGGGAAGAACTACATAGAATCGGTCAAAGAGCCTTTGAACAAAAACATACCAGGGAAGAATTTATGAAAATCTTTGGAAAAAATTATTTAGATGAACCAGAGGGCGCAGAACAGGCAGAACAGAAAAACGGCTTTATCTGGTTAGATGAAAGCAGGGAGGGAATGGAACCATGAGAGTAATTAGTATTATCAACCTAAAAGGCGGCGTAGGAAAGAGTTTTACCGCTGCGCAAATGGGATATCTATTAAGCCAGAAATATGATGCTAGGGTTCTTATGCTGGATAATGATAAGCAAGGTAATCTTTCAAAACTTTTCGGAGCCTATGACAGGAATGGTATGTGCCCGGCGGCGCAGTTGCTTATGGGAAGGGAAAAGGCCTGGGATGTGATCCAGGAAACAGAATACCACAATCTTGACATTATTAGTGCAAATATGAATCTCCTTACCGCTACCACGCAGTTGCAGCAGGACGGATCAGAAGACCAGTGCGGAAGATTTGAAAGTATCAAGTATGCGCCAAACCGTGAGGGATACGCCTACGATTATGTAATTATAGACAATCCGCCGGATATCGGTCTAAACGTCATTAACGCCCTTGCAATCACTCATGATGTGATAGTCCCTATAAAAATAGATCAGTGTGCACTGGAAGGTATGGATATCATGACCGGGCAGATAGAGCAAATGAAGTCTATGAACCAAAAGATCAGTTTTATGGGCGCACTGGTAACAATGTATAAGAACAATGTCACCAATGCAGCAGGTCTGGAATGGCTGGGTAAACACAATGTGAAATTATTTGACACACGGATTCGGTATAGTGATAAGGCAGCAGAAAGCACACTCTATCAAAAACCGATTCAGGAATACAGCCCAAGAAGCGGAACCGCAAGAAGTTACAGGCAGTTTGTGCAGGAGTATATCACCAGATCGGGGGCGAAGTAATGGGACTTGAAGGAGAGTTTTCATTTCTGGACATTGTAAACAGTGCCACAAGAAGCAGAACGGCAGCAGAAGTAAAGGATTACACAGAAATATGGTTAAGCCCTTATGAAATAAAGGACGCACCACAGAACACACGCCAGGAGTACAAAAACATTGATGCCTTAGCGGATGCATTCCTGCTTGTAGGCCAGGAGCAACCAACCGTGTTAGCCAAAGTAAACGGTGAATACCGGATTGTGGACGGTCATAGGCGAAACCGGGCAAATATCATGCTCATAGAAAGAGGATATGAACAATTTAAAAAAGTACGTTTCTTTTACAAAGACATGACAGAAAATATGTATGAATTATCATTACTGGCAGGAAACGGATTTACCCAGGACTTGACACCGTATGAGAAAGCAGAACTGGCAGGAAGATTAAAAAAAGTTCTGGAAAAAATGAGAGACAACGGAGAAATTGAGTTAAAGGGTAAGCTTCGGGATATTATAGGGCAATACCTTGGGGAAAGTTCCGGGCAAATGGGAAGATATGAAAAAATAAATAATAGCCTAACGGAAGAAGCGAAAGAACAGTTTAAAAACGGGAATTTGGGATCAGTAGCAGCTTATGAAATTGCAAGGCTTCCTGCTGCGGAACAAAAGATCATTGCAAACCTGGCTGCAGAGCAGGGAGGCATTGAAGGGAAAGAGATTGCCGCCATTGTGCAGGAAAAAAAAGAACTGGAAAAGCAGACTAAAAAAGCGGAGGAAGCAGCAAGAGAAGCAAAGAAAGCCGCAAAGGCCGCACAAAATGCACAGATCGGAGCAACACAAGCCAGTTTGCAAGCGGAGCGGTCAGCGGAAAACGCCGATCAGAGCGCAGGAGTTGTAATTGGCATGAATCCACCTATGGTGTCCATTATGGACACCGAGAATGATATATCATCACCAGAAGAAATAAAGCAGGAAGCAATTATTATCTTGCAGCAGCTTTTGCACATACCGGAAAAACTTACATATGAGGATGTTATTTCCTTGCAGGGAATCTTTATTGAACGTAACAGAGAATAAGCCGGAAATGGCAGCAGGATAGGGGGATAAGGGGGGAATGCCATTGAGATAGTGCAGCAATCAGCCTATCCGTAAAAATTGAATTGATAATGTCGACAATCGTATTTACAAAGGAGAAGGACATATGAAGGAAAAGATTATCAATGAAATTTTGATGCAGATGGAACCGCATATCAGCACCGAAACATTAAGGATATTGGAAACAATTATCATAAAAGCTTTGTATTATGTGGAGGTCATGAAGAAAGAAACCGAACTTTCCACAGAAATGGACGATAACATGTATTTGCTCCAAGCCTATGAGATGAATGTCAGAAAAGACGGATTAAGTGATAAGACCATTAAAGCCTATATGGGGGCAATGCGAAACATGCTTTGTGTGACTGATAAAAATATCCGGCATATTACATCTGTAGATATAAAGTATTACCTGGATACATACGCCGGGAAGGGCAATAACACCAGGACCGTAAACAACGAACGCCGCTTTCTTTCAGCAGTTTTTACATGGTTTCGGAAACATGGGATCATCAATGCGAACCCGGTTGAAGCCGTTCCGATCAAAAAGGAACGGCACCCACCGATTGACTACTTAAAAGGAATGGAAGTCGAGCGGTTAAGGGTTGCTTGCACAAACCCAAGAGAACGTGCTTTGATGGAATTTCTTCTAAGCACCGGAGCCAGGGTTGGGGAAGTGCCACAAATAAGAAAACAGGATATTGATTGGGGAACCGGGGAAATTGTGATATATGCACGAAAAACGTCTGAATACAGAACGGTATATCTAAGTGATGTTGCAATGGTTCACATAGAAAAATATCTAAAATCAAGGAATGATAATAGTGACGCTTTATTTGCAGGAGTGCGAGAGCCTCACAATGCAGTAAAGGAAGATGGATTAAGGCTGATAGTAAAAAACATTAAGGAAAAAGCTAAGGTTGATCGCCGGGTATATCCGCATTTATTCAGAAAGACTTTGGCTACAACTTTGAGGATAAAAGATTGTGCTATTGAGGATATACAACAGATTTTAGGCCATAAGAGTCCGTCCACGACGTTAGGATTTTATGCAGCGGTAAATCAAGTACATTTAAGACAGGTGCATAATAAATGCGTAAGCGTCGGGGCTTAGTTTAACAGATGTTTAATGGAGCAGCGGAAAGGAGATTTAAGCATGACAAAGTGGTTAGCGCAGCAGACACTTGCAAAAATGAGGCTTGATTTATCTATATCTAGGCCAGGAGTGGCAATAAATGAAAAAATGGCCTTAGAAATGGCAATAGACGCTTTAGGGGTGCAGCAGGAAGGAGAAAAGCAGAATGAACAAAGTAATATTAATGGGCCGATTAACCCGTGATCCTGCTGTTAGATACTCCCAGGGAGATAAAGCCATTGCGATAGCAAGATATTCCATTGCGGTAGATCGGAGAGGACGCAGGAGCCAGGACAGCGAGCAGACAGCCGACTTCATTAACTGCGTGGCCTTTGATAAAGCAGGGGAGTTTGCAGAGAAGTATTTCCGCCAGGGTATGAGAGTACTGGTCAGCGGAAGGATACAGACCGGAAGTTATACCAACAGAGACGGCATTAAAGTTTATACAACAGATATCGTTGTAGAAGATCAAGAGTTTGCAGACAGTAAGGGAGCGGCGGCAGCAGGAAACAACCAGGAAAGTAACAAAAGTCAGTATATCGATGCCGGGGACGGGTTCATGAATATCCCGGACGGTGTGGAAGATGAAGGGCTACCTTTTAACTAAATGCAGTTCTATCCAGTGCTGGTAATTATAAAAAAACAGGAGGATTCAAATATGTATATTAGAAAACAAAACATTGCAGGTGTTGTTAAGAAACGGAAAGAGAATAAAGGCAATAGAAACCATGTGAAATCCGTAAGTAGCAGGTACCGGAAAGAAAATCATTTAGTGATTGTAATTGATTCAAAAACAGACAAATCATCTAAACGGTTAATGGAGGAACTAAAAAAGACGATCCAGAGAGAGAACCGTCTTTTGGAAGGTGGAGTTAGCTTTCAGATCAACTCCAATATTAGGAAATTTTAAACCCTTTTAAAAACTTTGCTAATTTGGCTTGCAAATTGCGGTAGGTTATGGAGGCGGTTTTTACATCGGAAAGCATATCTTTTGAAGTTTCAGGGTCATTCGATATTTCCTTAAAATATTCAAGGGAATTGCCTAAAGATTGTTTAATTGTGAGGATTTCACCGTAAGTAAAAGAAATAGTTCCGCAAAAATCATCTGCATGGAAATGTTCGGGAGTAGTAATGTCACTTTCGGTAGGAAAATCACAGGAATTAACACATTCAAAGTCTATACCTGCAAGATCCTCGTCAATGGCTTCAAAGGAAAGACCCAGAGGAAGACCGTCACCATCTTCATCTTCAAAGCCCTCAGATTCATTAACATCAACGTATTTGTATCCCTCGTTAATGATTTCAGAGATCATTTTTAACAGTTCAGCAGATTTGTATATAGCCATAATATAACCCTCCTTAGTATTTTATATTTCTAGTATAAATGGGGGAATGTAAAACATCAATATAATATTCAAATAAATGCAAGTTTACCAGAGGAAGGAGCGGAAATTGTGAGCGTAAAACCAATTTTATTTAATACAGATATGGTCCGGGCAATACTGGACGGAAGGAAGACGGTAACAAGGCGAAAGATTGATGTCGATATCTCAAACCAATTTGATATTGAAGTAGATGGAACTGTTATCTGTTACATAGATCAGGCAACCGGAGATAGTCATAATCATATTAACCTATGCAGATATCACCCGGGTGATATCCTCTATGTGCGTGAGACGTGGCACGAATACGTTAAGCGTGTTGGAAAAGGAGGAGACTGTTATTTGGCTGAGTTCTATGGGTATAAGGCAAGTGTTAAAAATTCGGAAGATGCAAATACACCATGGAAACCATCAATTCATATGCCAAAAGAAGCCGCCAGGATATGGATAAAGGTAACCGATGTACGGGTAGAGAAGTTGCAGGATATTACGGAAGAACAGGCAATTAAAGAGGGATGCTGTACATTTCAAGATAAAACCGGAAATGGAAAATTCAATGATATTATTGAGTTTGATTTGACCGCCAGGGACGCATTCGCTGAATTATGGAATAGTACTTTAAAAAAAGATTCTAATTGCACATGGGCACACAATCCCTGGGTATGGGTAATAGAATTTGAACGGTGTGAGAAACCGGGGCAGTGGGAGGAATGATATATGGATATGATGCAAGATGGAGTTGAGGTTTTCTGTTTACCGGACAGCACAAAATGCTGTGCAGACGAAGAAGGGAGAAGCCCTCTGGATATTGACGAATGCCCTATGGGATATGTTGAATGTACCGGGGATTGTAATTATTACGCTGAGTAGCTGCCAGGGCAGCAGGAAGGGGAACTATGGAGGATTTAACAACAGGAACAAGTGTCAAAGGCAAATATTATGTGCGTCCGGCTTCTTGGGCCGGGCAATGGAATAGCGAGGGCAAACTTGTATATGGAAATACCTTATTTGAATCAGAAAATAAAACTGAATGCACTGAGTATCTCAATCGCTATACATTGATCAAACTGATTAAGGAGAACCCAGAGCTTCCGGTACTTCCCATGGTGGCATATGAAGTGTGTGCTGGTGATGATTTCGCATATTGGGGTGGAAGCTGGGGAGCGGTGAAGATTGACAGCTATTTTATAGATGATGAGAGGGTTGTTTATAAAAGTGAAGATGAACCGGAAATAGTGGTGGAAAAAGCAGTGGGGCATGATGCTTTTATGAAAATGACTGATGAAGAGGTCAAGGAAGCGTGGGAAAATCTCCCCTGGATAAAAGCCATTGTGGTACATATTGAATTACCATAAAACCCGAATTTGGTGAGTAGGAGGAAACATGCTCGAAACAATAAAAACAACTGAATATTTTATGATGACGGAAGATGAACTTCTTTTCGTTCCAAGTGATGGAGAAACAACAGTAGAAGAAAGAAAGATATATAAAATTGGAACGACTCAAACTTTTTTTGATGATATGAATGAATACGAAGAAGAAAAGGAAGTTTTTGAGCGTTGGATTAAAACAGATTATCCTGAATCAAAACAAGTGGTAGCGTTAGAGACAGTCAATGGCAGAGTTGTGCTGATCTATGGTTAAATTAGGATTTGATTGATTAAAAGAAAGGGGTAAGGACATTTGCGGCCGCAATAAACCCGAATTTAACTGAATAAGAAAGGAGGCGGAACTCTGGCCAGAGTAATGTCATGACGGTTCCTTTCTAAAAATATGGGATTTGAAGTTTTTAACAATTATAAATGTGATGGACAGATAGAAATACCAGTATTGAGCAGTTTTATAAACGCAGACTGCAAAGACGTGATGAAGTTGTATCCAGACAATTATTTCGATTTGGCTCTCTGTGATCCTCAGTACGGTTTGAAGGAACATGGCGGGAAAAACAGGAGTGGATTTGTAAAACAGAAGAACGGTAGAAAAATTTATGTGAAAGATGGTAACTATGAAAATCGGGGCTGGGACAATGAACCTCCTGACAAGGAATACTTTGACGAGGTGATAAGAATATCAAAGCATCAAATCATATTCGGCTGCAATTACTTTGATTATCCTCTTGTCGGGGGCCGGATTATTTGGGATAAGTGCAATGATGGTTCCGATCAGTCAGATGCAGAGATTGCCTATAACTCCCTTAACAACCGGGTAGATATTATTAGGTACATGTGGCGTGGAATGATGCAGGGAAAATCTATTGAAGAAGGTTGGATTCAGCAAGGAAACAAAAAGCTGAATGAAAAGCGGATAACGCCTACTCAGAAACCCGTAGCACTGTACAAATGGATATTACAAAAGTATTTAAAACCAGGAGATAAACTCATAGATACCCATGTTGGTAGTGCCAGCAGCCTAATAGCCTGTGAGGATTTGGGAATCCAGTATGTGGGGACCGAAAAGGATACATACACATTCAATCTGGCGAACAATAGACTGCAGGAACATAAGTCACAGCTTGATATATTCTCCTATGGAGTGGAAAGGGTCTAATTATCTAAACTGAGATTTTGAAAGATAGGTAAATAGTACATTGACAATCGAATATGATAGTTGGATAATGAAGGAAATACTAAAGAAAGGGGGATGAATCATGAGTACAGATGAAATTATGAAAAAGATTATTCGGGGGATTAAAGATGGTAATTATGCGAATCCGAGTGATATAGGGCTAGACGGAAAAGAGTATTCACAAGTAATTGAAGATTTGCAGGAAGAAGGTTATATAAAAGGTGCTATAGTGGCCCAACTGGGGTCAGGAGTAATCTTGCAAAATGCAACGGTTACATTAAAGGGAAGACGCTTTATAGAAGAATAAATCCAAAACCAACTATCAATATTCGGTAGTTGGTTTTTTGTTACCATAAATCAGGTAAACGAAGGTTTACAGGAGTAAGCCAGAGACGGCAGCAGGACAGGAGGAAAACCAAATGGGAACAAAAAGAATATTCTCTTGCGATAGGTGTGGAAAAGAATGGCCAGAAGAGAATAACAATGGATTTGTAAATTATCCACGCCATGTAGATTATGAGGATTTGAAAAGGATTGATCTTTGCAAAGATTGCGAGAAAGAATTTTATAAACTCGTTGGAGGATTTATGAAAAAGGAAGATTTCCCGGAATAGTGGGGGAAGGAGATAAGAAATGAAAAGAATAATTATGTCAGGGAAAATGAGAGAGGCAATAAGAAATATAAGGCTAACGGAAGAAGAAATATTACAGGCCAGTAATGAAATATATGACATACTAAGGGGAGATGTAGCAACAGCAGAACAGCACAGAGGCAGAGATTACATAACGCAAGTGCCGGAAAGAAAAGTAGGGAAAACATACAATATAATAAAGATTGCAGCAGAGACAGGATATCCGGTAATTGTTCATAACTCAGCATGGGGGGATTGTTTAAAAAGAGAAGCCAAGAAAAAGTATGGATGGAATATAACGGTTATTAGCTACAGGTCAATACCAATGTATGCTGATGGTATGAAGTGTAGTGTAATGCTTAAAGACGAATTGGTAAATATTGTAGACGTAAGAGACAGACTGAATCAAGGTGGCTTAAATTGGATAAGCGTTGTAGGAATCAACTAATTTTCAGGAGTAAGCCGAAGAGGGCAGCAGGAGGCACGAATGAAACTTGAATGGGAATACACAAAAGCTGGTAAGCCAGTAGTACCATTAATTCCGGTAATGATTATACCTGAAAAATGGTATGGGGAAGTAATTGGAACCAGTAACAATCTGATTGGGGTATTGCTGAATACCGGAGAATATGTTGACGTACCAAATAATAGAGTCAGGCGAATACACAGGCCGTAAAAAAGGGGTGATCTTATGACGGCAGCAGAAATGCAGTTGATGCAGGAATGTGAATTCTATAGAATGAAAGCCGCTGAACTGGAAAAAAATGAAAATGCAGTAAACCAGATTAAAGATATCATTGAAAATGCAAAGCAAAGATATGGTGAAATAATGTGGAAAAAGGTTAATGATGTTCCATGGTTGCCAGAATTATATAAATGGAAAGCCTTAGATGATTTACAATGTGAAATTGAACAGATGCTAGAATAGCCTGCCGAATGGCAGGCAGGGCAGCAGGACCAGGAGGTGAAAAGAATAATGAAAGCAAAAGAATATCTGAGCCAACTGGAACAACTGGATCAGAAAATCAAACATAAAAAGCAGGAATTAATTGAAGCCAAGAGAAATAGGGGAATTTCAACAGCAGGAACGGAAACAGGGAAGATACAAACCACGTTAGCTGGATCAAGTGGAAAGCAAACAGAATCGCAGGCATTAAAAGTTGTTTCATTGGAGGAGATAATAGAGAGCCAAATTATTGAGTACATGGAACTAAAACATAAATACATAGATCAGATACATGATTTGAAAGATGGATTATATATAGATGTGCTGTATCGCAGATACATAAGGGGAGAAAAGAACTTTACTCAAATTGCTTGTGATATGGGTTATTCATATAAACATATTATTAATAAGCATGGAGAAGCACTAATTGCTTTTGAAAAAAGCCATCAGGATTTATTTGAAAACGAGGCTGTAACTGATGGAAAACTGATGGAAAAATTTTGAAATAGGTATGCTATAATAATATTATGTAGAAGGTGGTAAATAACATATGCTACATACTTCCTCCCCTGTAAATGGTTGATTCAACATTTCAAGAAATCATGTTCTCTCCAAAAAAACGCCTGTCAAGTGATGGGCGTTTTTTATGTAAAAGGAAGGATAATAATGGATTATAAAAGTAAACGCTGGTTAGCTAAAAGAGATAAAATTTTAAGGAGAGACAAATTCACTTGTCAGTATTATAAGCGTTACGGAAAACGAAAGGACGCAACCATGGTACACCATATCTATCCGGTGGAACAGTACCCGGAATTTATGTGGTGTGATTGGAATCTAATATCATTGTCTAACAAGGCGCATGAAAAGCTTCATGATCGTAAGACTGGAAAACTAACAGAGGAAGGAGAAAATTTGAAGAGAAAAACAATCCCCCCTCCCAAATTGAAATAAAAATTATCAAAATTTCACCGAGTCCCCCCGCCTTTTCCAATAGAACGAAAAAATTAAGTTGAAGTCCACATAGAAGGGAGATGTCAAAAATGGCTCCAAGGCCCACAAATAGAGAAACAATCAAAAAAAACACTGTTAATGATATGAGAAAATTAGGGGTATTTAAGGCCGAGTATACCCCCCTTATTGACATCTATTCAGAAATGATGGAACAATATATGAATTTGACAAAAAAATATAAAGATGGGGGATTTAAATATGATGAAGAAACCGATCGGGGAGGAACCAAAAAATCCACATTAGTTGCAACACTGGAATCGTTGCGAAAAGACTTATTAGCATATTCGGATCGCTTATGCCTTAATCCTAAGGCTTTGAGTGATAAGGATAAAAACAATAATAATAAAAAAGGGAAGGTGTCAGCATTGGCATTGGCACTGAAAGATATTGAAAAAGGATAAAATTTATCCCAATTATGAAATTGTCATGGAATATGCTAAGAGTATTGTGGAGGGCAGGAAAGTTGCATGTAAAGAGCAGATACAGGTGTGCGAACGTTTTATAGATGATCTGCAAAAACCAGATTATTATTTTAATCCCAAAGATGCGGAATTCGTAATTCAAATTATAGAACGTACATTCTGCCATCAGCAAGGAGAGAGGCTTGACGGTTCACCGTTGCGTGGTAAACCGTTTTTATTGGAACCATTTCATAAGTTTATTGTATACAATCTTCTGGGGTTTTACCGGGTAGGAACCAAAATTAGACGATTTAAAGAAGCCTTTATTTTTATTCCAAGAAAAAACATCAAAACGTCATTTGCGGCAGCTTTATCATGGGCTTTAGGTTTGCTAGAAAGGCGCAGCGGATCAAAAATATATATTGTGGGAGCGGCATTAAAACAATCTCTTGAAAGTTTTAACTTTATAAATTATAACTTGGAATGTATGGGGGAAAAAGAAAACTTCCGTGTAATCGACAACAACCAGGAACACAGTATAAGCGGAGATTTAGGAGATGGGGCTATTTATATACAGGCTCTTGCAGCTAATCCGGATAGGCAGGATTCATTGAACTGTAACATAGCTATAGCCGATGAAATTCATGCCTATAAGTCTCCCAAACAATATAACATCATAAAAGAAGCTATGAAGGCTTATACAAACAAGATGATGATAGGTATTACTACCGCCGGGGATAGCATGACTTCATTTTGTTACAGTAAGCTTGTTTATTGTAAAAAAATACTTGATAAAATTCTTACTGATGAGCAATATTTTATTTTTATTTGTAAAGCGGATCAAAATGAAAAAGGAGAGGTTGACTTTACAAATCCTAAAATTCACGAAATGGCAAATCCTGCTTATGGCGTTTCAATACGTCCAGAAGACATGATGAATGATGCGCTACAGGCACAAAATGATCCACAACAAAGAAAAGATTTTTTTGCAAAATCATTAAATATATTTACAGCTGCAATAAAGGCTTATTTTAACATTGATGAATTCAGGCACAGCGATCAGAAATACAATTGGACGCTGCAAGATTTAGCAAAATTACCGATTGTCTGGTATGGAGGTGCCGATTTGTCAAAACTATATGATTTAACGGCTGCAGCGTTATATGGGATATATCATTATGAATATGAAAAGGGGAAATTTAAAGATGTAAATATAATTATATCACATGCCTGGTTTCCAATTGTTGCCGCAAGTGAAAAAGCGGATAAAGACAATATTCCATTGTTTGGGTGGAAGGATGATGGTTGGTTGGATATGAGTAATAATCCAACAGTGAATCATGCTGAAATTGTAAACTGGTTTATAAAAATGAAAAAAAAAGGATTCAAAATCAAAGAGGTTGGTCATGATCGAAAATTTTGCCGAGAATATTTTATTGCAATGAAAAAGGCAGGATTTAAAATTGTTGATCAGCCTCAATATTTTTATAAAAAATCTGAGGGGTTTAGAAAAATTGAAAATGCTGCCAAAAATGCGGAGCTTTATTACTTGCACTCAGAGGCGTATGAGTATTGCGTGCAAAATGTTCATGCCATTGAAAAAACGGATGATATGATTCAGTATGAAAAAATCAAAGATGAAGCTCGAATTGATATATTCGATGCCTCCGTATTTGCGTGCATTAGAATGCTTGAAAACATGGAAACCAGCAAAATAAGTTCTGGATTTTTTGGAAAAAAAGGAGAATAACGTGCTTGGATTTAAAAAGAACAAAAAAAAGATACGGGCGGATACAAGTTATAAAGCCTATTTTATGTCGGATAGGGAAGACATACTCCCAATTGGATATACAAAAGTAAAAAACAATGAAGAGGTCAGGCTATGCGCCAACAGAATTGCTGATCTTGTATCAAGTATGACAATTATGTTAATGCAAAATGGGGAAAAGGGAGATAGACGAATAAAAAATGAACTATCAAGAATAATTGATATCGAACCAAATGAAACAATGATTAGAAAAACATTTATACATAAAATTGTTGTTGATATGGTCTTAAATGGAAATGCTGTTGCTGTTCCGGAATACAGTTATGGAAAATTGTTAAGGCAAACAATTTTAAATGCAGATCAATTGGTTTTTGAGGAAAAAGAACGTACATATTTGATTCGGTGTAATACAGCTTCTTTCGATCAAAGTGAAGTGCTTCATTTTCCGTTTATACCTGATGATGATAAACCATTTAAAGGTGTAGGGTATGTTGATCAGATTAAGACAACGGTAGAAAATTTAGTTCAAGCAAACGCTACGAAAAGTAGTTTTTTACGGTCTAAATGGAAGCCTCCGCTAATTATATCAATACAAGCCGATGAAGAGTTTTTACAGGACCCGGAGAAAAGAAAAGAAATACTTGGGAGTTACAGAGATGATACCGAAGAGGGGGAACCGTGGATTATTCCGGCTGGTGAAATTGATGTAAAATCAGTGCAACCGCTCACTCTTAATGATCTTGCAATCCAAGATGGTATTACACTTGACAAAAGAAGTGTTGCAGCAGCATTTGGTATGCCTCCGTTTATGGTCGGAGTTGGAGAATTTAACAAAACAGCTTATAACAATTTTATATCAACAACAATCATGCCAATTGCAATGGTAATACAGCAAGAATACACAAGGAAAATTAGTCCTCGTGATGATTGGTATTTTAAATTAAATCCAAGAAGTTTAATGCAATATGATATCCAGGAATTAACAAACCATGTAACAAACATGGTTACAACTGGCATGCTAAACAGAAACGAGGGCCGTTCGGAATTCGATTATGCTCCTGTTGATGCTCCGGGAATGGATGATTACGCAGTTTTGGAGAATTACATCCCTATAGATAAAATTGAAGACCAAAAGAAACTAGTGCAGAAAGGAGGCGTATTAAATGAAGATCAGTAAAAGAGGGGCAGTGTACCGAAGCAAAATCAAAACAAGGGAACTGGAAACAGGTGAGAGATGTATAGAAGGATATTTTGCAGTTTTTGATAAGAAGACAGAATTGTGGGAGGGATCGTATGAAATTTTAAAGCAAGGTTCATTTGCATCTTCAATAGCAATGAATGACATTAGATGCTTATTTAATCATGAGTCGGGAATTGTTCTTGGAAGACAATCAGCCGGGACATTAGAACTTAGAGAAGATGAAACGGGGCTGTGGGGAAAAGTAGTTATTAACCCCAATGATACTGCGGCACTTGATGTATATGCACGTGTGGCAAGAGGAGATATAACAGGGTGTAGCTTTGGATTTTATCCAGAAGATGAAACACCGGAAGAAGATAGTGACGGTGTTTTGTGGGTGATAAATTCGGCAAACACATTTGAAGTATCTATCTGCACCTTTCCCCAGTATGACGAAACACAGGTGCAGGCAAGAGATAAGGCATTTATAATCTGCCAAAAAAGAAAATTAGAAGAAAGAAGAAAAAAATTAAAGAGAAGGATTGGTGTAATCAATGAGAAAAAAAAGACTTATTAGAAAATTAAATACGTTAAAGGAAAAAAAGAAGGAGATAGAAAGAAAACGCTCCACGTTCGAACGCCGCAGAAAAAGACTTGAAAAAAGAAGCGAAGATGCAGAAACAGATGAGGAAATCACTCAGGTGGAAAAAGATGTTGACAAACTGGAAGAAGAAATTGCAACGTTTGAAGATAAGCTTGATGCTACGGAGGAAGAATTACAGGATCAGATTGAAGATATTATGGAAGAATTAGATGCGTTAGATGATGATCCTGACAAAGATCCGGAGGAAGAACCAACCGATGAAGAGGAAAAAACTCGTTCCAAAATTGGGAAAGCCAGAATGAATCAGAATGTACATAACATGGACAGCAGAACAATGCGGCGTACAAAAGTATGGGGGGCAATGACACGCTCTCAGGTAGAAAATTTTGTAAAAGATGAAAGGACAAAAGCGTTCCTCACACAGGTGCGTAGCCTTGGAGCACAGAAACGCAGTATCAAGGGTGCTGAATTGACGGTTCCAGACAATGTTTTGGAAATTTTAAGAGATACAACAAATAGATATTCAAAACTTATTAAACATGTTAATTTGAGGCACATAAAGGGTACGGCAAGGCAGACGATTGCACCAAATGTCACAGAGGCGATCTGGACAGAAATGTGTGCAACTTTAAATGAATTAACAATCATGTTTAATCAAGTAGAAGTAGATGGCTATAAAGTGGGCGGATATGTCGTCATTTGCAACTCTACTTTGGCAGATTCAGACATCAACATGGCGGAAGAAATTCTGGATGCGCTAGGTCAGGCAATCGGATATGCTTTAGATAAAGCAATCATTTATGGCAAAGGGAAAAAATCAAAAATGCCTTTGGGATATATCACAAGACTTGCGCAGACAGTAGAGCCGGAAGACTGGAACAAAAATGCACCAGAGTGGAAAGATTTACATTTGACACATATTACACAGGCATCAACAGACAAATTGACCGATACTAAACTTTATCAAGAGTTTGTAATGGCAACCGGAGAAGCAAAAAGCAACTATTCCAATAATGAAAAAGTGTGGGTTATGAATGAAAAAACATGGACCACATTACAATCAAAGCTGCTTTCATTTGCGGCAACAGGTGCTCTTGTATCTGGAATGGGTGATGAGATGAGAATGCCCGTTATTGGTGGAATTATCGAAACACTTGATTTTATCCCTAATGGAGATATTTCGGGTGGTTACATGTCAAACTATTTACTTGCTGAACGTGAGGGAGCGAACTTTGCACAGTCAGAACATGTAATGTTTATACAGGATAACACTGTATTTAAAGGGACTGGAAGATATGACGGCCTTCCGGTTTTCGGGGACAGTTTTGTAGCTTTTAATATTAACGGAACGCCTGTTACAACTAAAATGGCATTTGCTCCAGATAAAGCCAATGAAGAAACGGGAACACCTGAAACACCGTAAAATAAGGGGGGAGATATCTCTCCCCCTATTTTTATATGGAGGTAATAAAGATGGAAGAAGAGATGAAGAGAGTACTTACTCTTTTTAAACTTGATTTAGGGCTTACATCTACGGCAAGAGATGACTATTTTATAAGTATGATTGAGGCTTGCTGCAAAGAATTGGAAAAGAAGTTTAAGCTAAATATAAAAGAGACAGAAGACCTTATGATGTTGTGTGATTATGCCACTTGGAGATACAGGCACCGGATAAACGGAGAAGATATGCCGAGAAATCTAATGGATAGAATTAGAAATCGGTCAATAAGGGGGAGGTTGAGAAGTGGAACGTTCTCATGATGAAGAAATTTCATTAATTACACTGATCCCGGAAGAAACTGAAATACGAGAAAAGAAAGTTGATGTCTTTGCAACAAGGATTTCCACAACCAGAACCGAATTTTATGAGGCATATAGAAGCGGCCTAGATGCAAAATGGGTATTTTCTCTAAACAATGATGACTACTTGTTATCAAGAGAAACTATTGAGAGCAATACGGAAGTTTTTGCAACAATTGTTGAGTATAATGGAGTGCGTTACGATGTTGTACGGGTGTTTTGGGACGGGAAAGGAGATAGCGATATTGAATTGGTGGTGAAGTAATGAAGGTTGATATAGATTACAAAGAAAGCATTTTTGAAATTGATCAATTGATTAACAATCTTCCTAAAGAACTTGATGCAGAAGAAAAAGTAGTCCTTAAAAAGATCGGAACGATTGTAAAAAAATGGGTGATATACTTCCTGCATCGTAGTGACATTGAACAGAGAGCAAAAGAAAAGGCAGCGTCAAATTATGACGGCAGCAGGCCATATATACATGCTAAAGATGAGGTCTTATCTTCTGTTAGAAAAAGCAAAAATGGAGATCTCTATGTAAGCATCCGTGGCGGTAAAAAGACAGGATATAAATGGAACTTAATTAGCAATGGTCATGTGGCCAGAGATGGCAGGACTTGGGTGCCAGGGAACCATTTCATTGAAAAGGCATTAGCAAAAGCACAAACAGAAATAGATAATGCCATTAATGAGATGTTGAGGAAGGTGGTAAATTGAACCTTGTTGAACTAATAGAGGAAAGATTAAGCCTTAAAGTGTTATTAGATTTTGGCACATTGCTGCCACGCTCGGTTATGGTAGAAGAAATTAGTAACACTCCTGGAGTAGTCGGAAATGGAAAGACAGTAAATGAGGTTGTATCATACAATATAGTATTTGCTTATGCTGACAAAACGCAACTTGATAGAGATACAGCTATTATAAAAACTATGCTGATTGATCTGCCGAACTGCTCACTCCCGGAATGTGATAAGAGTAGTGATCCAAATAATAAAAAGTGGTTAGCAAATATTAGTTTTCAAATCCAGGAAGGAGATAATTAATGTTTTTTAAAGAAAAGCAACGGTCTTATAGAATTAATGTTAACAACCCGGTATATTGCAAAATGCTTACAGATGATAGTGCAGGAGTAACATATGAGCCGGAGATAAAGAGTTTAGGTGAAGCAATGCAAGTACAAGTAACTTCCCAGACTGCATCTGGAGAAATATTCGGAAATGGTATAAAAGTCAACAAAGAGGATCGATTGGTTGGTATGACGCTTGCTATGGATATTACAAAAATACCACCTGCGAGTGCGGCGGAAATTTTAGGTCATGAAGTAAAAGATGGTGTTGTAATTGATAATGCTGATGATGATGCTCCATACATAGCGATTGGTTATCAAGTAGATGGGACTGGCAAGAACAAAGAATGTGTTTGGCTGTTAAAAGGCAAGGCTCAACCGATTAATGATTCGGTACAACAGCGAACCACAACAATTAATTATAGTACCCAAACTTTAAACGTGAATTTTATAAATCGTAAATTTGACGAGAATTTACGATTTTATGCTGACTCGACACATGAGGATTTTACCGATGAGCAGGCAGACAAATGGTTTTTGGAGCCTCCTATCAAACCTGTGTTTAAACGGAGCTAAGGAGAATGTATGGCGAGAAGAATAACTGCAATGCCAGTAGAAGAAATTATTATTGCCTTTAATGACAAAGAAATGGTTGCAACCTTTAATATGAAGGCTGTAAGTTATATGCAACAGGAACTTTTTAAAAGTAAAAAGAAAAAAAATTCAATCACGGAGTTTGGGTCACTAGTGTTATACGGGGGAATTAAAGCCAATGATCCAAATTTCACAATTGAAGAAGCCAGAGCATTGGCATTGACGATAAATCCATCAAGCCTTAATGAAATTATAGAGGCTTACACGGAATCCATTGGGGCAAGTGCGGAAAATGAATTACTTGATGAAGCGAAAAAAAAAATCTTAGCGCAGATGATAACGAACCTTGTGAAATAAACACCGAGTCTTTGATTATAGATTTTGATTTATTGTTTTACAAGTACTGTTTTCAACTTCGGCGCACAGAAGTTGAATTCTTTTCCAGCTCACTTGAAAAAGTAGTAAAGATGATTGACATAGCCAAGGATGAAGAACTTTTAAGGGCGAGTATCATGAATGATGAACCGTACACACCAAGATATTTTAAGGTGGAAAACGGATATTCAAGTGATGTGGAAATAACAAGCATGAAGGAGGTCGAAGGTTTTGTATGAGCAGCCAGTATAAGAAAACAATTGTAATCGGGATGGATTATTCGGAGTTCTCTGGAGGTATTACTGAGATAAACCGAAAGATGGGCCTTCTTGATGCGGAGTTTAAACGTGCGACCGCAGAAGCTGATTTATATGGGAATTCAACAGATAAACTTGGCGTACAGCAAGAGATGCTTAGCCAGAAAATCGCATTGCAACAGAAAAAAGTTGAAGAAACAGCTAAATCTTACGATAAAATCGTGGCTGCACATGGCTATGAATCAAAAGCAGCCGATCAGGCAGATAAGGCTCTCTTGAACGAAAGAACAACATTGCTTAAACTTGAAAAGCAACTAGAGGATACCGGGGAGAAAATCAAAGAAACATCAGATGAAAGTAGATCATTTGGAGATACAATAAGAGATGTAGCAGACTACTTGGGAGTAAGCGCAAGCCCGGCAGTGGAGGCGTTTGCATCAAAATTTGATGGAACAAAAGAAAAAATAGGAGAAGCAATCCTTACTATAGGTACAATGGCTACGGTTTTGGGAACATTGACACTTAAAACTGCGGAAAGTGCAAAAGAAATAACTAATGTATCACAAAAAATGGGTATGACCACAGATCAGTACCAAGAATGGGATTACATCATGAAGATGGTGGGTAGCGATGCTGAAAGCATGACTGGTGATATTGCAGCTCTCGCAGAAAAAGCAGTGGAAGCCACAGATAAAACAAGTGATACGGCAAAAATGTTCCGCCTATTAGGCGTAAATGTTCGTGATTCGCATGGGGCAATGAAATCACAAAATGAAATTTTTAAGGATGTGATTACTGGACTGCAGAAGATGGAAGATGTAACCACTCGTAACGCTATAGCAAGTGAACTTCTATCTACCACTGGGGAAAATATAATACCAGTATTAAATATGACCAAGCAAGAACTTAATGGATTAAAGCAAGAGGCACATGATGTGGGATATGTAATGAGTAAAGATACGCTAGATGGATTTAGCGATCTGAATAGGGTTATGGGAAAATTCAAAGATTCAGCAGAAGGACTATCCAACAGCTTTGGGACAGCTTTATTACCTATGCTGACGGCATTTTTCTCTGTTTTGTCTTCCATCCCTGTTCCAGTTTTGCAATCAATAATTACAATAACAGGAATGATTGCAACTATGGTTAGCATTACAAATGCAGTTGAAAGTACTACGGGGTCATTCGAAAAATTCAAAAATTTCCTTGGAGGACTAGATGCTAAGACGATAAAAACTACTGCGATTATTTTAGGTGTAGTAGCTGCCCTGATTGCCCTTTTTGCTATTATTGCTGCAATAGTTGGCCAAGGAGATCAGGTTTCAAGAACCATGGACAGCGTAGGGACTAATGTTGGGAAAATCACTAAAGGAATCCAGGGACAGCAAAGCGGATCGCAGTATTATGCTTCTGGTACCGACTATGCTCCGGGTGGAGAAGCCTGGACAGGAGAGAATGGGCCGGAAAAGGTGATATTACCTAGAGGTGCACGAGTGTTGACTGCAGAAGAATCAAAACGCTCTATAGGAGGAAATACATACATAATTAATGCAAATATTGATGCTAAAAACATTAAGGATTGGACTGATGTTGTAAACTTCATGCAACAAGTAAAACCAGCAACAAGGGCAGGAAGGAGCGTGCTGTAATGGCTACTCAGATAATAGCTTGCAAGGCAGATACCACGGTTTGGACGGATAACCAGTTTCAGGACGATTATTACAACAACGATCCGGGTATATATCCGATGCGCATACTAACAAGCCGCCCCAATGTAGGATTTTTACAGTTTGATTTTCCCACTTTTCCAAATAAACAAATCACAAAAGCAGAGTTAAAACTATATTGCACAACCAAAAGGCGAAGAAATATATTAGGAGCAGGACAGTTTAACATCCCTATAAATATAAACACTTTAAATGGTCGCAAGTTTAAAAATCAGTATATTGATGCTGACATGGCTTGGAGTCCGACAGAATTAACCTCAACTTACGATCAAATATTTGATGCAAACGAATGGGTGTCATTTGATTTGACGAGCATTGTCGCGAATAGCCAGGGATTGGCTAATGCGGTAATTGCTTTAGTGGTGAATGAAGACACCGGAATGTCCGGTAGCTGGAGTTTTAATTCCATTGAGGCTGACTCAAACAAGCCATACATTGAGGTTACTTATAATGATGCCGTTCCAGACCTTCCGACAATCCTGTACCCCAACGGTGATGTAATTGAAAAAGGAAATGCGCTGACGTTTCAGTGGAAGCACAATTCACTTTATGACACAGGGCAGGTGAAATACGATTTCGGGTGGAGGCAGCAGGGCAACACATCTTGGGCGGATACATTAGGTGTCGTATCAACAACACAAAGCCGAACACTTGACTCCAACGCTCTACCAACAGGAATTATCGAATGGCGGGTGAGAACCTATAATGCCAACAACGCAGCTTCCGGGTATGCGTACGGTTCCTTTGAATTAACAGGAAGACCTACCGCACCTATTATAGACAGTATGAAGAACGATGCCATTACAGAAATAGCATGGCGTAGTAATGCAGCTGAAACGGCAATATATCGGCTTTGGATTTACCAGGGTGGAACATTGATTCATGACAGCGGCGAAAGACCGGGGGGCATATCAAGTTCTTATATTCCTAACATGATGTTCGCCAATGGTCAATATACGGTCAGAATGAGGATAGGGAGTGTTTACGGTGTGTGGTCTGACGAAAGTGCAAAAGTATTTACTCTGTCTGCTGCGATTCCTGCTGCGCCTGATATCACTCTATCAGCAGCGCAAGGCGGTATTTTGATTTCAACATCATCTACTGCAGCAGACAAGATAATTTACCGTTCAGAAGATGGGATTATATTTACACCGATTGGACGTTTTCCGGGGCAGACCTATACGGACTATGCTGTGAAGTCTGATGTGATGTATGAGTATTACATATGTGCACATAATGGAGGATTTGCAGACAGTGTCAAGCGGACAATGAGGATAAAATACAAAGGGTGCCTGCTCTCGGATGTAAATACACCAGACGATTTTATCAAGATGTACAAATCAGATAGTGACTGGTATAACATCATCAAAACAAGCCACGAAAACGAGGCTGAATTAATCCAGTACGAGGGGAGGATATATCCAGTAAAAGAGTCTGGTATACACCGCCAGTCGGAGTTCGGCACATCGTTTTACCTTGATAATAAAGATGCTTACAAAATGGAAGAAATGTATAAAAAGAATAGTATATATCTGTTTCGAAATGATGAGGTATGCCTTTGTTGTGAAATAAGCAATTATAATCACCAAAATACACTGTTTAACAAAGGCAAGAACGTGGAAATTTCCTTAATCAGAGTTGATTACAATAATGGGGTGAGATTCGATGTATAGCCTTGCGCAAGAAACATATACACATAATGATGTACTAAATATGCTTCAATCTGACAGATCTATAAACTTTAGATATGAGTTGCTTGATAAAAATGAAATTAAAATAAAAGACCTAGAAAACGTGAAAGGAAACATTAGATTTGACAGTTCGCAAGAAATAATGGGGACTGCGTCATTTTCAATAAAAGAGATTGGAGACATGGAGCTTAAAAGTGTCGATTTAAGGATACGTCCATTTATGTGTTTGCAAGCACCTACAGGTTGGATTGAATATCCTCTTGGTACTTATATAATGAGTAGTCCGGAACGATCAAAACAGGGGAGCAAAGTTGTGCAGCAAGTGGATTGTTACGATTATAGCACGATTCTTAAAGAGGACAAAATAACTACAAGAATGTTTGTCGCAACCGGAACCAATTATGTTTCCTTGGTGAGGAGTATTATAACTACGGCTGGTATCAAAAAAACGAATATCGAAACTTCCATACTGACAGTTAGTAAAGTTTTAGAATTTGAAATTGGCACAAGCAAACTTGATATTATAAATTCACTACTCACAGCAATAAACTATGAACCTTTACATTTTGACAATAGAGGGTATGCGGTAAGTCGGAGGTACATAGAACCGCTGAACAGGCGTACAGAGCAGGAGTATCAGACTAACAATAGGAGCGTGATTAAAAGCGGAGCAAAACAAAGCGTGGATATGTATAATGTGCCAAATATATTTATTAGATATACAAATGACCCGGACGGAGCGGAATTAAAAAGCCAGTATATCAATGATAGCGTAGCAAGCCCTATATCAACTATAAATAGAGGGCGTAATGTGGTAGATATTGAGAGCGTAGACGATGTAGCTGATCAGACAACGTTAAACGATTTAGTACGGCGCATTGCCATAGAAAAAAGTCAGACTTACGATGCCGTTATCCTTCCTACTGCTCTAATGCCGCATCACTCTTACCGCGATTGCGTTTTTGTAGGAGAGAGCGGACTTGGTGTTGGAAATAAATATATTGAGTATGCGTGGGAAATGAATCTTGTTGTAGGCGGTACTATGACGCACACTTTGAAAAGGGTGGTAAAATTATGATATACGGGAATCCAGGGGAACAACTGGATGAGTTGAAAGAAATATTTGCACCAGAAGTGGGGTATCGTATGGCGGTGGTTGATAGCATAATGGGCGGTAGACCTTACATCCGTTTTTATGGGGAAGATGTATCCAGTCAAAAACCTTATAAATATCTGCATTCATACACACCAGCAAAAGGGGATAAAGTTCTTGTTGCTCGTGTGGGAAAATCCTATGTAATCCTCGGAAAGGTGGTTTGAAAAGAAAATGAATTATGATGTAGTACTAAATGCAAATGATATCGCGGCACTGGAAACGCAATATGCGTTTACCCAGGGCGATTATGGCAATATACAATTCAGCGTCCGTGTAAAGGCTGACGGTCAGTATGTTACTGATGCGGGGCGTGCATATATAGTGTTTACTTTACCTAATGGTTTAATAGTTACTGGAGACGATATGCCTAAGAGCGTGGCAACATATACATACGTATTTCAAGGCAACGAATTACAATCGCCGGGTAAAGTTGTTGCGGATGTAAAACTGGTATATGCAACTGGTCAAATATCATCCAATAAATTTACTTTTGTATGTCGATATGATCCGCTTGCAGATAAAAATATACAGGCAGGTTCCTATATAACTGCACTCCAAAAAATAGTAAATGAGGGTCAAGAAAAGATTGATTATTTGCAGATGCTTATAGATACCCTACAAGAAAATCTTAACGAGACAGCATTGACAAGAAATGATCTACAGGATAGCAGGGAGCCTATAAATTCAGGGTTAAAAGCTTTAGATGCACATATGGCACAGTCTCTACTTTTAAAGAGTGAGTTGGCAAACAATGGCCTTACAAATCAAGAAGGTTTTGCTCTTGATGCTCGTTATGGCAAGACTTTAAAAGATTTACTTGATACGACAAATAGCAATTTAAATAACATTAGTAACGACCTAAGCAATAAAGCTGGTCTAGGGGAGAACGATTACAGTGGAAGGCAATCAATAACGTCAATTGTCGGTTTAGGAAACAATTCCTACACCCACGCTCAAGTCGCAGTAAGAGCACCATACAACCAGAATAATGCTGCTCGTGCTATGATCGGGTTTGAAAATGTGGGCAACACCGCAGGAATTTTGTATTTGGATACCGATGGTCGCCTAAAATGGCATGGTCACGATGGTATTAGAAAAGTAATTGATTGGACTTAAATGATCATTTAAAACAGTTGATGCCATGTTCCAACAGTATATGTAGTTCCATTTGTGGAGGCCATTCTCGCTATATATACATGGTCATCGTATAATTGATATGCTGTAAGCCACACAACCCAACTGTCTTGTAGCGGGGAGTAGGCTTGAAAAATAAATTCCTGAGTATTATCAGGCGTATACGCTTTATTCACAACAGAATACAAACCGCTACGCCGGATTAGGTCTAGCCATTCGATTGGTACCGCATCTTTATTAAGCTTCTGGTCCATTGAAGTATTCACATCTGCAACATTTGCCTTGTTAGCTAAATTGCTATTTAACGTAGAACCGGAGCTGTCCGTGAAACAGCAGAAAGGAAAAATAAATGTATTATTTAAGAAAAGAACCGTATGAAAAAACTATACCCGTAATTGAAAAAACTGACGGAACCATCATACCAGAAAGAAAGTATATGGTAGAAGACAGGGCATTATATAAAGCCAATGGATTGAGCAGATATTATAGGCAAGAATTTGTAGGGGATAAGCAGCCTGGATTTACTTTATATAAGGTGAAAAAAATATCAACAATTTTAAAACAACGAGAAGCGTTGTTTAATTATTGTGGTGAATGGTTTGACGTATACGATGAAAATGGAAAGGTAGAACTTCCAGTAAGTTAGTTGCTATTTACCAAACTAAATAAACTTGTAAACCAGTCCCATAAGGGGCTTATTTTTATGCCTGAGAATAGGCGGAAAGGATTTTTATATGAACAAAGAAAAAATGATTCTTAACGATGGAACAACAGTTGAATTGGAAACAAGCGCAAGCTTGACGGGACTTACCACAATCTTTCCAGACTGGACGGGGGCGGCAGTGCTGCAAAAGCTGACAAAAGAAAACCTTGCAAGCGTCCGGTTGGAGAATGGGGAAGGACTCACGGTAGGAAATTACACTGATCTTGTGCTGCAGCCAGGAAGCTGGCAAGTAAAAGAAGATGGTGTACATATCACGGTTTCCTTACGTGAAAAAACGGAAATTGAAAAGCGTCTGGACAATGTGGAGGCAGGACAGGAAACTCAGGACGGAGCAATTGAGGAACTGGCCGGAATGGTAGGAGGTGCGCAGTAATGGTGGCATTTTATTTGATGAGGATTGAAGCTGGCAAAATGAATGTGGAGGAAGTTCCTCCAAGATGGAACGATGAAGTTAAGGAAAAATTAAAGAAAGTGTGAGGAAATGAAAATGAAAAAAGAAGCAGTTTGCATGGTATTGGGTGCATTGGCATCGGCAGGAGTAAAATTATTTGGAGGGTGGACACCGACATTAAGCGTTGTCCTCATTCTAATGGCAATTGATTTTGCAGCAGGCTTTATTGTGGCAGCTGTATTTAAACAATCCCCTAAGTCGAAAACAGGAGCAGCAGATTCCATGTCCATGTTTAAGGGATTGTGTAAAAAGTTTGGTATGATATTTGTTATTGCGGCAGCGCACCAGATAGATATTGCTTTAGGAGTAGACTATATTATGACTGCTACAATATACGGCTTCATTGCCAACGAGGCACTTTCGATTGTAGAAAATGCAGGACTTATGGGTATTGTTAAATCAGAGGTGCTTATTAATGCCATAGAGGTGCTGAAAAGTAAAGGGAGTAAAACAGAGTAAGTATTAATTATTTGGGCCTAGGATAATCCTGGGCCTTTTCTTTGCGAAAGGAGAAAAATATCATGGATATTAGCAAACAGTTTATAAATGTCAGCAATTACAACAGACCGGGAACGAAAAGAAAAAACACTACCGCCGTAGCTTGCCATTACATAGGGAACCCTGGCACCAGTGCGCAGAATAATAGAAATTATTTTGAAAGCCTAAGAACAGTAGGGCCGCAGAAAGAAGCCAGAGGAGAAAAGGCAACAAAAGCAAGCTGCCATTACTTGATTGGCCTTGAAGGAGAAATTATTCAACTGATTCCGGAGGATGAAATATCATGGTGTACAAACAGTGCAAACAGCTACACTATATCAATTGAAGCCTGTCACCCAAAGGCAGACGGGGTATTTAATCAAAAGACCTATAATGCTTATGTAGAACTGTGTGCAGACCTTTGTGCAAGATGGGGGCTTGATCCTCTCCATGGGGGCTTGATCCGGCATTATGATGTGACGGGAAAAGTATGCCCTAAATGGTTTGTAGATGCTCCACAGGAATGGCAGAAATTTAAGGAAGCTGTTTCTGCAAAAATGAAACCATCATATGATTTGGAGTGGAATCATGATGCGAATGGCTGGTGGTATGCAGATACAGAAACTTCCTATTATAGGGCGAAATGGGAACTTATAAATAATCACTGGTACTATTTCAATCCAGATGGATATGCAGTTACAGGCTGGCAGGTCATTGATGGCAAGGATTACTATTTTGAACCGAGAGCAGGACACCCGTTAGAATGTGCGTTGTATGTATCAGACAGTAATGGTGTGCAGGCACCAGGTATATTTTAAGGTAGAAAAATAAAACAGTCGGATAATAGTCGGATTAACAGAGCTATTGAAGAAGGAAAGAATAAATAACAAACTGTAAAACAGGAAAAAGCCCTGATAAATCAAGGCTTTTTGTTTAAGCTTTCGGGGGGACTCGAACCCCCGACCCACGCATTACGAATGCGTTGCGCTACCAACTGCGCTACGAAAGCAATCCAATATTCGGTTTTGAGCCGAAACCTTTGATAGTATAACAGCAAATGCTTGAAAAATCAACCCTTTCAAGAAAAAATAAATCGAGATTTTACCATTTTTTTCTAAAGCTGTTCTCTGGATTATTTACATTCAGCAGTTGAAATGTAAAACGAAAAGATATGAATTGAGCAAGGTCAAATTTAACCCACATAAATATCGTTTATCAGAAAAACGCATCTATGTGGGTCAGTCAATCCGTTTTTTAGTATTCACCATCTGCAGCAATAACTGCTTCTAATGGCGGCATATCTCCAGCAAGACCAACTGCAAAAATGCTGTAAATTGCTCCGGGCATAAGATATACGTCTGGTATCGTTAATGCAACCTGATTGCTTCCTGTAGGTCTGACTTGAAGGGTATAGGTTCCTGGATTTACGGCAATGTAATCAGTAAATTGTGTATAGGATAAATTTCCAAAGAGTTCCGTTCCGTCTGACAGTGTAATGTCTACTGCGGGAGCGTTCGGAGAAAGATGTACAAATCGTACATAAGAAGCGTTTCCTATTCCCATTGGCGTAAACATTTCAGGAATAGGCATTAAGCCAATATCTGATAATTCGCCTGCAGCGGCTACCGTAAATGCACTGTCTTGCGGAATGGTTATATTGGTATCTATGACAGCGTTTGCTTGGGTTCCTGCCGGATATACCTGTATCTGATAATTGCCGGGCATAATCGGAAGGTAATTAGTTATCTGTTTATAGGAAAGTCCTTCTGCAATTATATTATTATTTGCATATATGTCCACAGCAGGAGCATCGGGAGAAGCATGGAGCAGTCGTACGAAAGACACCTGATAGGGGGCCTGCATGGAATAGTAAGAGTTACCTTGATGGGTATACATATACATAGTTCTCAACTTTAAGACTTTTGATATATAGTATGAAATGAGTTTTGCCTTGTTACCTTTAGCGGCCTGATTTTCTGTTTTTTTTCCAATTTGATTTTTCACTGGCTGGATACAGGCTTAAAACGGTTAGTGGGAGTATAATCAAAATGAAATATTAGTAATAAGTCAGTGAATTAATCAAAATCTCAGTAAACATATACCAATAATAAATTTGATATTTTTTGAGATTTCTTCAAATATGACGATCTCATATGATTAATGAACGGACAACTCCCACTTTCCATATATTAACTTCTGATCATTCAAACATTATACTATGGTTTTGAAATGAATATTTTTGTATTTATCTAGCCGTTTTTTAACAATATTACGTTGCTCTCCGCTTTGGAAAAAGCCACCCTGTGTGTGTGCGATTTCTTCCAGGTGCTTGGCGCGTCCAGCCACAGTAGTGCGGTCTCTTGACAGCCCATTATTCTGAATAACAAATTTCCAGGTACCCTCTGATGTTTGTTTCAATGTTCCGCCAGCACCGCACACCTGGCACTCAATTGGGAAATGGAGTCCATCCCATTGAATTTCACCAAGAATCAATGCGTTAGAATGACAATTGGGGCACCAGCCCATATCTTCTTTTCCCAACCATTTGCGTTCCTGGGCAGGAGTGTTGATTGCAGTCATAATGTTTTGACCAATCTTACGGGAATTTTCCAGTAATTCATCATTCAACAAGCACTGTGCAGGTGCTGGGACACGGGTAGCCAATAGCATATCTATGACTTTAAGATCCAGTGTAAACATTGCTGCCTGCATGGATTCCAATGCCATGGATTGCCATGAACGGGTTGAGCCGCCCACAGCAATAAGTGCGCTTACCCGGTCTTTATGAGCAATCGCACCAATGGTTTCAAGAAACGAAGTTTCATAACTAAGGCTTCTCTGTGCAAATTTGGCAAAGGTGGAGCAGGCCATAAGGTCATATGTAGGTGCGGCAAAAATAACAGCATCACAATTCAGAAGGACATCCATGATTTTTTTCTTATCATCCTTATCATCCAAGACACACCCTGTATTCTTTCCCTGAGACATCCCAATGGTGCATGAGGTGCAGCCGGTGCAATCCTGTATATGATAATCGCGGAGGGATATCATGGTGACATCCGCTCCATTTTGTTCACATTCCAGAAGTGCTTCCTTTAATAAAATATCGCTGTTACTGTTTTTGCGGCCCGCAGTGATTCCTAAAACTTTAACTGACATGTTGAATTTTTCTCCTTTTTCTACGAATGGTTGAAATTATAGCATAATAAATTTTTTTGTGTAAGTAATTTTTTAGTTTGTAGAAAAATTGAAAGTAAACCAATAAAAACATAATTTTTAATTTCATGAAAGGAGAAATAAGATTAACTATTTTTATATTACGAATTGTTCTAATATCCTTTTTTATAGAAGAATATTTCCAAATTGGCAGGTTATAATGCTTGTTGTATCTTTCTACTAATTATATTTATTTGGAAGGACAATGATGGCATACCAATAATAAAACTGGCGCAGCAGAGAACAATTCTTTTATGAGTCAATAAGGATAAATACAGTTTTTAAAACAATATCTTTATCAATGTGTTCGGAGATCAGCAATGAGATCGTAAAAATTATGAACTAGAAACCGATCTATATAAGGCTGGGTTAGCCGTTCAGCGAATCTTATATACAAGACGCAAACAACAAAAACCCTGATATTTACAAGGATTCCTTGCATCTACCAGGGTTAAAAAAACAGCAGATAACGGGAATCGGACCCGCCTCCTCAGCTTGGGAAGCTGATGTTCTACCAATGAACTATATCTGCATATTCACATTTAAGCATCATTATTATATCATAAAACTTTTAAAAATTACAATAGTATTTGAGAAAAAAAGGAAAAAAATTACTAGTAACTTGCCAAAAAAGGAAAAAACATTGTATAATGGAGGTTGAATATACAAGATGTGGAGGAAGTATCATGGCGAAAACGCAGTATAATGCGGACAGCATTACCGTATTGGAGGGCCTTGAGGCTGTACGAAAGCGTCCAGGAATGTACATAGGAAGTGTCGGGACCAAAGGATTAAATCATCTGATATATGAGATCGTTGATAATGCGGTGGACGAGCATCTGGCAGGTTATTGTAATCAGGTCTGGGTGACATTGGAAGCAGATGGTTCCTGTACCGTGAAAGATTCCGGTCGTGGAATTCCAGTGGAGATGCACAAAAAAGGCGTTTCAGCAGAACGGGTGGTGTTGTCAACACTTCATGCAGGTGGTAAATTTGACAATGATGCCTACAAAACAAGCGGTGGACTTCATGGAGTTGGTTCTTCTGTAGTGAATGCACTGTCTGCCCACATGAAAATTAAAATATATAAGAACGGTCTGATTCATTATGACGCATATGAGCGGGGCATACCATCGGTGGAACTGGTGGATGGCCTGCTTCCTACGTTGGGCAAGACAAAAGAGACAGGTACGGAGATTAATTTTCTTCCTGACGTGGAGATTTTTGAAAAGATAAAATTTAAAGCTGATTGGATTAAAAGCCGGCTTCACGAAACGGCATATCTTAATCCACAGCTTCGCATTACCTATATAAATAAAAGGCAGGGTGAACAGGAAACGATTGTTTATCATGAGCCGGATGGAATCGTAGCTTATGTAAAAGAACTCAATCATGGAAAAGAGACAATTCACGATCCGGTTTACTTTAAAGGGATTGTAGATAAAGTGGAAGTGGAAGTGGCACTTCAATTTGTAGATACATTTGAGGAAAATATTCTGGGATTTTGTAATAATATCTTTACCCAGGAAGGGGGTACGCATCTGGCGGGCTTTAAAACACGTTTTACCCAGATGATTAACAGTTACGCAAGGGAACTTGGTATTTTAAAAGAAAAAGACACGAATTTTACAGGTGCAGATACAAGAAATGGATTGACGGCAGTTGTAGCAGTAAAACATCCCGATCCTATATTTGAAGGGCAGACCAAGACAAAACTGGCAAGTGCTGATGCTACAAAGGCGGTCTTTGCTGTAGCAGGAGAAGAACTGCAACGATATTTTGACCGGAATTTAGAGGTTTTAAAAGCAGTGATCAGTTGTGCGGAGAAATCAGCTAAGATCAGGAAAGCAGAAGAAAAGGCAAAGACCAATATGCTGTCCAGATCCCGTTTTTCCTTTGACAGTAACGGGAAGTTAGCCAATTGTGAAAGCCGGAATGCAGAAAAATGTGAGATATTTATCGTGGAGGGAGATTCGGCAGGCGGTTCCGCAAAGACTGCCCGGAACAGACAGTACCAGGCAATTCTTCCCATTCGCGGAAAGATTTTAAATGTAGAAAAAGCCTCTATGGATAAAGTGCTTGCCAATGCGGAGATCAAAACCATGATTAATACATTTGGATGCGGATTTTCCGAAGGCTATGGCAATGACTTTGATATTACGAAGCTACGCTATAATAAGATCATATTAATGACGGATGCCGATGTGGATGGAAGTCATATTGACACGTTGCTTCTGACCTTTTTATATCGGTTTATGCCGGAACTTATCTATGATGGGCATGTGTACATTGCCATGCCTCCGCTGTTTAAAGTTATTCCAAAACGGGGGGAAGAACAGTATCTGTATGACGAAAAAGAGCT
Organism: Clostridium sp. HBUAS56010; assembly: GCF_007115105.1. GTDB lineage: Bacteria > Bacillota > Clostridia > Lachnospirales > Lachnospiraceae > Lacrimispora. Next base: position 257,515 of record NZ_SULJ01000001.1, read on the forward strand.
GGAACGTTATCGTCGGACCCACAAAGGGGAGTTTACGCTGCAAAGATATAAAGGTCTTGGAGAAATGGATGCACAGCAGCTATGGGAAACCACCCTTGATCCGGAACGCCGGGTCCTTAAACTGGTTGAAATTGAAGATGCCCGTATGGCATCGGAGATTACGGAGATGCTCATGGGAAGTGAAGTATTGCCCAGAAGGCAGTTTATCTATGAACATGCAGACGAAGCTGAAATTGATGCGTAGGAAGCATGACCGGAAAATAAGGATAAGAGAGAGGAACTATGGCAGAGAAAATTATTAGAACAGAATATTCCGAGGAAATGCAAAAGAGCTATATGAACTACTCCATGAGTGTTATTACAGCCAGAGCAATCCCGGATGCAAGGGATGGATTAAAGCCGGTTCAGCGGCGTGTTTTATATGATATGAGCGAGCTTCGTCTAAACCATGATAAGCCGCATAGAAAGTCAGCCCGTATTGTAGGTGATACCATGGGTAAATATCACCCCCACGGTGACAGCTCTATATATGAGACCCTGGTTGTTATGTCCCAGATATTCAAAAAGGGAATGCCCCTTGTTAATGGACACGGCAATTTTGGTTCCATTGAAGGAGATGGAGCGGCTGCCATGCGTTATACGGAAGCCAGACTCGAGAAATTTGCGGAAGAGGTATATCTAAAAGACCTGGACAAGACCGTTGAATTTATTCCGAATTATGATGAGACAGAAAAAGAGCCGGAGGTTTTGCCTGTCCGGGTTCCCAATCTTCTTATTAATGGGGCAGAGGGAATTGCCGTAGGTATGAGTACCAGCATTCCGTCCCATAACCTGGGAGAAGTCATTGATGCGGTTATGGCGTATATTGATAATCCGGATATTACTACAAGTGAATTAATGGAATATATGCCTGGGCCAGATTTTCCCACAGGAGGTATTATTGCTAACAAAAGTGATTTGCCATCTATTTATGAAACCGGTGTTGGGAAGATCAAACTTCGAGGCAGGCTTGAAGTGGAGCTGGGCAAACGTAAATCAGATAAAGATAAGCTGGTCATTACTGAGATTCCTTATACGATGATCGGTGCCGGCATTAACAAATTCCTGATTGATGTAGCAGACCTGGTAGAGAGTAAGAAGCTTTCCGATGTGGTGGATATATCCAATCAATCCAATAAAGATGGGATTCGGATTGTATTAGAACTGCGGAAAGATGCAGATGTGGAACGAATCCGCAATATTTTATATAAGAAGACAAAGTTAGAAGATACATATGGAGTTAATATGCTGGCAATTGTAAACAGCCGGCCTGAAACTCTGAGTCTAAGAGGGATTTTAAAGAATTATCTTGATTTTCAGTACAGCAATGCCACTAAGAAATATCAGGCGTTATTAGAAAAGGAACTGGATAAAAAGGAGATTAAAGAAGGTCTTATTAAAGCCTGCGATATTATTGATTTAATCATTGCTGTTTTAAGAGGTTCAAAAAACTTAAAAGATGCAAAAAACTGTCTGATGACCGGAGATGTTTCCAACATTAAATTCAGAGTCAGTGGATTTGAGGAAGATGCTGGAAAACTTCATTTTACGGAAAAGCAGGCAACCGCAATTCTTGAAATGCGCCTTTATAAGCTCATCGGCCTGGAGATACTTCAGTTGGAAAAAGAGTTTAAAGAGACCTTGGAGAAGATTAATCAGTATGAAAAGATTCTTTCCAGCAAGAAAAATATGGATGAGGTGATCAAATCAGACCTGCAATCCATAAAAAAGGAGTACGCCACACCCAGAAGAACATGTATTGAGGATGGGAAAGAAGCCGTATATGATGAATCTGCTGTATCTGTTTCAGAAGTCACCTTTGTTATGGATCGGTTTGGGTATTGTAAAATCCTGGATAAAAATACATATGACAGGAATAAAGAAACCATTGAAACCGAGAACTCATATGTGGTAAACTGTTTCAATACAGATAAGATCTGTATTTTTACTCATACAGGCAACCTTCACCAGGTAAAGGTTCTTGATATTCCGGGAGGGAAACTCAGAGACAAGGGAGTCCCCATTGACAATTTAAGTAAATTCGACGGAACAAAGGAGAACATTATCTATCTGAGCCATGCCGAAGGTTTAAGAGGTCAGAAACTTCTTTTTGCCACCAGTCAGGCTCTGGTTAAACTGGTAGCCGGAGAAGAGTTTGAAACGAATAACAGAACCGTGGCAGCTACAAAGCTTCAGGAAGGGGATCGTCTGATCGCTGTCCAGCTTTTTGAAGGGCAGACGGATGTAGTACTTCAGACATCATCTGGTGTTTTTCTACGGTTCCGTACGGAAGAGATTTCTGAGTTAAAGAAAAATTCCAGAGGAGTCAGGGGAATTAAGCTGTCTCAAGGAGAAGAACTGGAATCTATATATCTGTTAGGAGAAGAACCAGTGATTCGTTACAAGGAAAAAGAAGTTCACCTAAACCGTTTAAAAGTTGGAAAACGGGATGGGAAAGGAAGCAAAGTTCGCCTCTAGTACGCTGAGACGCGTATAATTTCACGAAATGTCTTTATCACACGCACAAATGTATTTTTATGGCGAATAAATATTGATTTTTCTCCTTGTTTGTTATAGGATAGTTAAGAATTTAGCATATGATAGAAATACAACTGGAAAAAGTGAGGAGAAAAAGATGGAAAAAAAATTGCAAGTGGGCATCTTGGGAGCAACTGGAATGGTGGGACAGAGATTCATCTCCCTTCTGGAGAATCACCCGTGGTTTGAAGTGGTGACAGTAGCGGCAAGTCCACGCTCAGCAGGAAAAACATATGAGGAAGCAGTGGGCGGTCGTTGGAAGATGACAACACCTATGCCTGAGTCTGTGAAGAAATTAACGGTAATGAATGTCAACGAAGTGGAAAAAGTGGCTGCTGGTGTTGATTTTGTTTTCAGTGCTGTGGACATGACAAAAGAAGAAATCAGAGAGATTGAAGAAGCTTATGCAAAAGCAGAGACTCCTGTTGTATCAAATAACAGTGCACATAGATGGACTCCAGATGTACCAATGGTTGTGCCGGAGATTAATCCGGAGCATTTTGAAGTGATCAAAGATCAGAAAAAACGTCTTGGTACAAAACGTGGATTTATTGCAGTAAAACCAAACTGCTCCATTCAAAGTTATGCTCCAGTGCTTACTGCATGGAAGGAATTTGAACCATATGAAGTAGTGGCAACTACTTACCAGGCGATTTCCGGGGCAGGAAAGACTTTTAAGGACTGGCCTGAGATGGAGGGAAATGTGATTCCTTACATTGGCGGTGAGGAAGAAAAAAGTGAGCAGGAACCTCTTCGACTTTGGGGAAAGGTTGTAGATGGGGAGATTGTAAAAGCAAGTGAACCATCAATTACCTGTCAGTGTATCCGTATTCCTGTTTTAAACGGACATACTGCGGCTGTATTTGTTAAATTCCGTAAAAACCCTACAAAAGAAGAGTTAATTGACAAGATCAGAACGTTTCAGGGGATTCCACAGGAACTTAAACTTCCCAGTGCGCCAAAACAGTTTATTCAGTATATGGAAGAAGACAACCGTCCTCAGATTGCCCTTGATGTGGATTTTGAGAAAGGAATGGGTATCTCCGTAGGCCGTCTGCGTGAAGATTCCATTTATGATTACAAGTTTGTGGGAATGTCTCATAACACAGTTCGCGGAGCAGCCGGCGGAGCAATTCTCTGTGCAGAACTTTTAGCGGCAAAAGGATACATGAACGCATAAAAGGCAGGTCAGAAAGGGGTAAACATGGCTTATAAGAAGGAACTTTGGGGTAAGATGCCTGATGGCAGACATATATTTTTATACACCTTGGATAATGGCAATGGAGTCACCGCTTCTTTTACAGATTTGGGTGCTGTCTGGGTAACCATGATCGTTCCGGATAAAACCGGGAAAAAGACTGATGTGATTATGGGGTATGACAGTGCAGAAGAGTATCTTTTGAATATCCCTCATTTTGGTGCTCCTATCGGCAGGAATGCCAACCGCATTGCCAATGCACGGTTTACATTAAACGGAAAAGAGTTTCAGTTAGCAGCCAATAGCGGAACCAATAATCTGCACAGCGGTCCGGATCTGTATCATACCCGTTTATGGGAAGCTGAGGCAGAGGAAACCGATCAGGGAACAAGAATCAGTTTTACCCTGGAATCCCCGGATGGCGATCAGGGATATCCGGGCAATGCGGCGATTACTGTGGCATATACACTGGCACCTGATAACAGCCTGATGCTTTCCTATCATATGGTTAGTGATCAGGATACCATAGCTAATTTCACCAATCACAGTTATTTTAACCTGGCAGGACATGATGATGGGTATGCCATGAATCATCGGGTATGGATTGATGCCGATACCTATACAAGAGCAGATGAAAAGTCCATTCCTACGGGAGAATTAGTACCAGTAAAAGGTACTCCTATGGATTTTACAGTTATGAAACCAATTGAGCAGAATTTGAATGATGATTACAAAGATCTTGTTCTTGGCAACGGATATGATCATAACTGGGTTCTCAATCACCCCCAGGGAGAAGTTTCATTATGTGCGGCAGCAGAAGCCGAAAAGAGTGGCATTCGTATGGAAGTTTACACAGATCTTCCTGGAATGCAGTTTTATACAGCCAATTTCTTAAAAGATGGAACTATAGGGAAACATGGAGCGGTTTATGCGAAAAGATACTGTTACTGTTTTGAGACACAGTATTACCCCAATGCAGTGAACACTCCCGAATTTCCATCTCCTGTATTAAAGGCAGGAGAGGAATATAAGACTGTAACCGTTTATAAGTTTTCTAATATAGAATAAAGAAACAGGCAATACCAAACAGGGACGCAGATGATCTGCGCCCCTGTACTTATCTGAAAGGATTTGATTTGTGTACATATGAATATACAAAATGGAAATGGAGTGAAGGTACTGTCCGTATTGGGTCTGATCGTAACAACTATTATCTGGGGCAGTGCGTTTGTTGTAATGAAGAATTCGGTAAATGTTATTTCGCCGACATATTTGCTGGCGCTGCGTTTTAGCATCGCATCTTTTGCATTAGTGGCAGTATTCTGGAAAAAGATAAAGACCATCAGAAAGTCTGATTGCATATCGGGCGGTCTTCTTGGGGTCTTTTTATTCCTCAGCTATCTGCTGCAGACTTATGGACTGAAATATACCACAGCAAGTAAGAATGCGTTTATTACAACATTGTATGTAATCCTGGTTCCTTTTCTTCACTGGTTCATTAACCGGAAAAAGCCCTCGGCAAACAATATGTCAGCAGCAGTTCTTGCTGTGGTTGGGCTTGCACTTATTTCTTTAGAAGGAGACTTCTCTGTCAATATAGGAGATATACTGACCCTTATATGCGGTTTTTTCTTTGCAGTACATATTGTATTTATTGACCGGTATACAAAAAAGCATGATCCGGTTATCCTGACTGTCATCCAGATGATAGGGGCGGCGGTGTTAAGCTGGATTCTGGCACCTTTCCTGGAGGGAGCACAGGACTTTTCTGTCATCAATGGCTCTATGGTTGTTGGTCTGCTCTATCTTGGCGTATTCAGTACCATGCTTTGTTTTCTCCTGCAGAATGTGGGACAAAAATATTTAAGCCCTGGCACTTCTTCAATTATATTATCCTTTGAGGCAGTGTTTGGTCTTGGATTTGCGGTTATCTTTCTCTCAGAGCCAGTAACCTTTAAGTTGATCCTGGGGTGCGTTCTGATGTTTATTTCTATCTTATTAGCAGAATTTAAGAGGAAAGAAGCGCCCTGTCCTGATCAAACGTCTTCTTGCTCTTAGCGGAATAGAGATCTAAAAGTTCTGGAACGTTCATTTTTTCTTTTTCTTTTCCGGAGATATCAAGAATTATATTTCCGGAGTCCATCATAATAATACGATTCCCGGTGGTAAGTGCAGATGTCATGTTATGGGTAATCATCATGGTAGTAAGCTGATGTTTTTTGATGATTTGATTGGTGATTTCCATGACCTTTTCTGCAGTAGCAGGGTCTAAGGCAGCCGTGTGTTCATCCAAAAGCAGAAGCTTAGGAGGTACAAGGGTACACATGAGCAGTGTGACAACCTGTCTTTGACCGCCTGAGAGAAGCCCCATCTTTGTATTCATACGGTCTTCCAGTCCCATATGAAAGTCAGAAAGAAGTTCTCTGAAACGGCTGCAGTCCTGTTTATTTAAAGCCGGGAGAAGCAATCCACGCTTGCTTCTGGAATAGGACAGTGCCAGATTTTCTTCTATGGTTAGCCCAGGAGCAGTTCCTTTCATGGGATCCTGGAACAGACGGCCAATGGTCTGCGCCCGTTTGTGCTCCTGTAAAAAAGTAATATCTTTTCCATCCAGATAGATGGAGCCTTCATCCAGCCAGAATCCTCCGCTGACTGCATGGAACAAGGTTGATTTTCCAGCTCCGTTGGAGCCGACAATCGTAACAAAATCCCTCTTTTCTAAGGTTAAGTTAAGATGATTGAGAGCAATATGTTCATTGGGGGTATTTTTTGAGAATATTTTAACAGCGTTTTCAATGGTTAACACGGTTTTTTCCTCCTTTTTTAATTTTCTGCAGTTGTCTATGGTATTCAATTGCAGGGATAGAAAGGGCGACTGCAACGATACAGGCGGATACAAGCTTTAGGGCATAGGCTGGAAATGGACTGTATTTTAAGGCTATGGCAATCATGAAGCGGTAGATTACAGATCCAAGAATTGCAGAGAACAGACCCAGTGTCACACTTTCTTTGCGAATTACCAGTTCGCCCATAATAACGGAGGCGAGCCCCACCACAATGATACCTACTCCAGAGTTAATATCCGCAAATCCCTGATACTGGGCAATCAGTGCGCCTGAAAGTGCAATGGCTCCGTTGGAGGCAGCCAGTGCGATGATTTTAGTCCCATCGACATTGATGGAGGATGCCCGGACCATGTCTTCGTTGTTGCCTGTGGCACGAATACAAAGACCGATTCGCGTTTTAAAAAAGAATGCAAATAAAAGTGCAGCAGTAATTGAAATAAAAAGAGGAAGTAAGATTTTAATTCCTTCTTTTGGCAGGAATACAAAATGATCCGTCATGAGTTTGAATATTGTATTGCCTCCAATCAGAGATAAGTTGGAACTGCTTCCCATGATCAGCAGATTAATGGAATAAAGACCACTCATAGTCAGAATTCCTGCCAGAACTGGATGAATAAAAAGTTTGGTCTGCAATAAACCGGTGACAGAACCGGCAAAAGCGCCGGCAGCAATGGCAGCCAGGATGCCAAGATAAGGATGTCCAAGAAGGGTAAGCCTGGCTGAGACTGCCAGACCAAAGGTAAAACTTCCTTCTGCAGTCAGATCCGGAATATTTAAGATTCGAAATGCGATAAATACACCGATTGCCAATAGTCCATAGATGAGTCCCAGTTGGAGAGAACCTAAGAATAGTGTCATAATTATTCTCCTTCGCTTCGATTAATTTTCGTCTTCTACGAAAACAGCAGTTTTGTTTATTTCTTTATGAAATGTAATTCCGAGAGCTTCTGCAGCATTTTTATTGATAACGGTGGAAGATGCTGGGACAATTTGTGCAGGAATTTCACTGACAGGTGTTCCCTCCAAGTGCTGGATTGCCATATCTGCTGAAATTTTACCAATTTCCTTATCACTGATAGCAATGGTTGCAAATGCTCCAGACTCTACGGTAGTAGCGGAACTGGCATAGATGGGAATTCCTGCTTTCCGGGCAACTTCAGAAACCAGAGGCATGGCACTTTGGATGACGCTGTCGTTTGGAACAAAGATGGCATCTACTTTTCCGGCAAGGGACTGGGCTGCCTGCTGAACCTCGGAAGAGTTGGTTACGACTGCTTCTTCATAGGTCATTCCGATGGAATCCAGATATTTTTTTGAATTCTCTACGGTCGTGACAGAATTGATCTCTCCGGTATTATATAGAAAACCAAAGGACTTACGTTCTGGTGTCAGTTCCTTTGCAAGATCAAAGATTTCATTGACCGGAATGGCATTGGAAGTTCCTGTGGCATTTTTGTCGGGTTTTTCCATATCTGTAATTAATCCTGCGCCCACTGGATTTGACACAGAGATGAATATTACAGGTATATCGGAATCCAGATTGACCATGGCCTGTGCGGCAGGTGTGGCAATCGCTGCTACCAGGTCCACCTTGCTGTCTGCCATTTCCTGACAGATGGAGTTTAAATTCGTGGCATCTCCCTGAGCATTCTTGTAATTAATGACAAGTTTATCTTTTCCGTAACCTCTGCGTTCCAATTCTTCTGTAAATCCTTCCCTCATATCTGTAAAGGCACCATTGTCAACCAATTGGATGATTCCTACTTTTAACTTTTTGTCTTCAAAGCCGGATAAACTTTCTTTCGTTTTATCTGACTGACAGCCTGTAAATAAAAGCAAGGATGCAGCCAAAGACAGTGCAATTGTAATTTTAGATGTTTTTTTCATGTTAAATCTCCCTTTTCATTTAGTTGTTCGGATTTTAAGAGCGGGGGATTGAATCAAAAAAAGCACCTATCCTTAGATATACTCCAAGGACAGATGCTTATGATCTGCGGTACCACCTTGATTGGCAAAATTTGCCCGACTCATGCAGAGTGCCGACACACTCCTCATCCGTTAACGCTGATGCTGCGTCGCAGAATACTCAGATTATAATCTTTTCCCTGCGCCCTCAGTGGCCCATTGTACTACGCCGAATCGTTGTAAGGGTTCCACCATCCCAAACTCTCTGTAAACACGTATCGTAGTTTTACTTCCACTTCACTGGTTTCATTGTAGTAAATATAATCATATCAGACACCATTTGTCAATAGAATTATAAAATTTCTGTTAAAACTTCAAATAATTAAGCGGTGTGATGCTGAGGCAGGGCATTTCCGCCGTATGGCATTACATAAACAGACTTGTCTGTAAAGTCTACATGGCTTAAAAGTTCATTTATATCGCAATAAGCTGAGATGTTCATATCCTTTAAAGCTTCCTCGTTTAAGTCCTGTGAAAAAGAAGTCAGCATCAGCACATTTCCTTTGGAGATGGCTTCCATACCAGCATAAAAGATATATCCGGCAATGGTAAAGCTCTCTCGCAATTTTTCATCCAGAACGCCGTCTTTTAATGGAATTCTCCAGTCAAAAAAGTCAGGTGAACCGCCGCCTTCCCGGCACTGTGCAATAAATATCATGGTTCCGCCTGGTTTTACGGCAAGAGACATATTTAACAAAGTTTTAATTCCCTGATATAAGTTGATGTCTTTTGGATAACCACCGCAGGAGGCAATAACAATATCCGCTTTTTCCTCAATGGGAACGCTGAAAGAATCATGAACAGTCTCACAGCTTTTTAACCAGGCTTTTTCCCAGTGTCCACAGATGATGTGGCTGTGTCTGCCTTCGGGAGTGGAGATAATGTTAATGCTAAATAAAGGGTTTACCATGGCAGCAGCTTCCATCATGTCTTCATGAACCGGATTGCCGGACAGGGCACCGCTTCCAATGGCAGTACTGGACTTCGGGAGGTTTTTATCAAGGCAAAGAAGGTGATTCTGCTCAATTGTTTTTTTCCCTGAAATGCCAGGAAGAATGCTTTTGCGTCCTCCGCCAAAGCCTGCCATCAGATGGTGAACCGTTCCTCCGATCAGGATTACTTTGCGGTTGACGGCAAGGGCGTTGACCCATACGTCAGTTCCCTGTCTGGTTGTGCCCATAAAAACAAGATCGTCTGCAGTTGCGTCGTGGTTTAGAACCTTTACCCGATTGTAAACATATTCTCCAACAACCTTTTTCTGCTCTTCCTCACTATGACCTCTATGGGTTCCGAGAGCAACCACAATTACCATATTTTCATAGGGAATCTGTGACTGGCTGTGCAGAAAATCAATCAGTTCCCGACAGATTAAATCCTGGCGCATCCAGAAACGGGTAATGTCGCTGACTACGATGGTAACCAGATCTTTGGAGTTTAAAAGCTGATCTAAGGGTTTTGAATCCACAGTTTTTGCAGTAACGGCTTCTTTAAATGTGGTTTTTAAGTCCGTAATGGGCAGGAGAACCTTACCTTTTAGAAAGAAGACAGATGTGGCTTTACTAACGTCAATGTCAATGTCTGCATCTCCGTATTTTAATGAAACAGATTCATGGGTTTTCATAGATAGTTTCCTCCTTTTGCTCAGGTGAAAAACAGGGATTATGCTTCCGGAATTTTACAGACGTCAATCCATTCTACCGCATTAGAAAGCATCAGCAGTTCCTCGCAGGATAACTGAATTGCAGAATTGGAACTTCCTGCTGCAGGGTAGACAGATTCAAATCTCTGCAGGGAAACGTCTAAATAAGTGGTTGCCTGTTTTGGATTGGCAAATGGACAGACCCCGCCGATTTCGTGTCCTGTTAGGGAAACTACTTCATCAGGAGCAAGCATCTTTGCTTTAAAACCGAATTTCTTTTTAAATTTTGCATTGTCAATCTTTGCATCACCTGCAGTTACAATCAGAATACAGCCCTCTTCGTCGTTTTTATGAAAAGAAAGAGTTTTCGCAATGTGAGCCGGGGATACGTTCAGTGCCTTTGCCGCTAACTCTACCGTTGCACTGGAAACAGGAAATTCCTGTACCTGACAGTCCCTGCCGTAGTCTTTTAAGTATTCTTTTACCTTTTGTATTGACATGGTTTCTACACTCCTCTTCGTAAAATTGTTTACCATTGTACCATTGATATTCCCATTTTTCAATGATATAATTAGTTTTAAAGGTCAAATAATTGCTATTCATAAGTTTTAATGATATACTAGACGGGTTACTATTATAAAGCAGTGGAGAGATATATGTCGAAATCGTTATACATTGCAGAAAAACCAAGTGTAGCGCAGGAGTTTGCCAATGCTTTAAAAGTAAAGGGAAGGCGCAGCGACGGGTACATAGAATCGGATCAGGTTATTATAACCTGGTGCGTAGGACATCTGGTAACCATGAGTTATCCGGAACGCTATGATCCAAAGTTTAAGCGATGGAGTCTGTCCACACTTCCTTTCCTTCCAAAAGAGTTTAAGTATGAGGTAATCCCCAGTGCTGAAAAACAATATAAGATCGTAAGCAGTCTGCTTAACCGCCCGGATGTGGATACGATTTATGTTTGCACTGACTCAGGACGGGAAGGAGAATACATATACCGTCTTGTTGCCCAGTTGGCGGGAGTAAAAGACAAGCGTCAAAAGCGTGTGTGGATTGATTCCCAGACAGAAGATGAGATATTAAGAGGAATCAGGGAAGCAAAGGATGAATCTGAATATGACAATCTTTCTGCGTCTGCCTATCTTCGTGCAAAAGAGGATTATCTGATGGGAATTAATTTTTCCCGATTGCTTACACTAAGGTATGGACAGCATATTTCCAATTATTTAAGAACCGGAAAGAATACAGTGGTATCTGTAGGCCGGGTCATGACCTGTGTTATGGGTATGGTAATACGCAGGGAGAGGGAAGTTCGGAACTTTGTAAAAACTCCATTTTACAGAGTTATGGGAACTTTCATAAAAGATGATATGGACTTTGAAGGAGAGTGGAAAAGTGCTCATGGATCCCGGTATTTTGAATCTCCGTATCTTTACAAGGAAAATGGTTTTAAGGAACGCAAGCATGCAGAAGAGTTGATTCAAGCCCTTTCTGTTCTTGATCCCATGGAAGCAGCGGTTGTTTCCATTGAAAAGAAAAAGGAAACCAAGAATCCACCTCTTCTATATAATCTGGCAGAGCTGCAGAATGATTGTTCCAAAATGTTTAAGATCAGTCCGGATGAGACCCTGAAGGTTGTTCAGGAACTTTATGAGAAGAAGATGGTTACTTATCCAAGAACCGATGCCAGAGTTCTTTCATCGGCAGTTGCAAAAGAGATTCATAAAAATATTGGCGGACTAAAAGGATATGAACCTTTAGCAGCAGCGGCTGAGGAGATTCTCAGTACCGGATCTTATAAGACCATTGAAAAGACCAGATATGTCAATGACAAACAGATCACAGATCACTATGCCATTGTGCCTACGGGTCAGGGTCTTGGGGCTTTAAGAGGATTGTCTTCTTTGTCATCCAAGATTTATGAAGTAATAACAAGGAGATTTCTAAGCGTTTTTTATCCGCCGGCGGTTTATCAGAAATATGCCCTTGAACTGATGGCAGATAGAGAACATTTTTTTGCCAACTTCCGTGTTATGCTGGAGCCTGGATACTTAAAGATTGCAGACGTTTCCGGAGGAAAGAAAAAAAATTCGGATGAAAAGAAACCCTCTTCTTTGGAAGAGAACGGCACGGAGGAAACCCGTTCCGATTCTCCTCAGAAAAACATGGATAATCCGGCTTTTATAGCCATGCTTGGAACATTAAAAAAAGGGATGAAGATTCCAATCTCTTCGCTGACGATCAAAGAAGGAGAGACATCACCTCCCAAACGTTATACATCTGGTTCCATGATTCTTGCCATGGAGAATGCAGGGCAGTTAATTGAAGATGAAGAACTGCGGGCTCAGATTAAAGGAAGCGGGATAGGCACCAGTGCAACAAGAGCCGAGATATTGAAAAAGCTGTTCCATATCAAGTATCTTTCTTTGAATACGAAGACCCAGGTCATTGTTCCGACTTTACTTGGCGAGTTGATTTATGATGTGGTCAATGCCTCCATCAGGCAGTTATTAAATCCAGAGCTTACAGCCAGTTGGGAAAAAGGCCTTACCTATGTATCAGAAGGTTCCATTACTCCTGAGGAATACATGCAGAAACTAGAGAATTTTGTTGCCGGGCGCACTACAGGAGTGTTAAGGCTCAATAACCACTACGATCTTCGCAGTGTGTTTGATGCCGCGGCAGCTAATTATAAAAAACAGAAATAGGAGATTATAAGAATGAAAAAAGAAGACATGACAAACCAGGATTTATTTGATACAAATCATACGATTGCAAAATTATTATTTGAGCAGACCACATATCCGTGGGAGATTCTTCCTAAAATCAGCGAATTTATCGTTTCTTTAGGAGAACGTCTTCCAAAAGATGAATACGTTCATGTTGGAAAAGCTGTCTGGATTCACAAATCCATCAATCTGCCCCCCACAGCATGTCTTGGTGAGCATGTAATTATCTGCAAAGGTGCTCAGGTTCGTCATTGTGCTTTTATCAGAGGAAATGCGATTATCGGAGAGGGTGCTGTTATAGGTAATTCTTCCGAAATTAAGAATTCTATTCTGTTTGATGGTGTTCAGGTTCCTCATTTTAATTATGTGGGAGATTCTATTTTAGGATACAAGTCACATATGGGTGCTTCCTCTATCGCATCAAACGTTAAGGCAGATAAATCTCTGGTTACCGTTCATGCAGAAGAGGGTGAGATTGAGACAGGGCTGAAGAAATTTGGTGCAATTATCGGAGACTTCACAGAGGTTGGCTGCGGAGCAGTTTTAAACCCAGGTACTGTTATTGGACCAAAATCCAATGTTTATCCTCTGTCTTCCGTAAGAGGCTGTATTGATGCCAATACCATTTATAAGAATCAGGGTGAAGTGGTTGAGAAAAAGGCAGTAGAAGAAGTGCAGAATTCATAATAAAACGAAGTATTAAAAAAAGAGCTGTTTCATTGTGAAACAGCTCTTTTTTTAATACCAATTTATCTTGTTCCGAAAATACGGTCTCCTGCATCTCCAAGACCAGGACAGATATAAGCATTTTCATTTAACTGACGGTCTAAATGTCCTACATAGATCTGGATGTCCGGATGTGCTTCGTGAAGCTTCTTTAAGCCCTCTGGTGCTGCAATGATAGCCATGAATTTAATGTGTTTTCCACCATGCTGTTTGATAAAGTCAACAGCAGCCACAGCAGATCCACCGGTTGCCAGCATAGGGTCTGTAACAACAATGGTTCTCTGTTCAATAGGATTTGGCAGCTTGCAGTAATATTCGTGAGGCTGATGTGTCACTTCATCCCGGTACAGACCGATATGTCCCACTTTTGCAGAAGGAACGAGAGCTAAAATTCCATTAACCATACCAAGACCTGCACGCAGGATTGGTACAATTGCCATCTTTTTTCCTGCAATCATAGGAGTCATACAGGTTTCAAGAGGTGTTTCTACTTCCACATCCTGCAACGGAAGATCTCTTAATGCCTCAAAACCCATTAGCATGGCGATTTCTTCAATCAGGGCACGGAACTCGTTGGTTCCTGTATTCTTATTTCTTAAAATAGAAATCTTGTGCTGAATCAGAGGGTGAGTAAAAACGGTTATATTGTCTGTAGAAAAATCCATAATGTTATTTATCCTTTCTTGAATCTCTTGTTGAATCAGGGCTTTCTGGCAGTATCAGGTTCATAAAGACACCTACAACAACTGCAATGAAGAGACCTGAAATGTTTAAGGTAACGGAACCTATTTCCGCATTCAAACCGCCAATCTGTCCGAAACCAAGACCAAACACAAGAATCAGCCCTACAATAGAGAGATTTCTGCTATGTGTGAAGTCAAGATTCGCTTCTGCCAGAGAACGGATACCCACTGCGGCAATCATTCCGAAAAGCATGATTTCAACGCCGCCCTTTACCGGGCCTGGAATTGTCTGGAGTATGGCTCCCATTTTTCCAAACAGTCCAAGGATAATAGCGAAAACTGCAGTCAGCCGTAATAATCTGGGATTGTAGTTTTTTGTGGTTGCCAGAACACCGGTGTTTTCCGCATAGGTGGTATTGGCAGGGGCACCCACAAATCCTGCGAATAAGGTTGCAATACCATCTCCTAAAAGTGTGCGGTGAAGACCTGGGTCCTTAAAGAAGTCTTTTCCAACTACGGTTCCGTTCGTTGTAATGTCTCCGATGTGTTCCATAAAGGTAACGCATGCAATGGGAGCGATGGAAAGAATTGCCCCAAGACTGAACTTTGGAACCGTCATGAATGCAACACCGTTTAAGTCCTTTGTGACATAGGGAATGTTGATCCATGCTGCTGAGGTAATAGGAGAATAGTCCATATGGAATACGCCTGCTGCACCTAAAATTACGCACAACAAATAGCCTGCCGCTATTCCTATGAGAATAGGGACAAGTTTAAAAAAGCCACGGGCAAAGATCGAGCATAGGATTACCACGAACAGGGTAAAAAGTGCGATTCCCAGGTTTAACGCAATGGTTGGAGTCAAACCATCGGCAAGACTTAAATTGCCGGTAGCATCATTGATTGCGGTACTTGCCAGGTTAATGCCGATTACTACGATGACTGGACCAGTCACCACCGGAGGGAATACCTTTCTAATCTTGTCTGAACCAATGATAAAAACAAGAATTGCAAATAGAAGATAGACAAAACCGGCAAAAATAATTCCACCCTGTGCTAAAGGTATGTTCTCTGGGATCACGGTTCCTTCCGGGCGGATAATGGTAGTAACCGCAGCCAGGAATGCAAAGGAAGAACCAAGAAACACAGGAACCTTAAATTTAGTACAGCAGTGGAATATTAAGGTACCAACGCCTGCAGAAAAAAGTGCCAGCGATGGGTTGAGACCTGTCAGTAAAGGAACCAGTACGGTTGCGCCGAACATGGCGAACAGATGCTGGATGCTGAGCAGATAATCTCGAGTTGTGAGTTTAGCATGATTACTCATTTTTTGACTCCATTTCTTTATATTTTCCGTCCTATTTTATCAAAGAAAGGAGGAAATGGCAACTATTTTTCCTATTTTGTCTCATATAATAGAAAAAGCAGTGGGGGAACTTTTGGTTTTATTAACTTTTTAGGGGAAATAAGAAAAATGAAGGAATAATAAATTGATTATATGATTGATACTTATAAAGTTTTTCTGTATTATAAAATTAGAACAAAAGTGAGGGATTATAATGGATAACAAAAAAATCATAGCAGAGACGGACAGATTAACTTTGAGAAGGTATCAAGAAGATGATTTACAGGATTTATTTGAATACTTGTCAAATCCTAGAGTGGTAGAATTTGAACCTTACACGCCAAAGACCATGAAAGAAACGGAAAATAGTTTGAAATGGAGGATTTCAACGGATGAAATGATTGCAGTAGAATTGAAATCCATAAACAAGATGATTGGTAATGTGTATCTGGGTAAAAGTGATTTTAATTCACTGGAAATAGGATTTGTTTTTAACGAACAGTATTGGAAAAAAGGATATGCCCAGGAAAGCTGCGAAAAACTTATTGAATTAGAATTTCAAAAGGGAATTCATAGAATTTACGCTAACTGTGATCCGATCAATCAAAATTCATGGGGATTATTGGAGAGAATGGGATTTGTTCGGGAAGGGCACTTGAAGAAAAATGTGTATTTCAGAAAAGATAAAGACGGACAGCCAATTTGGAAAGACACTTTTATCTATGGAAGGCTGAATGAAAAGGAGAATATAAATTCGTAGTTTTGTTAGCAGCAAAACCTTGGTTAATATAAGGAGTTCTTGTATCAACCAGGGTTTATAAATAGTGCTGACAGTGGTACTTGAATCCGAAAACAACACCGTAACTATAAGGAAATTTAGACTTCGTGCATTATGGAATTAACCGGATATGTCTAATATTGGATATGCGGCCAAAAGATTTAATAGAGTTTAAAGCAACTGAAGAAGAGGAGGAATATCAAAAGGTGGTTTTTTTGAAATAAATTCAAGCAGAGAATGGTCTATTAAGCCAGTAAAATAATCAGTCAGTTTATAGTGCTAAAAGAGCAGAAAACCCCCTGTTCTTTTCTTGAATATTGTTATAGAATATGGTATGTTTCATATATACGAATAGGGGGTGTACTATGAAAAGGTACCTTTTAACAATGGTTTTAGCTCTTGGATTCATCTTTATATCTGGTTGTTCAAAAGACGGGCGGGAAGTGCAAAATAATGATGAAACTAAGAACGATGTTAGAATTTCTGAAGGTGATAAGAGAGTGATATTTACCTTGGAGTCTTTGCCTTATGATATGGAATACATGGGACATACACTTCAATTTTCATCATGCCAACTGTATCAGGAAAAGTCAGATGTAAATAATTCTTATATACCCTATGTAATTGCAAAAGTTAAAATAGAAGGAATTGATGATGAGACACTGAATCTGTATAATGAAGGTTTATATGTTTACGGAAACATAAATAATGAAAAAAACCAATTAGGCAATAAGGCATTGTCAAAAATATGTGAGGTTGATAATGAAGGATACCGATATTATGTATTCTCACAGTGGTTACTTTCTTCTCATGATTATAGATACGATTTTTCAGAATCTGATTTTAACGTAGGCTTTTTGATTCTTCAAGGTGAAGATTATAGAGCTTTACAATTTATCTATAATGGACATTCGGGTTCGAATGTTGAGGATTTGAGAGATATAGGTGAAGAGGTCTGGCACGCAATCAAACAAAAACAGCATGAATCAATGAAACTTAAAAGTTGAGAATTTAATTACTATAAAGAAAGAACGCTTTTAACCGGACGTTTTTTCTTTTACCACTTAATTGTGATTTGAGTTTGAAATGGTAAGCAGAACAACGCAAAAAAGTGGATTTCTATGGGTAATCACTCGTCATCTACTCCTAATGTAGGAACTACATATAATGTTAACCGAGAACTTTTTGATATGGTAGATACGAAAGCATCAGTTTCTTTTGACAAACCCTCATGATTTTAAAACTGGGTTATCTATTGAATTAAATACTGTACTATCTGGCATTATTGATTAAGAGAAGATGGCTAATACGATGGCACCGATTGAAAAGACTGCTTTTTTATACAAACTATAATAAGAAAAACCCCAGTGTTTACAAGAAAATCTTGTATTCACCAGGGTTTACAAATAGTGCCGGCAGTGGGACTTGAACCCACACGATGTTGCCATCAACGGATTTTGAGTCCGCCTCGTCTGCCATTCCGACATGCCGGCTTTGTCTGCAACGTTCATAATTCTAACACAGGATTTTCCATTTGGCAAGTATTTTTTGAGATTATTAAATTGAAAATAGGCAGAATATATTGTATGATAGAAAAAGGAATTCTTAAGGAGGTGTCTGAACGATGACTTGCAAAGAAGCAGAAAGTCTTGTCATGCCATACATCAGAAATGAACTTACAGATGAAGAACTGACAGAATTTTTGGCACATATGGAATCCTGTCCAGGATGCCGGGATGAACTGGAAACTTATTTTACCGTGGAAGTGGGAATCAGACAATTAGACTCCGAAACTGGGAATTATAACATTAAAGGTGCATTAGAAGCAGCAATTGAACAGTCCAGGCAGAGAATACAGGCAATCAGGCTGATTAAGGTGATTCGGTATGCGGTGACTACTTTGAGCATTATGGCATTGATTGTAACCATTCTTTTGCAGTGCAGAATATGGATGCAGCAGGGCTTACTATGATAGGAGAACAGATGAGCAGAAAACGAATCGTATTAA
Source organism: Clostridium sp. HBUAS56010 (assembly GCF_007115105.1). Classification (GTDB taxonomy): domain Bacteria; phylum Bacillota; class Clostridia; order Lachnospirales; family Lachnospiraceae; genus Lacrimispora. Next base: position 276,012 of record NZ_SULJ01000001.1, read on the forward strand.
TAGATGGAGACAGTATGTTGAGGGAAGCCTTTTATGGTCTTCCGGTCAATGCTGCAGATGGGGTTTGCAGTCTTATAAAGGAGATTCTGGATCAGAAAGGTGCGGATTATCTGGCTATTGCTTTTTCTGCTGAATCAGAAGAATGTGAAAATGGAGTGACAGTTCTTAAAGAACTGAAAGAGCAGCAAAAACTTCTGAAAGAACAAAGTGGTCCCTTTGGGGCATCACTTCTTTTAAAAGATGATGCACGTGCATGCGATCTATTGTCCACCCTGGCTGCAAAGCGCAAAGAAGAGGAAGATATCGTGATTCTGTCAGCAGACAAAAAACTCTTGCAGACAGTGGAAGATCATGTAACAGTCCGAATGGCAGACATGGGAGAAGAAGGACTTATTTTAAAAGATTACACCCTGGATGCGGTGCAAGAAAAATATGGTCTGGAACCGGAACAATTAAAAGGAATGTTCGCTCTCTGCACGGCAGAGGGGATTGGTAAGAGAAGTGCAGCACGTCTCATAAAAGAATTTGGAAATGTTTCTAATCTTTATGATCAGATAGAATCTGTGGATTCTGTTAGGGTAAAAGAAATACTGAAACAATGTGAAAGTGAAGTAAAGCAGGAAGAAAAAACCTATTCTCTTTCCAGAGATTGTGATATTGAACTGGATTATTCCCAATCGGTTTTAGAAACAGAGATCAGAAACATCATGGACATGGAGTTTGTGCCATCGGATTTTCCAGAGGAAGAACAGGTGACATCAGAATTTCCTGGTGATAAAGTGGTTACGGACTTAACTCAGGCGGAGGAATTGTTTTCCAGAAGTCTGGATGCAGATAGAATTGGATTACAGCTTGTAATTGAAGACAAAGCCATATCAGCCCTGTCTCTATGTTTTGGAGAAACAGAGTGCTACTGTGTGGTTCCAGAAGGATTTATGACAGGGGAATATCTTGCTGGAAAAGCAGAGGAACTCTGCAACAAATCAGGACATGTTACGGTGCTGGATTTAAAAAGCCAGCTTCCTTTTTTACATCTTGATGAGGAAAGTCAGGTGTTTGATGCAGGAGTTGCAGCATATCTTCTCAGCCCGTTAAATGATTCTTACAGTTATCAGGAACTTGCCATGGACTATATGGGAAAAGCTCTTCCTTCAAAGACTGATTTAATTGGTAAAAGCACTATACGCCGTGGATTGGAGGAAAACAGGGATCAAGCCGCTGCCTGTGTTTGTTCCATGTCTTATGTGGCATATGAATGCGGACAACGTCTTCGTCAGGCTTTAAAAGAGACAGACATGGAAACATTGTATTATGAAATCGAACTTCCCTTGATTTACAGCCTGTTTTCCATGGAATCCGTAGGAATTAAGGTGGAACGTGGCCAGTTAAAAGAATACGGAGACCGGTTAAAGGTAAAAATTGCGGAACTGGAACAGAAAATCCACGAAGAAACAGGAGAAACTTTTAATATTAATTCTCCAAAGCAGTTAGGGGAAGTTCTATTTGAGCATATGAAGATTCCAGGTGGAAAAAAGACAAAGACCGGTTACTCTACGGCTGCTGATGTGCTGGAAAAACTGGCCTCGGATTATCCGGTTGTCAGTCTCATACTGGATTATCGGCAATTGACAAAATTAAATTCCACTTATGCGGATGGTCTGGCAGCTTATATCGGGCCGGACGAGCGGATTCACGGAACCTTTAATCAGACAATTACGGCTACAGGAAGAATCAGCAGTACAGAACCGAATCTGCAGAATATTCCTGTAAAAGTAGAGCTTGGAAGAGAGATTCGAAAGGTATTTGTGCCAAAGGAAGGTTGTGTTTTTGTGGATGCAGACTATTCCCAGATTGAACTGAGGGTCCTGGCGCATATGTCAGGGGATCAGCGCTTGATTGGAGCGTACCGACAGGCAGAAGATATTCATGCAATCACAGCTTCTGAGGTATTCCACGTTCCTCTTGATCAGGTAACCTCCCTGCAGAGAAGAAATGCCAAGGCAGTAAACTTTGGAATCGTATATGGAATCAGTTCTTTTGGTTTAAGCGAGGGACTCAGCATTACAAGAAAGGAAGCATCGGAATACATTGAGAAGTATTTTGAAACTTATCCAGGCGTTAAATCCTTCTTAGACGGACTGGTCAAAGATGCCAAGGAACACGGTTATGCTGTCAGCATGTTTGGCAGACGACGTCCCGTTCCAGAATTAAAATCATCGAATTTTATGCAACGGTCTTTTGGAGAACGGGCAGCGATGAATTCTCCTATACAGGGAACAGCGGCAGATATCATGAAGATTGCCATGATACGGGTAGACAGGGCTTTGAAAAAACAGGGACTGAAATCCCGGATTGTCCTTCAGGTGCATGATGAGCTTTTAATAGAGACTTATATCGATGAACTGGATCAGGTAAAAAAACTTTTAACAGAAGAGATGAAACATGCGGCAGATTTGGATGTATCCCTTGAAGTGGAAGCAAATGTAGGAAAGTCCTGGTTTGACGCAAAATAAGGAACCGGTGGAATGAATGAGAGTAATTGGATTAACAGGAGGAATTGGGGCAGGAAAAAGCCTGGTTCTTTCTATATTAAAAACAGAATATGCAGCAGAAGTAATCAAAGCGGATGAAGTTGCCCATGACTTGATGAAGCCAGGCAGGGGAGGCTATGAAGCGGTGGTAAAGGTCTTGGGGAACAGCATCTTAAAAAAAGATGGAACCATTGACCGTCAGATTCTGTCTGAATGTATCTTTCGGGATGAGCGGATACGCAAAATTGTAGACGACCGGATTCATCCTCTTGTGTGGAAATTCATAAAGGACAAAATTTCTTCTTCCCAATCAGACCTTATTGTGGTAGAATTTGCAATTATGGGTGAAAGGGAGGATCTGGATTATGACGAAATGTGGTATGTCCATGCTTCTGAGCAGACACGGGTCCACCGTCTTTTAGAAAACAGGGGTTATAAAATAGAACATTCCAAACGCATTATAGCTGGCCAGGCAACCGAAGCAGAATATCTGGCACGTTGTGACAGGGTTATTAAAAATGATGGTTCCATGGAAGAAGTGAGGAATCAACTTGCGGAAATATTGAAAAACAGGGGACAGAAGGAATTATGAGACTGGTAAGTATTGCAAGCGGAAGTAGTGGTAATTGCATTTATGTGGGGTCTGATACCACCCATATCCTGGTAGATGCAGGAATCAGCAATAAGCGGATTGAACAGGGATTAAATGATATCGGTATAAAGGGAAATGAACTGGCTGGAATCGTTATTACCCATGAACATTCCGATCATACCAAGGGATTAGGGGTTTTAGCCAGAAAGCATGGCGTTCCCATCTACGGAACAAAAGAGACCTTAGATGAGATATCCAAACAGAAAAATCTTGGAGAATATCCCCAGGAACTTTTTTGCCCCATTAAGCCTGATGTGGATTTTTCCGTAGGAGACTTGGATGTTAAGCCTTTTTCCATTGACCATGACGCAGCCAATCCGGTTGCTTACCGGGTACAGCATGGTGATAAGGCAGTGGCTGTTGCTACGGATATGGGACATTATGACCAGTACATTATTGAGCACCTGCAAGGGCTGGATGCCCTTCTTTTAGAGGCGAATCATGATGTAAACATGCTGCAGGCAGGTCCCTATCCTTACTATTTAAAACGCCGTATTCTTGGAGATCATGGTCACCTTTCCAACGAAAATGCAGGCAGATTGTTATGCTGCGTACTTCATGAGAATTTAAAGCGGATTTTATTAGGGCATTTAAGCAAGGAAAATAATTATGAACAACTTGCTTATGAAACAGTAAAGCTTGAAATTACAGAAGGAGATACCCCATTTCAGGCTTCTGATTTTTCCATTGCAGTTGCAAAAAGAGATCAGATGTCTGAGATTATCACTATATAACAAAGAGGAGAGCATTATGAATAAGACAATTATTACAGTAGTTGGAAAAGACACCGTTGGGATTATTGCAAAAATCTGTACATACCTGGCTGATAACCGGGTGAATATTCTGGACATTTCACAGACAATTGTTCAGGGATTCTTTAATATGATGATGATTGTGGACATGGATGATTCTGTAAAACAGTTTGGAGAGTTATCAGATGAATTAGCACAGCTTGGTGACGAGATCGGCGTAAAAGTAAAATGCCAGAGAGAAGAAATTTTCACAAAGATGCACCGGATCTGATGATGACAAAATGCTTTTAGAAAAGGATGGATTCCCGATATGTTAAATATGTTTGAAGTAAATGAAACCAATAAAATGATTGAACAGGAACTGCTGGACGTGCGGACCATTACTATGGGAATCAGTCTTCTTGACTGCTGCGACAGCGATTTGGATGCTGTCAATGAAAAAATCTATAACAAGATTACCACAACCGCCAAGAACCTTGTTTCCGTGGGAAAAGAAATTGAAAAAGATTTTGCTATTCCCATTGTAAATAAGAGAATCTCTGTGACTCCAATTGCCATGGTAGGTGGTTCTGCCTGCAAGAAGCCGCAAGATTTTGTCACAATCGCCAAAACACTGGACCGGGCAGCAAAAGAGGTAGGGGTAAACTTTATCGGCGGTTATTCTGCTCTCGTAAGCAAAGGCATGACAACAGCAGATGAGAATCTGATCCGTTCCATACCAAAAGCACTTGCATGTACGGACCGGGTATGCAGTTCCGTTAACCTTGGTTCCACCAGAACAGGTATTAACATGGATGCGGTTGCTCTTATGGGCAGGATTGTGCTGGAGACAGCCGAAGAGACAAAAGATAATGATTCCCTTGGCTGTGCAAAACTGGTTGTCTTCTGCAATGCTCCAGATGATAATCCATTTATGGCAGGTGCATTCCACGGTGTGACAGAAGCAGATGCCATCATTAACGTAGGTGTCAGCGGTCCTGGTGTGGTAAAGACTGCCATTGAATCTGCCAGAGGAAAAGACTTTGAAGTTCTCTGTGAGACAATTAAAAAGACTGCATTTAAGATCACCCGTGTGGGACAGTTAGTGGCTCAGGAGGCTTCTAAGCGGTTGGATATTCCATTTGGAATTATAGATCTGTCTCTTGCTCCTACTCCGGCAGTTGGTGACAGTGTAGCTGAAATTTTAGAAGAGATCGGTCTGGAGCGGGTCGGTGCCCCAGGAACCACAGCAGCACTTGCACTTTTAAATGATCAGGTCAAAAAAGGCGGCGTTATGGCCTCCTCCTATGTAGGCGGATTAAGCGGTGCATTTATTCCGGTCAGTGAAGATCAGGGAATGATTGATGCAGTTTCTTTAGGTGCTCTTACATTGGAAAAGCTGGAAGCCATGACCTGTGTTTGTTCTGTAGGTCTTGATATGATTGCGATTCCAGGGGACACTCCGGCTACTACCATTTCCGGAATTATTGCTGATGAATCAGCCATTGGTATGATTAATCAGAAGACAACTGCTGTCCGCATCATTCCTGTTATTGGGAAAAGTGTTGGAGAGACTGTAGAATTTGGCGGACTTTTGGGATATGCTCCGGTTATGCCTGTTAACAAATTTTCCTGTGAGAAGTTTGTTAACAGAGGCGGAAGAATTCCGGCTCCAATTCACAGCTTTAAAAACTAACTCATCTATCGAGGGGAATTGTATGACTATCTATCTGATCCGTCATGGACGGCAGTCAAGCAAGCTTTGCAACGTAAATGCAGGTTTGGCAGAAGAAGGTTTTCTCCAGGCAGGAATGCTTGGAGAAAGACTTTTAAATAAACACATTGATGCAGTTTATTCCAGCGATTTAATCCGGGCAGTACAGACTGCCAAGGAGGCAAACCGTTACTGGAAAGTTCCTCACATGATCAGACCGGAATTACGGGAGATATCCTTTGGGGACATGGAGGGAATGACGGATCAGGATATTGCGGTGACCTTTCGTGAATTTAAGAAAGAGCAGGCAAGGATGGAACGGGACCTGCCCTATCCCGGCGGGGAATGTGCAGCTGATGTAATAAAAAGGGCAATGCCTGTTTTGAAAGACATTGTGAAGTGCGGACACCAGAATGTGGCGGTTGTCACTCATGGCGGAGTGATCCGTGCTGTGGTAGCTGCACTTCTTCATATGGATCCGAAAGATTATCGTATTCTTGGAAACTCTCTGGAGAACTGCTCTATTACAGAACTGCATTTCATGGAAGCCTCAGAAACTTTCCTGGTGGAACGGTTTAACGATTATGCCCATTTAGAAGCTTATCCGAAGCTTTTGCGGGCAGGCTGGGTAGAAGCAGAGAATTAAATGGAAAGGAATTGCTTGATTGAATGGAACAGACAGAACGAAAACAACTGGTTGAGATAGGAGAGTCTTATCTGAACGAGAATCTGATTCGGATTGTAGTCAGCAATCCTACAGGGAAGCAGGAGATTATAAAGGTGAAGATACGCCCCCTTCTTTTAAAAGGTAATCTGGTTTTCCAGGCGGAAGAACAGTGGGGGAATCAGGCGTTTCATAAGAATTTATCGGCTGTTGAATGTACTTCTTATCTTGCAGATTTATTAGACGGAAAACTCCGTCAGATGGAGCTGGAATCAGCAAACGGGCAGGTAAGGGTTCTGGTCAGTAAAAAAGGGACTCTGAGTGTAAAAGAGAAGCGGACTCCGTCAAAGATGGAAGCGGCTCCATTGGTTTTAGAACATAACAGACAGAAAAGCTATATTTTAAAAGAAGGAAAAGCGGTTCCGTTTCTCATTGATCTTGGGGTTATGACAGAAGAGGGAAAGATTGTAAAATCCCGGTATGATAAATTCCGGCAGATTAACAGGTTTCTTGAATACATCGAAGATATTCTTCCGAGGCTTTCGAAAGACCGGGAAAATGTGATCATTGATTTTGGCTGCGGCAAGTCATATCTGACTTTTGCCATGTACTATTATCTTCATGAGCTAAAAGGATATTCTATCCGGATTATTGGACTTGATTTAAAACAGACAGTCATTGATGGCTGCAACCGCCTGAGAGAAAAATATGGTTATGAAAAACTTGATTTTTACCATGGGGACATTGCCTCCTATGAAGGAGTCGATCATGTTGATATGGTAGTAACCCTTCATGCCTGCGATACAGCTACTGATTATGCACTTTTTAAGGCGGTCCGCTGGGGCGCTTCTGTGATTTTATCTGTTCCCTGCTGTCAGCATGAATTGAATAAACAGATGAAGAATCCATTGATGGCACCGCTATTCCAGTATGGTCTTATCAAAGAACGCGTGGCTGCATTGTATACAGATGCTTTGAGAGCAGAACTTCTGGAACAGAATGGATACAGGACTCAGATTCTGGAGTTTATTGATATGGAACATACACCGAAGAATATTCTGATCCGGGCAGTGAAACAAGGCCAAAACAAGGAGAATCAGAAGGAAATCAAAGCAATCATGGAAGCACTTCAAAGCAATCTGACTTTGTATGACCTGCTTTCCAATCAGGAAGGAGAAGAAAGAGATGCCTTTTATTAATTCAAAAGTAAATGTACCCTTGTCGGAAGAAGAGAAAAAAGAATTAAAGACAAAACTGGGACAGGCAATCAGTCTGGTACCTGGCAAATCAGAAAACTGGCTCATGCTTAATTTTGAAGAGAACTGTTCTCTCTATTTTAAAGGGAAGAATAATACCAAGATGGCTTTCATTGAAGTGAAAATTTTTGGCCGTGCTTCAGAACGGGATTATGATCGTCTGACCATAGAGATCAGCAGAATTTACCGGGAAGTCCTTGGAATCTCACAGGATAAGCTTTATATTAAATATGAAGAAGTAGAACACTGGGGTTGGAACGGCACAAATTTTTAACCTATAAAAACAATCCGCCGTTATAGGATGACTACGGATTGCGTATATTCATTTTTGGTGCTTATGCCATACTTGTTCTGCAGTACAGACTGGTAAATGTGGGAGCAGTAAAAGTCCTGCAGGAGCATGGAAGCACCGGTATTTGTAAGTGCGGATTCTGCGTGTGCAGTTTTTGTAATCAGAGGGATGCTCCCTCTTTTTTTTATTTGTGAAAGAATGTCGGCGGAAGCACGCTTAAACCCTAAAACTCTTGCATAGGGAGCATATCCCGCTTCTTTTGCTAATGTAACCTGGTTTGAAGTCATGCCTAAAATAAGGTGGAGCATTCCCCTGCTGATTCTGGTATAAGTATACTGTCTGGTCTTTAAACCGGCTATTTTCTCATCAAATGGAAGAAAGTCCGGAAGCTGTCTGGCGATTCTGGAAGCCAGTTCCTGTGAAATGTCCGCATAGGATTCAAAGGGAATTCCAGCCTTGGAAAGGGTCAAAAGAGCCGTATTTAAAAGAAGGCTGAAATCGTCACTGAATATGGGATATCCGTTCTCGACAAGATGCTTTACAGAGTCAGGAATGTGCTGCAGAACCGAATCTTTTTCAGTTCCTTTGTTTTGGTGCTCCTTAAGCGATGTCCGGATTCCGGTTGCAGAACTGAATTGATGATTAACCAGAACCGGATCGTGATAAGAACTTCCTTCTCGTGTAATTGTAAGGGGGGAAAGATTGCTGCCCTGTTTTTTTATGGCTTTACAATATTCGATTCCTAGTATATTATTGGGGGAAGACAAGATGGAAGCTTCTTCCTGGTCAAGAATGTTGCAGGAAACAAGAGCCTCTTTTCTGGCTTTTGGAAAGCTTGCTCCTTTTTTTAGTTCCTGCCGAAGAGCCTGGACGTATTCCGGAGGTTCTTCTTCCAGTATGGAAGCGATCCTGTTTAACTTCATTACGTCACCGCATTCACTTCCAAAGCACAGAGTGTCTGCAATTCCCAGTTTGTCAAGCAAAGCCACTCCGCAGGCTGCAAAATCTTCTGCGCTGCTGGTAGCAAAAAGGGAAGGCATCTCAATAACCAGGTCTGCACCGCAGGAGAGAGCCATGGCGGTCCGTGTGTATTTGTCATATACGGCTGGGGCGCCTCTTTGCACAAAATCCCCGCTCATGACCACGATGCAGTACTCAGCGTGAGCCAGTTCTTTGGCTTTTTTTATATGATAGGCATGTCCATTGTGAAATGGATTATACTCTGCAATAATACCCACTGCAGAGAAAGGTTTGATGTTTGTCATAAATTAGTCCTTTTTTGCTGTTTTATACTCTATTATGCTATTGTTTCGTAAAAAATGCAAATTATTTCAACTCTGCACTTGAAAATTTTGAGGAATCCTCATAGAATAGAGTGAGGGTCATTAAAAATCTTTGAGGAAAAGAACAGGAGATTAGGGAATCATGAATTTTATTGTTGAAACATCAGCTCGTCATGTACATTTATCTCAAGAACATCTTGAGATTTTATTTGGAAAGGGTTATGAACTGACAAAGAAAAAAGAATTGTCTCAGCCTGGTCAGTTTGCATGTGAAGAAAGAGTCACCGTTGTTGGTTCCAAAAGTGAATTTAAGGGAGTGTCTATCTTAGGACCGGTCAGAAAGTCAACTCAGGTAGAACTTTCTCTGACAGATGCCCGTTCCGTAGGGATTGCTGCACCCGTAAGAGAGTCTGGCGATGTTGCAGGTAGCGGTGCCTGCAAAATTGTAGGTCCTGCAGGTGAGATTGAGATTACAGAAGGTGTGATCGCAGCAAAACGTCATATCCATGCAACTCCTGCAGATGCTGAGAAGCTTGGCGTTAAAAACGGTGAGATTGTATCTGTTAAGATTGATACAAACGGCAGAAGTCTTGTTTTTGGAGATGTAGTAGTTCGTGTAAGCGACTCCTACGCTCTTGCTATGCACATTGATACTGATGAATCTAACGCAGCAGGATGCGGGAGAGAACAGTACGGCGAAATTGTTAAATAGTCGAAGGAGAAACTAGTTCATATGAAAATATTAGTTATTAACTGTGGAAGTTCTTCATTAAAATATCAGTTGATTGATATGGAGAATGAAGGAGTATTAGCAAAAGGTTTATGCGAAAGAATCGGTATCCCGGGCTCAAAGCTGACACATAAGGCTGAGGGAAAAGGCGAGAAGGTAGTGGAGAAGGATATGCCCAACCACACCATTGCGATTGAACTTGTTATGGAAGCTCTGGTTGAGCCGGAATACGGAGTAATCAAAGATACCAGCGAGATTTCTGCAGTAGGACACCGTGTTCTTCATGCCGGAACCATTTACAGCGATTCTATCGTAGTAACAGAAGATGTTAAGAAAGTAGTTCGTGAATGCTTTGATTTAGGACCTCTTCATAACCCGGCAAACTTAATGGGAATCGAAGCTTGTGAAGCTGCAATGCCTGGCGTTCCAAATGTAGCTGTATTTGATACTGCTTTTGGTATGGGTATGCCAGAGAAAGCGGCTTTGTATGCAATTCCTAATGAGTATTATGAGAAATACAGCATCCGTCGTTATGGGTTCCATGGTACAAGCCATAGCTTTGTATCCAAAGAGACCATTAAGTTCTGTGGATTAGATGAGAAGAATGCAAAAGTAATTGTATGCCATTTAGGTAATGGAGCCAGCATCTCTGCTTCCATCGGAGGCAAATGCGTGGACACCAGCATGGGTCTTACTCCATTAGAGGGACTTATCATGGGAACCAGAAGTGGTGATATTGATCCTGCTGTGATCCAATTTATCTGTGATAAAGAAGGTAAAACGGTTAACGAAGTGATGGATATCCTGAATAAGAAATCTGGTATTCTGGGTATGTCCGGCGGAATTTCAAGCGATTTCCGTGATGTTCAGAAGGCACAGGCAGAAGGAAACCATCTTGCAGATAATGCAATCAGCGCTTACGTTTACCGTGTTGCAAAATACATTGGTGCGTACACCGCAGCTATGAATGGTGTGGATGCCATCGCATTTACGGCAGGTGTTGGTGAGAACGATATGCCGATCAGAGCAGAAGTTTGTGAATACTTAGGCTATCTTGGAGTTGCTATTGATGCGGAAGCAAACGGCAAAAGAGGGGATAACAACATGATTTCCGCTCCGGAATCCAAGGTTAAGGTCTGCGTCATTCCTACAAACGAAGAGCTTGCAATTGCAAGGGAGACAAAAGCTCTGGTATAATCCAGGCTATGATGGTGCATCCTAGTTATGCAGCATCAAATATGGAAATATTTTGTTGACAAATAGTGCGCGTCTATGTATAATAACATAGGTGCGTATTAGGAGACTAATATGCTTATTAATTTAACCGAGTTGTTTACCCTTGATGGGAAAGAGAAAACCTATACACCCGATATTGATATGAAGATTTACCATGGGCCATACGGTGATTATGAAGTAGCGGCTGCGAAACCGGTTGTTTTACGGATTATGAATCTGGGCGGCAAGAAACTGGAAGTTGAAGGGAAAGCCTGTCTTACTCTTGCAATTCCATGTGCCCGTTGCCTGGAACCAGTGCCAGTTGAGTTGGAGTTCGATATTGTTCGTGCCATTGATTTGAATGAATCAGAGGAAGAACGTGTAGTGGATCTTGAAGAGCAACCATATGTTAATGGTTATAATCTGGATGTAGACCAGTTGGTTTGTGATGAACTCATACTGAACCTGCCTATGAAGGTTCTCTGCAGTGAAGACTGTAAGGGGATTTGTAATAGATGTGGAACAAATCTCAATCATGAGACTTGTGACTGCGATATTAGGCCTACAGACCCTAGAATGGCAGTTATCCAGGATATTTTTAAACAGTTTAAGGAGGTGTAACCATGTCTATCTGTCCAAAGAACAAATCTTCTAAAGCAAGAAGAGACAAACGTAGAGCAAACTGGAAGATGAGCGCTCCAAACTTAGTGAAGTGCAGCAAATGCGGCGAGCTTATGATGCCTCACAGAGTATGCAAAGCTTGCGGTTCTTATAACAAGAAAGAAATCATCAGCGTTGAAGCTTAATATTCTTAAGGATTAAAAGGCTGTTACTCAGATATCTGAGTAACAGCCTTTTTACATTTCAGTAATTTATTTATTTTTATCAAGAGCTTCTTCCAGTGTGTGCCATGCAAGAACTGCACACTTGACTCTGCCTGGCATATGTGAAATTCCTTGAAGTGCAACGATATCATCCAGAACTTCCAGTTGTTTGTCATCGGTGATCTCACCTTTTATCATGCCGTAAAAGGTGCCCAGAAGCTCTCTGGCGTCCTCTACGGTCTTTCCTGTGACCAGATCAACCATCATAGATGCAGAAGCCTGGGAGATGGCACAACCGCTTCCCGTAAAGCCTGCGTCTTTGATAATTCCCTTATCTACATACAATTCGATGGTAATATCATCTCCGCAACTTGGATTAACACCCTCTAAGACAGAGGTCGCGTGTTCCACTTTGTGCCGGTTGTGGGTAGCACGGCTATTTTCTACAATTATCTGGTTATATAGCGCTTTCAGATCCAAATCCCATCCACCTCCTTACATTCTTCAGACTATTTAGAAATGCATCCACATCGTCTGTTGTATTATAAATTCCAAAGCTGACCCGGACACATGCGTTAATCTTTAAGTATTCCATGAGAGGCTGTGCACAGTGATGGCCAGCCCGTACGGTAATCCCGTCTGCATCCAGCAATGTGGCTGTGTCATGAGGATGAACTTCGTCCACATTGAAGGAAATGACTCCATGTCTTTTTTGGGGAGAGAGATCTCCGTATACGGTCACATGCGGAATGGATTTTAACCCCTCTAATGCCTGGGACATCAGCTTTTGTTCGTGGGTCTTAATATAATCCCACCCAATAGAGTCTAAGTACTGTATAGCAGCCGCAAGGCCAACCTCTCCACCTACATTTCTTGTCCCTGCTTCAAAACGCCTTGGCACTTCTGCAAAGGTGGAATTCTGCTCATGGACGTTGCCAATCATATCCCCGCCTGTTAAGAAAGGGGGCATCTGATCCAGCCATTTCTTTTTCCCATATAAAACGCCAACTCCCATAGGGGCATACAATTTGTGAGCGGAAAATGCAGCGAAATCAACATCAAGAGTTTTCACGTCCACAGGCATATGGGGAACACTTTGGGCACAGTCTAAAACAACAACAGCGCCGACAAGTCTTGCCTTTTTCACGATGGAAGCGACCGGAATCTCAAGACCTAAAACATTGGAAACATGACCAATTGCAACAAGCTTTGTATTTTTGGTAAACTTTTTATCTAATTCTTCTTCTGTTAATAATCCATTGGCGTCGGGGTAGAGATAGACCAGTTTTGCACCGGTTACCTTCGCAACCCGCTGCCAGGGAACCAGATTGCTGTGATGTTCAGCCACAGATAAAAGGATTTCATCCCCTTCTTTCAAAAACTCCATTCCATAACTGTAAGCAACCAGATTTAAGCTTTCTGTAGCATTTTGGGTAAAAATAATTTCTTCTGGTGTAGCATGTAAAAATTCTGCTACCACAAGGCGGGAGTCTTCGTGTGCCTTGGTTGCACGGGCAGCCAGTTCATAAACACCCCGGTGTGGATTGGCGTTGTCGTTGCGGTAGTAAGCATCCACGGCATCAAGGACTGGCAGAGGCTTTGAGGTTGTTGCTGCATTATCCAGATAAACCAACGGCTTTCCGTTTTCGGTAATGGACAGAATAGGAAAATCATTCCGGATATTTCTCATGGCTGTTAAGCCTCCTTTCAATATATTCAAGAATTTCATCCTTTAAGGCTTTATCTGGAACCATGTCAAGGACAGGAGCAAACCTGGCTTCCACCATCATACGTTTTGCTTCCAGAGGTGTCAGTCCTCTGGAACAGAGGTAATAGAGCTGTTTTTCATCAAACCGGCCAAGGGTGGCAGCGTGTTGTCCTTCCACCTGTTCTTCACCGCATAGGATAAGGGGAGCAGTGCGGTTGCGGGCTTTGGGGCTTAAAAGCAGTACAGTTTCATTTTCATGTCCAACCGAGTGGGAAGCTCCGCTGCAAAAATCAATGGTTCCCCGCAGGATTTTGCTGCTTTCATCTGCCAGAACACCGGAAGTATCCATCTCACAGGTGGTTTCTCTGCCTATGTGGCGGGCAATATCGTTAAAATCCAGATACTGTTCCTGGTGCCCGAAATAAGCGGTCTTTAATTCATAGTTTCCCTTTTGTTCTTCTAACAGGGCAAGGGAGCCACAGGCGGCTACACTTCCTCCAAGAACTGCACGGGTAAGCTTAACTTGTGCACCTTCTCCGATTCTGGCACCGACCGCTTCCCAACTGCGGCTCTGATTGCCTAAAAGCTGTATCTGTATAAGATGGAGAGAAGAACCAGCTTTTGCATCAATCTGGGTCAGGTTCATGTAAGCGCCGTCTGGGGCATCACCCCGGCTGATCTGAACCACAGTTAAGTGGCTGCCCTCTGCAGCCGTAATGCTCATGTGGGTCCGGCTGACCGGACGTTTAGGATCAATTATTTCAGTCATAACAAAAGAGTTCTTTACCTTTTTATCTATTGTAAGAAAACAGGTTTTATCAGCCCTGTCTTTGAGATAACCGTCAAAGTATTCTCCCATACCGCTTTCAATGGCTGATAATTCTTCCGAAAGGGTATCTGCACAATGGATGCCATCTGGGACCTCTCCATTATAGGGGATTTTCTTTCCCGGTAAAAATGTGTTCTCTGGTAAATTGGCTTTTTCATCCGCCCAGTTGACTCCGGTACGGTTCCAGGTGGGAACCGGCAGTATGTTTATCTTTTCATTCATGTTCCAGTTCCTCCTTTCAGCCTATGCTTCCAATCATTTCCAGATGGATCAGGTTATTCATCTCAACTGCGTATTCCAAAGGCAGTTCCTTTGCAATGGGTTCTGCAAATCCCCCTACGATCATAGCTCTTGCATCCTCCTCAGATAATCCCCGGCTCATCAGGTAAAAGATGGCTGATTCGCTGATTCGTCCAATTTTAGCTTCATGACCAATATCTGCATCATCACACTGAATATCCATCACTGGAATGGTGTCGGAACGGGATATGCTGTCTAACATCAGGGATTCGCAGGATACGGAGGATTTACTGCCGGCAGCACCTGGAGTCACTGTAATGGAGCTGCGGAACGTGGAGTTTCCCCCGTCACGGGAAATAGATTTTGTTGTAATGTGAGAGGTAGTATCAGGAGCGGAGTGAAGTACCTTTGCTCCGGTATCCAGACTCTGACCTTCTCCTGCAAAGGTAATTCCTGTAAACTCCATTCTGGAATTTTTTCCCTTTAAAATGCTCATGGGGTAGAGATAGGAGGTGTGGGAGCCGAAAGAACCGGATACCCACTCAATGGTTCCGCCTTCTTCCACAGAGGCACGTTTGGTATTAAGGTTATACATGTTTTTTGACCAGTTTTCAATGGTGGAATAACGAAGTCTTGCATTTTTTCCTACAAAAAGCTCTACGCATCCGGCATGAAGATTTGCCACATTATATTTTGGAGCTGAGCAGCCTTCGATAAAATGGAGGTAAGCACCCTCGTCCACAATAATGAGTGTATGTTCAAATTGTCCGGCTCCCGGTGCATTTAAACGGAAGTAGGACTGGAGAGGAATCTCAACGGATGCTCCCGGTGGAACATAGACGAAAGAACCGCCGGACCAGACTGCCCCGTGAAGAGCTGCAAATTTGTGATCGGAAGGAGGAACAAGACGCATAAAGTGTTTGCGGACCATCTCTGAATAAGGACCGGTGAGGGCGCTTTCCATATCTGTGTAAACAACGCCTTGAGCCGCGACTTCTGCCCGTACACTATGATAGACCACCTCTGAATCGTATTGTGCCCCTACGCCTGCCAAAGACTCCCGCTCGGCTTTTGGAATGCCCAAGCGTTCAAACGTGTTTTTGATATCGTTTGGTACATCCGACCATTTGGTACGCATATCCGTTTTAGGCCGGACATAGGTTACAATATTTGCCATATCAAGCTCATCAAGGGGAGGTCCCCAGGTGGGCATAGGAGTCTTGTGATAAGTCTCAAGGGCTTTTAAACGGAAAATACGCATCCATTCCGGATCGTGTTTTTCTTCGGAAATCTTCTGAACAATGGCAGAAGAAAGACCGGAAGACACTTCAAAATCTGAATCCACTTTATCGCGGATGTCATAGACGCTGCGGTCCATTTCATCGACAATGGTTTTCTCCTGATTAAAGTCCTTCATAAGCAAGTGCCTCCTTTCCAAGCATACCGAATCCATCATTGGTTATCTGGGCGACCAGTTCCTTTCCGCCGGTGCGGACAATCCGGCCATGTTCCAGAATATGAACGGCATCAATGGGAAGCCCTTCTAAAATTTTGGCGTTATGAGTAATAATAAAAAGGCCGTTGTGGCGGTTGCGGTAGCTGTGGATTCCTTTGGTAACGGTGCGGACTGCATCGACATCAAGACCGGAATCTGTTTCGTCCAGCAAAGCAAGTTTGGGGCGCAGCATAAGCATCTGCAAAATTTCTGCCTTTTTCTTTTCACCTCCGGAAAATCCCACATTCAGATATCGCTCCGTATAAGACGGGTTCATCTCTAAAGCTTCCATCTGTTCCAGCAATTCTTTTCGAAAAGAAAGAATCTTTGGCTGATGTCCGTCAACAGCCCCTCTGGCAGTGCGTAAAAAATTCTCTAATGTAATTCCTGGAATCTCTTCTGGTGCCTGGAAAGATAAAAAAACGCCGGCTCTTGCTCTGGCATCTGTTTTTTCTTCTGTAATATCCCGGCCTTCAAAGAGAATCTGTCCTCTTTCAATGGCATACCTGGGATCTCCCATAATGGCAGAAACCAGTGTGGACTTTCCTGTGCCGTTAGGTCCCATGAGCACGTGAAGCTCTCCGGGCTGAATGGTTAAGTTTACTCCATCAAGAATAACTTTGTTTTCTACGGAAACACTTAAATCTAAAATTTCAAGCAATGGACTGCTCATATATATCAACCTCCTCTATGCCTTAGGCAGGCAATTCTTTCGTTAGTAAAGTCTAACTATTCTTACATAATAATACTATACCTTTTTACTAGGAATTACAAGCCTTATTTTGGCTGAAATGACAAAAAAGAACCTAGGTCAAGTCCTTTTTGAGGGGGTGATGGAGTAGGATTCAGTATTTTTGAAATACATCTTGTGATATTGATAAGGGGTTATTTCTTCTTTTTCTTTAAAAAGGCGGATGAAATAGTTGATATTATCATAGCCTATTTTATTACAGATATCGCCTATGGATAGATTTGTATTTTGCAATAATATTTTTGCTTTATTTATACGGATGAGCTGAATGTATTTTTTAAACCCATAGCCAATGATTTCCTTGAACTGATGGGAGAGATAATATTTATTGATAAAAAAGGTTTGTGCCACTGTTTCCAGGCTTAATGGTTCCATATAGTGATGGTCAATATAATCTTTTATGGAGAAAATAATATTTAAGTCCTGGGTACTATTATCCAGAATGAACATGTCCTGGTTGTTCCGGTAGAGCAGGATTAACAGTTCAAAGAGAATGGCGGCACAACGTTCTTTCCACTTCATTTCCTGGTTTTCTGTCTCTGAAATCAGATTTTTAAAGTATTGTTCCACTTGGTTTGCCTGATTTTCTGTCAGGTTGATAATTCCCCGCCGGCTTCCCATTATAAATGCAGAAGCCATAAGCGGATCAGATATATATTCAGAACACAAATCCATTGAAGAAACAAAGACATATCGCCGGTATGGTGTCCGGATCGAGTGAGTGGAGTGCCTTTCCAGAGCACTGATGAATATCATCTGATTTTTTCTAATTGCGTATGGTTCCCCACCGATTTCAAACGTACATTCCCCTTCTTTTACAAAAATGATTTCATTTTGTGTGTGATGATGCCTTGTCATGGCTGCATTATGAAACCTTTCATTATAATAGGCGTAAGCAAATTCTTTTGGACGAATAATTCGATTTTGTTCACAATGACTGTTTTCGTTCATATTCAGGCTCTCCTTTTACTGTGGTGGAGTATTTAAAATAAAAAGAACTATTTTGTAAATTATAACTATTTTTTAAGATAAGTCAACTGAAAATATGTATTAATACCACAGAGAAACAAAAAAGGTGTATTATAGCCCAATTTAATGTCTAGATAATATGAATAAAACTTTTTATAATTAACTTACATAAATAGTATAATTTTGGAGGTCATAATCATGGGAAATCATAAAATGTTTCGGTATAAGTCATTGGAGGAATTAAGACAGGAGATTGTAAATGAAGATTTACATATTCAGTTGACAGATGATCTTTCTCCTCTCCGTAACACTGTGAAGATCGGACATTTAACAACATCAAATGCAATGGCAGTTTTGCCAATGGAAGGATGCGACTGCAACCCGGACGGATCTATGTCTGATTTGACAAAAAGGCGATATCTGAGATTTGCAAAAGGCGGTTCCAGTCTGATCTGGTGGGAAGCCAATGCGGTTGTGGAGGAAGGAAAAGCCAATCCAAGAGCCTTAATGCTGAATAAAGAAAACCTGACATCTTTTCGGGAATTCGTAAAGGAAAGCAAACAGGCGGCAAAAGAAGCCAATGATGTTTCCTTAATTAATATTCTTCAATTAACCCATTCCGGACGCTATAGCCGTCCTGGTGAAGACAGAGCACCCATGGTTGCGTTCCGTGACCCTATGTTAGACGGCAGAAGCGGTGTGATCAGTGATGAACAGGTGGTTACGGATGAATATCTGGATTCTCTTACTGAGAAATATGTTCAGTCCGCAATACTTGCGAAAGAAGCTGGTTTTGATGGTGTGGATATCAAATCATGTCACAAATATCTTTTAAGTGAATTATTAGGCGGTTTCACCAGAAAAGGAAAATATGGTGGTGAAAGTCTTGAAAACCGAAGCCGGTTCCTTGTTCAAACGGTGGAGGCAGTGCGCAAAGCAGTAGGAGATGAATTTGTTATCGGATGCCGGTTGAATGTGTTTGATGTTCATCCATATCCATACGGGTTTGGCTGTGATAAAGAAGATTTCCGCAAATGGGACAGTACAGAACCAAAAGAACTAATCAAGATGCTTGTAAAAGCTGGTGTAAATGTATTTGCACTTTCTTCCAGCAATCCTTACTACATTTATCCCCAGTTTGGACGCCCGTTTGATATTCCAAGCATTGGTGTTCCGGAGCCGGAAGAATCCCAGCTTGGTATTATTGAAAAAATCTTTGAATATTCAAGAGTCTGCCAGGAAGCGGCTGGTGATGTGCCTCTTATTGGCAATGGTTACAGTTGGTTCCGCAACTTCATTCCCAATGTTGCAGCGGCAAATTTAAAAGCCCACACCACAAAAATGGTTGGCCTTGGACGTTCCAGTTTTGCATATCCCGATGCGGCTCATGATTTGTTTACCAAAGGTGAGATGGACCCGAGAAAAGTGTGCGTAAGCTGCAGCAAATGTACTCAGATCATGAGAGATCATGGAAGTACAGGCTGTGTTGTCCGGGATTCAGAAGTCTACGTTCCAAAATACAGAGAAGCGAGAGCACAGGCAGAAGCCCTGGCATCAGCCAGCAGGTAATAGGAGGAAACGCAATGTCAAAGACAGCAATTGTAACTGGTGGAACCAGGGGAATTGGTCTTGCCATAGCCAAACAGTTATCCGATGACGGATTTTGTGTGGTTGTTGTAGGAACAAGGGAAAAAGAAGCATATAAAGAACATTTGCAATGGTTTGAAGATAATAACAGAGACTATTTTTATGTGGCTGGTGATATCTCCAGCCATCAGGACAGAATCCATATTGTTGAGGAAAGTGTAAAACATTATGGGAAAATAGATGTTCTTGTCAACAATGCAGGCGTAGCACCAAAGGTGAGGGCGGATCTGCTGACCATGACAGAAGAAAGTTTCGATTATGTGCTTGGAATAAATCTTCGTGGAACCATGTTTTTAACCCAGCTTGTTGCTAATCAGATGATTAAGCAGAAAGAAAAGGGAATTATTGTTAATGTTTCCTCCTGTTCTGCAGAAGTGTCCTCCGTAAACAGAGGAGAGTATTGTATATCAAAAGCAGGTATCAGCATGGTCACAAAGCTTTATGCAGATCGTCTTTCCTCAGAAGGGATTCTTGTTTATGAAGTGCGTCCGGGCGTTATTATGACAGACATGACAAGCGCAGTTCATACAAAATACGAGAAGATGATCGAGGAAGGTGTATTCCCCATCAGCCGTTTTGGTGCACCAGAAGACGTAGCACTGGCAGTCAGTGCTTTCGCTGGAGGAAAATTCCCTTATACCACAGGTAACTATATTGATGTGGATGGTGGATTTCACATCAAACGATTATAGCAGAGGTATGTGATGGAAAAGATAAGCTATCAATTTTTAGAATATGATACGGTTGTTGTAGGAAGCGGAGCAGCGGCTTTTAATGCGGTTGACTGGCTTTATGATCTTGGCAGAAGAAATATTGCTTTACTGACGGAGGGGATTTCCATGGGAACTTCCCGCAACACTGGAAGCGATAAGCAGACTTACTATAAGCTTTCCATTGGCTTTCAGGATCATGATTCCATTTTTGATATGGCACAGACCTTATACGATGGAGAAGGGGTGGACGGGGCAATTGCTTTGGCAGAGGCAGCCAATTCTCTGCGGTGTTTTTATAAGCTGGCAAATCTGGGAGTGGATTTTCCAACCGATGAATATGGTGTTTATGCAGGATATAAGACGGATCATGATCCTCGTCAGAGAGCAACTTCTGCAGGACCGCTTACTTCCAGGTATATGACAGAAGCTTTGGAAAAATCGGTAAAAGCAAAGGACATCCCGATTCTTGATCAACTTCTGGCTTTTCATATATATAAAGAAGAAAATCGGGTTCGCGGAATTGTTTGTCTGAATAAGAAAAAACTTTCAGACGACGGGCTGGAACTGGTAGTAATTGCTGTGAATCAGGTAATCTGGTGTACAGGAGGTCCCAGTGCATGTTATAAAAATGTAGTGTATCCGGCAGGACACACAGGAATGTCCGGTGCAGTGTTTAACGCAGGAGCCGATGGCGCAAATCTCCAGGAATGGCAGTATGGTCTTGCTTCTATAAAATACCGATGGAATGTATCGGGAACCTATCAGCAGGTGCTGCCCCGTTATGTATCTGTGGATGAAAATGGAGTGGAGCGGGAGTTTTTAAATGATTATATGACTGCAGAAGAAGCGGTAAACCTTGTGTTTTTAAAAGGATATCAATGGCCTTTTGATGCGGACAAAAAAAATGGCTCATCACGGATTGATTTATGTGTATATGAAGAAACTGCGATAAAAGGACGAAGGGTATTTATGGATTTCAGGAAAAACCCTTCTGGTCTGGAAAACGGATTGAAAGGTTTATCAGAAGAAGCATATACTTATCTGGAAAAATCAGATGCGCTGTTTGGAACTCCCATAATGCGGCTGAAACGAATGAATCCCCTTGCCATAGAGCTTTACAGAAATCATGGCATTGATCTGGAAACGGAACTGCTGGAAATCAGTGTTTGCGCCCAGCACCATAATGGGGGGATTTTAGTAGATGTCAACTGGGAGACCTGTGTAAAGGGCTTATATGTTGCTGGAGAAGCGGCTGGTACCTTTGGCGTTCACCGTCCAGGGGGTGCGGCACTAAATTCCACTCAGGCTGGTTCCATGAGAGCGGCCCAGCATATTTCCTATACCTGCAAAGAACAATTGCCAGACAGGACTTCCTGGGACATTCAGCCTGAAGAGCTGGCAGAAAAGATTGTTCGTGAATTACAGGATATGATAGGGGATCATGCCAATGTTTTTGATATAAGAGAAGAACTTCAAAGTTCCATGTCCAAAGCTGCGGCACAGGTTCGCGATTTGGAAAAGTTAGATGCTTTACGGAAAAAGGCAGAAGATTACCGGGTCAATTTTAAGGACAAGGTCCGGATTGAAACTGTCCGTACCCTTCCGGTTTTATTAAAAACCTATGACATGATTGTGACACAGTGTGCAGTTTTACAGGCGATGAAAGAATCCGCAGAGTTATTTGGCAGCAGGGGAAGCTGTCTGGTAAAAGGAAAAAACGGCATGTACCTGGAAGGAAAGTCTGAAAAGAAGAATTTGCGTCTTGTTACACAAAAGCAAAATGGCAGATTTGTAAGTTTTACGGAAGAAGTGCACCCTGTTCCTCAGGGGGGCGAGTGGTTTGAAACGATATGGACAGAGCACCGAACATTGCGTTGTTCTAAAACAATCCAATAGAAACCATCTCATAATACTAGAAAATCATATCGTAAAGAGAACTAAGGAGTATCATATGAAATACAATAAAATGGCTCAACGTATTGTTATATACATAATTGGAGTTCTATTGCTTGCACTTGGAGTTGTTCTTAACACAAAATGTTTACTGGGAGTTTCCACAACCAATTCTGTACCGTATGTCATCAGCAAAATCAGCCAATTGACACTTGGAACAGCCTGCACCATTGTGTATCTGGCAGACGTTTTATTTCAATGCATTATTTATCGTAAAATTAAAATTAAAGTTCTTCTTCAGTTTCCATTCTCTTTTGTTTTTGGGTGGATTGTAGACTTTTATAACAAATTTATTGTGATATCTAACCCGGATGGGGTGTTGAAATTTATTCTTTTAATATTGGCAATTCTCTGTATTTCCGTGGGAATCAGTATGGTGGTTAATATGAATTTTGTTCCTAATCCTCCTGATGGCGGAGTACAGGCTTTGGCTTCCCTTACAAAGCTACCCTTTGGGCGGGCAAAACTGATTTACGACGGAATTATGTTGTTGGTTACGGGTGTTATCAGTTTTATAGCTTCTGGAAAAATCATTGGTATTGGTATTGGTACGATTGTAGCTTTCTTTACAATCGGAAATATTATATATTTCATCAATAAACATTTTGGCACCTGGTTTCGTTCTGTTTATGATAAGGAGTCACAAGCGGTAAAGGGTTAATTACCAGGACCAAAGAAAAGACAATCTCATGGCTTAGAAATATAAGCTTTGAGATTGTTTTTTCTTGTAATTTTTAAAATATCGGTGACAAGTGAAAAGGAACGTGATAGAATACGTTTGCACTGCTGTAAAACAGCCTGACTTTCAAACGAAAAAGGATGAAAAAAATGGAAACAGATATGACAAAAGGCAGCCCTCTTCCGCTTATTTTAAAGTTTACGCTGCCTCTTTTTTTAGGAAATATTTTTCAACAGTTATACAATATGGTTGATACCATTGTAGTAGGTCGTTTTGTTGGACCAGGAGCTTTGGCAGCAGTCGGTTCTACTGGAACGATCATGTTTCTTGTCATTGGTTTTTCTCAGGGAATGAGTACTGGATTTACCGTTCTTACCAGTCAGAGGTTTGGGGCTGGTGATGAAGATGGAACCAGACGGTCTGTGGCAAACGGAACGATCCTGTCTTTTTTTGTTATTGCGTTCATTACGATTACAAGTCTGGCGTTTATGAAACCCATTCTTCGGCTCATGAATACACCGGAAGATATCTTTCAGGATGCACTGACCTACATTTCCATTATTTGCGTGGGAATAGCTGCGAACGTTTTTTATAACCTGTTCTCAGCATTTTTGCGAGCAGTTGGCAACAGCCGGGTTCCACTTTTGTTTCTTGCGTTCTCATCATTATTAAACCTGGCATTGAATCTTTTGTTTGTAATTGCCTTTCAATGGGGTGTTTCCGGGTCTGCATGGGCAACCAATGTATCCCAGGGGATTTCTGCTGTGCTCTGTCTGTTTTACATTTACAGGAAAGTTCCTGTCCTTGCTCCTGAAAAGGGTCACTGGAAACTGGGAAGATCAGAAACAAGGCATCAGCTTTCCATGGGCATTCCTATGGCACTCCAGTTTGCCATTACAGCGTCAGGAGCAATGATTATGCAGTCAGCTATTAATCTGTTTGGTTCGACAGCCGTTGCCGCTTTTACCGCAGCCAGCAAGATTCAGAATATTGCCATGCAGGGGATGATGGCAATGGGGCAGACCATGGCAACCTACACAGGGCAGAATTATGGAAAGGGAGATATAAAGAGAATTCATAAAGGTGTCCGTCTGGCGATTGGAACAGAATTTGTTTATGCGATTTTGTGTTCTCTGATTGTGACTCTTGCGCTTCCTCATGTGCTGGGAATATTCTTTTCAAAAGGAGTGGATATTACAGCCATGCTTCCCTGGGCAAAAACCTACATTTATTTGTGTGCGGCATTCTATATCCCTCTCAGTACGATTTTTATATTCAGAAACACCATGCAGGGCTGTGGATACGGTCTGCTGCCAATGCTGGGAGGTGTGGTAGAGCTTTTTGCAAGATTTTCCATGGCAGCTCTGGCGATTCGTCTGGTCAGCTATCCTTTGGCAAGTGCCTGTGATCCGGCAGCATGGACATGTGCGGCAATTTTTACAGGTGTCTCTTATATGATTGTGATGAAAAAGGTGAAAAATAAGATGCCTGTACCGCTCAGGGGAGAAACACAAAGAGAGATTTAATAGATTATTGTAATGCTTGTTTTATAGATTTTGTTTTATGCTTTATTTTTATCAAGTTATTGTTGATTTATAGAATAATATTTAGTATATTATGTAATAGATTATCTAGGAAGCACTTGAAAGGGGAATCGTGATGATAAAAGTAGCTGTAGATGCCATGGGCGGTGATTATGCACCAACTGAGATGGTTGCAGGTGCAGTGGCGGCTGTTAATGCGAATAAGGAGATCCAGGTTCTCTTAGTAGGGCAAGAGCATATTGTATCTGAGGAATTATCAAAGCATACCTATTCAAAAGATCAGATCCAGGTGATCCATGCGTCAGAGGTAATCGAAACGGAAGAACCTCCGGTTAATGCCATACGAAAGAAGAAGGATTCTTCTATTGTTGTTGGAATGAATCTGGTAAAGAAAAAGGAAGCGGATGCGTTTGTTTCAGCAGGCAGTTCCGGTGCCATATTAGTTGGCGGGCAGGTAATTGTCGGTAGAATCAAAGGGGTGGAGAGACCACCGCTGGCACCGTTAATTCCTACAGAAAAAGGTGTTTCCCTGTTGATTGACTGTGGAGCCAATGTGGATGCAAGACCATCCCATCTTTTACAGTTTGCCCGGATGGGGTCCCTTTATATGGAACATGTAATGGGGATTAAGAATCCACGGGTTGCCATTGTTAATATTGGTGCAGAGGAAGAAAAGGGGAATGCCCTTGTAAAAGAAACATTTCCACTGTTAAAAGAGTGTGAAGAGATCCGTTTTACCGGAAGTATTGAAGCCAGAGAGATTCCGCAGGGCGGGGCAGACGTGATTGTCTGCGAAGCATTTGTAGGCAATGTGATCTTAAAGCTTTATGAAGGTGTGGGAGCAACTTTAATCAGCAAAGTGAAAAGCGGTATGATGGGAAACTTAAGAAGTAAAATTGGAGCTTTGCTTGTGAAACCAGCTTTGAAGGAGACATTAAAATCATTCGATGCATCCCAGTACGGCGGAGCACCGCTTCTTGGGCTTAATGGTCTGGTTGTTAAGACTCACGGGAATTCAAAGGCAATAGAAGTAAAAAACTCCATACTTCAGTGTGTAACCTTCAAAGAACAGGGAATTAATGATAAGATAAGAGAAAGTCTTAAATCAAAGAATGAAGGAAATCAAGAATAGGAGAGAGGAAAGAAAAATGGAATTTGAAAAATTACAGAACATTGTTGCAGAGGTATTAAATATTGAGGCGGATGAGGTTTCTATGAATTCTACATTTGTGGATGATCTTGGCGCTGACTCCCTCGATGTGTTTCAGATTATTATGGGCATTGAAGAGGAATTTGATATCGAGATTCCAACGGAAGTGGCAGAGAACATCGTTAGTGTCAGTGACGCAGTAGAACAGATCAAGAATGCTTTAAATTAATAGATGTGGGTGCTGCAGGGACTTTTTTGTCTGTCCGCAGCACCTTCTTTCATAATTGGGAAAGAGGGATTGTATGAGTAGAAGTTTAAGAGAACTGGAGGAACGGATCGGCTATCGTTTTTCGGACAAGCATCTGATGACGCAGGCAATGACCCATAGTTCCTACGCCAATGAACATCGGTTAAATAAATTGGAATGCAATGAACGGCTGGAATTTTTAGGCGATTCTGTGCTTGAGATATTCTCCAGTGAATGTCTGTACCACAAATACCCTGATAAGCCGGAGGGTGACTTAACAAAGATACGGGCGAGCATTGTCTGTGAACCAACCCTGGCGTATTGTGCAGAAGAAATAAAGCTTGGGGAGTATTTACTTCTTGGAAAAGGGGAAGAAGCAACAGGGGGAAGAGGACGTGCTTCTATTGTTTCCGATGCCATGGAGGCGCTGATAGGAGCCATATATCTGGACGGTGGTTTTGCTAGCGCAAAAGAGTTTATCCTTCATTTTATTATGAATGATCTGGAACACAAGCAGCTCTTTTATGATAGCAAGACTATCTTGCAGGAGATTGTACAAAGCCAGACAGAAGAACCTTTGACATACAACCTTTTGCGTGATGAAGGACCGGATCACAATAAAGTATTTGAAACACAGGTTTTGATTGGAAATAAGGTGATTGGGCAGGGAACCGGCAGAACGAAAAAGGCAGCAGAACAGGTGGCAGCCTATAACGGAATCCTGGCACTTAAACATAAGGAGAAATTCTGATCTATGTATTTAAAAAGTATTGAGATACAGGGGTTTAAGTCATTTGCAAATAAGATCATCTTTGATTTTCATAATGGAATCACTGGAATTGTAGGTCCCAATGGCAGCGGTAAGAGCAATGTTGCTGATGCGGTCCGCTGGGTTCTTGGGGAGCAGAAAGTAAAGCAGCTTCGTAGTTCCAGTATGCAGGATGTAATCTTTTCCGGAACAGAACAGCGAAAGCCTCAGGGATTCGCCTATGTGGCAATCACGCTGGATAATTCCGATCAGCATCTTTCGATTGCTTATGATCAGGTAACTGTTTCACGAAGAGTTTACCGTTCCGGAGAAAGTGAATACAGAATCAATGGCAGTGCCTGCCGGTTAAAGGATATCTATGAACTGTTTTATGATACAGGAATCGGAAAAGAAGGGTATTCCATCATCGGTCAGGGACAGATTGATAAGATTTTGAGCGGTAAACCGGAAGAACGACGGGAATTATTTGATGAAGCGGCAGGTATAGTAAAATTTAAAAGGCGAAAAGCAATAGCTCAGAAAAAACTGGAAGATGAGAAACAGAATCTGGTCCGGGTCAATGACATTCTTTCTGAACTGGAGAAACAGGTGGAACCACTTGCCAGGCAGTCAGAGGCTGCGAAGGAATACCTGCGTCTGAAAGAAGATTTAAAACGGTATGATGTGAACCAGTTTTTAATGGAGACAGAAGCATTGCGTTTTCAGATAAAGGAGCAGGAAGACAAAGAGACCATTGTTTCAAGAGATTTAAATGATGCGAAGAAAGATTCTGAGGGAATTCGGGAGAAGTATGACGCTCTTGATGCGTATTTAAGTCAACTGGATGAGTCTGTTACATTCCTTCGCAATGATAAGAACCGGTCTGACATGGAAGCTGGTAATTTAGAAGGCCGTATTAATGTATTGAGAGAGCAGATTAATACGGAACACATGAATACGGAACATATTGAAGCCCGTGCCGCCTCTATTCTTTCTGAGATTGAGTTAAAGAAGGCCCAGGAAGTTACCTATGAGCAGGCGCGTGCCACAATTGCCAGTCAGGTAAAGGAAGCACTTGTAAAACTTGGAGAAGCAGAGAAAATTCTCGCATCAGAGGATGAGAAGATCAGGCTGTTTGAGCAGCAGATTGAAGCTGGAAAAGGACGAATCATAGATCTTCTGAATGAGAAGGCCTCTCTTGCTGCCAGGCAGCAGCGGTACGAAGCCATGCTTGAGCAGGTAAACGTCCGCCGCTCCGAGGTTTGCCAGAAACTATTAAAATATAAAAGCGATGAATCCGAGCAGGATGAACAGATCATCAGCCTTCAGAAAGAATCAGATGAGGTTTCTCAGGAGATTGAGAAACAGGAAGAGGCACAGGCATTTTGTGAAGGCAGAACTGAGGAACTGGAAATCCTGGTAAAAAAACTTAATAAAGATTTAAATGACAGGCAGCAGGAATATCACACCAGTCATACAAAACTGGAATCATTAAGGAATATGGCAGAACGGTATGACGGCTATGGCGGAAGTATCCGTAAGGTCATGGAAGTAAAAGACCGGATCAGAGGAATCCACGGTGTTGTAGCTGATTTAATAACGGTAAAAAAGAAATATGAGATCGCCATTGAGACTGCTCTTGGCGGAAGTATACAAAACGTTGTTACAGATTCGGACCAGACTGCCAAACAGTTAATTGAATATCTGAAAAAGAACCGGTTTGGAAGGGCGACTTTCCTTCCGATTACAAGCATTGGCAACCGAAACTTTTTTCAGCAGGAGAAGGCGTTAAAAGAGCCTGGTGTACTGGGGCTTGCCAATTCCCTTGTGGAGGCTGCCCCTCAGTATGAAGGGCTGATGAATTATCTTCTCGGCCGTGTGGTAGTGGTGGATACGATTGATCATGCCATTGCATTAGCGAAAAAGTTTCAGTATTCTCTCCGGATTGTTACATTAGAAGGGGAGCTGTTAAGTGCCGGTGGTTCCATGACCGGCGGTGCTTTCAAAAACACAAGCAATCTTCTCGGCAGAAAGAGAGAGATTGAGGAACTGGAAGGTGCTTTAAAAAAAGTTCTGGCTGATATTGATCATCTGAATAAAGAACTGACTATGAATGAGGGACTTCTTGCAGAAAGTAAAGAAGAACTGGAAAAGATTCGTAAAGCAAAGCAGAATCTTTATTTAAGGCAGAATACGGTTAGAATAAACCTGCGCCGGGTGGAAGAAAAGAAGACGGAAATCAGAGAATCCTACGGAGACCTGGAGCAGGAGAATATTCAATTGGAATTTCAGATTCATGAAATCACCAACAGTCAGCAGGAACTTTCAGTCCAGGTGAAAAATCTGGAGAACAGAAATCAGGATACAGGAGGAGAACTGGAGTCTTTGAATCAGGCACTGGAAAAATCAAAGACGGACAGGGAAGAATTCTTTAAGAATCTGTCTTCTGTTCAGATGGAGACGTCTGGATTAAAGCAAAAAGATGATTTCGAACTGGAAAATCTTCGAAGAATCAAAGAAGAGATAAAACGTATGGAAGAAGAACTGTCTGGACTGTCCGATGGTTCAGAAGGTTCCAGACAGATTATTGAAGAGAAGCAACGGGAAATCGAAGAATTAAAAGAGAAGATCGGGAAAGAAAAAATCCGCAGCAAGGAACTGGAAGAACGAATCGAAGAAGAAGCGGGCAAAAAAGAACATAAATCCAGAGAACAAAAAGAGCTGTTCCAAAAAAGAGAAGAACTGACGGGCAGAATTGGACTTTTGGATAAAGAACTGTTCCGTCTGCAAAGCCAGAAGGAAAGGCTTCATGAACGATTGGAAGATCATGTCAACTACATGTGGAATGAATATGAGCTTACGTTTTCTACTGCAGAGGTTCTGCGGAATGAGGAATGGACTTCTCTGCCTGATATAAAACGGATGATTGCCTCTTTAAAGGAGGAGATCAGGAAACTGGGCAATGTCAATGTCAATGCCATCGAGGATTACAAGGAAGTTTCTGAACGCTATGAGTTTATGAAGACCCAGCATGATGATCTGGTAACGGCAGAAGGCACCTTATTAAAGATCATTGATGAATTGGATGGAGGAATGAGAAGGCAGTTCGAAGAAAAATTCAGGGAGATTCGTGCAGAATTTGACAAAGTATTTAAAGAATTATTCGGAGGCGGCAGAGGAACCCTTGAACTGGTAGAAGATGAAGATATTTTAGAGGCTGGTATCCAGATTATTTCCCAGCCACCAGGGAAAAAACTCCAGAATATGATGCAGCTTTCCGGTGGAGAAAAGGCATTGACTGCCATTGCCTTATTATTTGCAATCCAGAATCTAAAGCCATCCCCGTTTTGTCTTCTTGATGAGATTGAGGCGGCTCTTGATGATTCTAATGTGGACCGGTTTGCAAAATACCTCCATAAGCTGACAAAGAATACGCAGTTTATCGTGATTACCCACCGACGTGGTACAATGGTATCTGCGGATCGCCTGTATGGAATAACCATGCAGGAAAAGGGCGTTTCGACGCTTGTATCTGTAAACCTGATTGAAGAAGATTTAGACCGTTAAGGAGACTGATTATGGGTGAGAAAAAGGGATTTTTTGGAAAGCTGGTAGCTGGACTGCAAAAGACAAGAGACAATATTATGGCCGGCGTAGACTCCATTTTCAGTGGGTTTTCTGCCATTGATGACGAGTTTTATGAGGAAATAGAAGAAATTCTTATTATGGGAGATTTGGGAATCCAGACCACCATGTCAATTGTAGAAGATTTAAAAAGAAAAGTGAAGGAACAGGGAATTAAAGATCCCTCTGAGTGCAAACAGCTTCTCATGGACAGTATTATGGAACAGATGGACCTTGGAGAGAATGCCTACGAATTTGAACATAAGAACTCTGTTTTGCTTGTAATTGGTGTAAATGGTGTGGGTAAGACCACTTCTGTTGGAAAGCTTGCCGGGCAGATGAAAGATGATGGAAAAAAGGTGATTGTTGCAGCAGCGGACACATTTCGTGCAGCAGCCATTGAACAGCTTACGGAATGGGCGAGAAGGGCTGAGGTAGATATTATTGCGCAACAGGAAGGATCGGATCCTGCGGCAGTGGTATTTGATGCAGTAGCCGCTGCAAAGTCAAGACATGCGGATATTTTGATTTGCGATACGGCAGGACGTCTTCACAATAAGAAGAATCTGATGGAAGAACTTAAAAAGATTAACCGGATTATAGATAAAGAATATCCGGATGCATACCGGGAAACTCTTGTGGTATTAGACGGTACTACTGGTCAGAATGCGCTTGTGCAGGCAAGACAGTTTATGGAGGTAGCGGATATTACCGGAATTATTCTGACGAAACTTGACGGAACTGCGAAAGGCGGCATTGCGGTTGCCATTCAGTCTGAACTTGGAATACCGGTGAAATACATTGGAGTTGGGGAGAAAATTGATGACTTGCAGAAGTTCAATGCGAATGAGTTTGTAAACGCATTGTTTCACGTAGATGAGAAAGAAGAGGCGTAAGTATGTTGACATTGGAAAAGTTCGAAGAAGCAGCAGAAGTTGTAAGCAAGGTAACTCTGGAGACGAAACTTGTATACAGTGAATATTTTTCCGCCCAGACAGGGAATAAAGTATATTTTAAGCCGGAAAATATGCAGTATACAGGGGCATATAAAGTCCGGGGTGCCTATTATAAGATCAGTACTCTGTCCGAAGAAGAAAAATCCAAAGGTCTGATTACAGCTTCTGCAGGGAATCATGCCCAGGGAGTTGCCTATGCAGCAAAGCTTGCAGGAATTCCCGCCACCATTGTTATGCCGACAACAACACCCCTTATGAAGGTAGACCGGACCAAAGGTTATGGTGCTGAGGTAATCCTAAAAGGAGATGTGTTTGATGAAGCTTTAAAGCATGCCAATCAGCTTGCTGAGGAACGTGGCTTAACATTTGTCCATCCTTTTAACGATCTGGATGTAGCAGCCGGACAGGGAAGTATTGCAATGGAGATCATTAAAGAACTTCCTACGGTTGATTACATTCTTGTTCCAATTGGAGGGGGCGGTCTGTGTACCGGAGTTTCCACCTTTGCCAAAATGTTAAATCCTAATATTAAAATCATTGGAGTTGAACCTTCCGGGGCAAATTGTATGCAGGAATCTCTGCGCCAGGGAAAAGTGGTTTCCCTGCCAAGTGTGAATACCATTGCAGATGGTACAGCCGTGAAATGTCCAGGGGACAAGCTGTTTTCTTATATTCAGGAAAATGTGGATGAGGTTATTTCCATTGATGATTCAGAACTCATCGTATCATTCCTTGATATGGTTGAGAATCATAAGATGATTGTTGAAAATTCAGGGCTTCTTACGGTAGCCGCTTTAAAACATATGGATGTAGAAAACAAAAAGATTGTATCCATCTTAAGCGGAGGTAATATGGATGTGATTACCATGGCTTCCATCGTTCAGCTTGGACTAATCCAGAGAGACCGTATCTTTACCGTATCCATTCTTCTTCCGGATAAGCCAGGTGAACTTGCAAAAGTATCTGCTCTGCTTGCGAAAGAACAGGGCAATGTAATCCGTCTGGAGCATAATCAGTTCATTAGCATCAACAGAAACTCTGCAGTAGAACTGCGGATTACATTAGAAGCATTTGGAACGGATCATAAAAATAAGATTATGGAAGCTTTAACTGCACAGGGATACCGTCCGAAGCTGGTAAAATCAAAAGGTACTTACGGGGAATAAATACTTGCAATCAAAAGGGATCAATGCGTTTTTTAAGCATTGATCCCTTTTGATTCTAAAAATCCCCTCATTGCTTTCTGTACTTTTCCTATCATGCGTACGGATACGGTATACCGTTCTTTGTTATCCATAATAAGGCATCCGTCTTCTTTGGAGAATTTCAGTACATGTTTGAAATTTATAATTGCAGAACGGCTGCACTGGAAAAAGGAATCATTTAGAGTGGTATGTATTTCTTTTAAAGATCCCGTTGTCTGACGAATCCCGTTTTTTGTATGAACGACAACTTTATGGTTATCTTCGGAAGTAGTAATAGCCACAATGTCGTCCTGATCAAGAACAAGGGAGTTTTTGTCGATTTTTATAGTTAAAAGCCTGTTTGCTGAAATTAACTGTGCTTTATAGTTGATTTCAGCATTTTTAATACAGCCACAGATTTGTTCCGGTAAAGTCTGTACCTCATCTTTGATAATAAAATCCATGGCTTCCACTTTATACTTAAATGTAAGAACCGCCATTTCGCTGTGGGTTGTCACAAAAACGATGTATCCTCTAGGATCGTATTTTCTGATTTCCTGCGCCAGCTCAATTCCATTTTTATCAGCATGTAAATCAATATCTAAAAAGTATAATCCTGTAACTTTGGATTTCTTCCTTATCAAAAGCAGTTGATCTGGATCCGAAACAGCACAGTATAACTGTGATTCTGTAGAATTCATCAATAGATACTTTTCGATAATTGTTTTCCAACGCAATAATTGTCTGCTGTCATCTTCACAGAGATAAATGTGGATCATTTGTTTACTCCTTCAGTTATATCTTAAACAATGTCAGTTCCTGAATAAAATAGGGGGCTTCATATGCAGTATCCCATACGGCATTTTTATAAGCATTTAAAATCATTGCTGCATTGTATAAACCGACTCCCCGGTTTTCGCCCTTTGTAGAAATTCCATGGCTGCGCAGTTCAAATAAAGAATGGTCTGGTGGGAGCGTAGTATTTTGTATGATGAGATGAAGATTCTCATCCTTATAAAACATACAAAAAATCAGTTCTTTTTCCTCTGTCTCTGCCGCAGCTTCTATGGCGTTGTCCAAAAAGATACCAACAACACGGGAAAGATCCAGGGCATCCATATATAGAGCTTCAATCGGTTCTGTCAGTTCAATCTCAGCTTTGATTCCAGTCTCCATGGAGTAGATGAATTTGGAGGATAGAAGACTTTTCAGTGCTGTATTTTTAACCTTCGATAAGGCCCCCAGCTTTGTATCGGATTCTGAGAATGCGTGACTGATGGGCAAAACCTTTTCTCCATAATACTCAGTCAGACCTTTCATATTATTTTCTTCCATATAACCGGACATGGTACTTAAAATGTTCATGTAATCATGTTTGAACTTTCGCATAATTCCATAGGAATTCTCTAAACGTTCTGTATATAATCTCAGATTTTCAAATTGAGCCATGCGGTTGTTATAAGCCTGTTCGCTTAAAGTGGCTTTATAGATGGAATACATAAGAAAAACAGTGATTCCAAATAATAAAAGAAATATAATTCCATTTAATGCGATGACACCATAATTATAACCCAAATATTCTCCGTAAGAAAAGTTGAAAATATAAAAAAACACCAATATAAAAAGATTAATAAAAATAGCCTTGATCAGATGCTTGTTTGTCAAATATTTTAAAAGATTCAGCTTCTTGTGAATGTACCATCCAATAAATTTCGTGGAAATTCCACAATAAATACTGTAAGTAATGGAAAAAATCATACTCATCCCTTGGTGCGCCAGTAATTCCTGCATATCCATCTTTAATAAAATTCCAGCGGCCCACATAAACAGATAATTAAATGAAATTGTATAAAGATAACCAAATAAATAACAAGACATGTACAGGTAAGATTCTTTTGTAAATAAAAGAATCAGAAGCAACATGCCCACAAAGGTGATATAAGTGCTCGCCTGACCGTATATTCTGTTAAATAGAAACAAACTCCCGAATGCGTATAGAAAAATAAATAATTTACTGGAGTTTTTTAATTTTGATGGAAGGAGGTTTACGCAGGAGAAATAATTACAAAAACCGCCCGTAAATGTGTAAATAAAATAAGTCATATGTATCACCTCGTAAGTAAGTACATCTATTCTACCCTTTTATAAATGGAAAGTAAAGGAAATTGTTTATATAGAATAGACATCTAACGTTTAAGTTCAAAAATTCAACGAAAATTGCAAAAACATTCATTTGCTCGAAAATATGGTAATATAAATACAAATGGTGGTGATAGTTATGAATATTTCGGGAATTGCTGTCGGATTTTGTAACTGGCTGAATAAAATAAATCCCAGAACTCAAGACGAAAACAAAGCGATTCAGTACGGAATGGAGTTGTTACTGGATAATGTGGTAAAGTTTGCAATGATCCAATTGATCGGTGTTTTAATTGGAAAAGGCTTTGAGACCTTTATCATTTTATTATCCTTTTGTGGTTTGAGACTTCAGGCTGGAGGTGTTCATGCAAAGACGGGAATGGGCTGTGGATTCAGCATGCTATTTATTTGGGCAGTTTCCCTCTTAGGAAATAGTTATATTAATATGGATATTTCTGTACTTCCTCTGATTTATGCATTATCTATGCTGATTGTATGGCTTTGTGCACCACGAACCATTAATATCAACTTTTTTAGCCCAAAGGATAAATTAAAAAAGAAGATATCCTCTTCTGTTTTATTGACAGTTTTCATGGCAGTTACATCTGTTTTTCCATCGCTGCGGGAACTGATTATGATTCCAGTTATTTTGGAAGTAATGACATTGCTTCCCCAAAATAAAAAACAAATTGAAGAAGGAGAGAACGAGGGATGAAGAAAACATTAGCAGAAAAAGTTCAAACAATGTTGGTGAAGATTTCTTTGGATTCCGTGGGAAGAAGTATTCCTGCAGGAGTTTATGAAAGAAAAATCCCGCAAGAAGTTTTGAAAATTTACAATGCAAAATAAGCCAATATTAAAAAAACATCTGAACCTGTTAAAAGAACTTTTAACAAAAAGTCCGGTATGAGTATGAAAAAAACATATATCAAAAAGCTTACATAAGGAATTTGATATGAAAAATGATTTACACTGAATGATCAAGGGGGAAATTTTGATAAGTGTTGCAGGTCTCTGTGATTACAATTATCACTATTTTATGAGCAGTTCAGTGTAATATCATTTTGTTTTTCTATTTGTGGGGCAAATAGAAAAGGGAGAAGATTAAATGAAAAGGAATTTGTTTCGGAGATTTCTTGAAAAGGAAGAACATTTTTTTGAGCAAAAGCGCCGAAGGAGAATGATTATTCCTGAAGAATATTTCATTGAGGTGATAACAACCGTTCCAGAGAAAAAATCGGTAGTTGTATATTTGGAATGATATAAAGCAGGTGAAAAGAAAAAACTTGGATTTTTTCTTTTCACCTGCTTCTGTTTTGCCTGTTTTTTTGAAAATCCACCTAAATATAAAAGGTAACAAAAGGATAATCTGTATAATATTATGATAATAAGTCTTTACAGATTAATAAAAACAGGTAAAAACAATGTGTTATAACATGATTATTTACAGTAGATTTGTAATGATGATAGAATAATTGAGGAAAGGAGGGATGAGGATTTACGATGCAAGAACTGTAAGAACAACAAATGATTACGACTAT
Source organism: Clostridium sp. HBUAS56010 (assembly GCF_007115105.1). GTDB lineage: Bacteria > Bacillota > Clostridia > Lachnospirales > Lachnospiraceae > Lacrimispora. The sequence continues at coordinate 312,021 of NZ_SULJ01000001.1, forward strand.
TTATTTGGAGGGGGAATCGTATGATTTTCAGAAAAAAGATGAGACATGGTTTATTTCTTGCTGCAGGTGTATTCTTGCTTGCTGCAGGACCCACTTGGCTGACATCAGTTGCAGGTAATAGCGTTTTGCCACAGACCTATAACGGATTGGTAAACCGATCTGACAGGGCGCTGGTGGCGGTAAAGGCGGATCAGGGGAATTTGGTTAGCTGGCGTTTTTACCCGGAAGATGGTCCGGCAGCATCTTTTGTTCTTAAACGGAATGGAGAAGAGATTTACCGGGGCAGTAATACGAACTTCCTGGATAAGGAGGGAAAATCAGGAGACAGGTATGAGCTGGAGGATCATCTGGGAAGCAGGCATATCGGACAAACCGCTTTTGCGTGGGATAAGGAATATCTGGAAGTGATTTTGCAGGCACCCGCAAAACAGGTCATGCCCGATGGTTCCGTTACAGATTATACAGCCAATGACATGTCTGTAGGAGATTTGGACGGGGATGGACAGATGGAACTGATTGTGAAGTGGTATCCAGATAATGCCCAGGATAATTCAAAGGATGGATATACAGGAACAACGTTTCTTGATGCTTATGACATTGATACGAATACAGGTGCCGTAACACTTCTATGGAGAATTGACCTGGGAGTGAACATCCGCTCCGGTGCCCACTATACGCAGTTCCAGGTATGGGATTACGATGGAGATGGAAAAGCAGAAGTGATCTGTAAAACGGCTGATGGCTCTACTTCTTATCAGAATGTAGATGGTGTATTAAAGGAAACGGGTCATGTCGGTGCGGTTAATGCAGAAGCCCTTCCAACGGATAAAATAAGTGAAAAGTATGACTACCGCAGTTCCCAAAAAAGAATTGGGCGTATTGTAAATGGAGATGAATTCTTAACTGCATTTGATGGAGAAACCGGTAAAATCATAGACACGACGGCATATATTCCTTCCAGAGGAATCTATGACGAGAAAACTGGAACCTGGGACACCTCTATGTGGGGACTGGACAGCAAAGGAAGACCAGAACCACAAGGATATGCCAACCGTCCAGACCGCTTTCTGGCTGCAACGGCTTATCTTGACGGAAAAAATCCAAGTGCTGTATTCTGCCGTGGATATTATGGACGGACCGCCATTGCTGCCTGGGATTTAAAAAATGGGAAACTGACTCAAAAGTGGATTTTTGATGTGCCTACAGGTGATCCTTATGCAGGACAGGGAAATCATGGTTTGTCTGTCAATGACGTTGACAATGATGGTAAAGATGAGATCATATATGGTTCCTTAACCCTTGATCATGACGGAACGCCCAAGTATACCACAGGATTGGGACATGGAGATGCCATGCATGTGGGAGACTGGAATGATGACGGAAAACTGGAAGTCTTCCAGGTTCATGAAGAAAAAAGTGCAAAATATCATATTGAACTTCACGATGCAGATACAGGAGAGATCTTGTGGGGATATCATTATGGAAAGGATACAGGACGGGGGGTTGCTGCGGATATTGATCCAAGACACCCTGGAGCTGAAATGTGGGGAGCTGTTAAAGCCATCACTTATAATTCCAAAGGACAGCAGATCTATAAAGAAGGCGTAAGACCCAGCCAGAACTTTTCTATTTACTGGGATGGAGATCTTTTGATGGAACTGTTTGATTCCAATAATTCCAAGGATTTAATTCCTCAGGTGCAGAAGTGGAATTATGAAAAAGAAAAAACAGATGTTATGATCCAGATGGATGGGACAGAACTGAACAATGGAACGAAAGCAAACGCAGGTCTTGTTGCAGATATTCTTGGAGACTGGAGAGAAGAGATTATTGTACGGGATGCAGGTGACAAAAACAAAATAAGAATATATACCACTCCCATTGAAACGGATTACCGTGTTCCATGTCTACTTACCAACAGGGCTTATCTGGAAGGAGTGGCATGGCAGAATACCGCTTACAATCAGCCAGCTAATTTAAGTTATCTGCTTTCTTCCGGAATCAGGGTTCCAGAAGTAACGGTTCAATTAGCAGGGAACCAGACTGCCGGTTTAAAGTGGAGTGCTGCAAGTGATGGGACGTACGGTCATAAAGTGTCCGGCTATGAGATTTACCGGGCAGAGCAGGATGGAGATTTTATTCTTGTGAAAACCGTAGGGAACAATACCTTATCTTATGAAGATAAAGACTTAAAATCAAATACCCGGTATCAGTATAAGGTGGCTGGGATTGTGAATGGAAAGACTTCTTATTTTTCATTTCCAGTTTCCCTGACACCGGATTCTTAACCACAGATCATAAAAAGGAACCGTCGGTTCTGTATAGACCGTCGGTTCCTTCTTGCTAACATTCTTTTAATACCAGCCTGGGATCTGCAACCATGGAATAGTTGGTATGGTAAATAACAAATCCGGGGGCAGCTCCTGTGACTTTTTTAATCTGCTTTCTCTGGATATAATCAATCTCCACTTTATCATTGTCCCTGCCTTTGGAGTAATAGGCAGCCAGGGAAGCTGCTTCCTCAAACAAGCGGTCAGGCAGTTCTTTTCCTTCTGTTTTTACAATAACATGGGAACCGGGGATGCCTTTTGCATGAAACCACCAGTCATTGCCATTTGCAAATTTAAATGTCAGTTCCTCATTCTGATAGTTATTTTTTCCGACATAGATATGGAAGCCATCTGTGGAAATATAATGAAAAGGTCTGCTTGTAACTTTTGGCTTTTTGTCCCCGCTACGGCGGTGTTTGATATATCCATACTCCATCAGCTCCTCTTTAATCTGGACCAGATCTTCTTCTTTTAATGCAATGTCCAGGGCGGAGCTGACTGATTCCAGATGATCAATCTCCAGTCTGGTTTCTTTAATCTGCTCTGTTACCGCTTCAAAGGTACGTTTCAGTTTATTATACCGGTCGAAATATTTCTGTGCATTTTCTTTTGCAGTTAACTGATCGTCTAAGGGAATGGTAATGTCTTCGTTGGTATAAAAATTAAAACAGGTCAGTTTTCTCTCTCCACCAGTCAATTCATATCCGTAAGTGTGAAGAAGTTCCCCATATATCTTAAACTTCTCCCTCTTTTCCGTATCCTTTAGCTGTTTTTCCTGAAGGTCGTATTTTTTGTAATTCCGCTCCAGAGCTGTCTGCACGATTTTCCGTAAATCAGAGGACTTTTGCCGAATTCTTGTAATCGTGTTTTTTGAGGCGTAATATGTTTCTAAAAGTGAACTGATGGATTCAAACGATTCTGCTCTATAATCTGTTCCTTCATAACAGGTCAGGGGAAGGGCAGAAAATTCCACTGGCTCCTCCTCACGGTAAACGATGTTGGGCGTAAAGTTCTCCTGTCTGATATCTTCTATAAAAAGAGAGAACATCCGGTAGAGATGGATCATCTCTGTTTCTGTCAATTCAGTGGCGAAACGATCTCCATCAATTCCCGCAAGGTGGCAGAGTTCATGTCCCATAACAGGGCTGATGCCTGTAAGCTTTAAATAAAGAGCCTTCTGTATGGGGTCTGACGTTGCTCCTATAATCTCAGAAAATTCATCAGAAGAAATGGTCAGAGGATCTTTTTTATCCATGGTATGGGGAATAAAATAAGTTCTTCCTGGCAGAACTTCTCTTACAGAACTTACCTGGGCAGAGATATGTTTGATACTGTCTATAATCATATCGGATTCATTGCAGAAAATAATGTTGCTGTGCTTTCCCATGATTTCAACAATCAGTTTCTTAGTTCGTTTATCTCCCAGTTCATCCAGATGTTCGATTTCCATACAAAGGATTCTCTCAAGACCTGGCTGGGTTATTTTCATAATCCGCCCGTTTCCGATATGCTTTCTTAAAAGCATGCAGAAATTAGGTGCTGTCATGGGACTTTGTTTATTAGACTCTGTAAAATATACCAGCGGAAGACTGGCACTGGCAGAGATTAAAAGCCTCCATGTGTTTTTTTGATTTTTAATTGTAAACAGCAGTTCGTCTTTTTCCGGCTGGGCAATTTTTGCAATCTTGCCGCCTTCTAACCGGTCCTTCATCTCTGCTGCGAGATTAGCCATAACAATTCCGTCTAATGCCATCGTCTGATTCCTCCGGTAAATGGTCTATATGATACAAATAGTATAGCACAGAAACACGATTGTGTAAAATTCAAAACCAATTGACTTGTTTTTTAATATGACTTATAATGGATATTATCTATGGCGAAAGAGAGGCATTTGCAATGATTAAGAGCATGACAGGTTTTGGAAGGTACGAAACTGTCACGGATGAATACAAGATTTCCGTCGAGATGAAAGCTGTAAATCACAGATATTTGGATTTAAGCATAAAGATGCCGAAAAAGTTTAATTTTTTTGAAGCAGGAATCAGAAATCTGTTAAAGAATTACATCCAGAGAGGGAAAGTTGATGTTTTTATCAGCTACGAAGACTACACGGAGAATAAGCTGTGTTTGAAGTACAACAGTGCTCTGGCTGCTGAGTATATGGATTATTTCGCAAAGATGGAGACCCAGTTTGGAATTCCAAATGACATTAAGGTATCAGCCCTTGCAAGATGCCCCGAAGTTCTTACGATGGAAGAAGTTCCAGAGGATGAAGAACAGATGTGGAAGCTTCTTTCCGAGACTGTTGAGGAAGCTGCGAAACGGTTTGTGGATACCAGAATTACTGAAGGTGAGACATTAAAGACTGATTTGGTGAAGAAACTTAATTATATGACAGAACTTCTGGATTTCATTGAGGTCAGATCTCCAAGGATTCTTTTGGAGTACCGGACGAAACTGGAAGACAAAGTAAAGGAACTTTTAGCAGGTGCTTCCATTGACGAAGGCAGAATTGCTGCAGAAGTTACTATATTTGCTGATAAAATTTGTGTGGATGAAGAGACTGTAAGGCTTAGAAGCCACATTGAAAATACACGGGCAGAATTATGCGGCGGTGCAAGTGTGGGCAGAAAACTGGATTTCATTGCCCAGGAGATGAACCGGGAAGCCAATACAATCTTGTCAAAGGCCAATGATCTGGAGATCTCAGACAAGGCAATTACCTTGAAGACTGAGATTGAAAAGGTTCGGGAGCAGATCCAGAATATTGAGTAGGAGAATGATAGACCAATGAATGAACAAGGCATGTTGGTGGTTGTATCGGGTTTCTCAGGAGCAGGCAAGGGAACTCTTATGAAAGAGCTTTTGAACCGGTATGATAATTATGCGCTGTCCATTTCTGCGACCACCAGGAACCCCAGAGCCGGGGAGATAGACGGAAGAGAATATTTCTTTGTTACAGAAGAATCATTTAAAGAGATGATAAAAGAAGACGCATTGATTGAATACGCCCAGTACGTAAAACATTTCTACGGAACACCCAAAGAATATGTTTTGAATCGTATGAAAGAAGGGAAAGATGTAATTCTGGAGATAGAGATTCAGGGAGCACTTAAAATTAAAGAACGTTTCCCTGAGACAATCCTTATTTTTGTAATGCCTCCCAGTGCGGAAGAGTTAAAACGCCGTTTAATTGGAAGAGGAACAGAAAGCATGGAAGTAATCAATGCCAGGCTGAAACGTGCATCAGAAGAAGCGAATGGAATGGAAGCATACGATTACATTCTGATTAATGATAAGATTGATACATGCGTGGAAGAGATGCACCAGATGATTCAGGTACAGCATTGCCGTGCTTCCAATAATACAGCATTTTTATCCCAGATCCGGGAAGAATTAAAGAATATATAGCTGATTAAGAAAGGGGAATAAAAGATGTTACATCCATCCTATTCAGATTTGATTAATGTAGTAAACAGTGAGGTAGAACCAGGCGATACTCCCGTTGTACAGAGCCGTTATTCCATCGTGATCGCCGCTGCAAAAAGAGCAAGACAGATCATTGGAGGTTCTGAGCCGGAAGTACCGGGAGCTGGAAAAAAGCCGCTTTCTGTTGCAGTAGAAGAATTATATGAAGGACATGTAAAGATTTTAAGCGAAGCAGACGCGACAGAAGAAGACGATAATTGAGAAAAAAGGCCGTCTCCCTTTTGGTAGATGGCTTTTCTCGTATTTGAAATTTTAACGACAGGAGTTTTAGGATGAAATTATTATGTGTTTCATTGGGCTGTGACAAGAATCTTGTAGACACGGAGATGATGTTAGGTCTGTTGAATAAAGACGGATATACCTTTACTGATGATGAATATGAAGCGGATGTCATTGTTGTCAATACCTGCTGTTTCATTGCGGATGCAAAAGAAGAAAGCATTAATACGATTTTGGAGATGGGTCAGAGAAAAATTGACGGCAACTGTAAAGCACTGATTGTAACGGGATGTCTGGCGCAGAGATATAAGCAGGAGATTGTAGAAGAGATTCCAGAGGTTGATGGAATTTTGGGAACGTCTACTTACGACGAGATCTCCAATGTCTTAAAAGAAGCGTTGGCAGGGAAGGAACATGTACAGCTCTTTCACGAATTAAAAGGAATTCCAGAAGTGGAGACGGGACGTGTACTTACCACAGGAGGTCACTATGCTTTTTTAAAGATCGCAGAAGGATGCGATAAGCATTGTACTTATTGTATTATTCCCAGTCTCCGTGGAAGCTACCGCAGCGTTCCCATGGAGCGGTTGATAAAAGAAGCGGAAGAACTGGCAGCGCAAGGCGTGAAAGAACTGATTCTGGTGGCGCAGGAGACAACACTGTATGGTGTGGACATTTACGGGAGAAAGTCACTTCCCCAATTGTTGAAAAAGCTTTGCAGAGTATCTGGAATCCAGTGGATCAGAGTTCAGTATTGCTACCCGGAAGAGATTACGGATGAGCTGATTCAGACAATAAAGGAAGAAGAAAAGATCTGCCATTACCTGGATCTCCCTATCCAGCATGCCAGCGACCGGATTTTAAAGAGGATGGGGCGGAGAACGAGCAAAGATCAGCTTCGTGAGATTGTGAAAAAGCTGAGGAGTGAGATTCCAGACATTGCACTGCGCACCACTTTGATTTCCGGATTTCCTGGTGAGACAGAAGAAGATCATGAGGAATTAATGGAATTTGTGGATGAACTGGAGTTCGAACGTCTGGGTGTATTTGCCTACTCAGCCGAAGAGGATACTCCGGCTGCAGAATTTGCTGATCAGGTTCAGCAGGAGATCAAAGAAGACCGTCGGGATGCGATTATGGAGCTTCAGCAGGAAATATCATTGGAACATTCCAATTCCATGATCGGGAAAACCGTAGAAGTAATGATTGAAGGAAAAGTGGCTGATGAGAATGCTTATGTAGGCCGTACTTATATGGATGGTCCTGGTGTGGATGGAATGATTTTTGTCCAGACGGGTCAGGTGATGATGTCAGGTGATTTTGCCAGAGTTCGTGTAACAGGAGCCATGGAATATGATTTGATGGGGGAATTGGAAGATGAATTTACCGAATAAACTTACGATTTTAAGAGTTATCATGATTCCGTTTTTTGTTTTTTTTCTTCTGAGAAATGGGGATGCAAACGGAGTACATCGTTGGATTGCGGCAGCAATTTTCATTGTCGCAGGTTTTACAGATCTGTTAGATGGAATGATTGCAAGAAAATATAATCTGGTAACGAATTTTGGAAAGTTTATGGACCCTTTGGCGGACAAGCTACTGGTTTGTTCTGCACTGGTCTGTCTGACTGCCTTAGGACAGCTTCCGGCATGGATGGTAATTGTTATCATAAGCAGAGAGTTTATCATCAGTGGATTCCGTCTGGTGGCATCTGATAATGGAGTCGTGATTGCCGCCAGCAAATGGGGGAAACTCAAAACAGTGTTTCAGATGACCATGGCTGTTCTGCTGATTGTAAATATATCTCTGTTATATCCAGTTACAGTCGTGGTCACATGGATTGCTGTGATTTTGACGATTGTATCACTGATTGATTATATAGGAAAGAATTATAAGGTTCTTACAGAAGGGAGTATGTAATCATTATGGTTGTTGAACTGATTTCAGTTGGAACAGAACTTTTGCTTGGAAATATTGTAAACACCAATACCCAGTTTCTTGCGGAAAAGTGTGCGCTTCTAGGATTGACCATGTATCATCAGGTTACAGTGGGGGATAACAGGGAACGGCTCAGGCAGGTCCTTGAGACCGCTCTGGAGCGTTCGGATGTGGTTATCTTAACCGGTGGATTAGGACCCACAGAAGACGATCTGACAAAGGAAGTGTGCGCAGAGGTAATGGGAAGTGATCTTGTGGAAGATTCCCACACGAAAGAACAGATTACAAACTATTTCAAGAACAGTATCTATAAGGAAATACCGGATAACAACTGGAAACAGGCGATGGTTCCTCAGGGAGCCATTGTTCTCGACAACAATAATGGTACTGCCCCCGGGCTTATCATAGAAAAAGATGGGAAGACGGCAGTTTTACTGCCGGGACCGCCCAATGAATTAAAGCCGCTTTTCATGGAACAGGTATTTCCTTTTCTGCAGAAGCGTCAGCCGGAAGTGATCCATTCCCGTATGATTAAGATTTGCGGACCAGGGGAAAGTCAGGTCGAGAACCGGATTCTTGATCTCATTGATGGTCAGTCAAATCCCACTATCGCCACTTATGCCAAAACTGCTGAAGTACATCTTCGTGTTACAGCAAAGGCTTCCAGTGAAAAAGAAGCCAAAGAGCTTTTAAAACCCATGGTAAAAGAGATTAAAAGCCGGTTTGGCAACGATGTGTATTCTACAAAAGAGGACGAGACTCTTGAGATGACAGTGGTTCGTCTTTTGAAAAAACATGAATTAACAGTAACCACGGCAGAATCCTGTACCGGAGGGTTAATAGCTGGACGGATTGTCAATGTATCAGGAGCTTCTGAAGTTTTTCAGGAAGGGTTTGTGACTTATGCCAACAAGGCTAAACGGAAATATCTGAATGTAAATAAAAGCACTCTGAAGAAATATGGGGCTGTCAGCAGTCAGACTGCAAAAGAGATGGCAACAGGAGGCGTATTTGCAACGGATGCAGACGTGTGTATTGCGGTGACTGGCATTGCAGGACCAAACGCAGAAGGTGAGAAGCCGGTAGGTCTGGTATATATGGCATGCTATCTGAAAGATAAAGTTAAAATCGAAGAATATCACTTTAAAGGCAATCGCGAAAAGATAAGGGAACAATCTGTTGTGAAAGCACTTGATCTTTTAAGACGGTGTATTCTTTCAAATTATAATACTTAAGAGGAGCCGAAAGGAGAGAAATTGTGAATATCCGTTTGCTGAAAAAACAGATGACTGCAGCTTATCAGTATTCTTATGTAAGGCTGGTCCTTAACTATTATACTCTTTTTGAAACAATTGGAGAAGAGCCTGGAATATCAGAATCTATTTCTGAGTGCTGCAGACGGTTAAATGAACTTCTTGGCGACCATTTTTCAGGGGTGGATTGTCTGGAAGATTTGCTTAAACTTCGGGAAGCAATTACCGGTGAAGTGGAGATTATGACTTCTTATACCGATTGTTTTCAGAACTATGAATATGTTCTCAATCGTCTGGAACGAAAGTTTAAATCCTTACCGGATAGCAAATCAGATGATTCTGCATTTGCCGAGAAACTGCTGTCTTTTATTACTGGTTCTGACGAGACGGTAGTAATGAATGGCAGAATTAAGGATGTCGTTGGCCAGCTTCCGGTTCGTCTGACAAAGCAGAAGTTTTTCAGCCTTATTGCAGAAGGACTGTCTGTATATATCGGTTCTTCACCGGAGAGCTTCCAGGATATGATGTATACACTTCGTTCTGTATCCATGACAAGTCTTCCTAATGATATGAAAAAAGGGCATGAGGAGTTTTATTCACTTTTAGAACAGTTCCGTTGCATGGATTATAAGAATTTAACCGGAGAACAGTTTGATTCTGCTATGGCAGGTCTTAAGTCGGTCAGTGAGAAGCTCATTGCTGAATCTGGTCTTTATGTGATGCTGCAGGAGATTGTTAATGATTTCTGCGTTCTTCTATTTTCAGGAAAAGAAGCGGTAATTGATGTAAATGAGGAAGAATTTTACCAGTCCATGATTACAGAAGTTCTGGGGAAATTTCAAAAAGAAGATTATTCGTTTGGCGATGACTCATTTTTTGAAAAACTGACTCAGTTAGAGGGCAGGCAGGAATCCTATTATGAACGGTATTTAAAAGTGGAAGTACCCCAGGAAGAGGAAGAATGGGGAACAGATCCGGATTATATTAAATCAGTTAATATTGACAGACTTTTATCCGGAAGCAGTTTTGCAGAATTAAAGACGTTTAAGACGGAGATTGTTTCTGAAAAGGAAGAGTCTTTGGTTGATCGTTTTTATCTGGAAAAAGAAACGGGTATCTATATAAAGGAACTGGAACAGTTTTTCTCCGGAACATCAAAACAGGTTACAAGAGCTGTGATGGCGAAAGTGCTTTCTTGTCTTCCGGTATACTTTAACTCCATAGATGAAATACAGGCATATATCAGAGGAAGTCTGACAAGCTGCCTGGACGAAGCGGAAAAAGAAACGTGCAAAGAATTATTGGAAGAGCTGATGGATTATGAAAATATGCTGGTTTGATCATCTGTATGTAGGTGAGAAAGCGAAGAAATGGCGCTACCGGATTATCCAGGGAATTCGGAATTCAAAGCCGGGACTTGGTATTTATGTGATTATACCGGCTTCAAATGGGAATAATATACTTGATATCTATCCGGCACCAGAGTTGTTTGTCCCTTTTTTTCAAAGAGAAGAGATACTGGTATTGGGCATTGCTGCTGATTACTGGGAAGCTCTGGAGGTGGCCGGATGTCTGATTCATGATATGTACCAGATAACAGGAGGCTTTCATTTATCTGCATTTGTGGAGAAAAAAAGCCAGTAAGGTGTGAGGTGTCCATGCTTCATATAATTTTATTGATATTAAAAATATTTGGCCTTCTTTTGCTGGCTGTTGCAGGAATTCTTCTTTTTCTGCTTCTGTTGGTGCTTTTCGTACCTGTCCGCTATCGCGGAAGAGGCTCTTATTACGGAAAGGGAAAAGGAAGTGCTGTAATCTCCTGGTTGCTACATATCCTTACCATAAGAGTCGAGTACGATGAGGACGTAACCGTTGCGGTGCGTTTCTTTGGTTTCCGCATTCTCAAACCAAAGAAGATAGATGAAGAACTGGAAGAAGCGGAAGAAATTATGGTTCATGCCATGGAACGGGTGGAACCGGAGGTTTTTAAAGAGGCGGAAGAGTTGAAAGAGGAAGTTCTTTTGGATACTCAGAATGAACAGCCAGAACCAAAGAAAAAAAGAATCAGATTATCTGGTTTTTGGAATCATGTGAGAAAGAGAATCAGACGTATTTTATCAAAAATTAAGTTTTTTTTCCGCAGGATCTATGATACACTGAGGACAGTAAATGAAAAAAAGAATGAGATTTATTCCTGGTTTTCCAATAAGGATAATCAGAAAACAGTAAGACTCTTTCTAAAACAAAGCAAGAAGCTGATACGGCATATCTTTCCCTTAAAGGGGAAAGGAACCGTTACCTTTGGTTTTGAAGATCCGTACATGACAGGGCAGGTGCTTGTGTATGCAAGCGCAGTTTATCCGTTTTGCCATAAACATCTGGATTTGTATCCGATGTTTGACCGTGCGGTTTTTGAAGCGGAAGGAGAATTCCGAGGCAGAATTCGGGTGTGGACACTGCTTATGATAGGCGGTCGGATGCTGATGGATAAGAATTTCCGAATTCTATTTAAGAGATGGCTTCGATAAAGGAGGAATTACTTTCGATGGCAGATAATAATTTTACATCTACAGTTGAGGCGCTCTTTAAGGGGATGGATTCTTTTGTGGCGACTAAAACTGTAGTAGGAGATGCAGTTAAGGTTGACGACGCGATTATTCTTCCTCTGGTGGATGTGACCTGTGGAATGGCTGCAGGTTCTTTCGCGGAAAATGCCAAGCAAAGAGGTGCAGGTGGTATGCACGCAAAGATGAGTCCGAGTGCAGTTCTCATCATTCAAAATGGAGTGACAAAACTGGTTAATATCAAAAATCAGGATGCAGTAACTAAGATTCTTGATATGGTACCTGATTTCGTGAACAAGTTTACAGGGGGAGCAAAAGAGGTTTCTTCTGACGCGGTAAAGGTGGCAGAGGAGATGGCAGCTTCCGGTGATGAAAAGGGAGTGGAATAAGAAGGGGATAAGCCGCATAGGATGTCATATAGTCTGAATGAATTGAGGGATGATATGAGAAGAGTATGCGGACTTATGCTGTTCTGTTTCGGAGCGGGAATGGCAATCCTGCTTTTTATCCCGGCAACAATCGTTACAATTTTGTTTATCATTGGATGTCTGGTATTGGGATATAATCTGTTTTGTTGCTGACAGAACATTGCTATAGAAGGAAAAGAACGTGGGCTGGTTCTTGAAAAGGACCAGCCCACATCTCTATAAATAAGCAAAAAAATACCCCTGACTGCAATCAGCCAGGAGTTTCCTTCGATTAAGCTCTTTCAACTAAGCCGGATCTTAAGCAGGAAGTACATACGTACATCTTCTTAGCGCCGCCAGTAGTAACTTTAACTTTAACGGACTTTACATTTGCTTTCCACATTTTATTGGATCTTCTATGGGAATGGCTCACTGCGTTACCAAAGTGAGCGCCTTTTTCACAAACTGCACATTTAGCCATGATTGCACCTCCTTAAAAGCTACTTGGATTTTTAATGGTTGAAAAATCCACAACAAGTGTATGATAACAGAAAACACCATGTTTTGCAAGTGAAAAATAAAATTTTGTTTCTTTTTTTGGTAAAATCATGTATAATTAAAACAGACAGAAAGAACGGAGGTAGAGACTATGAAGGGTTATATCAATAATAAACTGGGCGAAATCCAGGTAAGCCCTGATGTTATCGCTATGTATGCCGGAACTACTGCGGTAGAATGCTTCGGTATTGTGGGTATGGCGGCTGTCAGCATGAAGGACGGACTCGTTAAACTTTTAAAACGGGAAGGTCTGACTCATGGAATCAATGTAAATATTCAGGACAACCATATTACAATTGATTTTCATGTAATTGTTGCATATGGAGTCAGCATTTCTGCAGTTGCAGATAATCTGATTGAAAGTGTAAAATACAAAGTCGAAGAATTTACCGGAATGACAGTAGATAAGATTAATATCTATGTCGAAGGTGTAAGAGTGATTGATTAAGGAGGAAACTACCTGTGGGTATGAACTATATAGACGCCAGTATGCTGCAGAAGGCATTTCTGGCAGGCGCGAAAGGGCTGGAAGCAAAAAAAGATTGGATTAACGAATTGAATGTGTTTCCAGTACCGGATGGAGATACCGGAACCAATATGACCATGACGATTATGTCAGCGGCCAAAGAGGTGGCGGCCATTGAGAATCCCACAATGGATGCTTTGGTAAAAGCAATTTCTTCTGGATCATTAAGAGGTGCAAGAGGCAACTCAGGCGTTATCCTGTCTCAGCTATTCAGAGGTTTCACAAAGGAGATTGCAGGCGAAGAGCAGATTACCACACTTGTTTTGACCAATGCGTTTGTAAGAGCAACTGAGACTGCCTATAAAGCGGTTATGAAACCCAAAGAGGGAACGATTCTTACTGTGGCTAAGGGAATGGCTGATAAGGCTGCGGAGCTGGTCACTGAGACAGAAGATATCATAGAATTTTGTCAAAAGGTCATTGATCATGGCGATTATGTATTAAGCCAGACACCGGAGATGCTGCCCGTTTTAAAACAGGCAGGTGTAGTAGATTCCGGCGGACAGGGACTCATGCAGGTATTAAAAGGTGCTTTTGACTGTCTTCTTGGTAAAGAAGTGGATTTGTCTGTAGAGAGAAGTGATCACCAGCAGAGTTCATTTTCAGCAGACAGCAGAGGGCTTGAAGATATTGATATCAAGTTTGGGTACTGTACAGAATTTATTATTAATCTGGAAAAACCCTACGATGAAAATTCAGAACTGGATCTTAAGAATTATCTGGAATCCATCGGGGATTCCCTGGTTGTTGTCTCTGATGATGAAATAGTAAAAATCCATGTTCATACCAATGATCCAGGTCTGGCGATCCAGAAGGCTCTCACATATGGATCATTATCCCGGATGAAGATTGATAACATGAGAGAAGAGCATCAGGAGAAGCTGATTAAGGAATCAGAAAAGCTGGCACAGCAGCAAAAGGCGGAAAAAGAAGCAAAACCCCAGCCAAGAAAGCCTTATGGTTTTATTTCTGTATCAGCAGGAGAAGGTCTTGATGAGATCTTTCGTGGAATCGGTGCAGACTATCTGATTGAAGGCGGTCAGACGATGAATCCAAGTACTGAGGATATGTTAAATGCGATTGACCGGGTTAATGCGGATACGATTTACATTCTTCCCAACAATAAAAATATTATTTTAGCTGCGGAACAGGCAAAAAGTCTTGTAGAAAACAAAAAAGTCATTGTAATTCCATCTAAAACCATTCCTCAGGGAATCACTGCTATCATAAACTTTGCGGCAGATTTGTCACCGGAAGAAAACGAGAAGAATATGATGGAAGAACTGTCCAAAGTAAAGACAGGGCAGATTACTTATGCAGTGCGCAATACCATGATTGATGACATTGAGATTCAAGAAGGAGATATCATGGCATTAGGCGACCATGGAATCCTTGCTGTCGGCAAAGATATTGACACTACCGTTTTAAAATCGCTTCAGTCTATGATTGAAGAAGAATCAGAACTGGTGACCATTTATTACGGTAAAGATGTGAGTCCGGAAGAGGCAGAAGGATTGAAAGAAAAAGCAGAAGAGATCTTTTCTGCCTGTGAAGTGGAACTTCATGCAGGTGGGCAGCCTATTTATTACTATCTGCTTTCCGTAGAATAAAAGTTTGTATTTCCCGGGCAGATGGGACCATGACTGCCCGGGTTTTACTATTTGAAAAAGAGACTGGAGGTGAATTCTATTCATGAACCGTGAACCGATTGATACATTAAAGGGAATTGGAGAAAAAACAGGAAAACTGTTTCAAAAATTAGGAATTGTTACAGTAGGGGATCTTTTGGAGTATTATCCCAGAGCTTATGATGCTTACGAGGAACCTGCCCCCATTGGGGAACTTAAGCCAGATCATATCATGTCAGTAGCTGGAATGCTTTATAAAACTCCTGATGTAAAGCGATATAGCCATATTCAGGTCATTACCACAACTTTAAAAGATTCTACTGGCACCCTGACTCTGACCTGGTTTAATATGCCCTATCTTCATTCCACTTTAAAAGCGGGGATGCGTGCAGTTTTTCGCGGAAGAGTGGTGAAAAAGAGCGGGCGGCTTACCATGGAACAGCCGGAAGTGTTTACAGCGGAGGCTTATGAACAGATTATTCATTCCATGCAGCCTGTGTATGGGCAGACAAAAGGGCTTAGTAATAAAACCATTGTGAGGGCGGCAAGACAGGCTTTTGAAACACGGCAGATGATTCGGGATTATCTGCCGGCTTATTTAAGAAAAAAACATGAACTGGCGGAATATAACTTTGCCATCCAGCGGATTCACTTCCCAGAGGACCGAAAAGAATTGTTATTTGCCAGAAAACGCCTTGTCTTTGATGAATTTTTCTTATTTTTAATGGCAGTAAGAAGATTAAAAGAGCAAAGGGAAGATAAAAAAAGCCCTTATTACATAACACTGTCCCCAGAGGTGGAAGAATTGAAGGGAAAACTCCCTTATTCTCTTACGAAGGCACAGGAGAAGGTATTGCAGGAAGTATATGAAGATATGTCCGGCGGACAGGTGATGAACCGTCTGGTTCAGGGTGATGTGGGCTCTGGTAAGACCATCATAGCAATCTTAGCTCTTCTTCAGGCTGCCTTCAATGGTTATCAGGGGGCGCTCATGGTTCCCACGGAGGTTTTGGCAAAACAGCATTTTGAATCAATGACAGAGCTGTTTTCCCAATATGGGATAGAGAAAGTCCCTTTGCTGGTTACTGGTTCCATGACTGTAAAAGAAAAGAGAATTGCTTATGAAAAAATTGCTTCCCACGAAGCGGACATTATTGTGGGAACTCATGCTCTGATTCAGGAAAAAGTAATCTACGATCATCTGGCACTGGTAATCACCGATGAACAGCACCGGTTTGGTGTAGGCCAAAGGGAAATGCTTGGAAAAAAAGGCGAAGAACCTCATGTTATGGTAATGAGTGCAACACCCATACCAAGAACTCTTGCAATTATTATCTATGGTGATCTGGATATATCTGTTATTGATGAATTGCCGGCGAACCGTCTGCCCATAAAAAACTGTGTGGTGGATACAGGATACAGAAAAAAAGCATATGAATTTATTCGGAGCGAAGCAGCCAGGGGACATCAGGCTTATGTAATCTGCCCTATGGTAGAGGCAAGTGAGATGATTGAAGCGGAAAACGTAGTGGATTATACAAAGCTTTTAAAACAGGCTCTTCCCGGAATTGCAGTGGAATATCTTCATGGTAAGATGAAGCCAAAAGAAAAAAACAGGATTATGGAGCGGTTTGCAGCCAGAGAGATACAGGTACTGGTATCCACAACGGTCATTGAAGTGGGGGTAAATGTTCCCAATGCAACGGTAATGATGATTGAAAATGCAGAGCGTTTTGGTCTGGCGCAGCTTCACCAGTTAAGAGGAAGAGTCGGACGGGGAAAGGATCAGTCTTATTGTATTATGGTCAATGGTTCTGATCAGGATGGAACAAAAGAACGCCTGGATATTTTAAATAAATCCAACGATGGTTTTTATATCGCTTCTGAGGATTTAAAACTCAGGGGACCTGGTGATATTTTCGGAATCCGTCAAAGCGGAGACCTGGAATTTAAACTGGCGGATATTTTTACTGATGCTAATTTGTTAAAAACTGTATCCGAAGAAGTGACACAGCTTTTTAAAGAAGATATGGAACTTGAAAAAGAAGAACACAGGGAATTAAAAATTAAGCTGCAGGAATATCTGGAAAAAAGTTATGATAAGTTAAACCTGTAGCAGTATTTGGAATCAGGGGAGGTAAAATGGACAGAGTAACGTTAAAGATGGATGCAAAAGCAGCGATGAGACAAGCGGCAATCAGCCCATATGGTTTTACGGTGATTTTTATTGCTATTGTTGTGATTTTAGAAGTTGTGGAAACATTTTTTAATATAAATGAAGTTATATTAGACACCATATTCGGATACAGGGATCTTTGGCAGCTTCTCTCCTTTATAAGAACCAGTGCGGCGTTTTACGTTATTTATTTTGTGGTTAGCACCTTGATTGATTTTGGATACCAGTCATTTTCTTTAAAGGTTTCAAAAAGAGATGACACCATGTCTTACTGGGATATGTTTTCCAGTGTAAGATATATCTGGAAAGCTGTTTTACTAACGATTGTAATGTTTGTATTGGAACTTTTATGGTCGCTGCTCCTTATTATTCCAGGAATCATCGCTTCCTACCGCTATTCTCAGGCAGTTTTAATATTGGTGGAAAATCCGGAAAAGGGAATCTTCCAGTGTATTCATGAAAGCAGTGAGATGATGAAAGGTCATAAGTGGGAATACTTTGTATTGGAGCTGTCTTTTCTTTTATGGTATCTTATGGCGATTTTTACCTGCGGACTAGGCGCAATCTATGTGATCCCCTACAGCAACGTTACATTTGCAAATTTTTATAATGCTATTAAGCCAGATACAAATATGGCACCAGACAGAAATCTGGAATGAAAAAAGGAATCTAAGGAGTGCAAAAGATGAAGTGTATACTAATTGGGATCGCCGGAGGAACTGGTTCGGGAAAGTCAACGTTTACTAATCGGTTAAAAGAGGCATTTTGCGATGATATTGCAGTGATCTACCACGATAATTATTATAAAAAGCAGGACGGAATTCCTTTTGAGGAAAGAAAAAAGATGAATTACGATCATCCGGAAGCATTTGAAACAGAACTTTTATTAAAACAGCTTGACTGCCTGCGCCTTGGCAAGTCTGTCAAGTGTCCGGTTTATGATTATACCACTCATAACCGATCTGATGAAGTGGTGGAGATTAAACCTAAGAAGGTTATTTTAGTTGAAGGGATTTTAGTCTTTGCTGATCAGAGACTTCGGAATATGTTTGATATTAAAATATTTGTTGAAGCAGATGCTGATGAAAGAATTCTCCGCCGTGTGATTCGGGATGTGAAAGAACGTGGAAGAGATATTGAAGGTGAGGTAGAACAGTATTTAACTACAGTAAAGCCTATGCACTATCTTTATGTAGAACCGACCAAGCCTCTTGCAGATGTGATTATTAACAGTGGAATGAATGAAGTGGCATTTCAATTGATGAAGACAAATATTGAAAAAATGCTGACTTCCTGCTGATGAACTGAAAGTCTGTATAAGAGTAATTATAAGGGTTCAGAATGGATTTCCTAAGTTTCCCATTTTACGAAAAACCTTCTAGTTTATTTCATTATGTTTCAGCCATAATAGGAGTGTAGCACAAAACACACCATGTAAAAAACAAACAAAGACATGGTGAAATAGATGAAAAGGAGGCATTTTATTATGTCAGGAAAATCTAACACTACAAATGTACCAGAAGCAAAGGAAGCAATGGACCGTTTCAAAATGGAAGTAGCAAATGAATTAGGTGTTCCGTTAACAAACGGATACAACGGTAACTTAACTTCTGCACAGAATGGTTCCGTAGGCGGTTATATGGTTAAGAAAATGATTGAATCCTATGAGAGAAACCTTGCAGGTAAATAATCTGTAAAAAGAAAAGAGGAGTCGCAGACTGGTAAATGAAATTTATTTACAGGAGCTGCGGCTCCTTTTTCTTTGTCTCTGGTTTAAAAGATTATGGTTGTATATCTTTTCATTTCATACTATAATAGTTTGGAAAAATAAAGTGAGGATTTGTCATGAGAGTGATTGCAGGAAAAGCCAGACGGCTTTTATTAAAGACAATAGAAGGTCAGGATACCCGGCCTACCACAGATAGAATAAAAGAGACACTGTTTAATATGATTCACGAGGAATTACCGGATTGTTGTTTCCTTGATCTGTTTTCCGGCAGTGGAGCCATTGGAATTGAAGCGCTGAGCCGCGGAGCAAAAAAAGCGGTATTTATAGAACAGAATCCAAAAGCAGTGGAATGTATCCGTGATAATTTAAAGTTTACCAGACTGGAAGAAGATGCCATTGTAATGAATTGTGATGTTTTAACCGGGCTTTCCCGTCTGGAGGGAAAGAATTATGTGCTGGATCTGGTATTCATGGATCCGCCTTATGATATGGAATGGGAGAAAAAAGTGCTTAAATATTTATCTGGTTCTTCTCTTATCGGCGAACATACCATCCTTATTATAGAAGCTTCTCTTTCGACTTCTTTCGACTATCTGGAGAATATGGGATATACAATTATAAAAGAGAAAAAATATAAGACGAATAAACACATTTTTATAGAAAAAGAGAATCAGGAAAAGAGATGAAACCATGAGAAAAGCAGTATACCCTGGAAGCTTTGATCCGGTAACCTTTGGACATCTGGATATTATTGAACGTTCTGCCAAAATGTCGGATCACTTGATTATCGGAGTTTTGAATAATAATTCAAAAACGCCGTTGTTTTCCGTAGAAGAACGTGTTAATATGTTAAAGAGCCTGACCAAAGATCTGCCGAATGTAGAGGTTGTTTCATTTGCAGGACTTTTGGTTGATTTTGTACGAGCCAATCGGGCGGATGCGGTTATCCGCGGGCTTCGCGCTGTAACGGATTTTGAATATGAATTGCAGATTGCACAGACCAACCGGGTTATTGCACCGGAAGTGGATACTGTGTTTTTGACGACGAATCTAAAGTATTCTTACTTGAGTTCCAGCATTGTGAAGGAGATTGCCGCTTTTGGCGGAGAGATAAACGCGTTTGTGCCTCCAAGTGTGGCAGATCGTGTGATGAAGAAGATGGAAAACAGAACGAAATAAAAGTAAGGAGTGTTCGAATTTATGATGAGTAGAATTGAGCAGTTAATCGGTGAAATTGAAGAATATATTGATAGTTGTAAGTATCAGCCTCTCTCAAACAGTAAGATTGTGGTAAATCGGGATGAGTTAGAGGAACTTTTAGTGGAATTACGCCTGCGTATTCCTGATGAGATTAAACAATACCAGAAGATTATCAGCAACCGGGATGCCATTTTAAATGAAGCCCGTCAGCAGTCTGATTCCATACTTGCCCAGGCAAATGCTCAGACCAATGAACTGGTGAATGAACACGAGATTATGCAAAAAGCATATGCCCAGGCGAATGACATCATTGAGCAGGCAAGCCAGCAGGCACAGCAGATCGTGGAGAAAGCGGTGGAAGATGCCAATGGTATCAGACAAAGTTCTGTCCAATATACCGATGATATGCTAAAGAGTCTTCAGACCATCATCAGCCATTCCATGGAAGGTGCTCAGGGACGTTTTGACGCATTTATGACATCCATGCAGTCCAGCTATGATATTGTTTCATCAAACCGTCAGGAATTGACCGGAGCCGTTATGGGAACGGGACAAGCTCCGGAACCTGAGACAACAGAGTAAAGAGGATAATGGTAAGAAGGCTGTGAAAAGCTTTCCATGCTACATAATGCCGGATGGACAATCCGGCATTTTTTATGACACTCTTTGTCTGAAAGATTCCGGATAATCCTCCAAACGCTGTTGCGGCGGCGATCCATAAGCCTCCTGTAAATCCTTGAAAAGTTTCAGATATTGCTTTGATTCCTGTGGTAATTTCAACAACTCCAAGAAGAATTGCTTTGTATTCCGGGATATGTAGGGGGATTTTTGTGATGAAAAGGGCAATGATGGAAAACAGCATAATGTACCCTCCTATCTTCACCATAACTTCACAGGAATCCATGAGGCTGTCATCAAAGGACTGGATGGCTTTTTTGCTTACAGGAAGAGAGAATGCTGGCTCTGTCACTTTGTAACAGGCTCTGGCAGCAAAGGAAACCGGAAAAACAGGGAGATAGATACTTGCTGCAAGTATCCAGACCGGCACAGAAGAGGAAAGTCCTGAGGCGGCATATCCTAAGAGAAACATGGGACTGGATTGATTACAGATAGCCAGCAGGTATTTTCCTTCCTTTTCCGTAATTCGGCTATGATCCATGAACTCACTGCAGGTTCTGGCTCCCATGGGATAGCCGCATAAAAGGCCGGATACCAGAGCGTAACTTCCGGCTTCAGAGAGACAGAAGAAACGGTTAAGTATTTTTTTAAACGGAAAGATCAGAATATGGATTGCATTTAAGGTAACAATGACATTGGAACAGATCATAAATGGCAATAAAGTGGGAACGATTACAGATCCCCATAGAAGGAGTCCGTTTCTTGCACCTTCTAAAGCGATTGCCGGACGGGCTAGTAAAGAGAGAAGTGCTAAAACGGAAAGCACACGGAAAAAGGATTTTTTCATATGCACCTGAATAGATTGTTTTATACATTTATATGAAAAGGTGTGATTGATATGATGGTGATTGTTTTTTTCATTGCAATTTTATCGGTGTTTCATGTAACTATGATTGATTACTTATATAATAATCCGACTTTTTACCAGCTCAATGCCTATACCTGGGAAAGTGATGATTTTAGAAAGCTGAATCTGGGATCCATGGTAGCAGATTGGGATTCTATTGATTATGATACCCTTACTTCTCTGATGGTAGAACACCAGTACGATCTGACCAAAATTAAGGATAAAAAGAATCAGGGAACCAGATTAAAAAAGATAAAGCCCCAGGAGTACAAAAAACTTAAAAACGCATATGCGACACTGCTTGGAGATTTGAAGTTTTTCCCGATTCCTCTTAATCTGAAAACAGAATCTCCGGACATTACTTATGAAAATGGCTGGATGTCTCTCCGTACTTATGGAGGGGAACGGGGACATGAAGGCTGTGACTTAATGGGAAACAAGCGTCCGAGAGGTTCTTATCCGGTTGTAAGTATGAGTGATGGGGTTGTGGAAAAGGTAGGCTGGCTTAACAAGGGCGGCTGGCGTATTGGAATTCGTGCTCCTGGAGGTGCGTACCTTTATTATGCCCATCTTTATGGATACAGCAAAGAATGGAAAGAAGGGGATATTGTGAAAGCGGGAGAACTGCTGGGATTTATGGGAGATACAGGCTACAGTGAGATTGAGGGGACTACAGGGAATTTTGATGTCCATCTTCATGTGGGAATTTATTTGAAAACAGACCACAACGAGGAGATGAGTGTCAATCCCTACTGGGCATTGAAATACCTGGAGAAAAATCGGTTGAAATATTCTTATTAGTATATTAATATTGGTTTACATAGATAAAAACGGGAGTGAAAACGTGAAGGAATTTAACATTTCGGAAGAATTTTTAGACAGAATGAAGGACTTGCTGGGAGAAGTGGAGTATGAAGCTTATCGGAAAAGTTTTGAAGAGGAACGGCTTTATGGGCTTCGTGTCAATACGTTAAAGATATCCCCGGAAGAATTTGAAAAAAACACTGCACTATGTTTAAAACCAGTTCCCTGGATCAGGAACGGGTTTTATTATGATGGAAGTGAGCGGCCGGCAAAAGATCCCCGTTACTATGCCGGGCTTTATTATCTCCAGGAGCCAAGTGCCATGACACCTGCCAGCCTTCTTCCAGTGGAACCTGGAGACAAGGTTCTTGACCTTTGTGCGGCTCCTGGCGGGAAAAGCACAGAGCTGGGCGCGCGATTAAAAGGAAAAGGTCTTCTTGTTTCCAATGATATCAGTAATTCCCGGGCAAAGGCACTTCTTAAAAATCTTGAGCTGTGGGGAATTGAAAACATCTGTGTTACCAGTGAGGAACCTGGAAAACTCCGTGAAACGCTGGGCATGTTTTTTGATAAAATTCTAATTGATGCTCCATGTTCCGGAGAGGGCATGTTTCGAAAAGACGGGGACATGGTAAAGAGTTATGAAGAACATGGACCAGAGTATTATGCAGCAATTCAGAAGGAGATTGTAAAGGAAGGGGTGGACATGCTGCTTCCAGGTGGGTTTCTCCTGTATTCTACCTGCACCTTTTCTCCTTCTGAAGATGAGGATATTATCCGGTTTATTCTGGAAGAATATGAGGAGATGGAGCTTGTTCCTCTTCCTCTTTTTGAGGGAGCCTCCGATGGAATCGGGCTTTCTGGCTGCCTTCGTCTCTTCCCTCACCGCATAAAGGGGGAAGGGCATTTTATGGCACTATTAAGAAAAAAGGAATCTGTGCAAGCGTTATTGAGGGATACACAGAAAGAAAAGAAGGAAATGCCTTTACCGGAAGAACTGGTACAGTTTTTATCCATGGTATCGAAGCCTTTTGTCCTCAGCAGGATTCGGATTATAAAGGATGGTGTGTATTATCTGCCGGAAGCATTTCCGGAACATGCCAAAAGACTTCGGTTTTTGAGAACCGGATTAATGCTTGGAGAGATGAAAAAAGGCAGATTTGAACCGGCTCAGGCATTTGCCATGGCTCTAAAACCAGAAGAGTTCAAACAGATTGTTTCCTGGGATATGAGCGATCAGCGGGTAATCCGATACCTAAAGGGGGAAACCATATCTCTGACAGAGGAGGAAGGAACCATAAAAGGCTGGTGTCTGGTATGTGCCGATGGTTTTCCTCTGGGTTTTGCAAAAGGCACAGGAATCACTCTTAAAAATAAATATTACCCAGGATGGCGGTGGCAGTAATGAAAGAAATCAGATTGGATAAGTTCTTAGGAGAAATGGGGGAAGGAACACGGAGCCAGATCAAAGAGATGGCAAAAAAAGGACGAATATGGGTGGATGGAATTCCAGAGAAAAAAACAGACAGAAAAATTGATCCGGAGAGCAGTCAGGTGTCGGTTGACGGAAGAATTATCTCTTATGCTGCCTTTGAATACTATATGTTAAATAAGCCCCAGGGAGTAGTTTCTGCTACCGAGGATAGACGGTATGAGACAGTGGTTGGACTGATTAAGGATCGGAAAAGGGATGATTTGTTTCCGGTGGGAAGGCTGGATATTGATACAGAAGGCCTTCTTCTTATTACCAATGACGGAGACTTGGCACATCAGCTTTTATCTCCGAAAAAACATGTGGATAAGACTTATTTTGCTAAAATACAGGGCATAATCCCCTCAGATGCTGGAGAACGCATGAAAGAAGGTCTGATTCTTTCTGACGGGACAAAAACGCTTCCTGCCTGGCTGGAGATTCTTCGCACAGGAGATGTTTCCGAAATAAGCCTTACCATCCGGGAAGGAAAGTTTCATCAGATTAAACGGATGTTTGAAACTCTTGGGTGCAATGTGATATACTTAAAGAGGATGTCCATGGGCAGTCTGATTCTTGATGAGGCATTAGAACCTGGAGAATACAGAAGCCTCTCCAAAGAAGAACTGGAAGCATTAAAAAGGCATGGAAAGGAAATAAAAGACCAATGATGTTAAATGGGAAAAAAGCAGTGATTTTTGATCTGGATGGAACTTTAGTTGATTCCATGTGGATGTGGAAGTCTATAGATGAGGAATTTCTTGGACTGAGAGGACTTTCCTGCCCCGATGATTTACAAAGAGAAATCGAAGGAATGAGTTTTTCTGAAACGGCCTTTTATTTTAAGGAACGATTTAAACTGGAAGAATCCTTAGATGAGATTAAAGAAATATGGATTGGAATGTCTATCGAAAAATACAGGAATGAAGTGACTTTAAAACCAGGTGCCAGTGATTTTTTAAATTACATACAAAGGCAGGGGATAAAGGCAGGAATTGCTACCAGCAATGGCAGACAGATGGTGGATGCGGTGATTGATTCACTTAAAATCGGGCAATATTTTCAGATAGTGGCTACTTCCTGCGAGGTGGCGGCAGGAAAACCGGCACCGGACATTTATTTAAAGGTGGCAGGAGATCTTTTGGTTCCTCCGTCTCATTGCCTTGTATTTGAAGATATCCCGGCAGGAATTATTGCAGGAAAACGGGCAGGGATGACGGTCTGCGCCATTGATGATGCGTCTTCCAAAGAACTGGAACTGGAAAAAAGAGAACTGGCAGATTATTTTATCACAGATTATCACCAGATACTAAATAGAAACGGAGCAAACCAATGATACATGATTATCTTCCTATCAGCAGGGCTGATATGAATATTAGAGGATGGAAACAGTGTGATTTTGTCTATGTGACCGGAGATGCCTATGTGGATCACCCTTCCTTTGGACATGCCATTATCAGCCGCCTGTTAGAAGCACACGGATACAAGGTGGGGATTATAGCCCAGCCTGACTGGAAGGATAAAAAAAGCATTCAGGTTCTTGGAGAACCAAGACTTGGTTTTCTGGTATCAGGCGGTAATATGGATTCCATGGTAAACCACTATTCCGTATCGAAAAAACGGAGACAGCAGGATTCCTATACACCGGGCGGTGTTATGGGAAAACGACCTGACTATGCAACCACTGTTTATTGTAATTTAATCCGTTCCGTATATAAAGATGCTCCTGTTATTATCGGAGGGATTGAAGCCAGTCTGAGGAGACTGGCTCATTATGATTACTGGTCAGACCGGCTGAAACATTCCATACTCATTGATTCCCAGGCCGATTTAATTTCCTACGGGATGGGAGAAAAGTCAATTGTTGAGATTGCAGATGCCTTGAACAGCGGCATTGACATTAAAGATGTCACATTTATTGAGGGGACGGTTTATAAAACCAACAGTCTGGAATCTGTCTATGATGCACAGATGCTCCCGTCATTTGACAGCATGAAAGCAGATAAGATGGAATATGCAAAG
This sequence comes from Clostridium sp. HBUAS56010, assembly GCF_007115105.1. Classification (GTDB taxonomy): domain Bacteria; phylum Bacillota; class Clostridia; order Lachnospirales; family Lachnospiraceae; genus Lacrimispora. The sequence goes on from NZ_SULJ01000001.1 coordinate 337,860, forward strand.
AGTTATTACATCCAGTATTCCAACACAGACCCCTTTCTTGGGAAACGACTTGTGGAACCTTATAATGATCATTTGTTTGTGGTTCAGAATCCTCCCGCCAAACCTCTTTCTGTAGAAGACATGGATTATACCTACGATCTTCCTTATATGAGGAATTACCATCCTTCCTATGAAGAATTGGGAGGAATTCCGGCAGTGAGAGAAGTGAAATTCAGCCTGATTAACAACCGTGGCTGTTTCGGCGCCTGCAGTTTCTGTGCCCTTACGTTTCATCAGGGAAGAATTATTCAGGCGAGAAGCCATGAGTCTCTTATCGAAGAAGCAAAAGTTCTGATAGAGGAACCGGATTTTAAAGGCTACATCCACGATGTAGGCGGACCCACTGCGGACTTCCGTTACCCTGCCTGTGAAAAGCAGATGACAAAGGGTGCCTGTTCCAACCGCCAGTGTCTCTTTCCGGAGCCATGCAAGAATTTGCGGGCAGATCACACGGATTACATTGAGCTGCTTCGGAAACTAAGGAATCTTCCAAAGGTGAAAAAGGTGTTTATCCGTTCTGGAATCCGATTTGATTATGTTCTGGCTGATCCTGGGAAAAAGTTTTTGAAAGAGCTTTGTGAATATCATGTCAGCGGACAGTTAAAAGTAGCACCGGAGCATGTGGCAGATAAGGTTTTATCCAAAATGGGAAAACCCCAGAACAAAGTTTACCGCCAGTTCGTAAAAGAGTATAATGACATGAATGGTCGTCTTGGTTTAAAGCAGTATCTGGTTCCCTACCTGATGTCCTCTCATCCTGGCTCGGGACTTTCCGAAGCCATTGAACTTGCAGAGTATTTAAGGGATCTGGGCTATATGCCGGAACAGGTACAGGATTTTTATCCTACGCCTTCTACCATATCCACCTGCATGTATTATACAGGTTATGATCCCCGGACAATGGAAAAAGTGTATGTTCCTACCAACCCTCATGAAAAAGCCATGCAGAGAGCTTTGATCCAGTACCGGAATCCTAAAAATTATGATTTAGTTGTAGAAGCACTGAAACTGGCAGGAAGAACTGATTTAATCGGATTCGATAAAAAATGTCTGATCCGTCCAAGAACAGGTAACACTTATGGAAGTGTGAAACGAGTGGATGGAGCTTTGGAAAGCCAGAAAAGGCATAAGAAAAAGACCATACGCAATGTCCACAAGAAATCAGTGAAAAGATAAAATTTATAGTTCAGGAAAAGAGGGTGCATTATGAAAATTGCAATTGTGACTGGTGCCTCTTCCGGAATGGGGAGAGAGTTTGTTATGCAGATTGCAGACCGTTTCCATGGAATTGAGGAGATATGGGCGATTGCCAGGCGAAGGGAGGAGATGGAAGAACTGTCCTCCCAGGTTCCTGTAAAACTTCGGGTTTTTCCGCTTGACTTAACCGTTGAGAGCGAGATAAGACAATTGGAGAGCCGGCTGAAAGAAGAAAAGCCAGAGGTGAAATGGCTGGTCAATTCAGCGGGATACGGAAAGATCGGCACAGTAGGTAATATTAATCTGGCAGATGAAACCGGGATGGTTGAGCTAAACTGCAAAGCCTTGGTTGCAGTTACCCATGTGGTTCTTCCGTATGTCTCTTATAACAGCAGAATTGTACAATTTTCTTCTTCTGCTGCTTTTATGCCTCAGCCCGGGTTTGCAATTTATGCTGCAACCAAAGCTTTTGTTCTTAGTTACAGCAGAGCACTGAATGAAGAATTAAATGAAAAGAAGATCTATGTTACCGCCGTATGCCCCGGTCCTGTGCACACGGAATTTTTTGAGATTGCAGAAACTACAGGAAAAATTCCTGCTTATAAAAAAATTGTTATGGCAAATCCCAAAAAGGTTGTGTCCCGGGCGCTGCGGGACAGCATGATGGGGCGTCCGGTTTCCGTGTATGGAACTACGATGAAAGTATTCCGTGTCATATGCAAAGCATTGCCTCACAGTATTATTTTCCGCTTTTCAAAAGGGCTGTTGAAGGTACGCAGGCCTTCCTAAAGGGGCTGACAGAAAGGATAAATCATGCAGTCTTTGATTGTATCGAATAATGAAGCAGACCAGCGTCTGGACAAACTGCTTTCCAAATATCTAAATCTTGCAGGAAAAGGATTCTTATACAAGATGATGAGAAAGAAGAATATCACCTTAAATGGTAAAAAGTGTGATGGTTCGGAAAAGCTTTCTCCTGGAGATGAAATAAAACTTTTTTTATCTGATGATACCATAGCAAAGTTTTCACAGGTGAAAATACCGGTTGTGAAAAAGATTAATCTAAATGTTATTTACGAGGATGAACATATTTTGCTCATTAATAAGCCGGCAGGTATGCTATCTCAGAAAGCAAAGGAATCCGATGAGTCTCTGGTGGAATATCTGATTGATTACCTGCTTTCAGGCGGTAAGCTTCTGCCGGAGGAGTTTAAAAGCTTCCGTCCTTCCATCTGCAATCGTCTGGACAGGAATACCAGCGGGCTGGTGGTTGCCGGAAAGTCTCTGGCAGGTCTTCAGGTGATGTCAGAGGTATTTAAAGACCGCACCATACACAAGTATTACCAGTGTGTGGTAAAAGGACAGGTATTAAGTCCAAAAACCATTAACGGATATCTGTCAAAGGATGAAAAGACCAATCAGGTCACCGTCCATAAGGAGTGCGTCAAGGGAAGCGCAGCCATTGTGACAGAGTATGAGCCTATGGGATATTCACAGGGCTATACCAGATTAAAAGTAACGCTGATTACAGGACGGACACATCAAATCCGTGCCCATTTGTCTTCCATTGGACATCCGATTGTCGGCGATTACAAATACGGCGATGAAAAGGTGAATGAAGAGGCAAAAAAGCAGTATCATATTCAGTCCCAGATGCTTCATTCCTTTCAGGTAGTATTTCCCGAACTCAGGGAACCGTTATCTTACCTGTCAGGAAAGTCATTTCTTGCCCCTCTTCCGAAAACCTTTTCAAATATATGCAAAGACTGGAGATAGAAAACATCTATGGGAACCTGGAAAACAAGAGGATTGCGGGGATCTGCGTTAGAAGACCTGATAAACCGCAGTAATGAAAGCTACAGGGAGAAAGGACTGGCTTTGATTCAGAAGATTCCGACTCCCATTACCCCCATATCCATTGATAAGGAAAGCAGACATATTACTCTTGCCTATTTTGATCAGAAGAGTACAGTGGATTATATTGGAGCGGTACAGGGAATCCCCATATGCTTTGATGCCAAAGAATGTGCGGTCAATACGTTTCCGTTACAGAATATCCACCCCCATCAGGTGGCATTTATGGAGGAGTTTGAACGTCAGGGAGGGATAGCTTTTATTTTATTATCCTATACCCACAAAAATGAGATTTTTTATCTTCCCTTTGTCCGGTTGAAAGAATTCTGGAAGAGAATGGAAGACGGCGGAAGAAAAAGTTTCACTTATGAAGAAGTGGATCAATCATGGAAGGTTGGCAGTTACCGGGATGTTTTTGTTCACTATCTGGAAATGATTCAGAAGGATTTAACAGGAAGAGATTGACAAGCGGCGATTTGTGCCCTATAATAAACAACACATTATCGAATTAGCACTTTACTACAAGAAAGTGAAGATAAAATGAGAAGACGTGAAATGTATTTTCATCACTGATTCAATCGGTCAGGAGGTTGTTATGACAAATAAACTGTTACATACACCAGATGGTGTCCGGGATATCTATGGTGCAGAGTGTACGAGAAAAGCGGTCATTCAGGAAAAGATGCTGGAAGTCTTTCATCTGTGCGGCTATCAGGATATTGAGACTCCAACCTTTGAATTCTTTGATATATTCAATGAATCCAGAGGCAGTGTTAAGGCGAAAGAGATGTTTAAATTCTTTGACAGGGATAACCATACCCTGGTACTTCGCCCTGATGCAACTCCTGCCATTGCAAGATGTGCGGCAAAGTATTTCCTTAATGAAGATATGCCTATCCGGCTCTGCTATATGGAACGCACTTTTATCAATCACTCTAGTTATCAGGGACGGTTAAAGGAAGCCAGCCAGACCGGGGTGGAGTTGATTGGAGATGATTCTGCCGACTCAGACGGCGAGATTCTTGCCATGGTGATCTGGGCTTTAATGAGCACTGGTCTGACGGAGATTCAGGTGGAGCTTGGAGAAGTGGATTTTTTTAAAGGTCTTTTGGAAGAGGCAGGAATGGATGAGGACCAGGAAGAGGCGCTGAAAGAGCTGATTGAGAATAAGAATTATTTTGGTGTGGAAGAACTTCTTATGGCGCAGCCCATATCCGATGAATTAAAGCAGGCATTTTTAAAACTTCCAGAACTGTTTGGCTCTCTGGATCAGATCAAAGAAGCGAAAAAGCTGACCAGGAACAAGCGTGCGTTAAAAGCCATCGAACGGCTGGAAGAAGTGAATCAGATTCTTTCTTTTTACGGGTTATCTGACTATGTTTCCTACGATCTTGGAATGCTCAGCCAGTATCAGTATTATACCGGGATTATTTTTAAGGCGTATACGTACGGGACCGGAGATTATATTGTAAACGGCGGAAGGTATGATGGGCTGCTCCAGCAGTTTGGAAAGGATTCACCTGCAGTTGGTTTTGGAATCTCTGTGGATGATCTTTTACTGGCTCTTTCCAGACAGAAGATTGTAACAGAGATCCCTGTTGCCAATACACTGATTCTCTATGAGCAGGAATCCAGAAAGCAGGCAATTTTGCTGGCAGAACATTTTAGAAGCTCAGGAGTTGCTGTCCAGCTTCAGAAAAAGGAACCCGACTCTTCCATGGAAGACTATGAAGCATATGCCCGCCGCAGGGAGCTGATGAATGTGCTTTATTTAAATCAGAAAGGGCTTACAGTTATCATTAAAAATCTTTCCATGGAGCGGACTGATGAGATACCGCTTTCGGAATACTTAAAAGGATCGGAGGGACTATGAGGTATTTAACCATTGCTCTCGCCAAAGGGCGCCTGGCAACCAGAACTCTTGCCATGTTTGAAAAGATTGGGATCACTTGTGAAGAGATGAAAGACAAGGATTCCAGAAAGCTGATTTTTGCCAATGAAGAACTTCGTATCCGTTTTTTCCTTGCAAAAGCAAGTGACGTTCCTACCTATGTGGAATATGGTGCTGCTGATATTGGTGTGGTAGGGAAAGATACGATTCTGGAAGAAGGCCGTAAGCTTTATGAAGTTATGGATCTTTTAATCGGCAATTGCCGCATGTGTGTCTGCGGTCCGCTTTCGGCACAGGATTTGTTAAAACACCATGAACGCATCCGGGTTGCGACCAAGTATCCTGCCATTGCCAAGGATTATTTTTATAATAAGAAACATCAGACCGTGGAGATTATCAAGTTAAATGGTTCCATAGAACTGGCTCCTATTGTAGGACTTTCCGAGGTTATTGTAGATATTGTGGAAACAGGAGCTACATTAAGAGAAAACGGGCTTGATGTATTAGAGGAAATCTGTCCTCTTTCTGCCCGTATGGTAGTGAACCAGGTGAGCATGAAACGGGAAAATGACAGGATAACAAAACTGATTCACGATCTTCGCACGTTACTGCAGGAGGAAAATCAATGAGAATTGTAAAATTAGACGAAACTTCTAAAAAGAATATTCTGGCTGATCTTTTAAAAAGAGATCCCAATCAATATGGCACCTATGCAGATGCGGTGCAGAAGATTGTAGATAATGTGAAAAAGGACGGAGATAAAGCCGTCTTTTCCTATACCAGAGAGTTTGACAAAGCAGATATCAATGCAAAAAATGTCCAGGTGACCGAGCAGGAGATCCAGGAGGCTTTAAAAGAAGTGAAACCGGAACTGTTGGAAGTAATGAAAAAATCCATGAAAAATATCAGGGAATTTCATGAAAAGCAAAGGCAGTACAGTTGGTTTGACAGTAAGCCTGATGGGACCATTCTAGGACAGAAAGTAACTCCTTTAGAAAGCACAGGAGTCTATGTTCCAGGCGGAAAAGCATCTTACCCCTCTTCTGTTCTTATGAACATTATCCCTGCTGAAGTTGCCGGGGTAAAACAGATCGTAATGGTAACACCACCTGGAAAAGATGGAAAGGTGAATCCAGTTACGTTAGCAGCAGCCCATCTTGCGGGTGTAACAAAAGTCTATAAGGCAGGCGGTGCCCAGGCAGTGGCAGCACTTGCATTTGGAACAGAGTCAATTCCCCGTGTGGATAAAATTGTGGGGCCGGGTAATATATTTGTTGCTCTTGCTAAAAAAGCGGTTTACGGTCATGTAAGCATTGACAGCATTGCAGGACCCAGCGAGATTTTAGTTTTGGCAGATGAAAGTGCCAATCCAAGATTTGTGGCAGCAGACCTGCTTTCCCAGGCGGAGCATGACGAACTTGCTTCTGCCATTTTAGTAACAACCAGCATGGAACTGGCACAAAAAGTGTTGGCACAAGCGGAGAAATTTGCAAATGAATTATCCCGCTCCGAGATAATCAAAAAATCTCTGGACCAATATGGCTATATTCTTGTGGCTGATTCCATGGCTGAGGCAATTGATGCAGTGAATGAAATTGCACCGGAGCATTTAGAGATTGTAACCAAAAATCCCTTTGAAGATATGACAAAGATCAGCCATGCAGGAGCCATCTTCATTGGAGAATACAGTTCAGAGCCTCTGGGAGATTATTTTGCAGGTCCAAACCATGTTCTTCCTACCAACGGAACAGCAAGATTCTTTTCTGCTTTAAGTGTTGACGATTTTATAAAGAAATCAAGCATTGTTTATTACTCCAAAGAAGCACTGAAAGAAGTTCATAAAGAAATTGAAGCATTTGCCAATGCGGAATCATTAACTGCTCATGCCAACTCCGTAAAGGTACGCTTTGAAGAATTGGATTCTTAATAGAGAGGACGAAGAATATGGGACGAAGCTGTGAAGTTTCACGAGTAACCAGGGAAACAGACATTCAGATCCGTCTGAACCTTGACGGCAGCGGAAAGGCAGAGATTCATACGGGGATTGGTTTTTTTGATCATATGCTTAACAGTTTTGCACGCCATGGTTTTTTTGATCTGGAACTATCGGTGAAAGGAGATTTAGAAGTAGATACACACCACACCATTGAGGATACGGGAATTGTTCTGGGAACAGCCATTAAAAAAGCTCTTGGAGACAAGAAGTCCATCAAACGTTATGGGAGCATGATTCTTCCCATGGATGAGACCTTGATTCTCTGTGCGGTTGATTTGTCAGGAAGACCGTTCTTTCAATTTGATGTTCCATTTACCGTAGAACGGGTGGGATCAATGGAGACAGAGATGGTAAAGGAATTTTTCTTTGCGGTTTCTTATGCTTGTGAAATAAATCTGCATATTAAAAAACTGTCAGGAGAGAATAATCACCATTTAATTGAAGGCATTTTTAAAGCATTTGGAAAAGCATTTGACGAAGCAACCAGGGTGGATGAAAGAATTATCGGAGTTTTATCTACAAAAGGGACATTATAGAGGAGAATCCATATGCAGCTATATCCAGCGATTGATTTAAAAGACGGGAAATGTGTCCGTCTGAAACAGGGAGAATTTAAGGATATTACCGTATATTCTGATAAACCGGAAGAAATTGCACAGTTGTGGCAGTCTCAGGGCGCTACATATCTCCATCTTGTGGATTTGGATGGTGCCTTAGCTGGTCATTCCGTCAATGAAGATGTAATAAAACGTATTACAGATGCGGTTTCTATTCCAATTGAGATAGGAGGAGGAATCCGGAGTGAAGAAGCAATTGAGTCCATGCTTTCTCTTGGTGTATCCAGAGTCATTATTGGAACAAAAGCGGCAGAGAATCCGGAATTTATCCGTGACATGGTGGGTAAATTCGGACAGGAGCGCATTGTTGCAGGGGTAGATGCCAAAAACGGCATGGTAGCAGTGGAGGGCTGGGAAAAGTTAAGCAATCTTTCTGCCTCAGAACTTCTTTCTCAAATGAAAGAATATGGAGTAAGGCATGTGGTATATACTGATATTGCGAGAGACGGTATGCTATCGGGACCCAATGTGGAATATACAAAAAAATTGACAGAAGAGACAGGAATGGATATTATCGCTTCCGGCGGAATGTCTTCTATGGAAGATTTAAAGCAATTATATGAAGCAGGGGTACAGGGTGCCATTATTGGAAAAGCACTTTATGAAAAACGAATTGATTTGCGTGAAGCGGTTGATGTTTTTGAAAGGCAGAACCATCAGGGGAGGACAAATTGATGGAATCTAAAAAACTGATTGCAGGTTTTGGTATTTTACAAGGCAGGGCGGTTTCATTGCATGATTTTAAAACCTGCTATGAGGAAGATTTGCTGACACTTGCACGCTATTTTGGTGATAGCGGTGCTGATGAACTTTTTCTCTATGATTTATCCGAGACAGAAGAAGATCATGAAAGAACCATAGGATTGATGAAAGAAGCGGCAAGATTATCCGACATACCAGTTATTGCAGGCGGAAAGGTCAAACGTCTGGAAGATGTGAAAAAATATTTATATGCTGGTTCCAAAGCTACATTTCTTAATGTATCAGTTGATGATAATGTAGACCTGATGAAAGAAGCGGCAGACCGGTTTGGAGAAGATAAGATTTATGCCTATCTGCCGAACCCTTCTTATCTTACGGGAGTCAGAGAATATACTCAGCTTGGTGCATCTGTAATGGTGTTAGGCGGGCTGGAGATGACGAAAGAGGTCACGGATGCGATTACTTCCTGCGAAGAACGTTTTTTACTTATGGGAGAGCAGCGTCTGACTTCGGATTGTTTAAAGATTCACAATGTGGATGGTTTTATCACCTCCATGGAAAATGATTGTGTCTGCATGGATTTAAAACAGGAATTAAAGGTTCAGGGGGTTGAAGTGGATACCTTTGAAAGTGCCATTGCATTTGAGGAGTTTCAGTTAAATTCTGAAGGTCTGATTCCTGTCATTACACAGGATTACCGTACAAAAGAAGTCCTGATGCTGGCTTATATGAACAAAGAAGCTTTTGAAGAGACATTAAAGACTGGCTGTATGACTTATTATAGCCGCAGCCGCCAGTGTCTTTGGAAAAAAGGGGATACCTCCGGTCATTATCAGTATGTGAAGTCTTTATCCTTAGATTGCGACAACGATACGCTTCTTGCCAATGTGAATCAGATTGGAGCTGCCTGTCATACAGGAGAGAGAACCTGTTTTCATAAGAACCTGTTTAAGAAAGAATATCAGGATTCCAATCCCCTTAAAGTATTTGAAGAGGTTCTTCAAGTAATTCTTGACCGTAAGGTTAATCCTAAGGAAGGTTCTTATACCAACTACTTATTTGATAAAGGGATTGATAAGATACTGAAAAAGCTGGGTGAAGAAGCAACGGAAATCATTATTGCTGCTAAGAACCCCAATCCAGAAGAAGTGAAGTATGAGATTTCAGACTTCTTATATCATATGATGGTTTTAATGGCTCAAAAAGGGGTGACATGGGAAGACATTACAAGGGAACTTGCCAATCGGTAAATCTCTGGGATTTTACTATTGCCGGGGAATCGTAGACACTGGGATTTCTCTATGATATAATAAAATAATTGTAATGAGGGAAGTCTATGGAAGAACACGAATAAACGAAGAAAAAGAGGCGATAGTGATGTCAGAAGTATTAAACCATTTTTTGAACTATATTTCCTTTGATACTCAGTCAAAGGATGAAGTTGAGGCAATACCAAGTACAGAAAAACAAAGAGTGCTGGCAGAAGAACTGGCAGGAGAACTCCGCAGAATGAATGCAACGGATGTGATGGTTGATGAACACAGTTATGTTTATGCAACCATTCCAGCTACAGTGGACAGATCCCTTCCTGTCCTGGGTTTTGTATCTCATATGGATACTTCCCCGGCTTATTCTGGAAAAGAGGTAAAACCTCAGATCATAAAGAATTACGATGGGACTGATATTCTCATGAACAAGGAAACCGGGCTGACCATGAAAATAAGTGATTTCCCGGATTTATTAAAATATAAAGGTCAGGATATTATAACCACAGACGGAACCACGCTTTTGGGTGCGGATGATAAAGCAGGCGTTGCCGAGATCATGACCATGGCAGAGCATCTGTTATCCCATCCGGAGATTCCTCACGGAACCATTCGTATCGGCTTTACACCAGATGAAGAAGTAGGAAGAGGCGCGGATCTTTTTGATGTAAAAGGATTTGGTGCTGATGTGGCTTATACAGTTGATGGAGGCGGTCTGGGTGAACTGGAATACGAAAACTTTAATGCGGCTTCAGCAAAGGTACAAATTAACGGCGTAAGCATTCATCCAGGTTCTTCTAAGGGGAAGATGAAGAACGCTCTTTTGCTGGCTATGGAATTTCACCATATGCTTCCTGTTTTTGAGAATCCCATGTATACAGAAGGATATGAAGGGTTCTTTCATCTGGACTCCATGGGGGGAACAGTAGAAAGTGCCCATATGGATTATATTATCCGGGATCACAGCAAAGAGAAGTTTGAAGAAAAAAAGGTTTTGATCCAGCAGATTGCGGATTATCTCAATGTCCGTTACGGAGCGGGTACCATTGAGTTACTGCTAAAAGACAGTTATTATAACATGAAGGAAAAGATAGAACCTCATATGTATCTGATTGATATTGCAAAGTCTGCAATGGAAGATTTAGACATCGAACCTCAGATCACTCCAATTCGGGGAGGAACAGACGGAGCACGTTTGTCTTATGCAGGTCTTCCCTGTCCAAACCTTTGCACCGGAGGTTATAATTTCCACGGGAAATTTGAATTTATTCCGGTACAGTCCATGGAAAAAGTGGTAGAACTTCTTCTTAAAATTGTAGAAAAGTTTGCTGACAGATAAAAAAGAAAGGCGAAACCGCCTTTCTTTTTTATTCCAGAATCTCGCAGGATAAAGTACTTCCTTTTCTAAGCTCCTGTCTTGCATGCTGTATCTTTGAATCCATTGTTTCAAGTTCAGCCAACAATCTTTTTTCTTCTTCGCTGGTTTCTATGACTTTGCTGATACCACCATTTTTAATGATGATCCGTTTATCTGCCATAAGCGCCAGAAGTGGATCGTGAGTTGCCATTAATACAATCTTATCCGAAGAAACTAACAAATCTAATGCCTTTTTCCGGTCAATTCCAGCATTTTCAATCTCATCAATCAATACAATTGGAGAAGAACTTAAGATGGCAGTATCGGCAATCATAAGAGCTCTTGACTGTCCGCCGCTTAAGCTGGTAACCGGAGTGTTTAAATCGAATTTCTCTCCAGCGAGATTATTTGCAGATTTAATAATGTTATCAATAACAGACTGGGGGTCTTCTACCAGCCGGCTGACTGCGTGCATGTTTAAGAATTCCTGCACGGTCAGGTCCATAACAAAGTTCATATTTTGAGAAAGCTGTGCCACCAGGCGGTTATTGGAAGAAAATCTCCATTTGTTATCCGGAACTTCTCCATTAATTAAAATGCTCCGTCCGGTGGGGGTATCGTTTTGTGCTGCCCATTCAATATCAGCCAGAAGACGGCTTTTCCCGGAACCAGTAGGTCCTACAATGGAGATAATCTGTGAGGTGAGAGCCGTCAGCTCTTCAAATCCTTCCGGTGTTCCGGATTTATCATGACCAGCAACAATGGTCAGGGACATGACCTGGCTGGTAGCCTGGTTAAGACCTAGAAAAGCCTGCATCTGCTCGATATATACTGGAAAATCCGAGAGAATCTTTTCTTTATCAATTGCCTGGTCTTCTAATTCTTCTTCTGTAAAATGATCCAGATACTTAGAAAATGTATTCTTCTCATACCCGGAGATATCAAGCTTATTCTGTTCAAAGTAAGAAGAAGCAAAAGGATAATCCGTTAATATTTGTTCCAATGTCAGGTTTATCATGACTTATCAGCCCCCAAATCAATTTTTTTGATGTTGCCCATCTGATAGGCTTCTCCGATTCTCGTTTCGCCAAGGCAGTAAGAGCACAGGGCAGATGGCATGGCAAAACGAAGTTTCATGCCCTGAACGGATTTAATATCCTGGCTTTCATCGTATAAAAGACTGCCCAGTTCATACGCACCTTGTCCGGTAAGTCCGTTGACGTGCATGGTAACTGCCCGTGGATTGACGGAGCTTACGCAGGAGGCAAAGACTTCCCGTTCTGCCTGGGATACAATATCTCCTTTTGTAATGACTACAAAATCAGCAGCCTTTAACATTGGGCCAATCTTTTTTGGAGTGTTAATGCCTGATAAATTATCAATGACACAGACCCCTTTAATATCTTTTAAATAAGGGGAGCATCGGTTACACAGACCGGCAGATTCCGTAATGAGAAGATCCAGGTTTTCCTGATTGCCCCAATTTACGACTTCCTCAATGTTGGAGGCAAAGAAATGATCCGGGCAAAGAGCGCCAGACAATCCCTTTTTCACAGGAATTCCTGCTTTTTCATATGCCAGGTCATCGTCTGTGTATAAACAGTCAAACTTTACAACGCCTACTTTGATATTCCTTCTGCTGTAAGATGCAATTACTTTTAAAATAATCGAGGTTTTCCCAGAAGAGGGAGGTCCCGAAAAAATAATCAGATTCATAAATTCTCCTTTTCTGAAGCCTGATAGAATTTAGCCTCTATGGTTTTTATCAGTTCGCCGATATCGTGATTGTGGATAAAGTCCCAGCCAATCCACATGAAATTCTGATCCTTGGTCAGGTGATTGTCAACCAGTGGGTTTGTGGAAGGGAATTTTCCGCTGGCGGAAAGAACTTCTCCTACTTCCCTGGAGTAAAGGAAATCCACAAAAGGTTTTACCTTATCTTTGTTCTTTGCTCTTGCAAGAAGAAAGATAGGGCTGATAATTGCGCCGTCTTTTGGCCATACGGGGCGCATGGGGCTCTTTTCATCTACCATACTGGCAAAGAAGTAAGGCGTAACGGTTATAGCCGGAGCTTTTAAGTCGCCTTTTGCCATATGGGACTTTACCATCTGTGCCGGATGCATGCTGCGCAGAAGGGCTTTGCCCATTTTCTCAACGCCTTCTTCTCCATAATACCGGTAGATATGAAGCAAAAAGGCATTAAACATATCTAAGTCTTTCATTGGAAGACTGATGCTGTTTTCGAATTCCGGCTTCATTAAATCTGCCCAGCTCTCAGGCATGGGGCGGTCGCCCAATACCTTTGTATTCACCATGAAGATGGCAGCAACCACGCCGATAATGGCATATTGTCCTTTGGGATCTTTTAAACAAATCTCTTCATTGTCGAAATCAGAATTGATCTTATCCAGCCCTGAAATATCCTCAAATTCTCCAGCTTCCCGGTAACGTCCCATGAGACCTTTGTCAAAGAACAGATCAAATCCTGCGGATAAATATAAGTCAGAGAGGGCATCGGCATTACCGTTTGCAGCAACAACCCGTTCTTTTACATCATCGAGACCTAAATTGGCAGATTTTAAGTTATAGTCAACCGTATAACCAAGAGAATCTTTTTTACTTTCCAGCCAGCCTTCAAACTTTTCCATAAGAGGAAGCCGGATCGGGCAGGGAAGAACACCTTCAATCCGGATATCGCCGCCGGATTCTTTTTTCATGGGAGCAAGTCCGGTTGAAGTATCTGGTGCTGTTTGTTCAATTACTTCCGTCAGTTTCTGGATAAAAGCATCCGGATTCAGTTTTCTCATGTTAAGTGCCATGGCAAGTGTAACGGTTTTACCAAGAGTTTTCCTCATAACAGGATTATTTAGTTGTTCAAAGCCGTTGGATACAAAAAAGCTGATGGTCTCCGGGTATTTTTCTGTAATATCATATATAGTATCTGTAACTTTTACATAGTTTGACATAAGATCTTCCTTTCTATATTAAAAAATAAATGTTCCCTGCTTCATGTGCTGTTATCATAACACAAGTATGACCATTTGTTTGTTGTAAATACAACGAAGCTTTCAAGGATTGTTGATACAAATTATTATGTATCATAATAATAACCCTCAATTTCTTATAAGAAAAGAAATTAAGGGTTTTGAAAAAAGAAATTAAAGATTTTTAAAAAATTTCAATAGAACGCTGGATTTTTCATATAAAGTGGGATTATCATTGCCAGGGCATAATTTTGCAATGCCAATCTGTGTCTTCACTGCATTTCTTATGCGGAAATAGGTAAGCTGGGGAAACATCTGCAAATTAGCCAGTTGTCTCGGCAGAATAGCACAACCGCCTTTTTGCACCAGAAGAGGATAAATCATCATATGTCTTGGAAATGTCCCTGCAAAATCTTTTTTAAATCCAATGCTGTTTAACTGGACTCTCGCTAATCTAAATATGTCAGAATCGTTTGTAATGGTATAGATATGTTCTAACTTTACTCCTGCCAGATCAATCTCACTCCCCTGCTCAAACGGAAATGCTTCTTTGTTGCAGATTAAAACCATCTCGTCTGTAACAAGAGGAACCGTTTCATATTGGGTCCGGGAAAGAGAATCCAGACGGCAGATCGCAGCATCAATCTCTTTTTGGAATAATTGTTTTAGCAGATGGTTCTGGTCAGATTCCTGTATGTCCAGGGAATAATTACTGTAACACTCCTGAAATCGGAGAAGCGGTTCCATGATTCCGCTTTCAGCCAGACATGGAATAGTACCGATGGATAACTGGCAGATACATGGAGAAATACCGTATTTGTTTAATTTAAACCGCAGCTCATGAGAGAACTTACGGATGTTAAGCGCATATTCCAAAAAAATATTTCCTGCTTCCGTCAGTTCTGCTTTGGTATTGCTTCTTATAAACAATACCACACCCAGTTCATTTTCGATTGCTTTAATGTGTTTTGATAAAGCTGATTGTGAAATATAGATGCTGTCAGCGGCGGCTGAAAAATTTTTGTATTCAGCTAATGCCAGGAAATCATCAATCCATTTTGTCATACGTATTGCCCCCCTCCTGCTTTAAATATCGTATAAAGCAGTCTGTATAATTATATCGCGACAAAAAATGCGGTTTTAAGGGAAATTTTGTCACCAGATACATTATAATACAGAATGAGCAGAAGTAGAATACGAATTTACTTTTTCTTTTGACATTTTCGAATGATTCATCATAACTGTTTCGACAAAACACGACATGGTATTTTCCCTGTTTCTGTTGGTTTCCTCTATATTTTTCTTATTATATTCTCTTTTTTTGTCTGAATGAACAGTCTCTAAATATTATGAAATTATCCTTTTCTATTTTGGAATATTGTAATTCCTTTTTCGAATTGCAAGCCTGTTTTTTTGTGTTTATAATCAAGCCAGTTGATATCCGGTTAATTAAATACCGGATATTGTAATAGATAAACCTTCAAATAACAGTAACAGGAGGAAGTATCATGGCAAAAGTATACCAGGATTTACGCAGTTTCCTTTCCACATTGGAAGAAAACGGCCAGTTAGTACGAATAAAAGATGAAGTTAATCCAGAACCAGACATTGCTGCGGCTGGCAGAGCGGCAGCGAATATTGAGAATGCACCTGCCGTACTTTTTGAAAAAGTAAAGGGATATCCATATCGTGTAGTTACCAATGTCCATGGTTCCTGGGCAAATCATGCCCTTATGCTTGGAATGGATAAAATGGCTACAACAAAGGAACAATTTCATGAGATAAACCGCCGTTGGGACCGATTTCCTGTAAAACCCGATGTCCTTACCAGATCTGATGCACCTTGTAAGGAGAACACCATTGAAGATCCCGATAAGGTGAATCTATTCGAGATCCTGCCTCTTTACCGGATTAATGAGCAGGATGCAGGCTTTTTCCTTTCCAAAGCCTCTATTATTACAGCAGATCCCAATGAACCAGATAACTTCGATAAGTTAAATGTCGGTACTTACCGAATTCAGGTAAAGGGGAAAAACCGTGTAGGAATTCAGGCTCTTGCATTCCATGATATTGCGGTCCAGTTAGAAGCCGCAGAACGGAAAAATGAAAAGGTTCCTATCTGTATTACCGTAGGAAACAGCCCACTGGTAACTTACATGGCTTCCACTCCGGTTATGTACAGCCAGAATGAATATGAATTTGTAGGAGCATTGCAGGATGGGGTGCCAACCCAGATCGTGAAATCGGATCTTTATGACAATCTTTATGTTCCTGCAGGGTCAGAAGTGGTTTTGGAGGGATACATAGAACCCCGCGTCCGTGAAGTAGAAGGTCCTTTTGGTGAATTCCCAGGTTCTTACTCCGGTTCCAGGCGTCAATGCGTGATAACAATTACTCATGTAACTCATCGGACCAATCCAATCTTTGAGAATCTCTACCTTGGTATTCCGTGGACAGAGATTGACTACTTAATGGCGCTGAATACATCAGTTCCCCTTTATCAGCAGATTAAACGGGATTTTCCAGAAGTGCAGGCAGTTAATGCCATGTATACCCATGGAATGGGTTGTATTATTTCAACCAAAGTCCGTTTCGGAGGTTTTGGAAAAGAGGTGGCATTCCGTCTTCTTTCCACTCCCCATGGAGGTTCATACAGTAAAATCATCATTATTGTAGATGAATTTGTGGATCCGTTTAACCTGCCTCAGGTTATGTGGGCGGTTACAACCCGTGTTCGACCGGATAAAGATGTGGTGGTCATTCCCAACTGTCCTGGAATGCCTCTGGATCCTTCGTCTTATCCTGCTGGAATTCATTCCAAGCTTATTATTGATGCTACCACACCAAAAGACCCGGAACCCAACCCCCGTGAAGTGGAACTGTTAAAGCCGCCAGCCGGCTATGGGAACTATGAAGCGCTGATCCGCCAGTTGATGTCCAGTCAGCAGCCACAAAAGTGAAAGGAGAACAGATCATGAAATGTCCCCGCTGTGATGGAAATAAGATTGAAGTAATTGCAACTTCACCAGTAGGCAATGTATGGGAAGTGTATGAATGTATGGACTGCTTTTATTCCTGGCGTTCAACCGAAACTCCTCATGTCCACGAAAAATTCAAACTGACAAAAGAGCAGATTGAGACTCTTCCGATGATCCCGCCCATTCCTCCACTTGATGAATGACGCTTTGTGGATTATTATGTGAGAAATAAAATATAGAAAGGCTATATTACGATGATAGAGGAAACTTATGGAAAAGGAAAATACCGTATTAATTTAAGTGTCCATGCTACCAGTGGCTTTGGTCTTGCTGTGTTTATAAGAGGAGGGGACAGACCTCATCTTGGAGGAGTTGCCCTGGCTTCTCCTGGTGCACGACTGGAAGGAGAGGCCTTATCCAGTTGTGATCTGTGGACAATTACCGTCCCCGGTCATAAGGATTCGGAACTGGCACAAGATGTGGCAAAAAAAATATGCAAAGCATCAGGTGAACCTGTATCCGTAAGCCTGGGAGTGCATATACAGGATGCAAAAGAAAGTGATATCAAACAGATATGCGAAAATACAGATAAAGTAGTCGCTCTTTTTTTAGAAAAATATCTATAAAGAGTACAGATAAGAGGGATAAAGATGGGTGAGAATAAAGCGTCAAAAGTTTTGTTGAAAAGTCTTTCCGTGAAAGGGAAGCTGATTGTAGGATTTGGGATTGTATTTGCAATATTACTGGTGTCTCTTGGGACTTCTGCATTAAGCATAGCAAGCATAGGAAAGGAAGTTCAGATGTATTCCAGATATACCTATCCTCTTACCAGTTATAATCTTTCTGCACAGGTTCATATGGTTTCTGTACAGCGTTATCTGGTTATGGCGATTTTTGATAAAGAATCAGGAATGGACTATCAGGAATCTCTTGCCCTGTCTGATCAGAGTGTAGAAGGCTTTAAGAAAAATATGGAAGCATTTGCTGCTCATCAGCGCAGCGGGGCAAATAAAGATAATATTGCCCAGGTGATGCAGCATGTGACTGAGGCAGAAGAAGCCCGTAAAGAGATTATTGATCTGATTAAGGATCCTTCCAAAAAAGACACGAAGAAAGCTTACGATATATTTCAGAATAAGTTTGTTCCAGCCTTCAACCAGATTTCCCAGATCATGGATGATATGAATGCGGTTGGTACTCAGAAAGAGGCAGTACAGAGCCAGACTACAAAAATGATTGTTTCCCGGTCATGGGTGATTCTGGCAGTGGTTTTAGTCAGCGCCATTCTGGCTACCATTGGTGTGATTATAGCGCTGGTACGTGCAATTTTAACTCCTGTAAAAGAGATTGAAAAAGTTTATGAAGAAATGGCAAAAGGAAATCTTCATTCCACGATTGACTATGAAAGCAATGACGAATTAGGGCGTATGGTGGAAGGAATCCGGAATACCAATGAGAGACTGACTGCCTATATTGAGGATATTATTGAGAAACTAACCCTTCTTTCCAGGGGAGATATGCGTATTTCCATGGATTTGGATTACATTGGAGACTTTGCTGTGATCAAACAGTCTCTGATAGAGACAACAGCTTCCCTTAATTCCACTATGCTGGTGATACAGAATTCTGCAGATCAGGTCAATACAGGAGCAGGACAGGTTTCTGATGGGGCACAGGCGCTTGCTTCAGGTGCAACAGAACAGGCAGCAACCATAGAAGAATTAACATCAGCCATTCAAAGTGTTACTGAAAAAGCTGAGAAAAATACAGTTTCTGTACGAAAAGCAACAGAATAT
This sequence comes from Clostridium sp. HBUAS56010, assembly GCF_007115105.1. GTDB lineage: Bacteria > Bacillota > Clostridia > Lachnospirales > Lachnospiraceae > Lacrimispora. The sequence goes on from NZ_SULJ01000001.1 coordinate 356,536, forward strand.
GTGGCACAGGCAGGGCAGGGTGTAAATAAAAGTAATGACCGCATGAAGAATTTAAATACGGCAATGCGGGAGATCGGAGAATCTTCCGAAGAAATCTCCAAAGTCACAAAGCTGGTAGAAGACATTGCGTTTCAGACCAATATACTTGCTTTAAATGCAGCCGTAGAGGCAGCACGTGCCGGAGAAGCCGGCAAAGGATTTGCTGTTGTTGCAGATGAAGTAAGAAATCTTGCAGCCAAATCTGCTGAAGCGGCAAAACAGACGGCAACACTGATCCAGGAATCAAACCAAAAGGTTGCAGAGGGAGAAAAGATTGCCAGTGATGCTCTTTTACTTTTAAATGAGGTTGCCGGGAAAGCCACATTGGCAGATGAAGCGATTAAGGAAATTGAAGCGGATTCCATGGATCAGACCAATTCCATCGTGCAGATCAACCAGGGCTTGTCACAGGTGTCCTCTGTTGTCCAGACCAATGCAGCAACCGCAGAAGAAAGCTCTGCCTCCAGTGAAGAACTGACCGCACAGGCTCATATATTACGTGATGAGCTTTCAAAGTTTAAGCTGACGGGTAATCAGGCTTGACATTCCAGGACAGATCAGTTATCATACCAATAAATTTGTAGTTTCATAGAAATACGGTTCAGCCTTTTGCTGATTAATAGAGAAGTCAGGTGAGATTCCTGCATAGTCCCGCTGCTGTGATAGTGTGGATGTTTTATGGAGTATTCCGGCCACTGAGAGAGATCTTGGGAAGGTTTAAGCATCCGCTGATGAAGAATCAGAACACTTAAGTCAGAAGAACTGCCGTATTTTTTAATGATTTCCTCGCGGATGACGATGGGAACAGCATGATAGAATCAATTCAGGGATGGCAAGATGTTATTTTGGTATGTCTGATTTTGAATTGTTGTTCGATAAAACGCCCCTAGTATTTGCGAATCAGGCAGATATCAGGGGCTTTTTATTTGCATAAATATAAGACATTACCAAAGAGTAAGGAGAAAGAAATGAAAAAAAAGTTTGATTGCCCTGACGATTGCCCTGGCACTGCTTACTGTAGGTTGTTCCCCAGCGGGCACCGTCAGCAAAAACACGGTGGAATCGGTTTCAGCGGAAACAGTATCACAGAAAGAAGTAAAAGCAGATGATTATGAGGAAGTAGTTATTCAAAATGGAGACAGAACGATTACCTTTTCATCCATGCCGCAAAAAGTATTGTGCTGTAATCTTTACAGTGCCGAAAATATGGTAATGCTTGGACTTGAAGATTACATAGCAGGAAAGAATGTACCTGCAAGTAAGGCGGAAGCACCACTTCCCGAACTGGCAGAGAAGTTTTCTTCAATTCCGGAAGTAGAAGTATCTCATGAAAATGCAGTGGCACTGGATACCGATCTGATTATTGGTCAGATCAGTGCATTTCAGGAAAGCAAATGGGGCAGTTATGAATGTTTGACAGCAAAGGCATTAACTGCTACACCATAACCGGAACCATTGAACCGGATGAAACCATCGAACACGTTTATCAGGATATTGAAAATCTCGGAAAAATATTCAAGGTAGAGGATCGCGCAGAGGGTTTGATTCAATCAATGAAACAGGAAATCTCCGGCATACAGAAGGCTGCATCCGGTGTAGAGGAAAAAGATAAATTAAAAGTATTTGTATTAGACAGTTTTAAAGGAAATGAGATTTATACAACATCAGCAGGACTTCAAAGCAATCTGATTGAACTGGCAGGAGGAATTAATTCTACCAGAAATATGGCAGATTCCCGCTGGTTTAACACCAGTGTAGAGACACTTGTAAAGGCAAATCCAGATGTCATTATCTTTAATGATTACGGGCAGCAGTCCATAGAAGATAAGATCTCCTTTGTAACCTCCAACCCAGCACTTTCTGATGTTACTGCTGTAAAGAATCAGGCATTTTTAACCATGCCTTTGGTGTCTGTAATGCAGGATATCCGCGGGGCAAATGCCTGTAGAACCATTGCAGAGTATTTATATCCAGACCTTATGGAACAATGAGGCTGATCAATATGAAAGAGTTCCGGGGAATACTTTTGTTTCCATTATTAATTGCGGCTCTATTTGCTACTATTGTGTTTGTAATTGCAAAAGGGTCTACGGATATTCCGTTGTCTACTGTATATGGTATCTTAACGGATCAGATTTTTCACGGGGGAAAGGAACTGAAAGAGGGATTATGGGCAAGGCCGGATTACCAGATCATCTGGAACATCCGGCTTCCCAGAGTGCTGTTTGGTGCTCTGTGCGGTGCAGGTCTTGCCCTGTGTGGTGCAGTCATGCAGGCACTTGTACTTAATCCGATTGCGGACCCATATATTCTTGGAATCTCCTCTGGTGCATCATCAGGAGCGGCTTGTGCCCTTCTTCTCCCCATTCCTTTCTTCCATGGACCGTATCAGACTGTAATTATGGCGATGGCAGGGGCTTTATTGTCCTCTGCGTTTGTCTATACCACGGCAAGGATTTCCGGAGGAGGGACCTTGCGTCCTGTCACTTTGCTCCTTTCGGGAATGGCTGTCAATGCGGTCATGAGTGCGGTTACTGGCTTTCTTATTTTTGCAGCAAAAAGTTCTGAAAGTATTGCCGCTGTATATAACTGGCAGATGGGTAGTCTGGCAGCAGCCCAGTGGACCACTTTGCCAGTTCCCGCCTTGGGAGTTTTGTCAGGAATCTGTATCTGTGTATTTCAATCTGGAAAATTAAATTTGATGATGATGGGAGATGAAGATGCAGCGGCACTTGGACTTTCTGTAAAACATTTTCGTGTGGGTATGTTTATTATCTGTTCTGTTATTGTTGCTTCTCTCGTTTGTGTAACAGGAATCATCGGATTTGTAGGTCTGGTTGTGCCTCATGTAGTGCGGATGCTGATCCGTTCCAGCAACAACCGGCTTGTTCTTCCTCTCAGTGCACTTTTGGGAGCCATTTATCTCTTATGGGCGGACAGTGCAGCACGAAGTGCATTTCATGCAGCAGAACTGCCCATCGGTGTTATTACAGCTTTTGTAGGCGCTCCATTCTTTTTATACTTAATGGTGAAAAAAGGGTATGAAAGTAAGGATTAGGCTGAAAGGATAAAACATAAGTGATGAAGATAGAATATCAGAATATAGGAGTTACCCTTGGGGGAAAAACAATCCTTTCCGGGATCAGCCTGACTGCAGAGCCTGGAAAAATAACAGGAATTGTGGGACCTAACGGATGTGGAAAATCAACTTTATTAAAAACAACCCTGGGCATTTATCCCAGGGACAGCGGAGACATTCTCTTAAATGGAACTTCATTAAGCCAGATAAGCGGTGCTGAAAGGGCAAGGCTCTATGGATATGTGGGGCAGGAGAATAACAGTATTTTTGATTTCTCTGCATATGAAGTTGTTTCCATGGCAGTTCACAAAAAAAGAACCAATAGAAGAAACAAAGAAAATGACATTGTTATGAGTGCTCTGGAACAAGTGGGAATTGTTCATCTGAAAGACCGTAATATTAAAAATCTCTCAGGCGGAGAACGTAAGCTGGTTTTTATAGCCAGAGCTTTTGCTCAGGAGGTAGATACCATTCTGCTGGATGAACCCACCAATCATTTGGATATTAAGCACCAGTTATTTATTCTGGATACATTAAAACAAAGCCGGAAAACTATTTTAATTGTTCTTCATGATCTCCGGCTGGCGGCTCATTACTGTGATACTCTTTATCTGATGGATCAGGGAAATGTTCACTCTTTTGGCTCACCAAAAGAAGTTCTTTCCAAACAAAAGGTACGCCAGGTGTTTGACGTAGAAGGAGCAGTCTCTGATAAGGGAGAGGGAGCTTTGGATTTTGATCTTAAAATGGGCTGACTTTTTAAAGATGATTGGATTGGTGTTGATTAATCCGGGAAAGTCCTTTATAATTATTCCGTATATCATTATGGATTAATTATAAAATGTGATCGTTTCACATGTAAAAAAGGAATCAGAATGAAAAAATTAGCGTTAAGTGATGAAATTTTATTAAAGATTGAGAAGCCCGCCAGGTATATTGGCAACGAAGTGAATATGGCGAGAAAAGACCCAAAAGCGGTAGATATCCGTTTTGGTATGTGTTTTCCTGACGTCTATGAGATTGGTATGTCCCATTTGGGGATGCAGATTTTATACGATATGTTTAACCGCAGGGAAGATATTTATTGTGAACGGATTTTTTCTCCGTGGACGGATTTGGATCAGATTATGAGGGACCAGAAGATCCCTCTTTTTGCGTTAGAATCACAGGATCCCATCAAAAATTTTGACTTTATCGGAATCACGCTTCAATACGAGATGTGCTATACGAACATTCTACAGATTCTTGATCTCGGTCAGATTCCGTTTCACAGCAAAGACCGGGGGGAGGATGACCCGCTGATTATAGGGGGAGGACCCTGTGCATATAATCCGGAACCTCTGGCTGAGTTTTTCGACTTGTTTTATATCGGAGAGGGAGAAACCGTTTATTTTGAACTGATGGACCGCTATAAGGAAAATAAGAAACAGGGCGGAACCCGGAAGACGTTTCTTGAGATGGCAGCAGAGATTGAAGGGATCTATGTACCTTCATTTTATGATGTGGCATATAAAGAAGATGGCACCATAGAAAGCATAATACCTAATAATCCCCATGCAAAAGAGAAAGTAAGAAAACAGCTTGTAACAAGCTTAGATGATGCCTGGTATATTGAAAAACCAGTTGTTCCTTTCATAAAAGCAACTCAGGACAGGGTGGTATTAGAGATTCAGAGAGGCTGTATCAGAGGCTGCCGTTTCTGTCAGGCAGGTAATGTGTACCGCCCATTGAGGGAACACAGTCTGGAATATCTAAAGGATTATGCCTATAAGCTTTTAAAGAGTACCGGACATGAAGAGATTTCTTTAAGTTCTCTAAGTTCCAGTGATTACACCTATCTGGAAGGAATCGTTAATTTTCTTATTGATGAATTTAAGGATAAGGGTGTGAATATTTCCCTTCCTTCCTTAAGGATTGATGCGTTTTCTCTGGACGTTATGAGTAAAGTTCAGGATATAAGAAAGAGCAGTCTGACTTTTGCACCAGAAGCAGGATCTCAGCGACTTCGTGATGTTATTAACAAAGGGTTGACGGAAGAGATTATTTTAAAAGGAGCCAGAGAAGCATTTGATGGCGGCTGGAACCGTGTAAAGCTTTACTTTATGCTGGGACTTCCTACTGAAACCGTTGAAGATATGGAGGGAATTGCAGAACTATCGGAAAAAGTGGCAGAAGAATACTACGAAATCCCGAAAGATCAGAGAAATGGAAAAGTCCAGGTGGTTGCAAGCTCCTCATTTTTTGTTCCTAAACCGTTTACACCATTCCAGTGGGCAAGAATGTGCACCAAAGAGGAATTTTTGGAACGGGCTTATATTGTTAAGGACAAGTTCCGTACCATGCTGAATAAGAAGAGTTTAAAATACAATTATCATGAAGCAGACTTAACTGTTCTGGAAGGTGTTCTTGCACGTGGGGATAGAAAAATTTCATCGTTAATCGAAGAAGTTTATAAAAATGGTGCTTTGTATGATTCATGGTCCGAGCATTTTAAAAACGATATCTGGATGAAAGCATTTGAGACCTGTGGTCTGGATCCGGACTTCTATACAGTAAGAGAAAGAAGTCTGGAAGAAATATTCCCCTGGGATTTCATTGATTCGGGTGTAACAAAAGAATTCTTAAAAAGAGAATGGCAGAATGCCATCGGCGAAAAAGTAACTCCTAACTGCCGGCAGCATTGTACGGGCTGTGGAGCAATGAGTTTCAAAGGAGGAATCTGCTATGAAGATAAGATTTAAATTTTCAAAACACGGACCGGTAAAGTTTATTGGACATCTGGATATCATGCGTTATTTTCAAAAAGCCATGCGAAGGGCAGAGGTTGATATCAAATACAGTGAAGGATTCAGCCCTCATCAGATTATGTCTTTTGCTGCTCCTTTGGGAGTAGGTCTTACCAGCAATGGAGAATATATGGATATCGAAGTAAATTCCATGTCTGATACAAAAACTATGCTGGAACAGCTCAATGCAGTTATGGTGGAAGGAATTAAAGTTACCGAATGTCATATTCTCAGTGATCAGGCGAAGAATGCCATGTCCTTAGTAGCAGCAGCCGACTATACTCTTGCGTTCCGGGAAGGAAAAGAGCCTGATAACCTGGCAGAATTTTTTAACGGTCTGAAAACATTTTTAGATCAGCCTCAGATTCTCATAACAAAGAAGACAAAAAAAGGAGAAAAAGAGGTTGATATTAAACCATGGATTTATGACCTTTCCGTTGAAGATGAAACAATCTTTATAAAAGTCTCTGCTGGCAGTTCTGACAATTTGAAACCGGAACTGCTTATGGAAGCCTATTATAACTGGTTAGGAAAAATAATGCCGGAGTTTGCCTTTGAGATTCAAAGGGAAGAGGTTTATGGAGATGTGGGCGATGAAGAAAAACGTGTTCTTTTGCCTCTGGGGCTGATCGGAGAAGCCTGTGAGTAAACTTGTTATAACGAGATGGAACGGTGCAGTTATTACCCTTCTTCATTCTGGAAAAGAGGCAGTTCAGATTTACATTGAACCGGAGGATGAGAAGCCTGTTCTAGGTAATATTTATATTGGAAAAGTAAATAAGGTTGTTAAAAACATCAATGCAGCTTTTGTTGATATTGGCAAAGGGCAGATGGGGTACTTAAATCTGGGTGATGGCATGGTTCAATATTCTGACGGACGTCTGTGTGACAGAATGCTGCGTCAGGGAGATGAGATTCTGGTTCAGGTGGAGCGGGATGCGGTTAAATCCAAAGCCCCTGTTCTCACGGGGAATCTAAACATTACAGGCCGCTATTTTGTAGTAACATCCGGAAAAAAACACATTGGTTTTTCTTCTAAAATTACAGACCAATCATGGAAGTCTACGATGAAGGCCAGACTCTCAACCATAAAAGGGGATAACTTTGGCATTATTGTCCGAACCAATGCTTATAATGCTTCTGAGACAGAACTGGAAGCAGAATTGAAGCGCCTTTCTGAATGTCTTGATAAAATATATGAAGATGGAAAGTTCAGAACCTGTTTCAGCCTTTTGCATAGTGCAGAGCCTGCTTATTTATCCGGGTTGAGAGACAGTTTAAAGTCTTCTCTTGAAGCTGTTATCACAGATGAAGAGGATATTTATGAAGCAGTAAGAACTTATTTAAACCAGAATCAGCCAGAAGATTCCAGCCTTCTGATCCGATATGAAGACTCCCTTCTTCCTCTTTCTAAGCTATACCGGATTGATAAAACCATGGATGAGGCATTAGGGAAAAAGGTATGGTTAAAGTCTGGGGGATATCTGGTAATTGAGCCTACAGAAGCCCTTACGGTTATTGACGTAAATACTGGGAAATATTCAGGTAAGAAACAGCCCCGTGATACCATTATGAAGATAAATCTGGAATCGGCAGAAGAAATCGGGCATCAACTGCGCCTGAGAAATTTATCGGGAATTATAATTATTGATTTCATTGACATGGAGACTGAGGAAGATAAGAAACTTCTGGTAGCCAGATTAACTGAGATTTTCTCAAAAGATCCGGTTCAGACTACGGTTGTAGAAATCACAAAGCTGAATCTGGTGGAAGTCACCAGAAAAAAAATCAGAAAACCTCTTCACGAACAGGCAGCACAGATATAAAAAAACGGATAGGTGATTGAAACAATCAGCCTATCCGTTTTTTTCTGTTATTTCTGAAATTGATGATGGAAAAGATCATTACAAAAATCATATTAACACTCAAAATACCGATTGCGGCAACAATACCCATGTGATCAGCCGCACCACCTACCATCTGTGGAGCAATGATACCTCCAAGTGCAGAGATTGCTGTCAACAGAGACATTCCCGCGGTAGAGCCTTTAATAAGAGGACCTGCGTTGGCAATACAGGTGGGATAGATTCCAGAAAGAAAGAATCCCATTCCCAAAAGGGCAAACGTGATAAATGGAAGGCTTTTGCATGTAATCAACAGGAAGAAACACAATGCGCTTCCAAAAGATAAAATAAGAATCATAAGACTTTTTTCCAGTCTTTTTGACAGAGCTGCGCACACCAGCCGGCCAGCCATAATGACCAGCCAGGTAAAGGATACCAGAGTTGTAGCATAACTCAGGCTCATAACACCGGTATTTTGCAGATAGGTCACAAACCAGCCGTTGATACAGTTCTCAATGCCCAGATAAAAAAATAAAATTAAAGCAATGCAGTAAAAAGGAAAAGATTTGAGGAAAGATCTCGAGTGATCCTTTTCCTCTGGTACTGATTTGTCTTTTTTGCTGGTTGTTTTTAAAAGCGTATCATCCATGGTGCCATAAGAGATGGCGGTTGTTGCAGTCAGAAACAAAATGACATATAAAATTGCTTTCCAGTCAAATCCCAGCCTCATCAGTACGGCTGTAAGAAAAGGAGCAAGAAATGCACCGATTGCAAAGCTGCAGTGAAGCAGATTCAGTTTTCCAGTGGCTTTATCCCCGAAGATGTCATTGACCGCACCATTATTTAAAATAGTAACACTTCCACGTACCAATCCATACACCAGCATGGTTCCATATATTACGGGAAAAGGAGGAAGTATGCTTAAAATCAGCAGACACACAGGCGCTAAAAGGGTGATGAAAAAGATTGCCGGTTTCCTTCCTGTCCGGGATACAATCATGGGAAATAAAAAACTGGCGCTTAAATTGCCGATTGCCATTCCGGACAGCAGACTGCCTGCAGCCAGAAAACTGATCCCAGCCTCTTTCATGATCGAGGGCAGAATTGCTCCAATAACAAGAACCGCCATGCCGCTGACCGCATATCCATAGCAACAGCGGAAAAAAATGTGATTAGATCTGTCTGTTTTCATAGATAATACTCCTTTGCAGTTTCAAATACTTCTATTATACTAAGAGTGACCGGGAATAACAAGAAGAAACTTCCATGGAAAGAAAATTATAGATTATTTTATGATAAAAAATATTGACATAACTGCTATGGAATGTTATATTAAACAAGTATGCCGCACAATGAGGTTAAAAGTTTTCATATTTTATGAAACACCGAAGTTGGCGAGTAATGATAATAGGAGGTGCCATATGTACGCGATTATTGCAACAGGTGGTAAGCAGTACAAAGTAGCGGAAGGCGATATCATTAAAGTTGAGAAGCTTGGTGTTGACACTGGTGAAGCTGTCACATTTGACCAGGTTCTTGTTGTGAACAATGGAGATTTATCAATTGGCTGCCCGACTGTAGCAGGTGCTACCGTAACAGGTACAGTTGTAAAAGAAGGCAAAGCAAAAAAGATCATTGTTTACAAGTATAAGAGAAAAACAGGATACCATAAGAAAAATGGTCACAGACAGTCTTATACACAGGTTAAGATCGAAAAGATCAATGCTTAATTATGATAAGAGTAACCGTATTTGTTGATTCAGAGCAACATTATACAGGAATTAAAATGTTGGGACATGCCGGTTTGGCGGATAACCATCAGGACGGACAGGAACTTGTCTGTGCAGCGGTTTCTGCGCTTACCTTTAATATGTCTAACAGTGTAGAGCAATTTACAGAAGATTCCTTTGAAGTGGATCAGGAAGAAAAGACAGGTACTTTTCATTTCCGTTTTACCTCGACCGTGAGTTCCGAATCACAGCTCCTTATGAATTCTCTTATATCCGGTTTGCAGGATATTGAGGAGGAATATGGAGAACCATATATTAAAATCCTATTTAAGGAGGTGTAAGCTATGTTGAAAATGAACCTTCAATTTTTCGCTCATAAAAAGGGTGTTGGTTCTACAAAGAACGGTAGAGATTCCGAGTCTAAAAGATTAGGTGCCAAAAGAGCTGATGGTCAGTTCGTATTAGCAGGTAACATTCTTTACAGACAGCGTGGAACTCATATTCATCCAGGCATCAACGTAGGCCGCGGCGGTGATGACACATTATTCGCTAAGGTGGATGGTGTTGTTAGATTTGAGAGAAAAGGCAGAGACAAAAAGCAGGTTTCTGTTTATCCAAAAGTAATTAACGAATAATTGGACCGGCTTCATACCTTGACGTATGGAGCCGTTTTTTATCTCATGGGTAATTTTCCTATGAGATAAAAGCCCTCTGGGTATATTTCGTTTTGATAAAGCGGAAGATATCTAATTGAAACCTGTATTTTTAATAGAATAGAAAGGAAACAGGTGAATGAATGTTTGCTGATAGAGCAAAAATATATATTAGATCCGGTAAAGGCGGCGACGGTCATGTCAGCTTTCGGAGAGAACTTTATGTTCCGTGTGGCGGACCTGACGGTGGGGATGGCGGCCGTGGCGGAGATATTATTTTTGAAGTAGATGATGGTCTGAATACCTTAACTGATTTCCGACACATTCAAAAATATGCTGCAAAAGACGGTGAAGCTGGTGGAAAACGCAGATGCCATGGAAAAGATGGACAAGACCTTATCATTAAAGTGCCGGAAGGCACGGTAATTAAGGAATTTGAATCGGGAAAAGTAATTGCGGATATGTCTTTGGGAAACCGCAGAGAAGTTATTTTAAAAGGTGGAAGAGGCGGGCAGGGAAATATGAATTTTGCAACGCCTACCATGCAGGCACCTAAATATGCACAACCCGGACAGGCCTCCCAGGAACTATGGGTACAGCTTGAATTAAAGGTGATTGCAGATGTGGGTCTGGTTGGATTTCCAAATGTTGGAAAATCTACACTGCTGTCAAGAGTCAGCAATGCAAAGCCAAAGATTGCCAATTATCATTTCACAACCTTAAACCCTCATTTGGGAGTGGTAGATCTTGATGGCGGCGGATTCGTAATGGCTGATATTCCCGGACTTATTGAAGGCGCTTCCCAAGGCGTAGGACTGGGACATGATTTCCTTCGTCATATCGAACGAACAAGAGTTCTGGTTCATGTTGTGGATGCAGCATCTACAGAAGGCAGAGATCCCATTGCGGATATTCATGCCATTAACAAAGAGTTAGGTGCTTATAATCCAGAGCTGCTTGAACGGCCCCAGATTATTGCTGCCAATAAGACTGATGTTATCTTTGCAGAGGATGAAGATCCTGTTGAGAAGCTGAAAGCTGAATTTGAACCAAAGGGTATCAAGGTTTATCCTATATCTGCGGTAAGCGGAAAAGGGATAAAAGAACTGTTATATGCTATTAGTGAAATGCTGAAAACAGTGAATTTATCACCGGTAATCTTTGAAAAAGAATTTGATTTAAAGGGACTTGCCAATATATTACTTCCTTATTCTGTAGAAGTAACAGAGGATGGTGTTTATGTAGTGGAAGGACCACGGATTGATAAGATGCTGGGATATACGAATCTGGAATCAGAAAAGGGATTCCAATTCTTCCAAAAGTTCTTAAAGGATAACGGAATACTGGAAGAACTGGAACAGGCCGGAATTAAAGAAGGAGATACGGTTCGCATGTATGGTCTGGAATTTGACTATTACAAGTAAACAAGGAGAATATTATGACAAGTAAGCAGAGATCCTATTTAAAAGGATTGGCGATGAATATAGATCCGATTTTCCAGATCGGGAAATCAAGTCTGACACCGGAGATTACAAATGCCATTATCGAAGCTTTGGAGGCAAGGGAATTAATAAAGATAACTGTGCTTAAAAACTGCATAGATGATGGAAGCAGTATCGCAGCCGTTCTTTCAGAGAGAACCCACTCCGAAGTTGTTCAGGTAATTGGAAGGCGTATTGTCCTTTATAAACGGGCAAAAGAGGAAGCAAAAAGAAAGATTGAGCTTCCAAAGTAACTCCTTTATTTTAAAACCACGGAGCCAAAGATTATGGGTAAAATAGGAATTATGGGTGGAACATTCGATCCGATTCATAACGGTCATATCATGCTTGGAGAACAGGCGTATAAAGAATACCAACTTGATGAAGTTTGGTTTATGCCCTCTGGGCATCCGCCCCATAAAAAAAATCATCATGTAACTGCTCCCCAACTGCGCCTTGCCATGACCGGAAAGGCCCTTCAGGGACGGCAGGGGCTTTTCTGTTCAGATTTTGAGGTGAAACGGGAAGGGAATACCTATACCGCACAAACATTGCGGCGGCTTCATAGAGCTTATCCGGAACATGAATATTACTTTATTGTAGGTGCAGATTCTCTTTATGAAATTGAGAACTGGTATGAACCGGAACAGGTGTTGTCATTGGCAGTTATTTTGGCTGCTTCAAGAAAATATGAGGATGAAGATCGTTCCATGGGTCAGCAGATTGATTATCTGACCTGTAAATATCATGCAGATATCCGTAAACTTCATTGCAAAGAGATGAATCTTTCTTCTGCTGAGCTGCGTGATAAAGTTTTTAAGGGAGAATCCATTAATCCGTATGTTCCTGCAAGTGTCGTGAATTATATTCAGGTTCATGGATTATATCAGGAGATAAAAACATGAAAGAGTTAATCTTTAATCTGAGAAAAGATCTGATGGATAAGTTAAGTCCACAAAGGTATGAACATACAATTAGTGTATCATTTATATCGGTTGCTCTTGCAATGCGGTATGGAGGTGATCTGGAACGTTCGGAATTAGCAGGGCTTCTTCATGATTGCGCAAAGTTTTTTAAAGATACCGAACTGGTAACACGATGCAGGGAACAGCAGATTCCGTTAACTGCAGACGAAACCAATGCTCCGGCGGTACTTCATGCACTATATGGAAAATGGCTGGCACAGCATAACTATAAAATTGAAGATGTACAGGTACTTGATGCCATACGATGGCATACCACCGGGCGACCAAAGATGTCTTTATTGGAAAAGATTATTTTCGTTGCGGATTATATTGAACCAAGACGTGATAAGGCTGCAGACCTGGATTTGGTTCGGTCCATCGCTTTTGTAGATTTGGATGAGTGTGTTTATTTGATTTTAAGGAGTACTCTGGAATATCTAAGAGGAAAAGAACGTTTTGTGAATTCTATGTCTGAACAGGCATATGCTTACTACGAGCAGATTCACAAGGAAAAGAAGGGAGAGCAATAATGAATCAGTCAGTTGAGATGGTGAAAGCAGCATATAATGCGTTATCTGATAAAAAAGGCGAAGATATCAGTATTATTGATATCCGTAATGTATCAGTTGTAGCAGATTATTTTATTATTGCCAGTGGTACAAATACAAGCCAGGTACAGGCAATGGTTGATAATGTGGAAGAAGAGCTGGGCAAAAAAGGCTTTGTCTGCAAGCAGATGGAAGGATACCGGACTGCAAACTGGATTTTAATGGATTATGGTGATATCATTGTCCATGTGTTTGATCGGGATAACCGTTTATTCTATGATCTGGAAAGAATCTGGAGAGATGGAAAGACGATTGAGATGAAAGATTTGGATTCAATGGAATAAGTCTGAATGAAAAAGCGGCTTAAGTGTAAGCCGTTTTTTATGTATCAGTGAATAAAATATATCTTGTTTTAAGCCGGCTGTACTGGTTGACATAAAAATATTATGTCAACCAGTACAGCCGGCTTTCGTATGCCACAGGGATTTGTTCTTTCTGCAGTTTTTAGTGGATACCAATGCGGAAAAGCCCAATAACTTTTCCCAGAATCTCCACATGGTCTACAATAATCGGTTCCATAGAATCGTTTTCTGGTTGAAGTCTATAGTGTCCATCTTCTTTAAAGAAACGCTTGACAGTGGCAGAATCATCTACCAGTGCAACCACAATCTCTCCATTGGCGGCAGTGGGACAGTGCATAACAATAATCTGGTCCCCTTCCAATATGCCTGCATTAATCATGCTGTTGCCTCTTACCTTTAACATAAAGGTCTCTTCGTTGGGAAGCAGATCAGAGGGTATTGGATAGTAATTCTCAATATTTTCCTCAGCATAAAGAGGCTGACCGGCTGCGACTGTTCCCAATACAGGGACATTCACGACCTCTCTGCGGGTAAGATTAAAGCAGTCATCAATAATCTCAATGGTTCTGGGCTTTGTCGGATCTCTTCTTATGTATCCCTTTTCTTCCAATGTCTCAAGATGAGAGTGAACGGAAGAGGTAGACTTTAAATGAACTGCCTCGCAAATCTCCCGGACTGCGGGGGGATAACCCTTCTTTAATATCGTCTCTTTTATATATTCTAAAATTTCCTGCTGCTTGGGTGTAATTTTCTCTTGTGCCATCGCACAGCCTCCTCAATCCTTTATCATTAACACTATAGTAACATATGTTCGAACAAAATGCAAACCTTTGTTCGAAAAAGCGGAAAAGGAATTGACAAACATATGTTTGGGTGCTATTATTTCCATATAACAAGAACACATGTTCTTAATTCGTTTTACAGGAGGCATCCGTATGATAAAAAAGTTTATTATCTTGTTGCTTATGATGGTGTTGGGATCAGGAATACTTGGCTATTCCATGGGGAATCAGCCCGCTGAGGCTATGGGCGCGGAAGCAGTAGAGAAGTATTATACCAGCATTCTGATCAAGCAGGGAGACAGTCTATGGAGTATTGCAGGAAAGTATAGGGAACACAGCGGCTTAACAGTGGAACAATATGTAAAGGAACTAAAGAATATGAATGGATTAAAGGAAGATGTGATTCACAGTGGTCATTATTTGACAGTTATGTACTTTACTCCAGGTGAGAATCCCTAATATGTTGCATTACACTTAAATTTGTTGATTTTTTAAGAATAATCACTTAGAATAAATACAGTGCCTTTAGATTTCTTCTAAAGCATGATTTTTCAGAAAAAGGTTGATAAAAATGAAAATAACATTTGGCATCCTGGCTCATGTTGATGCGGGCAAGACTACGTTTTCTGAACAAGTTCTTTATAAAGAGAAGGTAATTAAGACCCCTGGCCGTGTTGATACTAAAAGTTCATATCTGGACCATGATGAAATCGAAAAAGCAAGAGGAATTACGATTTTTTCTGACATTGCTGTTTTTACCCATCACAGCAATACTTACTATCTGGTAGATACCCCAGGGCACATGGATTTCTCGTCAGAGATGGAGCGAACATTGGAAATTATGGATTATGCCGTGTTGGTGGTCAATGGCTCTGACGGCATACAGGGACATACGGAAACTATATGGAATCTGCTGAAACGTTATGATATTCCAGTCTTCCTGTTTATTAATAAGCTGGATCTGGATTCTTCTTCCTATGAACGAACAATATCTGAGGTTCAAAATCAATTTTCAACCAACATCCTTGATTTTAATCAGGTTCATCTGGAAGCTGGAGGAGAGGGAACCTTTACGGATGATCTGATTAATAATCTTTCTGAGGATAAGGAAGATCTGCTGGATCAATGGTTGGAAGGTACTGTTCAATATGAAGATTTGCTCGAAGTCTTAATTTTGCGGATAAAAGAGAGGAAGTTGTTTCCGTGTTTTGGCGGAAGTGCTCTGAGCGGAACAGGAATTGATTTATTCCTTCACGCTTTTTATGAATTTGCGAAGACTTCTTATAAATCCAATGATACTTTCAGTGCCAGAATCTTTAAAATCCGCTATGACAATCAACAGGAACGCATGGCTTTTATGAAGATTCTAGGTGGATCTCTTAAAGTCAGAGATTCTATTCTTGGATCTGAGAAGGTCCATCAGATTCGTATTTTTAATGGAGAACGGTTTCAGACCGTTTCTCAGGCCTACGCTGGAGATATCATTGCAGTTACTGGATTAGAAAGCACATTGGCAGGACAGGGGATTGGTGCCTGTTCAGATAATGCGATACCCGTCCTTGCCCCGGCACTTCAGGCAAAGGTGCTTTATTCGAAGGATATACCGAATCAGTCTGTTATAAAGATCTTTCATCTTCTTCAAGAAGAAGATCCGTCATTAAGAATGGACTGGGAGGAGTCTCTACAGCAATTAAAGGTTAATTTTATGGGTAAGATACAGTTAGAGGTGCTGGAGCAGTCTGTATTAACACGTTTTCAGATACCGGTAACTTTTGGACCGCCAGAAGTTCTGTATATGGAAACCATTCGGCAACCAGTCACTGGTTATGGTCATTTTGAACCTCTTCGGCATTATTCAGAGGTTGCATTTCGTTTAGAACCTGCACCAAGAGGTGCTGGTATTCTATTTAAGAGTCAATGTCATGTGGACCGGCTTGGAATCAATTACCAGAATCTTATTTGCACCCACGTATTTGAAAAGAATCATAAAGGAGTCTTAACAGGCGCGGTGCTGACTGATGTTAAGGTTATCCTAATTGATGGTATTTCCCATATTAAACACACGGAGGGCGGAGATTTTCGGGAAGCTGTCTATAGGGCAATCAGACAGGGGCTTATGAAGGCGGAATGTATGGTATTAGAGCCATATTACAGGTTTCGGCTACTAGTACCAGAGGAACTGTGCGGAAGATTATTAAACGATATTTTAAGACGTCATGGTACATTTGAACCGCCAGTCATTGAGGAAAAAGGGCGAGCTGTTATAGCAGGAATCGGACCTGTATCCTCTTTTATGAATTACGGAGAGGAACTAATGATAATGTCCGGAGGAAGAGCAGGCATTTCTATGACATTTTCTCATTACGATATCTGTCATAATGAGGAGGAAATCATTGCTGACAGCCAGTACAATCCAGACGCAGATATTGAGAATCCATCTGGTTCTGTATTTTGCCAAAAAGGAACTTCTTTTGTGGTGAATTGGGATGAGGCAGAACAATATATGCACACACTTCGATGATAACTGGATCTATAGATTGATTTATGGTAATAAATTTAAAAACATGGCAATACTTATATTGAGTTCAAATAAAAAATCAAGTTTTCCTACCTACTAAAGTATAAGCAGAAAGGTATCAAAATGTATGAATTTAGAAAAACAGAAAGCATTTATTATTCATTGTATATTCGCCTTTATTTTATTAATCATTTTATATGTTGGACTTAAATATGTATTCCCTCTTTTAATGCCATTTGTGATTGGACTTGTGATTGCAATGTCATTTCGAAGATTAATTGATCTATTAAGTGAAAAAACAAAAATTAAAAGGGGTATCATTTCAATCTTAGTGTTGTTGGTGTTTTATAGTATCGTAGCATTAATTCTTTCTTTTATTGGTGCAAGCTTTTTTGGATATATTAGTAATTTGTTTTATGAACTTCCAACCATTTATAAAGAAACCATTCAACCTTCTTTACTTGCTTTTACAGATAGTTTATCTGAGCGTTTTCCAAGTGTAAAAGTTTATATGGATGATTTCATTAACAACATTGGTCAATCAATTTTTGCATATATTTCTAATATTTCTGCTAAAGTGGTATCTGTTGTAACAGGTCTGGCAGGACAAGTACCTAATTTATTAATAAAAGTACTTTTCACAATTGTTTCTTCCTTCTTTTTTACAATTGATTATTATAAGATAACTAGATTTCTGGTTCGTCAGTTCGGTGAAAAACGCAAAGGAATTATGCTTCAATTAAAAGATAATGTGATTGGCTCTCTTGGAAAATTCATTAGAGCTTATGCGCTGATTATTTCCATTACATTTATTGAATTATCCATAGGCTTTTTAATTATAGGGATTCCGACACCATTTCTTATTGGATTTGTAGTTGCTATCATTGATATACTTCCGGTTCTTGGGACAGGAACTGTATTACTGCCATGGTCAATTATTGCTTTTTCTATGGGAGATACCCGTGTTGGACTTGGAATGTTGATTCTTTATATCTTTATAACAGTCATAAGACAGATCCTTGAACCTAAAATAGTAGGACAGCAGATTGGTCTTCATCCAATAGTAACTTTAATCCTAATGTTTGTAGGTGTCCAATTGATGGGAATTCTAGGATTATTCATGCTTCCTATTATTGCTACGATTCTGGTGAAGCTTGACAAAGAAGGCAGTATCCATATCTTTAAATAGTTAAGAAGAATCCTTATCTAATAGTTGAACTGCTTCCCGTCAAGTAGACAATTAAAAAAATATAAATCTTTTCTGCCAGCAGGTTGATATGCTCCCTTCTAGGTAGACAAGTTTTATTATTTCACTTGTCTACCTAGAAGGGAGCATATCAAGTTCCAGGATAAGGATTCTTCTTAATGTTTTTAACATGAGATTAAAAAAGTTCTTTACAATCAATTAACTTTATAACTTAAAATCAGCGACAAAATCTTTAAGTACCTAATTTCCTTGTACATGGTGGTCAGAGGGAGGGTGTTGCTAATTAATAAAAACGACAGAACATAGCAAACGACATTAAGCTGCGGATCTTATTTGTCGTTTTTTTCTTTTTGTAGACCGGTGATATTTATCAACAATTTGATTTATCACTACTTTTCACGATGATAAAAAATTATATTATCCTAATAAGTAAAATGAATATAATTAAGTGAAGAATATATTACTTAAAGTATAGGGGAACGCAAACTTTTCATTATATTTATGATATATGGCATGGTATGTAGAAAATTTATATTTAGTATTGGAGGAACAAACATTTGAAGCATAAAGGAACACAAGCAATAAAAACTACACGATTGACTTTACGGAAACTCGAACTTACTGATGCGGAAATGATGTTTAACAACTGGGCAAGCGATGATGAAGTTACACGCTTTTTGCGATGGGACGCACATAAAACAATAGATGAAAGTAAAAACATGATTCAAATGTGGGTTAGCAACTATCAATCTGATTCCACTTATTACTGGGGAATGTATCTAAAAGACGGTGAAATGATTGGCTCAATTGGTGTCATGATAACCTCAGAATATGATTTTAAGGCTGAATTAGGTTACAAGATTGGTAGCCGTTGGTGGGGGCAGGGATATACTAGCGAAGCGGCAAGTGCAGTTATCGATTATATGTTCAAAAATACGGATATTGAACGAATTGAAGCATATAACTCGGTAGAAAATCCTGCTTCAGGAAAAGTGATGCAAAAGGTTGGAATGCGCAAAGAAGGTTTTTTACGACACAACTATAAAACTCGTGACGGCTTTCAGGATTGTACTATATTCGGAATAATACGTAATGAATGGGAACAAACAAAATAAGCATTTTGTGAAATGAGCTTGGAAGAGTATTTTGGCAAAATGAAAAACAGTTTAGCAAATGTCAATTTGTAGGGAGTAAGACCTTTCCATTATATTCTTTTAATCGTTTCATGAGGAAAAATTTCTGTTATAAAAATCGAAAACTTGACAATTATCAGATTTATACTATACTATTAAGTGTATGTGATTTAAAATCCTATTATATTTTAAAAATAATAGCTAAAATAAGTTGTGTTAAAGAAATAAATTCAAATTTTATTTTGTTATAACTTATTTGGAATACATTTTATTTTAGAAGTGTATTTTATTTATGAATTTATATTTTGTTATGTTAAATCACATTCAAATTTAGGTAACAGATAATCATCATTAAATCATAAGATTTTAGATGATTACCATAATATATTTATAAATCAAGGAGGCTTACAACTATGGAAAATACTGAAGTTATTAACGTTGAGTTAAGAAAAAGTACCAGAAAGGGTGATAATAATCAGTTAAAAAGAGAAGGCTATTTACTGGGAAACATATCTGGTAAAGGTGTTGATTCAATCTCAATAGCTGTTAAGAAAGATGTATTTAGAAGATCAATGAAAAAGCATGGCAGGAATGGCATTTTTAAACTGGCTATTCCTGATGGTCAGAGTTATACCGTAATGGCAAAAGAAATACACATTGAACCTATTAAGAACGAAATCTCTCATTTGGATTTTCAAATAGTATCTTTTTCAGAAAAAATCAAACAAGAAGTGGCTATAAAACTTACCGGAGCAGAACTTCTTGAGTCAAAAAGATTGTTGATCAACAGTACCATAGATTCAATTATACTGGAGGGCTTACCCCAGGATATTCCCGATGAAATAGTAATTGATGTTTCTAATATGGAGGCTGGTGAAAGTATTCAATTTAGTGATATTAAACTTCCGAAAGGACTTACCTCAACGATTGATCCGGAACAAAAAATGATAACAGTTGTTGGCTCTAAGATACGAGAAGCAGCTGAAGGTGAAGAAGATACCGAAAGCTAAGAAGGAATAACGGCATTTCATATGGATTTTAAGTGGTATCAGGATATTGAAATGAATGAATGTTTATTTGAGAGAAACATCATTTTATATTCAACTTTCTCTTAATTTCACTTTGTTTCTGGCACTTCTACGTCGGTCATCCTCTATAGCAGCGTAGTGCTTTTTCGTTGTGTTAACATCAGAATGACCAAGAACATCGGCAACCAGATAGATATCACCGGTTTCTTTATATAAGCTGGTGCCATAAGTGCTGCGGAGTTTATGAGGTGTTATCTTTTTAAGCGGAGTTACCAGTTTGGAGTATTTTTTCACCAGATTCTCTACACTCCGGACTGCAATACGTTTTTTCTGAAGGGAGAGGAAGAGCGCGTTTTCATGACCTTCTTCCGCAATGATCTGTTTGCGTTCTTCCAGATAGTCCAGGAGTGCATCCTCAACTTCAGAACCAAAATAAACCATAACCTCTTTTCCGCCTTTTCGAATAATGCGTATTCCGCCATTTTTTAAGTCAATATCATTAATATCCAGGCCAACACATTCTGAAACACGAATTCCTGTGCCTAAAAGCAAGGTTAAAAGTGCGAGATCACGAATCTTTGTTTTTGCGTGATAAGACTTTTGCTTATCAGTAAGGGCTTCCCCATTTTCCACTTGATCAAGCAGAAGCGCAACCTCATCTATATCCAGCCGAATAATTTCCTTTTCATGAAGCTTTGGCAATTGCACAAGTGCTGCAGGATTGTTTTGAAGGCGTTCATTCCGGTAATAATAGTTATAGAAACTTTTAAGTGATGAGATTTTTCTCATGATTCCTCGTTCTTTATTGGTTATTTCCTTATTTTTCTCATTGAAGCGATATTTTAAATATTCCATATATTCTTCAATATCAACTACCTTAAGGTTATCCAGATGATCCAGGGAGATGGCTTTTGTTTCCAATTTGTTTAGGAAAGAATTTTCCTTTTGTAAAAAATCAAAAAACACCTTTAAGTCGTATGCGTAGGCAATTCTTGTACGGGAAGAGGTTCGGGGTTCAATTCCACGAAAGAAATCACCGCAAAATGGGGGGAGTTCTTTTATTAAATCACGTAAGTGTTTTACATTTTCAATGTCCTTTTGTTGATGATAAGATAAAGTGGAAGTCATAAAATCCCTCGTTTCTTTATGTTTGTATGTGCAGAAAGCGTATTACATAAATAAGTCGCATTGTGATTATTGTCTTATAAAAGAGTGTAAAGTACATTGTGTATATAGGTTAGGTAATGAAGCATAGATACATGAAATTATATTAAGCCTTAAATACAAATAATTGGTTGTAACGTTCATCCCTTCCCCCAACTATTCGTTAAACTAGGCTTTCGCGAATAGTTCGAGAGAAAAGCGTCATATCTACAAACAGCTTATTCATACCAGTCAATCCAATTCTCACCGCAATATTCTTCTATAAGTTTAACAACTCTAGAAATATATTTTTTAGATGCATCCGTTTCATTATTTGCCGGATACCATATATTGGCTTGACCAAATCCAAATCTATTTTCTTTTGTCCTTGGTGCCCACCAGTCAGTCTTTTTGAATCTAACACTCCTAGGGAGTAAGACAACATTCTCTTTTTTTCCTAAAATATTATACCATTTAGTAAACACTTCGCCATCTTCATACTGTAACTTTACTGCCTGATGCTTTCGATAGACCGTGGCATGTTGATACCAGCCGACAATATGTGAATCTGTTTTCTCGTGCCCACGGTCCGGCTTTGCACAAAAAATGACCAATACGTCTTCAACAGATGAATCATCTACCATTCCCGCACAGCCTTCTATATTCTCAATACGTAATTCATTGTGCTGCTTTTCGTCAAATAATTTATCTGGTTTTCTATTAAACTTTGTTTCCACATACCCATAACAATAATGGCATCCGTCATCTGCGTCAATAGGATAAAAATTGTGTACTTCTCCCCCAGCCTTATGTTCTGTAATATAGGAGCCCCCGTTCACCGGAATGTCCTGATCAGTTACTCCCTTATAGTATTTCATCCATGCAATATTACATAATAGAATTCTCACTTATACTCCCCCATTCTTATACATTCTTATATAATGTATTTTGGTGATTGTAAGGAACGCGGCATTTAGATGTGTGTAGCTATAGTTCTGATCCGGTGCTACCTATGCTTCCATAGTTTTGTCGGAAAATTTTTGGTTATAAAAACGTTCATTGTAACTCTGCTGTTTTCACCATGAACTTTATCATATTTAGCGCACTATCTCTTACATCTATTTATGTGCTATAACAATGAACCGTTATATAAAATATTATATCACATGTTCAAAATAAACTCCAATAATCTGTGTAATTTATCTTTGGTCTATTTTCACGATTCACTTCATACATCATTTCTTACTACAAGTTCAAAATCATCTATGACCAATGCGTATTCATAATTTGTTAATTAAAATCATTAAAAGTCATACCAATAAAACAAAACCCTAATAAGTATATGAAAACTAAATAGACCAATCGATCAGTTTTCAGACATCATAAGGGTTTTGTTAAACAGTTAAATCTTAAAAACCTCCTGGTCCAACCACTTCCTGAACTGGAACTTCTGATGATTCGGCAGGTGTCTCTCTTGATTGCATTGTTTCATTACTCTTTTCTTTTTTGCTTTCATCTGTTTCCTTTATATGAGCTCCAGGACCTATAAGACTTCCATCGTCATTGGTTGCTGCGTTGGCAGGTTCCTGTTTTGTTGTCTCTGGATCTATGCCCTCTGTCTCCGTAGAAGTGGTTTCCGGCGCAGTTTCTTCTTTTATCTCCTCAGAGGACGCCGTTTCCTGTACTGGTGTTTCTTTTGGGGCTGAGGAAGCTTTCTTTTTCTTGCTGCCACTCCCCCCTCCTGTTGGCGCGTTTTTGCCTGGTTCTGATAAACCGGTTTCTTTTGCTATTCTGGCACTGATACTTTTTACCGTCCCTGATGGCGTATAATCCGTCAGATCGTATAAAAATTGCTGAAGCTGCACCACATTGCTTTCCAGCGTGGTGGCAACAACGCAGTCCATTCTGCCAATTCTCATTGATGTACGGGAAAATGGAAAACCGGCTGTTTCCCCAATGTGGTACTTGCTGATTCCTTTCATGATGGGCAGAATGTCGTCAACACCAATAGTCGTTGATACCTGGGGAAATACAGCGGAAACCAGGGTGCTTCTGGTTGCAAAGTCCGCGTTTTTGGCTTTTTCCATTGCAAGATTCACTACTTTTCTCTGCCGTTCTGTCCGGTTGTAGTCAGTATCCATAAGACGAAGTCTGGCATATGCTACTGCTTGTACCCCATCCAGGTGATTCATACCTGCATGTTTTAGCTGATAAGAACCAATCCCTGTTGAATTAACCGTTTCGGTAATAAATCCGTTTATGTAAGCAAACTCTGAATCCGTGATTTCAAGATCAATTCCTCCTAAAATATTAATGGCATCTGCTACTGATTTCCAGTTAAAGGTAGCATAATCATCAATATTTAGATCCAGATTTTCATTTAATGCTTCAATCCCCTGTTTGTGGCCTCCTTTAAAGTAAGCTTCATTAATTTTATGAAATGTTCCTTTTTTGTTGATCTTTAAATAGGTATCCCGGTAAACAGATACCAGTTTTATCTCACCAGTGGCTTTATTAATATTGCAGAGCATGATTACATCGGATAAAGCACCTTTGTCCAGTTTTCCATCCCTGGAGTCTACTCCAAAAATGGCAATGGTCCAAAATCCTTTTTGGTGAGTCCGCTGTTTAAACACAAAAAAAGCTCCTAAAAGAAGGATGATCAAACAAATGATTTTGAAAAGAAAAAGACGTCTTTTATTCTTTTTCTTCCTACGCTTTTGTGAATGTTTTTTCTGATTGCTTTTTTGATCCGTATAGCGGGATCTGGGGTTTCTTCCATCTCCCTGGCTGTAATATGACCTGTTTCCTCTTGAAGCCGGCTGAGAGTGATTTCTTGCATTCCCCCGCTTTTTCCGGGCACGCATCCGGTCTAATTCATCCTCATCATTCATGACTGAATATCTATCCTTTCCTGGAGCTTGTCTTAATATAGTTTTGAAATTGAGAAGTGTACCGATACACCCCAAATGATTTTAGGCATACTAGTTTATTTTACCAGAAAACGGATAGATATTCCTTGCTTTTCTCTTAATTTTATTCTTCCACCAGTTTTCGATAATAAGACCAGTCGGCTTTCATGGTTGTTACGGTTACATTATCAACCAGAGCGCTTGATTCATGTATAACCGTCATATCTCCATTGCTTTCCCAGCACAGAAACATAACAACATGCCCTTCCGTTCCTGTTCTTACAATAATATCCCCCGGCTGCAGATCTTTTCTCTGAATACCTGTTCCAAGGGTTGTCAGACCTGCTGTGCTTTCAGAAGAAAGATGTTTCTGGAGAGCAGACCAGTATATCCAACTGATCCAGCCAGAGCAATCCAGTCCTTTTAAAGACCTCCCCTTTTCATCCGGAGTAACAGGTGCACCAAAATGATTTTTATCATATCCAGGAGAACCTGGTTTTCCGCCCCAGTAATAGGGCACTCTCCCTACAGAAGATAAGGCATAATGGATTAACCTGCGCCTCTCTTGAGATAGAGATTCCGGCAGATGGTTCATATAATTATCTATTTCCTCATAGCTAAGGGGACTGGAAATAAAGGAGGGGGTTAAAGTCAGACCATATGCCTCCATCCAGTCCTGGTCAGCCAGATTTTTTGCAACATTTTTATTCTCCTGTGTCCAACCGGTCCAACCGGCTTCTTTCGGTTCCATATTACCGATGGAATCCAAAGAAAACAGGCTTTTAGATGACTGGGATAAACCAGTAATTACGGCTTTGATATGTAGATCTGCGTGTCCATGGCATATGGGAAGTTCATGGACGTTCTCTGTCTCCATTGGTTTTGATTCTTCTATGGATTCTACTTCTGTTGTAGGAATTCCAGGTCCCATTTGTCCGG
Organism: Clostridium sp. HBUAS56010; assembly: GCF_007115105.1. Classification (GTDB taxonomy): domain Bacteria; phylum Bacillota; class Clostridia; order Lachnospirales; family Lachnospiraceae; genus Lacrimispora. The sequence continues at coordinate 381,685 of NZ_SULJ01000001.1, forward strand.
TTCCTTTAATGGATTCTGGTTCTTCCTTTTTCACTTCTCCTGATTCATCATTGCTTTCCAACGGGAATTCGGAAACAGCAGATGTTTCTGGAAGAAGCTCTTTTGCTGCCTGAGCCGGAGAAGCAATGCTTTTTAAAGGCAAATCAACGATTTCTCCGTCCAGAGATCCATCACAATAATAGATATCGCTAATGGAATAGCTTAAGCTATGGGACTTCTCCCATAGCTGCATGGAGTACTCTAAAAAGCCATCATATTCCTGTGGAGCATGATAATAAAAATAGGTATTAGCCATGGACAGAATTTCCTGAATATTTGATCTGGGAGAAATCCTTTTCCCGTCTTCGTCATAAAAGGAAATGTCCACTTTATGAAAAGAAACTCCTTGAAAAGATTGGGAAGGCAATTGCAGCTTTGCTGCAAGCTGTTCCGGACGTTCCTCTGCCAGTTGGTAGATGGAGGAAATCCATTTTGAATCTTTTTCTGACATCACTCTGGTGATTTCCTCTCCAAGACTGATCTCCTGACTGTCTCCCTCTCCATAAAGGGAAGCCAGATTAAAAGAGGTAAGAGACGGAATATAAGATGCAGGTGCATCCTGCACAGTTTCTGAAACGAAATCAGAAACTGTTGCTGACGGCTTTTCAGCCCTTGACAATTGATGATCTGGAGCGGTAATTAATGGTTTATCGTAAAAGGAAATATAAGATTGGGAAAATCTGCAAAGGCTGACTCCCAAAAGAGCCATTATCATGGCTGCTGATATCTGTATGTTCATCGTTTTTTTTCGTTTCATCTACTATCGTTCCTGTAAAAATTTTCTAAAATAGAATATAGCATAATAAAACGGTAAAATACAGACAAAAAGATTTAATAGTTTATTAAGATTAGCTGCTAGCTGCTGCCTCTGAAAGAATCAGGGCTTCGATCGCATATGCTACACCGTCTTTTTCGTTACTTCTGGTAATCAGACGAGTATGTTTCTTTACCAGTTCAGAGGCATTTCCCATGGCAACGGTATATCCAATTGGCAGCCGCAGCATGGATAAATCATTTTCACTGTCTCCTATGGCTAGAATTTCATTTGGTCGAATTTTATTTCTTACTGCGTATTCCATAAGGGCAGATCCTTTTTGTGCTTTTGCATGAGTTAATTCCAGATTGTTTGGAGCGGAAGAAGCAATGGATATTCCCTCTTCTTTTTCAAGGAGTAAACGGATCTCCTGTAAAAACTTCTGGTTTTCATGGACAACAGACATTTTATAAATATCCGTGTCAGAACTTAATAGTGAAGATTCTGTTGTGAAAGCAAAGCGGCTTTCAATGGTTTCGAATGTGTGCTCCTCCGAAAGCATGGAAAGAAAAATATGATTTTCAAAACTACGTTTAAGTTCTTCACGGCTGGCAGTGGTGGTACTGCCCTCTTCTGTCATAAAATCATAAATAACAGAATAAGGACGGCATATATTTAAAATGGCATGAACCTGGCTTTTTAGTAAAGGCTGGTTTCTAAGCTTTTCTCCATTTCGATCAAAGACGGCGGCGCCGTTCATACAGATGATATCACAGGAGATGCCTGCTTTTTCAAGAGGTTCATAGGCATCTGGGTAGTTTCTTCCTGTGCATACGACGATGCCCACCTGTTTTTGTTCCAGCGCCTTAATTGCGGCAATATTTTTTGGAGAAATTTCTCCCAATGGATTTAACAGCGTTCCGTCCATATCCGAAGCGATTAATCGAATCATATTAAGTTCCTTTCTTATTCTGGTCTACTACATTTCTGGCAACATCAGGGTAATTGGTTATGATTGCAGAAACCTGCTGCTCTGCCAGGTAGTTCATCATAGGTTCATCATTTACAGTCCATACATGAAGGGGAAGCTTGCTTTTCCTGGAAGCTTTGATCAGTTTATCATTTTTCAACTGATATACCGGTGGATGAAGTGCATCCGCTCCGATTAGTTTTGCGTAGGCGGTTATATGAATCCACCCATCCGAGTATAAAAGTCCGGTAACTGCATGAGGATTTAATCTTTTGACTTTTACAATACTGGGATGGTGAAAGGAAGAATAGATTACTCTATCTTCCATTCCCATATTTTTTACCAGCTTCAAAACTCGTTTTTCCATTCCTTTATAACGGAACAAGCCTGTCTTTAATTCAATGTTAACAGTGAGGACGGTTGGTTTTAAGAGGTTTAAAACTTCCCACAGTTCAGGTATAACTGCATTTTTATACTCCGGATGAAGTTTATTGCAATGGAAGGATTTTAATTCCGCTAATGTAAAATCTTTTACATATCCAGTTCCATCACAGGTCCGGTCAATGGTTTCGTCGTGAATCACCACCAGCTTTTTATCTTTTGTCATCTGTACATCCAGTTCGATTCCATCTGCCTTTTGTTTGACTGCAAGCTCAAACGCCTCCAGGGTATTTTCCGGCGCATAAGCAGAAGCACCTCTGTGTGCCCAAACCTTTGTCTTCATTTGCTGATATCCCTTCTAAGTGTCTTTAATTATTTAATAAGTTATAATCCGCAATGGATTTATTTATGCTTTCTGCCATTTTTTTCACCGTATTTTCTGGTGTTTCATGGTTGTTGATCATATTTTCAATCTCTGTCTCCACAATCTGTCTTGCTTCCGGGAATACGCTTAAAAGTCCGCCTGCAGACTGGGGGGTGGAGTCATGGAGCTGATCAATGGCTGTTTGAAACTGAGGATATTTTGAAATGTTATCTTTAAAAACAGGCTCGTCATGAGCAGCTGTGGTAACAGGAAAGTATCCGGTCTGGGAGTTCCAGTATGCCTGACTCTCCGGAGATACAAGAAACTTTGTGAATTCCCATACTGCTTTCTGTTTTTCCGGATCTTCGTTATTTAATGCCCATAAAGAACCGCCTCCGATGGATACGCCACCCTTATCATCATCACTGATTTTAGGGAAATATGCAGTACCTACTTCAAATTTTCCATTAACATCATTTAAGATTTGTTTTAAAGATGCAGTTGAACCTAAAGTCATTGCAGATTTCCCTGCACTGAAATCAGCAAGTCCAGCATCTCCTCCTCTTCCCACATTGGGAGCATATCCTTCATCGGACAATGCTTTCCATGCGGTTAAAGCAGCAACACCTGCTCCGTTTTTATCAAAATCAACGGCTGTAGCAGCGGCTTCCCTTCCATTTCCATTGTCTGCATATGCAGCCTGCTGCTTGGACATAAACTGCTCAAAAAACCAACCGTAGATTCCAAGAGAAATTACTTCTCCTGCACCGCCTTTGTCCATAAGATCATTTCCCACCCCTGCAATCTTTGGAAAGCTATCAGGAATTTCAGAAATTCCAGCTTTTTCAAAAATGTCCTTGTTATAATAAAGAATGGGGGTCGAGGAGTTAAATGGCATGGAATACAGTTTAGCATCCACAGTATAATAAGCAGCAATGTTAGGCTCCAAAAGACTTAAATCCCATTGATCTTTGTCGATTAAATCCTGCATTGGAACTACCCAGCCGGAATCAATCATAAACCTGGTTCCAATGTCATAGATCTGCACCAAGTCAGCTCCCATACTGCCGATCTGTGCACTTTTCAGTTTGTTGATCGCATCATCATAACTTCCCTGATATTGGGCAGTTACATGAATATTAGAAGTGTTTTCCGTATTGAATTTTTCTACAAGTGTATTAATTGCATCTCCATTTACACCGCCCATAGAATGCCAGAAGGTGATTTCTGTATTACCAGCGCTCTTTGTTTCTTCCGTCTCAACCGCTTTTGCAGACGATTCACCAGAACTTTGTGCGTCTGTTCCTGCTTTGGCTCCACAGCCAGAAAGAAGTCCTGTTGCTGCCATCATGATAGCCATACTTAAAGCGAATGCTCTTTTTTTCATTTTCTTTCCTCCAGGTTGAATGATATCATATTTATTCTGAACCAGGTCAGCCCTTTACAGCTCCTGAGAACATTCCTCTGATTAACTGACGCTGTCCGATCACAAAGATGGAAATGGAAGGAACAATAATCATGACGACTCCTGCCACCATCATCGAAATGGACTGGGAATCAACACTGTCTAACATTCCAATTCCAATCTGAACGGTTCTCATGCGGTCGGAACCTGTTACCAGGAGCGGCCACATGTACATATTCCATGCATTTATAAAGGTGTAAACAGCCATTGCCCCAATTGCTGATTTTGTAAGGGGAAGCAGGATGCTGTGAATAAATCTTAAGTTGGAACAGCCATCAATTTTAGCTGATTCATATAAAGAAACCGGAAACGTTTTATAAAACTGCCGGAACAGGAAGATTCCCATGGCAGAAGTTAAATAGGGAATAATAAGTACCTGGTAACTGTCAAGCATTTTAAGTCCGCTAACAGTCAGGTAATTGGAGATAATGGTGGCTTCTCCTGGAATCATCATGGTTGCGAGTACAATCATAAATAAAATATTTTTCCCTTTAAAATTTAGAAACGAGAAGGAAAAAGCTGCCAGAGAACAGGAAATGATCTGCCCTATGGTAATGAATCCGGCAACCAGAAAGGAGTTTATAATAAATCGTCCCAAAGGAATCTTAATCATTGCCTGATGATAATTCTCAAGAGTTGGGTGAACAGGAATCAGGTTCATACTGGTTGTAAACAACTCTCCCGAAGGCATGAAAGAGATGCTTACTGCGTAAAGGAGAGGAAGCAGTATAAAGACAGCCATGATAATATTGGCGGTAATAAGAACCAACCGTTCTGCTCTTTTTCGAACCAGCGCTTTTTTACTAGCAGAACGTTTTAACTCCTCCAATGCACGTTTATCTTTTGCTGTATTTTGTATTATGGACTCCATCAGTAGTTTACCCCTTTCTTTTCTAACCGAAACATGCACAAGGTAAGAATCATTATAATCAGGAACAAAAGAACCGACTGTGCCGCCGCGCTGCCAAAGCGGTAATTAAAAAATGCATCCCGGTAAATCGAATATACGATTAAATTCGTAGATTCTCCCGGTCCTCCCTGTGTCAGGACTTTTACCTGACCAAATGATTGAAAGGACTGAATGATATTAACCACCAGTGTATAAAACATAATGGGGCTTAATCCTGGAAGTGTCAGATGAAAAAATTTCTGAAAGGAATTTGCTCCGTCTACCGATGCCCGTTCATAAATAGTTTCATCAATGTTACTTAATCCTGCACTGAAATAAAGAAAGTTGATGCCGCTGTTTAACCAGGCAGTAAGTAAAGCCACACATACCAGTGCATATTTCGGGTCGCTGATCCAGTTAATATTCCATCCCAGGATCTTATTAACGATTCCGATAGAAGGATGAAGCATGATTTTAAATATCATGGCAGCCGAGCTGGAGGCAATTGCCATGGGCAGTGCATAGGCAGTGCTGAATATGCGAATTCCGGGAAATGTTTTATTGCATAAGACAGCTCCTGATAATCCCAGCAACATGCTGACCAATACAACAATAACAACAAATATACCCGTTACCAGCAAGCTGTTAAAAAAAGAAGCTGATTGTAACAGTTCCTTATAGTTACCCATTCCAACAAAAAGCTTTGCCTGTCCCATTTTATTGGTTTTAAATAAACTTAGATACAGGGTTTTAAAAAACGGATAAAACAGGAATAATGCAAATACCAGCATGGCTGGAATAAGATAAGCATAGGGACCTGTCCTTCTCAGTGCTGTTTTTATGTTCATAAGAAAACTCCTTAACGGTATAATATATTCTGATCCTGATCCATATCAAATAAGTAGATCCGGTCCATATCCACATAGACGAAAAGACTGTCTCCTGCTCCTGCCTTCACACCAGGCTTTAACCTTGCACAGACTTCTGAACGCTTTATCTGCCCATGCAAAAGAATCTCAGATCCTAAAACTTCCCGGATCTCTACATCCAGGCTGAGCCTATGTTCTTTTTTCCCATCTTCATGAAGATCCTCAGGTCTTATTCCAAGCCAGACTCTTTTTCCGATATAACCATTTTCCATTAACCGGCTGGCGCAAAAATCGTTTACAGGTAATCTCTCACTGTGAAATTCCAGCCAGACCCTGTTCTCTTTTTGTTCCACCCAGACGGGAATGAAATTCATGGAGGGGGAACCAATAAAGCCGGCAACAAAGCGGTTTATGGGATTGTGATAAATCTCGTAAGGAGAAGCAGCCTGCTGAAGCTCTCCCTTATTCATGACCACAATCCGGGTTCCAAGAGTCATTGCCTCTGTCTGGTCATGTGTTACATAGATAATGGTTGCACCAAGATTCTTATGTATTTTAGAAAGCTCCACACGCATTTGAGTTCGCAGCTTTGCATCAAGATTTGATAAGGGTTCGTCCATCAGATAGGCTTTCGGCTGCCGGACAATGACGCTGCCAATGGCAACTCTCTGTCTCTGTCCTCCGGATAATGCAGATGGTTTTCGGTCAAGCAAATGACTGATATGGAGAATATCTGCCGCTGCCCGCACTCGTTTGTCGATTTCTTCTTTTGGCACCTTATTCACTTTTAATCCAAATGCAATGTTTTGATAGACAGTAAAATGGGGATATAGTGCGTAGGATTGAAAAACCATGGAAAGATTTCTTTTCTGAGGGCTTGTCATATTCATAAGCTCCTTGTCAATCCATAGCTCTCCATCTGAAATATCCTCAAGTCCTGCAATCATTCTTAAAGTAGTTGATTTTCCGCATCCAGAAGGACCTACTAATATAAGAAATTCCTGGTCTTTAATTTCCAGGCTGAGATTTTTAACTGCATCCTGCCCGTTTTTATAGGTTTTGTAAATATTAATTAAAGATAGATCTGACATTTTTTCACTTCCTTTTCTTCAATCCTGTCTTCATTGTATGGGACAGATGTAAAATAAAAAAGGAACTTTTCGTAAAAAGGATGTAAATCCTGGTATTGACTCACAAACCAACAAAGGATATAATAAACTAAATTTATGAAGGAGGCATAGATTCTTAATAGCAAAGCTAAGCGCCAGGCACCTTTTGATACGAACGGGAACGTTTTTTATGAAAACGGTATGAAAGGTTAACGAGGTGAAAGGTTATCGAAAATTCGGCGGATGCCTTTCCATGCCCTCTCCGGGCGTGTGATCCATCGTGAAATATGCGGGTAACTGCAAAACAAGCACGTTGGAACCGGAGTGACACAGCATACAACAGGATAAAACGAAATGAGACGCTGCCTTAAAGGATAAAACAGACAGCCTGCTTTTATTTGCCATTTTATGGTAACAGCTTATATTGAAACGATAAGGAGATCAAACAATTATGTGTGGAATTATTGGATATACAGGACCTTTAGACTCAAAGAAGATTTTACTGGAAGGTCTTTCCCAACTGGAATACCGGGGCTACGACAGCGCAGGAATTGCTCTTTGTATGGAAAATTCCCATATCCGGCTGGTACGTCATACCGGAAAAGTATCGAATTTAAAAGAATGCAGCAAGGACATTACAGAAGTATCCCACTGCGGGCTCGGCCATACCAGATGGGCAACCCATGGAGGCGTTACCACAGAAAATACCCATCCCCATCAGGCAGGAAAGATTACTTTAGTCCATAATGGCATCATAGAGAATTACCACCAGCTTACTACTGATTTCCATTTGGAGGGAAAGCTTCGTTCAGAGACAGACAGCGAGGTAGCTGCCTGGGTGCTTGATTCGATCTATCAGGGAGATCCAATCCGGGCAATTGCAAAGTTTGTGACCTATTTAAAAGGCTCTTACAGCTTCTGTATGATGTTTGAAGATCACCCGGGTGAAATCTATGCCATCCGTAACGTAAGTCCTCTGGTAGCGGCATATACACGTTCTGGTTCCTTTCTGGCATCAGATCTGACCGCTCTCATCCCCTATACCAGACAATATTTTGTAGTTCCGGAGGATCACATTGTAAAACTGACTTCCTATCAGGTCTCTTTATTTGATTTAGATCAGAAAGAGCAGCTTCCAGAATTTTTAGAGGTAAACTGGAATATGGAATCAGCCATGAAGAACGGATTTGAGCATTTCATGCTGAAAGAAATTCATGAGCAGCCCGATGCTTTGAAAAATACCATTCTTCCCCGTTTGGTAAAGGGGCTTCCTGATTTCCAGGATGATCAGATACCAGACCGTTTGTGGAAAGAATGCAGCCAGATTCATATTGTGGCGTGTGGTACTGCCATGCACGCAGGAATGGCAGCCAGGGCATTGATGGAGCCGCTTTTGAGAATTCCGGTTACCGTCTCCATTGCTTCGGAATTCCGCTATGAAGAGCCGCTTGTAGATAAGAATACACTGGTAATTATTATCTCCCAGTCAGGAGAGACAATTGATACTTTAGCAGCCATGAGACTGGCAAAGAATTATGGTGCTGCCACATTATCCGTGGTTAATGTAAAAGGGTCAACCATAGCCAGAGAAAGCGATTATGTATTCTATACTCATGCAGGTCCTGAGATCGCCGTTGCCAGCACAAAAGCATATTCCGTACAGTTGGCTGCCCTGTATATGATTGGCTGCCGTATGGCTTATGTGAGAGGCTGCTACAGCCAGGAAGAAGCAGAAGAATTTATAAAAAATCTGCTGGATGCAATTCCGGCAATGGAATCCATGATTGAGAAGAAGGAAGAAATAAAAAATCTGGTATCTCATCTCATTCAGAAACCAGATGCTTTTTTCATTGGACGGGGGCTTGATTATGCTTTTTCCTTAGAAGGAGCATTGAAATTAAAAGAGATTTCTTATATTCATGCAGAAGCATATGCTGCAGGGGAATTGAAACATGGCACCATTGCCCTTATTACAGATGATGTTCCCGTAATTGCCATTGCTACCCAGGAAAAGGTGTTTTCAAAAACCATCTCTAATATCAGGGAAGTAAAAGCAAGAGGTGCTTTTGTTATTTTACTGACAAAAGAAAAAGCAAAGATTGAAAAAGGTGTTGCAGACATACAGATCAATATTCCAGACATTGGCGACAGCTTTACTGTATTCCCTATTGCAGTGATTTTACAGTTGATTGCCTACTATGCCTCTGTTGGTAAGAACCTGGATGTGGATCAGCCAAGGAATCTGGCGAAATCTGTAACTGTAGAATAAAATATCATGAATAAAAAGTAAGTAATAAAGCGGACATTTCAGTTATTCTGAAAATGTCCGCTTTATTACCTTTATGATTACTGATGATTATTTAACAATTCCGTTTTTGCAGAAACAAATTCTTTTATCACCTTCACAGCACCATCTACCCCCACAGCGCTCTGATTGATGCAAAGATCATAGTTTTTCCTGTTCCCCCATTTTTTATTGGTATAATAATTATAATAGCTGGAACGCTTTTTATCTGCTTTTACCATGTAATCTTTTGCTTTTGCGTCATCAAGATGATGCAATTCTTTCAAGGACTTTACCTTATCCGGTTCATCCGCAGAAATAAAGACAGACACAAGATTTTCATACTCTGCCAGTGCATAATCCGCACATCTGCCTACGAACACACAGGATTTCTCTTCTGCCAACTGCTTTATAACTTCAAATTGTGCTAAAAACAGTTTATGGTCAATGGGCATATCAATCTGGCCGGAAGTATTAAAACCAAATGAATAAGTATCCATAACCAGAGAATACAGTAAACTGTTGGTGGGCTTTTCCTCATGTGCTTCAAAAAGGTCTTCATTCATGCCGCTTTTTTTAGCAGCAATGGCATATAATTCTTTATCATAACACGCTGCACCTAATTCTTTTGCCAGACGTTCACCAATAACCTTCCCGGAACTTCCAGACTGCATCTCAATTGCAACCACTGGGTGTTTGCTCATATTGATCCCTCCTTCTTGTTCTTTATAATCCTATTATACACGGAAATCACTGTAAAAACCACAAAAACCACTCAGACATTCCTCTAAGTGGTTCTTAATTTTCTCAATAGATCCTCAAAATAATCAGGTAAGGGTGCTTTGAATTCCATATACTCTCCGCTTCTGGGATGTACGATTCCAAGAACTCCGGCATGTAAAGTCTGTCCAGTCAGACGAAACGGACATTTTGCAGGTCCGTAAACGGAATCTCCCAGGAGAGGATGACCAATGCTTGCCATATGAACACGGATCTGATGAGTCCGGCCTGTCTCAAGCTGACATTCCACATAGGAAAACTGAGCAAACTGTTCAAGAACACGAAAATGTGTGATTGCATCTCTTCCATTCTTCTCATTAATACTCATCTTTTTCCGATCTACGGGGTGACGTCCAATGGGCGCATGAATGATTCCTTCATCCTCTTTTAGACGTCCATGAACAATCGCATAGTATTTTCTCGTAATGGAATGTTCTTTTAGCTGGCTGGCAATGGAATTATGGGCCATGTCATTTTTACAGACAATCAGAACTCCGGTTGTATCCATATCAATGCGATGGACAATGCCAGGACGCATCACCCCGTTAATTCCGGAGAGATCACCGCGGCAGTGCGCCATAAGACCATTAACAAGAGTTCCGCTATAATGTCCGGCGGCAGGATGAACCACCATTCCTTTGGGTTTATTAATCAGTACAATGTCTTTGTCTTCGTATATGATATCAAGATCCATCTCCTCCGGCGTTATCTCCGGTTCTACCGCCTCCGGGATGCATAGCACAATCTGATCTCCAGAATTTACTTTATAGTTGCTTTTTGTTGTCTTTTGATTTACAAGTACACTATCATCCTTTAAAAGTTTCTGCAGATAGGAACGGGATACTTCACTGCATTTTTCAGACAAATATCGGTCAATCCGTATTCCCGCATCTTCTGCTGTTACAGTAAACTCCAGATTCAATTCTCTGCCCCTTTCTTCTTACCAATGGACAAACAGTTTAAATCTTCTTCTTTATAAACAAAGAAAAAGAACATCATAAAAAAGAACATGGAAACAGTAACATAACAGTCTGCCACATTGAAAATAGGAAAATCAATTAATTTAAAATAAAGAAAATCCACCACATAACCTCTGGTAAAACGGTCAATCATGTTTCCAACAGCACCTGCAGAAAGAAACATGGCAATCAGGTGAAGCGGGAAATACTTTTTACCAGCAGGCATACGGATAATTGCAAATAAAGCGGCTGACAGCACAACAAGTGCTACAACCAGAAAAAAGAACTGCTTTCCCTGAAACATCCCAAAAGCAGCCCCTCTGTTTTCGGAATATAATAACTCAAAAACACCATCCCAGATCTTGTAGGTGCTCTGGTTCATAAGATGTTTAACTGCAAGAAGCTTTGTCCATTGATCCACACCAATGGCTATTAAAAAACCAATAATTAATCCACAGATTAGTTTTGTCTTCTGATTCATGAAACTCTCCTTATTCTAAAATTGGTATAAGCCCATCCGCCATCTCTACTTCTGTAACGGATTTATCAACGTAGGCTTCTCCAATCTGTTTTAACAGAATAAACCGTATAATACCGGAATCCATCTTTTTATCACTCTTGGTGAGCAAAATAATATCACTGGCATCAAGTCCCCTGACCGAAACAGGCATATGAAATTCTTCCATGATTTTATAAAGAGAGGAAAGTTCAGATGGAGAAATCATTCCTCTATTGATAGAGATTGCCATTGCACCGATACATCCAAGCCCTACGCAGTGACCATGCAGTAATTTAAAATCTGCCAATTTCTCAATGGCATGTCCCAGCGTATGTCCCAGATTTAAAAGGGCGCGGTCTCCCTGTTCAGTAGGATCCTTTTCAACCACTTCCCGTTTGATGTGATTGCTGATTTCCACCATTCTCATAAGGGACTGACTGTCTTTATTCCAGATCTGGGCAGCATGTTCTTTCAGCCACTTATAGTATTCCTGATCACGGATTAATCCATGCTTGATTACTTCCCCCATTCCAGAAGAAAACTGATCATCAGGAAGAGTCTTTAACGTGGAGATATTGGAGTAAACCAGTTTAGGCATGTGAAATGCACCAACCATGTTTTTATAAGCATCAAAATCAACTCCTGTTTTCCCTCCAATGCTGGAATCTACCTGGGAAAGCAGGGTTGTCGGAACCTGGATAAAAGAAATCCCTCTTAAATAAGTAGCTGCAGCAAAGCCGCACAAATCACCAACCACACCACCGCCCAGAGCAAGAAGATAGTCATGACGGTCAAATTTATTTAAAATCAGAGTCTCGTATAAATTACGGACTGTATCCAGATTTTTGTTCTCTTCTCCAGCCGAAAAAACGAATGGGAATGTTTCCTGGCAACAGGAAGAGACAATTGATTCCACCTCTTTTAAATAGAGGGGCGCAACATTAGAATCGGTAACAATGCAGACTCTGCGGTCTTCTAATTGAAATCTTTTCAACTCTTGCTGCAGTCCTGCAAAGGACTGTTCCATAACAATATCATACATAGCGGTTCCATTGACGTGAACCGGAATTCTGTTTTCCATAAAGCGATTCCTCCGTCGTACATTTTAAATTCCTACATGATGGAAGAAAGCAAACAACTTTCCCACTCACTGCCCTCTGACAGGCTGTTAAGTGTAAAATGGAAAATTGTCTGCTTGTACCATTCTGAATAATTCTTTATTCCTTTTAGGAAACGCTGCTAAAGGTGCAGGTTCATCCCACCCATATCTAAGCTTCCGTTATTTAACAGGTCCTGGAAATCACCAGATAACTCAACTGATTCTGGAGTAGCTATGAATATGTAATTTGATATCTTCTGCAGATTCCCATTCATGGAATAGGTGGCACCTGAGGTGAAATCAATGATTCTCTGAGCAACTTCTGTATGAATCCCTTCCAAGTTAAGAACAACCGCTTTTCCAGACAACATGTGATCACATATCTCCTTCGCATCTTCAATGGAGGTAGGTTTCACCATAGATACTTCCATTGTTCTTGACTGTTTCATAGGAACTACCTTGGGAGAACGGGACAGGAAGCGAGGTTTCTGCTCATATTCCTCTTCATCATCGTAGTAATCATCCTCGGCTTTTTTAGAAAAGAGTGTCTTCTTTGCAGGTTTTTCTTTTTCCTCTTCGTAATCATCATCCAAGTAATAATCGTCATCATCATCTGTATCATTCAAGCGCATGCTATCCATCAGTTTGCCTAAAATGCTCATACTTCATTCTCTCCAATCTTATATCTTGTACCGAAAATTCCAGTACCGACTCTAACAAGAGTTGCACCTTCTTCTATGGCAACTTCATAGTCTCCGGTCATACCCATTGAGAGCATATTCATATTAACATTATCAATGTTTTTGCTTTGCATGTCAACATATAATTGTCTTAATTTTTTAAAAACAAAACGATTTTCCTCAGAATTTTCTACAAAAGGTGCAATAGTCATGAGACCTTTTATCCTTATATGGGGGAACGAGGCGATTTTACGAATTGCGGGTTCGACTTCCAGCATCTTGAATCCAAATTTACTTTCCTCTTCTGCCACATTTACTTCTAAAAGGATATCCACTATCAGATCTTTTTTTGCGGCTTCTTCTTCAATTTGCTCCGCCAGACGGACAGAATCTACACTATGAATTAAGACTGCTTTCCCAACCACCTGTTTCACTTTATTACGCTGCAAATGACCAATCATATGCCAGCGAATGTCTGCAGATAGTTTTTCGTGTTTTTCACACAATTCCTGGACTTTATTTTCTCCGAAATCCCGGATTCCGGCACTGTATGCTTCTTCAATCATGGAAACTGGTTTTGTCTTGCTGACAGCCACCAGGGTTACTTCCTCCGGATCTCTTCCTGCTCTTTCGCAGGCAAGTAAAATCCGCTTTTTAACATCTAAAAGATTTTCCAAAACCAAATTAATCACCTCTTATTGATATATTAATTCCCCTTCGTTGACGGACTCTGCGTTTAAAACAATATGATCATAGACAGACAGTCCATAAGTCATGTTCTTTTTAATTGTATAATATTCATCATTGGATGACAGAATATCAATCTGCTTAAAAACAGCATACCCCTTATTGATGTTGTATACACCCTGTAAAGATGCACTTGGGCCGAGCTGATACCGATCTGTGGAATTGGGCTTAACAATATAGTCTCCTGCTTTCAACCCGTTTTTTTCATCTGCTTCAATGTAATAATTATTTCCTTCAGAATAGTAAATTTCTGTTGGGACAAAAACCACAGAAGTTCCTGACTGTGCATAAACTTCCTTATTAAACCCATTTTCCGTGCTGTCTCCTCCCGGGGTCATATAATCCGTCGGTACCAGTAAAAAATCCTTCTTTGTCACGGAACTTACTGGGATCTTAAGACCATCTGCACGGTCTGAAATAATTTCAAAATTAACATAGCGGTCAGAAGCAAATTGAACCATGTATTTATCAAAGTCCAATTTTCCAAATGTTTTGCCATCGGTACCTGAAAACACAGAGAAGTTTCCAGAAATCTTTAAATCCTGATTCGGAAATTGGACAGAAAGGCTTGTCTTGTCTCCGTAAACTTTCGCATCCTCATCGGTTAAAGGGAAAATCACGGACCATAAATCAGAGGTGATGACTTTATAAACAGGCAGCCCTTTTTCAATCAGACTTCCGGATTTTGTTATGGATCTTTTGTACTTGCTGCGGTCAAATACACTTTCTGATATTGCAGATGGATCCAGTGTTTCATAGGTATCAATACCGTATGAAATTATACCGGCCTGGTCTGTTCTTACCTGCTGGAAATTGACGCCAGCCTTGTCCATCTTATCTCCAAGACCGTCCAGGGTATTAAAGTTCATGTATTCCAGAACTTCTGCGTCCAGGGACAACTTGGTGTCGTAAACAGAACGGAAATGATCGCTGTCATAAGCAAGGCTGAAACCAGTTAATTGCTTTTTTAGTCCTGATAAATTCTCGGGTTTTAATGCCACCTCGTCCTGTCCATTTTCTGCAAGAAAGGCTGCAATCTTTCCAGTTTCATCAATGGAGTACACCCGGGTTCCATTGGAAGCCCGCTTGCCCTCTCTGACATAGTAATTCACATATCCGGAACGATCTGTGGTCTTTACCTCTTCCTGCCGGAGTATAATGCCTGTCTGTGTTTTGTTGTTGACAATACTGCCTTCCTGTACTTCATAAAATTGTACTTTATCTCTTCGAAAGTAAGCGGTCACACTGAACACCATATAGACGAAAATCAATGCAAAGATAATCATGCCAATATTAAGATTAAGAGGCTTTCGGTACCGGATGATCTTTTTATTCTTTTTCGGGTGGACAGTTCTTTTTTTCTGCCGGGGAGTCTTCTGTCTTGCCAAGTTAGCGCCTCCTTTCCCTCTACACATTATAAAAGGAAATTCCTTAAATTTCAAGAAAAATAAAGGGGACCGACATGCAGCCCCCTGTTTAAGATCTATGATTATAATGAAACAATCACATCGGCCTTAGCATTCTCCGGCAAATGTTCTATATCTGCCGAAATGCTGAGAACAAACGTTACGTGATACTTTTCACCGATTTTTTCCAAAGTTGCAATGGTTTCAGATACATCTTCCCCTTCTAAACAGGACAATTTTAAGAAACTGTCAAGAAACATCATTTCCAAATCATGATCCTGGGAGATAATTCCACAAATAAAACCTATGAATCCCTCACTTGATGTGATCGGATACTCATTCACATTAATAAGGCGAATTTTGTTGCTTAATTCATACATGTGTTTAGAACTTTTATCCAAGTATACGATGGAGCCTTTTGAGTTTGTTACAGCGAAGTTGGCTCTGTCTAACAGATGCTTCGTCTTTCCCTTACCCTTTTTTCCAGCTATAATCTGAACCATAGCAATCTCCTCCCTACATTATATAATTTGTATAAAAAGTCTATTCGGATTAATGTAATTATAGTACAAATCCATAGGAAAGGCAATGACTATTCTACAATTTTATTTAACATATTTGTCATGTTATCATATAGACCAACATGATTAGGAGCTTTTAATACTACAGAAATATATTCGCGTTTAGAGGAATCAGAACTTCCCATAATCAAACAGCTTCCAGCCGCCTGAGTTGTTCCCGTCTTTCCGCCAAGGGCAGTAAGACCAACTGGCATCTTCCGCTCTCCGGTCAGATACCAGTTGGTATCTTTCCAAGTTACATTGACCGGCTTTCCTGAATCATGCTGATAGGTGGTGGTATATTTTTCTGTTCCTACGATCTTCCGGAATTCTGGATATTTCATCGCTTCATTAAAAATTAAATACAGGTCATAAGCAGTTGTATAGTGATTTTCATTGTTCAGTCCATGAGGATTCATGAAATGGGTGCCGGTTGCTCCAATTTTTATAGCTTCTTCATTCATCATCCTGGCAAAAGCTTCTTCTCCTCCTGCAAGATGTGTTGCAATCGCAGCCCCCGCATCATTACCTGATGGGAGCATAAGACCATATAAAAGCTGTTCTAAAGTCAGCTTATCTCCTGGCTTGATTCCACAAAGGCTGGCACCGGATTCTGTAATAACCGCATCACTTGTAACAGTGACTTTATCCGTTAGGTTTCCGTATTTTAAGGCAACCAATGCTGTCATGATCTTTGTAGTGCTGGCAGGATACATACGCTCAAATGGGTTCTTGGCAAACAAGACTGTCTTATCCGAAAGATCAAAGACTGCGGCTGCCTGGGCAGTCACTTTGCTGTCTTTGTCTGAAACATCATCAGGAACAACACAAAGATCCTGGGCAAAGGCTGCTGCTTTTGCCTGATCATTGTCGGATTGATACAATTCTGTTCTTTCCGAATAAATATAGGGATCGTCAAGTCTGCTGAAATTCGTACAGCCAGTTAAACATGCAACCGTTAATAAGATGCATCCTGATGTTACAAACGCTTTTCTCTTCACAAGCATTCCCTCATCATTTATACATTTCACGCCATTCCAGATCACCACGCTCTAAAGACTTAATTAAAAGTTCTGCTGTAGCCAGATTCGTAGCAAGTGGAATATTGTGCATATCGCAGGTTCTCATAATATTTACAATATCAGGTTCATGAGACTTTGGTGTAAGCGGATCTCTTAAGAAAACAACCAGATCAATCTCATTATGCTCAATCTGGGAGCCTAACTGCTGTTCTCCGCCCAGATGTCCTGCCAGATACTTATGGACATTAAGATTGGTTACTTCTTCAATCAGACGTCCTGTAGTTCCTGTTGCATATAACATGTGTTTACTTAAAATACCTCTGTAAGCAATGCAGAAATTCTGCATGAGTTTTTTCTTTGAATCGTGCGCAACTAATCCTATATTCATAACGATATACCTCCTTTTAATTACCCATTTTTCGTTGCAATCCAACATTCAGCACCAGTCCCATACCCATAAATATACTAATAAGAGAACTGACTCCCGAACTGATAAACGGAAGCGGGAGGCCTGTATTAGGGAAAATCTGTGTAGCCACAGCAATATTAGCAAATGCCTGGAAACCAATTAAAGCAGCCATGCCGGTACCGATCAGCTTACCGGATAAATCTCTGGCACGTGCAGCCATATAGAGGCATTCAAATACAACCAGACCAATAAGTAAAATGACAATGATGCTGCCTCGAAACCCCATTTCTTCACCTATAATTGCGAAAATGAAGTCGGTTTCTCCGGCTGATAAGAAATTCCCATCTTTGACTGATGCGATGGTCGTATTAAAAAGTCCCTTGCCTTGAAGCTGGCCGGAACTGATTGCCATAATTGAATTTTTTTGCTGGTACAGATTTTCAGCATATTGCTCTGCATGTGGGTAAATCCATGCGAGAATTCGTCTTGCCTGATAGTCATGAATAAAAGGAATTAGTCCCTTTGTCAGCAGGAAAATAAAAAGCGCAACTGCCGGAACCGCAACTGCAAGAACTCCAAAAATCCACCGGTAACTAATGCCCGCAGAATACACCATACAAAGAATAATGATGGTAACTACCAGGCTGGTGGATAAATTCGGTTCTGCAAAAATAAGGCCTATAGGAATGGCTGCAAGTCCGGCAGCCATTCCTATCATGACCGGCATATTCATCTTCTCCTGGTGTTTGTTCCAATACCAGGAGAAAAATATAATCAATCCAATTTTAACAAATTCGGAGGGCTGGATCCGCCCGATGCCTGGAAGGTTAATCCATCTGGTGGCACCTCCGGCAGTATGTCCCATAACAAGAACTGCACCCAGTAAAAGAATGCAGCCTGCATAAACCAAAGCGTACAATTTTGTAATATGATGGTAGTCTATGATGGATATTCCAACAGCCAGGGCAAATCCAACGGTGACCCCAATAATCTGTTTGGTCACGGTAGCTGAATCCTGGTTGGATGCACTGGCTACTACAAGAATTCCAATCACAGAAAGTGCAATCATATATATAATTAAACGGTAATTATAGTGCTTAAAATTAAATTCTGAAAACATAATTAGTATATCCCCTTATCAGGTACATCACGGATAGGGATGTTGGCATAAAGCACCGGTGTAAAACGCTCACAATCCGACTGCTTCTGCTTCTTCATCTGTATCTCTATTCTGTCGGAATCAATATCCATGTATCTTGATACTACACGGATCATATCGTCTTTTATCATCTGCATAATCTCAGGAGAACAGTCCGCCTTGTCCGCAACCAGCAAAAGCTTCAGACGATTTCTTGCAATTTCTCCTGAATTCTTCTTGCGGAATACAGGAAACAGGCTCATATCAACCCCTCCTATGCTCTCTTTAAGAGATTGGAGAGTTTGAAAAACAGACCTTCTCTTGTAGCTGGATTCTGTATGGGGATATTTTCCCCGATAATCCGTTTGCAGATATCCATATAAGCCTGTCCAGCCGGAGTTCCCATACCTACAAGGGGTTCTCCCTGGTTTGTGGAAATGACGATGTCCTCATCATCCGGTACAGCTCCAATAATATCAACTGCAAGAATATCCATGACATCATCCAAAGACATCATGTCCCCGCGTTTGACCATATCAGCTCTTATCCGGTTAACAATCAGTTCAATGTTTCCCATATCGGCAGCCTCCAAAAGTCCGATGATACGGTCTGCATCCCGGATGGCAGAAACTTCTGGTGTTGTAACAACAATAGCTCTTCCTGCTCCCGCTATGGCATTTTGAAAGCCCTGCTCAATTCCAGCAGGACAATCCAGAAGAATGAAGTCAAAGTCTTCCCTTAAATCGTCAACCAGCTTCACCATCTGACCTGGAGTAACAGCAGTCTTGTCCCTCGTCTGTGCGGAGGGAAGTAAAAATAAATTCGGGTATCTTTTGTCTTTAATCAGGGCTTGCTTCATTCGGCAATTCCCTTCCACCACGTCTACTAAATTATAGACAATACGGTTTTCCAGACCCATTACAACATCAAGGTTGCGCAGTCCGATATCTGTATCAATCAGAACTACCCTTTTTCCAAGAATCGCAAGTCCGGTACCGACGTTGGCAGAAGTTGTTGTCTTGCCTACCCCGCCTTTTCCAGAAGTGATTACGATGATTTCACACATACAATATCCTCCTGTTTTATACCTCTTTCTATTTTACCTTAATTTACGGAATATTTCCATACTTTTTTTCATTGGTTTTATAATGACTTTGTTATTTTCTAAGTAAGCCTTCATAGGACCTCTCCCAAGGCGCTTTCCCCTTCCGTCAAGACCAGAGGTACAGTCAGCGATCCGAAGCTGTGTAGGAGCCATCTCAAGTGCCGTAATAAGGGCTTCTTTGTTACCAGCTACACCGGCACATACAGTACCAGTCAGTCTTCCCAGCACAACCACATTGCCTTTGGCGATCACTTTTGCGCCTTTGCACACATCACCAATAATAACAATGCTGGCTTCTGATTCCAAAGTCTCTCCGTTTTGCAGATTACCTTTAAAGAACTGTCCTGTTTGACAGGATAATTCCATCAGTTTCTCATTCAGTGCCTTTTCACATCGTTCCAGACGGTTTGCATCTGTATCCATCAGACAGATAATCTCCACATTGGAGTTTTCTGTAATCTGATTGACGATTGCGAATTCTTCTTCTGAAGTCAGTTCCCGTCCCTCTAAGGTCAGGGTCATTTGTACAGATCCCCAGAATTTGGAGTTGTCTCCAAACTTTTTCCCGATATCAGAAAGAAGCTGAGGGAAAGGGATATCCGGGTCCAGGATGACAATCATACCTGCTCTGTTGCTCTTAATCACTACGGTATTATGCATCATATTCACCTCTTATCCTAGTTAATCGCGAATGTTAACTTTCGCTGCATCCAGGGCACCCGCATTGACAATGGATTCCAAGTCTGTATAGCCATAATAATACTTATAGACGTTCTTCGCTATATTAGCTGCATTGGATGAGGAATAACCATAAGGAATATTCACGGTAACGCAGATCTCCGGATTGTCATATGGTGCATAAGAAATGAAGAAAGCATGGTTTGGTTTGTTGCGGGCTTCCTGAGCGGTGCCTGTCTTACCTGCAATCTCCACTTCAAGGTCAGCAAACAACCTCTTTGATGTACCACTTGCAATCACTTCTCTCATTCCCTGTTGTACAGTATCCCACGTTGTAGCCGCCGCGTCAATATGAGAAGAAATCTTAGGGGTATAATCTTTTATCAGATTACCTTCAGAATCCGTTGTTTTGTCCAGCAGGCTAAGTTCAAATACAGTTCCCCGGTTTGCAATGGCTGCCACATATCTGGAAAGCTGTACATTGGTATAGGCATGGCTCCCCTGTCCCATGGCAGAGCGCTCCGGAGAATCTTTTGAGATCTGAGGATCAAGTTCTGCAATTTCCACGCCTGACTTATGGTCAAGTCCAAACTTCGTTGCATATGAGCGCAGAGCATCAAGACCAACTTCCGGTGAATAGGTTCCATTTGCACCCAATGACAGACGATGTCCTAAATCTGCAAAGAAGATATTGCAGGAATTTTGTATTCCTCCAACAATATTAAGAGGACCATGGTAGCCAGGATAAATCCAGCATTTAATTGGAGGTTCCACATCACGATAGATACCGGTACAGTTAATGGTCTCATCAATTGTAATTGCATGTTCTTCCAATGCTGCGACTGCTGTAATTGGTTTAAATGTAGAACCTGGTGCTTTTCTCGTCTGGGTTGCATTATTATAAAGCGGAAGTGACATATCCGCCTGAAGCTGGCTGAAATAAGCACCGTCTCCAATCCGGTTATTATCATATCCCGGATAAGAAACCAGGGCAAGCACTTCTCCTGTTTTATCGTTTGTTACAACAACTCCTGCATTACAGGGAGACAATGCCAATTGTGCCGGAGTGATCTCCAGATTATATAACTTTCTCAGTAAAAATGTGTACGCATCCCCGGTTGCCAAAAGCTCAGAACGATCTTTTCCATCATCCTCTAATACGCCCTGCTCATATAATGCCAGACACAATTCCTGACCTGTTATGGTGTTGTCGTTAATCAGATAACGGTATATCCTTTTTGTAAAATTACGGTCACTTTCTAAATTATCAAGCACATAATTGACAAGCTGTTCAAAGGTGTCATCAGCGCTGGAATATTTAGAGCCTGTCTCCAGTTTTGTAGTATCCACCCATCCGTTAGCAATTCCATAATAGAGATAGTCTCTGAGACTGATCT
The DNA here is from genome assembly GCF_007115105.1 of Clostridium sp. HBUAS56010. Taxonomy (GTDB): domain Bacteria; phylum Bacillota; class Clostridia; order Lachnospirales; family Lachnospiraceae; genus Lacrimispora. The sequence goes on from NZ_SULJ01000001.1 coordinate 403,288, forward strand.
CATCCGCTTTCCATGCCTGGTATTCTTCACTGGAAGTATCAATGAGATCCTCTTTAATAATTCCAACAGTAGGTCCTGACAAATAGGAATATATGTAGAACATATATGCTTTCATATCTTCCGGCAGGTCCTGCATGACAGTAGAATGACTGCTCATCAGTTCATTCTTTAAACTTGTAAATATCCTTGTCTGCGAATACGCATACTTCCCGTAAATAGTTTTTTCTATCTCTGAGGCATCTTCCCTCTCAAGGATCTTCAGGGAAAGCACATTGTTATTAATAAGCTGGTAATAGGCATCCTTAACCGGAATCTTCATATTGGAGCCATCGGTAGACGCGCCTGCCTGATAATCTTCATTCACAATGGTTTTAATCAATACTCCGGCAAGAGACTGTTCAATAAGGTGATAAATTCCTTTTTGCAGTTCTGCATCAAGTGTAAGGTAGACATCATTTCCCGCAGAAGCATCGGTTGCATCTTTGGTTTCACGGATTCGTCCAACGCTGTCTTTATAGATAGTCTTTCTCCCTTTTGTTCCTTGAAGATCATGCTCCATGGTATATTCAATTCCTGTCCGTCCCACGATATCGTTGATGTCATAATCTTCTTTTTTCTGCTGAAGACCTTCTAACTGTTCCTCAGGAACTTTTCCTGTGTAGCCAAGCACCGGAGCAAAAGGAATGCTGTCATTATAAGCCCGGATGGTGGTTTCCTCCACACTGACTCCCTGCATATCACTGATGTGCTCCAAAATATCTGCAACCGTTTCCTCGGATACCTGGGTTGAGACGGTGGTTGATTCATACTTCCGGTAAGACATCAGGCGCAGAGAATACTTAATATTAATGATATCAAGAGCTTCCTGATCAGTTAAAGTTAAGGCATGTCCATCTTCATCTTTTAAATCCATAAGACCATTGTCCTTTTTCGCACGCTCAAACAATTCCTGAGCACTTAAATTAGAAGGATAAAGTCCTTTTGCATCATCCAGATCTTCCACTCTTTTTATTCCATAATAATCCCGTAAAAAACGTTTTCTGGCTGCTTCTGAGGCTGATGTATAAACCATCTCTCCATTGGAATCAATAGCAGTTTCAAACTTTCCCTGGACCATCTCTCCGTGGCGGCTAAGAATCTGTACCAGTTTTAAGTACATATTATTCCTGGAAACAGGATCTTTGTATGCACCAGTATCCTGAATAGCGACAGAGTAGGCAAGCTTGTTATATGCTAAAACCTTCCCCTTGCGGTCGTAGATATTACCTCTGGTTCCAGCCGTTGTTATAGTTTGTTCCGTCAACTGCAGATATTCGTTCAGCGCCTTTTCTCCATTGATAATCTGCATATGGAATAATTTGCTGATCAGACCGGCATACATGGCAAAACAGATGACTCCCAGAACGAAAAGCCGTGAAATCATCGCTTTCTTTAAAAATTCTGTTATGATTTCCAATAAATCTCTAAACAATATTCGAATCCCCTTTTTTTCCTATTTCTTCCAAATGGCGGTTCAGAATCAGGAATACCCGATAAAGAAGCAATGTTGTCACAACCGTAAATATGATTTCCGGAAGTACAATATTGATAAAATAATATCCGATCCGTATCTTTTGACGGATCAGGAAGCGGAAAACATAAATATAAAAGTTGTAAACCAATTCATTTAATACACTAAGTATTAATGGAAGGGTAATGTAATCCTCATAATAATATTTCGTGCAGATCCCATTGACGTATCCGACAAATAGAAAAATCAATGTATAAAAGCCGAAGGGACCTGTGTAAAACAAATCCATCAAAAGTCCTGCCAAAAGTCCGTAATACATCCCGGCTTCTTTCCCATGCATAAAGCCAAAGGAAAAAGTGAGAATCAGAAGCAGATTGGGAGAAGCTGATAAAAATGGCAGCAACGGGAATATGCAGCTTTGGACGGTAAACGCCAGTATAATCAGCAGTATATTGAAAATTATACGTCTCATGTTACTCCTTTTCGCTATTGAGCGGTACTTTCTGCCGTCTGTGGTTCTGCAGAAGGTGTCTCTGTGGAAGCATCTTCCTTCATCATATCTGATTTTAATTTGGTAATGACCAATACTTCCTGCAGACTGTCAAATTCTGCAGCCGGAATGAGATATCCAGACTTGGTGACATTATTGGTATCATTGGTAATATCAGCGGCATAGCCAACCAAAAGACCAGGAAGGAAGACAGAACTGATATTGGAGGTCACAATTTTGTCCCCATCTTTTAAATCACTTTCTTTTAACACATTGGTAATTCTAAGTCTGCCTTCTTTAAACAGCGTCAGATCTCCGGCAACAATGCAACTGTCACCAGATTGCATTGCCATACCGCTCACACGGCTGGAATCGTCGATTATGGAACGGACGGTTGCATAGTTGGCACCCACATCGGTTACAATTCCGACCAGACCGCCTCCTGCCATCACATTCATATCCACAGCGATGCCGTCTTTTGATCCTTTATCAATCCGGAATACCTGAAACCAGTTGCTGGAATCATTGGCAATTACTCTGGCACCTACCTTTTCGTATTGACCGTATTGCTGGTCTAAGTCATAGAGTTTACGAAGGCGCGTAAGCTCCATCTCTTCTGACTGAAGTCTGGTATTTTCTTCCGTCAACTGTGTGATAATATCTTTCATTTCCTTGTTCTCTTTTTGTGCATTGTGCATCTTTGTCAGATCTGCGATTCCGTCATAAATAGTGGAACCCGCAGAATTAACTCCTGATTGTACCGGAATCAGAAAGTATCCCACTCCGGTCCGAAGCGGGGTCAGCCATTCATCATGAATGGAAGTCAAACCAATCAAAAGAACACAAAATACGGTTAAAGATATAAGAACATACTTACTACGCTTTGATTCCATCTATAAAACTCCCCGTTCTTTCAAACTGATATAGGAATTATCTCCTATAATAATATGGTCCAACAGCCGGATTCCCAACAGCTCTCCAGCTTCTTTTACCCGTCTTGTAAGATGAATATCTTCTTTGCTGGGAGACGGATCTCCGCTTGGATGGTTATGAACAAGTACCAGACTGACAGCATGGTACTTAACCGCTTCAATAAAAATCTCCCTAGGAGAAACTACGGAAGCATTCACCGTTCCCTGAGAGATCATTACGTCCTTAATCAGGACTCCTTTTGTATTTAAGAACATTACATAAACCTGTTCCTGCTCTCTGTGGCGCATGTCCTCCATAAAGTAATTGACAATATCCACAGGATGATGGAAAGAAACTGTCTCCAGGCTGGCTGTCTTCTTCCATATTCTCCGGGAGAGTTCGCCAATGCACAATAACTGCGCTCCCTTGACTCTGCCAATTCCTTTAATCTGCATAAGTTCCTGCATGGAAAGGTGCAAAAGCCCTAAAATACCCTTTCCCGGATAATTTAAGGCCAGTATCTTTTGTGCCAGCATCAGGGAATTCTCTTCTCTGGTGCCTGTACGGATAATTACGGATAAAAGTTCCGCATCGCTTAAGCCCTGAACCCCGTCATTCAGACATTTCTCATAGGGTCTCTCATCCGTTGGGATGTCTTTCATGGTTATACGTTTCATATGCCTCCTGACGGTTACTCTCCAGGTACGAAAAAAGACATATGTAAGAATCAAATGAATCGATACATAATGAGTGCTGCTGCAACTCCTATAATGCCGGCAAGGGTTATCTTGATGTTAATACCAAAAGTAATAACCAGAATACCAAAGTTCACCACAAGAGGAGTATCAAATCCAAAGGATTGTCCGGCATTCAGCCAGGACAACCAGGATATCCCCTGAGTAATGTTCCCGATAAATCCGCCCAGAACAACACCTGCAAGCATAAGAAGAAGCAGTACCCAGCAGTTTTTTTGCTTCATCTGCTCTGCTACCCCTTTTGATTTAATGGCAGGAATCTCCATACCTATCAAAACATTTTAACATAGATTTCCATTTGTGTACACCTTTTTTATAAATCAATTAATCCACTTTCAAAAAGCTTCTGTAAAGACATAAGGATCCCAAGTTTTGCATGGTACCAGGTAAGTCCCCCTTGAAAATACACCGCATATGGAGGTTTAATGGGACCATCTGCACTTAATTCTATGGAAGATCCCTGGACGAATGCTCCTGCAGCCATAATAACTGGCGCATCGTATCCAGGCATATCCCATGGTTCCGGGGACACAAAACTATCTACCGGAGCGGCAGCCTGAATTCCCTGGCAAAAAGCAATAACACCTTCTGCCGTTCCAAAAGTAACTGCCTGGATAATGTCATGACGGGATTCTTTTCCATTGGGAACCACATCAAACCCCAGCTTCTCATAAACATTTGCCGCAAAAACAGCTCCCTTTAATGCACTTGCAACAACAGTTGGTGAAAGGAATAATCCCTGGTAAAAAGACTGGTTAAGCCCAAGGCTGGCTCCCACCTCCTTTCCAAGACCGGGTGCAGTCAGACGGTAAGAAGCCCGGTCAATACACTCTTTCTTTCCGGCGATATATCCGCCAATAGGAGCAAGACCTCCTCCCGGATTCTTAATAAGAGAACCAACAATCATGTCCGCTCCAACGTCAGACGGCTCCATTCGTTCCACAAATTCTCCATAACAATTGTCCACCATACAGATTACATCCGGTTTTATGTTCTTTACAAATGAAATCAGCTCGCCAATTTGGGTTACAGAAAATGTTGGTCTGGTATCATACCCTTTGGATCTTTGAATTGTAATAAGTCTGGTTTTTTCATTTATTGCCTTTTTAATTGCATCATAATCAAAAGTTCCATCGGAAAGAAGTTCTACCTGGCGGTAGGAAATCCCATATTCCTTCAAAGAACCAGTGCTTTCCCGGATTCCGATTACTTCTTCCAGCGTATCATAAGGTTTACCCGCAGGAGAAAGCAGTTCATCGCCTGGACGAAGATTTCCAGATAATGCAACAGACAGCGCATGGGTTCCGCTGATTAAATTGGGTCTCACTAAGGCAGTCTCCGTATGAAAAACGCTTGCATAAACAGCTTCCAGGGTATCCCGTCCCAGGTCATTATAGCCATATCCGGTTGTAGCTGCGAAATGAATGTCGCTGACCCGGTTGTCCTGCATAGCCTTTAATACCTTCATCTGATTGTATTCTGCATTTTCATCAATCCTGTCAAAACGATCTTTTAACTTTGCTTCTATCTTCTTTCCAAAGTTCAGTACAGCCTGACTGATTCCAAGTTTTTCATACATTGTATCTATTTCCATGTTGCTCTTTTCTCCAATCCATACTGTTTATCAACTATTTCCATCATCTCTGCAAGTGCCTTATCCGGGTGGTATCCATAATCCGGAAGAGAAATCCATGTTACATCTTTTTCCCGTTTAAACCATGTGATCTGACGCTTTGCGAAATGTCTTGTATCTCTTTTCAGGAAGTAAATGGCTTCCTCCAGAGAACAGGTTCCATCCAGATAATCAAGGATCTCTTTATATCCAAGTCCCTGCATGGAAACCAGCTCTCTGGTACAGCCCATAGACTTTAATCTCTCAACCTCTTTCACCAGTCCCTGTTCCACCATCTGGTCCACCCGGCTGTCGATCCGCTTATAGAGTGTATCACGGTCCATATTTATTACAAAGTATAAAAAGTCATAGGGAGATTTCTTTTCCCGTTCCCGTTTGTTGTGTACAGAAATCTGCTCACCTGTCTGACGATAGAACTCAATGGCACGAATAACCCTTTTTACATTGTTCGAATGAATCTGTTCTGCGGATTCAGGATCAATATTTCTGAGAATCTGATGAAGATACTCTCCGCCCTTTTCTTTTGCCAATGCTTCCAGTTCACTTCGCAGGGAAGAATCCTCTTTTGTCTCCGTAAAATCTATGTCATATAATAGTGCCTGGATATAAAAGCCGGTTCCTCCTGTCACAATGGGAATATGTTCTCTGGAATAAATCTCGTCCATCGCCTTTTTTGCCATTGACTGAAATATGGTTACATTAAATTCCTCCTGCGGCTCGAGCACATCAATCAGATGATGGGGAACACCTTCCATCTCTTCTTCTGATATCTTTGCAGAACCAATATCCATGTGACGGTATACCTGCATGGAATCCGCACTGATAATCTCTCCGCCAATAGCTTTTGCAAGATTAATTGATAATGCAGTTTTTCCGACTGCTGTAGGTCCAGTTAAAACAATCAGTGGTTTCATCACACAATCCTCTTGAATTTCTTTTCCAGTTCATATTTACTCATGGAAATAATGGTTGGCCTTCCATGGGGACAGGCATAAGGATTCTCAAGTCCCAGAAGCTGATCAATTAACTCATTGGCTTCTGCAAAGGAAAGACGGTTTCCGCCTTTTACAGCGGCTTTGCAGGACATGGTTGCAACCCGGTCATAAATAATGTCAGGATTGCTGGCAGCCCCTTCTTCTGACAGTCCGTCAATCATCTCAATAAGCAACTCTTTTTTTGCAATGGAGAATAAATTGGCAGGAACACCTCTGACCGCATATTCCCTTCCTCCAAACGGCTCAATCTCAAATCCCATCTGGGTAAAGTAGGTTAAGTGCTGCTGCAGAAGAACTTCTTCATTCCGGTTAAGGGTCAGTATAATCGGAGGACTGACCAGCTGGGAAGTATACTCCCTGGTTTTAAGTGTTGCCATTGTCTTCTCATATAAAACCTTTTCATGTGCAGCATGCTGATCAATAATATAAAGCTGTTCGTTAAACTCAACCAGCCAGTAAGTATCAAATAATTGTCCAATCAGTTTGTGCATGGAGCGGGCTTTTGGTTCTAATAATTTCCCATCAAAAAGATCCATCTGACCAGCTTTTGTCTCTTCTTGTTTTAATTCTTTCTTGTGATCACTTGCCGGAAGAGGGTTAGAAGCGGCAGATTGAGGGAGCCAGTTTTTCAGAAGATCATCCGGTTCTTTTACCTGTTCCAAGATTGGAGTCTGGGGAATCAGCCGTTTCTGAAATTCAGGCACAGAAGGACTCTCATTTATCTCCTTTGCGGCGGCCTGTTGCTGCATCGCCATGAGTCGTCTCTTTTCAAACGGTTCCGGAGCGGGTTCCAGCTTCTTTCCCGGCATATGCAGAGCATTCTCTTCTTTTCTTTTCTCCAGCTCCACCTCAGGAATCAGTTCCTTATGGGCAAGTGCATTTGCAACCGCCTGATACACCATATGATATACCATGTCTCCATCCCGGAAACGCAGCTCCATCTTTGTAGGATGAACATTGACATCAAGCGTCTCCGGCTCAATGGTAAAGTGAAGCATGGTAAATGGATACTTATGCTGCATCATAAATGGCTTATAAGCTTCTTCAATGGCACGGCATATAATACTGCTTTTAATATACCTTCCATTGATAAAATAATTTTCATAATTTCGGTTTCCTCTTGCAATTACAGGTTTGCCAATGTACCCCCGAATGGATACTTCCGGTTGTTTCACGGATACTTCCAACAGGTTGGAGGCAATCTCCCTGCCAAAAACCGTATAGACAATATCTTTTAAATTATGATTTCCAGAAGTATGAAGCTTATTCTGGTTATTCTGGATAAACCGAATCGAAATCTCCGGATGGGACAGAGCCAGTTTTTCCACCAGGTCGGATACATGTGCGCCTTCTGTCATCGGTGTTTTTAAAAACTTTTTTCTGGCGGGTGTGTTGTAAAACAGGTTTCTGGCAATAAATGTCGTTCCCTCCGGAGCACCGATTTCTTCCAGATTACGTTCCTCGCCGCCCTCAATCTGGTAACGGGTTCCGGTCAGACCTACACTGGTCTTTGTAATAAGTTCTACCTGGGATACTGCAGCAATACTTGCCAGTGCCTCTCCGCGAAAACCTAAAGAAGAGACTGTAAATAAATCCTCTACGGATTTGATCTTACTTGTGGAATGGCGAAGGAACGCCAATGGGACTTCCTCTTTTGAAATTCCGCAGCCATTATCCGTTACCCGGATAAAAGAAGTACCGCCTTCCTTGATCTCCACGGTTACGGCAGTTGCTTTTGCATCAATCGCATTCTCCAGCAACTCCTTTACAACCGAAGCAGGCCGTTCAATTACTTCACCGGCAGCAATCTTATTAATGGTATTTTGATCCAGTACAGTTATATTAGGCATGACATCAGCTCCTTTTTCTTGTTACCAGCGGTTTTTCAGCTTTGTCTGTAAACGGTATAAGGTATTGAGCGCATCAATGGGAGTCATGGTGCCAAGTTCCAGATCTTCCAGTTCTTTAATAATGTCATTGTCTTTTACAGTGTCAAACAGTGAAATCTGTTGTAAATCCACTTCGTCTGGCTTTGGAACGACTTTTCTCTGGGGAAGGTTGCTGTTACCTTCAGCAATCTCCTTGGCTTTTACCGTAATATCTGCATCACTCAATTCCGCCAGAAGCTCTTTTGCTCTGGTTATGACAGAATCGGGAACACCTGCCAGCTTGGCTACCTGAATACCGTAACTTTTATCGGCACCGCCTTTTATGATCTTTCTTAAAAAGACGATATCATCTCCCTGTTCCTTTACTGCAATACAGTAATTGTTGACCCCGCCCATGGTTCCTTCTAATTCAGTCAGTTCATGGTAATGGGTTGCAAACAGAGTCTTTGCTCCAAGAATCTTGGAGTTGCTGATATGTTCCACAACTGCCCATGCAATGCTGAGACCATCAAACGTGCTGGTTCCACGTCCAATCTCATCAAGAACAATCAGACTGTTCTTTGTTGCATTCCGAAGAATATTGGCAACTTCCGTCATCTCAACCATAAACGTACTTTGACCGGAAGCCAAATCATCCGATGCTCCTACTCTTGTAAAGATGCGGTCGCAGATTCCAATATTGGCTTCTTCTGCCGGAACAAAACTCCCGATCTGTGCCATGAGAACAATGAGTGCAGTCTGCCTCATATAGGTTGATTTACCAGCCATATTGGGACCTGTTATAATAGATAAACGGTTTTTGGCATTGTCCAGATAGGTATCATTGGAAACAAACAGATCATCTCTCATCATCTTTTCAACAACCGGATGCCGTCCGTTCTTTATATCAATCAATCCCTTTTCATTGATGGAGGGCTTTATATAATTATTCTTTGTTGCAACTGTAGAAAGAGAGGTAAGTACATCAATTCCCGCAACAGCTCTTGCTGTTTTCTGAATACGCAATACCTGATCAGCAACAGAATCTCTTACCTGGCAAAACAACTGATATTCCAGGGAAAACAGCTTATCCTCCGCTCCAAGAATCACATCTTCCAGTTCTTTTAGTTCATCGGTGGTATAACGCTCGGCATTGGCAAGGGTCTGTTTTCTCACAAAATAGTCAGGAACAAGGTCTTTAAAGGAATTAGTGACTTCAAAATAATAGCCAAAAACTTTATTAAACTTAACCTTTAAATTCTTAATTCCTGTCTTTTCTTTCTCCCGTGCTTCCAGTTCAGCCAGCCAGTTCTTTCCCTCTGTTTTTGCGTGGCGAAGTTTATCCGCCTCTTCCTGAAAACCTTCTTTTATGATTCCGCCTTCCCTTATGGTAATAGGCGGATCATCCACAATTGCCCTTTCAACCAAATCTTTAATGTCATCAAGCGGGTCCAGTTCATTGTGTAGCTCCATTAACATATCACTATTAAATTCACCTAAAATATTTTTAATATGAGGAAGCATTTCCAGAGAGTTTTTAAACGCAATCAAATCCCTGGGGCTGGCTGTCTTATAGCTGATTCGCCCAATCAACCGCTCCAGGTCATAAATAGGATTTAAATATTCACATATTTCTTCTCTTGAAATGTAATTCATATTCAGCTCTTCCACCGCTGTTTGTCGTTTTATAATATCTGCTTTGTGGATGAGGGGCTGTTCAATATAGGTGCGGAGAAGTCTTGCACCCATAGCTGTCTTTGTTCTGTCCAGAACCCATAAAAGACTTCCCCTCTTTTGCTTTTCTCTGAGAGTTTCCAAAAGTTCCAGATTTCTTCTGGTGGAAGTATCAATGATCATGAACTGACTGGTGGAATAAGGGGTAATGGTGGTGATATGGGATAAGCTGTTTTTCTGTGTCTCATACATATATTGCATCACAGCACCGGAAGCAATAATCCCAGTGTCATAGTCCTCAAGCCCAAGTCCAGAGAGAGAGCCTACCTTGTAGTGCTCTTTTAGAATGTTCCGACAGATTTCGTCCGAAAAGAAATGATTATCCAAAGAAGAAATAACTGCGTGATAACGGTTTCTGATCTCTTCGATATCAACTCCGGAAACATAAAATGCCTCGTTGCAGATAATCTCTGAGGGGGAAAATTTATTGATCTCATCGGTTAACTCCCGGTCAGATCCTACCTCAGTCACAAGAAAATCTCCAGTAGTAATATCAGTAACTGCAATTCCAAACGTTTCCCCTATGTAAACAATTCCCATTAAGTAATTGTTTTTTGTTTCATCAAGAGCCATTGCACTTGTGACTGTACCAGGAGTGACAACACGGATCACTTCTCTTTTAACCAGCCCTTTTGCCTGCTTTGGATCTTCCATCTGCTCGGCAATTGCAACTTTGAACCCTTTTTGAACCAAACGGTTTAAATAGGTCTCTACGGCATGATGAGGAACGCCGCACATGGGTGCACGTTCCTCTAATCCGCATTCTTTTCCTGTTAGTGTAATCTCCAATTCTCTGGAAACAGTAACTGCGTCATCAAAAAACATCTCATAAAAGTCTCCCAGCCGATAAAACAGAAGACAATCCGGATATTCTTTTTTTGTTTCCAGGTAATGGGTCATCATTGGTGATAATCCAGCCATGGTACTTTGTTTCCTCTTTTCTCTATGTTTATGCTCTTAAAGTTCCCATATAATAAAATCCTTTGGATTCATCCAGATACACATCCACGATCTTACCGATAAGAGAAGGGTCTCCTTTAAAGTGCACGGTTGTATTATTCCCCATCCGTCCAGTCATAAGGCCTTCCCCATGATCATTTACTTCTTCAACCAGTACCTTCTGTACGGTGTGTTCATCCTTTCCGCATACCTCGGAAGAAATTCTCTGTACTTCAGTCAGTAAGCGGTCAAAACGGTTCTTCACGTCCTCGTCTGCAATCTGACATTCCATTTTAGCTGCCGGAGTTCCGGTACGTTTGGAATAAATAAAGGTAAATGCACTGTCAAAACGCACTTTTTTAACAACATCAAGTGTCTCTAAAAAGTCTTCCTCTGTCTCTCCGGGAAAACCAACAATAATATCTGTGGTCAGAGAAATATCAGGCATGGCTGTCCGGATCTTTTCCACAAGCTCCAGGTATTTTTCCTTTGTATAACTCCGGTTCATAGCTTTTAGAACACGGCTGCTTCCTGATTGGAGAGGAAGATGAATATGACGACAGACCTTCTTCGAATTCTTCATGGCTTCAATCAACTCATCAGAAAGATCCTTTGGGTGAGAGGTCATAAAACGGATACGCTCCAGCCCCTCAATCTTGTCCACTTGCGTGAGAAGTTCTGCAAAGCTTACGGGTTCATCAAGATTCTTTCCATAAGAGTTCACATTCTGTCCCAGAAGCATGATCTCAACAACCCCATCTTCAGAGAGTCTGGTTATCTCGTCCACAATATCTTTGGGATTACGGCTCCGCTCCCTTCCTCGCACGTAAGGAACAATACAGTAGCTACAGAAGTTATTGCAGCCAAACATAATATTAACCCCTGATTTGAACGGGAATTTGCGGTCCGTAGGAAGATCCTCTACAATGCGGTCTGTTTCCTTCCATATGTCAACTACCATCTTTTTCTTATCCAGACGCTCTGCCATCAATTCCGCTAATTTAAATATGTTATGAGTACCAAAGATAATGTCCACAAAGCGATAGCTTTTCTTTATCTTTGCAACCACTTCTTCTTCCTGCATCATGCAGCCGCAAAGAGAAATCATCATATGAGGATTCTTTTTCTTTAAACTGTTTAAATATCCCAAACGGCCATAGACCCTCTGATTTGCATTCTCCCTGACTGTACAGGTATTATAAAGAACAAAATCCGCTTCTTCCGATTCTGTTTCCACAAAACCGATTGCTTCTAAAATACCCTGTAGTTTTTCAGAATCCCTGGAATTCATCTGACAGCCAAATGTAGCAATATGGAAAGTAAAAATTTCTCTCCCGGCAGCCTCTTTTATTTTTTCAAGCAGAGCCTTACAATATTCCATAAAAAAATACTGTCTTGCAGGTTCATCCAGTGGTGCATATTGGCAGGCATCATCATAAGTCATATTTATATAATTCATCTACTTAACCTCTTAATTTTATTCGATTTTTCCATTATAGCATAAATAATATTGATTGCAAAGTTAAAAATCCACTTGTTCCAGAAGCACCTTACCCGTAGCAATTTTTCCAGTAAATACCTCATCATGCTCCACAAATAGCATTGTTGGCTTAAACTGCTGAATCAGATTTTCAATCTGAATTCTGGAATAAACATCTATAAAGTTCAGCGGTTCATCCCATATATAGAGGTGGGCTCGTTCACAAAGACTCCGGGCAATCAGTACTTTTTTCTTCTGTCCTTCACTGTATCTTTCCATTGGCATTTCAAACTGTTCCCTGGATATATCAAGTTTTTTCAAAACTGATTTAAAAAGAGACTCTTCGATTCTGCATTCCCTTGCATAGTCAGTCAAACTCCCCGTTAAAAAGGAGGTATCCTGGGAAACATAAGAAATCTTTAGTCCGCTTGCGGTCTCTAAGGTTCCCTTGTATTTCATTTTCAGATCCAGATGTTCTTTTTCCAGAACCAGCTTCAGTATCGTGGATTTTCCGCTTCCATTTCGCCCTGCAAGACAGACTCTCTGCCCTTGTTCCAGATCAAATGTTACCGGCCTGCACACTGGTTTTTCAAAAAAAGGAGTCACTTCTTTCAACGAAAGAATCCGGTTCGTATGGTGAATTTCAGGATAAAGTTTTAATGATTCTGCTTCTTCCACGTTTTTCAAGAGATTTTTCTTTTCGTTAATTGCCCGTTCCTGCCTATGTTCCAGATTCTTTCTTCGCATCTGCATACGCCTTGACTTCTCTCCCACGTATGCTCTTGTGTCAATGGATTTTTCATGGACAGCAGACTTTTTACCAAGTTTCGTGGATTCTGCCTGATCTGCCCATTTCTTTGACTGTTTTGCGGCTATTTCCAAATGACGGACTTCTTTTTTCAGTCTCTCTTGTTCTGCCTGTTCATATTGATCGGTCTTCTGTTTGTTTTCATACCAGGTACTGAAATTTCCCCTCTGAACTTCTATATTTGTTTTATTAATAGAAAGAATGTGATCAACACAATCATCAAGAAACTTTCTGTCATGGGATACAAGAATAAAGCCATTTTTACTTTTTAAGTATCTGCTTACTGCTTCTCTTCCTTCCACATCAAGATGATTGGTTGGTTCATCAATTAAAAGAAAACTGTTTTCCTTTAAAAACAGTGCTGCCAAAAGAACTTTTGTCTGCTGTCCCTTTGATAACGTAGAAAAAGGACGATACAATATTTCTTCCGAAACCTGCAGACGGGATAATTCCCTTTTGATCATCCATATCTCCCCAGATTCCAGCAAAGAATCCACAATATCCAGAGTATTCCTTTCCTCATCTGGTATGAAAAATGGGAAATACTCAAATTTTACGCTGGAATGAATCTTCCCTGTATACGGATAACGTTTCATCAGCAGATTTAAAAACGTAGTTTTTCCTCTTCCGTTCCTTCCGGTGAACCCGATTTTCCAATCCGTATCAATTTGAAATGTCACATGCTCAAAGACAGGCTCATAGCTTCCATCATAGGAAAAAGACAGATCCGTAACTTGTATTAATGACATAAACAACCCTCCGTAGCTGTCTCATGACAGCATCTGTATAAAGTGATTGCAAGATATCAGATTCCATAGCTGCAGATCCATGATGAAGAAATACCGCACAAAAAAAAGAGCCTGAGAACGGAGTGATATCCTTGCAAGATTAACACAACAAAAAAATATGGTACCCATACTTTTTCATTATGCAGTTCCTTTCGCAAGAATTATAACTCCATTCTTTCACCTCTCTCTGTCTAAACTATTCTTAGCCTATCATATAAGGCACAAAAAGTCAAACCTGTAAATATCAATTTGCACTGCCCGTAATTGTAATCTCAACTCTACGGTTTTTGGCTCTTCCTTCATCGGTATCGTTGGTAGCAATCGGATTATAATGGGAGTTGCCTTCAATTGACATCTTCTCTGCCTGCAGCCCCATGGAAGTCATATAATTGAGGACAGTAACCGCACGGTTTACAGATAATTGCCAGGAATCCGCCTCATTGGCTGCATCCCTATTCCCCAGGTCAGCAGTATTCCCTGTAATGGTAATGTGATTAATATCCGGATAGATCGCCTCTAATGTATTGGCTATCTCCTCAATAATCGGCTTGCTTCCCGGTAATAAAACAGCGGTATCCGGTTTAAACAGCATCGCATCTTTCATACGGATGGTAATGCTGGAACCACTTGAAGTCACGTCAATGGTCTGATCCAAATCCCGTTCTTTTATGTAAGCCTGTAAGCTTTTATAAACACTTTCCAGATTATCAGTAGAAATATTCCCTCCACCGGCACCAACCCCGGTTCCGGCTTTTGAAGCACCATGATTCAGCGCCTGCTCCAATCCCTGAGACATTTCCTTTACTTTTTGAGAATCAACGGAACTCATACCATACATGATAATAAACAAAGCCAGGAGCAAGGTAATCATATCGGAATAAGTAAGAAGCCAACGGTCTGAATTTTCTTTTTCAGGTTCTGGTTCAATTCCTCTTCTGCCCATCTTTCATTCCTCCTTTGTTTAATTCTCAATTCCCTGTTTGTATTTTTTTCCTCCATCTGAAAATGCCTGAAAATAAAGGGCAAGTTCATTCTCAATATTCCGTGAGGTGCTTCCTCTTGCAATCATACAGACACCATCCACAACCATCTCTTTTTGAATATGCTTTCTCTTTAACTGAGTCTTTAATTTGGTGGCAATAGGAAGGTAAACGATATTTGCCAAAAAAACACCGTAAAGAGTCGCAATAAACGCAGTACCAATGGAACCAGCAAGTTTGGAAGGGTCATCAAAACCTGATGCCAGTACCATAATCAGTCCCATAACCGTACCAATAACACCCATGGTAGGAGAAAATCCTGCGGCTGCATCAAACACGCTCGCTTCAATACTCCTTTGCTGCACATAAGCTCTGATATCGGATTCCAGAGTATACTGTATGGCTTCCGGGGTCTTCATCTCCTGGATCAGAACCAGTCCTTCTTTCAGAAGAAGATATTCCTCCTGGTTCAGCTCCGGATCACGGCTGATATCTTCCAGACAGGTTACTCCGTCGGTCCTGTACCTCGTGGCAATCATGGCAATCTTGGATATCATCCGTTCCATACTGCCGGAATGGGGATGATTAAAACTTTTTACCATAGCTTTTAAAGCCATACCAATGTCATTCAGTGAAAAGGAGGCTGTCACGCATCCCACTGTTCCTCCAAATACGATGACGAAAGGACTAAGTAAAAACAACGATGATATGACACCATGTTCCAGCACATAACCTGTTAAAAGAGCTGCCACACCAATAATAATTCCAATAATCAGCGAAAAATCCATAATATTCTCCTTTGTAACCACTAATATGATTTATAAATTTATTTTATCACGTTATGTGGAATTAAAACGCTAAAAAAATGCTAATTTTGGTTTCACTTTTTGTAATAAATATCAAATATTCCTCTCATTTGTAACTCAGAGAAGATATTTTCCTCATTACGGACGAACCTGACCATTTCCATAAATAATATATTTGGTGGTTGTGAGTTCTTTCAATCCCATCGGGCCTCGTGCATGAAGTTTTTGGGTGCTGATGCCAATCTCTGCACCAAAACCAAATTCAAATCCGTCTGTAAATCTTGTGGATGCATTGACATA
Organism: Clostridium sp. HBUAS56010; assembly: GCF_007115105.1. Classification (GTDB taxonomy): domain Bacteria; phylum Bacillota; class Clostridia; order Lachnospirales; family Lachnospiraceae; genus Lacrimispora. The sequence goes on from NZ_SULJ01000001.1 coordinate 419,286, forward strand.
AACGGCTGCGGCATCAATTTCATTGAGGAATTTCTGCGCATGATCGTAATTGGAGGTAATAATCGCCTCGGAATGTCCTGTATTATAACGGTTAATATGGTGAATCGCCTCTTCCACAGACCCTGCCACTTTTAACGATAAGATATAATCTAAATATTCTGTTCCCCAGTCTTCTTCACTTGCCAAGACAAAATCAGGAACAATGGAGCACGCCTCTTCATCAGCCCGTATTTCAACAGACTTAAGAGACAGCCGTTCTTTTAAAAGAGGGAGAAAACGAGGCGCAATGTCTCTATGGATAACAAGTGCTTCACAGGCATTGCATACACCTATTCTCTGTGTCTTCGCATTGAAAATAATATCCAGCGCCATATCAAAATCTGCTGAGTCGTCCACAAAGATATGACAGTTTCCGGTTCCGGTTTCAATAACCGGTATGGTGCTGTTGTCCACCACAGCTTTTATTAATCCGGCACCGCCTCTTGGGATTAATACATCCACATATTCCCGAAGAGACATGAACTTTCTCGTCACTTCCCTGTCAGTATCTGTAATAAGCTGGATAGAATCCTCAGGAAGACCCGCATCCTTAAGTCCCTTTTTTAACCATCTTACAATTTCAATATTGGATGCAAGAGCATCGCTTCCGCCTTTTAAAATCACAGCATTTCCAGATTTAAAACATAACCCGAAAGCATCTGCGGTTACATTGGGTCTTGCTTCATAGATAATCCCAACAACGCCTAAAGGAACTCTCTTCTGACCGATGGTAAGCCCATTGGGTCTTACCTTCATGGAAAGAACTTCTCCAACCGGGTCTTCTAAAGCGGCAACGGACAAAAGACCGTCTGCCATAGCCCTCACTCTTTCTGAAGTCAGCTTCAAACGGTCTACAAGCCCTGCACTCATACCTGATGCTACTGCTTTATTCACATCCGTTTCATTGGCAGCAAGAATCTCTGTTTCTCCCTGAAGCAAAGCTTTTGCCGCAGACTTTAAACCTTCATTCTTTTTTTCAGAACCAAGGATATTTAATACACCTGTAATATCTTTTGCTTTTTTTCCTATCTCAACAATGGTCATAGAATTATCCCCCAATCTTATTTCAGCGGCGTAATAATCCGGTCTACCCTTTTGTCATGGGATTCGGCCGGAATCTGGTCAAATATCTGAAAATCATATGCGATCGCCAGACGGGGATGGGACGGCTCATCTTCAAAAAACCGGTCATAATATCCGCCTCCATATCCCAGACGGTTTCCCTTTTTATCAAATGCAATTCCAGGGACTACCACAGGGGCATGAGGATCACATAATTTTAAACAAGTCGCTTTTGGTTCCATGATTCCCATGGTTCCCTCTTCTAGATCCTTCTTTCCGCTTATTGCGTAAAAATCCATGCGTTTTCCTGTGACTTTCGGCACAGCTATGTATTTGCCCTGTTCCAGCAATGTCTCCATGAATTCCCAGGTTCCTGCTTCTCCATGAAAAGATGCATAACAGTACACACAAAATGCCTGCCGGATCTCCAAAAGATTCAAAAGTTTTTGGCAGATGATGTCATTCCAGACATTCTGGGTTTCTGCATCAAGTGCCAGCCTCTGTTTTTTGATAGATGCTCTTATCTCATTCTTTTTCCACATTTCCATATTTTTTACCCAGATCAGTTACTGTACCGTCTTTTTCCTGAATTGAAATGTTATCTAAATTTCCTCTTAAACTTCTGCGGATTGATTCAATATATTCTTTTCGTAACGCAGCCTGTTCCGCTGTCTCCGCCTCGCTAAGTCCCACTGACTTGGATTTATGGTAAAGAACATTAATACGGTCAATTTTCTCCTGATTCATCTGTTTCTCCTTAATACTCGTAATTAATATAGTTCATCAAATCAAAATCATGGTTAGGATGGGCAATAAACAAAGTTCCCTTTTCTTCTCCAGACATGATCTGTTGTATTACTTCTACCTGATCTCCATTGGCAATAACCATATCAGAACCGCCATCCGTTGCAATCCGCGCTGCAGCCAGCTTGGCTGCCATTCCTCCTGTTCCAACGTCACTTCCGGAAGTGGATTTCCCCATCAAAAGAAGCTCTGGGGTGATTTCCTTTACCAGTGGGATAAACTTTGCATCTGGATTCTGCCTTGGGTCATCGGAATACAGACCATCTATATCAGACAGAAGAATCAGAAGATCTGCTCCGATTAATGCGGCTACAATCGCAGACAGCCGGTCATTATCTCCGAAGTTATCCACAAGAGGAATCTCAGAAGTAGAAACAGTGTCATTTTCATTGACAACCGGAATGGTTCCCAGTTTTAAAAGTTCATCAAATGTGTTTTGTGCATTGTAACGGTTGGTGTCATGAATCATGGTATTCTTTGTCAGAAGAACCTGTGCTGCAATCTGATTATATTCTGCAAAAAGTTTCTGGTATACCATCATAAGCCTTGCCTGGCCTACTGCTGCAAACGCCTGTTTTTCTGCAATTGTATCCGGTTTTGCCTGATGTCCCAGTGCCTGTCTTCCTGCAGCAATTGCACCAGAAGAAACCAGCACAACTTCCTTGCCTTCTCCCTTTAAATCGCTGATTACCCGGATGAGCTTTTCAATCTTTAACAGATTTAAATCTCCTGTATGGGGATGGGTCAGGGAGGAAGACCCGATTTTAATTACAATCCGTTTCTTATCTTTTAGCTTCTGGCGCTCTATGATGCTCATTTTTCCATCTACTTTCTTTCGTTGTTTTCATAAATATCTTACCTCATTTTTTATGATTCGTCAATTTATACAGAAAACCTTTGAAATCTGGAAGCAATGGCTTCGGCAACCTTTATTCCATCCATGGCAGCGGAAGTGATGCCTCCTGCATAACCAGCCCCTTCCCCACAAGGATAAACGCCCTTTACCCTGCTTTCAAACAGCTCATCTCTTGAAATACGCACAGGAGAAGAAGTCCGGCTCTCCACCCCTGCTAAAATGGCATCTGGTCTGGCAAATCCGTGAATTTTCCGGTCGAAGGCTTCTATCCCTTCAATCAGGGACTTGGAAAGGTAAGGAGGAAGAAATCCGCTGATGGAGGCAAATTCATACTGCCCTTTTACTGCCGGTTCCACATTTCCAAAGGATGCAGAAACCTGATTCTTTTTAAAATCTTCATAAAGCTGAACCGGTATTTTTCCACAACCGCTTAAATAAGCAGCACGTTCCAGCTTTCTTTGATAAGAAACGCCGCTAAGAGGACCTTCTGCACCAAAATCATCAGGGGTAACGGTAACAATCAAAGCACTGTTGGCATTAACTCCTGCTCTGTCATGGTAGCTCATTCCATTAACAGCAAGCATCTCTTTTTCTGATGAAGCATTAACAACATATCCTCCAGGGCACATACAAAAGCTATATACCCCTCTGCCATTGGAACTTTTGTGCGTCAGTTTATAATCGGCAGGTCCCAGGAGGGAATGGTTTTCAGGACCATACTGGGAAGTATTAATGCTTTCCTGGGGATGCTGAATTCGAATACCTACCGCAAAGGATTTGGATTCCATTGGAACCCCTCTCTTTTCAAGAACCTGGAAAGTATCTCTGGAACTGTGGCCAATGGCAAGCACCAGTACCCGGGTAGGAATTTCTTCCTGTTCCTGAGTCACCACATGGGATATCTTACCAGAAGTCAGAATAAAATCTGTGACCCGGCAGTTAAATCGTACTTCTCCGCCAAGGCGGTTGATTTCTTCTCTCATTCTTTTTACAATGCCGCTCAGCACATCCGTACCGATGTGCGGTTTGTTAATATAAAGAATGGAGGGATCCGCACCGAATTCTACAAATAGTTCCAACACTTTTTTATTTCTCATGAAAGAATCTTTCACCAGGGTATTTAATTTTCCATCAGAAAATGTACCGGCTCCGCCTTCTCCAAACTGAACATTAGAGTCTGGTTTTAACGTTCCGTCTTTCCAAAATTCATCGACTGTTTTTCTCCGCTGATCCACTGATTCTCCCCGCTCTAAAATAAGAGGACGGTATCCATTTCTGGCAAGCATGACTCCGCAGAACAGCCCTGCCGGACCAGCACCAATAATAACAGGACGCTCTGGCATTTTCTCAGAACCAGCAGGCGGGAACGCGTATTCTTTTTTCTCCACGGATAAAACATTGACATTCTTTGCTCTATGTATAACAGCTTCCTCATTTGGCATATTCACGTCAATGGAATAAATAAAATGAATTTCATCTTTTTTTCTGGCATCAATGGATTGCTTTATAATCTGAAATGATTTAATTTCTTCTGATGGAACTCTTAATATTTTTGCAATCTTTGATCGCAATGCCTGTTCGTTGTGATCAATTGGCAGCTTTAACTGATTGATTCTAATCATTTTTTCCTCTTCCTGCATGTGTTCCAGCTAATACACCGGTAGTCCATGCCCACTGTAAATTGTATCCGCCGCAGATCCCGTCAACATCAAGAATTTCACCTGCAAAATACAATCCTTTTATTTTTTTTGATTCCATGGTCTCCGGGTTAATTTCTCTGGTGTTGATTCCTCCGCTGCACACCTGTGCCTGTTCATAATTATTGGTTGCAGTTATGACTGTCTTCATTTCCTTTAATGTATTGGCAAGTTTTTTTATCTGTGCCTGGGAAAGTTCTTTTACAGTACCTGATTTTATCCCCGATTCCTGCAGAAGGACCGGAATCAGTTTCAAATTCATAATTCCATTTAAAAAGTCCACTACAGAACGGGAACCAAAACGCTTCTTCCTTTCCATAAGCAGCTCTTCAGTCTCCGTCAAACTTATAACTGGCAATAAATCAAGTTCTGCTTCCACCTTTTTTTTATCATGGACTGCTCTCGCAGCAAACCGGCTAATCTGAAAAACCGGAATCCCGGATATTCCATAATCTGTAAACTGCAGTTCTCCCCGGTCTGAAGCTGCCTTTTGCCCATCTATTTTTAATGTAACAATTCCTTCCGTCCGCACCCCTGACACCTGTTTGTACCATTTTTCCTGGCACCTGAGCTGTACCAGTGCCGGCAGAGGTAACACGACATGATGCCCCAGGGCTTTGGCAAGTTCATAACCGCTGCCATCTGACCCTGTTTTGGGAGCTGCCATGGAACCTGCTGCCAGGATTACCGCATCAGCCCGTTTTTTTCCGTCGGATGTTAAGAGGGTTAAATCAGACCGAATCTTTTTCACTTCACATTCTGTTATAATTGACACTCCTAAGCGCTCCAGTTCAAATAAAAGTCCGTTAAGAACTGTCACTGCCTGACCGGAATAGGGATAAACATAACCATTTCGTTCTGTAAACATAATTCCCAGATTTTCAAAAAAAGAAAGCGTCTGATCTACCGGGAATTTTTTCAAAACAGTCTGTGGAAATTCCGGCTGAGCGCTGCGATAAGCACCTTCTGGAACCACTAAGTTTGTCAGATTGCATTTTCCATTTCCCGTGGCTAAAAGTTTTTTCCCAGGCTTCTTGGAATGTTCGATGATTGTAACAGAAGCTCCCGATCGGGCAGCCATAACGGCCGCCGTAAGACCGGAAGCACCTGCTCCTACAACGATTACTTGTTGTTTCATAAATCCTCCTGTTATTCTTTAGCTTGTATAGGATTCTAAATAATTAAACACTTCTATCATAGAAGTGAACCAGATGCCTTCCATCAGCTTTCCCCGCTCTTCTTCAGGGAAATCAGTAACTGGCATATGAGTATAAAGACAGATTGTTGTCTTGTCCTGATAGAGGACGAGTAAATATCCGTCCTCTGATACAAGATAATATTTTTCTTTCCCTTTTGCATTGGCAGGCTTCACATCTTCCTGATTTATCACAATCTGCGCTTCTGTCACCGTTTCGGTTTCCAAAGTGGCACCAGGCAGTGCCTCCTCCGGCTTCACACTGTCTTTTGTTATGATAAAGCCAACTCCCAGACAGATGGCAGATGCCGCAACAAACAAAAGAAAGCAGAACATATACTTCTTCATGAAATGATACCTCCTTCAAGTAAGTATAGTATCTGCCTTCTTTCCCATTTTTAATCACAATAAATGGAATTTTCTTGCAATATCCACGATTCTTCTGCCTCCGGGCAGGCTGTTCAGTTCTTTTTCGTCAATGCAGCGAAGCTTCAAAAGTAAAACCCCGTATACTGCCATCGCTATTATAATAGCAGCGATAACCCCCAGAAAATTGCTCTTTGAGATCAGATGAATCAGAACATATATTCCATACGCAGCCGCTCCCATTACAGCAGAAGCGAACAGCGGAAGTAAAAATGTCTTTATAACCTCCTGCCTGTATCTTAAATACTTTCCAATTGCCAGGCCATTAAAGATACACATGGTAATGGCAAATAAAACATTGGAATAGAGGACTCCGTATATTCCCATTTTAAACACAAAGAGCATTACACACAGAATTCCCACATGAAGGATAAGAGAAATAACAGCATTCTTCAGTGGAGTCTTCATATGATTGATTCCCTGAAGAACAGCATTGGTAACCGTGGAAAGTGAGAAAAATGCCACGGCGGAAGATCCATATACCATCATGCTAATTAAGGCAGTATTATCGCTTTTTGCAAACAGCAGATTACAGATCGGTGCAGCCAGTACTGTCAGCCCTATTGTGGAAGGAATGGAAATGATCATGGAAAAGCGAATGACCATGGAAACCTTCCGGACGATCTGTCCTCTGTTTCGTTCCGCAACCGCCTGTGACAAAGAAGGAATCAGCGCTGATGCCAGAGAGTTGGCAATGGCAACAGGAATATTAAAAAGCAAACGGTATTTGCCCGAATAAACACCCCAGTTCGATGCAATCTCAGAGGCATCCATGCCAAGAGCCGACATGCCAATTCCATAAATGCTGTTGTCAATTACAATGCTGATATTATAGGCAACGCTGCTTAAAACAATGGGGAAGACTGTCAGAATTAAAATTTTTGATATACTCTCGTAGGTCTCCCGATATCGACTACGGTCTCTTCTCGCCTGTTTTTTTATAACCGGCCTGTAATTGAACAAAATAAATGCAAGGAACAGTAAAGCAGCGAATGCACCTACGCCCGTTCCAATGGTTCCACCTGCCGCACCAAACGCATAAGAATATTCCGTTGCTCCATGAAGTATATTGGATTTAAGACCTGCCTCAAAAAGTTTTGCTGCAGCATATATGCTGACGGCTGCATTGACAATCTGTTCAAAAACCTGAGAGATGGCAGTGGGGAGCATGGTTCCCAGTCCCTGGAAATACCCTCTGATAACACCAAGATAAGCAATAATCCAGATAGTTGGAGCCAGAGTCTTTAACGCATAGCTTGTATAGGGCATTTTTAAGAACTGATTGGCAAACACATCTGCTCCGAACCATAGAACCGCCGCTCCGAGTCCGCCCACTACTGTTCCATAAAACATGGACACCTTCAGTACCCGAAACGAATTTACATATTCTTTTTTTGCAATCCTCGTAGCAACCATTTTAGATACAGCAGTTGGAAGGCTATAAGAGGATACGATTAAAAGAATGGAATAGATTGAAAACGCGGAACTGTAATAGCCATTTCCTTCATCCCCAAGGATACTTGCCAGAGGAATGCGGTAAAACATTCCGATAATGCGTACAACAATTCCTGCAACTGCCAGAATCGTTCCCTGAATGAGGAAATTCGATGCTCCCTTTTTCTTTATATTTTTTCTAGTACTATTGTTTTCCATAAAATTCCACATTGGGAGAATCCTGTGCAGAAATAATGCAAACCCAGGTTTTACCCTGGTTCAGGATAATCTCATTATTCTCCATGTCGTAATAATGTGTGGGTCCAAATTCATTGTCTTTAGACCACTTAACCGGTATTGCTCTTCCTTCGGTAATAAATGTTCCAAAAGAATCACTCTGAACATTAATATTTAAATAATCTGTGGTAGCGTAATGAGCGGTGGGGCAATATTGTAAAATAATATTCTTCACTTTTATCTGCCCTTCATCTCCCTTATGTGCTGCCCCGTATTGGAACCGGTAATAAAGACCATCATCTTCATGATATTCAAACCAAGGTTTATTAAGCTTGTACCCAGGATAAACCTTATAGGCATCTTTTACATCTTTTGCATTCTCCAGGGTCACCTCTTTCCCTGTTTTTGCAAACTGGTAATGTCCCTTGTAAGAAGAATCAAATTCCTGGGAAAATCCCATCTCTTCCATGGCTTTTTTCAACCTCTTTCCGCTGGTATAAGCGTTATGAGGGGCTTTTTTATCCTTTGACCGGAAATACGCAACATTTCCAATTCCTTCAACTCCATTAATGTGATCCACATTGACAAGGTATGGTTTTGCAAATGTACTTTGACCATAATGGGCATATATTGAATCAAATTCACGGGCAAAGTATGTATAATAGGTTCTGCAGCTTCTAACGGAACCGATGCGTTCCAGATTATCATAGTCTTCAATCAGTGCCATATACCGGTTCATACCGCCCTCGGCAGGTGCCTCATAAACAACACCTGCCCGGTTTATGCCGTATTGAGGGAGTGCTTCTTTATCATTGCTCATCATAACAGCGACAGGTCTGCGGTTTCCGATTGCTGTATCTACCATTTCACCGGTTAGATAACTTCTTATTTTTCCATCTTTTTCCTGTCGTTCAGAAAAGGTATAGTAATCTCCGGGGCTTTCTTCCTCTGTCTGATTGGCAGGCGCAGAGCTATTTATAATAATTTCTTCCGTGCTTACCTCTTCAGTCCGCGGTTCTGTTACAGATACTGCTTCATATCGTTTTGTACAGCCAGATAAAAATGCAGAAGACAGCACCAGAAAAGCAAGCCCAAACCATACCCTTTTTATCATCTCACGTATCCCCTCCGTTTTAAAATCTCATCCTGTTTCTTTTCCATGACCAGGCGTTCTTCATCCTCCATATGGTCATAGCCAAATAAATGAAGCATACTGTGCGCCACCAGAAATGCCATCTCCCTGGTCTGGGAGTGACCATATTTTACAGCCTGTTCTTCTACTTTGTCAACAGAGATTACAATATCCCCCAGTAAAAGCTCCCCTGTCTCCGGATTAAAAGAATCAAAAGCCATCTGTTCCAGAGCTTCAAAATCAGAGGGAGACTGGTACTCCACCATAGGAAAAGAAAGAACATCCGTAGGGTTGTCTATATTCCGGTATTCCCTGTTAATCTGCCGGATATCTTCATTATCTGTAATGAGCACATTGACCTCCGCTTCATAGGGGCAATTCTCATAATCCATAGATTCTTCCACCACCTGGTTAATAATATCCTCATATGGAATCTCCAGCTTTTTTTCTGCTTCGTATTCAATATTAATTGTCATAATGTGCCTTTCTTCCTTTGACATTCCTGGTCTTTTTATCTTCTGCCTTTTTCTTTGATTCAAATTCATCGTAAGCCTGTACAATTTTTTGAACAAGAGGATGACGTACCACATCGCTGCTTGTCAATTGACAGAAACTGATGTCTTCAATCCTCTTTAATATTCTCATTGCCGTATCAAGTCCTGAAACTGCTCCTGTTGGAAGATCCTTCTGAGTCTGGTCTCCAGTAACAATAACCTTGGAACCAAAACCAATTCTTGTAAGAAACATCTTCATCTGTGCAGGAGTAGTGTTCTGTGCCTCATCAAGGATAATATAAGCGTTGTCAAGGGTACGTCCTCTCATATAAGCCAGGGGTGCCACTTCAATCAGCCCTTTCTCCGAATTATGGAGAAAACTTTCCGCACCCATGATCTGATAGAGCGCATCATAGAGAGGTCTTAAATAAGGATCAATCTTGCTTTGAAGATCGCCAGGCAAAAAACCCAGCTTCTCTCCCGCTTCAATAGCTGGTCTTGTCAATATAATCCGGTTTACTTCCCCGTTTTTAAATGCCTGGATCGCCATCGCCATTGCAAGGTAAGTCTTGCCTGTTCCTGCAGGGCCAATTCCAAACACAATCATCTTCTTTCTGATCTGATCCACATACTGCTTTTGACCAAGAGTCTTTGGTTTTACTGGTTTTCCGGCAATGGTCCGGCAGATAATATCCTTATCTATCTCCAGAATCTGGTTGTCATTCTCAGAAAAAGACAGGGAGAGGGCATAATCTACATTCTGTTCTGTAATGGTATTCCCTCGTTTGGACAGTTCGATCAGATTGCTGAATACACTTTTTGCTTTTTGGACCATCTGCTCTGGTCCTATAATCTTAATGGCACCATCTCTTCCAATTATGGTAACGTGAAGTGTCCGCTCAATCTTTTTTAAGTAGTTGTCAAACTGTCCGCATACATTCTTCTCGTGTTCTACTGGGATATCTATCATTGTCTCAATTACGCTCATCTGATTGATTTGTCTCCTCCGGTTCTACTTGTTGGATCTCCAGACCTTCCTGCCGCCCCACAGGCTCTTCCGTAACAAAGTCTATGGCGATCTGGCACAGAGATTCATTATCTAGTATTTTAACATGATTTTCCAGAATTTGTACCCCTTTTTCCAATAATTTTTTTTCGTACTCCTGATTCATCTTATCAGCAAGTTCCTGCTTCTCATTGTCCCTGTAAGGACGCTCATAGGAAATGTATTCTTTTGCCGTTATATTGCCTACATAAATGGGGAGGTAAAAATTCTCAAACAAATGAAGTTGATTCTCTTCCATAGTCCGTTTCCAGCTGGTTCCTTTGGGTTTTGGAAGCATGAGCATAAAAGAGGAATGGAAGGCTTTTATATACCTGCCCTTACGCACTCTTCCTGTCTCCACGTCTATTTTACGATACAAAGGGATCTGCCTGGTAAACTGGTAACTGGTTTTAGCATATATATCAGCATCAGAATGAATATAGTGGGTGTTTATGACTTCTTCACTGTCTCCAATAATCGGTATAGCACCATGGACCAATACCTGTCCTTTGGTAATCTCGTCACCAATCGAAACCATGGGAATTCCGCTTCGGACAATCATGGAAGTAATAACACCATCTTTTTCTGCCACAAGGTTACTTGGGGTTTCATCCTTTACAGGGACATGAGACAACACTTCATTTTCCTTTATCTTAACCAAAAGCCTGGTTCCTGATACCCTTGCCGATACCCAGGTGATTTCTGGAAAAGCAGTTCGAAGGGACTCTTCCAGATTGTCGCAGTCAATCTTTGATTTTCTCATTCCATAGTTTATCTGCTGGGACTCGCAATATTTTAGCAGAGTGTCGTATGTATACATCCGGTTTCCATCAAATTCAATATCCCAGATAAATAAAGAAAGGACATATAAAATCAGAAAAAAACCAAAAAATCCGACACCATAGAATTTGCGTTTTCTGTTACGATATAAAAAAAAAGGAAGTCCAAACTTTTTTAAAATCCTAAGTCTGACCTTCGATTTACGGACAAGGGGCTTTATTTTCCGAAACCCTGGAACAGTCATGAAAAATTGATAAGTCTGACCGGAATTAACAACTTGCCATAATTCAATTTCATGAACCGTACACATATTTAAAAACCGTTCCGGTGAAAACCCGGACATTTCTATAAAAAGATAACCGAAAAAACGGCGGCTCAGCCAGTCAATCACGTTCTTACACCTCCAACTCCCTGCATCATTCGAATTCCAGGGATTTTATAAATCCATTGATTTTCATTTCTTCATTGGTGTAATACTCGATCATCAACCGGCTTCCAGAGATGATTACACGGCAATTCTTTGCCTGGAGCTTAATAGAGGAATCCGTATACAGGATAATACTCCGGTAATTTTCAATTACAACACTTCGGCGCCCGAGAAAAGACACAAGCACCTCTCCAAGAACGACATCTTTGGGGAGTTTTAAGGTGGAAGCAGCTTTTTCCTTTGATTCTTCCAACATATCTTCTCTGCCCTTCTCTCTTATATTCCTTTATACTATATGCAAAAAAGGAAGGGAAAATTCTATATTCTGTATGCCTGCAAAACTAGAAAAAACCCCTGGTTATGCCTTAGCCAAACCAGAGGTTCATCTTTTAACAATTAGTTATATTTACGTTTTCTTGCAGCTTCAGACTTTTTCTTACGTCTTACGCTTGGCTTTTCGTAATGCTCTCTCTTACGAATTTCCTGTTGGATACCTGCTTTAGCACAGTTTCTTTTGAATCTGCGTAAAGCGCTATCTAAGGTCTCGTTGTCTTTAACGATTACATTGGACATAGCTCACACCTAACCTCCCTCCAGTTGTGTACTTGTGCATAATACAACTGTTTGGGTATTTTATAGCACTGATATGATTATAGCATAATTTTGCCATACGTCAAGAAAAACTTTCATAATTTTTCGTATTTCAACAACAATTAGCTTAACTGCTGGGCAGCCACTTCCACTGCTTTCTGCAGGCACTGATCAACGCCGGAAGGATCTTTTCCTCCTGCCTGCGCCATATTGGGACGACCGCCGCCGCCGCCGCCCACAAGGGCTGCAATGGCTTTAAGGAGATTACCTGCATGAGCTCCCTTTTTCTGAGCTACTTCGGTTACTGCCGCCATAAGATTTACTTTTTCTCCCTGGACAGAAGCAATTACAATGACACTTTCTCCCAGTTTATCCTTTAACTGGTCTCCTAAATTACGGAGTCCGTTCATATCCACATCCATTACTTTTGTCGCAAGAACTTTAATGCCGTCTATCTCCTGAATCTGCTCAGTCACATTACCGAGAGAATCTTTTGCCAGCCTGCTCTTTAATTTCTCATTCTCAGAATGAAGCATTTTGATTTCTTCCAGAAGAGATTCAATCTTGGAAGTAAGGGAAGACGGAGTGGTCTTGGCTGCTTTAGCAGCTTCATGCAGCTCTCGTTCTGTCTCTTCATAATAGCGCATAAGCCCATCACCAGTTAAAGCTTCTATTCTTCGAACACCTGCAGCAATACCTGCCTCGGAAAGAATCTTAAATGAGCCCACTACACCAGTATTGGAAACATGGGTACCGCCGCAAAGCTCTGTGGAGAAATCTCCCATCTTCACAACCCTTACGCTGTCTCCATATTTCTCACCAAATAATGCCATTGCGCCAGATTTCTTGGCTTCATCCAAGGACATAATTTCGGTTTTTACCGGAAGTGCTTCTTTTATCTTCTCGTTGACAAGAGTTTCTACTTTATTGATCTCGTCTTCTGATAAAGAAGAGAAATGTGTGAAGTCAAAGCGAAGTCTGTCTCCATCAACGAAAGATCCTGCCTGTTCCACATGTTCGCCGAGTACAGTTCTCAATGCTTTCTGGAGAAGATGTGTGGCACTGTGGTTCTTCCCTGTATTCTGGCGGTTCTTTTCACAAACTTTCAAGGTGATTTTGTCACCAGTCTGAAACATCCCCTTAACCATCTTTCCAACATGGCCAACTTTGCCGCCTAACAGATTAATGGTATCTTCCACCTGAAACTCACCGCTGTCGCTGATGATGGAACCCACATCTCCCTGCTGTCCGCCCATGGTTGCATAAAATACGGTCTCTGCAGTTATTAAAGTTCCGGCTTCTCCGTCTGTAAGCGCTTCTACCACCTCTGTTTCTGAGGTAAGTGCTGTAATAACAGAATCACAGACTAACTTGTCATATCCGACAAATTCAGTGGTAAGAGAAGGATCAACAGACTGATAAACAGTAACATCGGCACCCATATAATTGGTGGTCTTTCTTGCATTTCTTGCAGTCTCCCGTTGCTTCTGCATCGCAGACTTAAAGCCTTCCTCATCTACACCAAATCCTTTTTCAGAAAGAATCTCCAGAGTCAGATCAAGAGGAAATCCATAGGTATCATACAGCTTAAATGCCTCTTCTCCTGAAAGGACAGTCTCCTTGCCTTTTTTCATGGACTCTTCCAGTTCTCTTAAGATTGCAAGCCCCTGATCAATGGTCTTGTTAAATTTGTCTTCTTCCTGAGTGAGAACTTTTAAAATCATAGCCTTTTTCTCTTCCAGCTCCGGATATCCATCCTTTGAAAGATCGATCACAGTTGCAGACAGATCAGCAAGGAATTTACCTTCTATGCCTAAAAGACGTCCGTGACGTGCAGCCCTTCTAAGAAGACGGCGAAGTACATAACCTCTTCCTTCATTAGATGGCATAATTCCATCAGAAATCATAAACGTGCAGGAACGCACATGATCAGTAATCAGGCGAAGGGATACATCCACATCAGAATCCTTTTTGTATTCCGTATGAGCCAGATCTGCCACACGGTTTAAAAGTGCTTTTATTGTATCTACATCAAAGATAGAATCCACATCCTGAACTACAACAGCCAGACGTTCCAGTCCCATACCGGTATCAATATTCTTCTGCTGTAATTCTTCATAATGTCCATGACCGTCATTCTCAAACTGAGTAAAAACGTTGTTCCATACTTCCATATAGCGGTCACATTCACAGCCTACGGTGCAATCAGGCTTACCACAGCCATACTTCTCTCCCCTGTCATAGTAAATCTCAGAACAGGGTCCACAGGGGCCTGCCCCATGCTCCCAGAAGTTATCTTCTTTTCCAAACCGGAAAATCCGTTCCGGTTCAATTCCAATATCTTTATTCCAGATATCAAATGCCTCATCATCTTCCAGATATACAGAAGGGTAAAGTCTGTCAGCATCCAGACCAACCACTTCGGTCAAAAATTCCCAGGACCAGTGAATGGCTTCATTCTTAAAATAGTCACCAAAGGAAAAGTTACCAAGCATCTCGAAGAAAGTGCCGTGGCGTGCGGTTTTGCCTACATTTTCAATATCTCCTGTCCGAATACACTTTTGGCAGGTTGTCACTCTTTTTCTGGGAGGAATCTCCTGACCTGTAAAATACGGCTTAAGCGGAGCCATACCTGAGTTGATCAACAACAAGCTGTTATCATTATGAGGAACCAGGGAGAAGCTTTTCATCGCCAGATGTCCCTTACTCTCAAAAAATTCAAGGAACATTCTCCTCAGTTCATTCACACCATAGTTCTTCACGTTACTGTCCTCCGTTAGTTATATTGTCTATTCTGACAAAATGCCGCCAAATCCGGCATTCATTGATTTTGGTATTTTCCATCTAAATACACAATATCATTTATCTTACTATCCTATCATATGGTTTTTTATTTATCAAGATGTTCCAATGGAATTTTTTTCATTCCAGAAAAAAAGCACGGCTTTCGCCGTACTTTACTGATCCGCAGAAGAAGATAGCACATTCATGTATTCTTTTACAAGTTCATATGCCCTTGCTCTGGTAGACTCCGTCAAAGATGCCGTATATTCAAGACCTTCCAGGGTTCCACCGCTATGTTTTTTCGCTGCTTCCTCCGCCTTTGTATCCCGGGTCTTTAACCATGCCTGCTGGGATTCTTCCAAAGATTTCTTATCTTCCTCAGACAATCTTTTAGAAATTGCATCATAGATGGTATTCTGCTCCAAATTCCATAATTTCAGTTCCTCGGCAGCAAGCGCTTTCATGGAATAAGTGGTTGGGTCCGTGGATTCTTTTCTGATCTTGCTGATCTGTTCATCCAGACTTTCCAGATGTTTCTGGTAATAAGCCGCGCCTTCAGAGGGAGAAGGTTCATTGAAAAACTTAACCTTGGCATCGGGATTTTTAGGGGAAATAACGGTTTCCGGCACTGTTGTCTGGACCTTTGGCTCCGGAGCGATCTGTGGTTTTTGTTCTTCTTGCTGGGAAACGTCAGATCTCCTCAATGAAACTTTGTTCTCTAAGGGAGTGTTATCCGGTTCCGCTATTACGGTATTTTCATTGTCTTCTTTTGAATCAGCAACCCTTTGGTTTGTATTTTCGTTAGAAACAGAAGCATGCACCTCTGGCTTGCCAGCAGTTGAAAAAGATTCCTGACCGGAATACTTCTGTTCTTCCCTGTCTGAAGCTAATTCATCATTGGGCATTATCTGGTTCTCCAAAGAATACGGTGTAACTTCCTGATTTTTTATAAAATTGGTGGTGGCAGTTGTCACAAGCACACCTGCCACCAGAATACTACCAATGGTTATCCATATTCCGCTGTTTTTATTCATGAGCGATCATCCTAACATGATTTGATGAAGTTACCATATCACAAATAAAAAGGAAAGAAAATAGGAATCCGCATTTAGTAAGACATCGTAAGAGATATGTAAGTTTTTGACATCCCTTCTCTTTCTTTTTATATTCCCTCATCAACCAAAAGATTATCTCCGTCTGCCGCAGCAGTTGCCAACTGATCACACCGTTCATTCTGCGGATGGCCGGCATGTCCTTTTACCCAGTGGAATGTCACATCATGAGGTTCTTTGGCTTTTAATAATCTTTTCCACAGATCAATATTCTTGACAGGACCGCTTTTCCCGCGTTTCCAGTTATTTTTAATCCAGTTATCAATCCAGTGCTGATTAAAGGCATCAATCACATATTTCGAATCTGAATAAAGTTCTACCTGGCATGGTCTTGTTAAAGCTTCCAGACCTGCGATTGCTGCCATTAGTTCCATCCGGTTGTTGGTTGTCTTTACATAACCTGCGGACATTGTTTTTTCATGAAGCTGTCCTTTTGAATCTGTAAATTGCAACACCGTACCGTAGCCGCCCGGGCCATCTGGATTCCCCCTGGCAGCTCCGTCTGTAAATAATAATACTTTTGTCACGTTATGTTTCTCTCCTTATCTGTCCCATTTATCACATAATGAATTAATCTGATCTGCAAATTTTGCCAGATCTTTATTTGCTCCGCCCTCATTATGACGAATAACTTGTAAAAGTCTTTCTCCTGCAGCAAACAGCCTTCCATATACACCTGCAGGTTTCTTAAAGGGTTCCAGTGCTCTCACAACTTCAACACCGTCTGCTTTTTTCAGCCATTTTCCGCTTGCCAGATCATAAATGGATCCCGAATGAGGAGCTGTTACCTGAAATCCATATTCTTCTTCAAGAAGCTGTTCAAAAGAATTGCAGACCCTGTCATCTCCATGAACCAGAAATACTTGTTTGGGTTTCTCTTCAAACGCATTCAACCAGCCAATCAGTCCTTCCATATCTGCATGGGAACTCATCCCGTCCATTCGCTCTATTTGGGCTTCCACCTGAATGGTCTCACCAAACAGCCGGACCTCTCCTGCACCATCAATAAGAGTTCTGCCAAACGTCCCTGACGATTGGTATCCGGTAAAGACAATGGTGCACTGAGGTTTCCACAAATTATGTTTCAGATGATGCCGGATTCGCCCGGCATCACACATCCCCGCTGCCGATATAATCACTTTTGGCTTAGGATTAAAATTAATGTTTCTGGAATCTTCACTGGTAACAGAAAGCTTAAGTCCCGGAAAAGAAATTGGGTTAACCCCGCGTAATACCAGTTCTTTTGTCTCTTCATCATAGCAGTCCACCAGATTGTCTTTAAAGACCTGCGTGGCTTCTACGGCAAGAGGGCTATCGACATAAACATTAAATCCATCATGTCCGGTAACCCTCCTTTCTTCTTTAATGCGTCGGAAAATATAAAGCAGTTCCTGGGTTCTTCCCACCGCAAAGGCAGGAATCACCACATTTCCCCCTCTGTCAAGGGTTCTCTGCACAATATCTGAGAGAACGGATACATGGTCTGGAACAGGCCCGTGCAACCGGTCACCATAAGTACATTCCATCACTACATAATCCGCATCTTCAATATACTGGGGATCCCGTATTAAAGGTTTGTTACGGTTTCCGATATCACCAGAAAAAACAATCTTCTTAAAAACTTCATTCTCGTTGATCCAGACTTCAATAGAAGCTGAACCAAGGAGGTGCCCCACATCAATAAAACGAATTGAAAGCCCCTCCTCCAGTTCTGCTCTTTCATTATAAGCATAGGAACGAAACTGTTTTAAAACACCTGTTACATCATTAATTCTGTATAACGGTTCCTCTTCCGGTAACCCGGCACGTCTTGCCTTCCGGTTTCTCCATTCTGTCTCGGACTCCTGAATATGAGCGCTGTCTTTTAGCATAATTCCACACAAATCAGCGGTTGCTACCGTGGAAATTACTTTCCCCCGGAAACCTCTCGCATAAATAAAGGGGAGCATACCTGCATGGTCAATATGCGCATGGGTTAAAAAAACGTAATCAATCTCCGCATAACTCACCGGTAATTCTGCATTCTGAAATCGATCAATCCCCTGCTCCATACCGCAGTCCACAAGGATCTTTAAACCGGCAGCTTCCAGATAATGACAGCTCCCTGTTACCTCGTGGGCTGCACCAATGAACATCAATTTCATACCAGCCCTCCTTTTGTATCTGTTTTTTCGTATTATACCATTAATTTAGATAATAATGCAAATCATACCGCCATTACTATCATTAATAATTTTTTGGAGGGTATCCTGGAGTTTTAATTGACAGTCTTCTGTCAATTGAGACACTTTTGCTTGTATGCCGTCTTCCACAATTTGTTCAATGGACTTTCCAAAAATATTGGTACTCCAGATTCCTTCCTCACTGTCCCTTGCATTTTCCTTAATATAGGCAATTAAATCCTCTGCCTGCTGTTCGCTGCCTACAATGGGTGCAATTTCTGTCTGGATATGGGCTTTGATCAAATTAATGGAAGGTGCTTCTGCCCGCATCTTTACGCCATATTTATTGCCATGTTTAATAACTTCTGGTTCGTCAAGCATGATCTCAGACCGTTCTGGTGTTACAACCCCATATCCTTTTAAACGTACCTGGCTCATTGCCTGGTTCACCTTTTCATACTCCGCTTTCATTTTGGCAAGCTCACTGAGGGTCTGCATAAGCTGATATTCACCTTCAATGGGAATCCCTACATAGTCGCTTAAAATCTGATAATAATAACTGTCATCCACATCCATGCCTACGGCAACGCTGCCGTCTGCCATGTTCATGTTCTGAACCTTGATGGCGTGAATACTTTCCACCGCTCCATCATAAATGTCACTTGCGACATCTTTCATATGGGTTACTTTTTTTACCATGTTCTTGGTAGCATCAATAACCTGGGCTTTCAGCCAATGGGTTGCAGGGAGAATCTCAAGCCACTTTGGGATGAAAAAATCCATCTCTGTTACCGGAAATTCTTTTAAGACCCGTTCCAGAATGTTATTTACGTCCTCTTTCTTTAACTGTTCACAGTTAATAGGAAGAACGGTTACGCCGTATTTCTGGCTCATTTCTTTGGAAAGTGCAGTTGTTTCCTCTGAATAAGGCTTTGCAGAATTTAAGAGAATAACAAACGGTTTTCCAAGGCTTTTCAATTCCTGTACCGTTCTCTCCTCGGCTTCTATGTAATTCGGGCGTTTCAGTTCCCCAATGGAACCATCAGTGGATATAACAATACCAATGGTTGAATGGTCATTAATGACTTTTCTGGTCCCTATTTCCGCCGCTTTTGTAAATGGAATCTCGTAGTCAAACCATGGCGTTTTTACCAGACGTTCTTCATCGTTTTCCACATGACCAGTTGCCCCCTCTACCATAAAGCCTACGCAATCAATCAAACGCACTTTGGTTTCAATTTCGTCACCAAGACGAATGGTTGCTGCCTCCTTCGGAATGAATTTAGGCTCTGTGGTCATAATCGTTTTTCCTGCCGCACTTTGGGGCAGTTCGTCCCTTGTCTGAGTTTTCTGGTGTTCATCCTCCATCCCAGGTAATACCATCAATTCCATAAAGCGTTTGATGAAGGTTGATTTTCCAGTCCTTACCGGTCCCACCACTCCGATGTAGATTTCTCCATTGGTCCGGGCTTTAATATCATTGTATACGTTATAATTGTCCATAAAGATTCCCCCTTCTGTGCTGTTACACTATATGCAAAGGAGGAAAGATTATTCCGTTTTCATAAGTTCAAACATAGAAAAAACTCCCTGCACACGGATGGTTTATAAAAACCATATACAATGTACGGGAGCGTTTTTTCTTTATTCACTTAAATAAGCCTTTTTAACAGAAGCATTATTCATAAGTTCTTTTGCATCTCCATTTAATACAATACCGCCTGTTTCTAAAACATAAGCACGGTTTGCAATGGACAACGCTTTTTTTGCATTCTGCTCCACCAGCAAAACTGTTGTTCCTGATTTGTTAATTTCCTGGATGATGTCAAAAATCTCACTGACATAAATAGGAGAAAGACCCATAGATGGTTCATCTAATACAATTACTTTGGGATGGCTCATAAGCGCTCTTCCCATAGCAAGCATCTGCTGTTCTCCACCGCTTAATGTTCCGGCGGGCTGATTTTTTCTCTCCAAAAGTCTAGGAAAGCGTTTATAAATCATCTGAAGGGTTTCTTCGATCTCATCTTTATCCCGTCTGGTATAAGCACCAAGCTTTAAATTCTCATATACACTTAAAGATGCAAACACACGGCGTCCTTCCGGAACATGGGCCATTCCCATGCCTACAATTTTATCTCCGCGTATTTTTGTAATATCATGACCATCAAATTGTATGGTTCCGGAAGCTGCCTTTATAAGACCAGTTATGGTATGGAGGGTAGTGGTCTTTCCAGCGCCATTGGCACCGATTAATGCCACAATCTCGCCTTCATTCACTTCAAAGGAAATTCCTTTCAGTGCCTTGATAATACCGTAATATACTTCCAGATTGTTCACTTCAAGTATTGCCATGTCATAAGCCTCCTTATTCGCCCAGATATGCTTTAATGACTTCCGGGTCATTTAACACATCTGCTGTTTTACCCTGGGTAAGAACCTGACCAAAATTCAGCACGGTCAGCCTCTGACAAATGCCGGAGACAAGCTTCATATCATGTTCAATCAGCAAAATAGTCATATCAAAATTATCCCGGACAAACCGAATGGTATCCATAAGCTCAGTCGTTTCATTGGGATTCATTCCTGCCGCAGGTTCGTCTAAAAGCAGAAGTTTGGGACCAGTGGCAAGGGCACGGGCAATCTCCAGCTTTCTCTGTTTTCCATAAGGAAGATTAGAGGCCAGAACATTTTTTTCTTTATCCAGATCAAATACTTTCAAAAGCTCAATCGCCTTTTGATTCATTTCCTTTTCCACTTTATAATAGGCAGGAAGACGAAGGATACCGGCAACAGTTGAATAAGGATACTGGTTATGAAGACCAGTTTTTACATTATCAAGTACGGTAAGATCCTTAAACAGACGGATATTCTGGAACGTTCTTGCGATTCCCGCTCTGTTAATATCCACTGTCTTTTTTCCTGTAATATTCTCTCCATCTAAAAGGATGGTTCCTGCATTTGGCTTGTATACACCAGTCAATAGATTAAAGATGGTTGTCTTTCCTGCTCCGTTTGGACCAATCAGACCGTACAATTGTCCCTTTTCAATGGTAATACTGAAATCATCAACGGCACGCAAGCCACCGAAAGAAATACCAAGACTTTTAATTTCCAGCAATGCCATAATTACACCCTCTTCCTTTCTGCCTTGTTCTTATGAAAATACCGTTTTCTGAAGTCAATCAGCTTCGGACTCCAGTTAAAGATCATCAAGGCAATGAGAACGATGGCGTAAATCAGCATTCGATAAGCATTCAATCCACGCAATAACTCGGGCAGCAATGTGAGAATCACAGCAGCAATCATAGATCCCCGGATATTACCAATTCCTCCAAGTACTACAAACACAAGAATCATAATGGACTGGTTATAGCCAAAGTTTTTTTGTGTAGCAGTAAGAGAAGACAGATTATGGGAGTACAACACTCCTGCAACTCCTGCAAGAGAAGCGGATATGGTAAAAGCCATAAGCTTATATTTCGTAATATTAATACCAATGGATTCTGCCGCAATACGGTTATCACGAACAGACATTATGGCACGTCCAGATCTGGAATGAACCAGATTGATTACAATTAGCAAGGTAATAATCACCAAAATAATTCCAATTAAAAAAGTGGAGTTTTTAGGCGTTCCTGTAATTCCCTGAGCACCGTTTAAGATAATGTTCCCATCACTTTCCATGTTCAGTGCCATGGCATTCTTCATGGAAAAATGAAGTCCTTTGGAATCTTTGCCTATATAGATAACATTGACCA
Source organism: Clostridium sp. HBUAS56010 (assembly GCF_007115105.1). Lineage (GTDB taxonomy): Bacteria > Bacillota > Clostridia > Lachnospirales > Lachnospiraceae > Lacrimispora. Next base: position 441,324 of record NZ_SULJ01000001.1, read on the forward strand.
CGTTCTTAATGATCTCCCCAAACGCAAGGGTTACAATTGCCAGATAATCTCCTCTCAGTCTTAATACAGGAATCCCAACAACAATTCCTGCCGCTGCTGCTGCTGCTGCACCGATGAGAAGCGCAAAGAAAAAACGAATTCCCGCATTAGGTATGGTCTCAAGCATGGAGACAGAGAATAGAGCGCTGGTAAATGCACCGACACACATGAAACCAGCATGTCCCAGACTTAACTCTCCAAGTATTCCTACTGTTAGGTTTAAAGAAATCGCCATAATGGAATAAATGCAGAGAGGCACCAAAAGACCTTTCATCAAACTGCTGACCTGACCTGCATTTACCAATGTCTGGACAATGATAAAAGCGGCAATGACAATTCCATAGGTGATCATATTGCTCTTTAATGTTTTACTTAAATGAATCTTCTTTTGATTGCTTTTTTCCATTTGTTCCACCTATACTTTCTCGCTCATCTTCTTACCTAGTATTCCAGTAGGTTTAACAAGAAGAACAACAATAAGAACTCCGAATACGATGGCATCGGATAACTGGGAAGAAATATATGCCTTACTTAAATTCTCAATAATTCCCAGTAAAAGTCCTCCGATTAAAGCTCCAGGTATGGAACCGATCCCACCAAATACTGCAGCAACAAATGCCTTAATTCCTGGCATAGAGCCTGTATAAGGTGTTAATGTTGGATATGCAGAGCATAAAAGAGCGCCAGCAATCGCAGCCAGAGCAGAACCTATCGCAAAAGTAAGCGCAATGGTTCCATCTACATTGATTCCCATTAACTGCGCTGCGCCCTTATCCTCTGATACCGCTAACATTGCCTGTCCTGCTCTTGTCTTTTTAATAAAAGCAGTCAGACAGATCATAATCAGAATACAGCTAACGATTGTAACAATTGTCTCACCTGAAATAGTCAGCTTTCCATCAGCCAGTTTTAAAGCAGGAACAGTTACTACAGAAGTAAAAGATTTCGGATTGGAACCGAAAACAAGCAGTGCGATGTTCTGAAGCAGGTAGCTCACACCGATTGCCGTAATCAGAACTGCAAGAGGACTTGCCATACGCAAAGGCCGGTAAGCGACACCTTCGATGACCACACCCAGAACAGTACATAAGACAACTGCAAGTAAAACGCCCGCAACCGGACCAAGGCCCATCGTGCTGACGACTGTGAACACCACGTATCCTCCAATCATAATTACATCGCCATGAGCAAAGTTCAGCATCTTGGCAATGCCATATACCATGGTATATCCTAAAGCAATGATTGCATATACACTGCCCAGGCTTAAACCATTAATAAAATAGGATATGAAACTCATCATACCAACGCACCTCATTTGTCGTTTATTTTAAAAAGAGGGTCGTCCCTTGGACGACCCTCCATTGGGTCATTTACCAAATAATTATTGCTTAAAATTACATTGCGTTATAGACACCATCTACAATCTTAACCGCTTTTGGTGCTTTTTCCGGTTCTCCATCAGCAGTCCATTTCATGTTTTCACCTGTTAAACCGTTGATTGTGATTTCAGTCATGGCTTTCTTAAGACCATCACAAATAGCAGAAGCATCCATATCTGGAGTTAAAGCAGCTTTTTCAGCCGCAGCTTTAATTGCATAAACTGCATCGTAAGCATCTGCTGCAAACTGGTTTGGAGTCTCTTTATACTTTTCTTTATAAGAAGTTACAAAATTCTGTGTTAAATCATCTGTAGCATCTGCTGCAAATGGAGTTAAAAGCATAACATCTTCTGCCAATGTCTTGTCAAAATTCTCTACTGTCAAAAGACCATCCAGTCCGTCACAGCCAAAGAATTCTGTATCAAATCCCATCTGTTTTGCCTGAGCAAGGATCAGGGCTGCCTGAGAATAGTAAATAGGAAGAAATACTAACTCAGCACCAGAATCCTGTGCTTTCTGAAGCTGAACAGAGAAGTTCGTGTTGTTATCAGCCGTAAAAGCTTCATCCGCAACAACTTCGATTCCCTGATTCCCCGCTTCAGAAATAAACTTATCATGGATACCACTGGAATATACGTCAGAACTATCATATATCATTGCAACTTTCGTTGCCAGTTTATTCTCACCAATATATTGCGCAGAAGCAACTCCCTGATTAGGGTCAGAGAAACATACACGGAACTGATTCTCAAACTTTGTACAGTCTACAGCAGAGCCAGATGGAGTTAACTGAAATAAATTATCATTGTTTGTCTCGGTACCCAGTGCAATTGTAGGAGCAGAGGTAACAGCACCCACTAAAATCTGAATGCCCCAGTCTTTTAACGTATTATAAGCATTGACTGCTTTTTCAGTGTCACCTTCGTCATCCTGAAAACTGTAATCAATCTTAGCTCCGTTGATTCCACCGTCTGCATTGATTTGGTTAACAGCAAGCTCTGCACCGTTTTTAACAGCCTGTCCATAAATTGCAGTGCTCCCTGTAATTGGTCCAATACCACCGATTTTAAATACGGCTTCATCAGAAGCGCCTGCTTCTGTCTTATCACCTGACTGAGCTGCAGATGAATTGGTATCAGGACCTTTTCCCCCACAGGCAGTCAAGGATGCTGCCATAGCAACTGCCATGGTAACACTCAATAACTTCTTTAAAGATTTTTTCATAATCCATTCCTCCTCATGAAATGTTTTGATACACAGTCCCTCAGACTGAATATACATAGTGTTAATAATAGAATGGCTTTAAAAAAATGTCAACTGCTTTTCCTTTAAAACGCAAAAAATAAGTTATTTAATTTTCCCAGGGCAGATCCGAACTCTCGATGGTTTTATCTCTGAGCATCAGATCTTTAACCGCATCAGATGCAGATTTATCATAAAAGAGAACCTCATTAACCTGTTCTACAATGGGCATGGAAATATCAAATTTCTTAGACAGGGCAAGTGCTGCTTTTGCAGAATAGATTCCTTCTACAACCATGCTAACTTCTTCTGTTGCTTCCGCCATTGATTTTCCCTGTCCGATTAAGATGCCGGCTCTCCGGTTTCTGCTGTGCATACTGGCACAGGTTACAATCAGATCCCCAATACCGGAAAGTCCGCAGAATGTCTGGAATTTGCCGCCCATGGCAGTGCCGAGTCTTGATATTTCTGTAATCCCTCTTGTAATGAGAGCCGCTTTTGTATTATCTCCATATCCCAGGCCATCTGCAATTCCCGCTGCTAAAGCGATAACATTTTTTAAAGAGCCACCAATCTCAATGCCCTGGATATCAGGGCTTGTATATACACGAAAAACTTCATTCATGAATATCTCCTGAATGTATTCCGCTGTCTTTCTGGTACGGGCACCTGCAACACAGGTTGTGGGCAGCCCTTTGCTCACCTCTTCCGCATGACTGGGACCAGACAAAACAGCAACATCAGCCATAGGAAGTTCTTCTTCCAGAATCTCAGAAAGCGTCATCAGCGTAACTTCTTCAATTCCTTTTGCAACATTTACAATCACCTGACCATAACGGCAGAAAGGCTTCATCTTCTGGGCTGTAGAACGGACATAGATTGACGGAACCGCTGTAACAAGAATATCCTGCCCGGTCATAGCCTCCTCCATGCTGTCTGTAAAGATCATATCATCGGGAAGAACCAGCTCGGGAAGTGTATGATGCCGTCTTTGATCCGTCATCTGCCGGATCTCTTCCGGAATCGCAGACCACACTGTCACCTCATGATGATTATTATATAGAAGAGATGCCAAAGCAATTCCCCAGCTTCCTGATCCTATGATTCCAATTTTCCCCATTTTTTCTCACCTCATTTTATTTTTTACCAAAGTTTGCAGATATTTTATTCTCTGTACCACGGACAAGACGGCCAATATTGGCACGATGTCTCCAAAACGCCAATCCGCTTATGACTGCCGCAACTATGTAAAATTCCGGAAGCAGCCCTGGTGCCAGCCCATAAGCTCCCATACCCGCAAAAACAGCCAGCCATACAAACAGAATGGTTGCAACGATTAAAGAACCAAGGGAAACATAACTGGTAACAATAACAATGACAAGAAAGGCAATGATACACAACAGCGTCATCCGAAGATCTGACGCAACAATTAAACCTGCTGTAGCAGCAATTCCTTTTCCACCTTTAAAATTAAGGTAAAAGGGATAATTGTGTCCTAAAATCACACCCAGACCTGTATATAGAATGAAAAGATATATCATCTCCGGTTTATCGGCAAAGATGACACGGACAAGAAGGCAAGGCAGAAGTGCTTTTAGAAAATCTCCAAAAAACACCACCGCTCCTGCTTTTGGTCCCATAACTCTTAAAGCATTGGTTGTACCTGAATTTCCACTTCCGTGTTTACGGATATCCATCTTATGGACTCTTCCGTAAAAATAACCTGACTGTATTAATCCAAACAAATAGCCTGCTAAAAGACAGATGATTCTTTCCATGTTATTGATCCTTTCCGCTTCTTTCTCTGTAAATAAATTTAAGCGATGTTCCCTTAAAACCAAACGCTTCCCGAATCCGGTTTTCTAAATACCTGGTGTAGGAAAAATGTGTCAGTTCTTTATCATTCACAAATATTACAAATGTCGGCGGTTTTACAGCTACCTGAGTAATATAATAAAGTCTCAGCCGCTTTCCCTTATCAGACGGTGGCTGCTGGAGAGCCACTGCTTCTGTCATAATCTCGTTTAACACTCCAGTGGCGACCCGAAGGGTCTGATTCTGCCTTACCATATCAATTAGCTCATACAATTTATTCATTCTCTGACCTGTTTTTGCAGAAATGAATATATATTCAGCATAAGGCATAAAGGACAAGGTATTCTTAATCTTATTGGTATATTCGTAAATGGTCTTGTCATTTTTTTCAATGGCATCCCATTTATTCACTGCGACAATAATTCCTTTTCCACGCTCATGGGCAATCCCTGCAATTTTGGCATCCTGTTCTGTGACGCCTTCTTCTGCATCAATGACAACAACCACCACATCTGCCCGTTCTACTGCCGTTACTGTACGGATTATACTGTAACGTTCCAACTCTTCTTTAATCTTATTCTTTCTTCTAAGACCAGCCGTATCAATAAATATATATTCTGTTCCATTGTGAAAAATCTCTGTATCCACTGCATCTCTGGTTGTTCCTGCAATATCGGAAACAATTACCCGGTTTTCACCTAAAAGCTGATTGATAATGGAAGATTTTCCCACATTGGGTTTCCCAACAATGGCGATACGGGGGCGGTCATCTTCCTCATCTTCTGACTCCGGTTCCCCAAAGTGCTTGATCACCTCATCAAGTAAGTCTCCAAGACCAAGTCTGGAAGCCGCCGATACTGCAAACGGATCTCCAATCCCCAAATTGTAGAACTCATAGATATCATTGCCGAACTTTTGGAAACTGTCTACCTTATTCACTGCCAGTACAATAGGCTTTTTAGACTTCCTTAACATATCAGCAACTTTAGAATCTGAATCCACCAATCCCTGACGAACATCCACAATAAATACAATGACATCCGCTGTCGCAATGGCAATCTCCGCCTGCTCACGCATTTGAGACAAAATCACATCACTGCTGTCCGGCTCAATTCCTCCGGTATCAATTAATGTGAAATTCCGGTCAAGCCAGGAACAATCTGCATAAATTCTGTCTCTGGTTACTCCTGGCGTATCCTTAACAATTGAAATGGTATCGCCCGCTAAAACATTAAACAGCGTAGACTTTCCCACATTGGGACGGCCTACGATGGCAACTACTGGTTTACTCATATATTATCTCCTTTAATTCGTATCCATCATAAGAAGCTTCATTCTCTTTTACAGAACCTAAAACAGCCTGCACAAAATCCTGACCGCTTGATTTTACAATATCTACCTGTACTTGTAAAGCCTTTTGTACATCGGTTCTTGTGATATCATCAAGAAAAACCTCTTCGCCGCTTCGAAACATACACTCTGGAAGCAAAAGTCTGCTTCCCAGCTTCTGATCCTTAAGCTGATTAATTAAATCCTGCCCAGTAATCAGACCGGCAACGGTAATCTGTTCTCCAAAGAATACATTGCGAATGGTATAGACATGTATCTTTCGTCCCGGAAACTTGTCCATAACTTTTCTTGCATGGCTTTTGATATAAGGCGCAGCCAGTTTTCCAGTGGCGATGGAGATTTCCTCCGATACTTCGTCTTCTTCTATAACTTTAAGAGCGGCTGTTACCTCTTCTTCTAAAATGCGGATCATACCTACTCCGTTTTCCAATTGGATATATCCATCATATTGGGACGCTGGCGGGATCGGCAATTCTGCCAGAATATAAAATTCATCACTTGCATGAATGAAATGACTGCCGTGTTCTTTATAAAGTTTACTCTGCCACCGACCTACAATGTCTAAAACTTTTTTCGCGTCTTCCTTTTGAAAAGCTTCTAATGGATATAGCCCTTCCCGGTACTTTGATACGCCTACAGGAACAATGGAAATACTTTCCATATATGGAAGATACTCTGACAGATCTCTTATGGTACGCTCTAGTTCCTCTCCGTCATTCACACCCTTGCACAAAACAATCTGGCCATTCATGGGAATTCCCGCGTCATAGAGCTGACGTATCTTTTGAAGTGCTTCTCCTGCAAAGCGGTTATGCAGCATCTTGCATCTTAAGACCGGATTGGTGGTATGGACGGATATATTAATAGGAGCAAGCTTAAATTCTATAATCCGTTTAATATCGTGATCGCTCATGTTGGTAAGGGTTACATAGTTCCCCTGGAGAAAGGAAAGTCTGGAATCATCGTCTTTAAAATAAAGAGTTTCCCTCATTCCAGGCGGCATCTGGTCTATAAAGCAGAAGATACAATTGTTTTTACAGGACCGGTATTCACTCATTAAACCGTTTTCAAAGGTGATTCCAAGATCCTCATATTCATTTTCTATCTCTAATTCCCATTCTTCTCCATTCATCTTCCTTACAACCATTAAAATGGATTCACTGTTTATATAATATTCATAATCAAAGATATCTTCCAGTACTTTGCCGTCAATGGAAAGAACTATATCTCCTGGTTCCAGCTCCAACTGCTCGGCAATAGAGCCCGGATCAATCGCTTTAATAATATGTCCTCTTTCGCTCATATTTTTACCTTTCTATCACTATCTTATATATCATAACAAGATTGTTTCTCTTTGTAAAGGAACCCTTTTTTGTTTTTTTCACAAAAATATAACAAAGGTTATTGACGCATTCTGTCATTCAATGGTATAAAAGGGGTAAGATTAGAAAACAGGCAGATTTTTATCTGGCTGTTCATTCATTATGGAGGAATCTTTGTCATGGCAAATGATTATGTATTTAAAGATCAGCTTCCTGTTGCACCTTTAAAGATTGCAGCTTTAGAAAGCTGTCAGGAACTGGCACAAAAAATTAATGACCATATTATTGGTTTTCGGAAAAATGATATTGAGGAGCTAAAGCGCAGAAAAGCAGATCTGCTCTATCGGGGATATGACGTTAATTCCTACCTTCTCAATTGTTCCTGCCCACGTTTTGGCAGCGGCGAAGCAAAAGGCATTATAAAAGAATCTGTCCGCGGTACAGATATTTTTGCAATGGCTGATGTAACGAATTACAGCATTCCCTATACTGTGAACGGTTACATCAATCATATGTCGCCAGATGATCATTTTCAGGATTTAAAACGGATCATTGGTGCAGCCAGTGCAACCGCACACCGTGTAAGCGTAATCATGCCATTTCTCTATGAAAGCCGTCAGCATAAAAGGACAAACAGGGAATCCTTAGACTGTGCAATGGCTTTAAAAGAGCTGATTGACATGGGAGTCAGCAACATCATTACATTTGATGCCCATGATCCCAGAGTTCAGAATGCTATCCCACTGAATGGATTTGATAATTTCATGCCCACCTATCAGTTCATCAAAGCTGTGCTTAAGCGTTATCCGGATTTAAAGATTGACAAAGAGAATCTCATGGTGATCAGTCCTGACGAAGGAGCTATGGACCGGGCTGTCTATCTGGCCAATAACTTAAGCCTTGACATGGGCATGTTTTATAAGCGAAGAGACTACTCCCAGGTTATAGACGGACGCAATCCAATTGTTGCCCATGAATTCCTCGGTACTTCTGTAGAAGGCAAAACAGTCTTGATCGTTGACGATATGATCTCGTCTGGGGAAAGTATGCTGGATACAGCCAAGGAACTAAAAGAACGCAAAGCAAACAAAGTAATTGTATGCTGTACATTCGGATTGTTCACCAACGGTCTTGAGAAATTTGATGACTATTACCGGAAAGGCTACATTGACTGTGTGGTTACTACTAATTTAAACTACCGCCCACAGGAATTATTTGACCGGGAATGGTATGTAGAGGCGGATATCAGCAAATATATTGCTGCAATCGTGAATTCTTTGAATCATGATGTATCCATCAGCACTGCCCTCAGTTCCACCGATAAAATACAGAAACTATTAAAAAAATATCGGGCATAACTTAAAAGCTGCAGCACATGAAAAGCAGAAAGCCATTCATGTGCTGCAGCTTTTTTTACACATCTTATTCTGAAACACAGAGAAATGCAGCAAGGTTTCCTCTCTCATTTCCGGTTGTCCGGTGGGAAAACAGATAATCAGAATTACAATGTGTACAAATATCTGTAACCTGTATCCGTTCTTTTTTTAGACCTGCTTCTAAGAGAATTATCTCATTGGCTCGCCAAAGATCCAGCAGATATTTTCCATTCTTCTTCTGCTCAAGAATATCTCCCCAGTATTTCTCCTGAAATCCATTTTTAAATTCCTCAGCAACTTCAGTACCTACTTCATAACAGGTCTTGCAAATACTTGGACCGATACATGCAATCAGATCTTCTGGTTCAGTTCCAAATGCTTCTTTCATCTTTTTCACGGTTACTTCACCCATGCGGTTTACTGTACCGCGCCACCCGGAATGACTCAGTCCAATCGCTCTATGTACCGGATCAAGAAAATAAAGAGGAACGCAATCTGCATAAAAGGTTACAAGAGTAATTCCTGGAACATTGGTGATCAGTCCATCTACATCTTTGTATTCCCGCTCCTTTACAATTCCCTTCCCAGCATCAGATTCCGTGACCTGACGGACATTGGTTGTATGGGTCTGATAGGACAAAACCATTCGTTCCGGGTTCACATCAAGCGCTTTCCCCATCCGTCGATAATTCTCAAGCACATGTTCCGGGTTATCACCTCTTGTAAACGTAAAATTCATCGTAGCGAACTTTCCCTGGCTTACGCCCCCCATCTTTGTTGAGAACCCATGTTTTACCATGCCTGTCTGTTCTAACATGGGAAAAGACAGGTAAGGAACATGATTTTTAATTTTATTATTAAGTACTTTTTCCAGTCCCTTTCGTTTCCACATCATATCCATCCAGCTATCCTCCATTAAAATGCGTCCTGTATCAAACGAATGTTCTGCCCTGTAATTGCAACAACATCAAACCTGCATGGAATTTCCTGGGACAGATGATGATGGTACAGGTAACCTCTTGCTCCATTTCTGATTCTCATCTGTTTTTTTGCATCCACTGCTTCCGCAGGATCTCCCTTAGAAAGGTTCGATCTATACTTAACTTCAATAAAAACAAGATAAGACCCATCTTTTGCAATAAGATCAATCTCTCCCTGTTTATCCCTGTAATTCTTCACCAGTATTTCATATCCCAGCTTCTGCAAATAGGAAGCTGCAATCTCTTCCTGCTTATCTCCTATGGCTCTGGTATTTGTCAAAGACGCCTCATCCTTTCCCTGATCACCCACAAAAATTCTTGATGAAAGTACGTCTGTGAATCGGACATGGACCCAATTCCTTTAACACACTGATATGGGCAGCCGTTCCATAACCTTTATGTTTTCCAAAATTATATTCAGGAAATAATTGGTCGTACTCTTTCATCATATGATCTCTTGTAACTTTTGCCATTACACTTGCAGCAGCGATAGACACACTTTTTGCATCTCCCTTTATAATGGATACCTGTTCCATGCTAAGACCAGGAATGGTTACAGCATCATTTAAAAGAATCTCAGGTTTCATATCTAACTTTCCAACAGCCAGCCGCATTGCCTCATAAGTTGCTTGAAGAATATTGATTTCATCAATGCGTTCTGGTCCAACCACTCCAACTGCATAAGACAGAGCTTTGTCCTGAATCTCCAGATACAGCTCTTCCCGTCGCTTTTCAGACAGTTTTTTAGAATCATTTAAATAGAGGATCTGACAATCCTTTGGAAGAATTACAGCCCCTGCCACTACAGGACCAGCCAAAGGTCCTCTGCCAGCTTCATCAATGCCGCAAATTAAAATGCGGTCTTCGTACTGGTGTTCATATTCTCTCATTTTATCCAGGCGTTCCAGTTCTTCCTGAAGTTTCTCTTCTGTTAATTTTCTCATTTATTCTACTCCCAGTGCAGTGAAAAATAGGGCTGCTCAAAGAGCTGCCCTGTGTTTTAATCGGAAGGAAATTCCAAAGTCATACGACCCAGTTTTCCGTTTCTGAAATCATCAATTAACAAATGGGAGGCTTTCATAAGGTCAAGCTCCCCGCCTTTTGCAAGACAGGATCTGGCCCTGGCAACCTCTTCCAGAATCTGATATGGTTCTCCCTGTCCGACTGTATAACGGTCCAGAAGCACTTTGGGGTATTCCTTTTGAATAAAACGGATCAATTCAACTGCCAGCTCATCTTTATTCAAAATCTGATCGTTGATGGAACCGATAAAAGCCAGTTTTAAACCAACCTGCTGATCTTCAAATCTAGGCCATAGAATTCCGGGAGTATCCAAAAGTTCCAGACTTTTATTTAAACGAATCCACTGGTTTCCTTTTGTAACACCTGGCTTATTACCAGTCTTTGTGCATGCTTTACCAGCAAAAGAGTTAATAAAAGTGGATTTTCCCACATTAGGAATTCCTACTACCATAGCCCGCACCGGTCGATTTAAGATTCCCCTTCTGCGGTCTCTTTCAATCTTCTCCTTACAGGCTTCCTGAACGACACCATTAATCTGCTTTAATCCAGAACCATTCTTTGAATTCACTTTTACAACGTGACAACCCTTTGCCTGGAAATACTCTGACCACGCATTATTAAAACGCTCATCTGCAAGATCAGACTTGTTAAGCAGCACCATCCTTGCCTTACCGGCTCCCAGTTCATCAATATCAGGATTCCGACTGCTTAAAGGCACTCTCGCATCTACAAGTTCTATAATTAAATCAATTAATTTAATATCTTCTTTCATTGCTCGTTTGGCTTTGGTCATATGACCTGGATACCATTGTATATTCATAACATTCCTCTATTTCGAACGAATTAATTCCATTTTCACAAAGGGCAGAACCCGAATCCAGACTTTTCCCTGGATCTGACTGCCGCTTACATTGCCTATATTGGAAAACCTGCTGTCTTCACTGCTGTCTCTATTATCACCCAGCAAAAAATATTCATCTTCTCCCAATCTTATGGGCTTTTCTGCCAGTCCCGAAAGAGAAACTCTTCCAAGTCCAGACGGTTCTTTTAGCTTCTCACCATTAATATAAATCTCATCGTATTTAATCTGCACAGTTTCCCCTGGCAGACCAATGACACGCTTTACATTCATCTTCTGGTCATCTCTTTGAAATACTACCACATCAAATCTTCCCGGGGTTCCAAAATCATACGCAAGACGATCCATTAGCACCACATCCTCCGACGAAAGAAGGGGATACATCGAATGACCTGCAATCACAATCTGAGTACCGTAAGCATAGACCAGAAACCATGCAAACGCAATCACTACAATAATGTCAACAATCCAGTTGACAACATGGCGGAGCTTACTATTGTCTTCACTATGATAAAAATCCATATCAAACACCCCACCTACTAAAGAAAGGGACAATTTGCATTGTCCCCTCGCCTGTTCCGGAATTATCTAACTAATTCTTTAACCTTAGCAGCTTTACCGATTCTGTCTCTCAAGTAATTCAGTTTTGCTCTTCTTACTTTACCCAATCTTACAACTTCAATATTGTCTACGGAAGGGGAATGTACTGGCCATGTCTTCTCAACGCCGATACCGTTAGAATTCTTTCTTACGGTAAATGTTTCTCTTGCGCCGCCGTTCTGTCTTTTAATAACAGTACCTTCGAAGATCTGGATTCTTTCACGGGTTCCCTCTTTGATCTTGTTGTATACTTTTACAGTATCACCAACGTGGAACTCCGGTACGGACTGCTTTAACTGAGCTGCTTCGATATTCTTAATAATTTCGTTCATTGTGTGAACCTCCTTGATATTATTTGATGTTCTTAATACTTCATCTAAGAATCCGTAACAGAGGACCATCTCCTTGTCATCACAACATTCTACATTTTATCATAAAGGACTTTGGAATGCAAGTCCTTTCTATCCTAAATTATGCCCGGTTTTCCTGGTCATTTTCAAGCTTTTTCAAATATTCTGACTCTTTTTTTGAAAGAACCGCATCCTTTAAAAGATCTGGTCTTCTCTCTAATGTCCGCTTAATTGACTGTTCCCTTCTCCAGGCATCAATATTCTTATGATGACCGGACAAAAGAACCTCGGGAACACGCATTCCCTTATACTCTTCCGGTCTTGTGTACTGCGGGTATTCCAGCAGATTATCATGAAACGATTCAAACTCTGCGGAAGTGTCGTTATTCAAAACTCCAGGTACCAGTCTGGAGATGCAGTCAATCATAACCATAGCCGGAAGTTCTCCTCCAGTCAGCACATAGTCCCCAACCGACACATAATCGGTTGCAATTAATTCCAGTGCTCTTTCATCAATTCCTTCGTAATGACCGCACAAAAAAACAAGATCTTCTTCCTTGGCAAGTTCCTCTGCAATCTTCTGGTTAAACACACGGCCCTGAGGGGTCATATAGATGACACGGGGCTTCTTGCCCGTTCTCTCGCAAAGGGCATCGTAAGCATCACAAATAGGCATCGGCTGCATGACCATCCCTGCTCCGCCGCCATAAGGCGCATCATCCACATGGCGGTGCTTGTCCGTAGAATATTCCCGGATATCAATGGCTTCAATGGATAATAAGCCTTTTTCGACTGCTCTTCCAATGATGCTGGTGTGAAGTCCATTTAAAACCATATCAGGAAACAGGGTCAATATGTGATAATTCATCTGTTCTATCCTCCATCTTAATCCAGAAGTCCTTCCATGATGTGGACAATAACCGTTCCTTTTTCTATATCTACCATGCGCACACATTCCCGAATTGCAGGAAGCAGAACTTCTCTGCCTTCTGATGTTTTCACTTCATAAACATCATTGGCTCCTGTTATTATCACATCGGTCAAAGTTCCAAATTCTGTTCCATCTTCTAAAAGAACCTTTAATCCGATTAAATCAACAATAAAATTCTCGTCCGGACCGAGTTTTACTGCCTGGTCTCTTGTTACAAGTAAATCTTTCCCTTTATACTTTTCTATATCATCAATGGAATCATACCCTTTAAATTTCAGGATCACCATGTTTTTAAAAAATTTCACGCCCTGGATTTCTAAATCCATCTGCTCTCTGCCAGTATCTAAAATCACCTTTTTCAAACTTTTAAAACGACTGGCATCATCTGTGGTAGGATAAACCTTTACTTCTCCTTTTACCCCATGGGTAGAAGAAATCACTCCAACTCTCAACAAATCGTCCATCTATCTCTCCATATCATACAAAAGAAACCGGATATTACTACCCGGCTTATCTTTGGATATCTGCATACTGCCTTAGGAAGAACAAAAGAAGACCGTCTCCACGACAGGTCGGCGGTCTTTTCAAATTACTGAATCTCTACAGTAACCTTTTTGTCTTCTTTGGAAGCTGCTGCTTTTATTACAGAGCGAATCGCTTTTGCAATTCTTCCCTGCTTGCCAATAACCTTACCCATATCGGAAGGCGCAACCGTAAGCTCAAGGATGATTTCATCATCCTTTACAGTCTCAGTAACAGCAACCTGATCGGGACTATCAACCAGTGCTTTTGCAATTACTTCTACTAATTCTTTCATATGCTTCACCTCTCACTACTGGATACCGGCGATCTTTAAAAGCTTGCTTACAACTTCTGTTGGCTGAGCACCTGTTGCTAACCACTTCTTAGCGTTCTCTTCGTCAAACTTGATTACGCTTGGTTCTGTGTTAGGATCATAGTAACCAATTTCTTCGATAAATCTGCCATCTCTGGGAGATCTGGAATCTGCAACTACAATTCTATAAAAAGGAGCCTTTTTCTGACCCATTCTTTTTAATCTCATCTTTACTGCCATTGTGAAATTCACCTCCTTAAACCTTGGATTTTAAAACTATCTATAGCCAACGCAGTAACCTGCCTTGCTAACAAACAACTAAAACGGTAATTTCAGCTTGCTGAGCAATCCGCCTCCATGGCGTTTGCCCCCTCCCATTAAACCAGGAAGCTGTTTCATCATCTTTTTCATCTGATCGAACTGTTTCACAATCCGGTTTACTTCGCCAATGTCTACACCGGCACCGCTTGCGACCCTCTGCTTTCTTGAAGCATTCTTCATAAGTTCCGGGTTCGTCCGTTCTTTTGTTGTCATGGAAAGTATAATGGCTTCTACACGGTCCATGGCTTTTTCGTCAATATCCATATCTTTCAACTGACCCATGCCCGGCATCATGCTCATGATGCTCGCCATTCCTCCCATATTCTTAACCTGATTCATCTGCTCTAAAAAGTCGTTATAATCAAACTCTGCTTTTCGAAGCTTCTGTGATAATTCCTTTGCCTTTTCCTCGTCCACCTGGATCTCTGCCTTCTCAATGAGAGAAAGAATATCTCCCATACCAAGAATTCTCGAAGCCATACGATCGGGATAGAACTGTTCTAAATCAGAAAGTTTTTCTCCCATGCCGACATAAAGGACCGGTTTACCGGTAACTGCACGAATGGAAAGTGCCGCACCGCCTCTTGTATCACCATCTAATTTTGTAATAATAACGCCGTCAATTCCAATCTTATCATTGAACATTCCGGCAACATTAACCGCATCCTGCCCGGTCATTGCATCAACCACCAATATGGTTTGATCAACTTCCACCGCTTCCTTAATCTCAATCAGCTCATTCATCATATCTTCATCAATATGAAGGCGGCCTGCTGTGTCAAGAATTATTACATTCTGATCATTTTTTTTAGCAGAGGCAATCGCTGCCCTTGCAATGTCTGAAGGCTTGTGGTTTTCTCCCATGGAGAATACCGGAACCCCTTGTTTCTCTCCGTTAATCTGGAGCTGTTTAATCGCCGCAGGACGATAAACATCGCAGGCGACAAGCAGCGGTTTTCTGCCCTTTGCTTTCAACTTCCCTGCAATCTTAGCAGTCGTTGTGGTCTTACCTGCGCCTTGAAGACCTGCCATCAATATAACGGTCATATCGGTGGCTGGCTTTAACTGAATCTCTGTGGTCTCAGATCCCATCAGATTAACCAGTTCTTCATTTACTATTTTTATAACCATCTGTCCTGGAGTCAGGCTGTTCTGGACATCCTGTCCAATTGCCCGCTCCTGTACAGCACTGATAAACTGTTTTACAACCTTAAAGCTTACATCAGCCTCTAATAAAGCCATCTTTACTTCTTTAAGAGCTGCTTTTACATCAGCTTCGGACAAACGTCCTTTGCCTCTTAAATTCTTAAATACATTCTGTAATTTGTCGGATAAGCTCTCAAAAGCCATCTAACGCCCTCCTAATGAGCTTCCAGCTCGATGATTTCGCCCGATATCTCTTCGATGCGACGGATCAGATCCATATTCCTGCTCTCAGAAAATTCTTTGGTCAGGCTTTGGATTTCTCTGGCCAGTTTTTTTGTCTGATCAAACTTTTCCACAAGATGAAGCTTTTCCTCATAACCGTCCAGAATCTTATTGCACCGTTTAATAAGGTCATGAACCCCCTGACGGCTGATTCCCTGTTCCTCTGCTATCTCACTTAAAGACAGATCATAAAACACCACATCTTCGTAGATATGTCGCTGGTGTTCTGTCAGAAGTGCTCCATAAAAATCATAAAGCAATCCCTGTCTTGCAATCTTTTCCATATCATCACCTGTGATATCATACAACACTTTTTCCCTGGTGTCAAGTATTTTCTCTTTACACCAATTCTTCTTTATCTGGCAGGAACAAGCTCAATCCAGTAACCATCCGGATCCGTAATAAAATAAATGCCCATTCCCGGATTTTCAAAGCAGATTACACCCATTTCCTGATGTTTTTTGTGAAGCTCCTCAAATTCATCTACATGAAATGCCAGGTGGAATTCACATTCACCAAGGTTATAAGGTTCTTTTCTGTCTGTAAGATAGGTCAGTTCCAATGTAAAATCGCTTTTCCCATCTCCCAGATATACCAGCTTAAAGGAACCATCCTCTGCGACTTTCTCTCTTACAGGAGTAAGATTCAGTGCATCCTTATAAAACTTTAAACTCTTTTCCAGATCTAAAACATTGAAATTAAAATGGTTAAATTTAATCATACTTTTATTCTCCTTTTCTATTTTAAATAAGGGCTGCTGCAAAATGAAGATCGGAATATAGTTATCTGCATTCTGCAACAGCCCTTTAACAGGACTATTTCTTTGGCACAAGTGCTTTCATTCCGCCCATATATGGCTGTAATGCCTCAGGAACTCGAACAGAGCCATCTGACTGTAAATTATTCTCCAGAAATGCAATGAGCATCCTTGGCGGAGCTACAACAGTATTATTAAGGGTATGAGCAAAATATTTCTTGCCATCTTCCCCTGCAATACGAATCTTCAATCTTCTCGCCTGGGCGTCTCCCAGATTGGAGCAGCTTCCCACTTCAAAATACTTTTTCTGTCTTGGAGACCAGGCTTCCACGTCAACAGACTTCACCTTTAAATCTGCCAGATCACCGGAACAGCATTCCAGAGTTCTCACCGGAATATCAAGAGACCGGAATAAATCCACGGTATTCTGCCATAACTTGTCATACCAGTCCTTGCTTTCTTCCGGCTTGCAGACAACGATCATCTCCTGCTTTTCAAACTGGTGAATTCGGTA
Organism: Clostridium sp. HBUAS56010; assembly: GCF_007115105.1. Lineage (GTDB taxonomy): Bacteria > Bacillota > Clostridia > Lachnospirales > Lachnospiraceae > Lacrimispora. The sequence goes on from NZ_SULJ01000001.1 coordinate 458,445, forward strand.
TACGCCTCTCTCTTCCAGTCCGTGTGCGCCCTTTTCCTTACGGAAGCAGGGGGAATAGCTGGTAAGTGTCTGTGGAAGCTTTGTCTCTGGAAGAATGGTATCAATAAATTTTCCGATCATGGAATGTTCGCTTGTACCAATCAAATACAGATCTTCTCCCTCTATCTTATACATCATGGCATCCATCTCGGCAAAACTCATAACACCAGTTACCACTTCACTGCGGATCATAAAAGGAGGGATACAGTAAGTAAATCCACGGTTAATCATGAAATCTCTTGCATAAGAAATAACAGAGGAATGAAGCCTTGCAATATCACCCATCAGATAGTAAAAGCCGTTGCCTGCCACTTTTCTCGCACTGTCAAGGTCAATGCCGTCAAAGCTCTCCATGATCTCTGCGTGATAGGGAATTTCAAATTCCGGTACTACCGGCTGTCCGTAACGCTGTACTTCCACATTCTCACTGTCATCTTTTCCAATAGGAACACTTGGATCAATGATATTCGGAATGGTCATCATGATCTTTTTAATTCTTTCCTCTAACTCACGTTCTTTTTCTTCCAGAGTTGCCAGATGATCAGAAGCATCGGTTACTTTTTTCTTCATCTCCTCTGCTTCGTCCTTCTTCCCCTGTCCCATTAAGGCCCCGATCTGTTTGGAAAGTTTGTTGCGCTCTGCTCTTAAGGCATCCCCTTCCTGCTTTGCCGCACGGTTCTGCTCATCAAGTGCAATGACTTCATCCACCAATGGCAGCTTGCTGTCCTGAAACTTATTTTTAATATTCTCCTTTACAAGTTCAGGATTTTCTCTTACAAACTTTAAATCTAACATGGTATTCCTCCTGGTTTCTTAATCAATATTCTTTTGCGGAAACAGATCCACATCATAATCTGCCGTTGATTATACTACAAAAAAAGGGCAAAGAAAAGCCCCTTTCCTAAATTATCCTCTTACAACTTCATTCCCGATGCCTGATAAGCAATGAAAGCAACTCCTCAAAACATACTCCATTTTCTTTTGGTATGTTTAACTCATCGGATTTTAAGATACACTGCTTTACAAAACCGGCTGCTTTTTTTACACTTTGTTTCAATGGAATGCCTCTTACTGCCTGTGCCGCAATAATACTGGAAAAGACATCTCCCGTACCAGGTCGTTCACTTCCAACTCTGAACGAACGAAGGAAATGAGTGGTCCCATCCACTTCCAGCACTGCATTGGTTAAGTATCTGCCTTCATTGATGCCGGTAATCACAACCGCTTCCGGACCAAGCTTTTGTATCTCAAGTGCCATCTCTCTAAGCTCCGCCCTCTTCCAGCCATCTTTTTTATATTCACATCCAGTTAAAATACATGCCTCCGTTAAATTAGGAGTTACAATGTCCCCCAGACAAACCAGATCCTTCATTCTGCTGCACATTGTTTCGGTATAGGTCTGATATGCTTTTCCGTGGTCACCCATGATCGGATCTATAATCACCTTTGTGCCGGAAGCAGAGAAATCCTGGATCATATCAATCACAATCTGAATCTGGGCTTCTGATCCTAAAAATCCGCTGTAAATTCCATCAAAAGTAAGATTCAGTTTTTTCCAGTGTTCGATATAATCTGGCATCTTCCCGGTATAATCATCGAAAAAATAAGTTGGAAATCCAGTATGGTTCGATAGAATCGAAGTCGGCACCGGACAGCACTGTATTTTTAACGCGGAAAGAATGGGTATGACTACGGTCAGGGAACAACGGCCGTACCCGGAAAGATCATTGATGACAGCAATCTTTTTTTGTTGTTTATCTGATGTCATAAAAACTCCTAATAAATTTTTGAGAACAAGCCGGCTTTAACCAGGGCATTCCGAACAGGCAGGTAAATCAGTACAGATACAATTAATGAGGTTACTGCATTCACAGACGTTGCCGCTATGTTCCATGCAAGAGCAACCTGGGCGGCAGGTCTTCCAAGAATCAACAGCTTATAATAATAACCGATCAAAGGATCAAAGATCACATTAAATAAAAGTCCCCCTGCTGCTGCCAAAACGGTCCAGATAAGAATATGACTTTTATCTGATGATCCCCCTATTTTTCCTATCTTATGAGCAATCAGACCGGTAATGCAACCAATGCATAATTTTAAAAGAAAAGTTTTTGGCGCATATACAATATAAACCGGGTCTAAAAGGTCCCCTATAGTCATTCCAACAGCTCCACCAAGACCGCCATATAACCCTCCAAGCAGCAATGCCCCTAAAACACAGACCGCATTTCCAAGATGAATGGAAGTGGCATCTCCTCCGGGCAGAGTGATTTTAAACTGCAAAAAAGTAAACACCACATAGGACATGGCTGCAAACAATCCGGTAAGCGCAACTTTATAAACTCTTTTACTGGTAGTATTCATGAATCATTTCTCCTTTGCTGCATTTATTGATCCATATCTTACCATGCAGGTGGAGTGATATAAATATCCAGTTTTGACTTTTTAAGTCATACCAGTTAGTCGCAGGACTCTACACAGATTAAAACTCCGGAATCAAACTCTATCTTTCCTGCCGGCTCGGTCAGTTCATTGCTGATACACAGACTGGTCCCAATGGATATATTCTTCTTAAAAAGAGGATATTTAAACCCGGTTAACGTGATTCCTCTCACCTCCTCGGTTAAAGGAAGAAAAGAAATATAGGTTCCAAAAGACTTGTCCTCTTCAAACACATAAGTTTTGTCTATTACCATTATCCGGTTTTTTTCATCCACAATCCAGGCTTTAATTCCCTGTTTTAAGCAAAAATAAAGCAGATGAAGATTCCCCAGGAAATGGTCCTGCCTTCCACCAGTAGCCCCCAGAAGAACAAGCGAAGTACATCCGGACCGAATGGCTGTGTTAATAGCAAGTTCTGTATCAGTCTCATCTTTTTCCGGCTTATGAATCTCCCAGATGGATTCAGGCGTACGGCTTTTATAATCATGGAGAAGCGATTGGTCTGCTGAATCAAAATCTCCTACGATTGCATCTGGTTTCAGTGAAAGTTCAAAAACCGCATCCAGTCCACGATCCACGGCAATGATCTGATCAAACTCTTTTCTATTTAAATAGTCCTGGGCAAAAGAAATATTCAAAGGACCTCCTGTTACAATCAACCCGGTACGATCTTTTTTCACTGTTCATATTCCTCGAAGATCTTTAAAAATTCTTTGGTTTGCTCAACTGCATCTCCTTTAAAGATTGCAGAACCTGCTACAAATACATTGGCACCAGCCTCAATCAGTTCCCGAAGATTGCTGCATGTTACACCGCCGTCAACCTGAATATCCGTGTTTAGTCCCAGTTCATCACACATCTTCCGCAGCGACTTAATCTTCTTTAAGGTATAGGGGATGAATTTCTGCCCTCCAAAGCCTGGATTTACAGACATAATCAGAACCATATCCACTTCTGGCAAAATACATTCAAGCACAGACAAAGGCGTAGCAGGATTTAACGCCACCCCCACTTTGAGTCCCGTCTCTTTTATCTGATTTACCGTACGATCCAGATGAGTACATGCCTCCGCATGAACACAAATCAAATCAGCTCCCGCAGATTTCATCTCACTGACATACCTTCCTGGTTCCCCGACCATCATATGAACATCAAAGATTCGATCTGTACAGCTTCTTAAACTGCTGATTACCGGCATTCCAAATGAAATGCTTGGCACAAATGTGCCATCCATCACATCCAGATGAATATAGTGAGCACCTGCTTTGGATACATCTGATACCTGCTGTCCAAGATTCTTAAAATCCGCAGCCAGTATTGAGGGGGCTAGTTTTAACATGTTAATATCTCCTTTTTTCTTTCAATTCCTCATAGAAAAGCCGGTAATTATCATAACGTACCTGGCTGATCTTTCCTTCTTTTACAGCTTCTTTCACACCACAGACTTTTTCTCCAATGTGAACGCAGCCAAGAAATTTACAATTTTCCTCAAATGCTTGAAATTCCGGAAAATAATTTTTTAAATAACCGCACTCCATATCTTCTATATACATGGAACTAAATCCTGGAGTATCCATCATATAAGTCTGAAAGCCCATTTCAAAAAGTTCTGAGTGCCTGGTCGTATGTCTTCCTCTTTGTATTTTTTCACTGATGGCTGCAGTCTCCATCTCAGCCTGTGGATATAAAAGATTGGTAAGAGAGGATTTTCCAACACCAGAAGGACCTGCAAGAACTGTGGTTTTCCCCTTGATCAAGGTTTTTATCCTCTCAATTCCTTCCCCACAGTCTTCACAGGTACTTGTAAAATACACGGGATATCCGGCTGTTTCATATATTTCTTTCAAGTTTCTCATCGCGTCTTCACAAGATAAATCAACCTTGTTAAAGCAGATATTCACAGGAATCTCCTGAACCTCCATCATAACAAGGAACCGGTCCAGAAGATTAAAGTTAGGCTCTGGCTGGGTTACAGAAAATATAACCAGAGCCTGGTCCACATTGGCAACAGCGGGTCGGATCAGTGCATTTTTACGAGGAAGTATCTTATCAATATTCCCCTTTTGTTCCTTTTCGTCTAAAATGGAGATCTCCACATTATCTCCTACCAAAGGCTTTACATTCTTGTTGCGGAAAATCCCTTTTGCCTTACATTCGTAAATATTTCCGTCAAAGCCGTGTACATAGTAAAAGCCTGCAATTCCTTTCAATATTTTTCCTATCATATATCATCCTTACGATTGAGGAACTGGAATGAATGTAATCGAATAAGAATTAATCACTTCTCCAGTCTCTACATTTACGATCTCTACAACTCCGCTTGTTACACCGTATGCTCCTTCTATATTCTTAAAGGATACAGGAAGCAGCTGATCTCCATTCATGGTTACAGGTCCCATAAGCTCCCTTACCTCATCCTTGCCATTAACGGACTGGCGCAGTTGTATCTTCAGTGTAAGCTGAGTACTGCCCGATCCTGGACCAATAATATTTTGAAGAGAGTACGATTTATCAATGGAAGCCAAATACTTATATTTTGCCTGCTGGGCTGTTCCGCTGCTGACCACAAGATTCACGGCTGTTCCTGCTTCTACCTGACTTCCTGCTTCTGACGATTGGCTGATAACCATTCCCCTGGCTATGGTTTCAGAAACAGTCTCAGTAACCGAACCTTCCACCAGCCCTGCATCCGCAAGCATTTCGGCGGCAATTTCACGGTTCTGCCCTGTAACATTGGGCACTGCTACCGGATTCACAAGAGCAGGACCTATACTAATTACAAGCGTTACCGTATCATCCTCTTTTGCCTCACTGGGACTGTAACTGATCACATAACCTTTGGTTACGCTTTCGCTGTTTTTCTGCTCCAGTTTCACTGTAAATCCTTTTTCCTCAAGAGTTTTTTTTGCGGTCTGTCCTTCCATCTTTTCAAGCCCCAGCTTGGTCAGATCCACCATGACGTATTCCGGTCCCTTGCTGACAACAACGTAAACTGCTGAATATTTATCTACAACTGTTCCCGCAGCCGGATCCTGAGATACGATGTCTCCTTCTGGAATTGTATCCGAAAACTCATAGTCACTGGTTTTCATATACAGACCACCGCTTTCTTTCAGCTTCTGCGCTGCAAGATCAGCGGTCAAACCGAGAACTTCCGGCATTTTTACACTTTTCTCTCCCAAAGCTTCTTCTACTGACGCATTGGGAGGTGATTCAGAAGTTTTTGAAGAACCGGATCGGAACAGCCCGCCTATTTTAGCAAATACAACCATTAGAATAATTACAATAATAATGGCAACAGCCACTCCGGCAGCGGTGAGAAGTTTTTCAATCTTTGGATTAATATCTTCTCCTGATTCCTCTTTCTGACGCTGCTTGGGAGACTGCGCATTCTTATTTCTGCCAGAACGCCGTTCCCCTCTTTGATCTTTGCTGTAACCACCAGATAAATCAGGAGACTGGTCTGGATGGATTTTTCTGCCGGAGCGGATCTGTTCCAGTTCCGGTTTCCCAATGATTACAGTCTGGGAATCGTCCACATGAGGATTATGTAAAACGAAATCCCCATCCGGTTCAACCAGAGCACGGCGCAAATCCGCTATCAGCTCGTGCATGCTTTCGTACCGGTATTCCGGTTTCTTCTCTGTGCTTTTAAGAATAATATTTTCAAATCCAACTGGAATGTCTTCATTATAATAACTGGGAGGTGTAATCGGAGTCTCCAAATGAGCAAGAGCTACAGTTACCGTATTATCTCCCTGAAAAGGAACTCTGCCTGCCACCATCTCATACATGGTAATTCCAAGAGAATACACATCACTTCTTACATCGCTGTATCCCCCTCTTGCCTGCTCCGGGGATATGTAATGGACTGATCCTACAGCTGTGGCACTTAAGGTCTGTGAAGACGCTGCCCTGGCAATACCAAAGTCTGCAACTTTTACTTTTCCATCTCTGGCAATAATAATATTCTGTGGTTTAATATCTCTGTGTATAATTCCCTGTTCATGGGCAGCCGCAATTCCCTGAGCCACCTGCATGGCAACACCAATGGCTTCTTTTGTATCAAGACAGCCTTTTTTTGAAATATAATTCTTTAAAGTAATTCCTTCGATCAGTTCCATTACAATATAATGAAGACTGCCTTCATCCACAACATCATAGATATTTACAATATTTGGATGGGAAAGACGTGCAGCCGCCTGGGCTTCCATCTTAAATTTACTGACAAATCCACTATCTGAACTAAATTCTGATTTTAATAATTTTATGGCAACAGGGCGGTTTAATTTATGGCACAGGGCCTTAAACACATACGACATGCCTCCGGAACCAATCTGTTCCAGTATCTCATATCTATCCTGTAAAAATGTGCCAGGTCTTAGAATCATAAGCTTCCCTCCCCGCCAACTTCCGGATCAATTAAAACAACTGCAATGTTGTCTTTCCCACCATTATCATTGGCTACTGTTATCAATTTCTCGGCCTTTTCTTTCAATTCCAGTTCCGAACAAATAATCTCTTCCATCTCAGCATCCTCAAGCATGTTGCTGAGGCCATCGGAACACATGAGGATATAATCCCCCGGTTCCAGGCTGACTTCGAAAAAGTCGATCTCCAGCTTATCTTCTGTACCAACTGCTCTTGTAATAATATTCTTTTTTTCGCGGTAATTTTTACTTCCCCGCTCCATCTGCCCCAGTGAAACAAGTTCTTCCACATAGGAGTGGTCTTTTGTAATCTGCTTTAACTGATTCCTGATCAGGTACAGACGACTGTCTCCCACGTTGGCTACATAAGCGGTAGAATCCTCAATTACAGCCGCCACCAAAGTGGTTCCCATGCCATTTAATTCTGTCTTCTGATGGGATTCCTGATACAGCATGTGATTCACTTGTTCAATGCCTTCACGAAGAAGGGATATTACCCCAGTATCTTTGGTATTCTCAAAATATTCTACCAGATGTTCTGAAATATATCTGGAGGCGTAATCGCCGGCCTGATGACCACCCATACCGTCCGCAACCAGAAAAAGATTAGGCAGCACACCCACAGACCTGTCAGATGCGTATACATAATCCTGATTGGCTGTACGGACTCTTCCAATATCGGTCATAGCGCAAACCTTCATCTTTATCCCCTTTCCTTATTGCTCCTGATTAATAAAGCTTTTTCTGAGCTGTCCGCAGGCACCGTTAATATCGCGCCCCATCTCTCTTCTTATAGTAACATTAATTCCGTTTTTTTCAAGATGATTTTTAAAATCCAAAATTGCTTTCCGTTCTGACTGTACATAATCCCGTTCTTTAATAGGATTGACCGGAATCAGGTTCACATGTCCATGCATCCCCTTTAAAAGCGTGCAAAGAGCCGCGGCTTCTTTTAGATTATCGTTCACTCCGCTTACCAGACTGTATTCAAAGGTAAGTCTGCGCCCAGTCTTTTCAAAATACGTCTTACATGCTTGCAATACCTCCGTAAGGGAATAACGGTTTGCAACCGGCATGAGACTTTTCCGCACCTGGTCATTGGGTGCATGAAGAGAAAGTGCGAGGGTGATCTGCAAATCTTCCTCTGCCAGTTTAAGAATTCCCGGCACAATACCGCAAGTCGATACTGTAATATTACGCTGACTGATATTAAGACCATTCTCATCAGTAAGGAGACGGATAAACTGAATTAAATTTTCATAGTTATCCATCGGTTCGCCAGACCCCATCACAACGACATTGGATACTCTCTCCCCTGTAAGCTTCTGAATCCGGTATATCTGGTCAAGCATTTCGGAAGCAGTCAGATTCCGTTCCAGACCGTCTAAAGTCGATGCACAGAAACGGCAGCCCATACGGCAGCCCACCTGGGAAGAAATGCAGACAGAATTGCCATGTTTATATTTCATTAAAACACTTTCGATTATATTTCCATCAGAAAGACCGAATAAATACTTTCTTGTACCATCTATAGCTGATATCTTTTCCTCTACAACTGTAAGGGAGGTAAATGCTGCTGACTGCAGCAGTTTTTCTTTCAGAGATTTTGAAAGGTTTGTCATCTCATCATAATCAGAAGCCAGTTTTTTATGCATCCATTCATAAAGCTGTTTTGCACGGAATGGTTTTTCTCCAATTGACTCCATATAGGATGTTAATTTCTCCAAATCCAGAGATTTTATATCTGTTTTTTCCATCTGATTTTACCTTTTTATAAATGCCGAAAGAAAGAATCCGTCACAAGGATTAATTCCCGGCAATAACTGGACGTACCCCTGTTCCATGGTATCCGACTGAACCATCTTTCCCATTTTTCCAGTTAAATCAATGGGATCATAGGAAAACTGGTTCAGAAACCAACGGACATTGTCTTCGTTCTCTTCATGATTAATGGTGCAGGTGCTGAATATCAATTTCCCGCCTGGTTTGACATATTGCTGAACCACGGAAAGAATCTCCCGTTGAAGGGCAGCCAAAGATGAAAGATCCTCTGGTTCCAGCCGGTACTTAATGTCCGGTTTTCTACCAATTACACCTAAACCGGAACAGGGCAGATCTGCAATTACAATATCAGCCTTTCCTATCGATTCTTCATCCAGTATCAGAGCATCCTGAACCTTTGCCCTTATGTTGGTAAATCCACACCGCTCAATATTCTCCTGAATCAGAGACACTTTATAATCTGTTAAATCCCGCACTTCCACCATGCCTGTTTCATGAAGCTGATCTGCAAGGTGAATGCTCTTTCCTCCAGGTGCGCCGCATACATCTATGATATAGTCGCCTTTTTCTGGTCCGGCAACTTCTCCAACAAAAACAGAACTGAGATCCTGAACCTGAATGGAACCATTTTGGAATGCCAGAAGCCCCTCCAGATGGTCATATCCTTCCAGATACAGCACTTGTTCTGATATTCCGGATTCGGTTACAGTTACACCCTGTTCTTGCAAACTGTTTAAAATCTGTTCTTTGGAAGCCTTTGTTAAATTACAGCGCACAGTCAGCCTGCGATTCTTTAAAAAAGCAGCCATCATAGTTCCTGACACAGCTTCTCCATAGGATTTCTTCCATCTGGAAACAATCCATTGGGGCATGGAATAGCGAACCGAATCATCGGGCCATTCTATGTTTTCTTTATTTCTTGAGATATTTCTAAGAACACCATTAACAAAACCCTTTAAACCGGTAAACTTTCTCTTTGCTGCAAGCTTTACTGCCTCGTTGCATACAGCGGAATCCGGAACCCGGTCCATATATAATAATTGATAAACCGACATCCGCAAAACTGTGCGAATGACAGGCTTCATCTTCTTAACTTTTGTACTGGAAAAAGAATCAATGACATAGTCAATCTGGATCAGATATTCCAGCGTTCCTTCCACAGTCCGGGATATAAATGACCGCTCCGCCTTATCCAGATACTGGAACTTGTTCAGTGCCTGCCGCAGAATAATATGGCTGTAACCGCCCCGTTCCAGTATCTCCATAAGAATATCATGAGCGATCTCCCTGCTGTCTGTCTCTTTAGTCATCGCTTCTTCTTCCTCCAAATAAAAATACAAGCCTTGCAAGCTGCAGTACGGTTGCCGCTAAAGCAGCCACATAGGTAAGAGCTGCAGCTCCCAGAACTTTTCTGGTATGCCCCAGTTCTTCACTTCCCAGGATTCCAACTTCTCCTAACAGCGTAACAGCTCTGCGCGAAGCATTAAATTCCACAGGAAGAGTTACAAGCTGAAACAGAACAGCCAGAGAAAATAAAAGCAGTCCGATATTAACCAGAGGAGAGCCAACTCCGCCAATAAAAAAGCCTAACAGGATAATCGGAAAAGCTGCCTGGGAACCAATATTGGCTACGGGCACAATCACACCTCTGAATTTTAAGGGAATGTATCCGTTATGATCCTGCATTGCATGACCGCATTCATGAGCCGCAACTCCAATGGCTGCAACAGAAGTAGATCCAAAAACAGTATCGGATAAATTCACAGTCTTACTTCTTGGATCGTAATGATCCGTTAACTGCCCGCTTACCTGCCGGACCTGGACATCATAAATTCCCTGAGAGGACAACAGGCGCTTCGCAGCTTCTGCACCCGTCATTCCTGACATGCTTCTTACTTTTGAGTATTTCCGGTAAGTGCTGTTTACTCTGGCTGATGCAGCCATGGATAAAATTGCTCCAATGATCACAAAAATCAAAGTCGGGTCGTAATAGTACCCCATCATTCCTCCAAAAAACATAATCAGACACTCCTTTCAAAAACAGTTCCTTCCACAATCTGGTATCCGCGTAAAAATGCGCTGATATCCATGCGCTTTTTTCCTTGTAACTGCAGTTCTCTGATAGACAAACCACCTTTTCCAGTCTTTATGATCAGATGATCACGGTCAACTACCACTGCCTGACCGAAGATTCCTTCATAATCCTGTTCTACAACTGTTGCCTCCCAGATCTTTAACACTTTCCCATTCCAGCTGGTATAGGCACTGGGCCAGGGATTCAAGCCCCGGATGAGCCTTTCAATGGTTTCCGCGTCCATAGACCAGTCAATATCACCCATGGATTTTTTTATTATGCCTACATAGTTATGCCGGGATTCATCCTGAGGGATACGGACTGCAGTCCCTTCCTCCAGCTTTTTTAATGTCTTTACAATCAATACACCGCCTACGGCACTTAATCGGTCATGGAGAGTTCCTCCCGTCTCTTTCGGGTCAAGAACCACCACTTCCTGATCCAGCATATCTCCCGTATCAAGAGCTTCCGCCATCATCATAGTGGTAATTCCACTTTCTTTTTCTCCGTTAATCACTGCGTACTGGATCGGAGCCGCTCCCCGGTATCTGGGAAGCAGGGAAGCATGAATGTTTATACAGCCGTACTTTGGAATGTCCAGAATGCGTTTTGGCAGGAGCTGGCCAAATGCAGCCACTACCATAGCATCCGGAGCAAGGTCTTCCATGATTTTTATAAACTCCGGATCTTTTGCCTTTACCGGCTGATAAACAGGAATTTCATACTCCAGAGCCTGTACCTTAACAGGAGGCATCTGAACCTCTTTGCCTCTGCCCTTTGGTTTATCTGGCTGTGTCACAACAGCGACAACCTCATGCCCTGCTTCTACTAACGCTTTTAAAGCAGGTACAGAAAAATCAGGGGTTCCCATAAAAATAATGCGCATACTTATTCCTCAACCTCCATCTCTTCCAGAACATCAGAGACATCTTCTAATTCGCCTTCCACTTTGTCTACGTATAAGTCTCCGCTTAAATGATCACATTCATGACAGATGGCACGGGCTAATAATTCTTCTCCCTCTAATTCAAAGGGATTCATCTCAATATCAAAAGCTCTTACTTTCGCATAATTAGGTCTGGTTACGGTCCCGGACTTTCCCGGAACACTCAGACAGCCTTCTGGTCCGGTCTGACTTCCGGAGGTCTCTATAATCTCCGGATTGATGAGAACATACTGATTGCCGTCGTCCACATCAATGACAACAATCTGTTTTAAAACTCCCACCTGAGGAGCTGCAAGACCGACTCCGTTGGCTTCGTACATGGTTTCAAACATATCTTCAACCAATTCTATGATTCTTGGTGTGATTTCCTTTACGGGTTTGCATTTTTTTCTTAATATATCGTCTCCAATGGTTCTAATCTTTCTAATAGCCATCTTAATATCCTCTCATTTATGAAAAATCATATTGTATCATTATCTGGTTAAATAATTCTGGATGTGTTTCTGAAAAACCGTCAATCTGATCCCTGATTTTTATTAGTATATCATAGTTTTCATGTTTCAAGTATAAAATTTTTCTATATATATCATTAATTTTGTATACAGAAGCCTCTGCCGGACCGATTATCTGTGCCTTTGCCTGCTCCGCCTGAGGCGTAATAAAATCAGCCGTCTTTGAAGAAGCCAGAGTTAAAATTTCTTCTCTGGCAGAAGAAAACTGAATGGTCAGTAATACATTTTCAGGTGGATATTTCATGAGACGCCGGTATGCAATTTCCTGCTTGTAAAAGGTTTCATAGTCCTGTTTAGCGGCGGTTACAATGCTGTAATGCTCCGGACTGTATGTCTGAATGATCACATCCCCATGTTTTAAATCTCTTCCCGCCCTTCCTGCTGCCTGGGTCAAAAGTTGAAAGGTTCTTTCTGCTGAACGATAGTCCGGTGTATTTAATGAAAGGTCCGCAGCCAGCACTCCCACCAGAGTTACATTAGGAAAATCATGACCTTTCACGATCATCTGGGTTCCAATCAGAATATCTGCTTCTCCCTCGGCAAATGCAGTTAAGATCTTTTCATGTCCACCCTTCTTCTTCGTGGTATCCAGATCCATACGGAGAACCCGGGCAGTTGGAAACATCTTTTTCGTCATCAGTTCGATTTTTTGTGTTCCAACTCCAAAATTAGCAATATAAGGGGAACCACAGGCAGGACATTTATCCGGCATCGGTACAGAATGGCCGCAATAATGGCAGACAAGACGGCTGTTATGATGAAGGGTCAGTGTCACATCACAGTGGGGACAGCGTATGGCTTCTCCACAGGAGCGGCAGGAAACAAAATTGGCATAGCCTCTCCGGTTCATAAACAGCATGATCTGCTCTTTTTTCTCCAACCGGTCTTTCATAAATGTCTGGAGAGATCTGCTAAATATAGATTTGTTTCCCTCTTTTAACTCCTGTCTTAAATCTACAATGGATACCTCCGCAAGGGTGCTGTCTTTTTTTGCCCGTGTTGTCAGATGAAAAAGCTCATATTCTCCTCTTAATGCCTTTGTGTACGCTTCCAAAGATGGAGTCGCTGAACCAAGCACTAAAGACGCTCCCTGAAGAGACGCTCTTTTTTCGGCAACCTCTCTTGCATGATATCTGGGTACCACTTCACTTTTATATGCTCCCTCGTGTTCCTCGTCAATAAGAATCAATCCCAGACGGGAAAACGGAGTAAAAAGAGCGGAACGGGGACCGATCATAATGTCAATCTCCCCTTTTCTGGCTCTCTCAAACTGATCGTAACGTTCTCCTGCTGATAGTCTGGAATTAATAATTGAGACACGGCTGCCAAATCTTCCATAAAAACGCATAACAGTCTGATAAGTCAGGGCAATCTCCGGAATAAGAACAATCACCTGCTTCTGATCCTGAATGACCCGGTTTATTAATTCCATATAAACCTCTGTTTTGCCGCTTCCCGTTACCCCGTGGATTAAATAGGTTTTTCGGACATTGTCAGAATAGTCCCGGCAAAAGCTGTCAACGATCACCTGTTGTTCCTGATTTAAACAGATTCTGGCTTTTTTTTCTAACTCCATGTTTATGGGATTGCGGTATACTTCCTCGGATTCAATGCGTACATATTTTTTCTCTACTAAAGGTTTTAAGGTAGCTGCAGAAAGATTCATCTGATTGGAAGCAATCTCATATGGAATCATCGGATTCTCTATAAATGCTTCAAATAAGCGGACTCTGGCTTTGTAACTTTTTTTCTCTGCTTCCTCCAACGCCTTTAAAAGCTCAGCTTTTGACAAAAGACAGCGAAGCACCTTTTTTTCTTTTGGTTTAATCTTTTGCTTAACCGGGAGCACCGTTTTCAAAGCCTGATTCATCGTGGAACCATACTGTTCTTTCAGCCACCAGGCAAGGGAAATAAGCAGGGATTCTGCGGTTATACTGTCCGTCACAACCCCTGCTACTTCTTTAATTTTATCCCTGTCATAATCTGCATTGGAAGTAATACCCACTACATACCCTTTTCGCATGGAATTGCCTTTGCCAAAAGGGATCAGAACCAGTGAGCCCACAACTACCTCTTCATAAAGCTTTTCGGGTATCCGGTAATCAAAGATTCTATCAACTTTTTCATGAGAAATATCAATGATAATCCGTGCATATCGTTCTGCCATGCCTTCACCTGTTTCTATCTTATATCTTTCGTTTGTCAATCTAAATGGAACTGATCCGCCACCTGGGTAAGTTTCATACTGTTCGAGCCTTTAAAGAGGACACCGTCTCCCTCTTTTAATTCCTCTTTTAAATAAGCAACTAGTTCTTCTGGGTTCATAAATTCTTTTACCAGAATATCCGGCGATTTTTCTTTTACCGCCCTTGCAATCTCTCCGGCTAACGCTCCCAGTGTTACCACTTCCTGAACCGGATGTCTGACAATGTATTCTCCGATCTCATAATGGTATAAGGGCGCATCCGGTCCCAGTTCCTTCATATCCGCCAGAACAGCAATCTTTCTTCTTATTTTTGTTATGGAATTTAAAACCTCTAATCCGGCTTTCATGGAAACAGGACTTGCATTATAAGTATCATCAATAATGGTCATTCCACCCGCTTCATAAATCTGCTGTCTGTTCTTAAACCCAGCAAATCTGCTAAGGCAGTCAGCCGCTTCCTCCAATCCAATACCGCATTCGGCTGCAACAGCCAGAGAGACCAGGGCATTCAATACGTTGTGGCTTCCCATAACCGAAAGCCTGACAGGAACTCTCTGATCTTTGCACACTGCAGTAAAGACAGGAAACCCTTCTTCTAAATGAATGTTTTCTGCCCGGTAGTCAGAATTGCTGTGAGTGCCGTAATAGACTGTCCGGCATCCTGCTTTGGCTTTTGTATCCCTTAGCAGGTCGTCATCTCCATTAAGAAAGAGGATGCCGCCTTCTGTAAGCCCATCCTGAATGGTAAGCTTTTCTTTATAAATATTCTCCCTTGAACCAAGCTGTTCAATATGAGTTACACCGATATTCGTTATGACAGCCATCTGAATTCTGGCAATTTTAGCAATCACTGTCAGCTCTTTGGGTTCACTCATACCCAGTTCAATCACACCAATTTCATCCTGCGGCAATATCTCAGAAATGGTAATGGGAACTCCCACCTGGCTATTGTGATTTCCAGGAGTTTTATAGACTTTAAAACGGGCAGAAAGCGCACAGGCGACCATTTCTCTGGTGGTGGTTTTCCCCACGCTGCCTGTTATGCCAACCAAAGGAAGCGTCAGACGCTCCCGATAAAAACTTCCAATTGCCTGCAGCGCTTTTTTTGTATCTTCTACCCTGATCCATGGCTTTTCTGAATCCATGGAGTCATGTTCACTGGTGAGAGTTGCCGCTGCCCCCTGATCCAATGCCTGTTTAATAAAGCGGTGTGCATCCACACGTTCACCAATTAAAGGAACAAACAGGGAATTTTCTTCGTTATTTCTGGAGTCAATGCTTATATGTTCCAACACGGTATGCTCGCTTCCACACAGAAGCCGGCCCCTTGTTGCTAAAAGTATTTCTTTTACTGTTATATCTACCATTATTTCCTCCATTTTCTGTACATCTAAACTGCACAGTCCTGCCATTGTTTCGTGGAAAAGCCGAAAGCCACAATCCAGCTTCCGGCGTTTTCATTTCTATTTTATTGATTTTAACGATTTAAGGTCTCTACCACTTTCAGCACTTCTTCCCTGTCTGAAAAATGATGCCGGACACCATTCATCTCCTGGTAGTCCTCATGACCTTTTCCAATAACAGCGATCATATCACCTGGTTTTGCATTCATAATGCTGTATTCAATGGCTTCTCTCCGGTCAGGAATTTCTATAAAGCTTCCACCAGTCTTTTCAAGGCTTCCTCTGATGTCTGCAATAATATCCTCGGTCTTTTCAAACCTGGAATTATCCGCAGTTATAATGGTAAAGTCCGCCAGACGTCCTGCGCTGTCTCCCATAGAATAACGTCGGTCCTTCGCCCGGTTTCCTCCGCAGCCAAAGACACAGACAAGGCGTTTGGGCTTATAGTCTCTCAAGGTTGTAAGAAGGCTTTCCATGCTGACTGCATTATGTGCATAATCCACAATTACAGTGCAAAGATCAGAAGTATATACGATCTCCATCCGACCATTCACACTTAAATGTTCCAAACCATGGCAGATTCTTTCTTTTGGAAGATCAAGAAAGCTTAAAACACTGACAGCACCAAGGGCATTGGCAACGTTGAAGCGCCCTGGGATGTTCAATCTCACAGAAAGGGGGTACCTCCCTTTCACATCAAACTCCACACCCACAAAATCGGTCTGGGACACATAATGAATATTGTCTGCTTTAAAATCCGTATTTTCTTTATCCAGGGAAAATGTATAAAGATCACATGCCGCATCCGCTGTTACCTGTTCAAAATGGGAGTCATCCCGATTCATGATCCCGGTTTTTGAGCAGTGGAAAATCCGTGATTTATAACGAAGATATTCTTCAAAATCTTCGTGTTCATCCGGGCCGATATGATCCGGGGAAATATTAGTAAAGAGACCATAATCAAACATAATTCCATCTACCCGGTGCATCTTAAATGCCTGGGAAGACACTTCCATCACCATGTACTCACAACCGGCATCTGCCATGCTGCGAAATGCCTGATGAAGTTCATAGGATTCTGGAGTCGTATTTTTTGTAGGTGTCACCGTCTGATCTATGACGATTCCAGTGGTTCCGATCATACCAACCTTTTTTCCGCAGGCTTCCAAAATGGTCTTGATCATATGGGTGGTGGTGGTCTTTCCTTTGGTCCCGGTCACTCCAATTGTAATCATCTTCTCAGCCGGATATCCAAATCTCGCCGCCGAAAGTTTTGCCAGAGCTTCCCTTGCATTATGTACAAGAATAACAGTCACTCCTGCCGGAACTGTTACCCGCTGCTCAACCACCACGATCCTGACTCCTGCTTCCACTACGGAAGGAATGAATTCATGGGAATCTATTCTGGTTCCTTTCATACATACAAATACGGCGCCTTCTTTTGCCTTTCTGGAGTCATAGATCACTTCTTCTGCCTGCACATCAAGATCGCCCTGTATGAGCTCATATTCTAAGTCTTTTAACCATTCACTGAATTTCATAGAACCTCCCAATCAGAACAATCCGGTGATTATTCCATCGTTATTAATATCAATACTATTTGCTGCCGGCTTTTTTGGAAGTCCAGGCATCGTCATAATTGCACCCGTTAAAACCACCACAAAACCAGCTCCTGCACAAACAAACGCATCCCGGACCGTAATTTCAAAGCCTTCCGGACGTCCAAGTTTCGTCTGATCATCAGAAAGGGAATACTGTGTTTTTGCCATGCACACAGGCAAATTGCCAAATCCCATTTCTTCAAATTTTTTAAAGGCTCTTTGGGCAGCCGGTGCATATGTTAAATCCGCTGCACCGTAAATCTCTCTGGCAATGGTTTTAACCTTTTCTTTTAATTCCATTTCATCTGGGTAAAGAGGGGCAAATTCACTCTTTTTATGTTCCAGTGTGTGAAGCACTTTTTCTGCCAGCTCCACTCCTCCTGCTCCACCTTTTTCCCATACTTCCGAAAGGGCAAACTCACAGCCCCTTTCTTCACAGAAAGTCTTGACAAACTCATATTCTGCCTGGGTGTCTGTAAGAAAAGAATTCAGGGTAACAATGACTGGGACTCCATACTTGTGCATATTTTCAATATGCTTTTCAAGATTGACAATTCCTCGTTTGAGAGCCGGAATATCTTCCTCATTTAACCGGTCCTTTGGTATTCCGCCATTATATTTCAGAGCTCTTATGGTTGCTACCAGCACAATGGCATCCGGCTTTAAACCTGCTTTGCGGCATTTAATATCCATAAATTTCTCTGCGCCTAAATCAGCACCAAATCCAGCTTCCGTGATTACAATATCCGCCAGCTTCATAGCTGTCTTTGTAGCGCGTACGCTGTTACAGCCATGTGCAATGTTGGCAAAAGGTCCTCCATGAACAATGGCGCCCGTATGCTCTAATGTCTGAACCAGGTTGGGCTTTAAAGCGTCTTTTAATAAAACTGCCATAGCACCTACTGCTTCCAGTTGAGCGGCTGTCACAGGTTCTCCTGCATAATTATATGCTACAATAATCTTTCCTAGGCGTTCTTTTAGATCTGCCATATCATCTGCCAGACATAAGATAGCCATAATCTCTGATGCTACCGTAATAACAAAATGATCTTCTCTCACAAACCCGTCTGCTTTGGCTCCAAGCCCTATCACTATATTGCGCAATGCACGGTCATTCATATCCAGACAGCGTTTCCAGAGAATCTGACGGGAGTCAATATTAAGAGCGTTGCCCTGTTGGATGTGGTTATCCAGCAAAGCTGCCAGAAGATTGTTGGCAGAAGTAATGGCATGAAAATCACCTGTAAAATGCAGATTTAAATCTTCCATGGGAACAACCTGGGCATAGCCGCCTCCTGCCGCACCGCCTTTGATTCCAAAACAAGGTCCAAGAGATGGTTCCCTAAGTGCCACAATAGCCTTTTTCCCCATGGTTCCAAATGCTTCTCCCAGACCAACTGTAGTGGTAGTCTTTCCTTCGCCTGCAGGAGTCGGATTAATCGCTGTAACCAAAACAAGTTTCCCATTATTTCTTTCTTTTACCTGATTCCAAAGCTCATCAGACAGTTTTGCCTTGTATTTCCCGTAAAATTCCAAATCATCTTCTGTAATTCCATAAGATGCTGCAACCTCTTTAATTGGTATCATTCTGGCTTCCTGTGCGATTTCGATATCTGTCTTCATCTGTATGATCCTCCTTTTATGTAATGATATCGTTCTATATCAATACCCCTGCTCCAATAACTCCTCAAATTCTTCTGTACTCATCAGTACTTTTCTTGGCTTTGTTCCTTCTTCTTCGCCTACCACTCCGGCTTCCGCCAATTGATCCATAATTCTGGCAGCCCGGTTAAAGCCAATCTTAAACATTCGCTGCAGCATTCCGATAGAAGCCTTATCTTTTTCAATAATAAATTTACCTGCCTGAACAAAGTATTCATCCCGGTCACTTCCCCCGCCTTTTGCATCTCCCTGGACGGGTGCCGAGGCAATCATACTTTCCACTTCCATATCATAAGATGGAGTCATACCTTGTTCGGTTAGAAATTCCACCACTTTTGAAACTTCTGTATCCGATATAAAAGCACCTTGTACCCGCATAGGTTTGGGATAACCGGCCGGATAAAAGAGCATATCTCCTTTTCCAAGAAGTTTTTCTGCCCCGTTCATATCAATGATGGTTCTGGAATCCACACCAGAAGAAACAGCAAATGCAACCCTGGAAGGCACATTTGCTTTAATCAGTCCTGTAATAACGTTGACAGACGGCCGCTGAGTCGCAATGACCAGATGAATTCCGGCTGCTCTTGCCAACTGTGCAAGACGGCAGATCGCATCTTCCACCTCTCCCGGAGCAACCATCATAAGGTCTGCAAGCTCATCAATAATAATAACAATCTGCGGCATCTTTTTCGGTTTGTTTTCATCCTCTATCTCTTTCAGGCTTTCCACTTTCTTATTATAACCCTTAATTTCCCGGACATTGTACTGGGCAAACTTGTTATACCGGTCCGTCATCTCAGCCACTGCCCAGTTAAGGGCGCCAGATGCCTTTTTCGGATCAGTAACCACAGGAAGAAGTAAATGGGGAATTCCGTTATACACACTCAGCTCCACCACTTTCGGGTCCACCATAATCAGCTTTACATCCTCTGGATCAGCTTTAAAAATAATACTCATAATCAAGGTATTAATACACACTGATTTACCAGAGCCTGTGGCACCTGCAATTAACAGATGGGGCATCTTTGCAATATCCGTAACAACTACCTGTCCTCCAATATCCTTTCCAACTGCAAAAGCAATGCTTGATGGATGAGTCTTAAAGTTGTTAGCTTCCAGAATATCCCGCAGATAAACCACATTATTCTCCTTATTGGGAACTTCGATTCCCACCGCTGACTTTCCTGGAATCGGTGCCTCAATCCGGATATCTGCAGCGGCAAGGCTTAGCTTAATATCATCTGCCAGACTTACAATCTTACTGACTTTCACTCCCTGCTCCGGATGAAGTTCATATCTTGTCACAGAAGGTCCACAGCTAATATTAGTTACAGTAACTCCAACTCCGAAATTCTGTAGTGTCTGCTGAAGTTTAATGGCAGTCTTTCTATATTCCTGATCAGAAAATACGGCTGCTTTTCCTTTTTTCAGCAGAGTAATTGGAGGAAACTTATATTCCGGCTTGGCAACCTCTTCTTTTTGCTTGATCTGCTGGGTAACACTTAAATCTCCATTCACGGCTGCTTCTTCTCGTTTTTTAACCAGCTTTTTCTGCAATGCCTCTGTATCCGTATCAATCACTTTACCGGAAGCAGTAACAACCTGCTTTGGTTCTTCAGGGATGGAAAACACTTCTTTTTCCTCTTCCTGTTCACGCTCAGGTTCCTCCGACAGAATCTCCATCTCCTGCAAGGTCCGGTTGTCTTTCTTCCTATATATAGACGGTTCTTCCACTTCCGGCATCACAGGTTCTTCTTCCCAGTCATCCGGAACGAACGGAACCATATCTTCTTCTTTTTCCATCTCTTCTACAGGGGAAATGCTTCCCGAGAAAATGTCTGCAAAATTCCGTGGTTCAACCTCACCTGCTGTTACAGCAGCCAACTGACCTGCATGAATCTGAGGATCACCGGACAGTTCTTCCGTCTCTGAACGATCTTCCTCCATCAGCTCCGCTTCAAAATCCAACGACATTCGTTCAGAAAAATCTTCCGAATGTGCATCAGACAAATCTGTGGCTCCCAGATTTACCCCACGAAGCTTCTGTTCTTCTCTCCGGCGTCTTCGCTCCTCCTGCCGCTCTGCATGGATTTCTCGGTGTACATCAAGATTCTCTCTTGCATGCTGATAAGCTTTTCCACCGCTTTTTTTCACGATATTGACAAAGGAGCGTTCCGTAATGCAGACAGCGGAAATGATCAAAAGAACCAAAATCACCAGATAAGCGCCAACCACGCCAATCACTGCTGTCAGCCCCTCTGCCAGCAGTCCGCCGATCAAACCGCCGCCTCTGCCATCCGCAGAAGATTCCATATAAATATCAATCAGTGACGTTCCTCTGCCATCGCTCATACCAAACAAAAGCTGCAAAAAACCACACAAAGAAACCAGCGCCAACAAAAAAGACGCTAGTTTAAATGTTGCTCTGGGATTCCCCTGGTTCGAAAAATAAAACGCAGTGCCCGCAAATAAAATAACCGGTGCAATATATCCGATTCCTCCAAAGATGCCAAGCTGCACACTGCGTAAAAAGCTTCCTACGATACCGCATAACCCAAAATTGCTTAAAAAGAGGATTGCCGCAGCGGCAAATGACATCATAATAACGATTTCTGAGTGGATGAATTCCGGTTCTGGCAGGACCACTTTATTCTTAGAGCTGTTATTTACTGCTCTTTTTCTTCTTCCGCTTGTCCCTCTTGTCCCCTTTTTTTCTGTTGTCTTCTTTTTTGTAGTCTCAGGCACAATACTTCCCCCTTCTATCCATTGGTATCAGTATACAAAAAAATCGGGGAAATTGCAATGATTAACAGGAAGCAGTTTCCATCAAATCGTATAATTTTTGCAGCGCATCTTTAATTCCGCCCACTTCATCAATCAATCCTTCTTTTACGGTTTCTTCTCCAACAAGCATGGTTCCAAGGTCTCTTGTCAGCATCTCTGTGTTTAGCATAAGACGTTTTAACTGGTCATAGGCGATTTTTGCATGTCCGGAGACAAAACTTAAAATACGATCCTGAATCATCTCAAAATATTCATAAGTCTGGGATGCACCAATTACCATCCCTGTCATGCGGACTGGATGAATCATCATGGTTCCTGTAGGAACAATAAAAGAATAATCTGTACAGACAGCCAGAGGAACCCCAATGGAATGGCTTCCGCCAAGAACCAGGGAAACCGTAGGAATACTTAAGGATGCAATCATTTCTGCAATTGCAAGTCCTGCATCCACGTCTCCACCAGAGGTATTGAGAAGAATCAGCAGCCCTTCCACGGAATCATCATCTTCAATCTCAGCTAATTTAGGCAGAATATGATCATATTTTGTTGCTTTACTATTACTGGAAAGATTCTCATGACCTTCAATTTCTCCAATAATGGATAGCAGATGGATTTTACGCTTATTGGCGTTGTCATCCAAGGTCATCTGACCATATTCCTCCAGTTTCTGGTCCTCTTTCTGCTCTATATCTTTTTCGGTTTTCTTTTCATCCAGATTTTCTTTCTGGTTGTTATCTGTGGAAAGATTTTCATTATTTTCGTTGTTTTGATTATTTTCGTTATTCTGGCTATTTTCGTTATTCTCATTATTTTGAGCCTGATTCTGATTGCTATTTTTATTTTGATACTCTCTCACCTTAAAAACCTCCTGTTTGATCTGATTTTGGTAGTTTCCTTATGATGTGGAGAAAACAGCAAAAATATGCTTGCATCCACCAAAACATAAGATCAATGTCGAAAATTGTCTGTCTTTGTTCTTTTGACTAACAATATTTTAATTGTGATCATAACAAGTTATTGACTTTGATACTTTTCCATGTTAAACTATCAAACAATAAAAAAGCCAGTTACATTCGATTGCCAATGAAGGCAGCGCCGGAGATTCCGTATGCGCTGCTTTTGTATAAAAGTATTCCGACCCTGAGCTTTGGCTTAATCTGAAAAAAAGGAGAGAGCATCGTATGAACAACCTTTTCATTGCACAAACGTTTGGTAAGTCATCCAATTACACCGATATTCCCAATCATTTATTTAAGGAACATGATGTAAAAAAAGGACTTCGAAACGAAGACGGAACCGGGGTTATTGTAGGTTTAACCCGTGTATCCGATGTTGTAGGCTATGAATATCAGAATGGGGAAAAAGTGAATGTTCCCGGAAAATTATACTACCGCGGAATCGAGATCAGCGATCTGGTTAACGGGAAAGGCAATGACCGCTACGGTTATGAAGAAACTTCCTTTCTTCTACTCTTTGGATATCTTCCGTCAGATAAGGAATTAAAAGACTTCACAACAGTTTTACAGCAGTTTTATCCTCTCCCCAACGAATTCTTCGAAAGGAATATGCTTCGTACACCATCAAAGAATCTAATGAACAGTCTTCAAAAAAGCATTCTTGCTCTTTATGATTATGACAATGATCCGGATAATACCGATCCCTACCAGATCCTTTTAAAAGGAATTAATATTCTGGCAAAACTTCCAACCCTTGCTGTATACGCATATCAAAGTAAAATTCATTATTACGACAGGGAAAGCCTTGTTATTCATTATCCGAAACCAGAATATTCCATTGCAGAAAACATTCTCTATCTGCTGCGCCACGATGGAATTTTCACTCCCCAGGAAGCCAGCCTTTTAGATGTGATGCTTATGATTCATGGAGATCATGGCGGTGGAAACAACTCAACGTTTACCAATGTTGTGATTTCTTCTACGGGAACGGATATCTATTCCGCAATCTCCGGTTCCATCGGATCTTTAAAAGGTCCCAAACATGGCGGTGCAAATATCCGATGCAGCGAGATGCTGACTGCTGTTAAAAATGAGATCGGACTCCAGGCAACAGAAGCCCAGATGAAAAAAGTCCTTCAAAGAATCCTTTCCAAAGATTTTTATGACAATTCAGGTCTTGTATATGGTCTTGGCCACGCAGTGTATACTATGTCTGACCCTCGTGCAGATCTGTTAAAGATATGCTGTGAAAAACTGGCAAGGCAAAAGGACCGGGTAGAGGAATATGAATTCCTTGCAAAATTTGAATCTGTTGCCAAGGCCTATCTTGCAAGAAACGGAAAAACACTTTCTAATAATGTAGACTTCTACAGCGGTTTTGCTTATAATATGCTGCAAATTCCAGAGGAGATGTATACTCCCCTGTTTGTCTGCGCAAGAATGGCTGGCTGGCTGGCACATAACATAGAAAATAAGATGTACGACGGAAGAATCATGCGTCCGGCAACCAAATACGTGGGTGAAACAAATCCCTACATAAACAGAGAGGAACGATAATTATGGTAAACTTATATGAAGGCGGAGCTTATCTTTTAAATGGTACAGAACTGATTCCGGAACATGAATCCCAAAAAGCTGCCGCAATAACAGGAAAAGAAATCAATAAAGAAGAAGCAAAAAAGGGAACCATTGCCTATTCCATTTTACAGGCACATAACACAACCGACAACATGGAACATTTAAAGCTGCGCTTTGATTCCATGGCTTCCCATGATATTACATTTGTAGGAATCATTCAGACAGCACGGGCTTCCGGACTTAAGGAGTTTCCTATTCCCTATGTTATGACCAACTGCCATAACTCCTTATGTGCGGTAGGCGGTACTATTAATGAGGATGACCATGTATTTGGGCTTTCTGCTGCCAAAAAATACGGTGGAATTTTTGTTCCTCCCCACATTGCAGTTATTCACCAGTATATGAGGGAAATGATGGCAGGATGCGGCAGGATGATCCTTGGTTCTGACAGCCATACCCGTTACGGAGCATTAGGAACCATGGCAATTGGAGAAGGCGGCGGCGAACTGGTAAAACAGCTTCTTTGTGATACTTATGATGTGGCTTATCCCGGTGTTGTGGCAATTTACCTGACTGGAAAACCTTCTCCTGCAGTGGGTCCTCACGATGTTGCCCTTGCAATCATTGGAAAAGTATTTAAAAATGGCTATGTAAAAAACAAAATTATGGAATTTGTAGGTCCTGGAGTAGCTTCTATGGATACTGATTACAGAAACGGTGTTGATGTTATGACAACAGAAACCACCTGCCTGTCTTCTGTATGGAGAACCGACGAAGATACAAAAGCATATTTAACGCTTCACGGCAGAGGCAATGATTATAAGGAGCTTAATCCGGCTGACGTCACCTACTACGATGGGGTTGTTACCGTAGATTTAAGCGCAATCAAACCGATGATCGCACTTCCATTCCATCCAAGCAATACCTATGAGATTGACGAATTAAACAACAATCTGGAGGATATTCTCCGGACTGTAGAAAAAGAAGCAG
Source organism: Clostridium sp. HBUAS56010 (assembly GCF_007115105.1). Lineage (GTDB taxonomy): Bacteria > Bacillota > Clostridia > Lachnospirales > Lachnospiraceae > Lacrimispora. The sequence goes on from NZ_SULJ01000001.1 coordinate 483,850, forward strand.
CTCAGTTTACGGAAAACTCTGAGGCAAGCCTGTCTCTCACCGATAAAATTGTTAACGGTAGATTAATGGTTCAGCAGGGAGTTATTGCAGGCTGTGCAGGAGGTAATTATACGAATGTCATGATGGCAGCCCATATTTTAAATGGCAAGAACTGCGGCAACGATGTATTTAACTTATCCGTTTATCCATCTTCCCAGCCTGTCTATATGGATCTGGTGAAGAAAGGTGCCATTACGGAATTAATGGCTACTGGTGCCACCATCCGTACAGCATTTTGCGGTCCCTGTTTTGGTGCTGGAGATACTCCTGCCAATAATACCTTAAGCATTCGTCATACTACAAGGAACTTCCCAAGCCGAGAGGGATCAAAGCCTGGAAGCGGTCAGATCTCCTGCGTTGCCTTAATGGATGCCAGATCAATTGCTGCAACCGCTGCAAATGGAGGTTATCTGACCTCTGCCGAAGAATGTATGGATAATTATGAAGTTCCTGCTTATGAATTTGATCCTTCTTCTTATGAAAGAAGGGTTTATCAGGGCTATGGCAATCCCCAGGGTGAATCTGAGCTGGTAAACGGACCAAACATTAAAGACTGGCCTGCAATGAGCGCTCTGACTGAGAACATTCTGCTTCGGGTATGTTCAAAGATCATGGACCCTGTTACTACTACCGATGAACTGATTCCTTCCGGCGAGACTTCCTCTTATCGTTCGAACCCTCTGGGTCTTGCAGAATTTACTCTTTCACGGAGAGATCCAGAATACGTGGGACGTTCAAAAAAAGTAAATGAACTGGAACAGGCACGAAAAAGCGGCACTTGCCCATTAACCGTAAGTGATGAATTAAAGGATGCGTTTGAGGCTCTTCGTCTTTATTTAAACAATCCTGATTTAAGTGCTTCTGAAACAGAAATAGGAAGCATGATCTATGCGGTGAAACCTGGCGATGGATCTGCCAGGGAGCAGGCTGCAAGCTGCCAAAGAGTTCTTGGCGGTCTTGCCAATATTGCTCACGAATATGCAACCAAACGTTACCGCTCCAATGTTATGAACTGGGGAATGGTTCCATTCCTTCTTGATGAAGATCCCGACTTTGAAGTAGGTGATTTCATCTACGTTCCTGGCATCCGGACTGCTCTTGACGGAGATATGGAACATATTCCAGCTTATGTAATCAGGAATACAAAAGGCAATCCAATTCATGAAATGAAGCTTCACATCGCAGAGATGACACCAGAAGAACGGGCAATTGTTAAATCCGGTTGTCTGATCAATTATAACCGGGAAAAAGCAGGAAAATAAAATAAAGCAAAAACAGAAAAGCCCCTGAGAAGACTGGAATTACCAGTTCTCTCAGGGGCTTTCTTTTCACATGCTAATTGCCGATTATATTGCGTATCTTTACTGGTTTACGGTAATTCCAGGTGGAAATCTTAATACCGCTGCGCCGGCTGGCGGCATGTACAATCTGTCCATTGCCAATATACATGGCTACATGATTCACCGTTCCACGGCTGTTGGCATAGAACAGCAGATCTCCCGGCTTCATCTCAGCCGAAGTAATGGATTTCCCCATATTAGACTGGGCACCGGAATAATGGGGTAAACCGATTCCAAATTTGGAATAAATGGACATGGTAAACCCGGAACAGTCCGCGCCTTTTGTAAGGCTGGTTCCTCCCCATACATAGGGGTTGCCAAGGTATTGGAGGGCATAATTGACCATCTGGGTTCTGGCAGAAGTCTGTGCATTACTCTTTTCTTCCAAAGGTGAAAACTTGATTGCCTGGGGAAGTGCATAACGCACGTCAACAAAGTCAGAAGATACATAAGCATTGCTGTCCTCTTCCAGCTCAATCTCAACCCAGCCGTCGATCTGCTTTAAAACCGGATATCTCTCATTATTGGAAACCTGGGTCCAGATCTTGGATTCTGTGGTTGGCTCTGAACGCGCATTGAGCATATCTGTATTGACAATTGCCATCAGCTCTGCCACCTGTAACGCTTCATCTTTGGCTGCCTGCCCGGTTAAAATATAATCAGATTTCACATAGCCAGTTATACTGCCTGACTGAATCTTATACCAGCCATCATCTGTAGTCTCTAAAATATTACCTGCAGCTTTACTTGGCATCTTCGCAATGATTTTCCCATTCTCATTGGGTTCTTCCCTTACATTCAAATAGTTATCAACATCGGAAATACCAATATTCTTATAATAATTAAATACCATTGCCTTTAAATCCAGTTTTCTCGCTTCATTAAGGGAATATTCCAGCTTCACATATTCAGAGGACAGATATCCGGATGCAATCTGAATCCAGCCATCGGTCTGACCAAGGACTTCATACCTCTCATTGATAAGAGCCTGTCCAACCGGGTTAGAGCTTTTGGAGGGTTCCTGTCTGATATTCATGCTGTCCGCCTGAATAATGGCTCTTAATTTCACAAGGTCTTCCGCCTTTTTCTTCGCTTCATTTCCTGTCAGCACATATTCAGAATGGATATATCCCTCTATGCCGCCTGAAGATATCTTATACCACTCCTGATCCGTTTTCTCCAGAATCTCACATGCCCCGTCTCCCTGAAGCTTTCCAATGACATCTGCATCGGTGCCTGGCTCTTTTCTGACATTCAGATAACCAGTTGCTTTTACAATTCCCAGCTCCTTATAAGAACTGATTACTCTCTCCCGCTCTTTTGCTTCCTTTTTTATCTCTTCCGGCGATTTACCGTCTTCCCTGGCTGAGGCCTCCAGGGAATCCACTGCGTCTGAAGGGCTGGCATCAGATGCAGTCGCAGGACCCACAGGAGCCGTCTTATGATTTCTGATTGCAGATGCTCCCCCCGCAATGATAACGGCTGCAAAAAGGACACCTGCACCTCCTACAATCAAAATCTTTTTATAGTCATTCTTACTGCGCTTCTTTCTTGCTTTATCCAAACGAATCACATAATCTTTTTTATCACTGTTATTTTCCATGTTGTGTATTCTCTCCATCTCATGTTTACTACCGGAATATTGATTCAGACCATGGATCATGAGTCTATTCGCCTAAGTATAGCATATTCTGACAGGATTTGCGATATTGGACATATAAAAAAAGTATTAAGATTCTATTACATTTTGAAACATATTGTACCATTATTTCGATTCTATACAAAAAAATGTGGGGTACTGCTGACTGGTCAGCTTTCACCCCACATTTTTATTTTGCCAGCATCATTCGGTCATTGGTAAATTCTTCGCCGCTTGCTTCTTCAAATTTCTTTAACAGATCTTCCACTTCAAGATCTTTCTTCTCATCTCCTGATATGTCGTATATAATACGGCCTTCGTGCATCATAATGAGCCGGTTGCCGATCTGGATGGCATCCTTCATATTATGAGTGATCATCAGTGTAGTAAGATTCTGCTCTTCCACAATTTCTTCGGTGATCTCAAGAACCTTTCTGGCAGTCTTCGGATCAAGTGCTGCTGTATGCTCATCTAAAAGAAGAAGCTTTGGTTTTTGCAGTGTTGCCATCAAAAGCGTGAGTGCCTGTCTTTGTCCTCCCGATAAAAGTCCTACTTTATTGGTCATACGATTTTCAAGTCCAAGCCCAAGTTTTGTCAATGCTTCCTGATAAAATGATTTTTCACTGATTTTAATTCCCCAGGCAAGACTTCTTGCTTTTCCTCTGCGGTAAGCAAGAGCCATATTCTCCTGAATCTCCATTCCAGCCGCTGTTCCCATCATGGGGTCCTGAAATACACGACCAATGTACTGGGCACGCTTAAATTCAGGAAAACGGGAAATATTGACCCCATCAATCTCAATCTTTCCAGAGTCAATGGGATACACACCGGCAATCATATTAAGGGTGGTTGACTTTCCAGCTCCGTTTCCGCCTATTACCGTAACAAAATCACCTTCGTTCAGATGAAGATTGATTCCATTTAATGCTTTTTTTTCGTTTATTGTATTTTTGTTAAACGTCTTTTTTACATTTTTAATATCCAGCATGATTATTCCCCTCCTTCTGTATAGGACGCTTTCAATCGCCATTTTCGAATAATAACAGGGACGCAGAGTGCAACTGCTACAATCACAGCAGATAAAAGTTTCATATCATTGGCATTCATTCCCATTCTAAGCACCACGGCACGAATGACAAAATAAATGACAGAACCAACTACGGCTGAAACCAGCTTGCTTCCAAAAGAACGAAGCTTTCCCATAAGCACTTCGCCGATGACAATCGCTGCAAGACCGATAACAATGGCTCCTGTTCCCATTCCAATATCCGCATATTTCTGACTTTGACTCACCAGGCCGCCGGAAATACCCACCAGACCATTGCTGATCATAAGAGCCAGAAGCTTTGTCGTGTTGGTGTTTACACCCTGAGCACGGATCATGGCTTCATTGTTGCCGGTTGCTCTCATGGCACTTCCGATCTCAGTTCCAAAAAACCAATACAACAGTACAATAATAACGACTGCAGCACCGACTCCAATCACTAAAGCAGCAGACTGCTTTCCAAGTCCTGTTACATCAATAAACTTTGAAACAACCGTATCGGTCTTTAAAAGGGGCACATTGCTTTTTCCACTCATAATTCTTAAATTAATAGACCAAAGACCAATCTGAGTCAAAATGCCTGCCAGAATTGCAGGGATTTCAAAGACGGTATGTAACAATCCGGTAACTGCACCTGCTGCCATTCCCGCAATTCCTGCCACAAGCAAAGCAATCCATGGGTCCATCTTGAAAACAAGAACCATAACCGCACATACACAGCCACCCGTTGCAAAACTTCCGTCAACCGTCAAGTCTGCTATATCCAAAAGTTTATAGGTAATATAAACTCCCAACACCATAACACCCCATAAAACACCTTGTACAACTGCATCCTGTAAGGATACCAGCAAACCACTCATTTATTATTCCTCCACTTATGTTCTCTTTTCCAGGCATAAATGCCTTACATAAAAAATGTCAGTTTCATCTCTTATGTAAAGCATCTATGAGGAAGAGGCGGACGATTCTTCCTATGTCCGCCTTATTCCCGTAAATTTTTATTTTATGTTGGAAACATCAATTCCCAATGTCTTTGCAGTCTCCTGGTTAACAGAAAGCTTGCATTTTTCTAATGAAAGGTATTCGATTGGCATTTTGGATATATCTTCCCCATCCTTTAAAATCTTTACTGCCTGCTCTCCTGTTAAATAACCCAGTTCAAAATAATCAATTCCATAAGTGGCAAGTCCTCCTGCATTAACCATTCCTTCTTCACCGCAGATGGTTGGAAGCCCATTCTCATTGGCAATCATGGCTACCGTTGTCATGCCTGCCGCAATGGTATTATCCGTGGGAGCATAAATTGCATCTACGTTCCCTACCATAGAGGTAACTACAGTCTGGATCTCATTCGAACTGGATACGGTATAATCTACGGCTGTCATCCCGGCAGCTTCAATGGCTTCTCTCGCCATATTTGCCTGAATCTCGGAGTTTGACTCAGAAGAAGCATAGAGGATTCCCACTTTTTTTGCCTCTGGAAGAATCTTCTTTAAAAGTTCAATCTGTTCTTTTACCGGAGTTAAATCAGAAGTACCGCTTACATTGTTCCCAGGAACTTCATTGCTTTCTACAAGCTCAGAAGCCGCAGGATCTGTGACAGCCGTAACCAGAACCGGAATATCACTGGTCGCTCCAGCCACTGCCTGTGCTGCCGGGGTTGCAATGGAAAGAATCAGGTCATTGCCATCGTTAACAAGCTTACTGGCAATGGTCTGACAGGTAGACTGATCCCCTGCTGCATTTTGCTGGTCCACTGTATAATTAATTCCTGCATCATCAAGAGCTTTAATAAATCCTTTGTTTGTTGCGTCAAGAGCTGTATGCTGTACCAACTGAAGAACACCAATCTTATACTGCTTTCCTTCTGCTGTTTTCCCCTCACTGGTTACACTTTCCTCTGATGCGGTTGTATCTGCCTGCCCGCCCTTTTCTCCCTGTGGGTTACCACATGCAGTCAGGGACATCATCATAACACCGGCAAGAATCAGTGACAATACTTTCTTCGTTTTTTTCATAATCGGGTCTCCTCTACCATCTAAAATCTTGTCCTGTTTTGAACTTATTTGGTATCATACTACAAAAAACACGCCTCGTCAATTTTATTACTTTAATTTTATGTATTTTTAAAGTGCTAAAGTGCTTTTTTGTAAAAAATGCACGAAAAGACTTTTGATAATTTTGTATTATTACCATTAAAAAAGACCGGAATGCATCCACACCCGGTCTTTCGGTTAATTAGTCAGGAACCCCTTTCCAATAATTTCACTGGAATTGGAAATCAATACAAATGCGGTAGGTTCCACCCTGCGTATGTAATTTTTAAGTTTCATTGCCTGAGAACGGTTCATTGTGGTTAAAATCACCGTCTTCTTATGATGACTGAATGCGCCTTGCGCCTCATAAACAGTGGCACTCCGGTTTAGTCCATGAATAATGTAATCACAGATCGGGTCCGGTTGATCACAGATAATGCTGAAGCATTTACACAAATTAATATTCTCTATAATATCATCAATAACCAGTGATTTCGCCATCAGTCCCAGAGATGAAAACAAACCGGTCTGAGGACCAAATACAAAATATGCCATAATCACACCTGTCACATCCACCAGTAAAAGAACCGTTCCAATATTAAAGCTGGTATAGCGTTTTAATATCATGGCGATGACATCAGTTCCGCCGCTGGAAGCACCTACATGAAACAGAATTGCCGAACCGACTCCGGGCAAAAGAATTGCAAAAATCAGTTCCAGAAGGGGTTCTGTGGTAAGAGGTCCTGTCACAGGAAATAGCCGTTCCAGAAAATATAAAGAAACAGACATCAGAATCGTGGCATAAACCGTCTTAATTCCAAATCCATGACCCAGGAACACAAATCCCAGCACAAGTAAAATAAGATTTGCAATATTGGTAAACTGACTGGCTGACCAATGGGTCAATGCACTGATAACGGTCGCAAATCCAGTAACACCTCCAAAGGCAAAATTATTAGGAAATTTAAAGAAATAAACTCCTATTACCATAACCCAGATACTGAATGTAATCAGCCCATATTCCGTAAGAGTTCTCAGTGATTTGTTTTCTATCTGCTTCATGACTGTCTTTTTTGTCTCCCTCCGGCTCATCATGTCCGGTCTATTCATTCATAGTGAGTCAAGATCTTTCTGACTCCCAATAGAATATACCTCAAAGGGAAACGAATTACAAACATCAATCTGTCTGAACATATCACAACATTTCTATTGTGAAACAGGAGTAAACCCAACTGCAGTCAGAAACCTTCCAAATCCTTTGTGCCCTTCCTCATTGCACTTATAGACTCCTGCATCTTCTAATACCTGCTCGAAGGCAAGTCCAACTTCCTGTTTTAAGATTTCCTCTGCCTTGTCTTTGGTGATGGTTCCATATTTTGGAAGAAAATTTTCTACCCAGTCCCCATGTTTTTTAATTTCTTCTCTTGACCGGATATCTTTTCCTTCTGTTATGTATTCTGCGAGCAGAGTCAGCTCACTTTTCAGCCTGGAAGGAAGGACTGCAAGACCCATAACTTCAATCAGTCCAATATTCTCTTTCTTAATATGGTGAAGATCCTGATGGGGATGGTATAAACCCAGAGGGAATTCTTCTGTTGTTATATTATTTCTTAATACCAGATCCAGTTCATATAAGCCATTCTTCCATCTGGCAATAGGCGTAATGGTATTATGGGGTTCTCCGTCTGTTTCGGCAAAGACAAACGCTTTCTCATCGGTATAGCCTCTCCATACACCTAAAATCTTTGTACCAAGTTCGATCAGCTCCTCTGGATCTTTGCTTCTTGTCCGCAAAACAGACATGGGCCATCTTACAATTCCAGCTTCAACGTTCTCAAAACCTGCGATTTTATAAATCTTCTCTAAGGGAGCTTTTGCCATTGGAAACTCGTAGTTTCCGCCCTGAAAATGATCATGGGATAAAATAGAACCTCCTACAATAGGCAGGTCCGCATTGGAGCCAAGGAAATAATGGGGAAACTGTTTTACAAAATCAAACAGCTTTACAAATGTCTCCTGCTCAATCTTCATTGGAACATGCTGTCCGTTAAACACAATGCAATGTTCATTATAGTAGACATACGGAGAATATTGAAATCCCCATTGACTGTCATTGATGGAAATACGAACAACGCGGTGATTGCTGCGACCAGGGTGGTTTATTCTGCCAGCATATCCTTCATTCTCTATACAAAGCTGGCACTTGGGATACCCGCTTTGCTTTGTCAGTTTTGCAGCGGCAATGGCTTTTGGATCTTTCTCAGGTTTTGACAGGTTTACCGTTATATCCAGATCCCCGTATCTGGTATGGGTAATCCATCTCATATCCTTTTTAATCCGGTATCGCCTTATGTAGTCAGAATCCTGGGACAGCTTATAGTAATATTGTGTAGCCGAAAGAGGCGATTGACTATACAACTCCCAAAACCGTTTGTCCACGTCACTGGGTCTTGGCATCAGGCAGTTCATTAACCGGGTATCAAACAGATCACGGAAGGTAACCGTATTCTCTTTTAAAAGACCACGCTCCCATGCGTAGTCCAGCAATTCTTTTAAAACAGCCTCCAGATCAACTTCTGAAACTTCTTCTTCCGGTTCTTTATACTCATCAAGCTTCAGCACATCAAGAATCTGATTGACCGCATAATATTCGTCTGCTTCTTCTAATAATCCTGTAGATCGTCCATACTGTACCAGCTTTTTTATTGCCAAACAAATCATCCCACTATTCCTCCCATTTCCCTTTGTCCCTAATTATATCCCCGACGATCTGGTAAAACAATAGAATATCTTTTGATCTTACTGCAATTTTTTAAGATATTGGCTGACACGCACCACAATCAAGTTTCCTAATATGCCGATTACAAGTCCTGCGGCTGTTCCGGCAGCCAAAAGAACCGGAAGGTAATAAAATACCCCTGCCTGCTTCACAATCCATGCTGCCATACATATCTGCCCAATGTTGTGGGCAACACCTCCCGCAATGCTGATTCCTACAGTTCCAAGCCACTTCTTTTTCTTTAAAACAATCATAACCACAATGCTTAGAAAAAAACCGGCAAGGCTGTAAAAGACTGCAAACAGATTGCTGAAAGTAAATCCGGTCAGAATAATTCTTACAAAAGCAACCGCCACAGTCCCCTTTGCTCCTATGGTATAAAGACCTACCATGGTTACCAGATTGGACAGTCCAAGTTTTACTCCTGGAATTCCAAGAGAAACAGGGATTAACGTTTCAACAAAGCTGAGAACAAAGGCAAGTGCAATGAGCATCCCATAAAGTGCTGCCATATATGCGGTCCTTTTTCTCTTCATAAATACCGTCCTCACTGGGGAGAAGCCTGAGTCAGACAATCCTTTACGCCATTTACAAAGCCAAATAAATTAATGCTCACGGAAGCTACAGAATCCGTATAACCTTCTGAGTTAATCAGTCCGTCTACCCCCTGATGCTCCAAAACATAATTTACCACAGATTCTGCCTGCTCGTGCCATTTTGGTCCGTTCTCTGTCATCTGATAATATCCGTCCATGGAAAGCCTGCTTTTTTTTGTTCCATCTTCCTTTATGCAGTCCCAGGTAAGACTAGTAATGGTACTGTCTTTTACCGTTAATGAAACCTGGTCTTTAAATCCATTCCCATCAAATTCCGGGGATTCATAAGAATACGTTCCATCACTGGTTCCTGTCAGGTGACGTCCTGCAGCCACACGACTGTCTATGGCTTTATACAGGGGATCAGACCCAAAGACAGTTGCTCCTGCCAAAAGAATCATTACACCCAGCCCGATCAGCCCATTTCTTCTGATTTTTACATTTCCTTTTTTCATAGTTCCCTCCCAGCTCATTAAGTTTGATTATATTTTAACATAGTGTATCCGCATGATTCAATGGTTTTATTGATTATTTATCCTTGGAAAGAAAAGAAATTATATGATATAATAAAAAAATCTGTTTTTAGAAAAGAAAAGAAGGACCTTACGATATGAATATAAAGCATTACAAAAAAGAACTTATGCTGGCAGTCGGAATCCTGATTATAGCCGGAATCCTGTTTTTTGCAAATCAGATTATATTTTCTAAACCAGCCAAAAATGCGGTAATATCTGTTGATGGCGAAGTGGTGAAGACCCTGAATCTAAACAAGGATGCAGACATGACCATCACCGGATATTCAGGCGGAACCAACCGTATTATCGTTAAAAATGGAGAAATCCAGGTATCTGAGGCTTCCTGCCCGGATAAAGTCTGTGTACATCAGGGCTGGGTAAAGCATACGGGCGAAAATATTGTATGCCTGCCCAACCATATGATTGTTCAAATTGTGGGAGATTAATTGCCTATGGGGTTCTCCTGTCACCAAAAAAGAATAAGGCAACAGTTCCCGGTCCGGTGTGGGAACCGATCACAGTTCCTACACTGTTAATCACCACAGGACCAGATAGATTTGCAAAGCGCTCTTCAACCAGTTTTGCCACTTCTTCTGCATCATTTTCACAGGCGGAATGGGAGATAAAACATTTTCCCTTATAATTGATTCCCTGGTCTGCATGCAGTTCCATCATTTTTACAATCTCCTGAATGGCACGCTTCTTTGTCCTGATCTTCTGGACTGCAACCAGTCGTCCGCTGTCATTGATATTCAACAGGGGACAGATGTTAAGCACGGTACCAAGCATTGCAGAAGTGGCAGAAATGCGCCCTCCTCTTTTAAAGCTTGTTAAATCGGTAGAAAAGAACCAGTGATGCACAAAAAGCCTGTTATCCTCTGCCCAGGCTGCGGCATCTGGTAACGATATCTCCTGATCCCTTAAATCCGCCACTTTATCTACAAGAAGCCCGTACCCGGAAGAGGCCCCAAGGGAATCAATGATTTCTATGGTTCTGTCCGGATATTTCTCTTTCATCTCTTCTCTTGCTACACATGCAGAATTATGGGTTCCTGATAATCCGGAAGAAAGAGTCAGATGAAGAATGTCTTTTCCCTCTTTTAGAAATGGTTCAAAAAAATTACAATACTCTTCTACATTGACCTGGGAAGTCACAGGTGCGGCACCTTTTGCTATCCGGTTGTAAAACTCCTCAAACGAAACGCTTTCTCCCAAATCATCGGGATAAGTCACTCCGTCAATTGTATAATGAAAGCAAACATAAGGAATCTGGCGCTGCTTAAAATATTCTCTGCTTAAATCTGCAGTCGAACAACAGGTCAAAACAAATTTACCCATTCATACACCTCCTGTTAACATTTGCTTTCATAGTATCACACTTTTACTTCATTGGGAATCCTTACTATAAATTCTGTTCCCACTTCAAGCTCTGACTGTACGGTAATCGTTCCATGATAGAAATTTACAATATGTTTTACAATGGACAGACCCAGTCCTGTTCCTCCCTGCCGTTTGCTTCTTCCTTTATCCACACGGTAAAACCGTTCAAAGATCCGTCCCAAAGATTCCCTGGGAATTCCCATTCCATTATCTTTCACCTGGATAATCACATCACGGTTTTCTTTTGTCACTTTTACCCATACTTTGCCACCTGGTTTGTTGTATTTGACTGCATTGGTAATAAGGTTGCCCAACAATTCCTTTATCTGCTGACCATTGGCATAAATACACAAAGGTTTACAGTCCAGGTGAATGGTTACTTCATGGGAATCAGAGAGAGGTTTCAATGATTCGATGATGTCATCCAGAATAATAGAAAGCCGGATGTCACTTTTTAAAACTTCCGTTTCTTTTGTCTCCAGCTTAGAAATCATTAAAATGTCATTAATTAAATTATTCATATTAACTGCTTCTTTTTTGATTCTCTTAACAAACTCCTTTTTCTGCCCTTCCTCTTCAATGATTCCGCTTTCCAGAAGCTCTGCATAACCCTGAACGGAAGTGATGGGAGTCTTTAACTCATGGGAAGCGTTACTGAAAAATTCCTGGCGGATCTGTTTTTCCATCTCGATCTGATTGAGATAGTCTTTTACATTCCTGGACATCTTTGTGGTGGTTTCTGCAATAATATTGATCTCCGGATATTGATATGTTTCAAAGGACAGATCCGTATAATCACCGTTTACCTTTAACATCTCCTGTGATATCTCTTTTAAAGGCTTTGTAATGGAGCCGGCAAAGCTGTCCGCAGAAAAAGCAGAATACAAAATCGCCACAAGAAAACTAAGCCACACAGCAGGAAGCAGAAGCAAAACATATTCTTTCATTCCTGTATAAGGTATTGCCATGCGCAAAATATAATCAGATTCACTGGAATGGATCGCCACATAAAGCATGGTTTCTTTCAGAGTATCCGAATAACGCCTGGAATATCCAACCCCTTCTTCTTTTGCCTCCTTGACTTCTTCCCTCTGGGCATGATTATCAAGAGAAGAAACCGGCACATCTCCTGTATCAGCAACAACCGTTCCATCTGAACGGATAATGGTAAACCGGCTCTTTTTTTCATTTAATACCCTTTTCAGTTTACCGACTTCCGACGTTATATCTCCATTATAATCCAGAACTTTATCAATGGCATCTAAGGTATAGCGCATATCTTTTCTGGAGTTTTTTAAAAGAGCACTGCTGGCTGCAATATAAAATATAAAAGTACTTAACAGCAGGACTACTAAAATAACCTGGAGAAACTTTGCAAATATTGCCTTTCTCATAGGAAACCTCCGTTCCACTTTTTATTCTTCTGTTTTCATGAAACGGTACCCTACGCCGCGGACTGTCTTGATGCAGGCACTGCCTTTCTCTCCCAGTTTCTGACGCAAAGTTCGGATGTGCATGTCCAGAGTTCTTGTTTCTCCATCATAATCATAGCCCCATATCTGATTAAGCAGTTCGTCTCTTGTGACCACCTTATTATGATTTTCCATCAGATATTGAAGCAGTTCAAACTCCTTTAAGGTCAGCTCCACCTTTTTGCCATCGCAGTAAACTTCCCTGGTTTTTTTATTCAGATTCAGATAATAAAGATCCAGTACGTCATCAACCGCATTGGCTCTTGTACTCCGCCTCAAAAGACTTCTGATTCTGGCAGCAAGTTCCATAACCCCAAAAGGTTTTGTCATATAATCATCAGCGCCGCCATCAAGACCTGCCACCTTATCAAACTCACGGTCTTTTGCCGTAAGAACTAAAATGGGAAGATCCTTTAAGCATTCAATTTTACGAATCTTACGGATTGCCGTCAATCCGTCCATGCCTGGCAGCATTAAATCAAACACAGCAAGAGAAGGGCGGTCCGTTTCAATCTGCTTCAAACATTCCTCCGCCATCTCAAATGCAGCCACTTCATAGCCAAATCCTTCTAAAGCAATCTTTATTAAGTCTCTGATATTGTCATCATCTTCAATTACATAGATTTGTTCCATATGCCCTTCCTTTCTCTACATTTCCTCTCTTACATAACCAGCCACATTATGTGCATGGTCTGAAATACGTTCCAGATTGTTTAAAGCATCTAAGAAAATAACCCCGCTCTCAGGCCGGCAGATCTTTAAAGATAAGCGTTCAATATGACGCTCTCTAAATTCTTCTTCTAAGTTGTCCACAATCTCCTCGCTTCGGACAACTACACGAACTTCTGACATATCTGAGGCTTTCCTGGCATCAATCGCATGTTGAAGCGAGCTTCGGACAGCCAAAAACATTTCCTCCAGCTCCTTGTCCGCCTCCCGGGAAAAAGAAATAGCCCGGCGAGATTTTTCAAGAGCCAGCTCCGAAAGATTCTCACAGTGATCACTGATGCGTTCAAAATCGCTGACCATATAGAAAAGGTTCTTCACAATTAAATGCTGTTCTTCGTTTAATGACTGATTACTGATCTTGATTAAGTAATCCGTGAGTATCTTCTCATATTCATTAATGGCCTGTTCCATCTTTTTGACTTCTGTGGCTTCACTTGCAGCGTTATCCAGTAAAACATGGGCTGTAAAGTCGAAATTCTGAAGCACAGCATATCCCATCTCAACCGCCTCATGGCTGGCACTTTCTATGGCAAATGAAGGTGTTTCAAGAATTCTGCTGTCCAGATGGCGTTTCATCCGTTCTTTTAAATCTGCCGAAGCCAGGTTCGACTGCTTGTCTTCCCTTACAAGTATTCCCGATAATCGAACCAGACAACCTGCAAAGGGGAATAAAAAAATGGTGTTAGAAACATTAAACATGGTATGAAATATGGATATATTCACGCTGGTCACCGGAGAAAGGGCAAAAACAGGATTCATCCGGAATACACCAGTCATGATAACGCCAAAGATCAAAGCTCCTGCCACATTAAAAAGGAGATGGATCATTGCCGCCTGTCTGGCTGTACGATTTGCTCCAAAGCTGGAATGAATGGCGGCAGCACAGGAGCCAATATTCTGCCCCAGATTGATAAATACTGCAGTCTGCCAGTCCACCATCCCATTCAGTGCAAGCACCTGCAGGATGCCTACGGATACAGAGGAACTCTGAAGCAGACCGGTAACCAGAAGTCCGGCAAGAATTCCCAAAAACGGATATCTTCCCATGGCTGAAAATGTATCCAGAAAAAATGGATTTGTTCGGTAATACCCAGAGGAAACGGACATAAACTGAAGCCCAATAAACAAAAGGCCGAATCCCACCATCACCTCCCCGATCTGCTTTCTCTTTTCTTTCTTTGAAAGGAAACCCAAAAGTGCCCCTGCCACAATAAGAACAGAGGAGAACCATTCAGGTTTCAGCATCTCCCCCCACTCATTCATGGACACAATCCAACTGGTAACAGTGGTTCCAACATTGGCACCCATAATAATTCCCACCGCCTGGGAGAGATTTAAGATTCCTGCATTGACAAATCCCACCACCATAACTGTGGTTGCAGAACTGCTTAAAATAATAGCAGTAATTCCTGTACCCATCAGTATTCCCATAACCCGGTTCCCGGTCAGTGCGCCTAAAAACTGCTGCATCTTATGGGCGGCTGATTTTTGAAGCCCATCTGCCATTCTGTCCATTCCATAGAGAAACACTCCAAGTCCTCCTAAGAACTGGATCAGTCGTTCCAAGTCTTCCATCGACATAGTATTCCCCCCGATCTTACTGCATGTCTTGTAAGTACTATATCAAATCTATGTAAAGTATCCTATATCAAAGAGTAAAATCTCTGTAAATTTTTATCATTGTAAAATTTCTTTGTATACACGGAGAACATTTTTATAAAAAACAGCTTCTATTTCACTGTCTGAAAATCCAGCTTTTTTCATGGCCGCTTCCAGCATCGGCAGGTCTTCTGGAGATTTCAGTTCCAAGTCTCCCCCAATTCCATCAAAATCAGAACCAAGTCCGATACACTGGATTCCCCCCACCTGTTTTATATGCCTGATATGAGAGATCATATCTCTGACTCTGCTGATCTCATGCTCTCCTTTTTTCCAATCATAAAGAAAGGCAGCACAATAATTAAGTCCCATGACACCCCCTCGCTCAGAGAGCCGTCTGATCATGTCATCCGTAAGGTTTCTTGGACAGGAGGTAACGGTTCTGGCATTGGAATGGCTGGCTACAAACGGTTTATTCGTATATCGGAATACATCTTCGATTCCTGCATCTGATAAATGGGATACATCTACGATGATTCCTAAATCCTCCATCTCCTTTAAGAATTCGATTCCTTTTTCTGTAAGCCCATGTTCTGTATCCGGCTCAAAAAATCCCACTCCGTTTTCTTCCCATATGCGGTTTGGATGGGCAAGTTCATTCTTATAATTCCAGGTAAGTGTCATCATTCGGACACCCAGTCTGTAAAAGTCTCTTAAGAAAGCAAGTTCTCCCTGACAGACGCCGCCTTCTTCAATCGTCAGCATTGCGGACATCTTTCCTTCCTTCCGGTTTCGTTCGATGTCATCATAAGAAGTAACCACACCAATCAGTTCTTTCTGTTGTTCCATTTCCGTATAAAAAAGATCCACAAGTTTCATGCAATATTCAAATGGCCGTTCATGACTGGATAATTCTGTAAACAGGGCAAAATTCTGAAGATAATAGTCTCCCTTTTTCATCCGCTCCAGATCAATGTGACAATCATTTTTTAAAAGGGAATAGTCTTTTCCCTCTTCTCTTCTATAAAATAACTCTGAAATAGTATCACAGTGCATATCTATCACTTTCATACATTAAACCCTTTCCTGTCTCATGATTTTTGTATACGCAGAAGGAGCAACCCATAATGAGCCACTCCTTTTGTAACTATGCAAATAGTAACGCTGTTATGTTACATTTTAACAAAATATTCTATTGTTATTTTGTAATTGCAATTCCCTGCGCTTCAATCTTCTTTCTGATATTAAGCATCCGTTCGTCCGTATTGGCAATGATATCTGCACATTCCCGCAGTTCTGCACTGATCTCTTCCGAATGATCCTGCATTTCTTTTTTATACTTTAACTGATGATCAAGACTTGCCCAAAAATCCATGGCAATGGTACGGATCTGAACCTCCACCCGCATCCACTTTTTCTGTTCGGAAAAGAAAACAGGAATCTCCACAATCATATGATAGCTGCGGTAACCATTGTTCTTAGGGTTGGAAATATAGTCTTTTATGGCAATGATATGAACATCATCCTGTCTGGTAAGCATCTCTGCAACTGCATAGATGTCATCAACAAAAGAACAGATCACACGGACTCCTGCAACATCATCAAGATGTTCCATCATGGATTCCAGGGAAACCGGATAACCTCTGCGCTGAAGTTTTTCCACAATACTGATAGGTTTTTTCACTCTGGATTTTACCATCTCAATCGGATTTCTGGAATTCCTTACAGACAATTCATCGTTTAAAACTTCTAATTTTGTTTTAAGTTCCCTGATTGCGCAAGTATACATCATCATTGCTTCCTGAAATTGATATGCCTGCTTGATTAAAGGATCCGGAACCTGAACCAGGTTTGGGACATTTACAATGGACTGAATCAATTCACTATTAGGGTTCATGCTTATATTCATCTTTATACCTCGTGTTAAAAAAGATTATTAAGCCTTCTCCGCCGCCACAACAGCAGCATCAAGCCAGGGGGCATCTAAGTACTCAACTGTGCCGCCATCCACTGCAGCGGCGATCTTTGGTTCAATAGGAATCTTGGCAAGAACAGGCAGCTTATGCTCTTTCGCCACCTGATCAATATGGCTTTCTCCAAATACTGCAATTTTCTTTCCGCAGTCCGGACAGTTTAAATAACTCATGTTTTCAACAAGTCCCAAAATAGGAATATTCATCTTCTTTGCCATATTCACTGCTTTTGCAACAATCATAGACACCAGTTCCTGGGGAGATGTTACAATCATAATACCATCAAGGGGCAATGACTGGAACACAGTCAGCGGAACATCACCCGTTCCCGGAGGCATGTCCACAAACATATAATCAATGTCCTGCCATAACGTCTGCTGCCAGAACTGCTTTACTGTTCCTGCAATCACCGGACCTCTCCAGATCACCGGATCTGTCTCATGATCTAATATAAGATTGGCTGACATCACTTCAATTCCTGTTGCCGTTGTTGCCGGAATCATCAAACCATTCTGTGCCATTCCCACGCCTGCATCCGAGAGACCAAATGCTTTTGGAATGGAAGGACCGGTAATATCCGCATCCAAAATGGCTGTTTTATATCCTTTTGCTTTCATGCGGACAGACATCATGGTGGTGACCAGTGATTTACCAACACCGCCTTTTCCGCTTACAATACCAATTACCTTTTTTACTGAACTGTCGGCATGAAGGGGCTCTAAAAAACTCTTTGGTCCTTCCTGTCTGACTGCACAGCTTTCTCCGCAACTATTACAATTATGAGTACAATCTGCATCACTCATGATTCATTCCTCCTAACGAAAACCATATCAACAATTAGAGGGAAGTTACATAAACTTCCATGGCACATCTTAAATTATAGTATGAAAAAAGAATTCTGTCCATGGATTTTATGCAGACTGCTTTAAATTATCTGGCAGAAAAGCCTGTGACTTCAACGAAATCACAGGCTTTTTCTCACTTTGTCTTAACAGTCCAAGGCGTCTGAATCATACGAAATACGCCGATTCCGCCTAATGCTTTAATCACCGTATAAAATACAATGGAATCAATGGGCCACATAACAAGATTTTTCAATGCCCTTGCAGGTAAAAGGATCATAAACCCTTTTCCGTAAAGAATGGATAAACATAACGTGTTCAAGAGCACATTACAGATTATCATAACCACCAGCTTGGAAATCAAAACCCGCTTTAAGGTTATGGTCCTCTTGTAATAGAGGCAGCCATACAGGATTCCTGATAACAGAGTTACCAGTGTCAGTCCCGGGAAAAAAGCTCCGTTAGGCTTCATTAAATATTTCAGCACGTCCAAACTTGCTGAAAAAAGACCGCCTACTACGGGTCCAAAGAGATACGCGATCATCCCATTTGGAATTGATGCAAAGCCCAGCCTGATATAATTGCCAAGATTAATGGAAAACATTCCAAGAATGATTGCAATTGCACCAAACATGGCGGCAGTGGTAATGGTTCTTACATTCTTTAATTCCCTGTAAGAATCGGTGAACAAAGTAACGAATTTTTTCATAAAAAAATACCTCCTTTGCAGACCTCAGACTACAACCGGAGATAATCGTACTTATCTTCTGATGCAGCGGGATGCAACTCGTGTACCGCAAGAAAATCTTTTCGTCCAAATGACAACTCCCTGTTCATCCGGCACTTAACGCACACAAGTCTACTCTGCGACTTTTCTATTTTATTTATAACTTCACCAGTATATCATAGATTCTTAAAAATGCAAATATTTTTTCGGAACTTGCAGAAAATCATTTGACAAGCTGCAAAATTAAGTTTAGGATAAACCATAGCTGAGAATTCGACAAAAAACGCAGGAGGCGTAGCTATGAAATACTTAAGACAATTCAGCATTATTCTTCTTATTTCTTTAATAGGAGAAGTCATCCATTTATTTATCCATCTCCCTATCCCCGCCAGCATTTACGGCTTGCTGATTATGCTGATCGGGTTAATAACAAAACTCATTCCTTTAAATGCGGTGGAAGACGCCAGCATATTTCTGATTGAAATCATGCCCGTCATGTTTATCCCTGCAGCGGTTGGACTTTTAGATTCCTGGGGTATTCTTGGACCTATTTTAGTTCCTTTTATTGTGATTACCCTGTTTTCCACGATTGCGGTCATGGCGCTCACGGGAAAGGTGACACAATTTTTTATCCGGATTGACAAAAAAAGGAAGGAAAAAGACCATGAGTAATACAGTAAACAGTTTTTTATTTTTCGGTGCGGCAATCAGTCTTTTGGGATATGAACTGGGTGTTCAGTTAAAAAGAAAATTTAAATCTCCCATTTTTAACCCATTATTAATCTCCATTCTAGTGGTCATGGGATTATTGTCTCTGTTTAAAATCAAATATGATGTCTACAACCAGAGTGCAAAATACATCAGCTATCTTCTTACACCTGCTACCATCTGCCTGGCGGTTCCTTTATACCGGCAGATTGAACTGCTGAAAAAACATTCTAAAGCGATTATCGCCGGAACACTGACAGGCGTGCTCACTACCATGAGTACCGTGCTTCTTCTGGCACTTATCTTCGGGTTGAATCACCAGGAATATGTTACTTTCCTGCCAAAGTCTATTACAACGGCAATTGCCATGGGTGTCTCTGAAGAAATGAAAGGATTTGTTACCATTACTGTTGCCAGCATTATTATTACGGGCATCCTTGGAAGTATTATTGCAGAAACGGTCTGCCGGATCTTTCGCATAACAGAACCGGTTGCCGTGGGGATTGCCATTGGTTCCGCAGCTCATGCCATTGGAACAACAAAAGCACTGGAAATAGGCGAAATTGAAGGTGCCATGAGCAGTCTGGCGATTGCAACCTCAGGACTTTGTACTGTAATTTTTGCATCTATATTTGCAAATTTTTTATAAATTGTTCTTTATAAGCCTAAAAAAAAGAGGTCACAGACCCAATGTCATTAAGTTAAGATGAATAATTAAGATCTCTATATCAGAAATGGTATGGGGGTCTTTTTTATTTTGTAAAAATACTTGACATTATGATTCAAATGTGCGGCCGCTCTCGCTACTGATTAATTTAATTAGTTGCGAGAGCGGCCCTTGTAATTAAGAAACAGCTTAATTTCGAGGAGGAATACATGATGTCATACTTTATTGAAAACACTACAAAGTTACTTGAAACAGTGGTATCAGAATTAGCAGATAATCCATCACTTTTTCTTAGAAATCCTAATGCTGATTTTTCAAGAAACAGAAAAATTGATTTTAAAACTTTCATTGGAATCACTATGAATTCCGGGGGCTGTACAATGAGCAAGGAATTACTAGACTTCTTTGATTTTAATGTAAATGCACCTACCGTATCTGCTTATTCGCAGCAACGGTCTAAGGTTTTACCCGAAGCATTTGAATTTATATTTCATGAATTCAATTTGAAAAATCAAAGTAAAAATAAGAAGCTCCTCGCCGGCTATCAACTGCTGGCCTGCGATGGGAGTAATCTAAGCATTGCCTCAAATTCAAAAGACGCTGAGACTGCATGGAAACATAATCAACTCGGCGGTATTACAAATCACCTTCACCTAAATGCCTTTTATGATGTTTTAAACCGAGTTTACACAGATGCAATTGTTCAAACAGCGTCAGAATATCATGAACAGAGAGCCTGCATCCGAATGCTGGAACGGTCTGCAGAAGAACAAGTGATACTTGTTGCAGATAGAGGGTATGAAAATGATAACATCATAGCTCATGCAATAAACAAAGGATGGAACTTTGTGATTAGAATGAAAGATATAAAAAGTAATGGGATTGCATCTGGCTTAAATCTACCCAGCAATAATTCTTTCGATACGGATATCGATATGACACTTACAAGGAGACAAGCTAAAGCTAAAAAACAAGCTGGATATAAATTTATGCCCACTGTTCAAACCTTTGATTATCTTCCGATTGGAAGTTCTGAGGACTATCCATTGTCATTTAGAATTGTAAGATTTAAAATTTCAGAAGATTCTTATGAATTGGTCATTACAAATCTTGATAGATTTCGATTTCCACCCAACAAACTGAAAGAAATTTATCAGTTACGATGGGGAATTGAAACATCTTTTAGAGAACTAAAATATGCGATTGGATTGACAAGTTTTCATTCTAAAAAAGTAGATTATATCAAACAAGAAATATTTGCTCGATTAACACTTTATAACTTTTGCGAATTAATTACATCTTATGTAGTGGAGCAGCGTAATATATCTGGCAAAACAAAACAGGTGAACTTTACCATTGCCATTTACATTTGCAGAGAATATCTGAGAAGGAAACGCCAATTAAGTCCACCTGATGTGATTAAGCTCATAGAAAAACATACATTACCAGTAAGACCTGGACGGCGAGACCCTCGGAAAGTCAAAGCCCAAGCTTCCGTCAGTTTTCTATATAGAGTAGCATAACCAACAATGATTATATATGTTTTTTGGCAGATGAGCAATCTGTCTTTTTGTAATACAATAAAAAAGAGATTTTGCAATCTGATGATAATATATCATCTAAACAAAATCTCTTTTCAATGTCTGTCATCAAAATAATACATTAACTTAATGACATTGGTCACAGACCTCTTTTTTTAATAAGCTCCAAACCTTGAAGCAAGCGTTGCAAACGCTACAAAATATAAAATAGTACATACTACGGATAAGATAACAGAAACAATCAGATATGCTCTGCTTAAATTTTTTCGGTTCTCATTTCCATCAGCAAATGACCACACCAATGCCATGATAAAGTTAATACATGGGATTGAAAATACAATCAAAGTGATTACAAACTGTCCCATAGATAATACACTTTTGTTTGGATCTGTTGATACAGAATTCTGGGTATAACTTACATTGTTCTCGTTTTCCATACTAATCCTCCTTGGTAAAATGTTCCTTTTATTAACTTCAACAGTATACCATAGATATTCCTGATTGGATAGTTCAATTTTATTATTTCTACAATCCTCTTCCCTGTAGCATGTTTAAAAGACGAAACATTAGGCTTTTTTCATAAAAAACATAAGGTTCCCGGTAAGGGAAATATAACTTCATCCTTATTATATAGACAATCAGAGAAAATACAACACTGGAAACCAGTAATATTGCTGCAAGCTTTTTATTTCCTCGTTTAAAATATCCAATACGGATTTCATTGAGGATACATAAAAAAAGAAAGGGTGCCGATGGGTTAAAATAAATGGAACCAGACAGATCACCTTTTGCAAGACGTAAGATTGATCTGGTTCCTCCACAGCCCGGACAGGGAATTCCAAACAGTCCCCGAAAAGCACATACACCGCCTGTAAATATATACAGTACAGTACAATAAACGCAAAAAAGAAATAGTAAGAATAAGCTGACCTTCGTTTCTTTTGTAATTTTCATAATTATATACCGGAATATTCCGCATTCCTTCCTTTGTTTTCAATCATTTATAACTTCCCAAAAGCCAGAAACAAAAATAATATTCCGCTTACCCAGGACAAATCCCAATTTTTTCTTGCTGCAAGCTCATGTCCCAGAAACAGTCCGACATACATGACACAGATTCCCATTAGGAGGGATATAAGAGAGGTCAGACCTGGGGGCATCAATAAAAATCCCGATAAACCGCCAGCTACCAGACTGTCAATGGACATGGCAAAAGAAAACATCACGGTCTCCTTCCACGACAAAGATTTGGATTCATCCCAGTCTGCTGCCATCGGATTGCCATAAATATTAATAATAATACTAAGACCGGAAATCGAGAATGTCAGATCTTTGCGCACATTCACATGTTTATTAATATATTTTTTTATTGAATAATCCAGAAGTTTTATGATACCAAGAAAAAACAGGCACGCAAACCCCAGCCCCTTTGCAAAAGCTTCCGGCACAAGTTCACTCATAAAACTGCCAAACAGCAGGGCTGCACCCAGACAGCCGCTGCAGATAAGGTTTACTGCAATAACCTTCGCCGGTGAGATCCGCAGCCGGTTTGCCCCATAAGCAATGCTTGCAACAAAACTGTCCGTAGAAAGTGCAAGAACCAGAATCAATATATCACGCATATGCCACTGAACTTACCTTTTTCTTTTAATATATTCACTTCTGCCTTGTTTGGGACCCAAAAAACTACCGAATCATCTTAATCCCGGGATAATACCGGACAAGCACCTTGGCAAGAATCTTATTCTTCGGCACATATGGATCAGGCCAGTATCTGGCATCTGCGGAATTATTCCGGTTATCTCCCAGCATGAGATAAGACCCTTTTGGTACTTCAAAATGATAATCTTCCGTTTCCATATATTCTGACAGATATGGCTCCTCAAGCGGTTTTTCGGACTGATTGATGTATATTTTATTATTCCGGATATCCACAGTCTCTCCCGGAAGGCCCACAATTCTCTTCACCAGATGGATCTTCTTGGAAGCTGGCCCTGTTGCATGATCGAATATAACAATATCACCTCTTTTGGGATCTTGTCCAAAGGTGTATGCCAGCCGGTATCCAAATACACGGTCTCCGGTCATTATGGTTGTTTCCATGGAACCAGAGGGCACTCTGCTGTTGGCAATGATAAACGTATTGATACAAAATGCTATGACAGAAGCCATAACAATGATTTTAATCCATTCAAAAAGTTCTTTTTTCCAGTTAAGGGGTTTCTTTTCCTGGTCATTCTTAATCTCATCCATCTTACACTTGTCCTTTTCCTGATTATTTCCTTTATTGTACCAAATATAAAATTATGGTTCAAGCTTAATTTGGTACAGGGAAAAAGCAGGGATTAAAAGTATCCCTGCTTTGCAGCCTACACTCCATACTTTTTCAGTTCTGATCGCAGCCGTTCCAGCGCCTTTTTTTCAAGCCTGGAAACATATGATCTGGAGATTCCCATTAATTCAGCAATTTCCCTCTGGGTATATTCTTTTCCGCCCAAAAGACCATAACGCATACCAATAATGGTCTTCTCATTGTCTTTGAGACAATTGTCAAAGGCCTGGTACAGTTCTTTAATATCCTGCTTTAAAATAATGGTTTCCAGAGCTTCTTTATTTTCCATTTCAATTACATCAACAAGGCTTACAGTTTCTCCATCCTTGTCTACGCCGATGGGTTCAAACAAAGAAACTTCTTTTGAATATTTTTTATTTGCACGGAGAAGCATTAGGATTTCATTTGCTATGATCTCCTGACGGCTCTTCCGCTCCAAAAAAATATAGATGGACATTTTCCCCATCCCAGACTGCTTTTTTTACCAGGCTGCGGATTGCCATACGTTTTTGCTCTACATCCATAATATCCACCATACTCTTAAAAGAAGAAAGGATTTCTTTTAAAAGTTTTTCCTGACCAGAAGGCAGTATTTCTTCCGATACGGTTGTTTCCATCTGAATGATACTCTTTTGATATTTCTCTTTTCTTTTATGAAGCAGCTCTATCTGTTTTACAATGTAATCCTCTGCAGCAGTTCCCTCTGCCCTTTTTAAGGCTGATACCAGACCTGATATTTCCTCTTCTACAGATATTTTTTCTTCCTTTAATTGAATTACATTCATCTCAAGCGATTCCTTGTCCTCTTGAAGCGTCTTTCTGCCTTGATTTAGCTGCTGTAAAAACTGTTCTTCATCTTCCGGTATCTTCTTGATTTCCTGTACCACCAGTTCATCCAAAGCATTTCCTCTGGCATTTTTCATATTACAGCACTGCATACGGCTTTTTTCCTTCATGGAGCACAAGTAAGAATAGGTCTGCTCCCCATTGGAATTCTTTCGACCTGATAACTTGGGACGCATATAACTGCCGCAGGCACTGCAGAATAACATTCCTGACATAAGAGCCACATTGCTGCGGGGCTTTTTATAGTTCTTTGATTTATTCCTCTCCAGCATCTTCTGAACCTGAACCCAGGTAACGCCTCTGATGATCCCTTCATGTTTTCCAACTGCTACAATCCATTCCTCCATCTCCCTCATCTCATGAGTCTTTCCAGGCTTTTGAATGGTTCTGTTATATGCAATCACTCCATAGCTGCCATCAAATTGTTCCTTCTCCCCAAATAAATCCACCTTTTTTTCTTTTAGATAGGCGTATGCCTGCGGATCGGCTATCATATAAACAGGATTAGTCAGAATTCCTTTTATAGCAAATCGGCTGAATTGCCGGTTGTATTTTGTCTTATATCCATTCTGGATTAAATATGTTTCCGTTCTGGTTAAAGACCCAGTCTCCAAAAATTTTTCAAAAATCAGCCTTACCAGGGCGGCTTCTTTGGGTAACAGCTTTAATTGATACATTTTTTTTGATTTACCCTCAATTGTGATGGACGAAACACTTTCTGATTCATAACCTGTAGGCGTATTTCCTCCCAGCCATCTTCCGCTTTTTGAGAGTTCCAGCATATTATCCCGAATTCGTTCCGCAATGGTTTCTCGCTCTAACTGGGAAAAAACAGAGGCAATATACATCATAGCCCTTCCCATAGGCGATGCCGTATCAAACTGCTCCTTAATAGAAATAAAAGAAATATGAAGATCATTGAGTTCTTCAATCAGACTGGCAAAATCTCCGATATTACGGCTTATCCTGTCCAGGCGATAGCAAACGATAGCAGTAAACTTCTTCTTTTCTGCCTCTTTCATCATCATCTTAAACTGGGGCCGTTCCAGATTGCCGCCGGAAAACCCTTCATCCTCATAAATATAAGCACTTTTGGCACAGGCACTTCCATAGTGTACTGAAATATACTGTCTGCATAATTCTATCTGATTTCCAATGCTTTCTCCCTTTCCGGTAAATTTAGACTTTCTTGAGTAGATTGCAAACTGATCCATATCTCCCCTCCCGCTGTCAGATAATCCTTTCGGGCAAACTCCTTTTCTCCACATACCGGACACGCCAGACAACATACATTGTATTAATTACATTTAGAAAGTATCTATCATGAACATGATCCCATATCATCCAAAAAACAAGGAAGATCAGAAAGAATTAGAAAAAAAAGCAGCCATCCTGCATAGCCAGGCTGTCTTACAATATGTAAAACAACTCTCCTGTCCCACCAGTCAGAAACAGGATCTCATTCATGCGGTTACCGGTCATACCCGTTCTTGAGACGGGTGTGACCGGACGAGTTCTAATCTGTTACTCCGTTTCTGCTGCCAGTGTTCCCACTACCGGAAGTACGCTTAACACCATTGCACCCGGGTGGCACATGGCAAATTCATTGCTCAAATCCCTTCCTGCACTCAGTCCGAAGAAATGATTCCCTCCTGCCCATAGAGGATTATCCGTTACATTATAAACCACTCCATTGACCGCCACATAGGCAGGTGCACCATTTTGTCCATTGTACTGCGCAAGCTCTTCCAATGTAAAAACCCTGGTTTCTGGTTCCGGTTCCGGAATCAGGGGTTCTTCTGGCTCCGGCTGTTCTGGCTCTTCCGACGGCAACTCAGGTTCTCCCACTTCCACAGCCGCCTGATTAATCTGACTAAAGTACTGGATATGATTTTCCAGCATAATGACTTCACTGCTTATATGATCCAATACGTCATTATTGTTATACAGATTTGATCGGATTTTTTCCACATCAGAGTTGATCATCCTTAAGCTGTTGCCTACATAGTTCAAAAATAGTTCCAATTCCATATCAATACCTCCATAAAATACAGAGCTCTGTCATCTTTGTCCTTATTTCTCTGCTGATACTGCTATATATATGAAAAACAGACCTGATTATTCTATAAATGAAACCATCTTATCCACAAATATAAAAAAGCAGAGTAGCAATTGAGACAATGAAACCATGAGCCGCTGTGACAGGATAGCATTTTCCACACATTTGGCTGCATATGTGGCTAACCTGGAGCCTCTGTCTGGATGGAAGGTATTAACGGCTTTAATCAGTCCGATGGTTCCCACAGAGAGAAGATCTTCCATATCATAATCTGTATTTTGATATTTTTTTGCTACATGGGCAACCAGACGCATATTGCGCTCGATGAGTGTGGCTCTTGCCTCCTGATCCCCTTCCTGGTATCGTTCCAGACACTCTCGTTCCTCTCGCGCAGTTAAAGGTTTGGGAAAAGTTTTCACAGAAAGCCACCTTAAACTTACTTACTCTCATTTTATGCTCTCCTGCCCATGAAAGTGCTTTTACAATAAATATTGGCTGGTACTTCTTTTTTCTCCTTCAAAAACACAAAAAAACAACCAGACAGGAGGCAAAAAACAATGGAAAAGCCTGTCTGGTTGTTTTATTAATGGTGGAACAGCCGGATTCCGGTAAATGCCATAGCCATACCATATTTATTACAGGTTTCAATTACCTGGTCGTCACGGACAGAACCGCCAGGCTGTGCTATATAAGTTACCCCACTTTTATTTGCTCTGTCAATATTATCGCCAAAGGGGAAAAATGCGTCAGAGCCTAAAGAAACGCCGGTAAGCTGGTCCAGCCACGCCCGCTTCTCTTCTTTTGTGAATACAGGGGGCTTTATCTGAAAGATTTGCTCCCATCTTCCATCTGCCAGAACATCCATATATTCTTCTCCAATGTAAACATCAATGGCATTATCCCTGTCCGCTCTTTTAATTCCCTCCACAAAGGGAAGGTCAAGAACCTTGGGTGCCTGGCGAAGAAACCAGTTATCTGCTTTGCTGCCCGCAAGTCTTGTGCAGTGAACTCTCGACTGCTGTCCTGCTCCGATTCCGATTGCCTGTCCGTCTTTGACATAGCAGACAGAGTTGGACTGGGTGTATTTTAAAGTAATCAGTGAAATAATCAAATCTCTTTTGGCATCGTCCGGAATATTGTGATTGTCCGTAACAATTTCCTTTAAAAGCTCTTCATTGATCTTTAACTCATTCCTTCCCTGTTCAAATACAATCCCATAGACCTGCTTTCTCTCCAGAGATTCCGGTACATAAGACGGATCAATCTCAATTACATTATAATTCCCGTTTTTCTTCGCCTTTAATATCTCAAGAGCTTTCGGTTCAAATCCAGGGGCAATCACGCCATCAGAAACTTCTCTCTTAATCAGCTTTGCAGTATCCACATCACAAATGTCAGACAGGGCAATAAAATCTCCAAAAGAAGACATACGATCCGCTCCCCTTGCTCTGGCATAAGCGCTTGCAAGAGGCGTAAGCTCTTCCATATCCTGGACCCAGTAAATGTTCTTCAACACGGAATTGAGGGGAATTCCTACTGCCGCTCCTGCAGGGGAAACATGTTTAAAGGAAGTTGCTGCAGGTAGCACAGTGGCTTCTTTTAGCTCTTTTACAAGCTGCCAGCCGTTAAATGCATCCAAAAAGTTAATATATCCAGGACGTCCGCTTAATACTTTAATCGGAAGCTCAGCTCCCTCCTGCATATAGATTCGGGACGGTTTCTGATTGGGGTTACAGCCATATTTTAATTCTAATTGGTTCATTCTCATTCTCCTATTGATTCTTGTTTACGATCCTGGTTTCATAGGAACGGGTCTTTATATCCATGTATCTCACAAACAGGGATACTTTATTCTCTTCATTTAAGCTTTCCCATATCATTTTAGTAAATGTATCAATATCATCATCCATACCCACCAGCCTGGGTTCCCCCTCAAAACTTTTTAGGGGATTTCCATCATGTAAGTAGGTGTGAATGAAATGTCCCTCTCCTGCTGCTGGATTCTCATAAGTAAAGGTATAGCGATTGCATGAATCAGGATTTCCATGATTGCTTTTAAGGATAGACATGGCATAATAAAAACCGCCATCTACATGAAGCAGTCCAGATATACGGGGGGTGTAATTAGGGCAATCCGGCTCAAACCGTCTGGAACGAAGAGACTGCTCAAAGGTAAGTCCTTTCGTTAATCCCTCGTAAACCGTATCCGTCTGATCTCCATTGGTTACAATGGTTTCATTCCCCAATACCCGTACCGGTGCATAAATAATAAGACTTGGGTCAGTGAGCCTGGCAGGATCAAACGCCTGGGTGCGGATTCCTTCCCCATCTTCCACAAATACACGGTTCCTGCTGTTCTCACTTCTACCCATAATAAAATACGCAGACACAGCCTTTGTTCCATCCGGTGTTCTTCCAATCACAATTCCTCTTCCCGGATAACAATTGTTTTTTAAGTCGTCTTTTAAAGAAATCAAATTCATATAATTTGGTCCTCCTTCATCGCTTGCACGCAAAAAACCGCCTGGGCATCCCAATAGCGGTGCCCAGGCGGTCGGCTTTAAAATGTATCGTGCTCCCCGTGGTTATCTCCACTTATCCGCCAGTCGCACGACCTTGTTAAACATCATATCGTATCCTTATATAAAATGCAAGTATTTTTTGCACTTTCCTAATCGTTGCGTATTGCTGCCAGCGGACTTAGCTTCATGGCTCTCAGTGCAGGGAAAAAGCCTGCTGCCATTCCAACCACAACAGCAAATCCAATTGCCATCATAGTCAGCCAGAGAGGAATTCTCGATAATCCTCCTGCAAGATCGGTCATATGACCGGAGACAAATTTATTAATAATAAAGGAAACACTGTAACTGAATATAATTCCGGTCACGCCTCCCATAAAACCAATAAAGCCTGACTCCAGAAGAAACATATTTCTGATATTGTTCATATCACATCCCAGAACCTTTAAAATACCAATCTCTTTTGTTCTCTCATAGATGGACATCATCATGGTATTGGCAATTCCAATCGCTGCGACAAAAAGAGAGACTGCTCCAATTCCGCCTAAAAGCGCCTGGACCATCTTTGCCTGCTTCTGGGACTGTTCCAGCCATTCCATATTACTATTTGCCTGAAATCCCATATCAGTAATGATTTTTTGTACCTCTGTCACATGGCTCATATCATCTACCTGGACAACTGCCTGATTATAAATAAAATAATTATAAGGCTTTCCTTTTTTTGTTGTGGGCTGGTTAGGAATTGGCTTTTTCTTAAAAACCTGCTTTAACTGGGTTTTTAATGCGTCAATATCCGTATACACATCATAGCTGTAAGTGTTATAATCTTCCTCACCACCTTCTACCAGACCACTGGCTGGAAGCAGGTATTTCTTTGGTGGTTTTACCGGGTTTTTTTCATCGGAAGCTCCCCCGCTCTGGGACTGATAATATGCGTCCATATCAAAAATAACAAAAAGAGGACGATTCATGAAATCAATATCCGGAATGCTGGAAGGATCATCATAATAATTCTTATTGCTTTTCGGATTGGAAAATCTTCTTGCAACCATATTGCCAATAACCAACTGAACTTCTTTTTTGCCTGCCTCTGGTAGTTTCCCCTCTTTCAGCGGAATGTTTTTCAAGTATTCCTGGGTAACTCCTATCAGGGTTATATTGGCCTGATAAGCACCTTGTTTGATCAGGATATCCGACTCAAGCAGCGGTGATACAGAGGTGACATATTGAATTCCTTCAAACTGTTTTATCACATCATCGGTCATGTAGTCCGGATCTTTTCCTCCATCTGCCTGACCACCATTGGAATAAATAGATATCTCTGTCAGACTTCCGGAAGAAGCAATCTGTTCCATGGTAAGCTGATTAAAACCAATTCCCAAAGATACCATAACCACAATGGAAGCAGTCCCGATCAAAACACCCAGTACGGTTAAAAACGTTCTCAGTTTTCTGCGCCTTAGATTGTTGACACTCATGGTCAGCAAATCGCTAAATCTCATCCTCTACGCCCTCTTCTGCTTCTGCCTTTTTCATTTTACGCTTCTTAAGAATAATCACTGCACCGGTAAGTCCTGCCGCCAGAATCACAATTACAGCACCAATAATAATTCTTCTGTATCTGGCAATTCCCTGTGGAGCTGCATCTGCCGGAGACACTCCAATATCTTCCATACCGGTATCAATGTCCGACGCTTCCGTGACTGTAAGCGTAATTTCTTTTTCAATGGGATCACTGACCACACCATTTTCATCTTCATAGGTAATTAAAACCTTAATCTTTCCATCGTCTGCAGTGGCTGCGGAGCCAGTGACCATGGCATCTACGTTGCCAGTCTCGCCTGGCTTTATATTTCCAACATAAGTGCTGGTCTGCTGAATGGTATCGCCTACAAAATTAACCATAACATTATAAAGAAGAACCTTACCTGTATTATTAATAGGGAACATCACATTTGTTTCTGATCCTACACTGATGCTGTCTGGCATAATATCAATAGTACCGGTATTAAGGCGTGCTTCCTGCCTGACAGGAATGTTTACAGAAACCTTCTCTTCTGCATTCTTAAATTCAGGGCTGTCGTACTTCTCATTGATGGTGAGGCTATAGGTCCGTTGGTCAACCCAGGCTCCTGCACGCATCTTCACCTTAACATCCGTAGTCTGACCTGCCCCCAGAGAATTTACCACAATGGCCGAAGAGCTGGAATCCGTGGTGAATACAGCACTGTCTGAAACCTTTTCTGATTCCAGACTAAAAAGAATATTGCTGGCAGCCACATTCTCAGAAGCATTTTTCATATACAGCGTCAGTTCAAATTCATCACCTGCGTAGACAGTCTCCGGATTGGTCTTAAATCCATCTACAATCAGCCTCGCTTTTGTTCTGTCGTTGGCATTGAATTCTTTTGTATCTTCTTCCTTTTCTTTATTCTGTATCTTGACATAGAAAGTCCCCTGTGCCTTCTGAACATCTCCTTCTGTACTGTCCCGGTATTCAATGGTAAAGGCAATGGGATAATATCCGCTGTATACTTCCTTCCGGATGCTTAAGCTGTAAGGCACTGCCACAGTCTCTCCGCCGCCAATCCGGTCATAGTGCTTTGTATAATTCCCATCATTGATATCAAAAGGGAATTTGGTGCTGTCCTGATCAAGAGTCATGCGGATGTTTACATCAAATGCTGTAAGCTCTGAGGAGTTCCTTACATTCATGTTGTAATCCATGACACTGGGATAGGTTCCAAAAGGAGTGCTCTGGTTCTCTCCCAGTTCAAACTGAATGGTTCCGTCCGTACTTCCTGATGCAGTGGTGCCTGAGGATTTGGTGATCCAGATATTAACTCTTTCCCGTCTGAACTCATCGCCGCCGGTTTTAATTAAAAGGGGAACGGTATAATATCCCTCGGAGAGATCCCGCCTCACCCTTGCCGTAAGGGAAAACGTCTTGGAACTGTCCTGTTTTACGGTTCCTAAGATTTTAGCATCAAAGGTGCTGGAACTGATCTCAAAAGGAAACATGGAGCCATTGCTGACTGCGGTCTCTTCAGCAGCATCGGATGTTGCTTCAAATTCATCTCTCGCAACGCCTTTATCGAACATGACTGCAACACCTTTTAAATCATACCCTGCTTTATTGGTAAAAATAAGATTCAGGGTTGTCTTCTCCCCTGTTTTTCCAGATAACGTTTTTCTGGCATCAATATATGTATTCTGGCTCACATCGTACTGGGCAAATGCAGAACCGGGAACGGCTGAAATAATCATGACCAACGTAAGCAGCCACAAAACACCCTTTCTAACTTTGTTCATTTTTATTGTCCTCCTTTGTGTCTTCATGATGCTGCTCCTCAATCTTAAATATTTTTCCGTCTACGATATGGAATTGTCTGTCTGCAAATTTTGCAATATAGTTATCATGAGTAACCATGACCAGGGTCTGATTCTGTTCCCTGACAATCTTCTGCATGAGATTCAGTATTTCTTTTGTAGTCTTGGAATCCAGATTGCCGGTGGGCTCATCCGCAAATATAATCTTTGGATCGGCAGCAAGCGCCCTGGCAATTCCCACTCTCTGCTGCTGGCCTCCAGACATCTCATTTGCCATATGCTTCATTTGCTTTTCAAGTCCTACAAGCTTTATATATTCTCTGGCCTTTTCGTTCCTGGTTTTTCTTGGAACCCCACGGAAGGAAAGAGGCATTGCCACATTCTCTTCTGCATTTAACGTCTTAATCAAGTTATAGGACTGGAAGATAAAGCCTACATGCTTTCTGCGAAAAGCAACCAGTTGGTTCTCTGTCAGTTTTTCTATGTGATGACCGCCTATGACGATCTCTCCCTTTGAAGGTTTTTCAAGACCTGCCATCATATTAAGGAGCGTGGATTTACCGGAGCCGGAAGGACCGACTATCGCACAGAATTCTCCTTTATATATGGTAAAGTCCACACCGTTTAGCGCATAGACTTTGGTATCTCCAACTTTGTACACCTTAAAAAGATTTTTTACTTCAATCATCGGTGTCTTTTTTTCCGCCAATACAGTTACCTCCTAACATTCTTTTGCACTCACATTATACAACATGCTTTCGCTGTTGGTCATAGGTTATTTTCTTAATCTTCCTTACATCTTCCTTACAGCACCAAAGGAAAAAATTGGTTTTTTCCTTTTAAAAAGGATTATAGCATAATTTTAAAAAAAGTGTGGAAATATTCCAGTGAATACTATATAATGGGATAGAATTTGAAATCATAACTCAGTGGATAAAGGAGATTCTTATGAGACATTTACTTAACCCGTTAGACTTTAGCGCGGAAGAAACCGGGAAGCTTTTAGATCTGGCAAAAGATATTGAAAATAATCTTCCCAAATATTCCCATGTATGTGATGGAAAAAAATTAGCGACTTTATTCTATGAGCCAAGTACAAGAACCCGTTTAAGTTTCGAAGCAGCAATGCTGAATCTGGGGGGTAGTGTACTGGGCTTTTCTTCTGCTGATTCCAGTTCTGCCGCAAAAGGGGAAAGTGTTTCCGATACCATCCGGATTATCTCCTGCTACGCAGACATCTGTGCCATGAGACATCCCAAAGAAGGTGCTCCTTTAGTAGCCGCCAGACATTCTGGTATTCCGGTCATCAATGCCGGAGACGGCGGACACCAACACCCCACCCAGACACTTACTGATCTGCTCTCTATCCGTTCTTTAAAAGGCCGTTTAAATGATTTAACCATTGGATTATGCGGTGATCTTAAATTCGGGCGCACCGTTCATTCTCTCATCAACGCACTGGTTCGCTACGAAAACATTAAATTCGTCTTAATCTCCCCTCCTGAACTGCGTATTCCGGAATATATCCGGGAAGATGTATTACAGGCCAATCATATTGAATTTGTTGAAATGGACAGTCTTGACGATGCCATGCCGGATTTAGATATCCTTTATATGACCAGAGTTCAAAAGGAACGTTTCTTCAATGAAGAAGATTATATCCGTTTAAAAGACTGCTACATTCTGGACACGAAGAAGATGAAACTGGCGAAAGAAGATATGTATATTCTTCACCCTCTCCCAAGGGTTAATGAAATATCTGTAGAAATCGACGAAGATCCAAGAGCCGCTTACTTTAAGCAGGCGCAGTATGGGGTTTATGTGCGAATGGCTCTGATCATGACATTACTGGAGGTAGAAAAATCATGTTAAATATAAGCGGATTAAAAGAAGGGATTGTATTAGATCATATTGAAGCCGGAAAAAGTCTGGATATCTATTATAATCTGGGACTGGACAAGCTGGACTGTCAGGTGGCAATTATAAAAAATGCCCGGAGCAACAAAATGGGAAAAAAAGACATCATAAAGATCGAAGGTGGATTAAACCACATTGATTTAGATATTCTGGGCTATATTGATCATAACATTACGGTTAATATTATCCGGGATAACGAAATTGTTGAAAAAAAGGCGCTTAGCCTTCCTCAAAAAATCACCAATGTTATTCCCTGTAAAAATCCACGCTGTATTACCTCCATCGAACAGGGGCTGCCCCAGATCTTTTATCTGTCCGATGAAAAAAAGGAAACTTACCGCTGCATGTACTGCGAGGAAAAATATACAAAATAGCAGAAAACCCGGTGAAGCTGATCTTATGTCAGCCTGTGCACCGGGTTTTGAATTTCAGAGTTAAACTGCTTTTCTTATATTCTTTTCAATAGGATATCCCTGAGAAATCCCCCATATTTTTCTTTTGTTGCCATTACTTCATACCCCTGACGAATCGCATTGTTTTTGCTGAACTGGTTATCCGGATGAATGGTACACATCAGATACTGGTATCCTCTTCGTTTTAACTCTTCTTCTCCCTCCAGCATCAGCCTGTACTGCAAACCATGTCCACGGTACTCCGGAAGAATGGCAACCGATTCCATATGGGCAACTTTGGGAAGCTCTTCTTCTGAAATCCCTATATCCTTCCCCATATTTTCTTCTCCTGCCCCGGGAAAAGCAACGAAAAGCACTCCTGCCAGTGCTCCCGATTCCTCTTCCACCGCCTGATATCCCAAGCCATTCCCTTCCTCTAACAGAAGCCGTAGATTCTCAGGATCATCGGCAACAAACCAGTCTTTATTGTTGATTTCCAGCCACACAGACTGAATCACATCAGCCATTGCCTTATAGTTATGTATATCTGCTCTTTTCATTACAAAATTCATTCACAAACCTTTCTCTCTAAAACGAACAGCTACGCATTTTTAGTAAACCGGCAACTGGGGTAATTGGTACAGCCATAAAAATCCCCAAATCTTCCGCTTCGTTTTCTAAGTTCCGATCCGCATTGAGGACAGATTTCTGCAGCCTTTTTCTCTCTGGGAAGCTTTCCCATCCGCTCAAAGCATTGCTGATTCATTGCACAATCATTCAACGCCCTGTGAGCACCCTGCGTATCAATATGAAAATAAGCAGAAATATCAACAAGCCGGTGACGTCTGAGCTGGGGCAGACACTCTCTTGCCATAAAAAGTGTATCCACATAATCGTTGACCACTTCTTTCTCCAACAACTCTTTTGCAGCTTTATAAATAAATGGGAGATCAAAAGACTGAATATTATGTCCTACTAAAACCTCTCCTTCAATAAAAGAAAGGAAGTCCGGAAGCACTTCGTGAAGCATGGGTGCAGAACGGACCATATCATCGGTAATTCCATTGACATTAGTGGCTCCCGCCGGAATATGAGTCCCGGGATTCACAAGAGAGGTGAATTCTTCCACCGGCTTTTGTCCCTTTACCTTGATTGCTGAAATTTCAATAATGGTATCTTCCTGAACACTGATTCCTGTTGTCTCCAAATCAAAAACAACATAATCTGTTACATATTCATTCAAACGCCTGCCTGTTATCTGTCTGACAGCCATAGTCTCCTCCGATCTGTATAATAGATATTGTTATGGATTATAACGCCTCTATTATACCGTCAGAAGAGGAATCCTTCAAGCTTCCCTGGAAAATTCTTTCTTTTTCTTATCCTTTTACCGCTCCCG
Organism: Clostridium sp. HBUAS56010; assembly: GCF_007115105.1. GTDB lineage: Bacteria > Bacillota > Clostridia > Lachnospirales > Lachnospiraceae > Lacrimispora. The sequence goes on from NZ_SULJ01000001.1 coordinate 520,271, forward strand.
CCATCATTCCCTCTACAAAATATTTCTGAAATGCCACAAACAGAAGAAAGATAGGAATAACAGAAAAAACAGATCCCACAATCAGAAGGCGAAAGATGGTTCCTGCTACCACAACCGAAGTCAGTGCCGGTATAAAATAAACAGATTTAAAGAAGTCTGTTCTTTTCATCAGTTTACTGTTGAGCAGTGTTGCAAATAACATGGGAAAGGGAATTAACAAAGCAAGGGTTCCCAACATATACTTAAAGCTGTTCCATAATGCTTTTACAAAGATCTTATCCGACAGCAGTCGGGCATAATTATCAAATCCCACCCACTTTTCTTTCAAAACATCCTGAAAGCTCAATAAAATGCCATTATAAACTGGAACAATCCAAAACAATAACACGGTTAATACAAAAGGACAGAGAAACACATAAGGAGCAATCTTTTTTTTTAAAGAATTTTTTTCATTTTATATCCCTCTTTTTCAATACAAACTACTTTTCTTTAAATTCGTTATCCAAAGTTTCCTGGGATCTTTTCAGTGCTTCTGTTACATCTACTCCATCTTCAAAAATACTGTTAAGCGTTACATTGCAGAATTCATTATTAATAGAAGGGTATTTTTCATCCGTATACGCCTGCAATATGCCGATACTGTCCTTGGTTTTAAGCAGAGGATCAAAGGGCGCATTGGAAAAATACTGGATATACTGATTATCTGGATTCTGTGTCAGTTCTTCGTCTGTCCACACAGCCGTATTAACCGGATCAAAACCAAGAACATTCCAGACTTCCCTGTTGGATTCTTCTGAGAGATTAATAAAAGCCATAACCTCTGCCGCCAATTGCGCATGTTTACCTGATTTTATAATGGCTGTTCCAGTGCCTCCTCCTCCAATGGTTTTGACTTCCCCGTCATTTTCATTCCATACGGGCACATTGGCAATTGCAACCTGCTTCTTTAAATCACCGATATAATTGACGTATCTGGAAGTCTGCCAAAACGGCATGATCTGAACCGCATATTCCCCAGAGTTATAAAACGGATATGCCTCTTCATTGTCCGGCTGCCCTCCGGGAATGGTGGCAAATGCTCCAGTCTGCTGCATTCCTTTTATGTACTCCAGAACTTCTGTCATCTCTTTGCTGGTCAGATTAAGCCTGCCATCCGGATCAATATAATCTCCTCCTTTTTGTGCCAGCATAAGATTCACCATCCACTGAGCCGACGTCTCCACACAGGAGAAGTATTTTCCCGTAACTTCATGATACTTTACACCCGCTTCTTTAAACTGATCCCAGATTTTTATCTCCTTATAATCAATTCCGGCTTCTTTTAACAGCGTTTCATTATAAAAAGCCACCGTAGTTCCCACATGAGTCGGCAGCCCATATTCTTTCTCAGCCTTGGTATAGATGTCCAATCTTGATTTTACAATATTTTCTCTATATGGATCTAGGCTATTGTTCAGCTCCATAAGACCAATGTTTCCAACCATAAATGCCGGAAACTTTCCAAGCTCAATATCCACCACATCCGGTGCTCCCTCTCCCGATTCCAGAGCAAGAGATAATTTGTTGTGCATATCATCATAAGGCATGTTACTCAAAACCAGTTTCACCTTTTTATCCGGATGGGCTTCATTCCATTTTCAGCCATTGCAACATAAAAATCCTGATGAAGTTCGATGAACGTCCAGACATTTAATTCTGTCACATCATCCCCTCCCACTTCCATGGATTTCTTTCCGGCGGATGACACGCCTTTATTGGAAACAGCCGCATCCTCTGATTTTCCATTGCCGCAACCAACCATTACCGATGCAGTCAGCCCCATACACAGTAAAAATGCTAATCCCCATTTTTTCATTTATAAACCTTCCTTTCCCCAATCACTCTACCAATCCAGATCCGTATAATCCGGATGTTTTCTTTTCTGCTTCATCCTCCTTCCTTCTTAGGTTAAACGTTTAATATGCTATATAAATATTCTGATTATTGATTGTATATTCTGATATTTTGATCGTCATTATCACTATTAAAAGCTGTAATAATTGTATAATATCACACACTTTTTATTATGTAAAGTATATATGCACAATACAGTTGTAGTTTTAATCGTTTAACAATGTAGACTTTTCACATATATTGTAATAATTTGTAGCATAGTCACATGGATGCTTTTTCCTTCTTCCCATTAAAAAAGCAGGGAGGTTATCTGGCAAAATCCAGCTACTCCCCTGCTCTAATTATATTCATTGATTCATTATGTAATGTCTTTTACTGATTCCCGGACAAGCCGCTGGCATTCCACGTAGCAGACATTCTCAGAATCCGCATCCACACTGCCACCTTTTAAAAGCTCAATCATCAGCTGGCTGGCTTTATATCCGATATCATGAAGAGGAAGGCGGATGGTAGTAAGAGGAGGACGATAATATGCGGACAGTTCCCGATCATCGTATCCAGCCAAAGAAATATCTTTCCCTGCTTTAAGCCCCAATTCCTCCATTCTGTCATAAACTCCGCCAGCCATCAAATCATTCATGCAAAAAATTGCGGTTACTTCTTTTTTCAAAAGCAGATCTGTGCACCGGTATCCAGACTCTCTGCTCCAATCTCCTTCTGCTATCAGTCCGGGATCATATAAAATCCGGTTTTGAAAAAGAACCTGCTGATATCCAATCAGCCTTGCCTGGGAATGCAGACTATCCGTTTTTCCTGTTATTACACCGATTCTTCTATGGCCCTGTTCCACCAGATATGTGAGTATCTCCGATGCGCCATGAACATCATCGACAACAACAGAGGGAATCTTATTGCTTTTGGAATATCCATAAGCCATGACTGCAGGAATCGGCAGTGTTTCAGGGATACAGCGAATCACCCGTTCATGAGCTGCAACATAGATAATCCCTTCCACCTGTTTCTCCATCAGTTTTTTAATCTCAAGCCTGACTTGTTCATAATACCCTTCCTGATCGTAATAGGTATCATTGTACTTTTTAAATAATCTTAAATTTGTCAGCAGAATCTGATACTCCTGTTCCTGACAATAGTGGGTAACCCCATCAATGATATCTGGAATGCTGAATATGGTCATATCCTCTGCAATAACACCAATGCTTCTTGTCTTTTGGAGCTTTAAATTTTTTGCAACAATATTGGGAGTATAATCCAGCTTTTCAGCCATCTCCAATACCATCTTTCTCGTCTTCTCGCTTGCCCCAGGTTTATGATTCAATATATTCGATACTGTGGCAACGGATACACCGCAGCATTTTGCCAGTTCTTTTATTGTCGCCATGGTCTGCCTCCAGATGCTTTTCTATTAATTAACTCAGATTTTCTTCTGATTGTCAAGAGCATAAAAAAGGTCATGAGAGGAAAATCCCATGACCTTTATAATGTCTGATATGAAAATTTTAATGTTCTGAGTAAGACGATAAGCCGGGTTATGTCATTGAATGGCCATCTATCTAGGCCTGCCGTCACCAGCAGGCTCAAGCGACCTACCCGGGAGCAGACGGGCAGCCTTATGCTCCCTGTTCGGTCTTGCTTCGGATGGGGTTTACATGGCCTCTCCTGTTACCAGGAGAGCGGTGGTCTCTTACACCACCTTTCCACCCTTACCGCATAAAGCGGCGGTATATTTCTGTTGCACTTTCCCTGGAGTCACCTCCGCCAGACGTTATCTGGCATCCTTGCCCTGCGAAGCCCGGACTTTCCTCACCTGCAGCCTTTCGGCTCAGCAGCTGCGACCATTTGTCTTACTCAAAACTATAATAGCTTATCACATATTTTTAACTTTGTAAAGCAATACCTTAAACCCTGAAACAACTTCCTCCAATAAATTCACGGACAATGGAGTTGCGTGGAATGTCTTCGCTGTTTACCCCAAGAAAATAATCCAGGAATTTCAAAAGCCGTTTTGCTTCCATATATTCCGGTGACTCTCTTGGAATTCCAAAAAGCAGAGGCTCTGCAAACTGTTTAAGAACCGCAAGTTCATAAACAGTAGCCGAATTAAACATCATATCTGCCGACTCCTGGAAAGGAAAGATATAGGATTCTTCTCCATGGCGGACTCCCGGCCACATCCGGATGGTATCCTGGGCAGAAGCGCCTCGTGTTCTGGCATCTCTTACCATTCTGCGGATCAGACGGCAGTCTGTGGTAGGAATCCGGTTGTGCTCATCAATATTAAGCTGAGTCAAAGCGCTCACATAAACTTTAAATTTACTTTCTTCCGGAAGGGAATAAGACAGCTTGTCATTGAGACAATGAATTCCTTCAATCACCAGGATATCATCTTTTCCAAGTTTCAAATAATCTCCATGGTATTCCCTGACACCTGTTTTAAACTGATATCTGGGCATTTCCACAGTCTTTCCTGCAAGAAGATCGACCATATCCTTATTAAACTGCTTAATATCCAGACTTTCCAATACCTCAAAATTGTAGCTTCCATCGGGATTTTTCGGACTGTCCACCCGGTTTACAAAATAATCGTCTGCTGCAATTGGGTGAGGAATCATTCCCATTGCCTTTAACTGCACCGATAAGCGATGGGAGAATGTAGTTTTTCCAGAAGATGACGGACCTGCAATCATAACGAACTTCTTACTTTTATCGGAACCAATCCGTTCCGCAATTTCCGCAATTTTCTTCTCCTGAAGTGCTTCCTGAATCAGGATTAAATCACTAATATTGCCTTCTGCAATCTTTTCATTGAGCGCACCTACATGGGAAACATGAAGCCGTTCTCCCCACTTCACACTTTCTTTTAATACCTGGTAAAGTTTATGCTTTTTTTCCACTTCAAAGGGAGGAATCTCTTTTGGTTTTTCTTTGGTGGGAAGCATCAGCATAAATCCTTCATCAAACAAAATCAGATCAAACACTTTAATATAACCGGTATTCTGTACCATGTATCCATAGTAATAATCTTCAAAACTGCCGATGCTGTAAATATTGACCCGGGAAACCCGGCGATAACGGAACAGACGTTCCTTGTCATACATCCGGTGCTTATGAAACAGATCAATCGCATCGTCTGTATTCTCACTTCTCTTCATAATGGGGATTTCCTGACTTACATATTCTTTCATCCGTTTTTTTACCCGTTCTATCAATTCCTCTGTCAGAACAAACTCCCCATGGGGTTCAATATAATATCCCTTGCCAATTGTAAAATCAACCGTTACCTTTTCCACCTTTTCTGTACCAACCACATCATAAAACGCTTTCATCATAAGAAAGATCGCACTTCGATGATAGGTCCGTATTCCAGGCTGGTCATTGGCTGTGAAAAAATGAAGATTGCAGTCAAACTGAACCGTCTTATGAAGTTCTCGCAACTTACCGTTTACGCTGACCAGCAAAATATCATTTTCATATTGGGGCTGATATTCCCATGCTATCTCCTGATAGGTGGTTCCTAAAGGGTATTCCTTTGCAATTCCCTGAATCGTAACAATTGCCATATGCTGCCTCCTTATATCAATGTCTGAGGAAATAGGACACCAGCCTTTTTAATGGTCAATGATGTGACCTGATTCTTTAAATAATTCTCCATAAAATCAAGAAAAAGGTATTCCAGCCCATAATGACCGGCATCAATCACTGCCATATGGCTGGCTGCCGCATCAATCCCGCTGTGATGCCCTATATCTCCTGTTATAAGCACCTGTGCTCCTGCTTCTAAAGCAGGAGCAATCATGCTTTCTCCTGATCCGGGGCTGATAGCCACAAAATCAACAGCCCCTTCCAGAGCACTCTCTCCATATATAGTAACAAACGGAAGAGCAAACCGCTCTTTCACGAAACCAGCCAACTCCCGTATTGTCATTTTCTTTTTTAAAAATCCGGTTCTGCCAATGCCGTAGGCATTCTCACCCAATGTGCCTTCCAGTTCTAAAATGTTTGTTCCTGTCAGGTCCAGCTTTTTTGCCGCTGCGTCTGCCATGCAGCCAGGGGCAGAATCAAAGTTGGTATGCATGGCATAGCAGGATATATCATTTGCAACCAGTTTTAAAACCCGTCTTCCTATGAAATCGGTATCACTGATCTTCTTTAATGGTTTAAAAATCAGTGGATGATGAGTGATGAGCATATCAGCTTCCCACAGGATTGCTTCTTCTATGATTTCATCGGTGGCATCCACTGCAAGAAAGACTTTTTTCACTTCCTTATTGCATCTTCCTGCCAAAAGCCCTACATTATCCCAGTCACATGCACAGTTTAAGGGCGCCAGATGTTCCAGTTCTTTCATTAAATCATCGCATCTCATCTTGTGCCTCCTTATTCCATGACAGCTCTTTTTCAAGCTCTGCTATTCTCTTTTTTGCTGACTCACTGTCTTTTACAGTAAGTTCTCTGAGAATGGTGTTTATCTGTTCTTCTTCTTTTTCTAAATACTCTTTCAGCACCGAATCTTTTGATCTGAGTAAATCAGATCCATACCGATATGAAATTTCCCTGTCATCTGAGGTCAGCCCTTGTCTTCTCACTGCCCCCATCACAATATAGTATTTTCCATCTTCCTTTATCATAATCTCCTGTTCCACGGAAAATGACTGTTCCATCAGAAACTTTCTCATCTTATGAAGTTCGGACTGAGGGGAGAATACCCAATAAGGAATGTGATCCCATAGTCTTTTTCCCTGCTCCAGAATATGTATCATCAATTCCCCGCCCATTCCGGCAATGACGACACAGTCTGCTTCATCTTTTTCTAACATTAAAAGTCCGTCGCTTAAACGGACTTCAATGGCTTCAGTAAGGCCAGCTTCTTCAATATGGGACCTGGCCCTTAAAAGAGGTCCAGGTCTTACATCCATGGCAATGGCGTGTTTCGCCTTTTTTTCCTGCACCAGATGAATGGGAATATATCCATGATCGGTTCCAACATCAGCAATCCGGCTTCCTTCCGGCACAAATGAAGCGATGGTTTCCAAACGCTTTGATAATTTCATCCTGAACTCCGCCTTGTATCTTTAATCATCCAGATAATCTTTCAATTTCTTGCTTCTGCTGGGATGGCGCAGTTTACGCAATGCTTTTGCTTCTATCTGTCGTATTCGTTCTCTTGTAACATTAAATTCTTTTCCAACTTCTTCTAAAGTCCTGGGTCTGCCGTCATCAAGTCCGAAGCGCAGTTTAAGCACCTTTTGTTCTCTTTCTGTAAGCGTGTCCAGCACTTCCATCAACTGTTCATGAAGCATGGTAAAGGTGGCTGCATCAGCAGGAACCATCACCTGGTCATCCTGGATAAAATCACCCAGGTGACTGTCTTCTTCCTCTCCAATTGGTGTCTCTAAGGAAACAGGTTCCTGAGATACTTTCATGATTTCTCTGACACGTTCCACCGGCATATCTGCCCTGGCAGCAACTTCCTCGGGCACCGGTTCCCGTCCAAGCTCCTGTAAAAGCTGTCTGGAAACCCGAACCAGACGGTTAATGGTTTCCACCATATGGACCGGAATCCGAATCGTACGCGCCTGATCCGCAATGGCTCTTGTAATTGCCTGTCTGATCCACCAGGTTGCATAGGTACTGAATTTATAACCTTTTCTGTAGTCAAACTTCTCTACAGCCTTAATAAGACCAAGATTGCCTTCCTGGATCAGATCCAGAAACTGCATTCCCCGCCCCACATAACGTTTTGCAATGCTGACAACCAGACGAAGGTTTGCCTCTGTCAGCTTTTGCTTTGAAATATCATTGCCCAGTTCTATATTCTTGGCAAGCTCAATCTCGTCTTCGCTGGAAAGAAGAGGAACTTTTCCAATTTCTTTCAGATACATTCGGACAGGGTCTTCTACACTGACGCCTTCAGGAACAGATAAGTCGATACTTTCCATATCAATCTCTTCCTCTTCCTCAATATCCTCCTCCACAAAAAGGTCTTCATCAAGTTCTAATTCTTCCGCATTGATCTGAAGAACATCCACTTTATTCGAATCCAGAAAATCAAAGATCTGATCCAGCTTGTCCGAATCCGGCTTATCTTCAGCAAAGAAATCAAGAATCTCCTGATTCTCCAGCACATTCCGTTTCTTTTTTGCCAGCAGCAAAAGCTTTCCTAACTTTTCCTCAAATTCCGCAGCTAATTCTTCTGTCTTCTTTTCTGTAATCTGCTCCTCTTCGGTTTTTCCTGACCCCACCATCTTATCTGCTGTCTTCTTCACATTTTCGTCCATGTTTTTCCATCCTTCCACAGCCTGCCTATAGTGTACACCCTAATCAAGCGAAATATGCAAATCCTTTAATGCAGCCTGTTCCTTTATAATTCTTTGCAGTTCTTCAATTCCTTCTGCACGACGGCTTGCATGATCCAGACTGTTCTTCTTCACTTTCATAATCGTTTCCGAAAACGCTTTTTTCTGTTCTTCATTATTCAGGGACTCTTTTAAGCTCGCATGAAAAAGACCTGCGACTGCCCGGTATTGATCATCGTCATTAATGAAATGATTTAAAATCTCAGCCGGATTTAAAGTTCCGGCAGCGTGTCCGTCAAAAACCATCCGTGCCACCTTATAATACAGTTCTTCTATAAAATCTTCCGGAGTAATTACCCCTTGAATCTTATCAAATAGTACCGGATCTTCAATCAGCCAGGTAAGAAGCAGCCTTTGAGACTGTTTCACCCCATCTTCCTTATCCTTCTTTTTCTGGCCCTTTAGACCTGTCTCCTCTCTGCGGTAAGACTGATTTACCGGTGATAGAGATGCTCCAAGTCGATTAACCAGACGTTTCAAATCTTCATAATTAATAAAATATTCTCTGGAAACGGCTTCCAGATAATTATCCCGCTCCAGTGCTTCCGGAAATTCCAGCAGTTTTTTTGCAACCTGATTATAAAATTCGGTCTTCTGTTCGGGATCATCCATCTGATAATTTTTTCTTAAAACCTGGATTTCAAACAGAAAACTGTTCTGGGCTTCTTCAATTCTCTGACGAAAGGCATCTGCTCCCATATTCTTAATGAATTCATCCGGGTCCTTATAAGGCTGCATATTCAGCACTTTTATAGATATCCCCGCCTCTTTTAAAATGGGAATTGCCCGCAGAGCTGCCTTGGTTCCTGCACCGTCGCTGTCATAGGTGAGAACAACTTTATCCGTGTATCGTTTTAAAAGCTGGGCATGCTGGGTTGTAAATGCCGTTCCAAGAGACGCCACCGCATTGGTGAATCCAGCCTGGTGCATGGCAATTACATCCATATAACCCTCACAAATCAATATGTACTTTTCCCTGGAGGTCCTGGCATAATTCAGCCCATATAAGTTACGGCTCTTATCGAAAAGTTTTGTCTCAGGGGAGTTTAGATACTTTGGCTCTCCGGCACCCATAACCCGTCCTCCAAATCCAATGACCCGGTTATTCACATCCATAATTGGAAACATAACCCGGTTCCAGAACTTATCATAAGTTCCCCGCTCTTCAATCGTTGCCAGACCTGTCTGTTTCAGTATATTATCATCGTAGCCTTTTCCCTTTAAGTACCGATACAGATCATCACTTGTTTTGTTGGAATACCCAAGACCGAAATGGACAATCGTTTCATCTGTCAACTGCCTGTCTTTTAAATACTGGTATCCGGCTTCTCCCTGAGGTTTTTTAAGCTGGTAATAGAAATAGCTGGCAGCCAGTTTATTAATATCCAGAAGGGTAGCTCTTAAATCTTCCTGTGCTTTTGCTTCTTTGCTGTACTCCGGCGCCGGAAGTTTCACACCAGCTCTGTCTGCTAATACTTTTAATGCTTCGAAAAAGGAGTAGTTTTCATATTCCATAACAAAAGTTATGGCATTGCCGCCTGCACCACAGCCAAAACAGTAATACATCTGCTTCCCCGGTGAAACGGAAAAAGAGGGGGACTTTTCATTATGAAAAGGACACAGACCAAAATAGTTACTGCCTTTTTTCTGCAGCTTCACATATCCTGAAATCACATCGACGATGTCATTTTTCATCCGGACTTCTTCAATTACATCTTCCGAATATCGCACGAAGCCTCACTCCTCCTTCCACAAACTCAATTCTGTTTAAATGGCTTTCCATGCTTTCGGAACAAACAATTTTTCAAATTTATCAATGGCATAGCTGTCGCTCATACCAGCAATATAATCACAGACCGCCCGTTCTTTACTGGCTCCATCTTTATCCTTAAAATAGCGGTATTCCTCCGGAAGTCTGTCAGGTTGATCCATATAATACTGGAACAGCATGACAATCAGATTCTGGGCTTTGCCTTCTTCCGCTTTTGGAATCTCATTTTTATAAACATTGTTAAACATCCAGGTTCGCAGTCCCTGCATGGCTTTTTCCATGTGAGGGGACATAATAATTTCATTCTTTCCAAGGCTGTTGCCAATAATGTCATGAATCAGATTATTCAGCCTTTCCCTGACGCTGTGTCCCAGCACATCTGTATAACATTCAGGAAGTTCCTCTTCCACAAACATCTTTGCCCGTATGGCATCGTCAATATCATGATTGATATAGGCAATCTTGTCAGACAAACGAACGATACAGCCTTCCAGCGTGGAAGGCTTACCACTGGTCCGGTGATTTAAGATTCCGTCTCTCACTTCCCATGTCAGATTCAGACCCATACCGCCTTTCTCCAATACTTCCACCACACGGACACTCTGTTTGTAATGTTCGAATCCTTCCTTACAGATCTTATTAAGAACCGCTTCCCCGGAGTGACCAAAAGGAGTATGTCCCAAATCGTGTCCCAGAGCAATGGCTTCTGTCAGATCCTCATTCATACGAAGAGATTTGGCAATGGTTCTGGCAATCTGAGATACTTCAAGAGTATGGGTCAGTCTGGTGCGGTAATGGTCGCCCTCCGGCGCCAGAAAAACCTGGGTCTTATGCTTTAATCTGCGAAATGCCTTGCAATGAATGATCCGGTCTCTGTCCCGCTGATAAGAAGTCCGGATATCACAGGCGTCTTCCATACGTTCCCTGCCTTTACTGTCCTTGCTCAAAGACGCATAAGGGCTTAAATATGCTTCTTCCCACTTTTCCGTGGATTCTCTGATATTCATTCACTCACATCCTTTGCCCAAAGTTATGTTACATTATATCATATTTTCTGTGATTTTAATACCCTATATTGAAATATTTGCAATTCATATCACCGGTTTCCGGATATGTTTTTTCTATAAGCGCTGGGCAGGCAGCCATACCGTTTTTTAAATGCTTTTGAAAAAGATCTGCTGTCCGGAAAACCATGATTCATGGCAATCTCGCCGATCTCATGATCGGTTCCTACCAATTCTCTGACCGCATATTTCACACGCAGGTCAATTAAGTAAGTGCGATAATTAACCTGCGCATATTTTTGAAAGATTCTGGATAAATAGGTGGGGCTGAATCCAAAGCGCCCTGCAACTTCCTCAAGCTTTAACTCCTGATCATAATTGTCCCGCATATACTGCGTAACATCAGAAAGCTTATCAAGCTGCTTTTTCTGCCTGATAACTTCTTTATCCATGGTTTCCGTCTTAAATTCTGTGACCAGAAGGTACAGCAATTCATAAAAACGGCTCTTTACCTGTAAGCGGTAACCATAATCCTGTTTTTCATAGATAGAAAACATGGAATTGACCAGATCTGTAAGCATCTTATTAGAAACTTCATCCTTTTTTTCAAAATTAATATATCCGTCTTCTCCCAGATATTCTTTAAACGTATCCCCAGGAATCTGTAATACCACCGTTGTGTTCGGTTCTGGACATGCAATGGAGTGAATCTCATTGGAATTCACCAATACAAAATCCTGTCTGCCAAGAGGTAAATGGCGGTTGTTAATATAAAAATCCATCCGGCCTTCCTGGACCAGGAATATCTCCACGGAATGATGCCAGTGTTTTGTGACCTTATAATTACCTTCTCTGCCTTCAAAGACAAATAATTTAAAAGGCAGATCATCATTTGGAATAATCAGTTCATACCGAACGTCCATCAGACACCTCCCGAAAAAGTTCTGCTCTTATTATAAATCATTTTCGATAAATTTCCAATGGATTTTCCAATATGCTACACCGGAAGACTGTCACTGACACATAAGACCCCATAACCCAGTTCCGGATTTGGATACTGCTCGATTCCAGGCAGTTTTCTTGTTCCCCGGATCAAATATGCCTTTACCTTTTCCCCGAATAAAAACGGATCTCTGCCGTCTACAATTCCCCACTGCATTAAAAGAGCAGAACTTCCTGTAACAAAAGGGGTTGCAAAAGAAGTTCCCGTAACCGTATCATATCCTCCTCCCGCTTTTGCAGCAATAATTCCTACTCCTGGCGCCGCCAGATCTGGTTTTACCTGATTGGTTCTTCTGGTATAGCCTCTTCCTGAGAAATCAGCATAAGACTGGAACGTGTCATCATAGGCACCTACAGAGATCACTTTTGCTGCGGTGGAAGGAATGGTCAGTGTGGTTTCCGGTGTTGCCCGCAAAAAACGGGTGGACTCATTTAGCACGCCTGCTGATGGAAGCCACAGATCATATTTCCCCTCTACAATCTGCCTTGGCGTCAGACGGAATTTCCAGATTCCGCTTTCTATGTAAGTATCAAGAGGGATGAAATCCATATAGATCTCCTGAGCCACACTGTAAGGTCCCGGTTTTCCGTAATACAGTAAAATCCGGGTATCCCTGTAATTAATGGTCTGGGGACCAAGCCGGCTGCTAATGGGACCAATCACTTCCCCGGAAGGTGTAATAATGCTGATGTCAAAAATATCTGCATACGATTTCCATAGCTGAACGCTGAAACTCTGCTGGTATCCACCCACACCTAATTCCACCTCTTCCGGTGCCGCCATGGTCAATGCACCGGAGATATGCCCGCCTGCCACACCTTCGTTGCCGGTTCCTGCTACAATTACAGTTCTTCCGTAATTGGAAATATCATCAAGAAATGTTTCTAAAAGGCTGGTACCGTCATGGGAACCGTAAGTATTTCCAAAACTCAGATTAATGGCAACCGGCATCTGCATCTCCACCGCTTCTCTCACCACAAAATTTACTGCTTTCATCAGCTCCGTTGTCCTGGGGAATCCGCCTTCCTGCGGTATGCCAAGTTTTACAACCAGGAGAGGACTTTCATAAGCAATTCCTCTGTACTGCCCTCTGTTCTCTCTGCCGTTTCCCGCCGCAATGGATGCAACGGCCGTTCCGTGACCGCTTATATCCACAGAAGGCACCAGCGCTCTTGCACCTGCCCGGCTTCCGGTTGCCAGTGCTTCGTTGATTTCCTCTGCCGTAAATACCCGGTCAAGAGTCTGGTCCCACAGCTTGACAATTCTTGTGGTTCCATCTTCATTACGAAAATCCTGATGGTAATAATCAATTCCAGAATCAATAACAGCCACCAAAACTCCTCTTCCATTGAGAATGCTTCTTCCCTGTTGGACCAAATTGACGCAAGAGGCCGCTTTTGCCTGGTTAATAGCAAAAAACAGCCTCTTTGGTTTTTCCACATATTCAATTTGCGGCAGACGGCTCAGGGTATCTATATAAGATTCCGGAACCCTTAATATAGCATATTCATTGAGCATAGGCTCTACCACAATTCCCACTGCCGAAAGCCCGCTTATGTCGCCGGAATATTTTACAATCACATCCCAGGCATTCTCTTCCGGAACATATCCTACATTTAAATTACCCGATTTCTCCCGCTCCTCAGGGGTGGAACTGAGGGCAAGATTCAGCAGATTCTCCAGCTTCTGATCCTGCATATGTTATTCCTGTGCTTTTTTATCATCCTACGCAGGAATCACCGATCTCATGACTATCCCTGATCCGCTTCTCTTACCTCTGCCCCGTTATAGAAAAACTTCAGAATATCTTCATAGGTTTTCCCTTCCTTTGCCATTGCCTGTGCCCCATTCTGGCTCATACCCACTCCATGTCCGTATCCTCCCCCGGAGATATGAAATGTTGTAATGTTTTTATCATCAACCCCAAGATTATCAATGGCAATGTAAGCGCTTGGCAGGGAATCAAAATTCTTCATTGTGCTTCCATCTTTTTTAGTGAGAACCATATATTTGTTCCCCAGCCTTGCTCTCACCTGACCTTCTCCGCTGATGGTCATCACACCTTCAGAACCTTCAACCCGAAGTTTTTTTACGATTCCACCAACCCCTCTTTCTGTAACGGTTATATTCAAAATAGAACCTACTTCTGTAATCTCTTCCTCCAACTGGCGGTTGGTCACCGTGGTCTCCCACCGGTACATGGGATAAGAAGAGTCATAGGAAGGATATTCTTTGTTCTTTATAAAAGTTTCAAAATCCCCATTGGTAGACAGATTCAACACACCTCTGTTATCCTGTAAAAGACTGCCATCCAGATAAGGGAAACGGGAAGGGTCGCCTCCCCAGATACTGCCGTCTGTGGTGTGACCGCAGGACGTGGAAAAATAAAATGCCTCTATAGGAGTCTGGTCATAAAATAATAATTTGCCATAGGTTTCCTGAACCGCTTCCTGGGTCTTTGACCCGGTAGGAAGATTATTATATACCTGGAACCTGGTACTGTCATCCACATGTGCGCCGTACCTGCTGTAGGAATTGCTCTGAATCTGGCGGTAAGCATAAGTCCTGGCACAAACAGCCTGGGCTTTTAACGCTTCTTTGTCATAACTGTTAGGCATCTCACTGGGCACCACTTTTGTCAGATAATCTTCCAGATACAGTTCATTGACAAGAAGAAGACCTTGCTGGTCTTTGCGAATCTCAATGGTTCCGTTATAGGACGGAGTCCCATAGGATCTGGTGATAGAATTAACAGCAATGGAATCTCCCGGCTCCACAGGTTCGGCAACTATTCTTCCGTCTTTCAGACGATCATCCGAAGGGGAAATAACAACCTCTGCTCCAGCAGGAAGTGAGACATTCCCATCTCCATAAGTCAACACAAGACCGCTTTTTGCAGACAGTGTCACTGACGGATGGAAAATCGACTGGAAATCAGAATTCATCAACAAAACCCTGATGCTCTTTGCATCAAATTCCCTTACCAGCAAAGCAGCACACAACTTCCCATGGGCTACAACAAAATCCTGAATGTCATAGCCTACCAGAACATCAGAAATGGATCGTTCTTCAAACTGTCCATACAGCCGGTATACTTTAAAGTCTTTATCCAGTTTCAGGTTTCCATAACCCTCAATTTCAATGGAATTATCTTTCACTGCCAATACTTTTCCGGAAATTCTTTTTTTCTTCATGGTGACTTTTAAAAGGGTTCCCTTTTTCATTGTCACATCCGCCAGATTATTGGCAAAATCCTCTGGCCGCCCCATGGAAGCATCGAAAGGCAGATTCCTTTCTACGGATCCCAGGTGCAGTAAAACTGTGCCAGGCTCTGCCGTTGTAAGCCAGACGTTTTTATATGTAACGGTATCTGTAACTGCCTCTCTCATGGCAATGATCTCATCGCCTCTGACCACCACTTTTACTTCCCAGTCAAGATAGGAATCCAGACTGATTCCTTCAAAACGATAATTCCCCTGGCTTGTGTAAGCCGTCCAGGGAGTCGCTGCGGGTATATTGGTAGGTGTACCATAAAGGAGAACATTCAAATCTTTTACATTGCCCTCTTTGTCAAGAGATTTTCTCAGTTCTTCATAAAGGTTCCACCACTGATCGGCAGATACCTGCTTATTCTTTTTCTTTTTCCCTGTTTTAAAATCTTTTCCCGAACCCGGAACCAAAGATTCCGCAAGGTTTCGTGCATCCTGGTAGGTCAGAAAGCCTTCTGCAGTTTCTTTTCTTGCAGGCACCTCTTTCTGATCCAAATAACCTTTTGCGTAAAGGTAACTCATATATTTTACATACCAGTTGTCCTTTTCCGTCTTAGAAAAATAATCCTGCTTTTGATCCGCCAGCGTCTTCTCACAACTTTCCCGGTCTATAAGAAGCAGAACTGCGGATTTATAAGCAAGTCCTCTTGATATTCCTTCCGGTTCCGGTTCATTAATCAAAATAATCACAATGAGAAACAAAACCAAAAGAGGAATTCCCACAATAAATCCAATAAATGTCTTTTTATTCATGTGCTCCTCTTAATCCATCCTATTTTCTTATACTCAATCATCCTCTGAGTAAAGTTAAAGCAGCGATCGCTCGCTGCTTTTTTTCTTTGGTAACCCCAAAATGCCGGTTCTTACTTATTGACGCCTAGCTTTGCTAGGTGGGCGACCTCACTCAGATTTCTGCCTTCCACTGCAATGGAGGCCTGACATCCATCTGAAAATATTGGAATCCCAAAAGTCATAATGTAGGTTCAAAAAAGGTAAGAGTATCGCACATTCCAGGAATTACATTCCATTACTTCTATGGCATTTAGTATACACCAATTTAATTTAATTTTCAAGTTCCTTTTGTTGTCAGTTTTGGATTTACATTTCTGCCCATCAGTCTGGCATGATCCACATAAAGTTCCAGGTGTTTTAAAAGAGGTTCACAGGAATCTTCCTGGATCATCAGCTCCAGTCCTTCAACTGTCGCCAAAGAGAGTACGGAAAGCAATGACTTTGCATTGACTATACTATCACCGCACACCAGTAATATGTGTTCTTTAAATTTACTGGCAATGGCAACAAATTCCAGAATGGAATCCATC
Source organism: Clostridium sp. HBUAS56010 (assembly GCF_007115105.1). Taxonomy (GTDB): domain Bacteria; phylum Bacillota; class Clostridia; order Lachnospirales; family Lachnospiraceae; genus Lacrimispora. The sequence goes on from NZ_SULJ01000001.1 coordinate 536,907, forward strand.
CCCCAAAAGCCAATCTCCACCTTCCTCATCTTTCGTATCCTCCTGACTGGTTGATCTAGGGCGTGTAGATTGAATCAATGAGTTTTCAACCATGCCCTAACAGCAAAAAAATCTTTTATACAAGTAGAGACCTAGTATAGCATACCAGAAAATATTCTGCAAATCAAAAATCGTTTCTCTTGCAAATTTTCTATATATTGTTTATATTTATAATATGTTTTGCATTTTGTACACAAAGAAAGAAGGGACATTATGATACATATTTCACAGGATGGAACCGGAGATTTTAAAACCATTACAGATGCTTTGAATTCTCTTCCAAAAAACAACACAACCGAACAGATTCTTTATATTCATAAAGGGATTTATGAAGAACAGATTACAGTAAGCGTTCCATTTGTAACTTTTGAAGGAGAGGATGCCGATAATACGATCCTGTCTTATGGTCTTTATGCCAGAATGCTCATGGAAGACGGAGAAAAAAGAGGAACCTTCCGTACTTACTCCAGTCTCATTGACACACATGATTTCACAGCAAGAAATCTCACATTTGAAAACAGTGCGGGAAAAGGCACTGACGTGGGACAGGCACTTGCCCTTTATGCGGACGGGGACCGGCTGGTTTTTGAAAACTGCCGTCTTTTAGGAAATCAGGATACTCTGTTTACCGGACCTCTTCCGGAAAAAGAAATGCAGGTTAACGGATTTATCGGACCAAAACAGCATGATCCCAGAATCAATGGACGCCAGTATTACAAAAACTGTTATATTGAAGGAGATATTGACTTTATCTTTGGAAGTGCCACTGCATATTTTGAAAACTGCACATTTTTTTCTAAATACACTGGAAAAGAAATCAGCAGCTATGTTACTGCCGCTTCAACTCCAAAGGGACAGAAATACGGTTACGTTATGGATCACTGCCGTTTTGAAAGCAATTGCCCGCCTGATAACGCTTATCTTGGACGCCCATGGCGGGAATATGCAAAGACAGTTCTGATCCATTGCTTTATGGACGATCATATTTGTAAAGAGGGCTGGCATGACTGGGGAAAAGAAGCCGCTCATGAGCATAGCTTTTATGCAGAATATAAAAGTTATGGTCCCGGTGCAGTCATGGAGAAACGGCCGGACTGGATTCACCATTTAAAAAATGAAGATCTTCCCACCTACACAAAGGAAGCTGTGTTAGGCGGCAGTGATCACTGGAGACCATAAAAAAACAGGATTCGGTCACTCACTCTGGACCGAATCCTGTTTTTTAGTTTTCCCTGATCTTAACAATTACTTTTTTAATTGGTGCAGGCTCTCCAGCCGCTGCCTTTGGCTTATGACCATCCCATGGATTAAATATCATATATTCCCCGGCCTTTACAACTACCTTTAAGCCCGGATTTTCATTGTCGTAAAATACAACATCTTTTTCTTCGTTATAAGGTACTTTAACATTCAACTCTTCAACGGGTGCATATGTCATAGTCTCAGTACCGGATATCATATATTGAATATCGGAATAATCACGATGTGTCTCGTATTTTGCCTCTTCCCAGGGAAGGGTTGTATACTCAACTACGTTCGCATAAACATTCTTACCGTCAATCTCATACTTACCTGGTGCCAGGCTCTCTAAATCGGTATTCTTAAGAAAATCAATTGCTTTTGCATATCTTCCTTCTACTCCAAGGTTTCTGTAAAAATCAAGGTTCTTTGTTAAATCAAAAATCATAATATTACTCTCCTTTTGTGTATAATATCCTTCCAATACTGTCCTTTTTCAGGATTCAGCCAGACAACTATAGTATACACCTAAAGCGGAGATTTTCACAATGCTTTATTTGAAAAATTCGTGATTTTCATGCTGAAATAAATAAGTCAGTCTGGAATCAAACCAACGGACTGCTCCATTTTTTGATCCTCTCCGGTTCATAAAAAACAATGCACCTTCGGAATAATCCTCTCCTGACAAAGCCCGGTCAACACACTGCCTGGTATCCTCTGTCACTTTCACGGTATTGATTCTGCCGTTTGATACTGGGGAGAACTGGGAAGGGGAATAAACAACTCCTCTTACCGTATCCGGAAATTTACCGCTTTTCACACGGTTTAATATTACATTCGCTACAAGAATTTTACCCTTGTTATCGCATACCCCTGCCTCTGCCTGAACGATCTTTAAAAGGACCTGATAGTCATCCTGTGACACAGACATGGCATGGACCGCCTTTTCTTCTTCGGCCTTTCTGGCTGCCTCTTCTGCTGCTTTTCTTTGTTCTTCTGCTATTCTAGCCGCTTCTTCTGCCTGCCGTTTTGCCTCTTCTTCTTCAGCGATCTGGGTATGAACCAACTTGATACGGGCCTGGGATTCCTCTTCCAGCTCCTGTTTCTGAACAACCTCTTTAACCAGTAAGTTACCGGCTAACTGATGCGCTTGCATTCTGGCTTCGGTAAGCGTAATTTGTACTTTTGCTTGTGTAGCTGTTTCCTCTTCTTCAACCGTTTCTTCTTGTGTATCGGCGCCTGGAGCTGGCGTTTCAGCAAATGCCGTCAACGCATTTTTACCGCCGCTTCCAAATCCTGTCGAAGTAAACGCAACAACAGTAATGACAGCCGCTCCCGTCATAAAAACCGCAGACGAACGGTACATCTTCTTCGTGACTTTTACAGCCATTCCCCTGAAGAACTGACATATCTGTTGAAGGATAGAGCGTAGTGTAAGCATACATACTCCTCTTCTCTTATCTCACTTGCCATGACTGGGAGTTTATTTCCCAGCCGTTTCCGGGTGACAGCCGTAATTATAGAAGAAGCATGTTAAAAAAGTCAATGGGGATTTAACAATTTTGTGATATTTTAACTTTTGACTTTTTATGCGTTTTTATTTTTTAGAAGTATTGCACTATTTTTCATGCCATTTCAGCCTGTTTTATATGTTATTTTTCCTTTTACATTTTACAATAGTATTACATTTCTGTTAACTATTCACGTTTCCAAGAAAAGCCAGTCCACTGGTTTTATGTTTTATGTAAACTAATCCTGTGTTAATGATGCAAATTCACCTTTAATAAAGTCTATGAGAGTCTGTGGAGACACCATAATCTGCTGTCCCCTCATGCCTGCGCTGATCGCAATTTCAGAATAATCCAGAGCGGATTTATCTATAAATGTAGGAAAATGTTTTTTCATGCCGACTGGAGAACAGCCGCCTCTGATATATCCTGTAATTTTCTGCAGATCTTTCATGGGAATCATCTCTACTTTTTTATCGGAAGCAGCCTTTGCCGTTTTCTTTAAGTCCAGTTCCTTATCCACAGGAATGCAGCAGACAAGAAACCCTGTTTTTTCTCCTTTTAATACAAGCGTTTTAAAAACGCTGCCATGATCCACTCCCATCATATCCGCCGCATGACTTCCAGATAAGTCATGTTCGTCTACCTCATATTCCCCGGTATGATAAAAAATACCTGCTTTGTCAAGAATTCTCATTGCATTTGTTTTAACCATAAATTTACACTCCCTGTATTTTTTTCTAATTATAATACTGTTTTTCTATAATTTCAATGACAAGGAGGAAAGGAGTCCATAAACATCAGATACAAAATCTGACATTTACGGACTCCTTTTCCATGGAAAATACATCTATTTCTTCTTATTAATATAGGGAAACAATCCACCTGCTGAAATTATCTCCTGCATAAAGGGAGGAAACGCCTGACCTTCAAAGGTTTCCCCTGTAGTCTTATTGGTAATGATTCCGCTGTCAAAATCCACCGCCACCTCATCACCTGCTTTAATTGCCCTTGCCGCCTCAGGACACTCTATAATAGGAAGTCCAATGTTGATTGCATTGCGATAAAAAATCCTTGCAAATGTTTCGGCAATTACGCAACTCACTCCCGCACATTTGATCACAAGCGGAGCATGCTCCCTGGAAGAACCACATCCAAAGTTCTTATTTGCGACAATAATATCACCTTTTTTAACAGTTTTTATAAAATCTTTGTCAATATCTTCCATGCAGTGCTTTGCCAGTTCATTCCCGTCTGTAATATTCAAATACCGTGCCGGTATAATAACATCCGTATCCACATTATCCCCATACTTAAAAACAGATCCATGTGCATTCATCTCTGCATTCCTCCTATAATCCTAATTCTTCCGGTGCTGAAATATGACCGGTCACTGCACTTGCAGCCGCCACTGCAGGACTTGATAAGTACACTTCTGATCCCACATGTCCCATGCGCCCTACAAAATTCCGGTTTGTGGTAGAGATACATCTCTCCCCATCTGCAAGAATTCCCATATAACCGCCAAGACAGGGACCACAGGTCGGTGTGCTGACTACTGCTCCCGCCTCAATAAATATCTCTAAAAGCCCTTCCTTCATGGACTGCAGATAGATCTCCTGTGTGGCAGGAATAACGATACAGCGCACATTCTTTGCAACTTTATGCCCTTTTAATATGGCTGCTGCAATCCGCATATCTTCCAGCCGTCCATTGGTACAGGAACCGATCACTGCCTGATCCACCCTTATCTCATCAAAGGTGCCAAAGGTTCTGGTATTTTCAGGAAGGTGGGGGAATGAAATAGTTGGTTCTAACTTTGACAAATCTATGGTGTACACTTTTTCATATTCCGCATCTTCATCCGCTTCATAAACTTTAAAATCCCGTTTGGAATGATCCTTTATATATTCAACCGTTAATTCATCCACTGGGAAAATTCCATTTTTACCACCGGCCTCTATTGCCATATTTGAAATGGTAAAACGATCATCCATGGAAAGATGTCTGATTCCCTCGCCGGAAAACTCCATGGACTTATAAAGTGCACCATCCACGCCGATCATGCCTATAATATGAAGAATTACATCTTTTCCTCCAACCCATTTCGACGGTTTTCCTACCAGTTCGAATTTAATTGCAGATGGAACTTTAAACCAGGCTTTTCCAGTGACCATACCTGCTGCCATGTCTGTACTTCCCACTCCTGTGGAAAAAGCCCCCAGTGCTCCGTAAGTACAGGTATGGGAATCCGCTCCAATCACCACATCTCCGGCAACTACCAGACCTTTTTCCGGAAGAAGGGCATGTTCAATTCCCATCTGGCCAACATCAAAATAATTGGTAATGTCATGGGTACCTGCAAAGTCACGGCAGCATTTGCAGTTTTCTGCAGACTTAATGTCTTTATTCGGAATAAAATGATCCATGACCAGAGCAATCTTATCTTTATCAAAAACGGATTCCTTCTGGAACTTTTCCATCTCTTTAATTGCAACTGGCGACGTAATATCATTACCCAAAACCAGGTCTAAATTCGCTTCAATTAACTGTCCAGCTTTCACCTCTGAAAGCCCCGCATGAGCCGCCAGAATTTTCTGGGTCATCGTCATTCCCATAGTCTGATCCTCCTGTTGGTTCCTTAGAATGAACCTCTGTTATTTTACTGCTTTACATTCTAACATACTTATTGATATAATAGAAATACATAATATGAATATTTACTATAATAGTTAGTTATAGGATGAGAGGGAAAGGAACATGGAACAAAATTTATCCCAGTACAAAATCTTTTATGAAGTTGCCAAGGCTGGCAACATCTCCAAAGCAGCAAAAGAATTATACATCAGCCAGCCGGCTATCAGCAAATCCATTAGCAAGCTGGAAGGAAATCTGGGTGTCTCTCTTTTTACCAGAAACTCCAGAGGGGTACAGCTTACAGAAGAGGGCAAGCTGCTGTTTATTCACACAAAGTCAGCATTCGAAGCCCTGGCACAGGGTGAACAGGAATTAAAGCGTATCAAAGATTTTCACATTGGACACTTGAGAATTGGTGTGAGCAATACTCTCTGTAAATATATTTTGCTTCCTTATCTAAAGGGCTTCATTGAGAAATACCCTCACATTAAAATTACCATTGAAAGCCAGTCAACTGCTCAGACAGTCACCATGCTGGAGCAACAGAGAATTGACCTTGGTCTGATTGCAGAACCATCTAACCGACGCCCCCTTTCCTTCACTCCTGTCATGGAGATTCAGGATTCCTTTGTTGCAACAAAGTCCTATCTTGATAATCTTTATTTGAGAGAGGGAAAGGATGCAGATCTGTTTCAAACCGGGAATATCCTTCTGCTAGACAGAAACAATATGACCAGAAAATACATTGATGAATATCTCAATGAAAATCAGATTGTTCCCAATCAGATTCTGGAAGTTACCACCATGGACATGCTTATTGAATTTGCTAAGATCGGCATGGGAATCGGCTGTGTGATAAAAGATTTTGTTCAGAACGAACTGGATCAGAAAAAACTGATTTTAGTGCCTGTTAAAACAGAGATCCAAAAAAGAACTGTAGGATTTGCTTATAATTCCGGCACAATGTCAACGGCAATGGAGAATTTCTTCGATGCCATGAAGGTAGAAATCAAAAGATCATAAATAAAAAGCAGGAAACCGGATAATTCATCCAGTCTCCTGCTTTTTATTTTCTATCTCCGATGAAATTAGTTATCAATCAGCTTGCCGCCATCATTCCAGCTATAAAGCTTACGAAGTTCAGCGCCAACTTCCTCTAATTTATGAGATGCTTCTTTGTTTCTCATGGCATGGAAATGAGTTCCGCCAACCTGATTCTCTAATAACCAGTCTTTTGCAAATGTACCATCCTGAATATCAGTCAGTACCTGCTTCATGGCTTTCTTTGTCTCGTCTGTGATGATCTTTGGTCCTGTGATGTAATCACCGTACTCAGCAGTGTTGGAAATAGAATATCTCATTCCTGCAAATCCGCTTTCAAAGATTAAGTCAACGATCAGTTTCATCTCATGAATACATTCAAAGTAAGCATTCTCTGGTGCATAACCAGCTTCAACAAGTGTCTCAAAACCAGCTTTCATAAGAGCACATACACCGCCGCATAACACTGCCTGCTCTCCAAAAAGATCTGTCTCTGTCTCCACTTTAAAGGTAGTCTCTAAAACACCTGCTCTGGCACCGCCTAAAGCTAACGCATATGCAAGGGCTTTGTCGTTTGCCTTACCAGTATAATCCTGATGAACAGCAACCAGACAAGGGGTTCCTCTGCCCACTAAATACTCGTTCCGTACTGTATGTCCAGGTGCTTTTGGTGCGATCATGGTAACGTCAACATTCTTTGGTGGAATAATCTGTCCAAAGTGAATTGCGAAACCATGAGCAAACATCAGCATATCCCCGTCTTTTAAGTTTGGCTCAATGGATTCCTTGTAAAGAGCAGCCTGCTTCTCATCGTTGATGAGGATCATGATGATATCGGCTCTCTTTGCTGCTTCTGCTGCAGTATAAACGGTTAATCCCTGTGCTTCAGCCTTAGCCCAGGAACTGCTTCCCTCGTAAAGTCCAACAATGACATCGCATCCGGACTCCTTTAAATTAAGCGCATGGGCATGACCCTGGCTACCGTATCCAATTACTGCTATGGTCTTACCTTCCAATAAAGATAAGTTGCAGTCTTCCTGATAGTAAATCTTTGCCATCTTTTTATTTCCTCCTCAATCAATTGACTCGTAATGTATTTTGTTAAAGGAACCATGCCGACGACTCTCTGTCCGCCTTTGGCAATACCTCTAGCCAGCAAAATTGCAGTTATGGCAGAACACGAATGTCGCCAGACCCTCTTGATAAACCGGTCAGACCGGTTCGGGCCAATTCTAAAATCTCATAATCTTCAAGCAGGTTAATGAGCGCATCAAGCTTTGACTGATCCCCTGTGAGCATAACGGTTAAAGAATCTTTCCCCACATCCACAATGGTTGCTCTGAATATATCAGCAATCGCACTTACGGCCTGACGTTGTCCGGAATTAGCACGGACCTTGACCAAAATCAGTTCTCTGAATACAGAACTGCCTGGCTTTAATTCTTTTATGTCCCTGACATCTTCTAATTTCCTCAGTTGCTTTTCAATCTGGTCTAATATCTCCTGATCGCCGATGGACACCACTGTCATTCTGGAATATCTCTCATCCGCGGTCACACCTACTGTCAGACTTTCGATATTATAGCCACGGCGGCTGAATAATCCAGCTACCCTGCTTAATACGCCAGAGGTGTTATCAACCAACAATGATAATACGATTCTTTCCATCCTTATCCCTGCCTTTTTGTATAGTGATTTTAATAATAACAATGGTTGTTCTATTTGTCAATTAAATAAAAGGAATGTGTATTATAATTTAAAGTTATATCATACACAGGTGGGATAATCAATGATGTAATATTCATAAGCATTGATTACAGTTGTCTCCCCATATCGGTCTTCCCGCTTAAACCCCTTCCCATAATTGGCATGAACATGACCATGAAGAAAATACTGGGGCGCATACTTATCCAGCAGATCCTTAAAGCAGGAAAATCCTGTATGAGGCAGATCAGGCAGATCGTTAAGCAGATAAGCCGGCGCATGGGTGACCAGAATATCAAATCCTTTATTCTTTTTGATCTTCCACCACATCCGGCGGATTCTCTGCTCCATCTTCCGTTCTGTGAACTGATTGGGCGCATCCGGTATGTATTCCATGGAACCTCCCAGTCCCATGATCCGCACTCCGTTAAAGGTGACAATGTTGTCTTCAATGCAGACACAGCCTTCCGGCGGACAGTGGGAGTACTGGCAATCATGGTTTCCACGGACATAAAACACCGGAGCGCGGGAAAATGTAGCAAAAAATGACAAATATTCCGCTCTTAAATCTCCGCACGAAATGATTAAATCAATGTCTTTGATCTTTTCCGGTGCAAAGAAATCATACAGTGACTTGGACTCCTGATCAGCCAATACCAGAATTTTCACGCTCTTACTCCTCCATATCTATTTTCTCGTAAATTGCCTGGCCCTGGAGACGTACCAGAGACCGTGCTTCTTCTGTAAGTTCTTCATAGTCAGGGATTTTACCGACTACGTTTTCTGCCAGCCAGTTCATGGTTGTAATCTCTTCGGGAGTCAGACTCTCTCCTTCTTTGCAAGGAACTTTTCCAGTCTGGGAATAAATGGTTCCAACAAAGGGCTGAAAACTCCCTGCACAGATAGAGTGCTTTAAGAAATTAAGCAAACGTCTGGTTCCATGAGGAAGACTATTGGAACAAATAACATCAATCACATCTGCCGACATTCCCCACCAGTAATTAATTGCCTGTTTTCCCTTCAACTCCTTCCGGTCAGAAGCACCATGACAGGTAATATTCACCATCTTTTCATAGAACTTTCCCCAATGGCACAAAGGTGATGCCAGATTTTTTAAAGAGCCGTCCGGAAGCTTCTGATGAAGCCCGAATTCTCTGCTGGGGGTCTTTGGGGTGATCATATCATCACCAGATATAAATGTAATTCCTTCCTTCTCAAGTTCTTCATGAGGATCACGGTTCTTGACTCTGGACCACTCTAAATGAACAAGTGAATAGGGATTGATCATCTTTGCTCCAAGGGCAAAGGCGTTGATGTTGGCAATGGTGCCGTAGATGGGATAATCTGCTATATATCCCAGCTTGTCATCTCTTGACATGGAGGCAGCCAATGCGCCCATAAGGAACTTGGATTCATACATTCTTCCATAATAGGTACAGATAGAAGAATAGGACATATTCACAGAACAGTTAAATATCTTTACTTCCGGGTGGTCAATGGCGGTCTTTACCGATTGGTTAATCATGGTGGAGGCTGTTGTAAAGATCATATTACAACCTGCTTCCAATGCTTCTTTTAAAGCCTTTTCCGTCTCTTCCTTCGAATCTGCATGAAAAAACGCCATGGTCTGTAATTTATGGTCAAATGCCTGCTCCAGGTACATTCTTCCCAGTTCGTGTCCATAGGTCCAGCTTGAAGTTTCCGCTGACTTGGCATGAATAAAACCAATCTTTAACATATGAGGTTCAATCATCTGGAAAGGAAGAAGCCAGTTTATAATCTTTAAAGGACCGTTCTCCCCTATCTCCTCTGCGTCTTCCGGCTGGTCAAGCAAAGCGATCTTATTCCCTCTGGAAGCAAGAAGCAGCTCATCCTTAATCTTAACAAGATCCCTTTTCATCTGTCTCTCTACCCGGTCTTTTACCGTCCGGTATCCAAACAGTTCCACATATATAAGGAAGGCATCGGAACAGGTCATGTCATAATCATCACCGCCAAAGGCGTGAAATGCCTTGGAAAAGCGATCATAGGAGGACTTAAACACAATTCTGTCCTCGTCGCCCCACTGCTCCCCTGGCTGCTTATTCATTGCCTTTATAAGCTTGTCATAGCTTCCCTCTTTGCTGAACCAGATATCAATATTAAAGGACACCTGATAAAAGTCCAGGAATTCATAATACAGCCGGTTGTTTAAATCATCCGTTCTTCTCGGAATCAGACGGATTACAGAAGCCGCAATGCTGAATGCCCCCACATACTTCAACACGCTGACCCGCTTATTGCCTTCCTGCACATAATACTGATTCATGAACTCATAGACAGCAATGGGATCATGAATTCCTTCTTCAATCTGATGATCGTAAAGGTATGCCCATTTCGCGCCAAATTCTGACTTTTCAGAAAGCAGCGGCATGAAATTATTGGCAAAAGCACTGGTTCTGCCTTCTGTCTTTGTCCCCACAATCTTCTCAAGCGGAATATCCATAATTCCAAGATTCACTTCTGAAACAATATCCGTATAAGACAAAATATCTTCAAGAACCGGAAGATACGGATATTCCCCCTTTGCTACAGAAGCCTGATACTGCCTGCGCCCTCTTCTTACAGCCCCCACATAATCATATAGTGCCATCCGCTCGCTTCTCCTCTCCTTCGTCACTGCGGTTTCTTGTGAAAATGCTTATTAATTACAGATTTCTTACTTTAAATTCCCGTTCCAGTTCTCTCTTCTGATCCTTTTTGGCAATGTCCTCCCGTTTGTCATAGAGTTTCTTTCCTCTTGCAAGTCCGATTTCTACTTTGACAAGACTTCCCTTAAAATACACCTGGAGCGGTACCAGAGTGTAACCTTTTTGTGCAATCTTTGCATCCAGCTTGCCAATCTCTGCCTTGTGCAGCAAAAGCTTTCTCACCCGCAAGGGATCCTTGTTAAAAATGTTGCCTTTTTCATAAGGGCTGACGTTCATACCATAGACATAAACTTCTCCCTTTTCAATCTTTATAAAAGATTCCTTCACGCTGCATTTTCCCATGCGCATGGACTTTACTTCTGTACCAGCCAGCTCCACACCGGCTTCGTACTTTTCATCAATGAAATAATCATGATATGCCTTTTTATTGTTGGCTATGAGTTTTATTCGTTCTCCCAAATCAATAACCTCCGTTGTTACGTTTCATATATGATACTACATTGTTTATTCTAAGTAAAGGTCTAATGGCGAAAAAGGAAACTGCCCCTAAGGGAGTTTCCTCTTCTATTCTTACTGCCTGTCAATATGTAAAATTGTATTTAACAGTACATTTGCCCCTTTCAGGCAGTTCTCCACAGGTGTGTATTCAATCTCACAATGGCTGTGTCCTCCCACACTTGGTACAAAGATCATGGTAGTTGGAATGAGATCAATAACAAACTGGGCATCATGACCGGGACCGCTGTAGATTCTCCGGTTGGAATAGCCGCATCCCTGAGCACTCTTTTCCACGTAATCAACCAGCTCTGAGGTAAAGCTTACGGTCTTTCTCGCCCAGGCTTCTTCGTAGGTTACCTTACATTGTTCCACTGTACCTGGAATCTTTTTGATGACTGCAAGCACCTGTTTGATCACTTCCGGGTCCTGGTGTCTGGCATCCAGGGTGAATCGGACTTCATCCGGAATAATGGTGTGAATGTTGGGATGTGCAGAGATCTTACCTGTGGTATACACCAGCTTGCCATCTAGCTGATCCAGTTCATCATGAAGATACTGAATGGTCTTTACAGCTGCGTAAAGGGCATCTTTACGGTATTTCATGGGCGTGGTCCCTGCATGGCCTGCCTGACCGGTAAAGGTAAACTCATAATTGATCATTCCACAGACCCCTTCTACAATCCCAATGTCAATTCCCTCTGATTCCAGGACCGGACCCTGTTCAATGTGAAGTTCCACAAAAGCTTTGGCACTTGAAGAACTCAAACGGTTTTCTTCTTTTCCTTTAAATCCGCTTTGGTCAAGAGCCTCAGAAAACGTATATCCAGGAAGGTCTTTTGCTTCGGAAGCCAGCATGGCAGCTTTGTCAAACTTTCCGCAGATGACACCGGAGGACATCATAGCCGGTTCAAACCTTGCTCCTTCTTCATTGGTCCAGACCATTACAGTAATCGGATGTCGATGAGGAATGTTCTCTTTTACAATGGTTTCTGCCACTTCCATTGCGGTTAAAACACCTAAAATCCCGTCATAATTCCCTCCCTGACGGACAGAATCCATATGGGAGCCGGAGTAAATAGCAGGAAGATTTTCTGTTCCCGGAATGGTTGCGTAGATATTTGCCATATCATCCGTAACCACAGAAGCTCCAATGGCTTCCATGCGTTTCACAAATTCTTTTCTTGCGGCAACTGCTTCCTCTGATAAAGAAAATCTGGTAATCCCACCATTTCCCGTGTCACCAAACTGACCAAAGGTTTTAATTTTATCTTCCATTCTATCATAATTACACTGAATCATCTTCTCTTCCTCCTTGAACACAGATTATTTTTTCTTTTTCACTCTGGCACCTGGTGAAATTGCATTTGCAGGGCATACCAAAGCACAAAGATGACAGCCCACACACTTTTTCCCATCCATCACAGGCTGCCCGGTTTTCTCATCCTGCCTTAATGCCTGATGCCCGCCATCATAGCAGGACAGATAACATCTTCCGCATCCAATACATTTTTTACGGTCGAATTTAGGATAACATATGGAATCCCGGTCCAGTTCATCGGTTGGTATGGTGTGGACAAGAGATTTTCCTACAATCTCGCTGATACTTTTATAACCATGGGAACTTAAATAATGTTTCATCCCTTCAATCATGTCCTCAATAATGCGGTATCCATATTGCATGACTGATGTGGTCACCTGAATGTTCTCACAGCCAAGAGCCATAAATTCAAAGGCATCCCTCCAGGTTTCAATTCCTCCCATTCCGCTGATGGGAATGCTGGTAAGCCCTTTGTGGGTCTTCATGGAATGAATGAAACGGAGCGCAATGGGTTTAACGGCTTTTCCTGAATATCCGCCCACGCTGGTTTTTCCTGCTACAAAAGGTCCCGATACAAAAGTATCTGTATCAACATTCATAATGCTTTTAATAGTGTTGATGGCAGCAATTCCATCCGCTCCTGCTTCTACTGCGGCGAGTGCAGGAATCTCCATATTACCAATATTCGGCGTCATCTTTGCCAGAACCGGCAGATGAGTTCCTCTTTTCACAGCCCTGGTATAAGCAGCCACCAGTTCCGGATTCTGTCCCACATCGGATCCCAGCCCGTCTGCTGCCATGTGAGGGCAGGAGAAATTACATTCGATCATATCCGCTCCAGCTTCCGTAACAGCTTTTGCAAGATAAGTCCACTCTTCTTCGGTCTGCCCCATGATGGACGCAACAAAGATTTTGGTTTTATAGTCTCTTTTCAAATCCCGGATAAAGGAAAGGTTCTCTTCTAATGTGTGATCGGAAATCTGTTCTATATTTTTAAATCCCACAAAAGGAACGGCTTCTTTCTTCATTGCGTCAAATCTAGGTGAGACTTCATTCGGCACAAAGACTCCGATGGTTTTAAATGCCACACCAGCCCATCCCATATCAAATGCTTTCGCCACCATCTCATAATTACTTCCTACCACAGAAGAGGACAAAAAGAATGGATTTTCACAAGGTATTCCGCAGAAATCAATGGAAAGATCCACCTCAGCCAGATCTTCTTTTTCATAGGAAGCAATCTTTTCAAATATTCCTTTCACCGGCACCGGATTGCTGATCTTTCCTTTCAGACAGGCAGACATACAAGGCGTATCTTCACATGTTTGGCACGGGAGTTCTTCCGGCTGGCGGTTTGCCGCTCCTGTTTTATTCTCAAACCGGTAGGAACGAATGATTTTATCCACTTCCAGTTCATATGGGCATGCCTTCCTGCAAGGTGCCTCATTGCATAAAAGGCACCCTCCAGTCTCCTCTAATAAGGAAGTTTCTTTATATAATAACTGATTCATATGATCACTCCAGACTCTATTTTTGCGGTTTTCGTTTTACATAGGTTCCAAATCCCGGAGTTCCTACAAATTCCCCATTGTCATATACCAGATGTCCTCTTACATACGTCTGCACCGGATATCCGTGTACCTTGATTCCTTCCCATATGGTGTGGTCGCAGTCTGAGTGCATGTTATCTGCGGAAATGGTCACATCCTTATCCGGGTCATAAATAACAATATCTGCATCCTTTCCAACGGTCAAAGAACCCTTTTCGCTGCATCCAAAGATCTTTGCGGGATTGGCGGCACAAAGTTCAACAGCCCGGTTAAAGCTGATTTTGCCTTCATTGGCTTTGGACAGCATATATGGATATAAATTCTCGATTCCTGCACAGCCGTTTGGAATCTTTGTAAAATCATCTTTTCCCCAATCTTTTTCATAACTCTGGAATGGGCAGTGATCGGTTGCTACTGTATCAATGCTCCCATCCATAATTGCTTTCCAAAGAGCGTCCTGGCTTTCCTGCGCCTTAATCGGAGGAGAACATACGAAATTGCGTCCGTCTTCTCTTTTATAGACATCACTGGTGAACTCCAGATACTGAGGGCAGGTTTCAATATAGATCGGATGCCCTTCCCGCTTTGCAGCAACGGCTGCCTCTAAACCTTCTTTATTTGCCATATGGACGATGTAGAGAGGTGCTTCCACAGACTTTGCCCAATGTACGGCACGTTTATCTGCCTCTGCTTCCACATACTCTGGTCTGCTTAAATAGTGATACCAGGCAGAGGTTTTGCCTTCTGCAAGAAACTGCTCAATGTTTAAATCAATCACATCGGGGTTTTCCGCATGAATGTTGGTAATGGCTCCTGTTTCCTTTGCTTTTCTTAATATACGGACCAGGGTTCCGTCATCGACCATCATGCCTTCTTTTTTGTATACAAGGAAACATTTAAAACTGGTGATTCCGTAATCCACAGCCGCTTCAAACTCATCTAAAATAGTTCCTCCATTCAGATCGGTAATACAGCAGTGAAACGCATAATCCACACACGCCTCGGGATCGCATATGTTTTTTCGTTCCTCAACCGTTTCCACAAGCCCTTTTCCTTTTCTCTGGATGGGATAATCAAAAACTGTGGTTACTCCGCCGCATGCCGCTGCCCTGGTTCCGGATAAATAACCGTCTGAGGAAACTGTTCCGCCAAAAGGCATTGCCAGATGGGTATGAACATCAATGGCTCCAGGTAAAACCATTTTCCCGGATGCATCTATTACTCGTTCTGCTTCTATTGTCAGATTAGTTCCAATACATTGAATTTTTCCGTCTTTTACTGCAATATCACCTGTAAATGTCTCTTCCGGTGTTACAATTGTTCCATTCTTAATCAGTAAATCCATTCTTTTTCCTCCTTGACGTTCTGTTATTGATTTACTTTATATACAAGGACTAATCCAGATCTCTGATATACCTGGGCTACTGCAATCAAATCCATTCCTCCGGCATTGGCTGCAATCAGGTTGGCATCCCAGGTTACTCCAAAATCAACCTGACCAGAATTAACTGCAGTTGTTTCTCCAATGTCTCCGCCGCCTGGTGTAATGGTTACATTTAATCCGGCATCTTTATAATATCCTTTGGCTTCTGCCACATAATATCCCATAAACTGTGCCTGAGGCAGCCATTTTAACTGAATGGATATATCTGTTTTTTCCGGTGCTCCCAGTTCTTCCCCGCTCATGGCAGCTTTCCAATAGGAGGTATCCCTGAAATCATCCAAAGTTAAGGTCTGTAACTTCTGTGCTGCTGCACTGTCATCTAATTTGATGTACTGTTTTGCCAGATCAAGGGTCTGCTGGAATGCTTCTTCATCCATGTTGCCAAGGTCTGTTACTTTGTTTCCTTTTGTATCCGTTTCCACCAGCTTTACAACTTCTTCTGCCATATAAGCCTGATGGTCACTGGATACTGAAGAACCTGCATGAAATACGATCTCTGCCGCTTCTTCCGGATTGGCACAGGCATATTCCCAACCCTTCATGGAAGCACGGACAAAGGCTTTTACGGTGTTTGGATTTGCCTCTGCAAATTCTCTTGTGGTAAAGATGTTATCTTCCAGCATGGCTACGCCTTCATCATTCATATCAATGGTCTTGACCGAATCTCCGTAAGCATATCCGCCTTTGTAAGTATTTTTTACAAGGCCCAGCTCATTAAAAGTCATTGCAGAAGCCAGCAAGATGGAGTCATCATCAAAACCGTCCATATCAAATGCCTGACTTAAAAATGATGTATCCTGCCCATATTTGGTCAAAAGAGCCTGAACTTCATATTCATTTCCAAGTCCCCAGTTTCCTATCTTTCCTTTGCTTGCAGCATCGGCAATCACTTCCTGTGCTGTGGCATCTGCCAGATAATATTCTCCGCCTGTTTCTGTTTTTGGTGCGGCGGCTTCTTTTGATGTTGTGCTTTCTGCTGCCGAAGTTTCCTGAACGGTTTCACTTTCTTTGTTTCCTGCACAACCCGTTACTGCTGCAGTGGTAAGGGCAAGAGTTACTGCCATTGCGGTTAAAGTTTTTGTCTGTTTTTTCATAAATGATTCCTCCTCATATTGGTTGTGACTATTTTCTTCCTTTCAGCAAAGCACTTTCTGCTGCAAGCAATATTCCATACAAAATGATTCCCATGGCACATGCCACCACAATGTAGGCCCAGGCTGTTGCATATTGGGCAAGCACAATGTTTTCACGGATCTGTCTGCCTACTCCAATGATAAATTCAGCAAAATATTCGCTGACTAAAGCACTGATGATGCTGGCTGGTACACTGACTCTCAAAGCTACAAATATATAGGGAACACTGTTTGGAATCCTCAATTTTAAAAACACCGTTGTTTTCCCTGCCGCATAACTCTTCATCAAATCCAGGGAAAATGGTTTTAATTCATTCAGCCCTCTGTATGCGTTGATGCACATGGCTGCGGTACAGGTGATGGTAACTACAATCATTTTTGCTAACATACTTCTTATGTTGGCATCTTTGCTGAAATCCTTTGTTAAATTGTTTAAAATCGGAGCAATTGCAATGATGGGAACTGCACTGACTGCAGAAGCAATGCTAAGACCTCCTGCTCCCCATTTTGGAAAAAATGTTGCAATAGCACCCAACAGATATCCAAAAACAGAACCAAATAATAATCCTCCCATGGCTACAATCATGGTTGCCTGCACATTCTTCCAGACAGCCGGACCATTATCCATAACAATCCGAAGGATTCTGCCAGGTAAAGGAAGGGTAAATGTGTCTGCTCCGATTATTTTGTGTAAAATCTGTGTCTGCCAGAAAATCAGCAAAAGGATACCGAACAGCACAGGATAGAGCACTGTTTTTGCAGACTGTTTATCCCATTTAAAATGTCTTTTTCTCTTCATGTCCTCTCCTTCTACTTTTTCTTCTTTTTCTTATAGGGGGATATGGTCTGTTCCAATAACACCATAACGTAAAAACTTGCAATTCCTATTACTGCACTTAAAAATACAATCTGCCAGAATATATAAATAGTTGTGGCGTGTTTTAAAGACTGGGACAGTGCAGTTCCAAGTCCAGCTCCGCCCTGAAGGGTATCCACAAGAATGGCGGCTGTAATTGCCATTGGTGCAGAGATCTTCAATCCGGTAAAGAAATAAGGCAGGGAAGACGGAATTAACAACTTCCGGTATATCTCATATCTGCTTGCTGCAAGGGAATACATCAGTTCATGTTTTTCCTTTGCAACGGACTGAAATCCGGCTAAGGTATTGGTTGCCACCGGATAAAAAGTTAAGATGGCGGCAATGATGATCCTGCTTTTGTCAATATCTTTGGTGATGGCAAGAACAATTGGTGCCATACCAAGAATGGGAATCATCTGGATCATCATCAGATAAGGAAATAAAATCTTTTCAAGCGGTAAGAATAAACTCATGAGAAGGGCAAGTAAAAATCCTGCTCCTGCTCCTATGACAAAACCAGTTCCTGCCCTTAAAAGCGTGATTCCTGCATTGCTTAACACCATCTGAAAGGCAGTCTGGGTTCCATTTACCTTCTGTGTATCAAAGACCGAATCCAGAATCTGATACAGGTGGGGGAGCACATTCTCAGGAGTTCGTTTGGTTCCCTCTATTACGGCTGCGCCTATTTCCCATACAACAATAAGTCCAATCACCCAAACAAGGGTTACCATGTATCTGGAGGACAGTATCTTTTTCATCTGAGTCATACTTATACCCCCTCAAAGCTGTTTCGAACCTTAGATACGAGAGCATTAAATTCCGGAGTTTCCTTCATTTCAACAGGTCTTGGTCTTGGAAGGTCAATATCCACAACTGCCGATACACGGCCAGGGTGCGGGGAAAGGACCACCACACGGTCTGAGAGATAAACCGCTTCCTGAATATTGTGGGTTACAAATAAAATGGTCTTATTGGTCTTCTGCCAGATCCGGAGTAAATCTTCGTGAAGCTTTTCTTTTGTAAATTCATCCAGCGCGGAAAATGGTTCATCCATTAACAGAATCTCAGGACGAATTGCAAGAGCCCTTGCAATGTTGACTCTCTGCTGCATTCCACCGCTTAATTCGTGAGGGTACTTTTCTCCAAATTCCATAAGCCCTACCAGTTCAAGCATCTTCGTAACTCTTTTTGTTCTGTCTTTTTTTGGCATGCCCAGAAGCTCCATAGGCATACACACATTTCTGCGGACCGTTCTCCACTCATACAGAACCGGTGACTGGAACACAATTCCGTACTTTTTTTGCAGGCGGATCTCCCTGGGCGTCAAACCACGAACTGAAATGGTTCCAGATGTCTTTTCCTGTAAATCGGCAATGGTTCTAAGCAGGGTGGTCTTTCCACAGCCTGATGGTCCAAGAAGGGAAATAAATTCTCCCTGTTTGATCTCCAGATTCACATTGCTTAAAGCCACAATCGGTTCTCCCCCGTCTTTATCCGGGAATTTTACACTCAGATTTTCTATCTTAATCTCTGTTTCCCTTGGAAGAGAGGCATCTCTTTCTTTAAATTCTTCATCCATGATTTCTGCATTCATCATTTTAATCCTCCTGTTATGCAAACAAGGACGTAAAGCTTTTGCCTTACGCCCTTGTAAGTTTTGAAATATTTGTAGGAAGTCTTATGATCTAAATCTAAAACAAACTACCGTATATGGTTAATATATCTTCTTTTGATATCTCTTTTCTGGAATTAGAAGGACTTCCGCTTGCCATTGCGTCCTCTGCCATCTTTTCTGCAACAGCTAAAAATTCTTCTTTTTTAATTCCATATTCATAAAGCGTTGGGATCCCGCACCGGTTGCAAAGCTGATCCAATGCCTGTAAAAAAGCTTCACTGGCTTCCTTTTCTCCCATGCTCTTGTCACACACACCAATCGCCTTTGCCATCTCTGAAAACCGGTCATAACAGCCATCGGTCACATAAGATAAGCATTTGGTAATGAGCATGGCGTTTGATATTCCATGGGGAACATGGAATAATGCACCAATTGGACGGCTCATTCCGTGAACCAGGGTTACAGACGCATTGTTAATACACACGCCGGCTTCAAAGGCGGCTATTGACATCTCTTCCCTCGCCTTTGAATCACTTCCTTGCTCATAAGCCAGAGGCAAATACTGAAAAATACGTTTCATTGCAGATAAGGCAAAGAGATCGGTCAAAGGATTTGCCTTTTTGGAGATGTATGACTCCACCGCATGGGTCAGCGCATCCATACCTGTTGCTGCGGTAATGCTCTTTGGAGCCGTCCGCGTAAATTCCGGATCAATGATTGCCACCTGGGGAAGCAGATCTTCTCCCTTTAAAAGCATTTTTATCCCTTTTTCCTTATCCGTAATAATCGTGAATTTCGTTGTCTCGGAACCAGTTCCTGCTGTGGTTGGGATCAGAACCAGAGGAGGAAATTCCCCGGTGATTTCTTTTCCCATATAATCTGCGATGGAACCCTCTAGTACTGCCATGGCCGCAATTGCCTTGGCACTATCCAAAGGACTTCCTCCGCCGATTCCAATCAAGAAATCACATCCGGACTCCTGATATTCCTTTACTCCTGCAAGTATCATCTCATCCGTAGGTTCACCAGTAATATCATTAAATATCTTATATTCCACGTTCCACTGGTCCAGATAATTGGTGAGGATTGATACGGTTCCCATCTTTGTAACTATTTTTCCTGTTACAATAAACGCTTTCTTTCCCAGTTTTTTTATTGCTTCTTCACTGCTCTTTAGCGCATTGTCACCAAGAATGGTTCTTCCTGGTAGTGTAAATTGAGCTGCCATCCTCCACCTCTTTCCGGATTATAAAAATTCCTTATCTACGATTGCCAGTACCTCTTCCACTTTGACCAGTCCTTCTTCCAACTGCTCTTTTGTGATGATTAACGGGGGTGCAATCAAAATCATATTTTCGTGGGTATAAGTCATAAATTTCCGTTCTTTTAAAAGGCCAAGAATCTTTCCCATAATTCCTTCCGGATCCTTTCCGTAAGGTACCAGTGCCTCTTTTGTTTCCTTGCTCTTTACCAGCTCAATGGCAGAAAAGAGTCCAATATAACGAACATCTCCCACACAGGCATAGGTTTTTTTCATATCTTCCAGCCTTTTTCCAAGAATCTGTCCCACACGGTTTACATTTCCTAAAATATCCGCTTCTTCATAGTAGTCGATACACGCAACACCTGCTGCGCAGGAAAGTGGGTGACCGCTGTATGTAAGTCCGCAGGATAATAAATTCTCATCAAAGTAGGAAGCAATTTCCTTGCTGACTGCCACTCCTCCAAGAGGAACGTATCCACAAGTAACACCTTTTGCAAATGTCACAATGTCCGGCTTGATATCAAAGTGTTCAAAAGCAAACATCTTTCCTGTTCTGCACCAGCCGGTCATAACTTCGTCACAAATCATTAAAATACCATATTGATCGCAAAGTGCCCGGACACCTGGTAAATATCCTTTTGGAGGAATGATGATTCCGTTCGAACCTGTAATGGTTTCCAGAACAATCGCTGCAATGGTATTGCCGCCTTCATACTGAATCTGTTCCTCTAATTTTGCCAGATAGTAGGCAGTTGCCTGTTCCTCTGAGTCAAACTCAACAGCTTCCCGGTAAACATATGGATCAAAAAATTTAACAAATCCAGGAACTCCAGGTTCCAGAGTATATCTTCTCGGTTCACCAGTTAAATTACCTGCTCCAAATGATGATCCGTGATAACTTCTGTAACGGCTGAAAACTTTATTTTTTCCGGTAAACATTCTTGCAATCTTTACCGCATTTTCATTGGATTCCGCTCCTGCATTGGTAAAGAATACTTTTCCCATGTTATCCGGCATCAGCTCAATGATCTTTTTGGCAAGTTTCGCTCTGGATTCTGCCCCGTAAGACGGTCCTACAAAACAATACTGGTCAACCTGATCTTTAATTGCCTGCCCAATCGCCTTGTTTCCAAAACCCAGATTCATGTTCACAAGCTGGGAAGACATATCGCTGTAGCGGTTCCCTTCATAATCCCAGAAATAAATGCCATCTGCTTTTTCTACTGGAATTGGATTTAAATTCTTTTGTTTGCTCCAGGACTGCAAGTTATATTCTTTTAATGTACTTTTGATTTCTTCACCATTCATGATCATTTCCTCCTACAAAAAAAGCAGCGGACCGATGGCTTTATAGCATCGTCGCTGCACTTGTTATTGATATGAGAAGTAAAATACGATTTGTTCCCGCTGTATTTCCTTCTGTCTTTGACATGGTAGTATTATAATCACATCAAACCAGGAAATGCAACCAGCAAGTGAACAAACATAATTGTGCAATCGCACAACCAATCGCCTTTTTCATGGAGTTGAGCGTTCCTGCAAATGGGATAATTTGGGCATAAACCCATATCAGAGAATATCTCCAATATAAAACCCCAGATAGAACTTCACCTTGTCCTCTAATTCCAGAGGGTTGAAACCTGTAATCTTCTCAATTCTCTTTAACTGATTGGTTACGGTATTGCGGTGAATGTACAATTTTTCTGATACCAGTTGAAGACTCCCGTTGTTCTCCAAATAAGTTTTCAACAGAATCGTCAGTTCTGTTTTATTCTCTCTGTCATATGCCTCCAGCAAACCAATGGTATCATTGTAAAAACTTCTTAACAAAGTTTTTTCCTTTACTCCATACAGTATTTTGTATACACTTAACCGATCGTAATAAAGAACCGCATCCTTCTGTTTTTCCGCCATTTCCATGGCTGAAATGGAACGTTCAAAATTCTGCTCCTGGTTATAGATTCCAGGCTGATTGGAGCTGATTCCCATATGAATCATGGTGTCATTTTTTTCTTTTTTACCAAATTCCAGAAAATCTCTTACAAAGCTCTCAATCTCTTCATCTGTATAATCCACCAGCACAAATACAAGGTTCTCCTGATAGGTAAAGGAAATAAATAATTCATGAATCTTCCTTGCAAGTTTTTCGGCATATATGGTCAGCCGTTCTAAATATTCTTCAAAATGTACTTCTTCTCTTTTCTCTGCCAGTACGCTGATGAAACAGAAAGAAGAATTTCTTTTATAACCATAACGCTCCATCTGAAGAATCTGGGACTCTAAATCGCCAACGTGAAAAATAATATTCTTAATGGTGGTTGCCATACTGTTTTCCACATTGTCGTTCATCATAATCCGCCGGCAGAAATCCCTTGTCATATCAACCATCCTGGTCTCCCAGGGAATGGTAAACAGAGGCATATTTATTTCATCGCAGTAAGCGGCAACTTCTTTTGGAATCTCTTTTGTATGAGGACCTAGATTCACCACAAATGCACTGACTCCTGAGGCATGAAGTTTTTTCGCAAACTCCAGCAGCCAGTCCTCTGACTGGTTTAGAATTCCGGCTGTAAACACCAGCTCATAACCATGCAAAAAAGGGCTGACTGCATCGTCTTCAATGATATGAACCCACTGAACCAGGTTATTCATCCCATTCCTTCCGGCAACCAATTCCATCTTATATAAGAAATATGCGTTCTTTACTAACTTTTTTACAACGATTGCCATAGAAATCTTCCCTTCTGGGATAATTTAATAAACCATGCCATTTTTAAGAAAGGTCATTGGCAGGAATAAAGTCAATGGTACGAAGAAGCTTATCCGTGTTTGCCACAACAACCCGGATGGGCTGACCTAATTTATAAGTCTTTCTGGTCATCTCTCCCACAAGCTCGTAGTGCTCTTCATCAAAATGGTAATAATCATCCTGGAGCTGGTTCACATGAATCAGTCCTTCCACTGTGTTTGCCAATTCTACATAAAGCCCCCAGTTGGTCACTCCGGAGATGACTCCATCAAACTCTTCTCCTATATATCTTGACATATATTCACACTTTTTCAGCTTAATGGTCTCCCTCTCTGCTTCATCTGCTCTTCGTTCCATTGCAGATGTCTGGACAGATACCTGACCTAAAATCTTATCATAGTGTCGGATTCTCTTCTCGCTCAGCCCTGCCCTTAAATTCTCCTTTATAATCCGGTGAATCTGCAGATCCGGATATCTTCGGATTGGAGAAGTAAAATGGGTATAATACTTGGCAGCAAGACCAAAATGCCCGGTATTGGTTACGGTATACTTCGCCTGCTTCATGGACCGGAGCGCAAGACGACTGATTAAAGCCTCTTCCGGGGTATCCTCTGCATTAGCAAGAAGCTTCTGAACTTCTTTTGGGTAAACATCACCGTTATGAAGCCGGATGGAATATCCAAAGTTATTGATTAACAATGCCAGGCTCTTCATCTTTTCCGGGTCTGGATTATCATGGGTCCGGTAAAGGAAGGGGATCTCCTGCCAGAAGTAATCTTCTGCTACGGTTTCGTTTGCCATCAGCATAAAATCTTCAATAATCTTAGTGGCTGCGTTGCGGTCATAAGGTTTGATGTCCACAGGTTTTCCACGTTCATCAAGAATCACCTTTGTCTCAGGGAAATCAAAATCTATGGACCCTCTGTTTTTTCTTTTTTCCCTTAATATATCCGCCAGTTCCTTCATCTGCAAAAACATGGGCACAAATGCCTCATATTCTTTCATTGTCTCTTCATCCTGATCCGTTACGATGGCATTGACTGCAGTGTAGGTCATTCTCCTGTCTACACAAATCACAGTCTCTGCAATCCTATGGCCAATGACGGTTCCGCTTTCATCAATATCCATGATGCAGCTTAATGCCAGACGGTCTTCTCCCTGGTTTAAGGAGCAGATTCCGTTGGACAGCTTATGAGGCAGCATAGGGATTACACGGTCAACCAGATAAACACTGGTTCCCCGCTTTAAAGCTTCCTCATCAAGGGCACTGTGCTCTGTCACATAATTCGTCACATCTGCAATATGGACGCCTAAGGTATAGACATTTCCTTTTTTAGAAACAGTAATGGCATCATCAAGATCCTTGGCATCTTCCCCGTCAATGGTAACGGTCTGAAGATTTCTCAGATCAAGCCGTCCCTGCATGTCCTTTCCATCAATGGAATCCGGTACTTCCGCCACCTGCTTCATAACTGCGTCCGGAAATTCTTCCGCAAGACCGTAAGCCCGGACAATGGAGAGAATATCTGTTCCCGGATCGTTAACATGTCCAAGAATCTCCGTAATAATTCCTTCCGGCTTCTTGTCCGGTCCGCCAAAATCAGTTACTCTCACCACTACTTTATGTCCGTTTACTGCCCCTTTATCTTTTCCCTGGGGAATAAAAACATCCTTTGACAACTTCTGGTTATCCGGAATCACAAATCCAAAGTTTTTATTCTTCTGATAAAAACCAATGATTTCACCATTGGCATGTTCCAATACTTTAATAATATGACCTTCCGCCCGTTTGCCGTTTCCAGATTTACTCTCTACCCCGATTAAAACCGTATCCCCATGAAGGGCTGAACCAGTTTTATCTTCCGGAATGAATACATCCTGATCCATTCCTTCTACGGAAACAAATCCAAAGCCTTTTGGATGTCCTGAAAAAACGCCTGCAATAGAACCCAACTCCGGTTTCCCGTACTTTCCCTTTTGTGATATACCGATCTTGCCTTCCGCCAGCAGTGCGTCAAGCACTTCCTTTAATTCTTCCTTCTGATCCTTTGGAATGTTAAGGAGAATTGCAATCTCCTTTAATTTCATCGGTACATAGGCAGGGTCTTCCAACAGCGCTAAAAGCATGGCTTTACGCTGCATTAACTGCTCTCCTGTCATTTCTTACCTCTCTTTATTTTTTCTTTTTATATGCTTATTTTCATTTTTCTCTTTTTTTAATACTTTATCCAATTATGCGAAAAAAACACCCTTGTTCTCATACCACAAGAGTGTTTAATCTTTACAGTATATTCAGATTCAGTACCAATGACAAAATGAAAAAGAGAAATGCTCCGTACTTTGTAAACTTCTCTAAATTTCCTTCCATGGACCGACCCTTGTTCCGTCCCCAGTAAGTATCTGCCATACCGCCAATGGCACCAAGTCCCTGGCTCTTTCCTTCCTGTAACAGGATAATCGCTGATAAAGCGATACATATAATAACAAAAATGATTGATAATATAATCCTGATCATGTCTTCCACCTCCTATAATCAAACAAAAACATCATACCATAATCTTCCCTTAAATACAAGCCACTTTTATTATTTATGACTGATTAAACCTTATCCCATGGACTGCTTCCTGTTATAATAAAACTCTTCCAGCCGAAGAAGTTCATTATATTTTGATGTGGATTCTCCTCCTGATGGTGCACCAAATCTGATATAATCCGCACCTGCTGCAACTGCCAGATCTGCAACAAAGGATTCTTCTGTTTCGATCAGATCACTGGTTATGACAACCTTCTGTCCGGCACATTTTGCCTGTCTGACCCGGTTTAACGTCTCAGTTACCGTGCCTGCCCGACGCATACCAATCACTGCTGCATGGGAACAATCCAAATCCTGAAAGGCAAGACAGATCCGGTGTCCCAACATTCCCTCCACCTGTTTCCTTTCTTTTTCCGCCTCTCCGCTAAGACCGTTAAAGAGAAAAGAAATAGGGAATCCATCCGCAAGTCTTAAATAATAATCCATCATATCCTTCTGGTCTCTGTTGATTTGAATTCCATTATGTCTGCTTTCTTTAAAAAAACAATACACTCCATCTTCTTTTTTATATAAATGGTCTGCCTCTGCCCAGATTCCAATCTTAACATCAATTCCAGGCTCATAACCTGCACATACAATCGCATTTTGGATATAATGCAATGCCTCTTCTCCATGTTTTAAATCTGCTGCAAAACCTCCAAAATCTCCTGTAGAGATATCAAATCCATCTTTTAATAATATTTTTTTTAATGCCTGATAAACTTCCGTTCCCATACGAAGATGTTCTCGAAACGAAACTGTATTCTGGGGAATCACCATCAGATCCTGAAAATCAATCCCTTTTTCTTCTGTTTCACCGCCACAGATCATACTAAGCATAGGAACAGGAAGAATGGGAGCTTTCGTTCCTCCCAGATATCGGTAAAGCGGTAAAAACTGTCCTGCTCCTGCTGCTCTTGCAACTGCCATGGAAAGAGCCAGTACACCAGCACTTTTGCCATATTCCCTTAACAGCAGCCGATCTATATCCGCCTGACCGGAGGCGTCCCGGAGAAGAACGGTCTGTGTCAAACATTCCCGGATCTTTTCCTCTTCTGTTTTGGCTTCTGTTTCTCCCGGGGCAGATACCATCGCTCTCCCATGTGCGCCGTTTCTCAGAATTACTTCTGCCTCAATCCCCGGATTTGCCTGTGAATCTATAACCATTCTCCCTGTTACTTCTATAATATCCAGATTTCTTTCCAAACTTTTTGCCTCCCTGTCATTTCCATCTTTAACAAAAGGATTGACCGGAATATCTCTATCCATGCAAACGGAATGAAAAAATGCCAGAGTTGGATCTCCAACCTGGCATCTTCCCTATTTCATATCTGGCTTATGCACGAAGCTCGATTCCCAGCCCCTGCAATCCATTCAGAATCTTTTTCATGACTGCAGACACTTCCTGATCTTCCAGTGTATGGTCTCCAGCACGAAATGTGATAGAATAAGCAACTGATTTATAGCCGTCCCCAATCTGTGCTCCTTCGTAAATATCAAAAAGTTCATAGTTTTCCATGATTTTACCGCCACGCTGTTCGATTACGGTTTCAATCTGTCCTACCATAACCTCTTTTGGTACTACCATGCTGATATCTCTGGTCACAGCAGGGTATTTTGCGATTCCTACATATTTGCGGTCAAAATCTGTAAACGGAATCATAGATGGCATATCAATGACAGCAACATAAGTTCTGTCCCCGATTTTATATTGATCTGTAACTTCCGGATGTATCTCTCCCAGATATCCAATGGTTACACCCTCATAAATGATATCAGCAGCCCTACCCGGATGAAGAAATGGCTTTTTGGCGGCTGGCTGATAATGAGGTTTCTTGTGCATGCCGGTTTTATCAAATAATTCTTCCACCACGCCTTTCATATCAAAGAAATCCCCGTCTCCATAAAATCCAAAAGTCATCTGCATCCTCTCATCCGGCAGTTCAGTAAGGGGAATGGACTTTGGAAGGTAGATATTTGCCAGCTCATAGAGCCGCACATCCTTATTACGGCGGTTATAGTTGGTAGAAAGGGAGTTGAGCATTCCATGAAGCGGAGAAGTCCTCATCACACTAAAATCTTCACCAAGGGGATTTAAGATGTTGACGGTCATTCGGAGAGGGCTGTCTTTTGGCAGTAAAAGTTTATCAAAAACTTTAGGGCTTTCAAAAGAGTAAGTCATTCCCTGTGAAAATCCACAGAACTCTGCCACATCTCTTGCGATTTCTTCCACTCTTAATTTATAGGAAAGTTTTCCTGTCGTAGCCTCTCCATTGGGAAGAGATACTGGAATCTTATCATATCCGTAAAATCTTGCCACTTCCTCCGCAAGATCAGCCATACACTCCAGATCCTGACGGAAGGTTGGAATCACAATCTGGGAAGCAGCTTTGTCGTATCCAAGTTCCAGCTTCTCATAATATTCCAGCATGGTTTCTGCGGAAATATCAGTTCCTAACAGCCGGTTCATCTTCTCCGGTTCAAAAGGAATTCTCTTTTCTTCTCTCTTTGCTGGATAAAGATCAATTACTCCACCAACCACTTCCCCTGCTCCCAGTTCTTCGATTAACTGACAGGCACGATTCATGGCTTCCATGGCATTATTGGGGTCAAGACCTTTTTCGAACTTACCAGAAGCATCCGTTCTCAGTCCCACCTTTTTGGAAGACAAACGAATGTTGGTTCCATCGAAGCAGGCGGACTCAAATACCATCGTCTTTACATCGTCTGTAATTTTGGTATTTTCTCCTCCCATGATCCCTGCGATTCCGATTGCTTTTTCTCCGTCATGAATCATCAGAACCGAATGGTCCAGTTTTCTCTCCTGTCCATCGAGCGTCTGGAACGTATCCCCATCGTTTGCACAGGCAACCACGATCTCGTGACCTGCAAGCATGTCATAATCAAATGCGTGCATCGGCTGACCATACTCTTCCATTACATAGTTGGTAATATCCACAATGTTATTAATCGGACGGATTCCACACGCTGCAAGACGTCTCTGCAGCCAGACCGGGGATGGTGCGATCCGAATATTTTTTACGACTCTTGCACAATAACGAGGACAAAGGCGGCTGTCTTTTACAGTCACTTTTAAATAATCTTCCACCTTCTCCTCATTGCCTGTCTCCGTTATAATAGGAGGCTGAAACGATTTACGGAATGTGGCTGCTGCTTCTCTTGCGATTCCCACTACGCTGTAGCAGTCTACACGGTTTGATGTGATTTCATACTCGAATACAGAATCCCGAAGTCCCAGAAGTTCAATGGCATCTGCACCAGGTTTCGCATCCTCCGGCAAAATATAGATTCCGCTTTCCGGAGCATCAGGATACATGTCACTTGTACATCCCAGTTCTTCAATGGAACACATCATGCCGCAGGATTCAATTCCTCTTAACTTTCCTTTTTTAATCTTGATACCTTTTTCCGGCAGGGGACCGCCGTCATGACCGCCTGCCACTTTTCCTCCATCTAATACAACAGGAACTTTATCTCCTACCTTAACATTGGAGGCACCTGTTACAATCTGAACCGTCTCAGATCCTGCGTCCACCTGGCACACAATCAGTTTATCCGCATCGGGGTGGCGCTCAATGGATAAAATATGACCAACAACGATCTTCTCTAAATTTTTATCCAGACATTCAAATCCTTCAACCTTTGTTCCAGTCAGTGTCATGGCATCTGTGTACTCCTGAGGTGTCACATCTAGATCTGGAACGTATGCTTTAATCCATGATAATGGTGTATTCATTGATTCTCTCCCTTTCTGTTCCTAAAACTGCTTTAAGAATCTGATATCATTTTCGTATAACAATCTCATGTCGTCAATTTCATATTTCAGCAATGCGATTCGCTCTAAACCAACACCAAATGCGAAACCAGAATATTCATCAGGATCAATCCCGCTCATAGACAGTACATGAGGATGAACCATTCCACAGCCTAAAATCTCAATCCAGCCAGAGCCTTTGCAGAAACGGCAGCCTTCACCCCCGCATTTAAAGCAGGTTACATCAACCTCAGCACTAGGCTCGGTAAAAGGGAAATGATGAGGACGGAATTTTACTTTTGTCTCCGGCCCAAAGAGTTCCTTTGCAAATTCTGCAAGAGTTCCCTTTAAATCTGCAAATGTTATGTTTTTATCAATCACCAGACCTTCAATCTGATGGAAAGAAGGGGAATGGGTGGCATCCACTTCATCAGAGCGGAATACTCTTCCCGGTGCAAGCATTCTAATAGGAAGTTTTCCTTCTTCCATGGCACGAACCTGTACAGGAGAAGTCTGGCTTCTTAAAACGATGCTGTCGCTGATATAAAATGTATCCTGCTCATCTCTTGCTGGATGATTTTTCGGAATATTCAGCTTTTCAAAGTTGTAGGAATCGTATTCCACCTCTGGTCCTTCCATGACTTCATAACCCATTCCTACAAAGATTCTCTCCACTTCTTTCAAAGCAATGGTATTTGGATGAGAATGACCAACTTTGCTTCGTTTTGCAGGTAAGGTCACATCAATGACCTCTTTTTTCAATCGTTCCTGTCTTGCTTTTTTCTGCAGAGCCATCATGGTCTCTTCTAACTTTCCCTCGATTAAAGAACGGGCATCATTAACAAGCTGCCCTACCTTTGGCCTGTCTTCCGGGGCAACATCTTTCATGCTCTTTAACACATTGGTCAATTCACCCTTTTTTCCAAGATAAGCAACCTTAATCTCATTGAGTTTTTCCAATGCCTCGGACGCTTCTATCTGTTTTAGAGCTTCCTGTTTGATCTTTTCCAATTGATCTTTCATCATGTTCTCCTTCTTATTATACTAAAAAAAGCCCCGCCCCAAAAAGGGACGAAGCTATATTCGCGGTACCACCCTGCTTCCTGTGTGAACACAGGCACTCAGTATACTTAACGTGTATAATCCGTCATAACCTACCCGCCAAAAAGTCCTAATTGCACCTTACTGGTTTCAATTATGCTGCTTCGGTGCGAAATTCGATCTCTTATCTGAACTTAAAAGGGCTTACAGCCGATGACCCTCTCTCTCTGAAAGAAAATAAGTATCTACTAACACCATCTTTGCATTTTCATGTATATTGTCGCATTTCTTATTATTGTAATGAGAGATAACAAAAATGTCAAGGACTATTTTAACTTAAAACCTGAAACAACGGTGTTCAGCTCTTCTGCAATTCTTTCCTGTTTTTCAGACATCTTGGATATATCTGTTACAACATCATAAGCCTTTTCAACGGTGGAAAGTACCATATTGCTGTTTCCTGCCGTTGTCTGTACAGATTCTGAAACATTTTGTATGGCATCCCGGACTTCCTGCATTACATGACTGATGTTCTCTGCCATCTCTGCAATTTCATTGGAAATCTCTTCGATGGAAACCGCATCACGTCCATACTGCTGTCCAACATCCACAAAATTGTTGTAATCAGGAGTAACCGTCTCTTTCAAGAATCTCAGCGTTGATTCTGAACCATCAAGCATCATGGCAAATGCTTTCTGTACGTCTTCAATGGTCCCCTCAATTTCTTTTACGATATCAGAAGTATCTTTTGCCAGTTTGCCGATCTCCCTTGCTACAACAGCAAACCCTCTGCCTTGCTCCCCAGCTCTTACCGCTTCAATTGAGGCATTAAGAGAAAGAAGATTGATCTGAGATGCGGTATTGGATATAATCCTTGCCATGTCTCCAATCTTTTCTACTACCTTGGCATTCTCTACGGCAAGAACCAGATCCTGTTCCCGTTGTTTCGAAATCACAGTAGCACTTTCATAAGCATCCCGGCTGTTCTTCTCTATGACCCGTGCCCGTTCCATGATCTCACTTGCCATTTTACTGCTTTTACCCGTTTCCTCTGCAAGCACCTCAACGGAAGAATTCACCTCAGACATAGAAGCATTTACTTCCTCTGTTGCGGCGCTGGAAGACATCATCGCTTTATCCACATCTCCCATATAATCCTTGATATCACCGAACTGGTGCAGCAGATCATCAGAAGCAGCATTCAATCGGATGCTGGCATCGGTAACGCTGCCTGCCTGTTCAGAAATCTCTTCAATCACAGATTTATTGCTGTTAAACATATGGTTTAAAGAGCTGCTCATCTGACCAAGTTCATCTCTACTTTTTGCTTTCAAAGGTTTAATTGTAAAATCTCCTTCTGCCAGTGAACCAGCAAACTTCTTCACTCGCTTTAAGCCTGAAGCAATAGCTGTTACCTGGAGAAGAACTGCTACAACACAGAGTACCAAAGCAACCCCACTGAGCTGTAACAGCTTCGCATTAAGTGCAACAATCGGTTCTTCCAGTTCTGACTGAGGCATCTTAATCATAATCACCCAGTTAAGATCAGGAACCTTATCATAGTAAAGATTATAGGTTTCTTTTCCTTCAACGTAGGTAACGTTTCCTCTCTCATTGGAAATCATGGTCGCTCCTGCGGCTGCAAGAGATTGATTCTCGTCCTGAGTAATGTTCACACTATTTGTGACCTTGTCCGCATCTGTCCCGCAAAGATAGGTGCCTGATGCAGATGTCAGCATTGCAGTTCCATTCTTGCCAACCCGAATGGACTGGATTAAACTGTTGATATCGCTAAGCTGCATATCAACGGTCACCGCACCGACAAACTTGCCGTTTGGATCATAAATAGGTGCCGTACAGGATGCCATAGTGGTGTTTAAGGTAGGGTCGAAATAAGGGTCTGTTATAATGACTTTTTTCCCACCACTGGCTGCGAGTTTATAATACTCCTGATTAAAATAATCATAGTCGGCATTGCTGTATTCGTATGATAACTCCGTCTTGTCTCCGTCTTTATGCCAGTAAGGTCCTACATATTTTTGCTGGCTGTCGTAAACATTTGGTTCAAACCATATGCCGCTTCCAAGGATTAAATCGTTCCCCCTGATAATATCCGTAATTGCAGCACCGTAAGTATCAATCTCTGTTGACTGGTAGGAAGCACCTACTACATGTGCAATATTTGTAGCGGTTGTCTCTACCTGATTCAGATAATCATTGATGCTATTAACATTGGCCTTAAGTTCTGACTGCATTGTGGAATTGCTTTGCTCTGTGATTAAATTACGGCTTGTGGATTCACTGATCCTTGTTAGTAATGCTAACGCTAATACCACTACAGGCAAAATTCCAAGTAACATCTTGATTCCAATACTTCTAATTCCAATTTTCCTTCCCATACTATTCTCTCCTGTATTCGTATTTTCGACCTTACGCTTCATCTGTCGACACGAACTATCAATAAGATAACACTTTGACGGGTTAAAATTTCAGACCAGCAGTATTGCAACAGAAATCTTAACATTGCAAATTCCATCTTCTATTTTCTAATTTTTTAAGCTTTATAAAGTTATTATTACAAAATACAGAGGATAATTCTATGTATCACATAGTAAAACCATATAGTGTTGAAAATTCCCAATAGACCAGAATGGGAGCACCAGATGTTTTCTACGTTTTATTATTCACTATCTTTTTTGGATTCTCAAGATCTATAATAGCAACTGCTATTTATTATACTATTCATAGTTTAATTATGCAATATAATTATTTTACATATTTTAATCGTGTATTTTATCTTTTCTATTGTCATACAATACATGTATAAGGAGAGGTGAAAAACATGGAGCATAACTATATAAATAAGCGGATTACAGAACTACGGATTAAAAAAGGGGTAGCGGAGCATAAGATGAGCATTGAACTGGGGCACAGCAGAAGTTACATACAAAGTATTTCCAGCGGCAGGAGCCTCCCCTCTATGACTGAATTTATCGCGATCTGCGATTACCTTGGGGTGACCCCAAAGGATTTTTTTGACGACGAAAATTCCAATCCCCCTTTAATAAGGGAAGCCATTGATAAACTGAAACTGCTTTCCAACAGCGACTTACTTTTAATTCTTACAATGATCAACAGACTTCAATCTTAATCCCGCCGTCTAAACAAACAAAAAGCCCCTGCTTGTGCAGGGGAATTCTCTTAATGCTCCCAACTTTCATGAACCAAGCATCCGGTCGGATGTGTTGGTTCCGGATGGACTCAAAAGTTCTATGCTCCCTTTCAGACTTCCGAGATCTGGTACCGCACCCAATAGCTGACCATATAATTCATCCATTGTTCCTCTGGTCATCATACCGCAAAAATATCCATATAAATCCTCAAAATTTTCTTTTCTTGTTTTAGCCATTATTACCTCCCACTATCCCTATACAGCACCTCATGTCAACATCCAATCCTTAGCAAGTCTCCATCTTCTTATTCCCACATAAAACTACACTCTTCCTGATCTGTGACAAACATTTTAACCAATCTCCTCTCTTTTCAAAAGGACAATTAAACATGGTCATCAATGTCTTTTCTCCAAACGGATATATGGTCAGCACATTATAAATATTTTCATTCAAAGCATTGCTGATAAATTCCATCCAGGCACTTGGAGTTGGATTATCTGGCTCTGAACCAGTTTCGAGACAAACACTCATGGGTTGAAAACGCTTTAAAACACGATACATATCTTCAATTACTGCCTCTAACTGATCTGTATTCACGCTTTTTTCAATTAAGTTAAAGCAGAAATTAACCGATCCATCCTCATTCGTCTTTATCACATCCGGACGCTGTTCTGAAAAATACTTCCGCTTAGCATCCTCTGGTTTCATATCTCTAAATGTAACAGGAAGAGAAACTCCCAGTTCATCATTGAATAACATTGTTTTATGAAACTGAATTAATTCTCCATCAACATACATCCCTGTTTCAATACTTGTAAAACGGTTAATCCACTCAAGATGTCTGGCAGCAACTACTTTTTCATCATCTAACATTATTTTTCCTCCGTAAATATTATACTATTCTTCCTCAACCAACACATGTTTCTCTGACTCATTCTGGTTTTTAGGAAAAATATTACTCTCTGGTTCCTTAGCAAAAATGCCATTTTGTTCTGCTATGACAGAAGACTTTGCCATATTTAAAAAAAGAAGTATGAGCATTTCTATAATAAGCAGTATTCTTTTTATCAAAGTTCCTGACTTACTTTTCTGACAGTCCGATTTATAAGTATATCTTGGAATGAGTACCAGTTTTTCCTGTATGATCTTGCACTTAACATTCCTGCTATCTTTGGCAGCCAGGGCATACAACAGATTCTGGCTTTTTTTCAAATAGTAAAAACGATTCCAAAAATAAAGATCTCCGTAAAGAATATCTGTGTCAAGCTGGTACTTTTTTATCTTTTCCGTTCCATCTTCTCTGCGAATACAACAGCTTGCTCTATATTGATAATAGCTTTCATTTAATCTTTTTGTCCGCACCTTCTGGTCATCCTTTCATTTCCGCCGCACTTTTTTTCATATAAATATTATTCTACATCGAAAAAAAGTATTTTCAACACAAGTTCCAAAATTGTACATATTAGGTGCCGAAATTTGCACAACCTTGTACGAACTCTCTGGAAGGATCAGGAAAAAGCAGGATTATATGACACTTATCTAACGAATATAAACGGTTTTTCATAACCTGTTCACAGACAATTTTTCTGTTGCTTGATTACAGCAAAACCTGTTTTTGTATAACAAAGACCACCAGAGAATTTCTCTGATGGTCTTTGTTACATCATGTTACATCATGAACACAATCCGTTCTATTCTTAAACACCCCATAAACCAACATAAGAGACAAGATAACATGACTGATTCCAATCACGATAGATGCTCTTAACCCAAAATACCAAAATCCCATACCAATTACAGCTTCTAACAACCAGACAACTCTGCTTCTAAGTCGGTAATGAATGGTTTCCAGCTCGTCCAATGGCTTGTTCTTATCTGGAGCAGGCGCATATCTAAAGATCAGTGCTCCCGAAATCACAAGACACATGGGCGGCAATAAGACAGCTAACTCCCCAGTTATTGTCCGTTCCACCAAACAAACAAGTACAATTAAAAATGATGATACGACGGTACAGCCACCGTTTGTTTTAGAATGATGCCCACCGCAATAGGCTCTTAAAGGCAGGTAGCTAACTAAAAAAAGAAATACTATGACAGGAGCATTAAGTAAAATTGCAATTAAAATCGCAATTAATAAATTAATCGTTTGATTTATCATCACTTCATACGCGTAATTATACAAAGCACGCTGTTCATCCGTCAATACTTTCTTTTCTATTTGCCAGCTAACAATAATCTCTGATAAACGGCGAATCATTAAAACTTTCTAAAACGTTTTGCATCTTCAGGTACATCCGGCTGATGATGAAACCAATAGCAAGCGACATTAATTGTGTAAGCAGCAAGAGCAAGAGCACATACATTTGCAATTTTTACAAATGAAAATTTACCACTCAAAAAACTTATCCACCTTTTCATATTTGACCACTCCTTTTTTTCTTCATCATATACTTAAAAGCATCTTTTTTCAAGCCTAATTCCAAAATTATACATCTTAAGTTCCAAAATTTGCATCTTCTACATTTCCGAATGTAGATACAGTAAGCGTAGTAATAAAGATCCCGTCTCTTTCTTCCAGATTTAAAGAACCACCATACTTTTCGGCGAGAGAAGATACAATTCCAATCCCCAAACCGTGGTGCTTGGAATCTTCTTTTGTAGACAACAATTTTGTGCCTTCCTTCTTCGCAGAAATAGTAAAACTATTTTCTATATAAAAAATCAGAAAGTAATTCGTACCCATAAATAATTTTACATTAATATTTCTATTGTTTATATTACATTTCGCTGCTGCCTCTATAGCATTATCCAATAGATTACCAAACATTGAAATTATATCTGCATCCGAAATAAAATCTATTTTTAGAAATTTCTCTACAAAAAGAGAGATTTCAACACCAAGTTCTTTCGACTTTGAGACTCTTTCAGAAAGAACCGCATTCAAGACAGGACTGCCATTATATATAATAATATCTGTTTCTTTTTGTATCTTTCCTTTTAACTCATCTATTATTTCAACTATCTTTTTATTCTCTCCGTCCAAAGCCAAGAATCTAAAACTATTAAAATACGAATTAATATCGTGCATAAAGAGCCTATAATGTTCATTGATTTTCAAAATATTTTGAAAATACTCATTTTCCATCTCTTTCTTCACGGTTATAAGTTCAGCATATTTAACCTTATTCATAACTTCTGTATATCTCTCTAAAATTATAAATATTGCCGCATTACTTAAATAAAGCAAAATAGCACTAATACATACGAAAGCTTCAATTGCAACTGAATAAGAAAAATCAATAAAAGAGAAACTGGTTAAGATCATTAGAGTCAAAATTGGAACAATAAGTAAATACCAAGAAATAATGTTATCATTTCTTATGTTTAGCTTTTTGATATATTTTTCGATATATAGAATAAATAACATTCCAACAATATATTCTACTAATAGAAAGTATACTCCTCCCGCAGTAAACCAGGGAGGTATGTAAAACGGAAGAACATTTGACATGAAGCGGTATAAAAATTCAAACACTACTTCTCTACCACCTACAAAAGTGAAAAATATAATCATATAAGCTATTGCATTTGTTAGTGACACCTTAAAAGTTACCACAATATATACGTAAGAAAAAATTGGTACAGTTATAAGATTTAAAGGTATGTTTCCAATAGCATTCTCAAAAAATATCAATAACCCAGTAACGACACTGGCTATGATTCTTCTTTTCCCAACCCACTTTTGTTGAAAAATGGCAGAGAAGAAGCGGTAAAGCATATAAACATCAGCCGCACAGAAGAACAGTCTGCTGACTGACAGCATATCATTTCCCATCATAATCGGATTCCTTATATTTGGACAGCATAAAAGCTTCCTTTAACTGGTTAAATTCCTGGGATTTACTCCTTGCGATCTGAAAGGAATCTTCCACGTTCTTTAGTTTCAATATCTTACTGGTGCAATAAACCAGATACTTTAAGTTCACAAGATAACTGTCGTGGGGATATCCAAATCCATGACTTTTCAGTTTTTCATAGATCTTCTCTAACTTTTCCGGAATCCGGATATCAGGCAGCAGACCATTTTCATCCGGTTTTACACCGTAGATTCTTAAAGATGTTTCTGAAAGGTGCACTCTGGTGTTTTTCTTATACTTTTCAATATAAACAATATCATCTGCTCTTAAAAACAGTCTTTCCCGATTCATATTAGCCGTAAGAAAAGGAGCCTGACTGAACTCAACCATCTTATCTAAAGAATCCTTTATGTAACGGTCCATAATATCTTCCCGCATGGTTTTCATAATATAACGATACGGCTGTACTTCAAAGCTGCGTGGAGATGGTTCTACAAATCCTGTGTAGAATACTAAAATCACATTATTATCCAGTTCACGAATACGGATTGCAGTCTCTTCTCCATCAATGCCCTCCATCTGGACATCAAGAAATACGATCGAGAATCGAGTGCTCTTCATTGCCTCTAACAGCAACAGACCAGAATCATATTCATGAATTCTGATTTTTTCTACTTCAGGCATATTCTTTTCAATACGTTCCGTTAAACGTTTCCGATCTCCTGCATTATCATCACAGATTGCAATCTCAAACATAATTCTACCCCTTTGTAAAAGTCGATTTACCTAAATTATCGGTTAATTTTCATTGATTCATAAGAAAAAGTAAATAAAAGATGCCAGAAAACGATATAAAATACAATCTTCCGGCACCTGTCTGACTATCATTCTTTTTTACGATACAGCAAACTGGCTATTATAAAGCTGTGCATAAAATCCATCCTGAGACAATAGGTCTTCATGGGTTCCCTGCTCAATGATATGCCCATCCTTCATAACCAAAATAACATCAGCCTCTTTGATTGTGGACAAACGGTGAGCAACGATGAAGCTTGTTCTGCCTTTCATCATTTTGTTAAATGCCTTTTGAATCTTTATCTCTGTTCTGGTATCAATGGAAGATGTCGCTTCATCAAGAATTAACATTGGCGGAAGACACAGCATCACTCTGGCAATACACAGAAGCTGTTTCTGACCCTGGGACAGATTTCCTCCATCTTCTGTAATGACAGTATGATAGCCTTCCGGCATTCGCTCAATAAAACTGTGAGCATGGGATTCTTTTGCTGCAGTAATTATCTCCTGGTCTGTTGCGTCCGGTTTTCCATAAGCAATATTCTCCCTGATAGTGCCCGATTTTAACCAGGTTTCCTGTAACACCATACCGTAATTGGTCCTTAAGCTTTCTCTTGTTATATGCCTGAT
The DNA here is from genome assembly GCF_007115105.1 of Clostridium sp. HBUAS56010. Taxonomy (GTDB): domain Bacteria; phylum Bacillota; class Clostridia; order Lachnospirales; family Lachnospiraceae; genus Lacrimispora. Next base: position 576,038 of record NZ_SULJ01000001.1, read on the forward strand.
ATCAGTTCCATCAACCTGAATGGAGCCTGAATCCACATCATAAAAGCGCATCAGCAGATTGATCACCGTACTTTTCCCACATCCGGTAGGACCTACAATCGCAACCCTCTGCCCGGGCTGAACCAACAGATTCATATGCTCAATCAGAGAAACTTCCGGGTTATAGGAGAAGTTCACATCCTGTAAAAGTACCTCTCCTCTGGCATCTTCTAAAACAACTGCATCTTTATCATCGGCAATCTGAGGTTCTTCATCAATCAGCTCAAACACCCTTGCTGCACAGGCAAGTGCATTCTGAAGTTCTGTAACGACACCAGATATTTCATTAAAAGGTTTTGTATACTGGTTAGCATAATTTAAAAAGCTGGTAAGCTGCCCCACTGTTAACAGTCCATTGACCGCTGCAAAAGCACCTGCAATCCCCACACACGCATAGACAAAGCTGTTTACAAAACGGGTTGAGGGGTTGGTGAGAGAAGAAAAAAATGTAGCCTTTAATCCCCATACACGCAGGGTCTCATTAATGGATTCAAACTGATCCTGAGCTTCTTTTTCATGACCAAATGCCTGCACTACCTTTTGATTACCCAGCATCTCTTCTATAAGGGAAGTGAGTTCTCCCCGGGTCCTGGACTGCATCTGAAAGAGATGATAAGTTTTTTTAGCAATAAAACTGGCTGCAAACAGAGAAACCGGAGTTACGATGACCACTACAGCAGCAATAATGGGATTAATGTAGAACATAAAGAATAATGTTCCAATTATGGTTAAAACACCGGTAAATAATTGGGTGAATCCCATTAATAACCCATCCGAAAACTGATCAATATCTGCAATGATTCTACTTATTATATCACCATGCGAGTGAGAATCAATATATTTCAGAGGAAGAATCTCTAATCTTTTAAACGCCTGGGTTCTTATGTCTTTTACTACACGATAAGAGATCCAGTTGTTGCTGTGGCTCATAATCCACTGAAAAACGGCTGTCAAAAGGATTACAACTCCCATTTGCCTTAAAACCACCCACATGCCCGGAAAGTTAACATCGCCCTTCCCCACAATGCAGTCAATGGCACGGCCGATAAGAATCGGTACATAAAGAGTGAGAAGCACCGTAAAAAGTGCACAAAGCAGGGAAGCAGCAACAGCCCATTTATAACGGGCAATACAATCCAATACCCGTCTGATGGTTGATTGATGTTTTTTAATTCCCATATTACTGTACCTCCTTTTCGGATAACTGGGATAAACAGATCTCCCTGTATACTTCACATGACTGCAGTAACTCTTTATGAGGTCCGCACCCTACCATCTTTCCATCATCCAGAACAATGATCTGCTCGGCATTCTTTATGGTAGAGGCCCTTTGTGACACGATAAATACCGTCATATCTTCCGTTCCTTCTTTGATGGCTTTACGAAGTCTCGCATCTGTAGCAAAATCAAGAGCAGAAGCACTGTCATCCATAATAAGTATCTGAGGGTTCTTCACAAGGGCTCTTGCTATTGTAAGTCTCTGCCGCTGTCCACCTGATAAGTTTTTGCCCCCTGCCTGAATTATGAAATCAAGACCTTGTCCCTTTTCTTCCACAAAATCTTTTGCCTGAGCGATTTCAAGAGCCTTGAAAATCTCTTCATCTGTAGCATCCTTTTTGCCCCACTGCATATTTTCCCTGAGAGAACCTTTAAAAAGAACTGATTTCTGAGGTACCATACCAACCATTTCACGGAGCTGCCCCAGAGGATATTCTCTTACATCTCTTCCGCTTAACCGGACAGAGCCTTCGGTTACATCATAAAACCTGGGAATGAGATTAACCAATGTGGTTTTTCCTGATCCCGTACCACCGATAATTCCTATGGTTTCACCAGTCTTCACCTGAAAAGAGATATCACTGAGAGCTGGAGCTTTGGAACCGGAATAGACAAAATTCATATGATCAAATACGACCTTTTCTGACTTGGGTTCCTCTTTTATTAAAGCGTGGCTGGTTTCTACAATTCCGGGTTTTTGTTTAAATACAGTACTGATCCGGTTTGCACAGGCAAATGATTTGGAAATGGTGATGATTAAATTCGCAAGTTTCACCAGCTCTATAAGAATCTGAGACATATAATTTACCAAAGCCACAACCTGCCCCTGGCTAAGCGCCCCCTGCTCCACTCTTCCTGCACCAGTCACAATTAAAACAATAATTCCAAGATTTATAATGACATAAGTAAGAGGATTCATAAGTGAGGATATTTTTCCCACAAAAACCTGGAACTCAACAAAAAGGCTGTTCTCTTTTTCAAACCTCCGGACCTCATCCTCCTGTCTGTTAAATGCACGGATTACACGAACTCCCAAAAGATTCTCTCTGGCAGTGAGAAGAACCTGGTCCAGTTGCTTTTGTACTTTCTTATATAATGGCATACTAAGAATCATAATTCCAAATACAACCAAAGTTAAAACAGGAATTGTCACTACAAAAACCATCGCTGCTCTGGCATTAATCGTGAAAGCCATAATCATTGCGCCAAATACCACAAAAGGAGATCTTAAAAACAGGCGCAGGAACATATTCACTCCTGACTGTACCTGATTTACATCACTGGTCATTCTGGTAATCAGAGTGGCAGTACCCATGGTATCAATCTCCTGATAGGAAAGACTGTTGATATGCTTAAACAGATCATTTCTTAAAGAAGTTCCGAAACCAGCCGCTGCTTTAGCTGCAAAATACTGGGCAGTTATGGAACAGGCAAGTCCAATAAGCCCAAGAAGAACCAGCAGACCACCCATTCGCAGGATATAGGAGGTGTCCTGATTTTTAATCCCCACATCAATGACTTTTGCCATCACAAGAGGTACCAATAATTCAAAACTGGCTTCCAGAAGCTTAAATAAAGGCCCCAGAATGCTTTCCAGTTTATACTTTTTTAAATACTTTAGGAGTTCCTTCATTCTAAATTCCTCCGCTTTACCGATGATATATTTTAGGAATATTATATTGTATTATTATACCAAAATGATATAATAATACAAGTATTAATAGCGAAACAATATAAATTAAAGGATGTGCCAAATGAATCCAATTAATTCAAAACAACTTTATTATTTTATAACCGTTGCAGAGACTGGCAGCTTTACTGCCGCCTCAAAAAAACTCGGTTTGTCGCAACCTCCCTTAAGCAAACAGATTATGCTGCTTGAAGAAGAACTTGGACAAAAACTGTTTGAGAGAGGTCACAAAAAAACTGATCTTACACAAGCAGGATCCTTCCTCTATTCCCGTGCCAAAGATATTTTGTCTATGATGGAAGGACTTACAGAAGAACTTCTTCATTTTCCTTCTTCTGCCAGAGGAATCTTAAAGCTTGGAACCATTTCCTCCTCAGGGAATGTTCTTCAAGTTTTTTTAAAAAAGTTCTGTTCTTCCCACCCCAATGTAAAATTTGAAATTATAGAAGGAAACACCTATGAACTGATGGAAAAGATGAAAAACGGGATTATTGAATGCGCCATCGTGCGAACACCGTTTCAATCAGAGGGCTTTGAATGTATCTACGGACAAAAGGAACCTCTTATGGCTGTTGGAGCACCTGGTTTCTTTTCAGAACTATCATCTGGAGATATACAATTAACGGAACTTTCCGGGAAACCGCTGATCTATTACCGCCGTTTTGATTCCATTATCTCCACTGCTTTCCAAAACATTGGTCTGGAACCCAATACATTCTGCCGGAGCGATGATGCAAGAACCTGCCTGCAATGGGCGGAAGCAGGACTTGGAATCGCCCTGGTCCCCTTTTCCATCAGTCAGATGGAACAGCATGACGGTCTTGCCATCCGGCAGATTCAATCAGAATATACCCAGACTCAGATTGCCGCCGTATATAAGAAAAATGGATATGTATCCAATATTGCCAGAGAATTTATTACTTGTTTTGGGGAACAGATCTGCGCTCAATCGAACAGACTTAACTGACTGATCTCATAATTCTTCCGGTAAGCGTGAATGATATCCGTCATCTGATACAGGATGCCATAACGCTGGCACTCTTCTGAAAACACTTTCCACAGCTTTTTATGAGCCGGACTTGTACATTGGTAGCTGTTCTTATATTGCTGAATGTATTTTGTCACCAGGTCCTCCTGAGGAAATGCCTCCCGCAGACGGTCAAAATACCATTCTCTCTGATTGCCGCGGAGTGTTACCCCAAAAGAAGGGTAGATAAAATCTGCACCTGTTTCATGAGCACCTTTGATAAGAGAGCGGATATTTTCCTCATTGTCTTCTAAAAAAGGAAGAAGGGGCATCATCAAAATCCCTGTAAATATTCCTTTATCTTTTAAAGACTGTATTAAATCAAACCGTTCAGAAGGAGAAGACACATGGGGTTCAATTTTACCCGCCATACTGTCATCTGCTGTTGTAATGGTTATTTTGCATAAAACAGGGGAATGCTTCATAATTTCAGACAACACGTCAATATCCCTCTCTAACAATTTACTCTTCGTAGCAATTGCGGCTCCAAAGCCAAGGGAGTCCAGGAGTTCAAGGGCATTGCGTGTCAGTTTTAATGTTTTTTCAAAAGGATTGTATGGATCACTCATAGCTCCGGTTCCCACCACACTGGATCTGGCTTTGCGCCTTAATTCATCCCGGATGATGCGCAGGGCATCTTCTTTTACCCGCACCTTATCAAAATGATCAATACGGTAACACTCGGAACGGCTGTCACAATAAATGCAGCCATGACAGCATCCTCTGTAAATATTCATGTTATAATCAATTCCAAACCACTGGTCGCTTCCAGACCTGGTAACGATGGTTTTTGCTGGAATGCACTCCATTACTTCCTCCTTTTTTCCTTCTAAAAGCAAAAAATGCAATGCCTTGATCTTTTTTTTGTCCCATGGTAATATTCATATAGCAGTAAGCTTGCTTGCTCTGTCTTTCACAGAAAACAGAGCATCAATGGAAAGGAGATCTTATGGTTCAATTTCTTTTACGCTGTAAAGGCATTTATGATAAATATAGCAAAGATGAGATGACTGTGTATGCTGCACAGGCTTCCTTTTTTTCAATTATTGCTGCATTTCCTTTTATGATGCTTTTGCTGGCTCTGGTGCAATTCATTCCACCGATTACAAAAGCCAACTTATTGCAGCTTGTCATTACCATTATTCCAAATACCATGCAGATGAACAGCATCATCGTGACAGTTATTGACGATCTTTACACTACCACTCCCCTGGCGGTTCTGTCTGTTTCCGCAGTGGCTGCAGTCTGGTCTTCTTCCAGAGGAATGCTTAGCATCGAACGGGGGCTTAACCGGGTCTACGGGCAAAGGAAAAAAAGAAATTATCTTGTAACCAGGATTATATGCGCGGGATATACCATCATTTTCATGGCAATCTGCATCTTAACTCTGGTCCTTCTTGTTCTTGGAGGAACGATACAGAGCTTGCTGGACCGCCATCTTCCCCTTCTGGCAGAAATCACACAGTATATCATTACATTTCGAACCATGTTATTTTTCATTCTTACCTTTTGCTTTTCAATGCTCTACACTTATGTTCCATCAAAAAAACAGAGTTTTTGCAAACAACTTCCCGGAGCTGTCTTTTCCACTCTGGGCTGGATGGCTTTTTCTGCTTTGTTCTCCATTTATTTTAACAACTTTGGTAATTATTCTGTTATGTACGGAAGTCTTGCCGCAATTGTCCTGTTAATGCTTTGGCTTTATACCTGTATCTGTATTCTTTTTTTCGGAGCAGAAATCAACGAAGCCTATTCAGAATATGTCAATGAATCAAAAAGCAGATGATAAAAGGGCATCTTTTGGACGCCCTTTTATCAAATGTTGCTTATCATAACTCATATAGTTTCCCGTATTTTTCTTTTAAGTACTGGATAAAATAACCGGGGTTAAAATCCTCACCTGTCACATCTCTTAATATCTCACGGCTGGTCTTTAATTTCCCATATTTGTGAATATTATCTCTTAAATAGTCACGGATGACACTGATCTTTCCAGTCCGAAGAAGTTCTTCAAAATCCATCTCTTTTTTCATATGATAATAGAATTGTGCTCCAAAAGCATTGCCAAGGGCATAAGATGGAAAGTATCCAAAGGAGCTCTGAGACCAGTGAATATCCTGAAGAATTCCTTCTGAGAACTTTTCGGGGCGCACACCCAGATATTCTTCGTATTTATCCGCCCAGATCTGGGGAAGCTTCTTTAAATCAATCTCATCATTTATAATCATCTTTTCAATCTCATAACGGATCATAATGTGAAGACTGTAAGTCAATTCATCCGCCTCAGTTCTTATAAGACTGGGTTCTACTTTATTAATTGCCTCAACAAATTGTGTTCTGGAGATATCCTTTAGCTGATCTGGATAGAGTTCCTGCAATTTGCCATATAATGGTTCCCAGAATGCACCGTTTCTTCCGATAATATTCTCAAAGAACCGGGATTGGGATTCATGCATCCCCATAGAAGTTCCCTGTCCAACTAAAGTCTGGGTAATATCATCTCCTATTCCCAATTCATAAAGACCATGTCCAGCTTCATGGATGACAGAGAACATGGAACTATCCATCTTATCATGATAGCTTGTTGTAATACGGACATCACGGTTATGAAGATTGGTAGTAAAGGGATGGGCACTTATGGAAAGAACTCCTTTTTTAAAGTCAAAGCCCACGTACTCAGCAAGAAATCCTGCCATCTTTTTCTGTTTTTCCACAGGATAATTGCCAGTTAAAAAAGAAGCATCAATGGTCTTTTTGCTTTCCGTGATCTTTTTAAGAAGCGGAACGATCTCTTCTTTAAGCTGTCCAAAAAATTCATCAAGAAGCTCCGTATTAAAATCCTTTTCATTCTCAGCCAGCATCACATCATATAAAGGCTGATTCTCTTTTTGGCGGTAACTGGCAAATTTTTTCTTAAAACTGATCACCTTTTCAAGAGTCGGTGCAAAAGAGTCAAAATCCTCATCGGTTCGGGCTTTTGACCAGACCTTTGCCGCTTCTGCTACCAGTTGGGCATTCTCTCTGTATTCCTCAGAAGGAATGCAAATCAGATTCTCTCTCTCTTCCTTTGCCGCTTTTACAATGGCACGTTCCACAGGGAAAAGACCTTCTTCTTTCTCACAGGCACTGATGGCATTGCCTATCTCTTCTCCTGTAAGAATTCCATAGTATTCTCCGGAAAGAGTTCCGATCACTCTTGCTGTATAAGAGCCGGCATCTTCCGGCGCAAGGGTTTCATTATCCCACTCAAAAAGTATTAAAGCCGTCTGTAATGCCATGGTTTTTTCCAGTAAAGAGGTCAATCTTCCATAATTCTTATTCATAGTTTGTTCTCCTTTATCAAATACAGACATATTCCCTATGAGTGTGTCCAAAGAGTCCAAAAAAATACTTTTGCCTCATCACATTCATGCTCCAAATATAGATGCTTCTTTTATGTCAAGTTTTTTCAGCCAGGCAAGAACCCTTTCTTCATCAAAGGATTCCGCTGTAAAAGCAGATAGTTCCAAATCAATCGGAATATCTGTCTTAATTGTAGCCAGAGTTTTGGACAACATTGCTGCCTTTTCCCCACATAATTCTTCTTCACTGGTTTTTGTCAGTGCCTTAAAAGGAGAACGGGAAATTCCCAGTTCCTGTTTCCAGAAATCCTGTAATTCCTTTAAACGTTTTTTATCATTCTCCACTTCATGTATGGCACGATAGATCTCTTCCACTGTCCCATACTCCCGAAGCAGCGGAGGAACTGCACTGCTTACCCCTTTCACTCCCGGAATATTATCAGAAGAATCCCCCTGGATTGCTTTTAAGTCCACAATCTGCTCCGGTCTGACCCCTTCTTCATATAAAACAGTGCGGGAGGTGTATTCAAATACCTTTTCTGGAAGATTAACCTGTTGTTTCTTCACACCATAAAAGGTATAGTATCTCTGGTAAAGCTCGTCTGCTTTTTCCTGACGGGACTGAACCATCCACGCACGCACATTGTATTCATCGCTTACCAGTTGCAGATAATCGTGGTCTTTTGTTAAGACAATCATGGGAATCTCTTCTCGAAACTTCATAACAAGACTTCCTGCATAATCATCTGCCTCATACCGGTCACTGTAAAGCACTTTAAAGCCCACATCTTCCAGTATTTCTTCCATCAATACAAACTGGCTCTTTAAAGGTTCTGGTGTGACTCCTCTTGTCCCTTTGTATTCTGGATATAATTCCCTGCGAAATGTATCCCTTGTTTTGTCAAACACAAAAGCAATATGATCCGGCTGCTGCTTTTTCATCAGAGAAACCACCATCTTTAACATGCCGAATATGGCGTTTGTATATGTGCCGTCTTTAGCATGAAGAATCTTTTCATAATGCCTCTGCTTTTCCTCCTCTGTCTTGGCAAACATAATCTCCCTGGGCAAAACCGCATAATAGCATGTAGACAGCATTGAGGAACCATCAACAACAATAAATTTTCTTTCTGACATGTAATTCTCCATTCTTTCACCGGTTCATTTAAGGATCAAGTGAAATAATCCAGCAACTCCATTTCACTTTTCGAACCGGAACGTTTCATAATCTCCCGACGTTCCTGAGAAGATAATCCTTTCCAGAGTTTCTGCACTCTGGGATCGGAAAATCCAATATAAGGAATCTCATTCACATCACATTCATAAGATGACAAGTAATGATTAAGGGCGCTCCATTCCACATAAAATGTATTAATACTGCGGCTCAACGAGCTTACTTTTGCCATATTCCTTCCTCCCGGATTAAAATGCTATTTCACCTTTTCATAATTCCAGATCTGAACTTCGCCTTTGTAGCCTTTAAATACCCGTTCCAATATTTCCTTTACAATCTCCCAGTCACCGCCGGCATTGCCGCAGCCCATTTTGAAGGGAAATGCAACTTTTTCCTGTTTACTTCTTACATCAACAAAATCCCGGATCTCCTGCACTGCCTTTTCTAAAGCTTTATAATCTGTATAACGACCACTCTTACCGTAATCATCCTGTCCATACAGATTGGCAATTAAAAACCAGCGATCGCCCTGCTTTACCGGTTGGGCAGAAACGCGGCCCAGCAATTCTGAGGTCTTCCCGCCTGACTGATCCTGCCATTGTTTCGTTAATATTCTATATGTTTTCTCAACTTCCGGAAACATCTTTTTAATCTGCCCGTTAAGCCCGCGTTCAAAAACTCCCTGGCAATTTACCTGATGGCAGATGATATCTGCGTCAGAAGTGAATATATCTCCTTCATAGTACTTTATCATTTTTTCCCTCCTAACGAATAAAATCCGATACCTCTTATCATTATACCCCGGTTTTCCGGTTATTCATAGTCTATAATCACGTTTTAAAACATATTTTTCCTCAAAAGCCGTTGAACTATATGGAAATAAGTTATATAATGACAACTAAAATACAAAGGAAAAGGTGAATATAGAAATGAAGAGTGACATTAACTGTCCATATATCTTATTTACACTGGCTGAATCACTTTACTGCATAAACGGTGAACATGTATCAACAATTGTACAGGTCTCTGACTATACCCCGATTCCTGCGGCTCCCCCTGATGTTATGGGAATGTTCAAACACAGAAACCAGGTGATACAACTGCTGGATCTGTGTAATACCCTTGGAATCTCATCAGATTCTTCCCAAAAGATGGCTCTTATATTAGATAACACCCGTTGGGGAATTGTAGTTGATGAAATTATAGCGGTGGAAGAACTTACCATAATCGAAGACAGAAGCCAGTCAACGCTGGTGAACCCCTCCTCCTTAATCAGGAATGTCATGGAAAGTGAAAAACGGAACGGTCTTATCTTTGAATTAAATGCAGAGAACTTACGGACCAGATTAGAAGGACTGGAAGGCTCTTATTAATCATACATACTGCTTGGAATATATAAGAGCCGTAAAAGTCTTATTCACTTTTACGGCTCTTATCCTCATCTCTTCAGAAATACTTTTTATTGCCCCATAAATTGCTCTTCTTCAAATCCAGATATTCATTATAGGCTTTCTCCAATATCTGCTTTTCATTGGAGAATTTAAGAAGATGATAGGCTTCATGAAACTTATAATATCCCGAATCAATAAAATATTCTTCCCGCTGTGGTTTACTGTAATAGCTGTCAGCCATCATTAGATACCAGTGTACATCCTTTTCCACCATATCCTGGGGTGTGTTAAAAGAGTACCGGCTCTTGCCGATGTACTTGATAATGGACGCACTGACTCCTGTCTCTTCTTTTACTTCCCGCAGTGCCGTCTCCTTATACTCTTCACCCGCTTCTACCGTTCCCTTTGGCAAAACCCAACCTTCATATTTGTTTTTATAATTCTTATACAAAACCAGAATTTTACCTCGAAAAATAACCACACCGCCACAACTCGTTGCTTCTATCATTGCAATTCCTCCAGAGTGAACCGGATATTCATCAAAATTCCGATTTTGGTGTGTCTCATAGACTGGCTATAGTATACCTCTTTTTGTCCCTATATGCAAGACTGTAATCTTCGAAAGCAATATCATATCTTTCATCATCTGGAAAAATATAAGTCAAAAAGCCCTCTGGCTATAGGAGCTGCTGCCTTTCCGCCCGAACCGCCTTCTTCCACAATTACGCTGACAACCACTTTCGGATGCTCTGCAGGGGCGAATCCGATAAACCATGCGTGGGTTTCTTTTCCTGTTTCAAACTCTGCGGAACCGGTCTTTCCTGCTACTGTATAGGCATCTGTCCGAAGCGCAGAACCGGTTCCATCCGTTACCACTGCCCTCATAAACTCAGTCAGACCTTCTGATTCTTTCGCTGTCATCAGATTGCCATAAGCTTCAGGCATAAACTTTTTAATCACATCTCCGCCGTCATTTTCCACACGGTCAAGGAGATAAGGCTTCATCAGAGTTCCTCCATTTGCAATGGCTGATGTGATCATGGCATTGTGTATCGGGGTTATCTGAGTCTGTCCCTGACCAATCGAAGTCTGGAGAATCTGCCAGGTATCGGCACCGGAAGCCATGGAATAAGAACTCCTGCTATATGCCACAGGAAGATCCAGACTGGAATTAAATAAAAGCTGGTCCGCTGTACTTTTTAAATTAGTCAGATTGAGAGATAAACCAAGATTCGCAAATGCTCCATTGCATGAATTAGCAAATGCCTGTTGGAAATTCTGATGACCATGAGCAGTCTCATGGTAACATTTAATTGCATATTCCCCGTTTCTGTAGATTCCGCTGCAATCAAACGTATAATCCCTGTAATTATCGGGATGCTCTTTCATGTATTCCAGTGCTGTCACAACTTTAAACGTTGACCCCGGGGGATACAATCCCTGGGTAGCACGGTTTAGGAGCTGACCGGAAGTATTCTCCTGCGCGATAAGCTGATCCCAATCCGCAAGAAGGGTATTGGGATTATAATCCGGCTTTGAAACCATGGCCAGAATCTTTCCTGTATCCGGTTCCATGACCACCACAGCACCATTCCGTTTTCCGAGGGCATCATAGGCTGCTTTTTGCAGAGCCACATCAAGGGTAGATACCACATGATCTCCCTGATTTTTGACAGAAGATAATTCATTGACAGCCTGTTCTATGATGTTTACATGGCTGCTTAAAAGGTAAAAGTTGGAAAGCGATTCCAACCCGGTCTTTCCTTTTGAAGAATATCCTACCACATGGGCAAAAAGAGCATCAAAGGGATAAACTCTTGTTTCATTGCCTTCTCCATCCACATCCGTCCTGGCAAGAACCTGGCCGTCACTGCTCCGGATCTCCCCCCGCACAACCCTATCTGCAAACCTGTCCAGTCTGGGATTATAAGAATTGTTAATTACTCCATCACTTTTCGCAAAAAGGAAATAACTATAATATGCTGTCAGCCCCAGAAACAGGAGCACAACTCCATAGGTAAGTATTAACATATGACGGTTTGCTTTTGGATTTGGACTAGTCTTCATATTCCTCTTCTTCCTCTTCATTGCGTTTTAATATATACAGTCCCTGGATAATACCAAAGATTACAAATGTACTCAGCACAGAACTTCCTCCATAGCTTACAAGGGGAAGAGTTACTCCTGTGGAAGGAATAAACTTTGTAACACCCCCCACGGTCAGAAACACCTGAATAATATAGATGGTGCCCAGACCAAATGCAATCAGCTTATAAAATACCGCCTGCATCCGTCCTGCTATCATCATAAACTGCAAAAAACATCCGAGACAGATAAACAAAAGGCACAACGCAAACACAGCTCCCAGTTCTTCTGAAACTGCCGCAAAAATAAAATCTTTTTCCACCACCGGGATCTTTCTTGGCATCCCCTGATATAGTCCCATGCCAAACCAGCCTCCTGTTCCGATTGCAAACAAAGACTGCGTGATCTGATACCCTTTTCCCGCAATATCACTCCAAGGATTTGACCATGCCGCCACTCTGGTTCTGACATGTCCAAATAACTGAAACGCCAATAATGAAGCAAGGGTTCCTCCGCCTGCGCCAGCAAATAGATACAGCCAATTCCCCGTAGCCACAAACAGCATAAAAACATATGTCACAAATAAGATGAGGGCACTTCCCAAATCCTTTGATACCACAAGAATCAAAATATGAAGAGAAGCAATTCCAGTGACAAGGAGCACTGTTTTAAAACTGGTTGAGCGGTAAAACATGGTTGCAATAAAGAATACATAGCTGATCTTTACAAATTCTGACGGCTGAAAGGAAAACCCGCCCACTCCGAAAGAAAGCTGTGCACCATAACTGCTGTTTCCCGCAATAAAGACAAGAAAAAGGAGAACAATCCCACCGATACCATAGACCCATGGAATCTTACTTAACTGCCATACTCTGTCAATAACAAAGGGAATGATCCATGTAATCAGAGCTGCCGCTGCCACGATAACAAACTGCTTCATGGCTCGGTCAAAGGAAATCCTGGTCAGCATGATAAAGCCTATTGTAAGCAGCATACACATATTATTTACCAATAACCTGGATACGTTTCGGTAAAAGAAACGGTAAAGAAAGATATAAATAACAAAGAACAAAACCTGCGCCAGATAAAAGGCAAGAATCCGCTCGTCTTTTGTTTCAAACCAGATGATGATATAAGCCAGAAGATGAATCAGGAACATGACCAGGTTCTGCTTTCTGCATATTCTGTTTTTTTTCCATTGATCTTTCGTGGAAAACACACGAAAATTAAAATATGTGTATATTGCAATCAACAATATCATCAGATATCTGGATGCATCAATTATCAGATTAATCATATACCACCTATTCTACACCGCGTTTAAAATGACCTCTTGTAAACTCCTGAAAAGGCAGTCTTTCTTCCTGCCTGTCATAAAATTCTCCGGAAAAATATTGAATCACTTCTTTGGTTTCTTCCAGGTCCTCTATTGTAAACTGAAGCCGTAAAGAAGAAGGAGACAAAGCCATAACTCCGTCGTAAAGTCCATGAAGGGATAATGGGGCTGAATTGTATATGGAATTATAGCAGAATCTGCAGTGATTCTTCACCGGAAATTCTTTTCCCTTCCGGTCTTTCATCATTAAAACAGAAGGAAGCTTATCACACCGCTCCAGACCTTTATGAATACACTGGGCGGATACCATCATTGGCAGACGTCCATATAAGAGAAGCTCTCCGGGAATCTTTAGCTTTCCCAGTTCCCTGCTATTCAATTCCACAGGCAAGGTAAGTTCATCTGCTCCCATGTCCATAAGCATGTCCTGAGACCAGTGATTCATTCCATACACGTCAAAATCGAAAATAAAACGCCCTTTGATTTCTTTTTGATTCAGATATCCGGCTTCTTCAAGAGACCGGATCAGGTAACCGTCAAAAGCCGATTCTTTCAGTTCTCTGATATGCTGGTCAAAAAACTGTTCCCCATTGTTTCGAAAGATATGAGGCATAGTAAGCATACACTCTTTTCCATTTTTGTGGCACAGATCCACACAGGCTTTCCAGTGCTTGGGATCAAACTCTGCCGAATCAATATACACCCGTCCCACTTTACCGCTCTCAACAACCGCCTCCAGACAATCCGTCCGCTCCAGGGAAACAGTCAGAAGTGGAGTTCCGGAATGATGTTCCTTTTTGTAAATAGATCTTTCTTCCGTCTGAGCCATCACACCTTCTCTGTAGTACTGACCTAAAACTGCATTCTGGATCTGTTCCAGCCCGGTCCTCCTGAGCTCATTTAAAGCCTGTACTGGAATAAAAACATTTCCTTCCCGCTCCACTTGAAGATTATCAAAATAAAAAGGGGTATTCCCGGTTTTCTCCAGTTGTTTCCTTACTTTTTCTTCTGTCATCGGTTGATTTTTGGCAGATTGTACTTGAGCACCCATAACCTTTACGGTATGCCCCTGGCAGATGAGTTCCAGAGAAGCCTCCTTCCCTTCCTTTAAGTATACGGCTGCCTGTACTGGTTGTTTCATCTCTTTGTTTACATAGTTCTCATCGAGATAATCAAAAAGGACCTGATTGCCTTCCCGAAAGGATGGTTTTTCTTTCCATACCACCATATCCCTTCCATTATGCTGCTTATAATACCCGTCTGTCTGTCCGCCTCTGTCAAACAGATCCAGCAGTGCTTTCCGGTCTTCTTCCTGAACCCGGTATCCTTCTCTGCCCTTATTTATATAAAGATCCGCATATTTACGGTAAATACTCACAACACCAGCCGTATATCTGGGGCTTTTCATTCTTCCTTCAATTTTCATAGAGTAGATACCGGCTTCTATCATATCGGGAATTAAATCTAATGTACTTAAATCTTTCAGGCTGAGGCAGTAGCTGTCATCCTTTTTCCCAATGGCTTTACCATCGCGTTTCACCTCATAAGGAAGCCGGCACGTCTGGGCGCACCTTCCCCTGTTGCCGCTGCGGCCTCCAATAAGACTGCTGAACAGACATTGTCCTGAATAGCAATAACACAGCGCCCCATGCACAAAACTTTCTATCTCTACATCTACTTTTTCATGAATCCGCTTAATCTCAGACAACGAAAGTTCTCTGGCAGTCACCACCCGCTCTGCTCCTAGTTCCTTTAACATGCCTGCACCGTAAGCCCCTGTAATGGTCATCTGCGTACTTGCATGAAGGGGAAGATCCGGAAAATTCTTTCTAATAAAAGAAAAGACTCCCATATCCTGAACAATCGCCGCATCAAGCCCCTGTTTATAATAAGGGAGAAGATATTCAAAAAGTTCATCCATCTCCTGTTCTTTCATGAGAGTGTTTACAGTCAGATATAATTTCTTTCCATGAAGATGCACATAATCAATAGCTTCCATGAGTTTGTCCTCATCTGGGTTCTGGGCAAAAGCTCTGGCTCCAAACCTGCTTCCACCCATATAAACCGCATCCGCACCTGCTGCAACAGCCGCCTTCATACTTTCAAACGATCCTGCCGGGGCAAGAATCTCAACCGCTTTCTTCACATAAGCCTCCTGTATCTATCTATTGATGAAAAAGAGGATGTCACATGGCTCTGCCATAAAACATCCCCTCCTGAGTTATTCCTTGTTGCCAGAATCTGCATGTCTCTGCACTTCTGCCAGTTCCTTTTGTGCTGCTTCCAGCTTGATCTGAGTCGCTACCAGTTCATGCTTTAAACTGTACGCCTCTCTCTCCATCTCCGCTTTCTGCTCTTCTAATCTGGCTATCTGTTCTCTGGCTTTAAAATAATCATCTGCCATATTCAGCTCTATCATGACATTCTGGTACTCTGCGCTTTGCTTTGTAAAACCTTCCTGACGCTTTAGTGTCAGAGTCATCTCATTAATATAACTTGCCAGGCGTTGGATGTATCCCTCTTCTTCACTTCCGGCTAATGTATAAATCTTGCCATCTATTAAAACTTCAGTATTATGTTTGGAATCCATGTTGTTCTCTCCTGTTATCATTTGCTCTCTGTTTACTATATCACATTTTATAAACTTAGGAAAGTTCTAAAATTCAGGCAGATCATGGCTCCATTACAATTCCAAGATGCTGATACGCCCGCTCTGTGGCAACCCGTCCTCTGGACGTCCGGTTTAAGAAGCCATTCATCAGCAGATATGGTTCATATACATCTTCCAGCGTTCCCGCATCTTCTCCCAGAGCAGCCGCCAGAGTGTCCAGTCCAACAGGTCCCCCGGAAAACTTCTCAATCATCATCAGCAGAATAGACCGGTCATTATAATCCAGTCCAAACTTATCCACATCGAGAATATCCAGAGCAAAATCTGCCACATCCTTTGTAATAATACCATCGTACTTCACTTGTGCAAAATCACGGACTCTCTTCAACAGCCGGTTGGCAAGTCTTGGCGTTCCTCTGGATCGCTTGGCAATCTCAGCCGCACCTTCGTCTTCAATCTCTACCTGAAGAACTTTAGCGGAACGGCAGACAATAATCTTCAATTCCTGAGGGGTATAAAACTCCAGCTTCTGCACCACCCCGAAACGGTCTCTTAAAGGGGCACTTAAAAGCCCTGCCCTTGTTGTAGCTCCAACAAGGGTAAACTTGGGAAGATCCAGCCGGATGGACCTGGCTGCGGAATCCTTTCCCAGCATAATATCAATGGCAAAGTCCTCCATGGCAGGATAAAGCACCTCTTCCACCTGACGATTCAGTCTGTGAATCTCATCCACAAACAGCACATCCCCTTCCTGAAGATTGTTCAGAATAGCGGCAATCTCGCCTGGTTTTTCTATGGCAGGTCCTGACGTAACCTTCATATTAACCCCCATCTCATTGGCAATGATTCCCGAAAGAGTGGTTTTGCCAAGTCCGGGAGGACCATAAAACAGCACATGATCCAAAGATTCTCTTCTTGCTTTTGCCGCTTCAATATATACTTTTAAATTGGTACGGATCTTCTCCTGCCCAATGTATTCCTGCAGACATTTAGGCCTTAGATTTGGCTCAATCTGCTTATCTTCTTCGATTGCTTCTGTGGTTATTATTCTACGTTCCATCTTTACTTTTACCCGTTATTCTTATATAAATGCCAAATGCTTTAAAGATGCCTTCAGCACATCTTCTGCTGTCATGGATTCTGTGATCTCCACACGCTTAACAGCTCGTCCTGCTTCTGCCAGAGTATAGCCAAGCGCCGTCAGCGCATCAATTGCCTCTCCTTCCACACCTTCCAGGATCGGAGCAGTAGAAGGCTCGCTGGAAAGACCGGACAACAGACAGTCCGCCATATCAATCTTATCCTTCAGATCAAGAATAATCCTCTGAGCAGTCTTGGCACCAACTCCAGGGGCTTTTGAGATAGCTTTTGCATCACCAGAAATAATTGCTTTTCTTAAATTGTCAGGAGTGAGAGCAGAAAGAACTCCCAGTGCTCCCTTAGGACCGATTCCGTTCACACTGATCAACTGTTTAAACATCTGCAGATCCTGCCGGTTTAAAAAGCCAAAAAGGCACATGGCATCTTCCCTTACCTGAAAATAGGTGTAAAGCTTCGCTTCCTTACCTGCTTCAGGCAACTGCTGAAGCACGGATATGGGAACATGCACTTCATAACCTATACTTCCACACTCTATGATCACTGTATCACCAGTGATCTCGACCAGAGGTCCTTTTACATAAGAAATCAAATCTTCTCGTCTCCTTTTGGCTCATATATCATGATTTAATCATAGCATACGGAATGTTGTTATGCAAGCAGATAGTCGAACAAATATTCTGTTTTGATTGACGAAAGAACTGCCTTCCGCTATAATAATTTTGAAAGAAAGGACGGAATCATGTATGATTACCTTACATAAAACTATTGAATTTATAGAAACTTATCCCCTGGACCGGATCGGTAGCCGGGAAGAGCTTCTTTTCTTTGATATAGAAACCACCGGATTCTCCGGAGAATACTCTACTGTGTACTTAATTGGCTGTGTCTTTTATCGGGACTCTTCCTGGAATCTCACCCAGTGGTTTGCCGATAGTCTTGATTCTGAGCAGGAACTTCTTCGGACCTTTTTTGATTTTTTAAAAGATTTCCGGACAGTTGTTCACTTTAATGGGGACGGGTTTGATCTTCCCTACCTTTTAAAGCGTTGTCATGCTCATGGACTTCCCTTTGATTTTTCCTGCGTGGAAAGTTTTGATATTTATAAAAGAATCCGGCCCTATCGGAATATTCTGGGTCTTACCAGCATGAAGCAAAAGGCGATTGAAGAATTTTTAAAGGTTGAAAGAACAGACCTTTATTCCGGCGGGCAGCTTATTGAAGTGTATAAAGACTATTTAATAACTCACGAAACATTTCTCTTTGATCTTTTGATTCTTCATAACGAAGACGACTTAAAGGGAATGCCCCTCATTCTTCCCATACTTAATTATCCTGATTTTATAGAAGAGGACTTCTGGCTGGAGGGACAGGAACTTTCCTCAAACTGTGATATCTTTGGTCAGGCACAGCCTGTCTTACAACTATTTTGCAAAAACGGTTGTTCCATTCCCGCCGGTTTTTCAAGATCCAACTCTCTGGTATGTATGGAAGCAGAGGATGATACCCTGACCATCACCATTGATCTGTATGAAGGGGAATTAAAATACTTCTATCCAGATTATAAAAATTACTATTATCTGATTTACGAAGACCGGGCGATACATAAAAGTGTTGCGGAATATGTGGATAAGGAAGCCAGAATGAAAGCGACTGCAAAAACCTGCTATACCAGACAGAACGGTCTTTACCTGCCCCAGTTTTCTCCCTTATGGACACCGGCACTGCAAAAAGAATATAAAGACAAGATTACCTACGTTTCCTATGAAGAAGATCTGTTTAAAGACAGTAAAAATGTCCGCAGCTATATCAGACAGCTTCTGAACAGTCTGCGAAGATAACCTATACAAGCCCCTGCATATTCCGGTATGTTCTTGGAGAGACTCCTTTGACTTTTTTGAACACATCTCCAAAGTAATTACCATCTCCAAAGCCACAGGCAACCGCAATCTCAGTAATAGATCTGGTAGAATTTAACAGCATGCCGGAAGCTTCTCTGATCCGTATATTTGTTAAATACTCTTTGTATCCAAAACCAGTCACTGCTTTAAACTTTTTGGAAAAGTAAGCAGGACTCATATGAATCCGCCCTGCAACTTCTTCCAGTGTGATCTGGGTGTCATAGTGATTATAGATATATTCAGCAGCTTCCTCAATTGCCTTTTCCGCTACCGGAAGCCTGACTGGTTCCTGCCTGGTTTCCTGACATCTGGATAAAAAAACCAGCAGCTCATACAGATAACTCTCAATCATCACACCAGAGTAACCATCCTGTCCTGCTGACTCATATTCTATCTTCTTAATCAGATCCTCTGCATAGAGCTGCCTTCCTTCCGGTATGGATATCTTGGAATTTCGGAACAGATACTGGGTCAGCTCTCTTCCGCACTGCTCCTCCATGGGTTTTAGATACTCTTTGTTAAAACTTAAAGTGATTCGTTCATTCACCGGGCTGGAATGATAAGTGGTTCGGTGAATCTCTCCTGGAGGAATGAGGATAAAATCACCTGGTTCTACATAATGCAAGGTATGATTGATAAATATTCTGCAATGTCCGGATACCAGATAAAACAATTCATAACATGGATGCCAGTGACTGACCGGCATGTGAAAATCAAAAGATCGTCTGGTTCTGCTTACTGTAAACTCCATAATCTGATCTGCTCCTGCTTTGTTCCTGTTAATAATCCCCTTTTTTCAATAATTTTCTCATATGTTCAAACAGCTTTTCTTCCCCCTCTTCTTTCAGCAATAAAAGAAGTTCTTCAAGAAGCGCTCCTGTCTCAGGCGCAATAACGGAATAAGGTTTTGTAAGAATATAATATTCCCAGGGGGAAGCATCGGTATAATCTTTTCCTTTATAGGTCTGAGCCGCCGCCATCCGGTCAATTACCATCTCGATCACATAATTTAAGGGCATTTTTAACCCTACCAGCCCTTGGGAATAATCACTGGAAAAGTCGATCCAGTATTCATCATGGTGTTTATTCCTGCCTTTATGATGAAGCCATGCTCCCGAATAACCCTTTTCTTCCCGTTCAGCCGCATTAGGACTTCGGTTTCCCTGATAATAATGAACCCCCGCTAAGAATTCCTGGGGGCTGTACTTTGATAGATCATGAAGAAGCCCCTGTTTATAAAGCCCCACACGGAAGCAGTTTTTCATAACTCTTATTTTGTGGGAACTGATGGTAGAAAAATGTCCCCAAAAATTTCTGACTTTCATTGTCTGTCCCTTCTTATCCTATATCACAATCTTCCCTCATTCTACCACATTTTTCGTTCTTTTTGCCACTTGTTTTTTACCTGAATTTATTTTTAAGATTTCTTATTTTTTGAAGCGGAAAATGTTTGACACTTTCTAGGTTTTATGCTATTCTTAGGGAAGTTACAGATATCCTGTAATAGTATAATTTTTATTTCGTTTTGGAGGTATCATATGAAAGGTACAGTTAAGTGGTTTAACAACCAAAAGGGTTATGGATTTATTTCCGACGAACAGGGCAACGATGTATTCGTTCACTACTCAGGTCTTAGCATGGAAGGGTTTAAGTCTTTAGATGAAGGCGTAGCTGTTGAGTTTGATGTAGTAGACGGAGCCAAAGGACCACAGGCTACAAACGTTACCAGATTATAATCATTGACTCATCAGTGTACCTTTTTTCAATATATAGGAAGAAGTTATATTGTTTCGCATGATTACGATCAGAGCCATCCATTCGGATGGCTCTTTTTGATGCTCCCAAATGCGGGAGCACTTAACTTCTCGCTTTTTCATAAAGTTCGGAAAGCTCTTCCACTGTAAATTCGTAATTTTTGTTGCAAAAATGGCAGTTTACCTCTATATTTTTTCCCTCATCAATCATTTCAAGAAGCTCTTTTTTCCCAATGCTGATTAAAGCTCTCTCCACTCTTGACTTTTCACAATTACAGTGGAACCTGGTCGGTATCTTTTCCATAATATCAAGACCAAATTCTCCAAGAATATGTTCCAGAATCATCTCTGGTGTATTCCCTTCATCCAGAAGTGAGGTGATTGCTGTAATCTCTCCAAGCTTTTTTTCAAGCTTTTCCACCATCTCTTCTGAAGCACCAGGAAGAAGCTGAATAATAAAACCACCTGCCTGCTTTACTGTATTATCCTTATTCATCAAAACTCCTAAAGCAACAGAGGATGGAGTCTGTTCCGAGTTGGCATAATAATAAGTAAGATCTTCTGCGATCTCTCCGCCTACTAAAATCGTCTGACCCACATAAGGCTCTTTTAAACCAATATCCCTGATAACACTTAAGACACCCTCTCCTACCGCTCCGCCTACATCCAGTTTGCCTGCTTTACTTGGCGGGAGCATGACTCCGGGATTAAATACATAACCCTTTACATCGCCTTTGGAGTCCGCTGTTACCGTAAGACCTTCAATAGGACCGCTGCTTTGAATCTTAATGGTAAGAAGATCCTCCCCCCCTTTCATCATAATTCCCATCATAGCACCTGCTGTCAGAAGTCTTCCTAATGCCGCAGTCGCAATAGGGCTTGTATTATGAGCCTGTCTGGCGTGTTCTACCAAATCTCTGGTGGTTGCTGCAAAAGCACGGATCTGGTGATCTCCTGCTGTTGCTCTCACAATATAATCTGTCATGTCGTAGCTCCTTTTCCGTGTTCTCTCGCGATAATATAAATCCGCTCACTGGTTTCCTTTGCCGGTTCTCTTGTAAAGGCATCATATGCTGTTACAAATTCCATGCCGGCTTTTGTTATGGCTTCTTTTATTTCCTCTATGGAATAGGATCTCTGATAATGGTATTCGGTATACTTACGATATAAATTATCTTCCTCCCTGATAAACAGGGAAAGACCATATTCATTGACCCTGGTTTTCCTGTCATAGTAATTATCCCATATAAAACTGCATTCTTCCCGGTCCTCTGCAATGGTGGAATCACCTAACATCGTCTCATACTTATAAGCAGTGTTTAAATCAAATATAAAGATTCCCTCCGGGTCCAGATAATTATTTACAAGAGAAAATATCTGAATCAGATCTTTACTCTCCAGAATGTAATTCATACAGTCACAGATACTAAGAACTGCCCGCACCGTTCCGTATAATTCAAATTCTCTCATATCCTGCAAAAGATAAAGAATATCCTTTCCAGATTCAGCCTTCTTCTCCATGGCAATCTGGAGCATGTCCTCGGAATTATCCACACCGATCATGTCATATCCCTGATCAGCCAGTAATTCTGTCAAACTTCCGGTTCCACAGCCAAGATCTAATAAAAGACCGTCTTCAATTCCATGCTCTTTCAGCAGGCTGCCTACATACTGGCTCCATTCCTTATATGGAATGTTGTCCATAAATAAATCATAGACTTCTGCAAAGCTTTCATAAGCTTCCATTTGGGATTCCCTTTCCGCTCTCTATTCTAAAAACAAAGCAGGTAACCCCTAAGAGGTACCTGCCTTCCTGTTTTTACAGGCCGCTTCCGCAGCATTTTTTATATTTCTTACCGCTTCCGCAAGGACATGGATCATTTCTTCCAATCTTTTCTCCTTTAACGATGGTGCCGGAAGCTTTCTGCTTTTTGTAAAGTTCTTTTTTCTTCTCTTCTGTCAGGATCTCATCCCAATAAGGAAGATTATAAAGCCACTCTGCTTTCGCCTCTACCATATTGTAGTAAAGTTTCTCCGGATCAATCTCAATCTTGACCTTGGTTTTCTCATCCATTGTCTCAATTGGGTTTTCATAGCCTTTCAGGCTTTCGTTAATTCCATCTAAAAATCCAGTCATGGTCTGAATATCGGTACCATATCTTTTTGCCAGTTCTTCTACTGTTCCTTCAATCACTTCTTCCGGCTTAGAAAGAATGTGCTCATAAATTCCTTTTTCTATCTTGAAATACTCCGTCCATAACTCTTCTTTGCCTTTATCATCCAGCCCGTCGCCATATGCCAGATTTCTCCAATTTTCTAAAATAGTCATGCTTAAACCATCCTTTTATCTCTTAATTTCTGGTAATACTCCATCAAACAGTATATAACATCTTGATGAATTTTGCAAGATATCTTATTTTGCTGCTAACAGTACCAGAAGTTTTGCCATAAGATCTACACTTCCTACATTATAACCGCTGCATCCATACACAGCAGTTAAACCTGGATTTGTAACAATTAACAAAGGAAGTTTGTCAGGATCAACATACATTCTCCGTGCCAGTGGTTCAATTCCGTCATCAAAATTCATATATCCGATCCGAATAGCTGGAATTTCATTTAAAACTTTTTGAAGGGTCTTGTTTTTCAGAGAATCCCGACTTCTTAAAAAGAAAATAATCTGGGCATCAAGAGTTTTTAATGTGTCCTTCTGGTCCAGCATTTCATTTAATACATGTTCGGTCGGTTCTTCTCCTTCTGATAAAAACGCCAATATATTAGATCGGCCCTTTACTACAGAAGAAATCATAACCGGCTCTGTCTTTTCTCCATGAGAAAACTCCGCTTCAAAGTCATCAAGAGTATTGGATACCAGCATGTCTTCCAGATTTCCTTCCCGAAGGCTCATGGATATGTCCTTTTGTTCTCCCGGATTTAATCGGAATACATAGGAACTGGAATGCTGGTCTCCCCCTGGCATTCGTGCAGAAGTAATGATGCGATAGGTCCCTGGTTCGAGAGCAAGCGTTAATTGGTGACCGGAAAACTTCACATCTGTATAATCCAGAGTCATAAACCTGTTATCCTGTAACCGCCCAATGGTCCATGTCTGATAATAAGTCCACCAGCTATCCTTTTCTGTATGCAGTATTACAGTCTCCTTTGCAGAACTCTGCTTCTTTTCATTTTCTGCAGAAACAGCATAAAAAGAACCATTGTCATAATACTCTGCTTCCAAATTGATAACATTGACTCTTGCCGGAATTCCAAGCGTCCGGCAAATTGCTGCAAACAGGATTCTCTGGCTGAGAGGATTGGCATATCCAAGTTTTAAACTTCCTGCAGGCGTGGAACAGATCGTGCTGTAATCAAGCTCTGAATTATATTTTATGTGTGTTTTTATATAATCCCATACCAGTAACGGCTTCTTTTTAAACGCTTCCTTTTCCGCCTGAGAAAAATGAGTCTCAATTACACCGGAATAATCCGTCAGTTCTTCCAGGTGGATTCTGGGGCAGAGAATATATTGTCCGTAAATATCCAGTTCCCCTTTGTCCTGCCACTGGCTCCTGTATTTTCCTGCCGTCTCCAGATGTTTTTCTAATATTTCTGCTTTTGCATCTTTATAATCCTTTGCAGAAAGACAGGAAAGCATTCTGAACCGATCCGGATTCTCATCCTTTTTGAGAAAACTCATAATTTCTTCAAAGTTTCCTGCGGACAGTTTTAACATCTCTTCTGCCTCCGGATAATAAAGAGCTTCGGCTTCTTTATAATAGCTGTGAATTCGGCTCTCTCTCATTTCATTGGACGTTTGAATCCGGTTCCGGTTTCGGTCTTTTTGCTCCTTTGTAAGAGTCACCGGGTGCATGGGATAATCTTTTGGTGCTGTTACATCTGCAGGAATCCATATCTCTTCTTCTGTTTCCTCACCATCAAACACCATCTCCAGACGATCCGTATCCTTCGTGCTGGTCCACAGTTCTTTTCTCTTACTTCCTTTTACCGCACGAACGTGAATATCTCCCATACCAATGGTTATGGAAACAATTCCTTTTTCATTGGTTATCAAAGTTGCAACCGGACAATATTCTGCCATATTTAAAATTTCAATGAAGACCGTTGCTTCTTTTTGAGGAATCTTGTGTTCGTCTAATATCAGGATTTCATAGGTCTTTGTTTTTGCATAAGTTCTGGTTCCATTATAATAAACCAGCAGATTTTCTTTTCCTACACATTCCAGATCACTATCCAGGGAATAATCCGAAAAGGTTCTGGTATGGATCAGTAATGCTCTGGAGGAGGCGTTGCTAAACCACCCTTTATTTAAAATTGCTTCTGGTTCACATGCCCCAAGAAACTGCCATTTTCCATCGGCATATACCTCAACCCAGGCATGATTATCATCACAATGCGCCCATCTTGGGGTATAAACCTGTCTGGCAGGAATTCCCACACTGCGAAATGCAGTTACTGCAAAGGTAGACTCCTCTCCACAACGTCCTTTGCCAGAACGGTATAAGGTCATGGGAGATATGGTTCTGTTATCCGAAGACTCATAGGTTCCATTTTCCGCACACCAATAATTAATTTCCAAAACCGCTTCTGTAATAGAAAGCCCTTTAATCCGATCTTTTAACTGATCATAGAAAAAACTTCGGCAGTCTTCTATATTTTCTGTATTAACTCTATAATATAAAATATGGTGCAGGAAGATATCTTCCGGGATCTCCCGGCACCATTCCATTGTCGTATATACCAGAAGGGAATGTCTTACAAAGCCAAGAAACACAGAAAATTCATATTCTCCTGCATCACGCAGAGGCATGGTCCCGTATAGAAACTTCATTAACACCTGCTCATCCGGAGTGCACCCCATCATCTCTTCTTCTATTTTTTCTTTTAAAGGTTCCAGGTAAGGAAGCCTTCCCAGGTACTTCTTCTGGGCATATGTCTGCAAATGTTCTGAAAACATTGAAATTCTCCTTTATGTAAGCAGTTTTATGCGAAAATCCGCACTCCTGCAGAATCAAGCCTTCTTGCTGTAGCCTCATCAGGCATGGAATCTGTGATAATACCGTCAATATCGTCAAAATGAGCAAATTTATAGGAATCATTAAAGTAAAACTTATCCTTTTCCATAACCAGATACTTATGTCTGCTGCTTGCAATGGCAGCTCTTTTTGTCAGCCCGTCTTCTACACCCAGAGTTGTAATCGAATTATCCGTAAGGTCCAGTCCGCAGGTTCCAATAAAGGCACGGTCAAAGCTGTACTGACGGATCATCTCAATCGCCGCTGCTCCCATGAATCCATTGACGGTCCGGTACATGATTCCTCCTGTTCCAATCGCTGTAATTCCAGGATTAACTGCAAGAGTCTGCATAATATCAACCATATTAGTCACTACGGTCACACGCTTATGAGATCCTGCCAATTGCTCTGCCACCATAATATTGGTCGTGGAAATATCCAGAAAAATAGTTTCGTGGCTGCTTATGAGTTCAAATGCTTTCTGGGCAATTAATTTCTTTTTCTCAATATTGGTATCTCTTCTGTCGATGACATCCCTTTTCAGAGGATAATCCTGGGACAAAAGCGCACCGCCATAGGTTCGTTTCAGTTTTCCTGCATTTTCAAGACTTTTTAAATCCTTTCTTATACAGTCTTCCGTAACTTGAAACAGAGAACTTAATTCCTTTACCTTTACCGTTCCCTGATCCTGTAAAAGCTTTAAAATTTTGTCTAACCGTTCTTCTGTAAACATGCCTTCCCCTCCATAACCTGTTTTGCCCGAAGAATTTTTCCTGAATCGGTCCGGTAAATATGATACTCTCCCATTCCGGGAATTCCCATATTCACTCCTTCTTTTCTATAACGCATTTTGCTGTCTGTCAGTTCCTTTCCAGACATGTGGAAACTTTGGATTTTAG
Organism: Clostridium sp. HBUAS56010; assembly: GCF_007115105.1. GTDB lineage: Bacteria > Bacillota > Clostridia > Lachnospirales > Lachnospiraceae > Lacrimispora. The sequence continues at coordinate 602,695 of NZ_SULJ01000001.1, forward strand.
ATGATTCCATAAGACAGGAGATTGCGTTTGCATCCACTCCGCTTCCTGCCATGATCTCTATATGACCCGCTGCAAGATAAGCCAGTTCTTCTAACAGCTTTTTGCCTTTTATACAGGTGTCCTGCTGTCCGGAAGTAAGTATGGTATCAATTCCCATGTCCACGGCTTCATGAAGCGCCTCATATGGGTCCCTGCACACATCAAATGCCCGATGCAGGGTCATCTTTCCCTTTTCTGCAATCTTCCTGAGTGTTTCAAGGCGTACCCTGTCCAGATTGCCATCCGGGTCCAGAACTCCTACCACAATTCCATCTGCCCCAAGGTCTAAAAACATGGCGGCATCTTCACAGATCATCTGAAATTCATAATCCGTATATAGGAAATCACCATACCGGGGGCGCACCAATACGTTAATCGGAACCTCACAGACACGGCGTATCTGCTTAAACTGGCTAATTCCAGGAGTTGTTCCCCCAATTACCAGATTTGCACATAGTTCCAGCCGGTCAGCACCTCCACTTACTGCCTCTTTGGCAGATTCCACGGAATCAACGCAGACCTCCAAGATATAGTCTTTCATTATTTTCTCCTAAATATATATTTTCATCGCCTGGCTTTATCCAACTTTATGACATGCAGCATAATGCCCTGGCTTTATTTCTTTCCATTCCGGTAATGAGTGACGGCAGATTTCTTTTGCATAAGGACAGCGGGAAGCAAACCGGCAGCCTCCTTCCAGACTGATAGGGTTTGGAAGACTACCCTCCAGCATAATGCGGGTGCGCCCTTTTTCCTCATCCGGATCCGGGATAGGAATTGCAGAAAGAAGAGCCTGGGTATAGGGGTGAAGGGGATCTTCAAACAGTTCTTCACTTTCTGCAAGCTCTACAAGCCCTCCCAGATACATAACACCAATACGGTCACTGATATGCTTCACCATGGAAAGATCATGAGCAATAAAGAGGTAAGTCAGTCCTCTCTTTTCCTGTAATTCCTTTAAAAGATTAATAACCTGAGCCTGAATGGAAACATCAAGAGCTGAAATCGGTTCATCACAAATAATAAATTCCGGATCAACAGCCAACGCCCTTGCAATCCCGACTCTCTGTCTCTGCCCCCCCGAAAACTCATGAGGAAACCGGTTTGCATGTTCTTTAGAAAGGCCTACTGTCTTTAATAATTCCAGCACCTTTTCTTCCCGCTCTTTTCCGGAATAAAGTCCATGGGCATCCATTCCTTCTGCTATAATATCCATTACTTTCATTCGGGGATTTAAAGACGCATAAGGGTCCTGGAAAATCATCTGCATCTTTCTGGAAAATTGACGCCTTTTCTCATGGGATAAGGCAGAATCTATGACCTGACCATCATACAGCACATGACCGGTGGTGGGTTCATAAAGCCTGATAACGGTTCTTCCAAACGTGGATTTTCCACAGCCGCTTTCCCCAACCAAACCAAACGTTTCTCCCCTTAAAACTTCTAAAGAAACATCATCCACTGCTTTTAATGTCTGATTTTTTCCTATTTCAAAATATTTTTTTAAATGTTTTACTTCTAGTAACGCTTTCTTTTCTGTCGACATTATGATCCCCCTTATTCTCTGAGAGCATCTGCCCGTTTGTCAAGAAGCCAGCACCGGGCACGATGTCCATTTTCCCAAGACGTTTCTTCCGGCACATACTCCTGGCAGACGAGCATGGTGCTTGCACAGCGGGCAGCAAACGGACAGCCTTTTGGCGGCTCCATCAGATCAGGGGGCGTTCCTGGAATTGCCGTCAGTTCCCTTCCTTTATCCGATGCTTTTGGTATGGAAGCAAGAAGCCCTTTGGTGTAAGGGTGCTTTGTCCCATAAAACAATTCTCTTACTCCTGCTGTCTCCACCAACTGTCCACCATACATGACCGCAACCCTGTCAGCAATATTAGCCACTACTCCAAGGTTGTGCGTGATAATGATGATGGAAGTTCTGATCTTCTTCTGTAAATCTCTCAACAGATCCAGAATCTGCGCCTGTATGGTCACATCCAAAGCTGTTGTAGGTTCATCGGCAATTAAAATGCGGGGATCGCAGGCCAATGCGATGGCAATCACCACCCTCTGTCTCATTCCGCCGGAAAGCTGATGGGGATACTGATTGAATCTCGCTTCCGGATTGGAAATTCCAACCAGAGAAATAAGCTCCACTGCCCGCTCCTTCTTTTTTTCATTGCTCATATCTTTCCGATGTTCTTTTAATACCTCCATGATCTGTTTGCCTACTGTCATCGTTGGATTTAAAGAAGTCATAGGGTCCTGAAAAATCATGGATATGTCGGAACCACGAACTTTTCTCATCTGACTTTCTTTTATTTTCGCCAGATCTGTTCCCTGAAACAAAATAGAACCTTCTGATATTTTACCATTTTTTGGAAGAAGTCCCATAATGCTTTTTACCGTAATGGATTTTCCAGATCCCGATTCTCCTACGATTGCAAGAGTTTCCTGCTCATCAAGATAAAAATCAACCCCTCTTACCGCCTGTACCACGCCATGCTGGGTTTCTATATTCACATGTAACTGATTTACTTCTAACAACCTGCTCATTCTGTTTCACCTACTTTCTCATTCTTGGGTCCAGTGCATCACGCAGTCCATCTCCGAGAATACTGAAACAAACCATGATAAGAACAATCACAACCGCAGGAAAAATCAACACATGGGGGAAGTTTTTCAAAACCTGATACCCGTTGTTAATCAAGACTCCCAGGGAAGCTTTTGGTTCCTGCATTCCAATTCCAATAAAGCTTAAAAAAGCTTCCGTAAATATGGCAGAAGGAATGGTAAACATGGCATTGATTACAATAACACCAACTGTATTTGGAATCAGATGTTTCCATATAATAGAAGAAGTGCTGGTTCCAAGAACACGGGCAGCCAGAACAAACTCCTGATTTTTAAGTTTTAAAATTTCTGCACGGACCAGACGTGCCATGTTGACCCAGCCGGTAATGGAAAGTGCCATGATAATTGTCCAGATACCAGCCGGCATGATCATCATTAATAGAATTACTATAATCAGGTTGGGGATTCCTACCAACACCTCTATAATACGCTGCATAACCGCATCCACTTTTCCACCGGACAGAGCAGAAACAGCTCCATACGTAACTCCAACTGTCAAATCAAGTACAGCAGCAATCAACGCAATCAACAGAGAGATTCTTGTTCCCATCCAGATCCTAACCCAAAGATCCCTGCCAAACTGATCCGTTCCAAATAGATGAGCCAGGGATGGTGTCTGATAAATAATGTCGTAATTGGTTTCTTTAAAAGAATATTTTGAAAATTCAGGTGCAAAAATAGCAAGAACACCAATTGCAATCAGAGTAAACAAAGAGACAACTGCCGCTTTATTTTTCTTAAGACGAAGCCAGCCATCCTGAAACGCCGTAAGATTTGGTCTTGCAATGTGTTCTTTTTCAGATTCTTCCACCTGAACCTTTACAAATAAATCATCCATGATCATCCCTCCTTACTTGCTGCCAGACGTATCCTGGGATCAATCAGGGAATACGCAATATCTACGATCATTACCACCAATATGTAAAATGCACTATAAAAAATAGTGATTCCCATAATGGTTGAATAGTCATTGGATTTGATGCTGTCTACAAACAGGCTTCCAATTCCAGGAATGGTGTAGATGTTCTCCACTGCCAGAGAACCGGTAAGCAGATTTACAACAATGGGACCAAGAATTGTCACGACTGGAATGATGGAGTTTCTTACGGCATGGCGCATCAGAACCTTCAAAGGACTAAGCCCTTTTGCTTTTGCTGTAACAATATAGTCCTGTTCCAGAACCTCTAACATCTCTGTCCTGATAAATCTTGCCACCATAGCTGTTGCAGAAAAAGACAGGGCAATGGAAGGAAGAACCGAGCATTTCCATTCTGTCCAGAACCCCACAGGCAAAATCCCCCACTTCAATGCTATATAATACTGCAAAAGTGCTGCAGCAACAAAGTTTGGGACCGAAACCCCTAAAACTGCCACAATCATGGTTACATAATCAATTCCGCTATTATGTCTCCATGCAGCGATAATTCCTAAGGTTAATCCCACACCCAGACCAATTAACACCGCCTGAACACCAATCAGGGCTGAAGGACCGATTCTTCCGCCTATGACAGTTAATACTTTCTGACCTGAATAGGTAAAGGATGTACCAAAATCTCCATGAAGGATATTCTTCATATATTTTACATACTGACGGGGCAGAGATTCATTTAATCCATACTGTTCCAATATGGCCTGCTGCTGTACTTCTGACATTAAGTTAAACCGTTCCGCATCAAAAGGAGAACCTGGTAACTTTTTCATCAGAAAAAAAGTGGCAGTGACAATGACCCAAAGTGTAACCACCAGATATCCAAACCGTTTTAAGATATATTTTATCATGCTGCAGCCTCCTTTGCATTGATATTGTCATAAGTTCTTTGAAAAGAGCCATCCTTTTTCTTATATAAAGAGAAGGATGGCTGATCTCACGCTGACTTACTCAAAATAAGCGTATTTAAATTCTACTTCCGGACCAAATGGGTGATTAATTAATCCTTTTACATTGGACTTTGTAAGAGTTGCAGAGCCTCTGTGGAACAGCGGAGCAACAACCACTTCATCTTTTACCAGAATCTTCTCTGCCTCAAGAAGCATATCAAGACGCTTTGCGTCATCAGTTTCTGTTCTTGCACCGTTTATCAGTTCATTATATTTCTCATTCGTATAAGAACCACGGTATGGTGTTCCATTCGTCCATAAATCCAGATAGGTCATCGCATCATCATAATCAGCACCCCATGCAGTTGAGGCGAACATATAATTACCGCTGTCCATTAATTCATTTCTTGCCTGAACCGTCTTCGTGTCAATTACAATATCAATTCCCAGATTCTTATTCAGTTCGCTTTGAATGTAGGTAGCAATTGCCTTGGTTACGGAATCATCCCGGACTAACAGAGTAAGGGTTGGTGTTTCTCCCAGCTCCTTTACGCCGTCTTCCCAGTATTTCTTTGCCTGTTCTTTATCAAAAGGACTTATATTTCCATTTAATTCACGGAACGTTTTGGAATCATTTCCATACATTCCTTCTGCAATTAATCCAGCACTTGGAGAAGATCCATCAGCCAGAATTGCTTTCGCAAGAGTATCTCTGTCAATTGCCATGGATACGGCACGGCGGATATTTTCATTTGCCATTACAGGATTCGTGAGGGAAAACTGAAGGTATTCTGTTCTGAATTCACTTTCTGAGTGGAACTCGGGATCATTTTCATAAGCAGCTACATTAGAAGAATCAAGCTTTACCTGGCTTAATTCATTGGCAAGGTATGCGTTTAATGCAGCGGCTCCATCTTTCATAACACGAACCTGGGCATTGTCAACTTTTACTTCTGCCGCATCCCAGTATTTCTCGTTCTTCTTCAATGTCGCACCAACTGCCGGATCATAGCTGGTGATGGTATAAGGACCGCAATAGATCATATTGTCTGCCGACAGACCATACTGATCTCCTTTTTCTGTTACATAAGCCTCATTAAGAGGAAAGAACTGACAAAGCGTTGTCAAACGGGGAAAATATGGAGTCGGCGCTTTTAACGTCACCTGCAACGTCTTTTCATCCAGAGCTTTTATCCCTACTTCTTCTCCTTTTACAGTTCCTTCGTTGTATTCAGCACCATTTACAATATAGTCTGTCATAATAAAACTATATCCATTGGTTGCTTCGGTGCTCATCTGTTTTAACCAGGAAAAGACAAAATCTTCTGCTGTCAGAGGAGTTTCGTTACTCCATACAAGCCCGTCCCTTAAATGAAATGTATAAGTAAGTTTATCATCGGAAACATCATAACTTTCTGCAAGTGCCGGCTGTGCCTCGCTCTTCTCATCCAGACGGAGCAGACCTTCAAAAGCATTGTTATTGACCATAGCAGACTGGCTGTCAGAAGCCGCCCACTGTACCAGGGTTTTAATCTCCGCATTTGCATACACGCTGAGTACCTGGCTGCCAGATTGAGTGGTATCCTCTTTTTCGGAAGCAGATTCACTGGCCGCAGTACTTTCTTTGGAACCGGTAAACCCACAACCGGTCAACATACTGATGGCGAGACATGCCACTGAGCCTAATGCCAAAACTCTTTTTTTCATCTTTCCTCTCCTTTATACAATTGTTTTCTCTTGTTTCGTCTTAATTTACAGGCATTTTACCTATCAAATTATTAGAATTATACATAAGTTCTATTTTTAAGTCAATATTTTTTTATTATTTTATCTTGTTTCGAATTGTTTCAATTCGTCATCTGTAAATTTCGTATTTTTTTCCTGGTTTATTTAAGAATCTTTTGTAAAAACCTTACTTTCTTCTGTCTCCCAGCCGCAAAGCAAAAAAAACACCCCATCTGCAACGCCTTTGTCACAGACAGGGTATTTAAAAAGGGGAGGATAAGTATTCACTCATCTTTGGTATAATCTTATTATGACCCATTCTGGGAATATTATTCAAAAAAATTTTTTTTATGGTATGTCCCTTTTTTTCTATTTCAAATATTAGTCAATCGTTCAAATAAAGTATTGATCTGGATCTGTCCAAACCCCCATACGTTATTAGGATAGGTAAAAGAAGGATTTCTCTGCGCCCCTCTGATAATCAGGCGGTTTACATCATTTCCGGTTATATTCATATAATTTCCTCTCGGCACCGCCCATTCAAAAACCATTGCAACAATTCCCGCTGCTTGAGCCGCTGCGCACCCAGTTCCTGTTATGGTACCGTAGCGGTTTCCCGGTACTGCACATGCCAGTTGAAATCCTGGGGCAGAAATATCCGGCTTAATTAAACCAGTTCTGGTGTAACCCCTGCCTGATTCCGGCAGAATGCTGTCATTAAACTGATTATAAGCAGATACTGTCAGCGGATAGGTTGCATTACCGGGAGAGGTAATCGTCGTATCCGGATCCGGATTCAGAAAAAAAGTATTATCTGAAATCAGATCTCCGGAAGGAAGCCAGGCATGAAAGGAAAAAGCCTCATTATCCAGATTTGCCACACGGAGGGACCAGATACCAGGAAGAGGATTCTGAAAGCGCATTAGTATTAACTGGTCCCCGGTCTCCTCTTCAAATATATAATTATTAACCCATACCCCACTTTCATTGAAAGAAAATGTGAATTCCCTGCATTCTCCAAGAGATGGCAGAACAATTCCTGTAGACTCCTGATTCGGTGCAATAATCTCAACGGACAGCCTGGCAGGAGCAAAGGGCCAGAGCTCAATGGAAAATACAGTATCATTTTCTCCCACACTTAATTCAAAGGTATCCACATAAGGCTCTGTCACTGTATTCCTAAAATAATGTCTGTTTTTATTCGCCTCATTTCCTGTCGCAATAATTATCCCTGTATGGGGCTGCTGTGCCAGCAGATTTGTATAATAGCTGGTTGCTCCCCTTCCGTCATGGCTTGACTGACTGGTCCCCATTGCAATACAGATTACCACTGGGCGGTTAAGCCTTAATCCCATGGAAACCACATAATTAATGCCAATGATTAAATCGGATTCCTGATAGCATTCCGCGTCTTGGGGAACAAAAAAAATCCGTTTTAAGTTTTCCTTGGCAGGCTTTAATTTCACAATTACCAGATCGGCTTCTGGAACCACACCGCTAAACGACTGTTCCAGGTTCGGTTTTCCGGCAATCACACTTGCGATTCCAGTTCCATGACCATTGGTATCAACAGAAGGCACAATGGAAAGCGGATTTTCTGATCGCAATGCCACGTTAATATGTTCTCTGGTATATTCCGTACCATATGTAAACCCTTCAGGAGGAGGTCCTGTCTGTATGGTCTGATCCCACAAAGACAAAATTCTTGTAGTACCATCATTATATAAAAATGCCTGATGCTGATAATCAATTCCAGTATCAATCACTGCCACAAGAATGCCTCTTCCAAATAGGGCAAGATACGGATTCCTCTGAACAGTTCCGATTCCGGATTTTTCAAGGCTGATGGCTGAATTCAGGGTGAGAACGGAAGGAAAAGAATTATAGGGATAAGTTCCCAGATCACACGGCGCCCCAGGAACACTGGAAATATGAGCAAGGGAATGCCTCAGATTCATGTTTGTAATGTTGTCTCCTGTATCATAATTTGGAATCAGCACATTGCTGATTATCAAATCATAATAGTTTTCATCTACTATTTTCTCCACGGCCAGGCCTCCCATCTGCCACTATGGCACATATGGTATATTTTATGCAACCGGACTTCTATTATGAGCACAAGAATGATGGCAACTATCATAAAAGGAGATTCATATCAAAGACAGAATCGCATAAAATATATCAAATGTCTATAAGACCGGAAGTGGGAGGAAGAAAAATGAAAAAAATATTGGACGACAATTACTACGATCTGATCATTAATAATTCCTTGATCCCTGAATTCAGCAGCGGAGATAATATTACATGGTTGAACACGGATTATTCTCTCCTTCATATTACAAGAGCCGATAAACAGCCCTGCGATCTGGGGTTTTACCCATATTATGTTTTTTCTTCCTTATATACTCCAACCTCTGTGATTACTCCAGATGCACAGCCAGTGCAAGGCACCCGGCAGCCAGACCATTTCCCCCTCATGGGACAGGGGGTATTAATTGGGATTGTGGACACTGGTGTCGACTACCGGCACTCTGCTTTTCTAAACAGAGACCGGACTACCAGAATCATCTCCATCTGGGATCAGACGACACAGACCGGTGCTCCTCCCAATGGTTTCACTTTCGGAACGGAATATACCAGACCAGTAATCAATGATGCACTCCGTTATGCCGAACCTTTGTCCGTCTTGCCTTTCACAGACCTGACCGGACACGGTACAGCAATTGCCAGCATTATCGCCGGTTCTCCTAATGAAAATCAGTCCTTCTCCGGAGTTGTTCCCAACTCAGAACTGGTTATTGTAAAGCTGAAAGAAGCGAAAAATAACTTAAAAATGATCTTCAAGGTTCCAGAGGATAAACTATGCTATCAGGAGTCAGATATTATTCTTGGTGTCCGGTATCTGATCTCTGTCGGACAAAGGCTGAAACGCCCCATTGTTATCTGCCTTGCCATGGGCAGCAATCAGGGAAGCCACGATGGAAGAAGTGCACTTAGCACATTTCTTGAAAATGTAGTCCAGATTCCAGATATCGGTATTGTCATATCCGCTGGAAACCAGGGGAACACCAACCGCCACTACTTCGGACAAAATTATTTTTCTCCTCATGTCAAAGACTTTCAGTTGAATATAAGCCCGGAAGATTCTATGTTTTCGATGGAAATATGGCCTCACGTTCCAGGAAGACTCTCCATCGAAGTAACCGCACCTAACGGAGAGCTGATCTCTCAGATAAATCCTTCTTTTGACGCCTGTGAGCAATATACTCTTCAATCAAGTGACAGTATTTTATGGATCAACAATATGGCTTTTGAACGGGGAACCGGAGATCAGCTAATCTTAATCCGTTTTCAAAAACCACTATCCGGAATCTGGAATTTTCATCTGGAAAGTACAGATGACGAACCTTTTTCCATTCACTCCTGGCTCCCCGGCGGAGATTTGATTTCTGAGGGTACTTTTTTTCTCCTGCCCAATCCGGATACCACCATTACGGCTCCTGGCAACGCCTGGCATCCCCTTACCGTAACAGCTTATAACCAGCTCACGGAAAACATTCTGGACAGTTCCGGCAGAGGCTATACCAGAAGCGGTATCGTAAAGCCAAACGTGGCTGCCCCTGGATATGAAATTCTCTGTGCACTTCCAGGAAACCAGTATGGAAAGCTGACCGGAACCGGCGCTGCTGCTGCAGGTGCTGCAGGCGCATGTGCCATTGTTTTTGAATGGACACAAGGGAAAGGCAACTTTACTTATATTGCCGGTGACCAGATCAACCTGATGCTCATGAGAGCCGCAAGAAGACCCCCTTCTTATAACTATCCCAATAATATCTGGGGATATGGAATTGTTGATGTATACAAACTGCTGGACCGTCTTTCCAGTGACAGGTAACCAGGCTGTATAAAAATTATTGCTGGCTATTGCCGGAAGAACCGCTCTGCTCATTTTGCTCATTCAACTGACTGGTACAATATGGGCAGCGGGTTGCATTGACAGGAATCTGTTTATAGCAATGAGGACATTGTTTCTCCTGGGAAACCATGGCATTGGCCGATTGCCCTTTCTGCGGCTGCTGAGCAATAATCTGCTGGGTTTTTCCTCGCAATTTATTAATTGCTTTTACCATAAGGAAAATAACAACTGCCATAATAAGAAAATTAATTACAGAAGTAATAAATGCTCCATATGCAAATACTGGTCCCAGAGAACTGGCTGCAGCCAGAGTTGAAATATCAGCGCCTTCCTGTGGTGTATAAAGAAGTAGAAACTTATTTGTAAAATCTACTCCACCAGTAATAACACCGATCATCGGAGAGATAATATCCTTTACCAGCGAATTAACAATTGCCTGAAAAGCGGCTCCAATAATGACGCCGACTGCCAGATCAATTACATTGCCTCTCAATATAAATTCTTTAAACTCATTTATCATTGGCTTTTTTTTGCTCATAGTCCTTATTCCTTTCCCATTTTTATTCCGTCTCTTCCCCGGAAACATTCTTTTTTATCATGTATAAATGCAAAGAAAAATATTCATTGGCTTTCTCTAACAAAATATGATGTACCTTCCTTAAAAAAGAAAAAGTCTGCAGCCGCTGACGGCTGCAGACATGAATCTTAAACAGCAGTATACCCTCCGTCCACCGGCAAGATCACTCCAGTCACATAAGAAGATTCATCACTTCCTAAAAAGATGGCGGCTGCATTGAGTTCTCCTTCTTTTCCATACCTGCCTAACGGAACAGTTGTCTTCATATAGCTGGTAAATTCTGATGTATTCAATGTATCCACGGTCAGTTCGGTTGCAAAATATCCAGGGCAGATGGCATTGCATGTAATATTATGTTTTGCAAGTTCCGCTGCAACTGCACGGGTAAAGTTAACCACACCTCCCTTGGAAGCATGATAGGCAACTGTATCAATGGCTGTATTTCCAACCAGACCATACATGGAAGCTATATTAATAATTCTGCCATATTTCTTTTCTATCATATGCCTGGAAAAAGCTCTGGTAACCTTAAAAACACTGGTCAGATCTGTATCAATCGTAAAATCCCATTCATCGTCTGTCATTGTCACAACGCCTGCATTCTTTGCAGAGCCTGCGCAATTCACAAGTATATCAACCTTGCCGAACTTTTTAATCACAGCTTCTGCTGCTGCATCGACGGACTCTGTATCCGTAACATCACATCGAACGGACAGCACCTCTTTGCCAAAAGATCTGATTTTTTCTGCCACCTGTTCAAGCTTTTCCACTCTTCTTGCCATAATTACCACATCAGCCCCCTGTGCAGCAAACCCTTCTGCCATCTGTGCGCCAAGACCGGAGGAAGCACCAGAAACAACACAAACCCTTCCATTTAAGTCGAACATAATTTTACCCCTTTCTATACGAACACCTGTTATTTTCTGTTATTTACAATATTTTACCTTATTGTGTTAGATATGTCAATAAATTATAGCAAGTATAGCCATCATTCCTCAACTTATTATCACTTATGCAACAGTTCTTGTATGAAACCAATTATTAATGCACAAAAAGAGCAAGCAGAGTTTAAACAGATATCATTCATTATTACCCATTAAGAAACTAATTATTAAAATAACAAACACAGTCGCTGTAATGACCACATACAAATAATCCTTTTCTCTAAAAAAAGTAACGATGGACACCCCTACCCTTATAACGGGAGTAAGTACTAATACAAACAAACCACTTAAAATAACTGCATATGGTTTAAGGTCTAAAAATCCTTTGCCAATCTCAAGCATGGAAGTTGGAAACGTTGCTCCGGGATAACCACTATTACCCGTTATCAAAAACAATACCAGTCCCAAGGCAGTAATGCCTGCACTAACTGCTACACCTATTCTCAACGTTTTGCTGATCAGGATCTCTGCATCTTCAAGATTCTTATCTTCTAAGTCTCTTTCACTCATAGCCTTATACCTTTCATAATCATCTCAACGGAAACGTAAAACAGAACCGGAATAAAAATCCATCTTAAAGTTGTACTTTTCAAGCGCTGCATAATCCTTGTCCCAAGTGCAGCTCCTAAAAGGACTCCAAGTGCCACAGGAGCCGCAACTTTAGGATCCATATTCCCTCTTGCCAGATAGATCGCGGCACTTGCTGCTGCCGTAACTCCAATCATAAAATTGCTTGTGGCAGTGGAGACTTTCATCGGAAGCTTCATAAAGGAGTCCATTGCCATCACTTTGAATACGCCGCTTCCAATTCCTAAAAGCCCGGAGATTACTCCAGCAGCATACATCATGGAGAAGCCGCCAAATACACCTGTCACATGGTAATCCACAGGCTGATGAAGCGCTTTGTCATAATAACTTCCATTCAGTCTCAGCTTGTCTGCCATAGGACTGGAAGAAAAGCCCTGAGGAAGTTCCTGCTTCCTCTTTTGAAACATATGAAAAGCAGAATACAGCAATAACAGTCCGAAAATCAAGTACAGTAACTTTGTACTGACAAACCCTGCAATCATAGCTCCTGTCAAAGCTCCTGTTGTAGTTGCAATCTCTAAAAACATCCCGACTCTCACATTGGTTATCCTGTCTTTTAAGTATGCAATTGCAGAACCGCTTGAGGTTGCAATCACAGACACAATACTTGCACCAATGGCATATTTAATATCAATGCCAAGAAGAAGTGTCAGAGCCGGAGTGATAATTATTCCTCCTCCAAGTCCCAGCAGGGAACCGATCAATCCTGCTAATACCGATAATAGCAGAATCTCAACTGTCATAGAAATCATCTTATTATATCCACCTTTTATCTTAATTTCAAATCTACTGAAAATGTAAATTTATCGCTTCTTATCACAGACACACGATACTCTATAGGCATGTCCTTCAAATCATAAGTGATGCGCTTTATTAAAAAACCTGGCATTCCCTCACTGATCTCCAATAATCTGGAGTAATAAGAATCTGTGATACACGCATCAAGGGATTCCTTTGCCCTGGAAATCCTGCATCCATAGGTATCTTCCAGCAGATCATAAATAGACATATGTTCCAGATCATATGTCTCAATGGCTGGAACAAGTTCTGAGGGAATATAGGAATCTTCAACAATTACGGGAGAATAATCCAGCTTCCTGATACGGGTAATCCGCCTCACCGTATGATCAGAAGAAAGCTGAAGTGCCTTCTGTGCTTCTCCATCTCTTAATTCTTTTATTCCCAGAAGTTCTGAATTCTTATTTAATTCACCATGGTCTCTTCCAAAACTATAGAACTTAAACAGGCTCTGTTCAATCTTTGGCTGGCTTACATAGGAACCCTTTCCCTTTTCTGTAATAATCAATCCTTCACTTTGGAGCTTTTTCACTGCATTCCGTACCGTAGCCCTGGTAACCCCAAATTCTTTAACAAGTTCATTCTCTGATGGAATCGGCTGGTTGGGAAGATATGTTTTCGAAAGGATTCTTTCCAGAAGTTCATGATATATCTGCAGATAATAGGGAAATCCATTATTTTTTTCAATCATAGAATCACCTCTTGATTACTTGTGTATACATGTTATATTATAACATGTTTTTCCTTTTCGTCAATATCAAAGAGACGCCTTATAGACGTCTCTTTGGTTAATTAGTATTTTCCTAATTTCATATGTCCTGCAAGTTCTGTTTTACATCTCTGTTTGATTACCCATGCCTCGTTCTTAGCCTGTGTAAATGCAGCCAGACATTTTGGATCTAAATTATCCTCAATTCCTTCTTGACTGAGCTTAATAATCTTCTCTGCCAATGTAATAACTTCCATATGGATTGCATTGGTGCGGTCAGAACGATAGATCTTTTCTGAGTCCTCTGCACTAACTTCCTCGAACTTGTCTGCTCCCATATTGCATTTTGGACACTTTTCCGGAGCAGTCTCTCCCTCATAAACATAGCCGCATACAGTACATCTGAATAACTTCATATAAACATGCCTCCTTATATTGAAAAAATTAATCACTTTCTGATCAATATAAGTATCACTCACGATGACTTATTTGTCAATCACTGGGATAAAATTTTATACAATATTTTTGGCTGCCTGATTAAGCATGTCCCAGGATGGCATCTTTCTTTTTCAGAATTGCATCTACTGCAGAGCAGGCTTCACAATCACAATATTTTCCGCCGGCAGATTTAATTTCTTTTGCATGGTCCAAAATGGATTTTGCAGTTTCTGCACCAAAGACCTGAATGCCATCTTCGGATCCGGCAAATCCGATCAAACCATCAATTAATTCAATATCCTCTTCCAGTTCTTTCATATACCGTCTGGTCTCGGCTTCTTCATTTTCCGTTCCCACAGCCGCCAGCCAGGCCTCTGCCGCTTCCTTTGCTTCACTGCAGCATGAGGGAGCCTTCATCAATTCACGGTTTTTTTCAACTACATAATCTAACATTTCTTTTTCCATAAGGGATATGCCTTCTTTCTTTTAAATTTCCCCTATAATTTAGCATAATTATTTTAGTATTGCAATCTGAGGATGAATTTAATCGTTAATCCTCCGCATACTAATACTGTTTGTTAAGTAAATGAAACCGCACAATTAACATTAAAACTCATTCACATTTTCTTAACAAAATACAAAAATTATTTACAAGTTCTACAAACTCTTTTCATATCTATCCCTTATACTTATATTCATAAACAAGAGCAACCCAATCCCTTGTTTTAATAAAACTTTTTTTCATAACTCGCCGGTGAAACCCACATTTCACCGGCTCCTCCCTTTTAGGGTCTTTATTATTCTGATCTACCTGTCCTGTTTTCCCAGTCAAAAACAATCATATTAAGAAATTCTTCTTCAATTCTTAATATACATAAGCCATTATTGCAGGGATGACCGTTGCAAAGATCTGCGTTCTATTATAGAATAGGAAGCGTGCCTGTGGCATATGCAAATCTGGAGGACATTATACATGAAGAAAAATGCAATCGTAGGACAATCAGGCGGCCCTACCGCTGTGATTAACGCAAGCCTTTACGGAATTATTAAAGAAGGAATGGCTCACAAGGATATTGACCGGATATTTGGCATGATCCACGGAATCGAAGGATTTATGTCTGGTAACTATATGGATTTAACGAAAGACTTAACAACAGAAGAACTGGAGTTGCTAAAACTTACACCTGCCGCTTATTTAGGCTCCTGCCGCTATAAGCTTCCTGATGACCTTTCCTCTCCTTTCTACCCGGCATTATTTGAAAAGTTCCGTGCCATGGAAATTGGATACTTCTTTTACATCGGGGGAAATGATTCCATGGATACCGTCAGCAAGCTTTCCAAGTATGCCGCTCATCATCAGAGTGACATTCGTTTTATTGGAATACCAAAAACCATTGATAACGATCTGATCTTTACTGATCACACTCCCGGATATGGTAGCGCTGCCAAATATGTGGCAAATACAGTTCGTGAAATCGTTCTTGATGCGTCTGTTTATCAGCAAAAATCTGTCACTGTCATTGAAATTATGGGGCGTCATGCGGGCTGGCTGACCGCGGCGGCGGCAATGGCAAGAAAGTTTAAGGGAGATAACCCGGTACTAATCTACCTGCCTGAGTCTGATTTTGAATTTAAGAAATTTGCTGCTGATATTGAAGCTGCACTCTCAAAAAACAACTCTGTTGTGGTATGTATCTCGGAAGGAATCTCTGATTCTAACGGAAAATTCATCTGCGAGTATGCGGATGATGTCCCAACTGATTCTTTCGGACACAAGATGCTGGCTGGAAGTGGTAAGGTTCTGGACAACTTTATCCGCAACCGTTTTGGAGTAAAGGTACGCTCCGTCGAATTAAGCGTCAGCCAGCGGTGCAGCGGAATGCTTGCATCTGCTGTTGATATTGAAGAATCCGTTCAGGCGGGCTCAGAAGGCATCAAGGCCGCATTAAAAGGAGATACGGGTATCATGATCGCCTTTGAACGCACAGCCGCCTCTCCTTATTCCATGAGGTGTGTGGCAGTTGATGTCAATCAGGTCTGCAATAAGGAAAAACAATTTCCATTGGAATGGATCAACGATGAGGGAACTGATGTTACTGATGATTTTCTCACTTATGCTCTCCCGCTTATTCAAGGCGAACCACAACGGCAGATATCACAGGGACTCCCACTCTACCTCTGCCGAAAATAGACAATCTGCATAACAATTGAAAAGAACCGGATCATCTGACTGTTATAATAACTGCAGACGATCCGGTTCTTTCAGTTTCGAATAACAGATCGAATAAAATATTTTTTTGTTTTTTGTAATTATTGTTGCATGTTTTCACTGCATGTCTCATATATTCTTAATAAAGCCTATTTATATTTGATAAGCACTTATGGGAGAAAGTGAAAATGAACGGAGAATCTCTTTTAGACCGCATACCCTGCGGCATACTCAAGCTAAGTGTTCAAGAACCTTTTACAATTCATTACTGCAACCAAGCCATTAAGACCTGGTTTCACTCGCCCACAGTATTAAAAGATCTGGTGTATGGAACCGATTATGCAGCTCTTGCCAGTGACATTCAAAACCATCTTTCAGAGGACATCCATCGTTTCCTATTAGAATTTAAAACTACAGGGGGAAAAAACTGCACCTGGTTTTCCATGGAAATAAATTTTATATCCGAGGAAAACATCTTATATTGTGCCGTTACAGATATTACAGAAATAAAACAATCCCAGGAACGTCTTCAACTCAGGGAAGAACAATATCGTCTTGCAACCCAGCACTCAAGCTGTCTTGTGACTATTTATGATATCTCCTCCCGCACTATTTTTCCAACTCCTGAGTTTTCCAGAATCTTTCCAGCCCCCCATGCCCAGCCGCTTCAACCAAAACTGCTTATTGAAAAGGGTGTGATACATAAGGAAAGTACCGATGACTTTTTAACTTTTTTTCAATCCATGGAAAATGGAAAACCTGAAGGAAAATGTATGATACGGCTAAAAACCGAAGATTCTTTCCGTTGGTTTTCCACCCGCTATTCCCTTGTATACACAAAAAAACAAGATCCTGTCCGAAGCATTATTTCTTTCCAGGATGTCACTGATGAATACGAAAAAGAACTGGCATACCAGCAGTGGATGGAATATATGGAAGAAGAGAAAAAAGACTGCATTGGATATTATGAGTATAATCTAAAATTAGATCTCTTTGAGGAAATAATCGGAGAATTGACAAACAAATTACCCCCTCATACCACCAATTCTTTTTCGGATATTATAGGTATTCTTGCAGAACAATATATCTATCCAGAGGATCAGGAAGCCTATCTTCACTTTTTTAACAAAGATCAGTTGCTGTATCATTATTACAGGGGCAACCGCTCCCTTCGCCTGGAACACCGCCGGCTTTCAAATGACGGCAGAACCTTCTGGGCTCTTGCTACCGTGCAGATTGTTCTGGACCCTTACACCGATGCTATTAAAGCATTTATTCTGGTCAAAGATATTGATGCCACCAAACGGGAAGCTATTACCTTGCAGGAATTGTCGGAAATGGATTCCTTAACCGGATTGCTAAACCGCGCCACTGCCATCAGAACAATCCGACATACCTTGAAGAATTCCCAAAATCACCATATTCTTATCATGCTGGATATCGACCGTTTTAAGCAGTTAAATGATAACTATGGGCATCAGTTTGGGGATAAGGCACTTCGCCGTGCTGCTTCCAGATTAAAATCCGCTTTGAGGCGGGAAGATATCTTCGGTCGTCTTGGAGGGGATGAATTTGTTATTCTTTTAAAGGGCGTTTCTTATGACATGGACCTGTATTCGCGTTTGGAAAAACTATGTAATTTAATAGAGAGTGCACTGGAACCGGAAATCCACATCTCAGGAAGTCTTGGAACCGCTTCCTATCCAGAAGACGGAACCACCTTTGAAGAGCTCTATGAAAAGGCTGACATCGCCCTGTATCACGCAAAAAAACACGGTAGAAACCAGTATTCTGTTTATGAAACCGGAATGTGCATGAAAGAATCAGATCCGCTAAATGCGGTTACCGAAGCGTTGCCGCTCTAAGGTTTAGAGACATGGAATCAAATATAAGATCTTACACAAAAAAAGTTCTGTGGAATCCACAGAACTTTTTTCAATGCAGAAGAAGGGACTTGAACCCTCAAGGTATTGCTACCACACGGACCTGAACCGTGCGCGTCTGCCAATTCCGCCACTTCTGCTGAACAATTGTATTAATTGAACAATCAATTGATACAAATATGGTACTATACTTTTTCAAATTAATCAAGCACTTTTTTAATCCTTTTACTTCCTGTAAGATAAAAAAAGAATCTCTTGCTTAGAGATTCCAAAAAAGTAATGCGGGAGATGGGACTTGAACCCACACGATCATACAACCACAAGATCCTTAGTCTTGCCTGTCTGCCAATTCCAGCACTCCCGCATGTCATTAAGAAAAACCAAACAGCCATGACATTCTGTAAGGCTTCGTGCAGAAGAAGGGACTTGAACCCTCAAGGTATTGCTACCACACGGACCTGAACCGTGCGCGTCTGCCAATTCCGCCACTTCTGCATTCGTTGTGCTCTTTCGCAACAACATAAGCTATTATATTATACAAGCATGTTTCTGTCAACATCTTTTTCCAAATATTTTCAAATTCTTTTTTTGTATATATTTTTTTAAAAACATTGACAATTTCTTGCAGAAGTGGTAAGATAACATTCGTTGCGCGGGAGTGCTGGAATTGGCAGACAGGCAAGACTAAGGATCTTGTGTCTGTATAGACGTGTGGGTTCAAGTCCCATCTCCCGCATTTTTTTATTTTTTACCCTTGACATCTTTTTAGATGCGAGTATAATAGGTCATATATTCCTCGATAGCTCAGTTGGTAGAGCAAACGGCTGTTAACCGTTGGGTCGTAGGTTCAAGTCCTACTCGGGGAGTTTTATCTTAATCACACCAGAATCTGGTGTGATTTTTTGTAAATAAACATATTTCTTCTAATAAGCGAATAATATAAAACGTACATACCTGTCAAGGTGGTACTTAGAAGTCTTCAGACTTCTATACTGCAAAGCGGAAAGCCTCCATCTCCTGTAGGTTTTCCGTTTTTCCATTTTAGCAGCAGTCATTATTATTGTTCTGGTTTTTCCAACGGCATTTCGGATCATTACAGCCATCACGATATCCGGCAAGGTATGCTTTTCTCTTAGCTTCTTCCCAGCTATTGTTGTTGTCACACCCGCAATCATGATTCCCATTGTTTCCGCAGTTATTATTACAGTTCCAGCGATTATTGCAAAATCCCCAAAAGCAACCCATCGTATAAACCTCCTTTCTTTTTCATACTTTATTATATGAAAACCTTAGACAAGGCGTGAATTCATGTCCTTTTCCATCAAAAAATTTATAATTTAATCCCTCTTTTCATTAACTTCATCCCACATTACTCATATATTATTAGTATCAAAAATAAAAAGGATGGAATCTTATGCCCCCATTTTTTCCGAATAACCGGCCAGGAGGCAATGCCGCACCAATGGGTCCCCCTCCATCACGGGCTCCGCAAAAGCCTGCACAAACACGTTCCAATACACGAATGGTGGACTCTGGCTCTATCATGTATTGCACCGGGCGTTTCACCTATATATGGCTTCGTAATGGCCAGGAATTCTGGTTCTTCCCCATTCAGGTCTGGAGAAATACCATATCGGGATTCCGGTGGGACCGGAGATTTGGCTGGTCTTATACTGGAATTTCTTTAAATCGAATCGACATGTTCACCTGTTCTTGAAACATTTCTAAAAATCAACAAAGCGGAAGGCTCATTTACACAAGCCTTCCGCCTATCTTCCTGCTACTGGTTATTCGTTTCCTGGCAGGTGTAATTTGGATTATAGTTTGGATCATAGTTATAATCATAGTTATAGTCATAGTCATAGTTGTAATAGTTATTGTAATCATTGCATTCACTGGAATCATTTATCTGACCGCACTCATTGCAATCATTTGAATTATCAGACCAGTTACACGGAGCATTTCTGCAACCGTCTCTATATCCGGCACAATACGCTTCTCTCAGTTCTCGTTGATTCCAGTTATTCCTGCAGTTACTTCTGCAGCCTCCCCAATTAAAACAACACATATCTTTCACTCCCTTTTATATTTATTTACACTACATTATATGGGACAAAAACGCAGGGTGTGAAAGCGCTCCTTATGGTTAATCCCATCGGTCTATTTTGTATATAACAGTTCCTGTTTCTGATTCCACCTTAAATATTTCATTCCACTCACTTCCGCCATAAAGTTTTATCCCGCAGGCAGATGCAGATTCAAATCCATCTATTTTTTCATTCTTTGAATAAGCTTCAATGGTAGCTCTGATTTAAAATAGCTCTGATTTAAAATCTCCGGAAATAATCCATTGCTCTCTCTCCCATTGATACCATACCTGTCTTTCGCTCCTTTTAACATAAAATGAACCACTTGTTATCTTATTCATAGGGTTCTCCTTATTGTCTTCAAAGCTAAACTATATGATTATATTTCCCAGCAATAAAGCCACTCCAAAACCATTGTCTCCTACACCATCTCCATTATAATGGGCTTCTGCTTTCCCCTTCTTCTCTTGTCCACATCCTACAAGAAGAAGTGCTGCAGTCAATAAAATCATAGAGACTCTATATTTTTTATTCATTATTTTCAAATTCATATATTCTCCTTTTTACATATTCAATCACTTACCTCATATAAAACATATGTTACTCACAACCACTTAGTATACTCTCCCAACTCTTTCCTTTATTACCTTTTTCTTTCTTTAAAGATACTAAAAAAACCCCGCAGACATAATATCTGCGGGGTATCTATATACAATTAAGCAATTTTTGTCTTTACTAATTCTGCTAACTTTGCAAATCCTTCTGCATCATTTACAGCCATATCAGCTAAAACTTTTCTGTTTAAATCAACACCAGCTAATTTTAAACCGTGCATAAATACGCTGTAAGATACACCGTTGATGCGAGCTGCTGCATTAATACGAGCAATCCATAACTGTCTGAACTGTCTCTTTCTTTCTTTTCTACCTGCATATGAGCTTGTTAATGCTCTCATTACAGACTGTTTTGCTACTCTATACTGTTTGGAACGAGCGCCTCTATAGCCTTTAGCCATCTTTAACACTCTGTTATGTCTTTTTTTAGCGTTCATACCGCCTTTAATTCTTGCCATCGGTCTTTCCTCCTTCTTAACTTAAAATCCTATAAATATGGTAAAATCTTCTTCATTACTTTTGCATTCGTTGCATCTGTAACAATATCTTTTCTAAGGTTTCTTTTTCTCTTAGTGGATTTCTTAGTTAAGATGTGAGATTTGTAAGCTTTATTTCTTACAAGCTTTCCCGTTCCTGTAACTTTGAAACGTTTTGCAGCCGATTTGCTTGTTTTTAATTTAGGCATTGTATTTTCCTCCTTGATAATGTTCTTTTAGCGTTTTGCGGATAAAAACATAACCATGCTTCTTCCTTCTACCTTAGATGGCTTATCAATTGTTGCAATATCCGCTAATTTCTCAGCGAAATCTTCCAGAATATATCTGGACTTTGACATATGTGCCATCTCACGACCTCTGAAACGTAAGGTTACCTTAACTTTATCTCCCTTTTCGAGGAACTTCCTTGCGGCGCTCATCTTTGTATTCAAATCATTCGTGTCAATATTCGGAGATAAACGAACTTCTTTTATTTCGATTACCTTCTGTTTCTTTTTAGCTTCTTTTTCTTTTCTCGCCAGTTCATATCTATATTTTCCGTAGTCAATAATTTTACAAACCGGTGGTTTTGCTGTTGGAGCGATCTTAACTAAATCGAGTTCTGCTTCCTTCGCCAGTTGCAGCGCATCTTTCAAAAGCATTATTCCCAGTTTCTCTCCATTTTCACCAATCAACAGAACTTCTTTATCTCTGATCTGTTCATTAATCATTAAATCGCTAATTGTCGTGCACCTCCATTATATAGTGTGTGTTGGCCGGAATCCACATTGCTTGCCATAGGCATAAAAAAAAGTAGATAGACAAACGCTATCCACCACCAAAGTCTCTACACAGTATACCTATGTATCAAAGGCTATTAACCAGGGACACTTACTCGTGCCATGGTGAGGCGGATACCTACTTTCCTGTCTGTTGTTTCCACAACTTAGATTATAATACTATAAATCCTTCCATCTGTCAACATGTTTTTTACAGGTTACAAAATCCTTTGTTCTTGTATTATACCACAGACAGCGCTACAATACTATTGGATCATTTAAATAAAAGGGAGGTCTTTCTATGTGGTTTGTTTTAGCACTTCTTTCTTCTGTTTTTGCTGCATTCACTTCTATTCTGGCAAAAATGGGAATTGAACATGTAAACTCCAATCTGGCTACTGCCATACGGACATTTGTAGTCTTAATTATGGCATGGGGAATTGTTTTTTTAACCGGCAGCCAAAGCGGTATCTCTGAAATCAGCAAAAGAAGCTGGCTTTTTCTCATCCTATCAGGTCTTGCAACCGGAGCATCCTGGCTTTGTTACTATAAGGCAATACAGATCGGAGAGGTATCAAAAGTTGTTCCTATTGATAAATTCAGTATTGTACTTACGGTCTTTCTTGCTTTTCTTATTCTGCATGAGCAGATAACACTTTATAAGCTTATAGGTATTGTCCTGATTACCGCAGGCACCTTTATTATGATTCTATAGATTTCGTCTTTATGAAACAGAAAAGATACGCCAATCCCACCTCGTAGCGTATCTTTTCTGGATTCTATCTGGTCTTAAATGTGGAGCACTCCGTATGCTCTGACTGGCTGGCGCCGTCTCCTGCGATTCCGATATGCTCTGCGGAACAGTGACGTCCTTCATTATAAACACAGTTTACCGCTTCGCAATCTACTTCCAGCCGACTCTCCGGTGTCTGAAATAAATTATGAAAAGAACCATCTTTATTCTCATCAAAACTTCCACAGCATGTATCATAGGTATCTTTTGCCTGAGAACCTTCTACAATAATTGCAGATTTACAGCAAAAATTATCAGAATTGTGAAGGCAATTTGTTACATTACAATCTAATTTTGTCATTGCATCTTTCCTCCTGGCATTCTTATTGAGATATTCTTTCAGGAAGTAGTATGCACAGCAGGAAAGGAAACTATTCTAGTGAAATTGTTCCTTCCCTGCCAGTAAACATTTTAATTTATTTTCCTTCTTCTACCACAGCTACTTTTTTGATTTCTTTTGTTCGAATTTCACGACAAATTTCATCCATAAATTCATTAAGCGGACGCTGACCTTCATCACCATGAAAGCGGCTGCGGACAGACACAACTTGTTCCTCTTCCTCTTTCTGACCAACAACCAGCATATATGGAATCTTCTCAAGACGTGCTTCCCGGATCTTATATCCGATCTTTTCTGCACGTTCATCAACGGTTGCAAGAATTCCATTATCCTTTAAACCGGCAACAACCTTCTGGGCATAATCATGATACTTCTCTGAGATTGGAAGTACACGCACCTGCTCGGGGCATAACCAGGTAGGGAATGCAGCCTCATATTTTTCAATCAGCCATGCAAGGGTTCTTTCGTAACAGCCAATGGAAGTTCTGTGAATAATATAAGGACGTTTTTTTGTTCCGTCTTTATCCACAAAGCTCATATCGAAACGTTCTGCAAGGAACATATCAAGCTGAATGGTAATCATGGTATCTTCCTTACCATACACATTCTTTGCCTGAATATCAAGCTTTGGTCCGTAGAATGCAGCTTCTCCAACTGCTTCTGTATACTCAATTCCAATATGATCAAGAATCTTGCGCATCATATCCTGCACTTCATCCCACATCTTAGCATTGCCCATATAGTGGCTGGCATTATCCGGATCCCATTTGGACATCTGATAAGTTACATCGCCCTCCAGCCCCAGAGTGGTCAGACAATATTTTGCCAGATCCACACAGCCTTTGAATTCCTCTTCGATCTGATCTGGGCGAACAACAAGATGACCTTCGGAAATAGTAAACTGGCGGACACGGGTAAGACCGTGCATTTCTCCAGAGTCCTCGTTACGGAACAAGGTAGAGGTCTCGCCATATCTGCATGGCAGATCCCGATAGGACTTCTGGCTTTGTTTATATACATAATACTGGAATGGACAAGTCATGGGACGAAGGGCAAATACCTCGTCATCCTTTTCCTCATCCCCAAGGACGAACATTCCTTCCTTATAATGATCCCAGTGATCAGAAATAACGTATAAATCTTTTTTTGCCATGAGAGGAGTCTTTGTTCTCATGTAGCCTCTCTTTTCCTCTTCATCCTCAATCCATCTCTGCAGAGTCTGAATAATCTTTGCTCCCTTAGGCATGAGAAGTGGAAGACCCTGGCCGATTACATCAACGGTTGCAAAAAGTTCAAGATCCCGTCCCAGTTTGTTATGGTCACGGTTTTTGATGTTTGCCAGATATTCCAGGTATTCATTTAATTCATCTTTCTTCGCAAAAGCAGTTCCGTATACACGTGTCAGCATGGCATTTTTCTCGCTGCCTCTCCAGTAAGCACCAGAAGAGGATGTTAGTTTAAATGCCTTAATAGACTTTGTACTCATCAGATGAGGTCCTGCACATAAATCAGTAAAATCACCCTGGCGGTAAAAAGAGATCTCTTCTCCCTCAGGAAGATCCTGGATCAGCTCCACTTTATATGGCTCACCCTTTTCTTCCATGAATTTAACAGCTTCTTCTCTTGGAAGAGTGAAGCGTTCAATCTTCGCTCCTTCTTTTATGATCTTTTTCATCTCTGCTTCGATTTTATCAAGGTCTTCTCTTGAAAAAGAAGGAATATCAAAGTCATAATAAAAACCATTTTCAATGGAGGGTCCAATGGCAAGCTTTGCTTCCGGGTAAAGTCTTTTCACTGCCTGAGCCAGAATGTGACTGGCGGTATGACGGTATGCAGAAAGCCCTGCCGGATCACTCACGGTTAATATACTTAAATTACAGTCGGTATCAACGACTGTTCTCAAATCTACTACCCTTCCATCTATTTCACCTGCGCAGGCATTTCTTGCCAGGCCTTCGCTTATATCAGAAGCGATTTCGATCACTGATAAAGCATGTTCATACTCTTTGACTGAGCCGTCTTTTAATGTAATCTTCATTTGCCATCAATCTCCTTTACATTGTTGTGATATATTCCATATCTAAATAAAAAAAGTCCCTTTCCATATGCTTCCATACAGAAAGGGACGATTAATCATAATAAATCGCGGTTCCACCCTAGCTTGAGTGAACAAAAAATGTTCAAACCACTTCATTTGATGATAACGGAATCACCGTTCCCGATTAAGGGACACTCCAAGATGGTCTTCTCATAACATTCCGGTAAAGCACTTTCACCAAATGTGCTTCTCTCTGGACGTTCCTGTAATGATACTGTTCTTGTCAACGTATTTTCTTATTCTTTTCTATGTCTAAATTATAGCATGGTAAAACAGTTTGTCAAGCTTCGTAAAATATTTTTCTTATAAAAGCAAGATCAACGCCGTTGTAATCGTTACAATACTGATAATTATGGACAGGGAATTGACAGCACTGGCTGTTCCCACATCTCCTTTTAATGCCCCGGTAAACGCAGGTGCAACAGAGGATACCGGTCCTAGACTTACAATCGCCAGAGCCCTTCTGATTTCCAGATCAAAGGGTGCCAGGAGAAAAAACGACATGGACACCAAAATTGCAATAAAATATCTGGCTGACAAAAGCTTGATGATCTGAGCCATCTTTTCTTTTTCCATTCTTACCTCAAAACCAATGCCTAACATGAAAAGAGCCAAAAAAGCATTGGCACTTCCAGCCGTATCGGAAAGGCTGATAATTACATCAGGAAGCTTAATATTTAATATGCTTAAACCTGTCATAATGACATAAGTATCAAACGGAGCGGAAGAAAACAGCTTTTTTGCCATCTTTTTTATGGAGGGCTTCCCATCTTCTCCCAAGACCATTCCTGCCATAGAATAAGTCATTCCTGTACACATTACTGAGTTTCCAGCATCAAAAAGACTGGTAACCGCAAATCCTACCGGACTTAAAAAGCTTTGCACAAAGGGCATGGTGAAATTCCCCACATTATATCCAGACATGTTGAGCATGGCAAATGCCTTATCTTCTTTTGATCTCCTTAAATTCATCAGATATCCTGCTGCAATGGTTAATAAATTACATAGGATTCCAATCACGCACACAAACAAAAGAGAGTTTTCCATGGTGATCTTGCTGAAATTGGAAATAATGGCTGCCGGAAGCGTAATTTTAATCACAATTCTGGAAATCAGATAAAAATCCTTTGCCTCAAAAAAGCCCACACGCTTGAGTGAATAACCTATGATAATGATCGCAACAAATGCAACCGCTTTTGTAATAACTTCCGCCATACCCTACCCTGCATCCTTTATTTTACTTCTACGCTCCAGCCTTCTG
Source organism: Clostridium sp. HBUAS56010 (assembly GCF_007115105.1). Classification (GTDB taxonomy): domain Bacteria; phylum Bacillota; class Clostridia; order Lachnospirales; family Lachnospiraceae; genus Lacrimispora. The sequence goes on from NZ_SULJ01000001.1 coordinate 629,412, forward strand.
GTCCGCTTATCTCTCCAAGCTGAATTCCGGTAATGGTGTCATAAAACTTCTGGGTCAATTCCCCGATTTTTCCACCGCCAATTGCCATATGGTCCTCTTCAAACCGAAGTTCTCCCACAGGGGAAATTACGGCTGCTGTACCAGTCCCGAAACACTCTTCCATTGTTCCGTTCTTTGCTGCTGCTACCACTTCATCTACAGATACCTGCCGTTCTTCCACAGGAATGCCCCATTTACTGCAAAGGGCAATAACAGAATTTCTTGTTACACCAGGAAGTATACTTCCGTTTAACTCAGGAGTTATAACTACCCCGTTAATTTTGAAGAAAATATTCATTGCTCCTACTTCTTCAATATACTTTCTGTGAACCCCATCCAGCCAAAGCACCTGGGAATATCCCTCTTCATGAGCTTTTACCTGAGAGGCAAGAGAGGCAACATAATTTCCACCTGTCTTCGCTTCTCCGATTCCTCCTTTTACTGCCCTTACATATTCATCTTCAATCCAGATCTTAACAGGATCAAGACCGCTGGCATAATAAGCACCAACTGGCGACAAAATAATCATGAATTTATAAGTATGTGACGGTCTTACACCAAGAAATGGGTCAGTTGCAATGACAAACGGGCGGATATAAAGAGAGGTTCCAGGCTTTGTTGGAATCCAGTCCTGATCTGCGCTCACCACTGCTTTCAATGCCTCCAGAAACACCTCCTCCGGAATCTCAGGAATACAGAGCCTGTGGTTGCTTCTGTTGGCACGCTCAATGTTCTTGTCTGGACGGAATAATAAGATTCTTCCATCAGCAGTTTTATAAGCCTTTAACCCTTCAAACATTTCCTGTCCATAATGAAACACCATGGAGGAAGGATCCAGTTCCAACTTATGGTATGGTACCACTCTTGGATCATACCAGCCTTTTCCTTCTTCATAGTCCATTTCAAACATGTGATCCGTAAATATGGTTCCAAATGTCAATGGATTGTCTTCGCCTGGCTTTTCCTTCGGGCAAGTTGTTTTTTCAACTCTGATCTTCTGCATATTTGTACTTTTCCTTTCCCACACCGGCATATCTGTCAGTTTTATAATTGTTTATCATTATGTTCTAAAAAATGCGTACTGTCAAGATTTTTCAGCTTTTATCCTCTGCCGAATTGGAATTCATTCCATAACCTGCAGTTATATTTCACCAAAAGACCGTTTCATTTCTCCCTCTGTCTAAGGAAAAAGAACGAAACAGACGCAAAAAGGACGCCCGCTGTGAATAAAATCTCAGGCGTCCGGTAAGATATCGTTGTGCTTGGTTTCTCTTACATAAGTGACTGATAAAGCTTTATAATCTCATCCAGACTGGCATCTCTTGGATTGCCAGGTGCACAGGCATCTGCAACGGCAGACTCCGCAAGGAACTTAAGATCTTCTTCTTTTACAATCTCTTTTAAATCAGCAGGAATTCCTACATCAGAAGAAAGTTTTTTTACTGCATCCACAGCAGCTTTGCGATATTCCTCACAGGTCATGTGCTCTGTACCCTCTACACCAAGAGCGCGTGCAATATCCCGGTACTTTTCTCCGGTCTCACTGGCATTAAACTCCATAATTGTCGGAAGCAGAATCGCATTTCCTACTCCATGAGGGGTATCATAGACAGCGCCAAGAGCGTGTGCCATGGAGTGAACAATTCCAAGACCGCAGTTGGAAAATCCCATACCGGTAATGTACTGCCCCAGAGCCATGCCCTCTCTGCCTTCCGGAGTGTTATCCACAGCTCCACGCAGACTTTTTCCAATCAGCTCCACCGCTTTTATATTAAACATATCTGTGATCGGATTCGCTCCTTTTGTAATGTATCCTTCAATGGCATGAGTTAATGCATCCATACCAGTGGCTGCAGTCAGCCCTTTTGGCATACTGGACATCATATCAGGATCCACAACAGCAACTACAGGAATGTCATGTGGGTCTACGCAGACAAACTTCCGTTTTTTCTCCACATCCGTAATAACATAATTAATGGTAACTTCCGCTGCAGTTCCTGCAGTTGTCGGAACTGCAATAATCGGGATGCTGGGATTTTTAGTCTGGGCTGCTCCCTCCAGACTTCTCACATCAGCAAATTCCGGATTGGCAATAATAATACCGATTGCTTTTGATGTATCCATGGAAGAACCGCCGCCTATGGCAATGATATAATCAGCACCTGATTTTTTAAACGCCTCTACCCCATTTTGAACGTTCTCTATGGTAGGATTTGGCTTAATATCCGAATATATTTCATAATCCATTCCGTTTTCCTCTAAAATTTCCGTAACTTTAGAGGTAACATGAAACTTAATTAAGTCAGGATCAGAAGAAACAAAAGCCTTTTTAAACCCTCTTGTCTTTACTTCACCCGGAATTTCATGGATTGCACCTGCTCCGTGATAGGAAGTTTCATTTAATACAATTCTGCTTGCCATAATAACCTCTCCTTTTCTCCCAAATAATAATTTGCTGCTTCTGTTATTATTTTAACAAATTCACTTTAAAAAAGAAAGTTACAATCCCATATCTTTGTAACAAATATTACACAAAACAGGATTTGTAACTTTCTTTCTGTACATATCTGCTATATATCAAACCAGACCTGCCTCTGAAAATACCAAAGCCAGTCCGGGAGGCATTGCATTTGTCAGACTTTGCGCCATCTCTGCGGGACTTTGTTTCATACCGGATAACACCCATTTCACCGTCATAAAAACAGACCCTCTGCAATACATCTCCAAAAGGAACTCCATATTCTCCGAAAGGGGTTCTTGCCTTTTTCTGGTAAGCAGTTCCGTATAAAACCCCATAATCAGTTCAAAATCGTGTTCTTTTAAAGAATTATAATCATCAGAACGGAATGCTTCTGTAAAAAACACCTTCTCTTTTTTTATAAATTCAAACTTCTCACACAGGCTCTGGCACACCGTCTTCTCCACACCGATCTGCCGGAACGATTCCAGCACCAGCTTATCAAAGTACCAGTTTATCAAATCATACTTGTCCTTAAAATTGCGATAAAAGGTCTGTCTGGTCATCCCACAGCCATCTACAATATTCTGAACTGTAATTTTATCTACAGGTCTGTTTTTCATGCAGTCCTTTATGGAGTCAGCCAGCCGGTATTTGGTTTTCTCAATTTTACTCAGAATCTCTGCCATATTCCGCTCCTGTCCTCTTTTTATAAATTATTTTACCATACAAAAATTAGTTCTGCTCTAAAACTACTGTTTTTTTTCCTCAATGAACATCATCAAAAATACGGCTGCCAGAAGCCCGCAGGAAAACCAGATTGTTTTTTCTGCAAAATACGGAGTCAGATAACTTCCAGCCGCCGCACCTACTGCAAAAAACAAAATAACACCATAATAGCGCAGGCTTTTTACAAGGCTCTCTCTATCCTTTGTATGGCGGTAACGGTACAGCATCTCCGTCGCACTTCTCAAATTACCTATGCACATAGTGCTTGCGAATGTATTTCCCTGCACTTTCCGAAATGCTTCAACCTGCATGGCACAGACAAAAGACACCAGGGCATTGGCCGCAGTATTAAGGGACTGGGGAAGCAGCCCAACAAAAAACAGCAGCAGAATCTCAATTAAAACAACCACCTGCCTCCAGTGAAGCAGTCTGTATTCTTTAAAAATCCCCCGTATGGTCTCCGATATATAAATTCCAGCAGCAAATGCCAGAATTGGAAGCAGATACCGCAGTGCCATGTGGAAATCCCGCTTCATGATATGGTAACCAAAAATAATCACATTGCCGGTCTGGGCATTGGCAAATACCTCTCCTCTGAAATAATAAGTATACGCATCCTGAAGACCCCCTGAAAGCGTGAGAAGTATGGCAGTCGGCATTGCCTCTGACATCTGCCCCCTTGCCCAATCTTTAAACATTTGTATCACCAGCCTTTCAAAACAATAATATACCACATTTCATTCTGAATGGGAACTTGGATTTGCCTATATCGCAAAATATCTGTAGTTCTCTCAAAATTCAGCCAAATATTCGTATCTTTTTTTCTTCATTTGAATTATGCTTACTATACTAGAATGATCTACAAAAAGGAGATATAACATGTCACCCAAAGCAAGCTTATCCGCCAAGGATGAGAAATTCCGCGTTTTTGCACTGCATGCCAGCATGTGGAGAGTTGTCCTCTACGTCGGCGCTCCTCTGGCACTATACCAGAGTCTGAACCAGTTTTTTAAGATTTTTGACTCCATGATGGCAGCCCATATCAGCGCCAACTCTGTTTCGGCAGTGGCTTATTTATCTCAGATCAATCTGACTCTTTCTGCTCTTGGGGGAGGACTTGCCATTGGTTCCAGCTTAAAGATCAGCGAAGCCTATGGAGCCGGTGATTTTGAACTGGTTAAAAAAAGGGTAAGCAGTCTCTTTGCCATGTGCGGGATTCTGGGCGCTGTTATACTGCTTATTTTAATTCCTGCTGCTCCCCAGTTTCTTAAACTTGCCAAAACACCAGACATCTTTATTGCAGAAGGAACCCAGTATTTCCGGCTGGAGCTGATTGGAATGGTTATTAACTTTTTTAATAACGTCTATATTGCCATTGAAAGGGCAAGAGGAAACTCAAAACGGATTCTTCACTTAAACTTAGGGGTGATTGCCATAAAGCTGGGAATGACTGCCCTGTTTGTATATGTACTGGAGGCAGGAATCAATATGATCTCTACAGCAACCATCATATCCCAGTGTTTCCTGCTTTTTGCAGCAGTCATTAATCTGAATCAAAAAGACAACGCATTTGGGTTTTCCTTTCACAGTATCAGCTTAAAAGCAGAAACAACGAAACCGATGATAACCCTTTCCATTCCTATCATTATTGAAAAAATAGCTTTTTCCTTTGGAAAAGTTATCATTAACTCCATGAGCACGATTTACAGCGCTCTGACCGTGGGAGCACTTGGAATCTCCAACAATATAGGCGGCATCACAACCATGCCGCAGAACGGGTTTCAGGAAGGCGGCTCTGCCATCATCAGCCAGAACATGGGCGCAGGAAAACCAAAAAGGGCATTGAAAGCCTTTTTGTGTATTCTGATTATTAATATCATAATAGGGACAGTACTCATGTCCTTTTCCCTGGTGTTTTTAAACCAGATCAGTACCCTTTTTGCCGGAGAAGACGCAGAATTCAGAGACATGATTTCCTCTATCTACCGCTATGAAGCTTATGGTGCCATTCCCCTTGGCATCAATGCGTCTGTATTGGCACTGCTCTATGGTTTTGGAAAAACCAGGATTACCCTGGCAATTAACTTCTGCCGTATATTTATCTTCCGGGTTCCTGTTCTATGGTTTTTACAAAGTTTTACGGACCTTGGAAGTGCCAGTTTGGGAATTGTTATGGGATTTAGTAATATTGCCACGGGATTAATGGCTCTTATTATCGGAATCCTTGAAGTTCTCAGAATCTGTAAGAAATACCAGATAAGCAGACCTTTTAAAGATTAAAGATTCTCTATACAGCAAAACAGGACGTTTTACCGGCTGAAAAAGCCAAAGTAAAACGTCCTGTTTTTATTCCCATAATATCACATTTCCTGCCGTCAGGGATTCCTGTACTTTTATAATCCGCTGATTGGATGATCCTTTAAAGCGGAGTTTTAAATCTTTATGTTCCAACTGAAACTTTCCGTCAACCATAACATCAAAACAGGAAAGCAGCCTTTTGGTCTCGGGAAAACGTTGTGCCATATCTCCAACAATGTCTCTTTCAAAATTATATCCGGTATAACACCAGATTGTCTTTTCAGGAAAGCATTCCTTTACTTTTTCCACAAGAGGAACAAGGGCTTTTTGATTATCCGGATGCATGGGTTCTCCCCCAAGAAGACTGAGACCTGAGATATAGCTGTGATCTAGATTCTTCACAATCAGCTCTATGGTTTCATTGGTAAATTCCTGCCCATACTGGAAATCCCATGCCTCTGAATTAAAGCAGCCTTCGCACATATGGGTGCACCCGCTGACGAACAAAGAAACCCGGACCCCTGGTCCATTTGCCACGTCTGTAGGCTTTATCGTTGCATAATTCATATCATCCTCCTACAGGTGCAGAACCCTGGATTTAATTTCCTTTGTTTTGCCTGTATTCCAGAAATTCTCTCCAAGATAACCGCAGGTTCTTCTGGTTACATTCATCCGGTCTTTGTCTTTGTTGTGGCACTGGGGACATTCCCATTCCATATCATCGTTAATAATAATCTCACCATCAAATCCACATGCCTGGCAATAGTCAGATTTTGTGTTGAATTCCGCATACTGGATGTTGTCATAAATAAATTTAACGACTTCTTCCATTGCTTCCAGATTGTTGCTCATATTCGGAACTTCCACATAGGAAATCGCACCTCCGGAAGAAATAATCTGGAACTGGCTTTCAAACGTAAACTTGGTAAAAGCATCAATATGCTCCCGCACATCTACATGATAGGAGTTGGTATAGTATCCTTTATCAGTAACATCTTCAATTACGCCGAACCGCTCCCGGTCAATCTTGGCAAACCGGTAGCAAAGAGACTCTGCCGGTGTTCCGTATAAACCAAACCCAAGACCAGTCTGTGCCTTCCACTTCTCCACAGCCTCATTCATATGATTCATAACACGAAGTGCAAATTCTTCTCCTTCTTTGGTTGTGTGGCTCTTTCCCTTCATCACCTTGGTGGTTTCATAAAGACCGATATAACCAAGGGAAATAGTAGAATATCCATCCTTTAAGAGACGGTCAATCTTCTCTCCCTTTTTCAGCCTTGCAATGGCACCATACTGCCAATGAATCGGACTTACATCAGAAAGTGTTCCTTCCAGAGATTTGTGTCTGCACATAAGGGCTTCGTAGGAAAGTTCCAGACGTTCATCAAGAAGTTTCCAGAACGTATCCTCATCACCATTTGCAAGAATTCCGATCTGAGGGAGATTGATACTGACTACCCCCTGATTAAATCTTCCTTCAAATTTATAATTTCCATTCTCATCTTTCCAGGGAGACAAAAAGCTTCTGCAGCCCATACAGCTAAACACATTGCCTTCGTAGTTCTCTCTCATCTTTTTCGCTGAGATATAATCGGGATACATGCGTTTAGAAGAACATTTAACAGCAAGTTTTGTAATGTAGTCGTATTTACCGCCTTTTAAGCAGTTATTTTCATCAAGTACATAAATCAGCTTTGGAAATGCAGGCGTTACATATACTCCTGCTTCATTCTTAATCCCTTCAAGCCTCTGGCGGAGAATTTCTTCTACGATTAAAGCATTTTCCCTGATGTACTCGTCCTTTTCGTCAAGGAATAAAAACAGAGTGACAAATGGAGCCTGACCATTGGTGGTCATTAGGGTGTTGATCTGGTACTGAATGGTCTGCACACCTGACTTTAATTCATCATGAAGACGGATATATGCCATCTTCTCCACAATCTCCGGCGAAACCGTATTGCCGAACTCTTCTTCGATCTGCTTGCGGAACTTGTCGTTGCTTTTTCTTAAATATTTTCCCAGATGACGGATATCCACAGACTGTCCGCCATACTGGTTGCTGGCAACCGCCGCAATAATCTGGGTCATAACAGTACAGGCAACCTGAAAGCTCTTAGGGCTTTCAATCATCTTCTCGTTCATCACGGTGCCATTGTCTAACATATCTCCAATATTAATCAGACAGCAGTTAAAAATAGGCTGTACAAAATAATCAGCATCGTGAAAATGAATGGCGCCCTGCTCATGGGCAAGAGAAATCCGCTCCGGAAGCAGCATTCTCTTTGTTAAATCCCTGGAGACTTCTCCCGCTATGTAATCTCTCTGGGTAGAAGCTAAAATCGTGTTTTTATTGGAGTTTTCTTCTGCAAGCTCTTTGTTCTCATTCTTGATCAGCTTTAAAATGGATTCATCCGTTGTATTGGCTTTTCTAAGCAGCGCTCTCTGGTAACGGTATATGATATACTTTTTGGAAAGGGTATACTTGTTTCGTCTTACAAGTTCACTCTCAATCATATCCTGAATGGTTTCCACGTTTGTTATATCTCCGGCATGGTCTTCAACAAAATCGAGAATGGCATGAATCATGGTTTCTCCAGCCTGTTCAGAAAGTTCAACTTCTGCATTCGCCTTTTGTATTGCTTTAATGATCTTTTCTCTATCATATTCTGCAATTCTGCCATCACGTTTTTGAACTTTAATCATTCCTGTCACCTTAACCTCTTCTATATTTTGTATTCACAATATTATTAACACAACATGTAGTGCTTTTTTATTATACACTACAAGAAAAAAAAGTAAAGAGGCTTTTTGCTTCTTTTAACGGACAAAATTCGTCCACATCCTCTCTTCCTGTTTTGGAAGGCTGATTCCTGCTGCTTTTCCTGCCTCCAGACACTTGAGCATCCATGCCATATTTTTTCCCAGAACTCTCATTACCTGCAGCCCTTCCAGATCTTGTTCCACATCAGAAGCGGTTGCTCCATGAACCATGTTCCAGTAACAGGAGGAAACCACAGGCATCTGGGAAATGGTGAAGTACTTATTCAGTGCATCAAGGGTTGCTGTTGTTCCTGCGCGGCGGGCAGAAGCAATAGCAGCAGCCGGCTTATAAGCAAAGTTTCTTCCCGCATAAAAAAGCCGGTCAAGAAGAGAGAATAAAGAACCATTCGCCGAAGCATAGTAAACCGGTGAACCCACAATCATGCCATCCATACGTTCCACCTTATCCAAAATTTCATTCACCAGATCATCATTAAAAATACACCTGCCGGTTTTGGCGCATTTTCCGCATGCAATGCAGCCATGAATCGCTTTGTTTCCAATGTGGACCACTTCCGTGTTCACACCCTCTGCCCTAAGCTCTTTCTCTACCTCTCTGAGTGCCCGGTTTGTACATCCTTCTTTGTGTGGACTTCCATTAATCAGCAATACATTCATTCTTTCCCCATCCTTTCAATCATTTAATAAATCAAGCAGATCATCCCGGCTTAAATTGCTAAGTGAAATGGTTCCTTCGGTAATAATCTGTTCCGCAAGATCTTTCTTTGACTCCTGAAGCTTTAAAATATTCTCCTCAATTGTTCCTTTGGTAATTAATTTAAACACAGATACCTGCTTCTCCTGACCAATGCGGTGCGCACGGTCTGTTGCCTGATTCTGGGCTGCCACGTTCCACCATGGATCAAAGTGTATTACAATATCCGCTGCCGTGAGATTTAATCCGGTTCCTCCCGCTTTCAGGGAAATAAGAAACAAAGGAATTTTATCATCCTTAAAAGAATTTACCATACGAAGACGTTCTTCCTTTGGCGTAGCTCCTGTAAGAATATAAAATGGAATTTCTTCTTTTTGGAGACGCTCCCCTATAATTTTCAGCATAGAGGTAAACTGGGAAAACAAAAGAATCTTATGTCCTCCCTCCACCCCATTTTTTACAAGATCAATGCAGGTCTCAAGCTTTGCCGACTCTCCATTGTAATTCTCATAGCATAAATGGGGATCACAGCAGATCTGTCGCAGTCTGGTGAGTTCAGAAAGGATCTGAATGCTGTCCTTCCCTGTTTTGCCCTCCATGCGTTCCAGTTCTTTCTTTAAATGAAACGCGTTAGCTGTGTATAGATCCTTCTGTTTTTTATCAAAAGCAGAATAAACTACCGTTTCAAGCTTATCCGGAAGCTCTTTGAGAACATCTTTTTTTAATCTGCGCAGAATAAAGGGTCCGATCAGCTTGTGAAGATTCTGCAGCGCAGGAAGCTCCTGATCTTTTACAATGGGCTGCTCATAATCTTTTTTAAATTTCTGGTAACTGAACAAAAAACCAGGCATCAGATAATCAAAAATGCTCCACAACTCGGATAAGCGGTTTTCGATGGGAGTGCCGGTCAGAGCAAAGCGGCTTCCGGCATCAATAGACTTGACCGCCTTCGCGCTCTGGGTAGAAGCATTTTTAATATACTGTGCCTCATCAATGATCTGATATCGGAACGATCTGTCTTTATAAAAGTCAATATCTCTTTTTAATAAGTCATAAGAGGTAATTAACACATCATGCCCTGCATCTGTCTTCAATATCTCTTCCCGTTCTGCGGCTGTTCCAGTCACCGTGAGCACGTCCAGTTGAGGAGCAAATATCCGTATCTCATTCTCCCAGTTGTAAACCAGAGAAGCAGGACAGACAATCAAGGACCGGGACGATTGTTTCTTTTCTTTTTCATCAAGAAGCAGGGAAATAACCTGTATGGTTTTCCCAAGCCCCATATCATCTGCCAGAATTCCTCCAAAACCATAGTGATCCAAAGTCTTAAGCCACCGGTATCCGGTCTTTTGGTACTCTCTTAAAACGGGTTGTAAAGGTTCTGGAATCTCAAAGTCACTGTCTTCCACCGACTTCATTCCCCGGACTACGGCTTTAAAAAGCTGATCCCGGTAAAGAGTTATGCCACTGCCTTCTTTTAACATGCTGTCCAGATAAAGAGCTCTGTATTTCGGCAGACGAAACGACTTGTTCTCCAGCTCCGATATGCTTACAGACATATCTTCGATCAGCTTTGCAACAGAAAGAATTCCATTATCATCAAGCCTTAAAAACTCTCCGTTCTTTAATCTATAGAATTTTTTCTTCCGGTTATATTCGGTCAGAAGCTGTTTTAGCTCCCTTCCGGATAACCCTCCTGTATCCACATCAAGCTCCAGCCAGTTTCCCGCACTACGGATGCCCACCGATATTTTGGGAGGGGGCAGAACTTTCAGTTTCTTAAAAGAGTCAGAAAAATACACCTCTCCAGATGCCATAAAATCCTGTAATCCTTCTGTCAAAAGGCGATAAACAGCCTCTTCATCGTTGCGGATTGCCGGATAAGAAGATTCGTATTCCCGGTATTTAAAATATCTGGTAATAAGCTGGCTGATCCGGAATTCACCTGGCACATCCCGGCATACCGTCCGGGGCAGTCTCTCATCCTCCACAGGCTGGAACGAGTAATCTCCGTAAGAAAGAGTTGGTTTTAAGACCAGGCTGTCAGGTCCGTCAGAGTCAAACTCGAAACGAGCCTTTAATTCCTCCGGCTTATAGTTTTCCAGATTTAAGTCTCCAGAATCAATCGTGCAATAGGAAGCTATCTTTTTTAACACACGCTCGTAAAAAAGAGGCATGTCTTTATTGTTTATTTCAATTTCATATCTGGTCCCATATCCTTCCATCATCTGTCTGAAAAAAACCAGCAGTGACTGGCTGCAGGACTGGTCACAGCAGTACAGATACCTGGAATCACAAAGATATAAATAGCGTTCGCCTTCAAATACCATAATCTCCCGGTCAATGGATACGGACACACCTTCTCTGCCTTTTCGTTTGACCGTGACTGTAATGGCAGGAGGCTGGTCTGTTATTTCAACCTGACGCTTTTGCCCTCTGTAATCTTCGATCTCCAGATTGTTCCCTTTCATAATATGAAAAAAGCGGTCAATATTGGTACGGCTTAAATTCAAAAAACGCATGACAGGGCTTGCAGTAAAAGACCCTTTTTGAAATTGCTCATGATGTTCCAGATAAGTATTTACAACCTCTAACACAAATTCCAAAAGAGGACGGCTTTCCTTTAAAAAAACAGGAATGGTATGATGAAAAGACAGATTCTTCCCATACTCAACATAAGTCCCATTCTCCACTGCTTTCGCAAAAACAGACAAATCCTTTATCATATAAAGCCGGTCTTTTCCCAGTTTAAATTCAAGCTTTGTCTCTTTTCTGCTGGCAAGCATTGATACAAAAAGGCGGATCTGCTCCTGTTCCCCCTCGCTCATAATATTGGCAACTTCCCGGTTGGTATATTCCCGGATCATGGCTCTTGCCTGCTGGGAGGTGGCAACAAGCCTTCCCGGCTGATCTGTTTCCTGTTCTTTATAAGCCTGAAACAGTGCCTGACCATGGGCACACATCCCCCGGTAAGAATTCCCTCTGGCACAGGAACAAGAGTAGTCAATGACTTGACTACCCTTGATATGCAGACTGGTTATATATTCCCTTCCCTGATCCTCTACTGATGCTCTGACGCCTGATTCACCTTTCCAAAAGGTATTGACCGTCATATGCGATACTTTCATAGATCCTCACATCCGTTCGACGTTTACATTCGTTCCGGTGCTTCAATTCCCAACACATTGATGCACTCATTTAATACATCTCTGGTCAGACTGATCAAACGCACCCAGGAAGCCTGCCGTTTTTTATCTTCTTCTGAAATAATCTTTGTATCATGGTAAAACCGGTTAAACACATTGGCAAGCTCGTACACATACTGGCATACCTTATGAGGTGCCAACTCTGCAAAACTGGTTTCCATAACCTCATTGTAACGGGAAAGCTGCAGCATTAAATCCTTTTCAGCACCTGATCGTGCAGAAAGAATTCTTGCTTCTCCCTGATATTTTTCTTCCACAGTTTCGTACTTAGCCAGAATGGACTTAATCCGCACAATGGTATAAAGAATATAAGGCCCGGTATTCCCCTCAAAGGACACAAACCGATCCATGTCGAAAACATAATCCTTTGATGCCTGATTGGATAAATCACCGTATTTTAAAGCGGCAATTCCCACGATCCTTGAAGTTGCCCTTGCTTCTTCTTCTGAAACCGTACGATTCTCCAGAATCTTTTCATAAGCCGCCTGACAGATATCTCCGATCAGACTTTCCAGACGCATGACACCACCGTCTCTTGTCTTAAATGGTTTTCCATCTTTTCCGTTCATAGTACCAAAACCAAGGTGGGACATCTTCTTCTCAGGTGCTGCAAAGCCTGCTTTTTTTGCCACACGGAACACCTGGACGAAATGAAGTTCCTGGCGCTTGTCCGTAATATAAATATACCAGTCCGGATTGATATCCTGCTCCCGCTCTATAATGGTTCCCAGATCTGAAGTGGAATAAAGAGCGGCACCGTCTGACTTTCTGATAATGCAGGGAGGAAGTTCTTTGGAATCTCCTTCTTCTTCAATATCCACAACCAAAGCGCCCTGACTCTCATAAGCAAGTCCTTTTTCTTCCAGTTCTTTAATCAGACCTGGAATATAAGATTCTGCATCACTTTCCCCTTTCCATAAATCAAAGGTAACATTAAGGCTGCCGTAATTCTTTTTCAAATCCGTTACAGACACTGCCAAAATATGCTGCCAGATTGCCCGGTAAGGACTGTATCCGTTCTGCAATTTAAGCGTCGCATCATGAGCCCGTTTGCTGAATGCCTCGTCCGTCTTGGATTTCGTACTGGCGGCTGGGTAGATCTCCTCCAATTCTGTAATGGTAAAAGGCGGCTCCTTGGGATATTCCCCTTTAAATTCTTCATCAAAATAAGGCAGATCCGGTTTTCTGTCTTTTAACTCTTCAATAATTAATCCCATCTGAAGTCCCCAGTCTCCAAGATGAACATCTCCAATAACCGTATGACCAAGAAACCGGCCCATCCGTTTTATGCTTTCTCCAATGACAGCGGAACGAAGATGACCTACATGGAGAGGTTTTGCCACATTGGCCCCGCCGTAATCCACTACAATTGTCATGGGCGCTTCCGACTTCTTCACGCCGCACTGGTCCTCCCCTGCCATATCATTCATATATTCTGCCAGATAATCGGAATCAAGCTTTAAATTGATAAATCCTGGCATTACGGCATCTACCGCTGCAAACACTCTGCTTCCGGAAATCTTTGCCACAACCTCTGATGCAATATCGAAGGGTTTCTTTTTGTATGCTTTCGCCGCTGCCATGGCTCCGTTGCACTGGTACTCGCAAAGATCAGGGCGGTTGGATAAGGTAACCTTCGCATAGGCTTCCTCATATCCGCAATGCGCAAATGCTGCTTTCATCTCTGCCGTAATTAAATCAAGAATTTTTTCCATCCGTTCTGGCCTCCTCTTCCTATATATCCAGATATTACTAAGCTAAATATTAATTATATTACAAATAAATCCAAAAATCAAATCATTCTTTATAACAGCAAAAAAGACCGGGTTTGCCGGTCCTTTTTCATCAGGATTAAACTCTGGACATATATTCACCAGTACGCGTATCAATCTTAATCTTATCACCCTGTTCAACAAACAGAGGTACATATACAACAGCTCCGGTTTCAACAGTCGCTGGCTTCGTGGCTCCCTGTGCAGTATCTCCTTTAAACCCTGGTTCCGTATCTGTAATAACCAGTTCTACAAATAACGGAGGCTCTACAGAATAAACCTTTCCACTAAATGAACATACTTTCACGTTTTCATTCTCTTTCACAAACTTCAAGGCATCGCCGATCACGTCAGGACCTAATGCCACCTGCTCGTAAGTATTTGTATCCATAAAGTTATGAAGATCTCCATCGGCATACAGATACTGCATGTCTGTTCTGTCGATTCTTGCCTGTGGAAACTTTTCTGTCGGGCGGAATGTGCGTTCTACAACGCCGCCGTTTACCACATCTTTAATCTTCGTTCTGACGAACGCAGCACCCTTTCCAGGTTTTACATGCTGGAACTCCATAATCTGATAGACAGTACCCTCGATCTCCAATGTGATACCGTTTCTAAAATCACCCGCTGATATCATAAATGATATTCCTCCTTGAATTTCTCTTCTTAACCTTTTATATTCTATACTATAATAAACGCATTTTCAACCGTTTTTTTGCAAATATCTCCATTTCCTGCCTGGAACTGCTTATCTTCCGGTTAAAAAGTCCATAGCAAGCGCATAACCCTTTAACCCAAGCCCAACAACTTGTCCGGTGCAGACAGGTGCGGTTACCGATACATGACGGAATTCCTCCCTTTTATGGACATTGGATATATGGACTTCTACCTTTGGTATATTCACAGAGCCAAGAGCATCTCTGACCGCATAGCTGTAATGGGTAAACGCTCCCGGATTAATAATAATCCCTTCTGTCCCATTGTGGTATGCTTCCTGAATCTTATCAATCAGACCGCCTTCATAATTGCTCTGAAAGACTTCCAGTTCATGTCCTTCCTTCTGTGCCTTATCTGTAAGCAAGGACACCAGATACGCATAATCCTCCGTTCCATAAATCCCTTTCTCACGAATTCCCAGAAAATTAATATTAGGTCCGTTTAACACAAGAATCTTCATCTTTCCTGTTCTGCCTTTCTCTATTATATCCGAAAACCTTACTTTTACCCGAAATGATTCTCTTAAATTCCGAGCCTCCTCTTCCTTCTCCGGTAAAAATACAGTACAACTGCTTCTAAATATCTCTTTAATACAATCTGAATCTCTTCTTTTGGATTAATAGGTTTTACCAGTATACTGTATATTCCAGTCCTTTTTGCACCAAAAACGTCTGTAAAAAGCTGGTCACCCACGAAAACGGTGTTCTCCCTTCGGGTTCCCATTAACTCCATTGCTTTTTCATATCCTTTTTTTGAAGGCTTGTTTCCTTTGAATATATACTTAGCTCCTCCCACCTGTCCGGCAAAAGAAGCTACCCTTGATTCCTTATTATTGGAAAGAAGACAGATATCAAATCCAATGTGACGCAAACGTAAAAAAAGCTCTCTGGCTCTTTTATCTGCAGGTGCACCATGAGGAACCAGAGTATTGTCAATATCAAAAATCAGACCTCTGATGCCAGTCTCATATAAATGTTCAAAGGGTATCTGATAGGTGGATGCCACATCGTCATCCGGATAAAATACATTTAACATAAATCTCCTACTTCTTCAACAGTTTGCCGATCTCTTCAATGAACGTGTTCACATCTTTAAACTCCCGGTATACAGAGGCAAAACGGACATATGCCACCTCATCAATCTCCTGGAGCTTTTTCATTACAAGTTCACCGATGACCGTGCTTTCCACTTCTTTTTCTTCCCGGTTAAACACCTGGGTCTCCACCTCATCCACCATAGAATCAATCTGTTGGGAAGATACAGGTCTCTTATGGCAGGAATGGAGGATCCCGGATTCTATCTTCGAACGGTCATAGACCTCTCTGGAGCGATCCTTCTTAATTACCATGAGAGGCATGGTCTCCAACTTCTCATAAGTAGTAAAGCGTTTCCCGCATCGTTCACACTGCCTGCGCCGCCTGATGGAACTATTGTCATCCGCTGGTCTGGAATCAATGACTTTTGTATCTGCTTCATTGCAAAATGGACATTTCACGCCTCTATCCTCCTGTCTTACGGATTGTATTTTTATTATGTATATCATAACTTACATTCCGTAGATTCGCAAGCCTATCTTCCACTATATTCCGCATTTTTCCGTGGCTTTATCAAGATCCACGTTGACAAGGATAATATCCGGACCTACCTGTCTGATATCACAAAAAGGAATCACATATTCTTTTTCCCTGACCAGAAAACCGCAAAAACAGCCAGGTCCCGGTACAATAATTGCCAAAAGGCAGCCTGTTTCCATATCAAAATCCACGTCTCCCACATAGCCCAGACGTCTGCAATCACAAATATTAATCACTTCTTTTGTCTTCAGATCAGAAATGCGCATAGATACACCTCCTATATTGCTTAGTGTATTCTATGCGCATAAAAAACCCTTTGACACGGTTTTACTGCCGTTTTTCCTGATTCCACATAGATTCAAAAGACGGATCTGCAAGCTGCTCTACGACTTTTTTAGCCTGCTGCGCTTTTAAGTCCAGATAGAATTCGGTAAGAGTCGTTCTCATATAAGGAAAAATCCATAAAAATCCAATATAAGCGGAACAATATCCCAAAATAATCATTCCCGTAAAACTCAGATAGAGATAAAACAGGCGTCCCTTGCTGCCCTTCATCATCTGCACGCTTTCCATAATGGATTGAATGACGCCTTTGTCCGTAGATTCCAGAAGAATGAACATAGACTGGGACATATAGATATTGATCACCAATACCCCTGCAAGCATAAGGATGTACATAAGAACCAGAAGAACAACCATAATAGGAATAAAGTCCGTAATCACGCCTGCAATCATCACCACTATATAGGGAATTGCACAAACCAGACCCACAATTAACTGAATCCCATAAAGCGCCAGAAATTTTAATGGTACATTCTTTACGCCAAAAAGAAGATTGGAAATCTCCGGATTTTTTTCAACCGCAAGGTTATAGTAAAAACGGAGCAATCCCGGTCCCATAAGTGCCATAACCACCAGAAACAAAATATATATAACAAAAAACAAGGTAACTGTAATAACGGTTCCAATGTCTGATTGGTTGAAGGAATAATAAAACATATCGCTTGCAGCGGCTATAAAAAACAGAATAAAAAAGAACATTATTATAAACCCGACTACAATCGCCGTCGCAACAAGCTCTGCGCCCACACAGGAACCATATCTGCCTTTCAGTTTTGCCTTCGCCCGCCTCTTCAGTTCTGCTGATGTAGTTTTCATCAATAAGCACCTCCTGTCTGAATATACTCCACAAGTCCAAGCGCCATGATAAAGATCATAATAATCCCAAATATACTAACTGCAATAATGGAAGTAATAAGCCCTGCTTTTGCATAGTTTTCAAATTTTTCTTCTGTTTTAGAAAGCAGTGCAAACAAAATTCCCAGACTCCCAAATATAATTCCGCCGTAAACACAGCAGGTTGTCACAATCCCCAGAATCCCCATTACAAGCGAGGCAAGAGCCAGGCGGCTTTGCTGAGGTTTGGCAACAGGCGGCTGTGTGGAGATCTGATAATTCCAGTTCCCAGCCTGATCCTCTCTTTGATTATCTTGATCCATATCCTATCAACTCCCTTTTATCGTAATGTTAAAATTATACATTATATTTCATAATCTGTAAAATTATATTTTTTTCTTTCTTTTTCTAAAAAAAACTGCGAAACCAGTCGTTTCCGGTTTCGCAGCATTAGAATCGCCTCTGTTTAATTAAAAGGAAGGAACAACTGCACCTTCATAAGTATCCTCAATATATTTTTTAACAGAGTCACTTGTCAGAGCTTCTACGAGAGCTTTGGTCTTTTCACTTGTATCTTCTCCTGTACGGACTGCAACGATGTTGCTATAAAGGGTGGCTGCCAAAGATTTGGCATCTTCCGTTGCCAGCGCTTCTGAAACCTTTAATCCTGCTTCAATTGCATAGTTACCATTGATAACTGCAATATCCACATCGCCTAATGAACGGGGAAGCTGTGCAGCTTCAACTTCAATAATCTTAAAGTTTTTTTCATTTTCTACAATATCGTTCTTGGTTGCATCCAGTTCTACGCCTTCTTTGAGTTCAATTAAACCATTGTCTGCCAATAACAGAAGGGCTCTTGCCTCATTGGAAACATCATTAGGAACTGCAATCTGTGCGCCATCAGGAAGGTCTTCAAGACTCTTTATCTTACCTGCATATATACCAAACGGCTCATAATGAATGGCAGCGGCGCTGACAAGATCTGTCTTTTTCTCTTCATTGAACTGGTCAAGATATGGTTTGTGCTGAAAATAATTGGCATCCAGATCTCCGGAATCCAAAGCAAGGTTTGGCTGGACATAATCTGTATATTCCTTTATCACCAGATCATATCCCTTTTCTTTTAACACCTCTTTGGCTGCCTTTAAAATCTCTGCATGAGGGGCTGGACTTGCACCTACTACGATTTCTTCCAAATCGCCATCTGTTTTGCCTGTTTCACTTATCTTTGCAGTATCCGCTGCTGTTGAAGCCTCTTCCTTTGTTTCTGCTGCTGTTGTCGGAGCTTCTTTGGGTCCGGAACATGCGGTCAGGGCACCTGCCGCAAGAAGTGCTGCTGTGAGTACATAAAAAGTCTTTTTCATAATATCTCCTCCTTAAATTTTATATGTAACGCCTTTGGCGGTTACTATCTGATTCGCTTATCACTGATCCTGGAAAGCTTCATACCTGCCTCCTGAATGATCTGCACAATGATAACAAGGATTGCTACCGTGGCAAACATCATGCCGGTCTGATAACGGTAATATCCATATTTAATCGCAATATCTCCCAGTCCGCCGCCGCCTACAAAACCTGACATGGCGGAATAACCGAGAATGGTGGTAACCGACAAGGCTCCTCCGATTAAAAGAGATGGCTTTGCTTCCGGAAGAAGAACCTTCCAGATAATCTGAAACGTAGAGGCACCCATGGATTTCGCCGCTTCCACCACGCCGGCATCCACTTCTTTAAAAGAAGATTCCACCACTCTCGCCACATATGGCGCAGAGGCAAATACCAGAGGAGGAATAACTGCCTTGGCACCCAGAGTCGTTCCCACGATCATCTTTGTAATAGGAATTACCATGATCAACAGAATAATAAAGGGAACAGAGCGGAGCAGATTAATGGCAAGACCAAGGATTCTCTGGAGCAAAGGAAGAGGATAAATGCCATCCTTATCCGTAACAATCAGTATAATACCAAGAGGAACTCCGATTAAATATGCAAACAAGGAAGAGGTGAACGTCATAAACAGCGTTTCCCATATTCCAAGTTTGAGCATGTCAAAAACAGACGCATCAAATACCATAATCTTTCACCTCCTCATGGGTAATCTTTGCTGTTTTTAAGTAATTTAATATCCGGTTCTGATCCACTTCATCTTCCGGAAGCTGAATGACCATCTGACCCATGGCAGTTCCGTTAATATCCTTTGTCTCTGCATGAATGATATTTACTGGAACTTTGCATGCAAGAATCAAATTAGAAACCACCGGTTCAAAGGAAGACCTGCCGTCAAATGTAATTCTGACACGTTTGGAATTCCCGAATTTCACCACATGTTCAGCCGCCTCACCCAGGATAAGCTGCCGTCCAATCTTTGATTTTGGTTCTGAAAAAATATCTGCAACACTTCCAACCTCTGCAATATGGCTCTGGTCAATGATCGCCACCCTGTCGCAAATCGCTTCAATAACAGCCATCTCGTGGGTAATAACAACCACAGTTACCCCGAGAGTCTTATTAATCTCTTTTAAAAGGCTGAGTATGGACTTTGTGGTATTCGGATCAAGGGCACTAGTTGCTTCATCACAAAGTAATATTTTAGGATTGGTAGCCAATGCCCTTGCGATGGCCACACGCTGCTTCTGACCTCCGGAGAGTTGGGATGGATACGCCTTAATCCGGTCCTTTAACCCTACCATCTCAAGAAGTTCCATGGCTCTTTTTGTCGCTTCGTTCTTTTGCACCCCGGCAATTTCAAGAGGAAAACATACATTTTGAAGAACATTTCTCTGTGCCAGTAAATTAAACTGCTGAAAGATCATTCCCATGGACTGTCTGGCAAATCTTCTCTGGCGCGGTCTCATATCGGATAAACTTTTGTTCTCAAAAAGTACGGTTCCGGAGGTTGGTTCCTCCAGATAGTTAATACAGCGGACCAGCGTGCTTTTTCCTGCACCGCTGAGGCCTATAATTCCAAAGATTTCTCCCCGTCCGATGGACAGGTTAATATCATCCAATGCCTTGATGGGACCATTTGACGTACGAAATTCTTTGCCTAATCCCACCAGTTCTATGATTGGCTCTGCTGACTGCATGTGTCTGTTTCCTTTCTTTTCGGTTGAAGGCTGATATCCTCCGGTGAAACAAAAAAAGCCGCAAGTCCTGCACAGACTTGCGACCTGATACTTCCGCCTTTCACTGCCTTTGCGAATTCAATCACAACCCATACAACTCAATATAATTATGGTTTTTTTGAACAATCTGAAATACAACACCTTTTACACATGTTGTTCAACCGATCCATATTCATCTGCATTGCATAGGATTGATTCATGGCAGTTACTCCTTCCCTGATTCCTATAGTAAAGGTAGGGATTACTTTATAAGGCGTATTCTACGCTTCTTATCTGCATTTGTCAATGCTATATGGAAATATTAGAATAACTTGTAGTATTTAAGAGCAAAGATCTACAATTACCTGGGCAAATATCTTTGCACTTACAACAAGTTCTTCTACAACTGCATATTCATCGGCACCGTGCATGCGGTTATCGGTCTCTGGCATAGAAGCTCCAAAAGCAACACCATTCTTAAGATGATGGACATAGGTTCCCCCGCCCATGGAAATGCACTCACCTTTTCGCCCGGTATAACTTTCATATGCTTCTAAAAGAGTTTTCACAAACGGCGAATCTCCATCTACATGGTGAGGTGGATTCATGGAATCATTATGGATCGTAAATCCTTTATCCGCCATGTTTCTTTTTACCACGTTCAGGACATTCTCTTCTGTGGAACAGATGGGACAACGGCTGTCAAAAGTTCCTTCCAGACCAGAATCCCATACTTTTAACAAACTAAAAGCAAGGGTCAGATCACCGGAGATTTCGTCACCCATGGCGATTCCCAGTGCCCTTCCAGATGTATCCCCGTGAGGAATGAGGGAAAGAAGCCTGCGCAGCATGAATACCTGGCCGCATTCTGCGAGAGGAAGTTTCGTCAGATAAGTAAGAAGTCCTGTCAGAGCATTGTTCCCTTCTTCCGGAATAGAAGCATGAGCACTTTGCCCGATTGCTGTAATAAAAGCATGCTCCCCTTCCCGGCGGATCTCAAAACGGATTCCTGTCTTATTGGTACAGTCCTTTGCAATCTGCTCCAGAACATGTTCTTCCAGTCCGGCTACTACTGCATTCGCTTTGCCGGGAACTACATTAACCTTAATTCCCGCTTCCAGACTTACCAGCCTGGGAAGTCTCTCAGAAGGTTCCCAGTCCGCAGTAAAATGACCGCTTAAACTTCCTTTTTCCGTATTCACCACCGGAAAGGCTCCGTCAGGAGAAAAAGTCATGGGGGCTTCCTTCTCTACTGCATAATAATGGGCGATGTCGGAACTTCCGCACTCTTCATCCGTTCCCAGAATAAGCCGCACATTCTTGCTGAGAGGAATATTCAGTTCTTTGACCGCTCTCATGGCATAAAGAGCTGCAACTGCAGGTCCCTTGTCATCAGAGGTTCCCCGTCCAAATAGCTTCCCGTCCTTTACTATGGGCTCAAAAGGTTCGGTCTCTTTCCAGCCTTCTCCTGCGGGAACCACATCAAGATGTGCCAGAATATCAAGCTGCTGCTCCTTATGGTTCATATCCACAGTTCCTACATAATTATCATAGTTACGAATGGAAAAACCATAAGATTCTGCCATGGTCAAGGCTTCCGTCAATGCCTCAAAAGCTCCTGGACCAAAGGGCATCCCTTCTTTGTAAGGCATCTTCTCACTGTTGATTCTGCAAAGAGAGCAGATATCTTCAATCATCTCCTGCTTATGTGATTCGATATATGCCTCTATCTCCTTTTTATACATAAAATCGCATCCCTTCTTTACTTCATCATTGCAGCCAGAATCTCATTTACAACCTTGCCATCTGCTTTTCCTTTTACTTTCGGCATGAGAACCTTCATGATCTTTCCCTTGTCAGCAGCCACAGGAGCTTCAATTCCCAGTTCCTTGAGAACCGAATCAATAATTTCCTTAATCTGGTCTTTTCCCATATCTTCCGGTGCAAATTCCTTATAAACAGCAATGCGGGCAGAGGCTTCTTCTCTGATATCATCTCTGTCTGCCGGTGCCAGTTCATAGGTTTCCTGGGTCTGCTTAATCTCCTTTTTCACAATGGCATTTGCCTCTTCTTCTGTGATTGGAGTATGATCCTTTTTGTCAATCTCAAAATTCTTCAACGCTGCAAGAAGCATGGACAGCGCATCTTTTCTCTGCTTGTCTTTCGCTTTCATGGCTTCTACCATAGCGGCTCTTACCTGGTCAATCTTACTCATTTTTGTTCCTCCTTCTATCTCTATCTTACACAAATCAATTTAATTATGACCGAACTCAGAAAGCTGCAGTTCCGGATTACGCTCCAAAACCATTCCTACACTCCAGCTGTTAACAAATAACAGAAGAGGATTGTCCTTTAAGTCCTTAATCCGCTTCATATCAGAAGTTCCCTGGATCTTGGCAATATCAATCTCATTCTTATTCTGAATCCAGCGAATGTGTTCATATGGAAGCTTCTCAAGCTTTACCTCCACATTGTACTCATTCTCCAGACGGTATGTTAATACCTCGAACTGCAGTTCTCCCACCACTCCTACAATAATCTCTTCCATTCCTGTATTAAATTCCTGGAATATCTGAATGGCACCTTCCTGGGCGATCTGATTCACACCTTTAATAAACTGCTTTCTCTTCATGGTATCCATCTGCCGTACCCGGGCAAAATGCTCCGGTGCAAAAGTGGGAATTCCTTCAAACTCAAACTTTTCACCAGACTTGCAGAGAGTGTCTCCAATGGCAAAAATGCCTGGATCAAACACACCGATGATGTCTCCGGCATAAGCTTCTTCCACGATCTTGCGGTCCTGTGCCATCATCTGCTGGGGCTGGGAGAGACGAAGTTTCTTCCCACCCTGCACATGATTCACTTCCATACCTGCCTCAAACTTTCCAGAAACAATCCTCATAAATGCAATCCGGTCTCTATGGGCTTTGTTCATATTCGCCTGAATTTTAAAAACAAATGCGGAAAAATCTTCCTCAAAAGGATCTATGACACTGGTGGTCGTTAACCTTGGAAGCGGAGAAGTGGTCATCTGAAGAAAATGCTGTAAAAATGTTTCAACACCAAAATTAGTCAATGCAGAGCCAAAAAATACGGGAGATAAATTTCCTCTGCTTACCCGTTCCATATCCAGTTCATCACTGGCTCCATCTAACAGTTCGATCTCATCAACAAGCTGTCTGTGGAATGCTTCTCCAATAAGAGAATCCACTCCGTCGTCTCCCAAAAGGACCTCTGTTGCCTTTACTTCTTTCTGTCCGTTCAATGTTGACTGGAAGGTGGTGATGGTCTTGTTAAAGCGGTCGTAAACGCCTTTGAAATCCCTGCCGCAGCCAATCGGCCAGTTAACGGGGCAGGTGCGGATTCCAAGCACTTCTTCGATTTCATCCATCAGTTCAAAAGGATCTCTGGCTTCCCGGTCCATCTTGTTCACAAATGTGAAAATGGGAATATGGCGCATCACACATACTTTAAACAGTTTAATGGTCTGTGCCTCCACACCTTTGGAACCATCAATTACCATGACTGCTGAATCTGCAGCCATAAGGGTACGGTAAGTATCCTCTGAGAAGTCCTGATGTCCAGGCGTATCTAAGATATTAATGCAGAATCCATCATAATTAAACTGCAATACAGAAGAGGTAACAGAGATTCCTCTCTCCTTTTCGATCTCCATCCAGTCAGAAACTGCATGTTTGGCACCTTTTCTTCCTTTTACAGTACCAGCCAGATTGATGGCACCTCCGTACAGAAGAAACTTCTCTGTCAGTGTAGTCTTTCCCGCATCTGGATGGGAAATGATGGCAAATGTTCTTCTCTTTTTAATTTCTTCCGCTATATTCACAAAAATAGTTCCTCCAAATTATACGTCTAAGTCTTGTCTATTGTAGTATGATTTTTCCCATAAGTCAAGATTCTCTCTCTTCCAAAGCGCCCTTCTTTTCCGGGAAAAAGATCTGGTCCAAAAGGTGGTGTGCCACTTCGTCTTTTGTCATTTTACCAAGCTCTGTCTCTTTTTTTCTGGTAATAATCGTAACTACATTGGTGCTTGTTCCAAATCCCGCACCTTCCGTTTTTAAATTATTGGCAACAATCATGTCAATCTTCTTTTTTTCCAGTTTCAGGCGGGAATTTTCCAGCATATTCTGTGTCTCCATGGAAAATCCGCATAAAAACTGCCCTTCTTTCCGGTGTCTGCCAAGCCAGCTTAAGATATCATCTGTCCGTTCCAGTTCAATGGTCATGTCCCCATCTTTTTTCTTCGTTTTTTCCGTGCCCACCTGCTTTGGTCTGTAATCGGCGACCGCTGCAGCTTTAATAACCGCATCCTGATCTCCATAATGGGCGGTCACAGCCTCAAACATGTCCTTTGCACTTTCAATTTCAATAATATTTGCAAAAACAGGCTTTTCAGTCTCTGTCTTTCCCGTAACCAGAGTTACCTCTGCTCCTCTTAAGGAAGCTGCATTTGCAATGGCATATCCCATCTTTCCGCTGGAATGATTGGTAATATAACGAACCGGATCAATGGCTTCCATAGTCGGACCTGCTGTTACAAGAATCTTCTTTCCTGCAAGATCTTTTTTAAATCCGATTTCTCTCTCAATGTAACGATATAAAACTTCCGGTTCAGGCATCTTGCCGGCACCAGTATCTCCGCAAGCCAAATACCCTACTGCCGGATTGATCACTTCCATCTCATAAGACTGACAGATTCTTAAATTATCCTGGACAATCTGGTTCTCATACATATTGGTGTTCATGGCAGGGGCGATGATTTTTTTGCATTTACAAGCCAGAATTGTAGTTGTCAGCATATCATCGGCAAGACCATGAGCAATTTTTGCAATGACATTGGCACTTGCCGGAGCAACCATAACCACATCAGCCATCTTTGCAAGAGAAACATGCTCCACACTGTACTGAAAATTACGGTCAAAGGTGTCCACCAGACATTTGTTGCCTGTTAATGTTTCAAATGTAATAGGATTGATGAAATTCGTCGCATGTTGGGTCATGATAACGTGGACATTACAGCCTTTTTTTACCAACATGCTGGCAAGTGATGCTATTTTATAGGCAGCAATGCTTCCTGTTACTCCTAAAATTATATTTTTTCCTTTCAGCATAAGCGCCTCCCGTTGTTTTTCGACTTAAAATATGATACTCTACAGTATAGCATAAGAAAAAAAAGTTGGAAAGGAGTTCCCTCTATGATTTTAGCGATTGATTTGGGAAACAGCAATATCGTCATAGGAGGTATCGACAGCACAAAGACTTATTTTGCAGAGCGTGTTACCACCAACCACGGAAAAACAGAACTGGAATATGCAGTTAATATAAAAGATGTTATGGAACTTAACCATTATCCGCTTTCTTCTATTGAGGGAGCAATTATTTCTTCTGTAGTCCCTCCGCTGACAGAGGTGGTCATTTCGGCAGTTAAAAAAATTACAGGAAAAACACCCCTTGTGGTTGGTCCAGGAATGAAAACCGGACTGAATATTAAAATGGACAACCCAAAAGCCGTTGGAAGCGATCTGGTTGTTGATGCGGTGGCGGCTTTAAAGGAATATCCCTCTCCCATTATTATTATTGACATGGGAACTGCTACTACCATATCTGTGATTGACAAGTCCGGCAATTATACTGGCGGCATTATTTTCCCAGGCATGAGAGTATCCCTTGATTCCTTAAGCAGCCGGGCGGCACAGCTTCCTTATATTGGTCTTGAAAGACCTGGGAAAATCATCGGAAAGAATACCATTGACTGCATGAAAAACGGAATTTTATATGGCAATGCTGCCATGATTGACGGAATTATTGACCGGATGGAGGACGAAATTCCGTCTAAACCAACCATTATCGCAACCGGAGGACTTGCTGCCGCAGTCATTCCCCTGTGCCGTCATAAAATTCATTATGATGAAGAACTTTTATTAAAAGGATTATGGATCTTATACGAGAAAAATAACCAGGAATGAGCAAGCCCAAAAACTGGAAATAATTTTTAACCCTTCCATCGTATAAAAGCCCTCGAATGAGTACATCATTTCTTTAGAGAATAAAATGATGCGGAGGGAAAGATATGTCTGGATACAAAGTAGAAATTTGTGGCGTTAATACTTCCAAACTGCCTCTTCTGAGCAACGAAGAGAAGGAAGTCCTGTTCAAACGGATACTTGACGGGGATAAAAAAGCCCGGGAAGATTACATCAAAGGAAACTTAAGATTGGTTCTCAGTGTCATACAGCGTTTTTCCGGCAGCAGCGAAAACGTAGATGATTTATTTCAGATTGGTTGTATTGGTCTGATTAAAGCGATTGACAATTTTGATATTACGCAGAATGTGCGCTTCTCCACCTATGCTGTTCCAATGATTCTTGGAGAAGTAAGGCGCTATCTTCGGGACAATAACTCGATCCGCGTCAGCCGTTCCCTGCGTGATACCGCTTATAAAGCGATTTATGCAAAAGAGAATTTAATGAAACGAAACTTAAAAGAACCGACTCTGATGGAAATCTCTGATGAGATCGGAGTCAGCAAAGAAGACATCACATATGCGCTGGATGCCATACAAAGTCCGGTAAGTCTCTATGAACCGGTCTATTCCGATGGAGGAGATCCTCTGTTTGTTATGGACCAGATCAGTGATAAGAAAAACTTAGAAGAAAACTGGGTGGAAGACATTTCTTTAAATGAAGCCATGAGCCGTCTGCCGGAAAGAGAGCGTCATATTATTGATATGCGTTTTTTTGAAGGCAAAACCCAGACAGAAGTTGCAGAGGAAATCCATATAAGCCAGGCACAGGTAAGCCGTCTGGAAAAGAACGCTTTGAAAGCAATGAAAAATTACCTTTCTTAATCTTATAATAAATTTTAAGCCCACCTTTCTAAATTCAAAGGCAGGCTTTTACATAAAATCAGATTCCGGTTACGGATTTTGGTATGGTGAATTCTACCGCTCCCATATATCCCGGAGCTACTTCATATTCGTCAAATACAATTACAATTTCTCCCTTTCCATTAAAGTAATAGCTTTCTTCTCCCGTAATTCCTTGAAAACCTTCTTCCGTATTGTCCCCCTCTTTTTGGTAAAAATAGGTCTTAGAATCATCGGCTGCCATCTGATCTGCCATTTGCTTTCTAATATTTTCCGAAATGCGGTCCATCGCCTCTTTCTCTTCTCCAAGCAAACCATGCAAAGTAACTACATTTCCAGTGGCTTTATTAATCGTGAATATTTTGACATATTGGGTGCCACTTGCCATGATTACCGTTGTGTTGATTCTCAAAGACAGGTATTTTTCATTATCCGTTACAACTTCATATCCAGAGTTCACTAAATAATGTCCTTTTCCCGCTAAACCTTCCGTGACCTGCCGCTCATACTCCTTAATCAGCTTATTGGCATAAGCTTCAATGGAAACATTCACATTCGTGGTATCATTATTTTCCATTGCCACTTTGGGGACCTGAATCTTTGCCTCATAATGATCCTTTCGATCTTCATAAGTGCGGAACGTTACAACTCTGGTAATCGCTCCAAGAACAGGGATTTTTTCCATGGCACTTGCTGCATCCGGGCTGACATTTGCCATAACTGTAATGATAGCGGCGGCTGCTGCTGCGGTCACCCCAGTCTTTTTAAAGCCTTTTATCACGTTTGCTTTTCTTTTTTCTTTTTTCCCTCTGTTTATTCCCATTAAAACTGCTTCTCTTGCTGCTTCCGGCACAGGAATATCCTGATATTTGTCCTGCATATTTACCAGATTATGATTCTTGTTGTCTTCCATGTTTAGCGGCTCCCTTCTTCTGTGAATTCCGGTTCCAGTGTTATCTTTAATTTTTTCAGTGCCCTGTACAATCTGCTTTTTACAGTGCTTACATTCATATTCATAATTTCTGCAATCTCTTCCAGCTTTCGCTCTTCCAGATATTTTAAAGTGACGATGGCACGATCCTTATCCTCCAGAGAGGATAAAAGTCTCAGTGGATCTTCTGTGTGAAAATTCTCTTCATAGGGAATCTCTTCGCCCAAAAAAACAAAATTTTCTCTTTTCCTTTTTCTCAGGCTGTCTATGGCAGCGTAAATCACAATCCGGTAAATCCAGGTAGAAAGATAGGAAGGCTCTTTTACCTGACCCACCTCCCGGATCACCCGGTATGCACTTTCCTGGACAACATCAAGGGCATCCTGTTCATTTCCCACATAACTGTATGCCAGCCGGTAATATCTGTCGTAATTTTCAATCAGAATTGTCTCTGCTTCTGCTTCAATCATTTGTTTCATCTCTTCCTCCTCTCCGATATACTATTATTTAGACGCTCAAGCCCTTTAAAAAGTTTCATATTTTACAAAAAAAGAAAGACTCTTTTGAGCCTTTCCTTTTATTATACCCTCTTATTCAAACCGGACAATTTCTTTTTTCAGCCGTTTCATAATCTTTTTCTCCAGTCTTGAGATATAGGACTGGGAGATTCCAAGTAAATCTGCCACTTCTTTCTGCGTCATCTCTTCCCCTTCCTCATCCGTAAGACCAAACCGCAGTTCCACGATCTTTCTCTCCCTTGGACTTAAACGGCTGATGGCTGTATTTAAAAGGTTCCGCTCCACCTCTGTCTCCAAATCCTTATAAATCACATCCTCATCAGTTCCAAGAATGTCGGAAAGCAAAAGCTCATTTCCATCCCAGTCTACATTTAAAGGTTCATCAATGGATACTTCCATCTTGGTTTTGTTATTCCGCCGCAGATACATGAGAATTTCATTTTCAATACACCGGGAGGCGTAGGTAGCAAGCTTGATATTTTTTGTTGGATTAAAGGTATTGATTGCTTTAATCAGTCCAATGGTTCCAATGGAAATCAAATCTTCCACTCCAACACTCGTGTTATCGAACTTTTTTGCTATGTATACAACCAGGCGGAGATTGTGTTCGATTAACTCTGATTTTGCCCTGTGGTCATCGTCTCCGCCAAGAAGAGCAATGACCTGTGCCTCTTTTTCGCTGTCTAACGGCGGCGGCAGTATATCTGCACCTCCGATGTAATGGACTTCCCCCTGAGACGGCATCATAAACGTCCTGAATGTAGGAATTGCCTTAAACTGGAAACGATTTGGAACGGAAACTTTTATAATCATGTCGATACTCTCTCCTTTACATCTAACATTTACTCTTCATGCAGCAGCATCTGGTACTCTCCGTTTACGGACAATGCCTTTTTACAGACAGCTACCAGAGGCTTAATCATTATCTTTACTTCATCTCCCTGACGTACCTCCATCTCGTCTAAATATATTCCGGGCATAACCCCACTGCTTTTCCCCACACTTCCAAAAGGAATATAAACAACCTCTGATACGGTTTCACATATTTCCTGTACAGCTTCATAGGTCACAACATGGACGGGCCGACGGCTTACCGGTTCATACAGCCGGTTTCCGGTATCAAGCAAAGCCGTTATCTTTTTTTCTTTTCCCTTATAACGCATTGTGACTTCGAAAAAGTTATTTCTTTTCTTCCACATTCCTGGAATCCACCAAAGCAGATAGCGAATTCCAAAATAAGCTCCTGCTGCAAGGAAAATCAACCGATATAGAGGCATTGCCTTTGTTCCATTTCCTCTAAGAATTTGTTCTATATAATAGCCGGCTTTCGTATGTTGGTATAGGGCATTCATAATTCCTGCCACCACTATGGCAGCCAGATAGAGAGCTCCCACCGCTTTGCAGATTTCTTTTCCCTTTTTTACATCAAAAGCCATTATCACCATCAGGGTACTTATGATCAGATAGGTAATTGCCAGTTCAAACAGCAAAGGCAATATGGGAAAAGCGGCAGCAAATACGGCCCATGCAGCCCCAATCATTGCCCCCAGAATCATTCTCCACCAGACGAAGCGGTATTTCATCCCCCGCCTTACAATGGATAATACCAGAAAATCCATGGTGAAATTAATAAAGAACAATACATCAATATACAGGTTTATCTCCGTTGCTGCATTCACCTCCCGCCCTGTAGGAACATTATAGCCAGTATATCTTTCAGAATTTGTCAAAACCATGGGGTTAATTCCACTTTTTCATCGCCTTTTTCCATCCTGCTGTGTCATAGAATGACATATTTTTACAGCCTGCATTGTCCAAAAAGAACGCTGTTTAAAAAGAGAATCAAAAAAACAGCCGTAACATGGGGGTTCATCCATGTCCGACTGTTTTCTTAAGGTTGATTCAATTGTCGATCTATAAAAAAGTCTTTATGAGAGCTGGTTCAGTCTTTCTCTCACCTGTTCCATCATCTGGGCATACTTTTCAAGCTTTGCCTTTTCTTCTTCAATTTTAGCTTCCGGAGCCTTACGTACAAATTTTTCATTGTTTAACATTCCGGTTACACGTGCCAGTTCTTTTGTCAGACGTTCTTCTTCTTTCTTTAACCTCTCGATTTCCTTTTCGATATCAACCAGTTCAGCAAAAGGCATATAGATCACAGCCTGAGGAATTACTGCTGACACCGCATCCTCAGAGATTCCGTTCCGGTCCTTCTGCAAAGATACTTCTCCTGCATATCCAAGGGTTGCAAAGAATACTTTACTTTTTTCAAAAATATCTAAAAGTTCCTGATTTTCAGAAACAATATACACCTTTGCCTTTTTGCTTGGGGGAACGTTCATGGAGGTTCGTACATTACGGATTGCCCGTACCGCTTCCTTAATCGTCTCTACCGCGTGTTCTTCTGCTTCAAAGTTCCAGGCCTGATCATACTCCGGCCACTTGGAGATCATAATGGATTCTTCCTGATCCTGAAGATTACAGAAGATTTCCTCGGTTAAAAACGGCATATAAGGGTGTAAAAGTTTCAACGACTGAATCAAAACGGTCTTTAAGGTCCAGATGGCTGCTGCCTTTGTGGTATCCTCATCGTTCCACAGCCTTGGTTTCACCATCTCAATATACCAGTCACAGAATTCTTCCCATATAAAGTCATAAACCTTTTGAAGAGCAATTCCCAGTTCATATTTATCCAGATTATCCGTCACATCTTTTGCCAGAGTGTTGACCTTTGATAAGATCCATTGATCCGCCATGGTCAGTTCGGACAGCACTGCATCTGTTTTCGGTGCCTTTTCAATATTCATCATAATGAAACGGGAGGCATTCCATACCTTGTTTGCAAAGTTTCTGCTGGCTTCTACTCTCTCCCAATAAAAACGCATATCATTTCCAGGTGCATTTCCCGTGATTAAGGTCATGCGAAGTGCGTCTGCTCCATATTTTTCAATCACCTCTAACGGATCAATTCCATTGCCCAGGGACTTACTCATCTTCCTGCCTTCGGAATCTCTTACAAGACCATGAATTAAAACGGTATGGAATGGAAGTTTTCCCGTGTGCTCCACACCAGAAAATACCATACGGATTACCCAGAAGAAAATAATATCATATCCTGTAACCAGCACATCGGTGGGATAGAAATAATTGAGATCCTCTGTTTTATCCGGCCAGCCTAAGGTGGAAAATGGCCAGAGGGCGGAAGAAAACCAGGTATCTAATGTATCTTCATCCTGTGTTAAGTGGGTGCCATGGCACTTAGGACACACTTGCGGCAGCTCTCTTGATACTACAATTTCTCCGCAGTCATCGCAGTAATAAGCCGGAATCCGGTGTCCCCACCAGAGCTGTCTGGAGATACACCAGTCACGAATGTTATCAAGCCAGTTAAAATAAATCTTGTCAAAACGGTCCGGAACAAACTTTAAAGAACCATTCTTTACTGCTTCCACTGCTGGTTTCGCCAGTTCCTCCATTTTTACAAACCACTGCTGTTTTACCATTGGTTCCACGGTTGTACCGCAGCGGTCATGGGTTCCAACTGCATGAGTATGAGGAACTACCTTTACCAAAAGCCCCAACGCTTCCAGATCTTTTACAATGGCTTTTCTTGCCTCATACCGGTCCATTCCATTGTACCTGCTTCCAGGAAGATCAATGGTTGCATCATCGTTCATAATGATCCGTTCTGGCAGATTGTGTCTTTTTCCAACTTCAAAGTCATTGGGGTCATGGGCCGGTGTAATCTTAACACATCCTGTTCCAAATTCTTTATCCACATAAAAATCTGCAACCACGGGAATCTCACGGTCCGTGAGCGGAAGCTTTAACATCTTGCCAATCAGATCCTGATACCGTTCATCGTCTGGATTCACTGCTACTGCAGTATCACCAAGCAAGGTCTCTGGTCTTGTTGTTGCAATCTCTACAAATCTTCCCTCTTCCCCTGCAATCGGATAATTGATGTGCCAGAAAAATCCGTTCTGATCTTCATGTTCTACCTCTGCATCAGAAATGGAAGTCTGACAGACTGGACACCAGTTCACAATTCTGGATCCCTTATAAATAAACCCTTTTTCATGAAGGCGGACAAACACTTCCTGCACGGCATCGGAGCAGCCCTCATCCATGGTAAAACGTTCTCTTTCCCAGTCAGCAGAAGAACCTAATTTATGAAGCTGGTTGATAATTCTGCTGCCATACTCTTTTTTCCAGTCCCAGCATTTTTCAAGGAATCCATCTCTGCCAAGATCCTCTTTGTCGATCCCCTGCTTCTTTAAACTCTCAATGACCTTTACTTCTGTTGCAATGGCTGCATGGTCGGTTCCCGGCTGCCATAATGCTTCAAAGCCCTGCATTCTCTTATAACGGATTAAAATATCCTGCATGGTATTATCAAGAGCATGACCCATATGAAGCTGTCCTGTAATATTGGGCGGAGGCATTACAATGGTAAAAGGCTTTTTATCCTGATTTGGTTCGGCATGAAAATATCGCTTATCCAGCCACTTTTTATAAAGTTTTTCTTCAATCCCACTAGGATCGTAAGTTTTTTCCAACTCTTTCATATTCTTCTCCTTTATTCGTTCCATCCTTTGTCATAAAAATAAGAAAAGCCCCTTGCATCATAACATGCAAAGGGCGAATCAACGCGGTACCACCTTTTTTCATGGCAGAAACTGCCATATCTCAGAGCTTTTAACGCTGCCATGCGTGAACGCTTACGGGTATACTTTCAGCGTCCCGGTTCCAAAGCTACCTTCCGCACACACTTCCTTAACCGTCTTTCAGCCGATGAACGGTACTCTCTTTCAGGGTTATGAACGTACTCCTCTTCTTCTCAACCTTTCTCAATAATAATATTAGTGTGTTTTCTTATTTTTGTCAAGACATAATCTTTCTGTATTCCTGTTTCCATTTCTGGACAAGTTCTCCGGCACCCTGCAAACGCTTAATGGGATCCTTCTGAAACAATTTT
Source organism: Clostridium sp. HBUAS56010 (assembly GCF_007115105.1). Taxonomy (GTDB): domain Bacteria; phylum Bacillota; class Clostridia; order Lachnospirales; family Lachnospiraceae; genus Lacrimispora. The sequence continues at coordinate 663,276 of NZ_SULJ01000001.1, forward strand.
TCCAATTCCAGAAGACTGTCTGCCCCACCTGCCGTCTCTTTTGCCTGTGCCCGGTCCTGTTCAGACTCCTGCTGTAATTCTTCTGTCAGCAGGGCTTTTACCCTCTCATTTAGTCTGAGACCGGAATTCCAACTTGCCAGATGGCAGATCCGTTTTAACACTTCTGAACTTTTTACCAGATCAAAAGACCGCTGATATGCCTCACAGGCTTTATCTGTCATAAACAGTCTGGCATAGGAAGCACCTAAATTATTATAAACTCTGGCACGAAATCCTTCTTTTAAGGAACTGCCTTTCGGATTATCCAGTATCTTCTGATATTCCGTAATCGCCTTTCCATACTGCTTTAGAGAAAAAAGATAATCTGCTCTTTCTTTCAGAAATTCGGCCTCCGGCATCTTCCGGTAAGCACTGAGCTTTTGCCGGAACCGGTTTACTTCGGCTGCATGGTAATAATCGCACTCCTGCAGAATCAGAGCAACCAGTTCATCATGATCCTCGCCGCTCTGTTTCCATTTTAAAAGTTTGACGGCAAGAAATGCCATATCAAGATCATTCTGAATAAAATCTATAAGAGGCTGATCTACAAACTCCTCCATAACAAGAAGCGGATTATTATAAATGGCATAACAAAGCTCCTGGGAAGAATACAGGCGGATTCCCAGACCTTCGAAATAATAAGGATGTTGTACCGGTTCCTGCCGGCAAAGAATCAGACCCATAGCATAACCTCTTGTTTGATTACTGCATCTGTGGCAGGAAACAACTCTCCAAAGCCTTTGTCTTTCAGCACTACTGCCATTGTTTTTTCATCCAGAAATCCAAAACTGAGTCCCAGCCTCGTGGTTTTGTTTGGTCTTTTGGGAAATCCCTCTAAGTCAATTTTCACCAGGCGCTTTTGTTTCGGGTCCATGGGTGTTACCATAAATTCCACATAGTCCTGATTATCCAGAATCAGATCCACACTGCTCTTTGATTCATACCAGTTATCACCGGCTGCTGCTACCACAAGCTGACTCTCCCGCTCCTTATGGAGCACTTTCATGGAGACAGTGGAATGAAGCCTTCCTTCACAGATACAGGTAAATGGATAAGCAGTTTTTTCTTCCGTATAATCCATCCCTTTAAACGCTGCCCCTCTGGCAAAAAGTTCCGGTTCCATATATACCTTTCGGCGTGAGCATAAAATCTTCATGGATTCAACTGCCCAGTCATGGCGCTCAAACCCTTTTCCAGTGAGAAACACAGAAGAGAAAAGTTTCTTCTGGAGAAGTCGGTCAGCGCAGGAACTTAAAATTTTATCCGCCAGTCTGCCGCCGGAAGCCGTATCCAGTATATCCAGATTAAAACTTTCCTCCAGTGCCTCATCTTCTGCAATCACTACGGTCTTTCTAAGTCCTCGCTGCACTTTCAGTTCGTGATAATGAAAAGAATCTTCAGACAGATCAAATACGCCAACCTGATTGCTCCACACTTCCTTTTTCTGACTTAAAGTATAATACACAAAGCCTTCTGTATGGCTGATAATGTGAACACGTTCCCTGGGAATCCCCATGGAATCTGCACATTGCATCAGGGAGTCCATCAGCCTCACATCCACCTTTTGCATGGTAATCACCAATTGCTTTACTTCTTCGCTGAAAAATTCCTCCATGGGAAACTTCAAAATCTTTTCTAAGAACAGGGTTAAAAGTTCAAGCCCTTCATATTTAATACCGCCAAGAGTTGCGGTTCCTTTTTTTCTAACCATTTTTATCAGCTTGTCTACAATAATGCCGTCTCCCACAAGAGTCTGGGCATAAGCCTCTTCACCTATGAACCAGGAATCTCCATCCTTTTTACGGCAGATAACCGTAGGAATACACCATGACTTTTCTCTGTCATAACAGCATATCCGGGTATAGGCATCGCAAAGATCAAGCCCTATTATCAGTCCGTCCATCGACAGCCCCCTTATCTTACATCAGTGGAAATAATTCTTCTGCTTCTGCATTCTTCTGCAAATATTCCTGCATCCGCCTTTTTAGTCCTGTCTCATCTTTTAAGCTTAAAGACAGGCTCATCTCATTGAGGCAGGCAAACCGGCTGTCTGAATCCTTACTGGAATCTCCGGCATCACAACTGACACTGCCTTCCTTTTTCAGTACCCATTTCTCCTCAATGAATTCACTGATCTTGTACTCCATGATCTCGCCTTCAAAAAGTATCTTCTGCTTGATAAACACTCCCTGATACATGCGTGTCATATCTTCTACGCAGAATTCTTCTTCATCGGGAAGAATCCGTACCTCAAGCTGAATCTTGGAATCCTTTTCTCCGCAGTACTGAATCATGGCTTTGTCAAGAATCTCTTCCGGCATGGGAATATGATGAGCCAGTTCTTTAAAGTGAGGGAACACATACCCCTCTTCTAAAAGAAATCCGGCAGTCTCTCCGCACAATTGCTTTTGTTCGTCGGAAAGTTGCGGCAGATTGGCATAATACTTTGTTATGGCAAGAAGATAAATGGTTGGAAGGCGGCCTTTTTGGGATGCCGCTTTTACCACGCCCTCAAGATAGGCAAAAACTTTCTCTTCCGGTTCCTTATCTCCCATGAAATATTCCGTACATTTAATAGTAAAATACGCTTTTACAATATTATCCCCAGGTTCTTTCCTGCTTCTGTAGAGATAAAACACTTTATCCAGTTTCGCCATATTTCCGCAAAACATCATCTGGGCAGTCAGCCGTTCTTCCAGATCATAGGTCTCAACTCGCTGTGAAATTCCCTGCATAAGTACATGATACATCTGTTCCGTAAGACCGTTAAAATGTTCACACAAATAATCCAGAATTACACTGTCAAGCTTTCCACTTTGAAATACCTGATAAGATAGATACAGCAGCAGAGGATCCTCATCAAACAGATTCTGTAGGATCATCCCGGAAGATAGTTGATAGAGGCGGTCTATGCTAATCCCTTCACAGCCAAATTCCCGGATCATCTGAAAGGCTTCTTCCATATATCCATTATGAATCAACGTGTTGCAGACACCGGTACGCTCTGCTCTTGTCAAAACTTTCTTATCCAGTTTCAACAAATATCCGGCACCTTTTTCGCCCTCTTTGACAACCTCCATCTGATTCTCATAAAACTCAATCACCTTGGATAATAAAAGTCTCTGATAGAACGGACGCAGCTTTGGATCCTCCAGAGTTGCCTCTAATACGTTTACCTCTTCCACATCAGACGCTCCCGCCAAAAGAATCTTTTCGCAGGCACGCAGCCTTAACATGGAATGCTCTGGATAAAGTTCAAAACAACGCTCTTCCAGTTCCGGACGATCCATCACCGGTTCCTTCTCATAAGGAATATTGGCATACCGGTTACCAAAGGCATCCTGGAATAAAAGAATGCTGTGTTCCGAAAACAGCGGTACATAAGCCACTCCATCCGTAAGAATAAACGCATCTTCCTCCGTCATCTCCTCATAACAGACAATCACATACTTCATCTTCCTGTTCTTACATTCCACCCGGTAAGACCTTAAAATGGAAGGAAGAACCGCTGCCATAGGAAGATCAATCACATCCTTTAAGATCATCCGCTCATAAATAGCCGCCAAACGATCATTGATCCTGGATTCAAACAACTGTTCCGTAGCAAACTTTTCTATGATTCGTTCATATGCCTGATATAAGGGGTCCCCAGGTTCTAAATAAACAAGAACATTCTTATAAAGGATTGTTCTGCTGTCCACATCCAGTTCATTCCCGCCATAGGAAAAATAAAGAAGCACTTCTTTTGGAAGAAGATAACAGTAATTCCTGGGAAGGGCGTATAAGTAATATTCATAGAGCCTTGTCAGACTGATTCCTGCCTTTACACCTTTTTCATACCAGGAAAATGCTTCTGCCATAAGACATTCTCCCTTGATTAAAAGACCGCAGACAGCCTCTAACACTTCTTTTTTCGGGTACTCTTCGTAAAGTCTGACCAGCATCCGATAGTGAAGACGGTTAAAATGCTTTGCCGTCAGCGTAAGCTTTGACACAGCAAGAGCCAGTTTCTTACTGATCATTCCCTTTCCTGCACAGTGGTATAGAATCTGAATCTCCATAGGACCAAGGGTCCGTATCAGATCCGGTGCTTCATTCAATATCCTGCAGCCCCACACATATAAAAACGGGCTTCTCACTCCGGCATCGTATTGACGGCGCAGCATGGAAAACAAAGCCGGCATATGGTCAAACAGCCTGGAATCCAGTTTCAGCAGCAATATAAACAGTCCCGAAAGCCTTACGTCTTCTTCCAGATACTTCTTCATAAGACGGATCAGGGATTCTTTCTGATATTCATCAGGCTGTACGCATAGACGGAGATACTGATAATAACAGTATATTACCTTTTCCTTTTCCCGCCGGCCTAATATATCATCCCTGCATTCATCTAAGAGCAAAGCTGCCTTGGAAGGTTTTTTCTCTTCTGCGCAGATCTCTGCCCGAAAAAGTTTGTAAAGAGGCGCCTCTCCCTTCATCAGCTCCAGATCATCAAGAGCCTTTTCCATCTCTCCAAAGAGCTTATCCGGCGAAGTCATTCCCTCCTCAAGTTCCAGGCGAAGCCGCAAAAATCGGCCGAAAGCCTCTTTTGCAAAGGCATCCTCCGCCGATATTCCTCCTCCTGGATTCACAACTGCCGTCACCGGTATCAGAAACTTCTCGTCAATTCCTGTAATTACGATTCTTCCTGAATTCTCCCCCTGGTGCATCCGTTCCGGATGAATCACAAATGGTACGGTGCATTCATCCTGTTCAAAATCCTGTTCACTTACACTCTTCTTTGGTAACTCTATAAAATCACAGTCTGTTGAAACCTCCAGACTGACATATCCCCAGCCTCTGCGCTTTATGACAACAGAGTCTTCTATCATCTCTTCCAGTTCTCCGAATCTTCGTTCCGCCGTTTCTGCTGACAACGTAACCGGTTCTTTTACTTTTAATGCGGAAAGAAACTCTTCCAGTTCTTTCCTTCTATCAGGTCTTCCCTTTAATCCATCATACATGGCTCTTATATGAAGATCCTTCATAAAAGGCGCCGTAACAAAATCGCGGTACTCGAATAAACGAAGAGCCGTGTCCATATCTTTCTTTGCAATCTCTGCAAAATCTTCTGCTGTCTTTAAATCGCTCAGTGCCTTGCCTGACGTACTCAGTTCCACACGGAACGAATAAGGAATCTCCCATTCTCCGCCATTGGTTACCAGATAAAAAGATCCCTTGATCGTATCCCCATCTTCCAGAGAACTTCCGTTTATCTCATAGACCAGATGGTTATATGTACCGCCAAACGCTCCGTTCAATAGCCTGACACGGAAGTTGGAGGAATATACAAGTCCTTTTATGTGCAAATTATTCTCACTGGTAACGACAAGTTCCCGCCTCGTGGCTCCTCCGGAGCGCACCACATCATCAATTCCCGATGGGGTAACCTTAATCTTTGGAATTTCTGAATCAATGATGCCTTTTGCCAGCCTGTTGATTCGTTCTCTCATAGTACCACCTGTATCTTAAATTTCCTTATCTTATTCATTTGTTTTAACTTAATTACTCTATATTCTAACATATTTTCTATTGATTTAAAACCCTAAAATTGGTATGATATATTAAAACTGTTGAAAAAAGGACAAACACATCATGACAACCAACGAGAAAGCACTATTACTCCATAAAGAATGGAATGGAAAACTGGAAATAACTTCCAAAGCTAAAGTAAAAACAAGAGAAGATCTTGCACTTGCATATACTCCCGGAGTGGCAGAACCATGTAAGGTAATTGCCAGTAATCCGGATGCCGCCTATGAATACACCATGAAATCCAATACAGTTGCCGTAGTTTCTGACGGCAGCGCAGTTCTTGGACTTGGCAACATTGGTCCTCTTGCTGCCATGCCGGTTATGGAAGGAAAGGCTGTATTATTCAAAGAATTCGGCGGAATCAATGCGATTCCCATCTGTCTCGATACCCAGGACAGCGAAGAGATTATTAAGACCGTAATCCACATCGCACCTGCTTTTGGCGGGATTAACTTAGAAGACATCTCTGCTCCCCGCTGCTTTGAGATTGAGGAACGGCTAAAAGAACTTCTTCCAATTCCTGTTTTTCACGATGACCAGCACGGAACTGCCATTGTGGTTCTTGCCGGAATTATTAACGCATTGAAAGTAACTGGTAAAACAAAAGAAGATTGTCAGGTGGTGGTTAATGGTGCCGGGTCTGCCGGTATTGCCATAACAAAGCTTTTACTGACTTATGGATTTGTCCATGTTACCATGTGTGACCGTGCCGGAATTCTTTCAAAAGGCATGGAAGGTCTTAACTGGATGCAGGAAAAGATGATGGATGTTACAAACCTGGAGAAAAAGCAGGGCTCTCTGGCTGATGCTATGAACGGAGCCGATATCTTTGTGGGAGTGTCTGCACCAGGAATTGTTACCAGCGAGATGGTCTCTTCCATGAATTCCAACGCTATTTTATTTGCCATGGCAAATCCGGTTCCTGAGATTATGCCTGATGTAGCAAAAGCCGCAGGCGCCAAAGTTGTGGGAACCGGAAGATCTGATTTCCCAAACCAGGTTAATAACGTGGTTGTTTTCCCCGGAATCTTCAAAGGTGCACTGGAGGGACGAGCTACTGCCATCACAGAGGATATGAAGCTGGCTGCCGCTTCTGCCATCGCAGACCTGGTTGCACCTTCTGACTTAAATGAAGACAATATACTTCCGGAGGCATTTGATCCGCGGGTTGCTGATGTAGTGAGCCAGGCTGTGAAGGATCACATCAAACAATTATAAAACAGATCCATCAAAGGATTCTTTTCACTGGAGGTAACTATGCTGTCAGAACCCATGACCCTGTACAAACTGATGATTCTATATATGCTTAAACAGGTAAACTTTCCCCTGACCAGCGCCCAACTGTCAAACTTCTTTCTGGAACATGAATACACCACTTATTTTACGCTGAACCAGGCGTTAAATGAATTGCTGGAAGCCAGACTTCTTCATGTAGAAACCAACCACAACAGCAGCCGCTATGAAATCACGAGAGAAGGGGAAGAAACTCTCACCTTTTTTGGTAACAAAATCTCACCCGCTATCATCAATGATATGGATGAGTATTTAAAGAACAACAAATTCCGTTTGCGCAATGAAGTGGGTGTTACCGCTGATTATTATAAATCCACCAGCCAGGACTATATTGTCCATTGTGAAGTGCGGGAGGGAAAAAGCTGTCTGATTAATCTGGAACTGTCTGTTCCAGACAAAGATCAGGCAGAAATTATGTGCGATCACTGGAAAACCAAAAGCCAGGAGATTTACGCATTTGCCATGAAATCGCTAATGAGTGGTTCCTGACAATTCTGGCAGCAATCAATAAAGGGGGAATTTGCTTGAATCAGTCCGTACGCAGGCAGCAAAAGAAGAAACTATTTCAGTTGAAATTTAAGATAGTTCTGACAATCATCCTGCCGCTTCTCGTTTTCACACTGGGAATTCATGTAATCCGCATGTATATCCGGCTAAAGATGCGCAGAATTTTTGCAAAACCCTTTCCAAAAGACAAAGATTCATAATCCAATGAATTGAAATGGCTGCTGCAGTTTATTCTGCAGCAGCCATTTATTTATGCTTTTACAATATTTCGTTCCTCCCCTTTTAAAAAGGAGATTATATTCTTATGAACTTCTTCCAGACACCTGCTTCTCGCTTCCACAGTCGCCCATGCAATATGAGGTGTGACTATGAGTTTGGTACTGTCTTTCATCCGCAGAAGAGGATTGTCCGGGTGTATGGGTTCCTCACTGATCACATCAAGTCCGGCACCTGCAATCTCTCCTGTCTCTAGAGCGGTTACAAGCGCTTCCTCTTCAATAATCTTTCCCCTGCCAAGATTCAGCAAAACCGCCGAGGATTTCATTCTTTTTAAAGCTTCCATTCCAATGAGATTCTCTGTCTTTTCATTTAAAGGGGCATGAATAGAAACAATATCCGAACGCTCTAAGAGTGTTTCAAAGCTTACCTGCTCCACTTCTGAATTCTGGTTCCTGCCGGAGGTAGAATAATAAATAACGTTACAGCCAAACGCCTTTGCTACTTCTGCCACGCCTCTTCCAATCTCTCCAAGACCGATGATCCCCCATGTTTTACCAAAAAGCTCATGAAACTTTTTGTCGAAATGGCTAAACACATCACTGGCAGCATATTCACCTGATTTTACAAACCGATCATAATGAGAAAGTTTTTCATAGATGTAAAATAACAATGCAAAGGTATGTTGGACCACCGACTGGGTAGAATAGCTTTTCACATTAGCAACGGTAATTCCTCTTTGATTGGTATAATTAAAATCAACAATATTGGTTCCAGTAGCAGTAAGGCAGATCAGCTTTAAATTTTTTGCATGCTTTAAGATTTCTTCATTCATGGGTATTTTATTAACCACTAAAACATCTGCTTCCAGAATCCTTTTTGCATTCTCCTGTACATCGGATCTGGGATACCGGATCACTTCTCCCAAATCATAAAAGGGCGAATAATCCACATCATCTCCCAGAGTATCCGTTTCTAAAAAAACAATTTTCATAAAGACCGCCTTCTCTATCCATATTAAAAAGGAGCTGGTTACCCATTCATAAACCGGTTTAAAAATTCTTTTGTAGAACTCTTCTGCGGATTACCGAATATAGCTCCTGGCTCTCCTTCTTCTTCGATTACACCACCAGCCATATAAACCACATGGTTCGAGACATCTCTTGCAAAAGCCATCTCGTGAGTTACGATGATCATAGTAAGCCCTTCCTTGGCAAGGGTTCTCATAACTGCAAGAACTTCTCCAACCATCTGGGGGTCCAGTGCAGATGTAGGCTCATCAAATAAGAGAATCTCAGGTTCCATTGCCAACGCTCTGGCAATGGCAACTCTCTGCTTCTGTCCACCGGAAAGCTGTCTTGGCTTTGCATGAATATAAGGAGCCATGCCTACTTTTTCCAAAAACATCATGGCTTTTCTTTTTGCTTCTTCTCTGTCTTTTTTGAGCACTTTTACCTGTCCAACGATACAGTTTTCTAAAACCGTCATGTTGTTAAACAGATTAAAGCTCTGAAACACCATACCTACTTTTGTTCTATAAGATGGTACGTTCATCTTTCTGTCCGTAATTTCTACATCATGATATAAAATCTCGCCTGTAGTTGGTGTCTCCAAAAGGTTGATACAGCGCAAAAGAGTGGATTTACCTGATCCGGAAGCTCCGATAATACAGGTTACATCTCCTGCATGAACGGAAAAATCAATATCCCGAAGCACTACATTGGTTCCAAAGGTCTTACTTAAATGGTGTATCTCTAACACTTTTTCATCTGCCATTTATTTTTCCTCCTTGTCTTTCGGATCTGGGAATTTCACCAATCCACTGGTGTAAGCCAGAGTATCTGTAGTTGCCAGATCATAGCTGTCCGGACCGTCCATCTTCTTTTCCCAATAGCGAAGAAGTCTGGAGCAGGCGAATGTGAGAATAAAATAAATGATCATTGTAATGGTAAAGGCTTCAAAGTAGGTATAATAAGCACCTGCCACACCCTTGGTTGTATAAAACAGCTCCACAACCCCAATCACGGAAAGAACACAGGTGTCTTTAATATTGATAATCAGGTTATTACCAATCTGAGGCATGATATTGCGAAGAGCCTGTGGCATAATGACATTTACCATGGTCTGGAAATGTGTCATCCCAATGGCTTTTGCCCCCTCTGTCTGTCCCGGATCAATGGAAAGAATACCGCCTCTCACAGTCTCTGCCATATAAGCACCCGTATTAATGGATACGATAAAATAAGAGGCGAAGACAATGGACATATTAAAATTAAAAAGTGCAGAGGAGCCATAAAATATAAACATTGCCTGGACCATCATGGGAGTTCCCCTGAAAATCTCTACATAAACATTCAATATAATTTTAACAATCTTTAATACAATCCGTTTAATCAGATTGTCATTCTTTGATACAGGAATCGTCTGAACAATTCCTACTGCAAAACCAATGAGACATCCAATTAATGTTCCCACTATTGCAATCGCCATTGTTTTGCCGGCTCCGCTGGCAAAAGAGGGACCATATTCTTTCAGAATAAACATAATTCTGCCTAAAAAATCTGATGGCAAAGACATCGTATCTTCTCCTTTTCACAGTATCATGAAAGCTGGCAAGACAAGCGGCACGGAAACAAGACTCTCTTGTCCTTCCCGTGCCATCATGTCCTGATGCTCTTATGATCTTTAATTACTTTGATAATGGCTGTACGGAGATGGCTTCTTCCATCATCTTATTAAAGTCATCTTTTGTCATCTTGGAAAGCACTCCGTTGATGGAATCCTTTAACTCCGCATTTCCCTTTTTCAGTGAAACACCGATATTAATATCTTCATCGGAAACCTGGAATTCTCCCTCTGTTCCGCTAAAATCAAGAAGCTTAAAATCCGGATAAGCCATTAATGCTGCCTGACCTGTTGGCTTGTCCGTAACTACAACGTCACTTCTTCCGGTACTTAAAGAAACTAACATGGCCGGTGCAGATTCCATTGCCGGCATAATATTGCCCTGGGGAATCTGAGGAAGACAGTTGTCATACCAGATTGTGTTAATCTGAGAGGTTGCTGTTGCACCAGAAAGATCTGCCACACTCTTTGCATTCTCATATTTACTGCCGTTCTTTACCAGCGTTACAATGGTTGCAAAGTAATAGGGATCCGTAAAATCAACAGACTGCAGACGTTCTGAGGTAATGGACTGGCCGGCAATAACACAGTCAACCTTTCCAGACTGAACCGCAGGTACAAGAGAATCCCAGTCTAACTTTACAATCTCCAGTTCATACCCAAGTTCATCTGCAATCTTCTTTGCCATCATAACGTCATAGCCGTACGCATAATCGGAACCGCCTGAAATGGGGACTGCCCCATTCTCATCTGTGGACTGGGTCCAGTTATAAGGTGCATAGCTGCACTCCATGGCAACCTTTAATACTTTTTTGTTTCCTGATTCTCCTGCTGCTGCAGTCGTCTCCTTATTCCCGCTTCCTCCGCATGCAGTCAAAGCTGCTGCAAGAGAAACTGCTAAAAGACCTGCTGCAATTTTCTTTATTGTCTTTTTCATAACAATTCTCTCCTCTTTCCGCCAAAATGAACTCTATGTAATAAATAGGTTCATTATAAAAAGATTTTTATTCCTTGTCAAGACCATTCGCGGAATCTGATATCAGCTCCCATATTTCATCTCTTCCCTGCTTGGTTTCAGCAGAAAAAGGAATCACAGTCACTTCACTTCCGATTCCAAGACCCGTGCGCAGAATTTTTATTGATTTCTGTACCTGGCTTCTCTTTATCTTATCCAGTTTTGTCGCAACAATTACAGGCTGATATCCCTGATATACAATCCAGTCATACATGGTCTTATCATTGTCTGACGGTTCATGGCGGATATCAATCAGCAGGAACACCAGCTTGAGCATAGGGGAATTGTGAAGGTAATTCTCAATCATCTTCCCCCATTTTGCCTTTACTTCAAGGGATACCTTCGCATAACCATACCCAGGAAGATCCACATAATAAAGGGCGTCGTTAATGTTGTAAAAGTTGATTGTCTGAGTCTTCCCAGGCTGGGAAGATGTCCTGGCATAGGATTTGCGGTTCATCAATGCGTTAATCAGAGAAGACTTTCCCACATTGGATTTACCGGAAAATGCAAATTCCGGTTTTGTATTCTCCGGCAGTTTACTGGTGATACCGCATACAGTTTCCAAATCTACTGTTTTAATAATCATATGATTTCCTTTCTATTCCTGGACAAAAGCTTCTTTTAAGACTTCTGACATCTCTTTCACATAAACAATGGTAAGATCTCCTGTGATTTCATCTGACAATTCTAAAATATCAGGACGGTTCTTATAAGGGACCAGAACCTTTTCCACTTGAGCAAGACGTGCAGCCAGTATTTTTTCTTTCAGACCGCCAATAGGAAGGACTCTGCCTCGTAATGTAATCTCGCCTGTCATTGCCACTTTTGCACATACCTTTTTATTCACAACTGCAGATAACATGGCAGTTGCCATGGTAATTCCAGCAGAAGGACCGTCTTTTGGCACTGCACCTTCCGGAATGTGGATGTGGATGTCATGCTTTTCAAAATAGTCATTCTTCACCTCATAAGCAGGACATGCAGAGCGGACATAACTTAAAGCAATCTTTGCGGATTCTTTCATCACATCTCCCATCTGCCCGGTCAATTGTAAATTTCCTTTTCCCGGCATTACGTTGACTTCAATCTGTAGGGTACTTCCACCTACACTTGTCCATGCAAGACCTCTTACAATTCCCACTTCATCGGTTTCATTTACACCTTCAAATGTAACCTTTTCTTTGCCAAGATATTCTTCAATTCCGGATTCTGTAATCTCGATAAACTGGGTACGGTCCTCTAAAAACTGTCTGGCAGCTTTCCTGTAAACAGCTCCAATTCTTCTTTCAAGAGTACGGACACCTGCTTCTCTGGTATAGTTGTGAATAATCTTTTCCAATGCTTTGTCAGAGACAGTAACCTGCTTTTCCGTCAGACCATTTTTTTCTCTCTGCTTTTTAACCAGATAATTCTTTGCAATATGAAACTTTTCATTCTCTGTATAGCTGGTTACTTCAATCACTTCCATACGGTCTAAAAGCGGACCTGGGATCGTACTTACAGTATTAGCCGTGGCAATAAATAATACGTTAGACAAATCAACAGGCAATTCTATATAATGGTCCCTGAATTTCACATTCTGCTCGCTGTCAAGAACTTCCAGCAAGGCAGAGGAGGTATCTCCTTTATAATCCCGGCTTACCTTATCAATCTCATCTAAAAGCATCAGCGGGTTGCTCACTCCAGCCTGCCGCAGTCCTTCTGCAATTCTGCCGGGCATTGCACCTACATAGGTCTTACGGTGCCCTCTGATTTCTGCTTCATCCCGGATTCCTCCAAGACTGATTCTTACATATTGTTTATTCAGTGCCTTTGCCACAGAACGGGCAATGGAGGTCTTTCCTGTACCAGGAGGGCCTACCAGACATAAAATAGGGCTGGTTCCCTTTTTCGTCAGCACCCGGACTGCCAGATACTCCAGAATCCGTTCTTTCACTTTTGCAAGACCATAGTGATCTTCATTCAATACTTCTTCTGCATGAGTGATGCTGTTATTATCTCTTGATACCTTTTTCCATGGAAGATCCAGAACCGTATCAAGGTACATCCGTACAACATTGGCTTCCTGGCTTCCTCCCGGCATGGATTTAAAACGTTCAATCTCTTTGCCGATTTTTTCTCTGATCTCTTTGTCTGCTTTTAAAGACTTGAGCCGTTTGGCATACTCATCGGCATCAGAAAGAGGATTGTCTTCTCCCAGTTCTTCTCTGATTACTTTTAATTGTTCCCTTAAAATATAATCTTTCTGATTTTTATCAATTCGTTCTTTTACACTGGACTGCAGTTCCTTTTTCACCTTGGTCACTTCAATATCCATCAGAAGATGCTTCATAACCAACGCATACCGGTCTTCCAGCATTACATGTTCCAGCACCTTCTGGCGTGTCTTGTAATCCCAGGATAACTGCACTGCAATCTGATCCAGAAGTTCACCAAGATCTGGTATGATCAAAAGACCTGGTATGGCTTCCTTCGCCAATCTGGGGTTTTCCTTACCATATTGGGAAAGCTTATCCCTGACGATCTCCATCATTGCCTGTCTGGTCACATCATCCATGATTCCGTCAACGTCCAGATCGGTGTCAATCTCTCCAACCAGCATTGCACTTTCGCTGCCGAGAGAAAGAAGCTCCGCCCGTTCCAGTCCTTCTACCATGACACGAACCACATTGCCCGGCATCTTGACTAACTGCTTGATAAGAGCCACGGTGCCAATCTGATGAACTCCTTCAAACCCGGGATCCGGCTCTTCCGGGTCCTTTTGCGTAACCAGACATACTTTCTGATCTCCTACCATGGCTTTCTCCACTGCAGCAATTGATTTCTTTCGGCTGATATCAAAATGCAGCATCATCTTGGGAAGAACAGTCATGCCTCGCAGGGCGATAACTGGCATTGTGATTATCTTATCCACCATTTGTGTTCTCTCCTTTGCATCCAAAAAGGTGTTGCAGCAGTTCCTCGCTGTAACACCTTCCCGACTTGTGCAGGATCTATGCGATCTCGCCTGTTTTATCTTTTCTTAATTTCTGGGCCAGTGTTTTTCTGGGTACTGCCGTATCCCGAAAGATGATCTCTGGCTCACCTGTCTTATCTACAACTTCTTTGGTAATTCTGCAGACACCAATGTTGTTGTCAGAAGGCACTTCATACATCAGATCCATCATCACATCTTCAATAATAGAACGAAGTCCTCTGGCACCTGTCTTTCTCTCAACAGCAAGATCTGCAATCCGTTCCACTGCTTCTTTCGTAAGTTCCAGTTTTACATCATCCAGTTCAAATAACTTCTGGTATTGTTTTACCAGAGCATTCTTAGGTTCTGTAAGAATCTGTACCAAAGCGGACTGATCTAACAGCTCCAGTGATACATTAATGGGCACACGTCCAATAAACTCTGGAATCAGACCAAACTTAACCAGATCCTGCGGAAGGGTTTTCTTTAACAGATCATCAAGATCACTCTTGTTCTTATCTACGATTTCCGCATTGAAACCAATGGAACCAGCACTCAGACGGGCTTCAATAATCTTCTCCAGTCCATCAAAAGCGCCTCCGCAGATAAACAGGATGTTGGTTGTATTAATCTGTAAAAGTTCCTGGTGCGGGTGCTTTCTTCCTCCCTGAGGAGGAACACTTGCAACGGTACCTTCTAAAATCTTCAAAAGAGCCTGCTGAACACCTTCACCAGAAACATCTCTTGTAATAGAGACGTTCTCTGACTTTTTCGTTATCTTATCAATCTCATCGAGATAAATAATACCATATTCTGCTCTGCTTATATCATAATCAGCAGCCTGAATCAGCTTTAAAAGAATGTTCTCCACGTCTTCGCCTACATAGCCTGCTTCCGTCAGAGCAGTCGCATCTGCAATAGCAAAAGGAACGTTTAACACCTTGGCAAGAGTCTGCGCAAGGTAAGTCTTACCAGAACCGGTAGGTCCTAACATCAGAATATTGCTCTTTTGCACATCCACATCCAATTTGCTTTTGGAAGTGATTCTCTTATAGTGGTTATATACTGCTACAGACAATACTTTTTTTGCGTTGTCCTGACCAATGACATAGCCGTCGAGAAATTCTTTGATTTCCTTTGGTTTCATCAGGTTAATATCACTAAAGTCAGGGCTTTCTTCCTCATGGCTGTCGAATTCTTCCTCCAATATCTCCGCACATAAATCAATACATTCATCGCAGATATACACATTGTTGGAACCGGCAATCAGTTTCTTTACCTGATCCTGAGTTTTCCCGCAAAAAGAGCATCGAATCTTTTCGTCCGTTCTGACCGGCATACATACACCTCATTCTTTCCTGCTTAATCGCTCATGGTTCTGGGCATAGAGGCTATACCCTAAGGGTACTTCTTTTTCTGTTAAAACGCTTATTTGTTATGGCTGTAAATAATATCATCAATCAGACCATATGCTTTTGCCTCTTCTGCAGTCATGTAATTGTCACGCTCTGTATCGCGCTCAATTACTTCATAAGGCTGACCTGTATTTGCTGCCAGAATATCATTTAAACGTTTCTTTATCTTAAGAATGTTCTCTGCTACGATCCGGATCTCTGTCGCCTGTCCTTTGGCTCCGCCGGAAGGCTGGTGAATCATCACCTCTGCATTAGGAAGAGCAAAGCGCTTGCCTTTGGCTCCGCCGGACAGCAGGAACGCTCCCATACTGGCTGCCATACCCATGCAAACAGTAGAAACATCACATTTGATATAATTCATGGTATCATAAATTGCCATACCAGCGGTTACAGAACCACCTGGACTGTTAATATAAAGGTTAATATCTTTCGTGGGATCTTCTGCCTCTAAGAATAATAACTGAGCCACAATAAGGCTTGCGGAAACATCAGAAACTTCTTCTCCGAGAAAAATAATTCTCTCTTTCAGAAGTCTGGAATAGATATCGTAAGAACGTTCTCCCTTACTGGTTGATTCAATGACATAAGGTACTAAACTCATTTGTCTTCCTCCTGTCTGTTTTCTTATCAAAGTCGAATAGACTCCAGACATTATGCCGGGAATCTACTCGGATCATACTACTTAAACTAATTTTGCTTCAGCAACAAGGAAATCAACGGCTTCCTGTACAGCAAGATCTTCTTTCATCTGCTCAATGCCTTTATCGCCTAAAGCTTCTTTTACCTTATCAGCTTCCATCTGATAAGTCTCAGCCATCTTTGCAATCTCACTCTCAACTGTTTCATCTGAAACAGTAAGATTCTCTGCTTTTACAACTGCTTCTAAAACCAGTCTGGTCTGGATTGTTCTCAGTGCCTGAGGCTTCATCTGGTCTTTTAAGGATTCAATGGTCATTCCTGTAAACTTCATATACTGATCAAGAGAAAGTCCCTGACTCTGCATTCTTCTTGCATAGTCATTCACCATGTTGTTCACCTGACTGTCGATCATCGGCTCAGGAATCTCCATGGTTGCATTCTCTACAACCTTCTGTACTACATTATCTTCATTCTGTGTTGCTGCAGCCTTCTCTTTACTTCCTGCAAGCTTTTCCTTAATGTCCTTTTTGTACTCTTCCAGAGTCTCAAATTCAGATACTTCACTTGCAAATTCATCATTTAACTCAGGAAGTTCTTTTTTCTTGATCTCTTTTACAGTAACTTTGAACAAAGCCGGCTTACCAGCCAGGTCTGTTGCATGGTATTCATTCGGGAATGTAACGTTGACTTCACATTCTTCACCGATGTTCTTTCCGATTAACTGCTCTTCAAAAGTATCAATGAAAGAATGAGATCCGATGGTAAGAGGGTAGTCCTCTCCTTTTCCACCTTCAAAAGACTTGCCATCTACGAAACCTTCAAAATCAATAACCGTCTGGTCGCCGTCTTCTACTGCCCTGTCTTCTACGGTTACCAGTCTTGAATTCTGTTCCTGTACTCTCTTTAAATCTGCTTCTACATCTTCATCTGTCACTTCTGCAGATGCCTTTGTTACTTCGATTCCCTTATATTCGCCTAAAGTTACTTCCGGCTTCACTGCAACAGTTGCTGTGTAAATCAGAGTCTTGCCTTTTTCTACCTGTACAATATCAATCTCCGGTCTGGAAACAATATCCAGTCCGCTTTCTTCTGCTGCATCACCATATGTCGCATCAAGAGCTTCATTCACTGCATCTTCGTATAAAATGCCTGCTCCATACATCTTTTCAATCATGGCCTGAGGAGCCTTCCCTTTTCTGAAACCTGGGATATTAAATCTGCCCTTATTCTTATTGTAAGCTGTAGTAAGAGCCTTATCAAATTCCTCAGCCGGCACCTCTACCGTCAGCTTTGCCATGTTCTTTTCTAATTTTTCTACTTGTAAACTCATTAATGGGTTCCTCCTTGAAATATATGTGAACCGCCATACCGACAGGGCGTTACACTTCAATTTAGCATTATATCATACTCGTCCTGTAAATTCCAGCATTATTTATGATTTGAACAGGTTTTTCCGGAAACCTGCCGCATTTTCTTTACGATGTAAGGATCCAACGGGCGAATCTCCATCTGGGGTCTGGCAATGTAGTATCCCTGGAATAGATCAACGCCGCAATCCATAAGAAATTCCAGTTCCTCCGTTGTCTCCACCCCTTCTGCCAGTACAAGAATATGATTTCCTTCTGCAAAATTAAGCAGATTGCGAAGAATCATCTGCCTGTTGGGATCTTCATGAATTCTCTTGATCAGACTCTGATCCATCTTTACAATATCAGGTTTCATGCGCAAAAGGACCGATTCATTGTTATAACCGGTTCCAAAATCATCAATGGCAGTTTTCCCGCCCCATTTCTTTGCCATGTCAATCTTACGCTGCACAAAGTCCTGACTGGCAGGCTCCCCTTCTGTCATCTCAATAACAATTCTGGAAAGCAGGTCCTTATACTGTTCCTCAATTTCCTTTTGTTCCTCTTTTGTCAGGCAGACACTGGCAATGGAATTGATGAAGAGTTTCTCCACAGATCCAAGATGACCTGCCTCTTCTTCCGCTTTTGCCGCCTTTAAACCTGCAAACCAGGTAAGAATCTCCATCTGAGGCAGTTTCGCCTGTGCTCTGGTAAGATTTAAAACCTCACCGATCCCATTCATATTTAAGAAATCCGGACGCATCAAAAGCTCATATCCATAAATATCACCCTGTCTCGTTGCAATCGGCTGGAATACAAAGCGGACTTCTTTTTTATCCAGCATCCGGTTCAGTTCTTCACTTCCTGTCAACATATAGGAATTATGGATATACTCGGAGATATCAAATTCTTTTACCACACCCTTTACACTATGTTTTACCATATACATGGCAAAGTCGGCATAATTAAAAAGCGTTTCAAAATTTTTTGCATCATCCGGATACCAGGACATGCCTCCTGAGACACGGATGGGGAACTGGTAACCACTTTCCATACTCAGGGTGAACTCTTTGGTATAACTCATGAAATCACGGACCAGAGCTCGTATCTTTTCTTTGCTTCTGCTTTGTAAAAATACAACAAATTCATCTCCGGAATACCGGCATATAATTCCTCCATGTTCCATAAACTTTTTAAGACAATTGGAAAAAAGCACAATATACCTGTCCCCTTCATCATGGCCATAGGTGTCATTGATGTATTTTAGATTATCCAGATCCCACATGATAACCGCGGCAACACGGCCTTTTTGAGCCTTCATTGCTTCATGGGCTTTTTCCCTAAAGGCTCTTCGGTTATAAAGCTCTGTCAGAACATCATAATTACGTTCCCTCTCCAGTTTTTCCTTTTCCTTTACATTAGCGGTAACATCTGTACAGACTCCAAAGACGGTGCCTTTTTTTGATTCTTCCTGGATAATCTCAATCCATTTCCTACCTTCCGGCCGTTCCAGACACTTTAATACCCGGTCTGTTCCAGGATCAAGGACACCAAAAGTCTTCTTCATAAGAACGTCAAATATTTCTGATTCCAGATAGCAGTAAGGCTCTTTTATGGTCTCCCAGCCAAGCATTTCAAAGAGAGATCTGCTGCAAAAAACCCGTTCCTCCCCTTCTTCATATTCAAACACTCCAACCAGTACATTGGCATGTTCCAGAATTCCGTACATTTTAGAGGACGCTCTCTCCACATTTCTGTTTAAAAGTTCAATGGTTTCCGTCAATTCATCAATTTCCCTTACATGGACCCGTTCCAGGGAAAGCCCGCTGCTTCCAGACTTTCTTCTAAGTTCTTCCACCAGCCTCCGAATAGGTTCCGTCACCACTCTTCCGATCATGTAAGCGCCCAGAAGACTGAATAAAAGAGGAACCAGCATAGAACTGAAAAGCATCCGCCTGACCGCATTATAAAACGCCAGGAGATCACCCTCTCTTGCAATTCCAGCAATAACCCATTCCTCATCCCGAAACGGACCATTGCTGGAATACACGTCCAATTCTTTTATGCTGGCATACCATTTTGTTCCGTCCGGTGACTTTAAAGCAGAGATATTCTTTCCTGGTTGATTTTCATATTCCAATTTTGCTGATGCAGCAAAATACTGGTTATAAAGATATCCGGAACTAACCACTGGAACAATGGAACGGGTTTCCTTCTCTCTCATACCCAGAATCCAGCATTCATCGAAACTTCCGTTAATCTGGACCTCTAAAAGAGTCTGTTCTAACTGGTTAACCGTCATTTCAAAACCGCAGACCCCTGCCACTGTCCCATCCTGCAATATAACAGGAATGGAATAAGTAATTACTGGTGTGTCTTTGGGGCTTAAACGAAACGGCTGACTTAAATATCTGTATTCCATCGCCTTATCCTGGCTGATTCTATCCTTCACCGCTGCCTCATAGGGAATCTGATAGAAATTGGCGCCCCCATTTTCTCCATGATCCAAAAAACCCAGTTCCCAGAAAGAATCCAGCGGAAGATTGTATTTTTCAGCAAGAGAAGGAAGTCCCCGCTCCATGAGAATGGATGAATTATCATTAAGATATCCGCCCGGATTGGAATTACGGATATAAAATCCGGCTCTCATTTGCTGGGGACTGTTGGCGGCGGCTGGTCCGTTGAGAACTAGAAACGCGCCCGTTGCATAGCTTAAATGGAGCATTTCGATGGACTTTCCCATAATCCTGTCAACAATTTCACCATTAAGGGCATAATCTGATTTCATGGCAGCGGCTTTCACTCCCTTTTGATCCAGAATCTGCTGAATCTCCTGGGACATAAATTCAGAATTCTTGAGCATGAAGGTCCAATGATGTATGGTCTCCTTCTCTAGCCCTAATTTGGTGTTTCCTGTGTTTTCAGCCAGAATGTTTATTTCGTTGTTCTTAAGCTTGGCAGAAACTCCTCCAAACAAAACAGTGCCGGCTATGACTGCCGCCTGCAATACCAATAAAATGAACAACGGACCAAGAAGCTGGACCCGAATTGATTCACTTCTTTTTTTCTTCATAACTTATTCTCCGGTAATGGTCTCCAACTTCTGCCTGATATCCTCATACCAGTCGTTAAAATTCTCATCGGTGAGAAAGAGGGCAGCCGCTTGTTCTCTTGTTTTCCCCTGGCTCATCAGTTCCCGAACCTTTTCAGAATCTTCCTTTGCTTTCACATTCATGGAATTCTGCAGCAAAGCCCTTGCATGATCTCCTTCTTTAAAAGGCTTTGGTGTATAGAGTCTGTATCTGTTTGCCGTATCCAGTCCAATTAAAAAATTCTGGGAAACAGGGCTGTTAATGCTGTCTTCTTCCAGAAACTTCTTTACAATCTCATCACTTCCAGATACTTTTTTAACAGGCAGATACCCAGATCCCATGGAAAACTTCATGTTCTGTTCCACGCCTGTAAACCATTTTAAAAACACAACTGCAGCATATTCCCTTTTCTTATTCGATTTCAACACCATCATTCCTGCTCCTTGCTGCACTGCATAGGGAGAAGTCTGGTAGAAATTAGGAAGGGGATATAGTTTGCATTTAATTGCATATGTAGTTCCATCTTCTAAAGTAACGGTGGAAGGAAAATAGGCAATCCCACTGCTGGAACCTACATAAGCCACCAGTTTTCCGGTTTTTACATCATCACTTCTGAATCTGCCATAGGAACCAAAGTATCCGCTGACATAAGGAATATAATAATTATCCCACAACTTCCGCATGGTTTCCCGGTCAAAATCCAGGACGGTCTGTCCTGAATTCGTCTGAAAGATCTCATGTCCAAGCTGTGTACTTCCCACGATCATATAGTTGGCAAAGGCATCTCTTCCAAAGAATGCCTTTCCATCATCCGGCTCTTCCGTTAGACTGTCCGTCCATTCATAATAAGATTTTGCCACACGGGCAATGCCTTCCCAGGAAGAAAACGCTTCCTCGCTCTCTCCGGTCGCCTTTGAAAAACGATCCCAGTCTGTCTGGTTTACAGCAAGAATCTCTGTTGATTTTGCCACAGGGAATACTTTAATCGACTGGTCACCGTTGAGTTTTCCCTCTTCTATATAAGCATCCACATATTCTTCCAATTCTTCTTTCGTAAAATATGGTCGTAAATCCACTGCAAGCCCAAGGCTGTCAATCTCATACACCTTGTCTGCATATGCGGAAAACACATCGGGAAGGGATTCTGCTCCAACCTTTTTCTCAATGCTGTCGTTGATCAGACTGCTTAATTCATCGACACTTCCTTTGTTGTATGCTTTTACAATGATTCCCTGTTTCTTTCCTTCGGTCTCATTAAATGACCGTACCTGACGGTCAAATTCTTCTTTTTGTATTCCATTGTAGTAATGCCAGACCGTAATGCTGACTGGCTGTTCTTCTGATAATCCATAAGGATTCTTCTTCTGACAACCAGCCAGCAGCAGAAAAGAAGCTGTCAGCACAAATGGCAGTAGCCACATCTTTTTCATTCATTCACCGCCCATCACATGGGAACCTGATCGTATTGAATTGCCTCCCTGATCTCCATGGCATTTGTTTCGTCTGATAAATATTTTAAAAGTTCGATTCCAAGATCAAGGGCATATCCAAGCCCTCTTGCCGTTGTGATCAGTCCATCCGTTACAACGCCTTTCCTGGTATATAACGCACCTTTTAGTTCTGATTCAAATCCCGGAAAACAGGTTGCTTCTTTTCCTTCCAGAAAACCAAGCTTTCCTAAAATACTGGGAGCGGCACATATGGCTGCAATTCTCTTCTTCTGGGCATACGCCGTCTTCAGTGCTTCTATAAGCCCTGAATGGGCTTCTAAATTCCTTGTTCCTGGCATTCCTCCCGGAAGGAAGTATAGATCCCCATCTCTTACATCTGCTTCTGAAAACTCCAAATCTGCCTGTATTGTAATTTTATGAGCCGTAACCACCTCTCTTTTTCCTGTTACAGAAACCAGGGTTACATCCTGACCGCCTCTTTTTAAAACGTCTACAACTGCCAATAATTCTACTTCCTCTGATCCATCAGCTACAAACGCATATACTTTTCCCATCTTAATATCTCCTTTCAGATTCTTAAAGAAACTCACCCCTGGTGTCTTTTGTGATCCATACGTCTATCTGTATCTGGCACAGACGATCTCTCACATATCTCTACTCTTTTCAATCAACTTTATTTTTCATATTACCACGTTTTCACAGGTTTCGCCACAATCTTCTATTATTTATCCAACTGTGGTATACTATCAGCATCTCACGAATCACCAGAATAAGGAGGCTTATATGGAAATTGAGCGTAAATTCTTAATAGACAGACTTCCGGAAGATGCAAAAGAATACCCTTATCATATCATTGAGCAAGGATATCTTTCTACTGAGCCGGTAGTCCGGGTACGGAAAGAGGACGATTCTTACTACCTTACCTATAAATCAAAAGGACTGTTGGAACGGGAAGAATACAATCTCCCTTTAACAAAAAAATCCTATGAGCATCTGCTAAAAAAGACAGACGGTCATGTGCTCACAAAAAAGAGATATTTAATTCCAATTTCAAATCAGAATCTTACCATTGAGCTGGATATCTTTGAGGGACGGTTTGAAGGTCTAATATTAGCCGAAGTGGAATTCAAAACCAGAGAAGACGCACAATCGTTTCTCCCGCCCGACTGGTTTGGTAAAGACGTTACCTTTTCGGGAGAATATCAAAACAGCAGACTCAGCAGTCAGCCGTAAGAAAAGGAAAGAAAGCGAAAGAAGAACTATAAGCCCATCTCTTCGCTTTCTCTTTTTCTCTTTTCTGTATCTTGATTTTTATTTTTTAGCTATGTACTTTCTAATATCAAGGGCAATTGCTACCACAATAACAATTCCCTGGGCAATGTACTGATAGTTGGTATCCACACCCAGGTACTGGAGACAGGTCTTTAATATCTCAAACACCAGAACACCGATTAAAACCCCGGATACCTTACCGATTCCGCCGTTAACGGATACTCCGCCAATGGTGCAGGCTGCGATGGCTTCCAGTTCCCAGCCCATACCCATGTTAACTGATGATCCGCCTGATTTGGCTCCTACCAGGAATCCGCCAAGGGCATATAAAACTGCTGCTGTAATATAGATGATTATTTTTGTTTTATTGGTATTGACTCCGGATACTTCGGCAGCCTGTTCGTTGCCTCCGATTGCATACATATATTTTCCATGAGGCGTTTTATTGTATACAAACCAGATAATCAGACCTACCGCCAGAGCAATCAGGAATAAATAGGGTATCACACCAAACAGCCTTCCTTTTGCCACAACTGTATAAGCTGGACGGTAGCCGCCGATTGGAGTTGCATTGGTATACACAAGACAGGCTCCGTATACAATCAACTGCATTCCAAGAGTTCCGATAAAAGCAGGAACCTGGAGATAAGAGATGACAAGCCCGTTAATGAGACCAAAGATTGCACAAACACCTACACAGATCAGCAGAACAACGAACACCCACCACACACCAAAGTCAGGCAGATTCGGAAAAAACTTGCCGCTGTAACCAGGTTTCTGCAAGAGAGTTCCGGCAAGACAGGCAGAAAGCCCTACAATACGTCCTGCGGAAAGATCCGTTCCTCTTGTTATAAGGCAGCCGGAAATGCCGCAGGCAATGATAAACCGGGGGGCTACATTTAACGCAATATTCTTTAAATTATCAACAGAACCGAAAGACGGCTGCCTTATAGCCGTAAAAATAGCAAGCAGAACAAGGACAACGATGATTCCATTATTGATAAGAAAATCCTTCAGATTAACCTTCTTAGCTGTCATGACTGAACCTCCTGTGTGGAACTTTCTCCTGTTTTATCGTTTAAATCAAATTTGGTGGCATAAGCCATAATCGTCTCCTGAGCCGCCTCTTCTCCCTCCACTTCTCCAGTAATGCGTCCGCTGCACATAACAATAATGCGGTTTGACATTCCGATTAACTCCGGCATCTCGGAGGATATCATGATAATGGATTTCCCCTGTTTCACAAGATCCACCATAATCTGATAAATCTCAAATTTGGCTCCTACGTCAATTCCTCTTGTCGGTTCGTCCATTATGAGAATATCCGGATTATTGGCAAGCCATCTGGCTATAATCACCTTTTGCTGGTTTCCTCCGGACAAGGACTGGATCTGGGTTTTGTCACTGGGCGTTTTTATGCTTAGTTTTCCAATGCTTTTCTTTACAACTTCTGCAACCTTTTTGCTGTTTATGGTTCCTGCCTTTGTATAATTGCGGTAAGAGGAGATTGCAGTATTATCCGAAATACTCAGACAGCCAAAGATTCCGTTGCCTCTTCTGTCCTCCGTGATCATGCCAATGGAATCATTAATCGCATCCTGGGGCCGTCTGATGGTAACTTTTTTCCCTAAGACCTCAATCTCACCGGAAGCAATGTGGCGCATTCCAAAGATTGCCTCCATCAGCTCTGTTCTCTGGGCACCAACCAGACCTCCAAATCCTAATATCTCTCCTCTTCTGAGTTCAAAGGAACAGTCGTTAAAAGAGCGGCTGTGAATACTGGTTAAATGACTTACCTTTAACAGGACCTCATCCGTTCTGTAATTTCCCTTTTCCGGATACACGTTACCAAGTTCACGACCTACCATCTGCTTAACAATCTCTTCATCGGTAATATCTTTCACTTCCCACGATCCAACATAAGTGCCATCCCGCATAATGGTAATATCGTCTGCGATCTGTCTGATCTCAGCCATCTTATGACTGATATATATCATAGAAACACCTCTGGACTTTAATTCCCTGATAATCCGGAACAGTGCCTCCACTTCATTATCAGTCAGAGAGGAAGTTGGCTCATCAAGAATCACAAGTCTGGCATTCTGACTAACCGCCTTTGCGATCTCCACTGACTGCATTTGTCCGATTGACAGCGTTCCAAGTTTTGCTTTCGGATTAAAATTCATCTTTACATCCTTAAGCCACTTCTGCGCTTCTTCATTCATGGTTTTATGATCCACTACTGAGAGAGGCCCTATCTTTATGAGGGGATATCTTCCCAGATACATATTCTCTGCAATGGAGCGTGCCGGAACCGGTTGCAGCTCCTGATGAACCATTGCCAGCCCTTTATGAAGGGCATCGTCAGGATTGGTAATATTGACTTTGTTCCCGTCAATAAAAACTTCTCCTTCATCCATTTTGTAAATGCCGAAAAGACATTTCATAAGGGTTGACTTTCCTGCTCCGTTCTCCCCCATCAATGCGTGAACAGTACCGGGACGCACTTTTAAGTTAATCTTGTCAAGCGCCTTAACGCCGGGAAAGGATTTACTGACCCCTGCCACTTCCAGTCTGTATTGCTCTGCCATCCCGTTTCTCCTTTCAAACTTTTAAAAACCGGGTGTGCCGGCAAGACACACCCGCTTTAGGGCTGCTGGAACTTATTTTAACTTATCAAGAGTATCCTGTGCATTTTCCTTGGTTATCTTCACATAGTCAACCATATTTACATTGTCAACTGCTTCACCGTTTAAATACTTCACAGCCATGTCACTGGCAGTCTTAGCCTGGGAAAAATGGTCATTAAATACAGTTCCGGTCTGTTTATCATCCAGGACATTCTGTACTGCTTCGGTTAAGGCATCTACCCCTACCAGATAGATATCTTTGTTTACGGTACGGCCTGCAGCTTCAATTGCCTGCAATGCACCAAGAGCCATAGCATCGTTGTTACAGAAAACGACCTCAATCTGATCCCCATACTGGGTCAGAGCATCCTGGGTAATCTGCTGTGCTTTTGCCTGATCCCAGTCCCCGCGCTGTTTTAAAAGTTCTTTCACTTTTGCACCGGAATCTGTAAGTGCCTTTACGGAGAATTCGGTTCTGTACTGGGCATCTACATTTTCCGGGTCTCCCTGAATCATAATGTAGCTGATTACCCCGTCACCGTTGATGTCACCTTTGTTGGAAGTCTCAAGGATTTCTTCTCCCTGGAAGGTACCAGACTGTCTGGCATCGCAACCTACATAAGTTGCATTGATCTTCTCATCTTTCCATCTCTGTTCTTCTTCGGCATCCGGTTCCCGGTTAATGTATACCACTGGAATTCCTGCTTCCTTGCACATATCCGTAATTTCAGGTGCAGAAGAAGCCTGAACCAGATTTAATATCAGCACATCATACTTCTGGGTAATGAAATTCTGAATCTGGTTGCTCTGTTCTGCCTGATCTCCCTTTCCATCCTGGATAACTACATTTTCCTTCTTAAATCCCAGTTCTTCTGTCAGATAACGCTGAAGTTCCGTCCGGTAAAGCGTCATAAAATTATCATCAAACTTGTAGATGGAAATTCCGATCTTTTTGTCGGCAAGGTCGCCTCCTACTGCGTCTTTTACCGCCTTGGCCGTTGTTTCAGCTCCGCTTTCCCCATCTTTTTTTGCTTCTGCTGCTGTCTCAGACTGCGTAGTGCTTTCCTTATTTGCCGAACCGCAGCCTGCCATGGAAAATACCATCGCAGATGCAAGACCTACTGCTAAAACTTTTTTGAGTAATCTCATGAAACATCCTCCCTTAACATGATATAGTTTTGTTATAGGCATATTGCCTTATTGATATGGGTATTATATGGTTTTTTTGGTTACTTTTCCATATAATATTTTTCGTTCCTATATCAAATTTTTTAGATTACCCAAAATTTTCTTAGAATTTATTGCATTTCCACCATAACTGCCTGTTGACTGCATTCATAGTATTTTCCTTCTGACAAATCTATCAGTTTTTTTACATCCTGCCCCATAGATTCTGCTGCTGCAATGCGGAAAATAGTTCTGGCATATTCTTCATTGTCGCATTGAACGGTACCAAACAGTCTTTTTGACCGGATTCCTTCCAGTCCCTGGGGAGTTCCGTCAATCCCCACAATCTTCACCTGTTTTGTAATGTGATTCCGTTCCAGTGCGTCTGCGGCTCCAAGAGCCATATCGTCATTGTTGCAGATCACCAATTCAATCTGATCCGGATACTGGGTCAGCCACTGTTCCATCCAGGCAGAAGCCTGACTTCTGTCCCAGTTGGCAATTCCGCCTGTGATCTTTTCCAGCGGAACATGGCTGTCCTTTAACGTTTGAATAGACCATTCCGTACGGATCAGGGAATCCTGATGGCTGTTTTCTCCCTCCAAAAGAACGTAGCTAACCTTTCCATCTCCATTTAAATCCAGAGAGAGCGGGTCTTTTTTGTAGGCATTCACCAGCATGTTCCCCTGCAAAAAAGCAGATTCTTTTGCATTTTCTCCAACATAATACAGTTTTTCCCATCGCCTCATATCTTCTTCAACCGGCTCTCTGTTAAAAAACACCACCGGAATATCAGCGTCCATTGCCTTTCCAATAATGTTTGAAGCCATGGAGCGGTCTACCATATTTACACAGATTGCATTGCAGCCAAGGGAAATAAACCGGTCTACCTGGCTGTTCTGGGTGTTCTGACTGCCTTTGGCATCTACAACCTCCATAACCACTTTTACACCAGTCTCTTTTTCGTACTCCTTTGCCTGCTCCTCTAAGTTTGAACGGATTGTATTAATAAAAGAATCATCTCCCCGATAAAGAGTTACACCGATTCGAATAGACTTTTTAATCCCCCCTTCCCCTGATTTTAAATGCTGATAAAACAGTGTCCCTAACACCAGCAGCATAACGATTGCCGCTGCAATCACTCCATATTTCCTTCTCATTGTCCCATCCCCCATCTAATCAACTGGATATAACATTTTTTCAAAGCTCCCTTTTCTAAGACTTTCTTTTTTTATGTAATAGGATTCCAATACAATCTGTTCCTGCCCCTGTTTTTTATGAATTGCCTCCACCGCTTTTTCAACACTGCTATAACCCGCATCATACTGATTGATTACCACAAGACCTTTGATTATTCCATTATCCAGTTCCCTTAAAATTCTTGTGGTGCTCCCAACGCCATAAATACCTTTGATATTCCTCTCATACGGCGGATTGTCCGAGATAAATCCTGCTGATCCATTCAGACTTCCCACGTCAATGGCAGCAAGAATTGTCTTTCCTTTTCCAGCGTTCTCCTTGATGCTCCCCTGGATTTCATCTTCGTTTTTTTCCAAAAGGGTTAAGGAAAAACCAGCTTTGTTAAGAACCAATTGAAGACCTGCATACACCTCTTTGTTGTAACCATATTCCAGACCTTCCGTTAAGACAGCCACAGGAATTGAGGAAGAATTCTCTTTCGCAATTGCATGTCCCAGTTTCTCCCCTTCTTCTTCATAATCAATGAAGACACCCCCGCCAGTTCTTTCATCGGAAAACATGTTGCCCATAACCATAACCGGACTGTTTAACACGGTCTCATCCAAAAGTCTGGCACACTCCTGTGGCTTTACCGGAATGACTACCACAGCCGAAGCGCCATCGTTAATCTCTCTCTTTACCAGTTCAATCTGCTTTTTTGCATCTCCTTTTTCAAATAGAGAGATAAAACTCACATCTACGTTGTATTCTTCTGCCGCTTTTTCCGCACCTTTTTTGAAACTGGCAAAATACTCATCACTTGTTTCACTGAGAACCACTGAAATGGGATAAATATCTGTTTTCTTTTCCTTAATGATAAAATCTGTGGAGGACAAAAGATACAAAAGGATCAAAGCTGCTGCAAGAAAGCTCCAGATTCCTTTTTCCCGTCTGGTCATATGGCATTCTCCTTTCCTGGCTCATAAGCAGCTGCCGGAAGGCGAATGGTAATCTCCGTCCCCTCATCCGGTTCGGAACAGATGGTAAGCCCATAAGGTTCGCCAAAGTAGAGCCTGATCCGTTCGCTTACATTCTTCACTCCGATTCCAGACCCCTTTTTGGAATTGGACTGTACCCGGTCAGAAAACAGACCTGCCACCTGTTCTGGTGTCATGCCAAGCCCATTATCTTTTACGGTCATATATAAATCACAGTCTTTCTGGTACACACGCACAAGAATCTCTCCTTCGCCATCCATGAATTCCATTCCATGATAAATGGCATTTTCCACAAGAGGCTGGAGCACCAGCTTCAAACTGGTGAGATTCATACAGAATTCGTCCGCCTGAATTTCATAAGAAAACTTGTTTTTAAACCGCATATGCTGGATCATTAAATAATTTCTCACATGTTCCAATTCGTCCCGGACAGGAATAATACTTTTTCCTTTGCTTAAACTGATCCGGAAAAAACGTGCCAGTGCCGTTACTGCTTTTACTGCTTCTGTCTTTTGTTCGTTTTCGATCATCCATACGATGATGTCAAGGGTGTTATATAAGAAATGTGGATTGATCTGAGATTGAAGCGTGTCAAATTCCTGCTTCCGTTTTGCTTCATGTTCTTTTACGATGTCATCCATGAGAACCCGTATCTGCTTTGCCATGTTTTTAATGGAATTACCCAGATGCTGGATTTCGTAAGACCCGCCAATGGAAATAGAAGCGTTCAAGTTGCCTTCTTCTAAAATTCCTACGGATTTTTCAAGCTCCTTGATCGGATTTGTTATGCGGGATGAAATATAAGAGTTGATCAGAGCTAGAATAGATAAAATTAAAGTAATGAGAAATATGATAAACAGTCTGGTTTTTATGGAATTTAAGGAAACCACATTTTTGGGTGTTACTCCAATGATTTTCCAGCCTGTATACCCTATGGATTTAACGGTTATGTTCCGTTCTTTTCCTTCAAATCTCTCCCGGTGGTTTCCGTCTTTATATTGCGCTGCTGCTATATTATTTT
This sequence comes from Clostridium sp. HBUAS56010, assembly GCF_007115105.1. Lineage (GTDB taxonomy): Bacteria > Bacillota > Clostridia > Lachnospirales > Lachnospiraceae > Lacrimispora. Next base: position 693,714 of record NZ_SULJ01000001.1, read on the forward strand.
CCTTTAAACGGCCAGAATCAATCTGCTGGATCTTCGGGTGGTAAAGAATCTCTCCGTCATTGCTGATCAGATAGACATAACCTCCTTTTTTTGTAGTTATTCCGTCGAATAAATGTTCCAGACTGGAATAACTTAAATCTACAAGCAAAACTCCCTGAGTCGTAGAAGTCCCTTCCGTCAGTTCCACTGCTCTTGATAAAGAAACCACCCACCGGTACTGGTTTTCATTGCCGTCAAAAATATACTGGACATGAGGATAGGAAAAGTGCTGGTTCTCCGTCTTTTCCAGCGCATTATAAAACCAGTCCTCTTTCTCCACCTGCAAACCACTTTTTACCCTTGCCGCCGGCACTGCTTCTACCATGGAACCAGACTGGGTAAACAAAGCAATATTATCCACATTGTCTTTGTTGTTATCATACAGAAGCGTAATCTGATTGTTAATGGACTCCGAAGAAAGGTCTGCGTTCTTAACCGCACCGTAATAAAGGGAATCCGACAGCTTCATAACCGTACGAAGATAGGACTCCACAGACCTTGCCACCTGATTAATCAGACTTTGATTTTCTGCCATAACCATCTCAGAAACCTGGCTGGACAGCCTCTGGTATAAGGAAAATGTAATTAAAAGGCTGGCGGCTAAAGCTGTCACAGTAAAATATACAAAGATGGTATAACGAATGCTGTTATTTTTCTTTTCCATTACTTTGCCCCACGAAATCTGGTCGGTGATATACCAAACTTTTTCTTAAATACATAGCTGAAATAGTTTTGTTCCTGATATCCTACTTTTGCTGCGATGATATAGGTCTTGTCATCGGTCTTATTCAGAAGTTCCACTGCCTTATTCAGCCTTAAATCCGTTAAATAGGCAGTATATGCCTGACCTGTCTCCTTTTTAAATATGGTGGAAAAATATGCCGGGCTCATATGAAGATGACGGCATATCATCTCTACGGACAGATCAGGATTCTGGTAATTGTTCATAATGTACTGTTTGGCTTCCCAAATAATGTGACGGGTGGTTAAATCCCGTTCCTGATTGATCTTGCAGTTCATCTTCTCCGCCGTCTTAAAAAGCCACTGTCCAAATTCGTCTGTCTTTTTCAGTTTATCAAAGATTTCCAGGTACTCTGTTTCTCCCCCCATGATCTCTTCCAGATCCATATCATACTGCTGCATAAGCTGAATCATACTGTTTAATACCCCGATCATATAGACCTGCTGCTGACGGTGATGTACCTTTGCCGTCTTCATCTTGTCCATGATCTGTTTTACCAAAGCGCCGATTTTCTCTTGAGGACCAAACTTAATAGCAGCAATCAGATCCCCTTCTGTTACGCTGTCAAACTCCAGCTTTCCAACTCCAACCGGCTCCATATCATTGATATAGATGGTACTCCCGATGCCTGCAATCGCCTTATAGCCCAGGGCATCTACACAAGACTGATAGGCTCTTACAATCCCTGCCAGTGATTCACAGCTATGACCAATACCAATGGTAACAGGAACTTTTAAAATCCGGTTTGTCTCTTTGCAGATATCTCCCAGCACATCAATCAGACCTGTAATGGAATTGTCTTCGTCAAGAGCAGCAATAACCACCATATCGGCCTCTGATGCCGATTGAAAGAGGGCAAAGCGGCAATAACCCTCCAGTTTTTCTCTTACGATCTGCATCACAGAAATGGGAATCAGTTCTTCTTCCTCATGAATTGAGAGAGGTTCCTTTACCTCTTTCTGTTCCACATCAACTGCCCCAATGACCCATTTTCTGGCTCCAAGAACAGGGATGTCATATTCTTTAAACTTCTGCTCCGCCAGTTCCTGGTCCAGATGATTGTGAACCAGATCATTAAAGAACTGCTCCCGGATAATCGGAAGAGTATTACGGTACTTTTCTCTTAAACGGCTTAAATTCCGTTTCTCCTCAATCTCCAGATCCAGATTGGCTTTGATCCGCTTCAAAATAGAGGTCAGTTCTTCCACATTGACCGGTTTCAAAATATATTCTGTCACATTAAGCTTGATCGCTCTCTGGGCATATTCAAAATCATCATATCCCGAAAATATAACAATCTTTGTGGATGGATATTTTTGTCTGACTTTTTCCGCAAGCGCCAGACCATCCATATAAGGCATACGGATATCGGTGAGCACTACATCCGGCTCCAGCATCTCGATCTTTTCCATGGCATCTTCTCCGTTTTCCGCATCCCCAATCAGACGGAAACCAGCGCTTTGCCATTCAATCTTTTTCATAATACTCTTGCGGACCTCTTCCTCATCATCCACTAAAATTATGCTGTATAACTCCATACATTTTACCCCTCATAAGAAACTTGTTCTCTTATTTCACCTGATACATCAGTGCGTTGACAATAGCAGCCGCCACATTGCTTCCGCCTTTTCTTCCTCTTGCCACAATATAGGGAACATCCGTCAGGGACAGGATCATCTCTTTGGACTGCACTACATTGACAAATCCTACCGGCACACCAATAATCAGTTTTGGGCGAATAATCCCCTGCTGTACCAGCTCATATAGACGTACCAGTGCCGTAGGAGCATTCCCAATGGCGAAAATGCAATCCTTGGGAAGTCTGGACGCTTTATCCATGCTGGCATGGGCGCGGGTGGTTTCATTCTGTCTTGCCTCCTGTGCCACATCCTCATCTGCCATAAAGCAGTCCACCGTACAATGAAGCCTTTTTAATGCTGCTTTATTAATACCTGCTTTCCCCATATTGGTGTCCGTAATAATGGCTGTGCCTTCTTTCAGCGCCTCTAGCCCTCTTGTCACTGCATGGGGCGAAAAGATCAGATTATCAGCATAATCAAAATCAGCCGATGTATGTATGACCCTTTTAATTACCAGTTCATTCTCCGGGTCCAGTTTCTTACTTCCAAGTTCCTTTGTAATAATCTCAAAGCTTCTCTTTTCTATCTCTTCGGGCAATACCCGTTCCAGTTCGTAATGCTCCATTGATTCCTCCATTTAATCATTCTGTTTTTGTTCCAATCCCATGATTTCATAAATTTTTTCCATGTCAAGACTTTCACGAAGATATTCTGCCAGCCGGTTATACTGTTCTTCTTTATAATCTTCATAGGATATTCCTTCCTCGGGCGAATCAGGAAGCCCTTTTTTCCGTCTCAAAGCTTTTACTATTCTTTGGGCAATGGGTTCCCTGTCAAAAAATCCATGAAGGTAAGTTCCATATACATTCTCTCCCTGACAGCCATCCATCTTCATGGTTTTTGCTCCGGACTGGTATTCTCTTACACTGGTCAGCGTGTTTACGGCACCATATGTCTCTCCCATATGAATCTCATATCCTTCTACTTCCAGACCGGAAAGCTCAAAGAACATACCGCCCACATCCAAAAGATTCCCGATTACTCTGGTTCTGGTCTTTTCTTTTCCAAACACCGTGTGAACCGGAAGAAGTCCCATTCCCCGGATCGGTGACTGGACTGCCTGAGTCTCTACACCCTCCGGATCAGCAAGGCTCTCTCCCAACATCTGAAATCCCCCGCATATTCCAAACACCGGAATTCCTGACGCATGTAATTTAAAAACAGATGCTTCCAGGCCATTCTGCCTCATCCAGAGCAGATCTTCTGTTGTATTCTTGCTTCCGGGTAAGATTATGAGATCTGGATTGCCCAGATCCTTCTCCTTCTCCACAAACCGAAGCTGTACTTCGGGCATGGAAAAAAAGATCTGAAAATCCGTGAAGTTAGAAATTCTGGGAAACCGGATTACCGCAATGTCCACTGCCGTATGCTCCGTCTTACCAGTTCCCATGAGATGTGTTCCAAGGCTGTCTTCATCTTCGATGTCCACCTTCATATAAGGAACTACTCCGGTTACGGGAATGTTTAACTTTTCTTCAATCATCACAAGACCAGGATCCAGAATGGTTTTATCTCCACGGAATTTATTCACAATCAGGCCGGCGATCCGCTCCCGTTCCTCCGGCTCTAAAAGCATCACAGTTCCATATAACTGGGCAAATACTCCGCCCCTGTCAATGTCTCCCACCAAAAGAACAGGGCAATCTGCCATCTTTGCCATTCCCATGTTCACAATATCGTCCTGTTTTAAGTTAATCTCTGCCGGGCTGCCAGCCCCTTCTATAACAATAATATCATAGGCACGGGATAAATGGTCAAAGGCTTTTAAAATCTCCGGTATCAGTTTTTTCTTGTATGCAAAATACTGTCTTGCCGGCATATTTCCAATGGAAATCCCGTTAACAATAACCTGGGAACCTGTGTCATTGGTTGGTTTTAATAAAATAGGGTTCATGGCTGCTTCCGGTTTCACACCGGCAGCCTCTGCCTGCACCACCTGGGCACGTCCCATCTCAAGCCCTTCTTCTGTAATATAGGAATTCAGTGCCATATTCTGGGATTTAAACGGAGCCACCCGGAACCCGTCCTGTTTTAGTATCCGGCATAGCCCAGCCACAATCAGGCTTTTGCCTGCATTGGACATGGTTCCCTGTATCATTATTGTTCTAGCCACAGGTAATGTCACCTTCTTTCCATAAAGATTCTAATACAGAAAGAAATTCTTCATTTTCTTTCCTTTGTTTTACACAGATGCGGTAATAAGTCCCGTCAAGTCCTCTGTAATTGCCGCAGGAGCGAATCAGAACTTTTCTTTCAAGCATCTCATAATATAGCAGTTTTTCTCTTTTTTCTGCAATGGTTCTTGTATCCTTAAAAAATATATAATTTGCTTTGGAATCAAAGACATGAAACCCCAGAGTCATAAGGCGCCCCTTTAAAAACTCCCGTTCCCTGGCAATCAATACTCTGCTCTCCTCTACATAGCGGTTCTCCTTTAAAGCTGCCACTCCTGCCGCCTGGGCAATGCCTGATACCGACCAGGGCTGGCGAATCTTTTGTATTCCATGAAGAACCTGACTGTCTCCGCAGATTCCATAACCGAGCCGGACTCCTGCCATGGCATAAATCTTTGTAAATGCCTTTAGTACAAACACACCGCCGGATTCTTTCTGCCTCAACCGCTCCAAAACAGAATACCGCCATGGCTCATCCAAAAATTCATTGAAACATTCATCAACCACACAGAATATTCCTTTTTTCCTGCAATAATCCAGAATGGAATTTAACTGCTTCTGTTCCAGTACAAAGCCTGTGGGATTATTGGGATTACATAAAAACAGGATGTCAAAAGCAACAGGCTGCTGCTCCAGCCACTGGATCAAGGCATCTTCATGAAGCACAAAGCCCTGTTCCTCTTTTAAATCATAATAAGTGATGTGGCAGGAGATAGAACGAAGTGCCTGCTCATACTCCAGAAATGACGGGGCAATTAACAGTGCCTGTCTGGGGCGGAGCGCCCATGCCACCTGAAAGATCAAATCTGCCGCCCCGTTTGCACAAAGGATTTGTTCCATTGGAATGTTATGAAATCTGGAAAGGTCTTCTCTCAGCAATCTGCACTCGCTGTCCGGGTAGCAAAATGCCTGATCCACGGCATGATACATTGCCTCTTTTACGGATTCCGGAATTCCCTTAGGATTAATATTTGCGGAAAAATCCATTGTGACACAGTTGGTATAAATATCACCGCCGTGTTGATACTCCATATTCTCTCTCCTGTATCTTCTATATTAACTGGTTATCCCATAGCAAAAAACAATATAAAAACCGGAAGCAGCGCAAGAATATAAGTCACTGTCATAAGATGCACAGCTCTTTTAATATCATCATATTCTACGGGTCTGACTGGATCACCTATGGTTGGTTTTTCATGTAATGTTCCAAAATACCAGGCATCTCCTGCCAGTTCAATCTGCAGTACACCACCGCACACTGCCTCGGTCTGTGCTGAATTGGGGCTTTTATGACAAAACCTGTCCCTTAGAAAGATTTTTACTCCCATGGCACCGGAGTAAGGATTTTTCCCGGAACTCCTTAACTGGTAAAAAAACTGACAGATATATCCTGCTGCCATCATCAGCCCTGCTGAAACTCTTGCCGGTATGAAATTGCAAAAGTCATCCAGTTTCGCGGCTGCTCTCCCAAACCAGAGGTAACGGTCATTTTTATATCCGACCATAGAATCCATGGTGTTCACCGCTTTATAAAGGCAGATTCCAATTCCTCCAAAGAAAATCATGGAAAGCAAGGGGGCAATAATCCCATCCGAAGTATTCTCCGCGATTGTTTCTATGGCTGCCTTTGCAATCCCTTTATCCGATAGGAGCTTCGTGTCCCTGCCTACAATCATGGAGACAGCCTGCCTGGCTTCTTCCACATCCTGTTTTAAGAATCCTTTATAGACCTTCATGCTTTCCTTTTTCAGGGAACGCCATGCCATCATCTGATAACACATCAGACTTTCCACCAAAAATCCGGCATAAGGGGAAACAATAAAAGCCAGAGTTAAAACACCTCTTGAAACAATTGCCGTAATAAAAAGTACCAGAATCACCAGCCACCGTCCAGCCGCCAGTTCTCCTTTTTCTCCCTCTGGAAACCAGTTTCTCAATTGTTTTTCCAAACGGCTGATTAAATCCCCGATTGCGCACACCGGATGCCACAGCCATCTGGGATCCCCCAGACAACAATCCAGAAAGCAGCCGGTTAACACTGCCAGTAAATGTAGTCGTATCATACTTTTATCCTTTGTCTATTTGATTCTGTCCGCAATCCCGCATACCACACGGTAAACTTCCCGGGATTTCTTCGCAATTTTGGTAACAGACCTTCCCGTAACTTCCCGCCACTGCCGGTCCTCGGCTAAGACAGGAACGATGCCGCACCCCAGTTCATTGGATATTATAACCACATCAGGATTATCCTGCTCCAAAGAATCCAGCCACTCTTCCACCGATCGTCCTTCCCTGAGCAGCCGGTGTATGTATTCATGGAAACCATGGATTACCACGCATTTTGCAGCGTCGCTATAGGAATCCGTTCTTCCTTCTGCCACAGTAATCGTTTCTATTCCTTTGTCTTTGCATAACTCCCTGGCAAATTCCAGCTTTCCCTGCCATGCTCCTCCAACAATCAGTATCATCTTTCGTCCTTCCTATCTTAAAAATGAGATACCAGTGCAAGTCCTGTTACCAGCGCCAGTTCACAGATCTGCAGAAAATATCCTGCAAGATCTCCGGTAATTCCACCGAATTCCCGTTTTGACATGACATAATAGTACCCATACACAATCGCTGCGGTTATCAGACTGACAGAAACAGCCCGGATTCCTCCAAACCACCAGATTCCGAAAAATGACATAGCAATGTATGCCGCCATAACCCTTCCTACCGCTCTCTTATGTGCAGCACCGGAAAAAGAAGCGGCAAGTCCACTTTTTTTTGCCATGGGAAAGGTGACTACAGCCAGTCCGCTTAATGCCCTGGTAAGCAGATAGACCATGGACACGGCTTTCATCATCTCCGTTTTCATCTCCCAGACTGCTGCCGTATAAAAAAGGAAATAAACACAGCATCCAATGATGGCAAATGCTCCGGTATGAGGATCTTTTAGAATATCCAGCTTCTTTTCCCTGTCCTGATGGGAAGCTTTTGCATCAATCACATCCAAAAGCCCGTCCATATGGATTCCCCCGGTAATCAGAACCGGAATTACCACCGGAAGAATCTTCGCAAAGAAAGGAAAGGAAAACATTAGACTGACCTGAACCAATCCCAAAACAAGCAAACCGATCACTCCGCCAATCAGAGGAAAAAAGCACATGGTATACTTCATCCGCTCCCTGGTCCATTCTACCTGAGGCATGGGAATCCGGGAATACATGGAAAATGCAATCACAAAACTTCCCAATAAGTTGAATCTGCTTTTTGTTTCATCAATAACCGGATCTTTCATAATATCTCCCTGTATGTCTTTGTAATATTCTGTCAAACATTTAAAACTATCATATCACACTCGGTAAAAAATGTCATTTCTATATCAAAAAAGATAAGACCAGCTTCCTGACTCCGGATGCCGGTCTTATCCTTTTTTATTCTTCATTCCTGTTTATGAAAGCATCTTTTCTAACTCCGGAAGCACCATAAGGCTTCTTTTTAAAATTCCCTTCATAAACGCAATGGCAATGCCATAATTGGTAAACGGCACACCTGCATCAGCGGCACATTTTCTGCGGTATTCCATCTCTCTTTCATTGAGCATGCAGCCACCGCAGTGAATGATCAACCGGTATGGGCTTAAATCTTCAGGAAACTCTCTGCCAGAAGTCGTTTCTATGACAAGGTTCTTTTTCGTATACTCATGAATCCATCTGGGCAGTTTTACCGTTCCAATATCATCACACTGTCTGTGATGCGTGCAGCCTTCTGAAATAAGAATCTTATCGCCAGCCTCCAGCCTGGAAAGAGCTGCTACTCCCTTTACCGCATCCGTGAGGAAGCCTTTGTATCTCGCCATGAGAATGGAAAAAGATGTAAGCAGAATATCTTCCGGTGTATCTTTGCTCACCTGGGCAAACGCCTGGCTGTCTGTAATAACCATAGCTGGTTTTGTTCCCAGACGATTAAGGGCTTCCTTTAATTCTGTATCTCTTACAGAAATTGCAATTGCACCAGCTTCTAAAATGTCACGAATGGTCTGCTGCTGGGGCAGAATCAGCCGTCCTTTTGGAGCCGCTTTGTCAATAGGAATAACAAGTACCACCAGATCCAGAGGCTTTAACAGATCACCTACCAGCCTTTTTGTGATGTCACCAGTGTTCACCAGCTTTCCAATCCGTTCTTTTAACTCCTGGATAAACAGACCTTTTTCTGCGCTGACAGACAGTCCGTCGTCATGATCCTGGCTGCCGCTTATATCACATTTATTATAAGCAACCACATAAGGAATGTCTTTTTCTTTAAAAAGTCTTAACAGTTCCTGGTCTGCCTCTGATTTTCCAGCGGTCTCATCCACAACTAAAACGGCACAGTTCACCCTGTTTAAAATCTGTTTTGTCTTTCTGACTCTCATCTCCCCTAAAGTTCCTTCATCATCAAATCCCGGAGTATCAATAATCACTACCGGTCCCAGGGGAAGCAGTTCCATGGATTTATGGACCGGATCGGTGGTAGTGCCTTTTACATCAGATACGACGGAAAGCTCCTGACCTGTCACTGCGTTGACCACGCTTGACTTTCCTGCGTTGCGGCGTCCAAAAAAGCCGATATGTACCCGTTCGGATGACGGAGTTTCGTTAAGTCCCATAGGTTTTACCTCTCTTAAGCATCATAAGTGTTTAGAAGCGGAAATCTCTGATTCCTTCCTGGATTTTCTCCAGATGGTCTTCACAGATTAAGCGTACCTTTTCTTTTGGAATCCGGTCCAGTTCTGCCTTAATCAGTGCCTCACCGATCTTTTTCGTATCATCGGATGCATAATCCATCAGATATTCTTTTAAGGTCATAAGCGCATTGGGCTGACAGCAGTTATGAATCTGACCGCTTTTTAACAGCTTCATGAAACGGTCTCCGGTTCTTCCCTCCCGGTAGCATGCTGTACAAAATGATGGAATGTAGCCAAGATCCATGAGCCAGTGCACCACTTCGTCAAGAGAACGCTGATCAGATACATCAAACTGCTCCGTATCCGTAGGACGTTCTTCTTCCTGATAGCCGCCCACACTGGTTCTGGAAGCACCGCTGACCTGAGATACGCCCAGACGGATTACCTTTTCTCTTACCTTCTGGCTCTCACGGGTGGATACAATCATTCCTGTATACGGAACAGATACACGGATCAGTGCACAGAGCTTTGCAAAGATTTCATCGTCAATTCCGTTGGCAAAAGCAGACGGGTCAATATCGTCAGCCGCTTTGATCCGGGGAACGCTGATGGTATGGGGACCCACACCGTGAACCGCTTCCAAATGTTCTGCGTGCATTAAAAGTCCAGCAAATTCGTACTTATAAAGTTCCAGTCCAAAGAGAACCCCTAAACCAACATCATCCACGCCGCCTTCCATGGCACGGTCCATGGCTTCCGTATGGTAGGCATAGTCATGCTTTGGTCCTGTTGGATGAAGTTTTTCATAGCTTTCCTTGTGATAAGTCTCCTGGAATAAAATATAGGTCCCGATTCCTGCCTCTTTCAGCTTTCTGTAGTTTTCAACTGTCGTTGCAGCGATGTTTACATTCACGCGACGGATGGCACCGTTTTTATGTTTGATGGAATAAATGGTATTGATACATTCCAGAATATATTCAATGGGATTATTAACCGGATCTTCTCCTGCTTCAATTGCAAGACGTTTATGTCCCATATCCTGAAGAGCAATCACTTCTCTCTTCACTTCTTCCTGGGTCAGTTTTTTCCTTGCGATATGTTTATTCTTCATATGGTAAGGGCAGTAAGTACAGCCGTTTACGCAGTAGTTTGAGAGGTAGAGGGGAGCAAACATAACGATTCGGTTTCCGTAAAAATCCTTCTTAATCTGCTCTGCCAGATCGTAAAGCTTTTGTATCTTTTCGGGATTCTCACATGCCAGAAGCACGGAGGCCTCCCGGTGTGTCAGACCTTTTAAAGTTCTTGCTTTTTCAATAATCTGATCAATTAATTCCTCGTTGTGCTTGTTTTTTTCCGCATATTCGAGAGTTTCTAATATTTCTTCGTGTGAAATAAACTCTTCCGCCTTTAGTGACTTTGGATCATACATCATGTATTACTTCCTTTCTTTGGGGTCAGCATCCGCTTCTCCGTCAGTGGTATATTCTTTCATAAAGCCAGTGGCTTTTGAAATACTGGTTCTATCAGCCCCCTATGCCCTGATAGGCCGTCTTGGAACTGATTCCTTTTAGTTTTCCAATCTTGCCTGTTAACGCAGAGATGGTGGTCTGAGGTGCATCCACCGCAATACTTATGATACATACGCCTTTTTTCGGATATGGAATTCCCATTCGTCCAATAATAAAGCGACGGTAATCGTGGAGAATATCATTGAGCAATTCCACTGATTTTTCTTCCTCCACAACAATTCCGATGACAGCAATTCTTGTCTCCATACCTCTTCCTCCGTTTCAATCGTTTGTGTGTGATTATCCGCAAAGAAAAAACCGCACCAAAAAGGTACGGCTAATCATTCCCCAACTGCCGAACCTTCGGCCTCAAACATGGGTTTTTGGTGTCAGGATGCTACTATGTTTTAACAATAGCATATGTGAGGATTTTTTTCAATTAATTACTTTTAAAAATACAGGAATCCCTGCAATTACTTCTATAACCTGATCCGCCATGGCTCCAATTTTCTGGTTAATCAGGGCCAGGGTCTTCCGGTACACATTGGTTTCTTCGCTGTAACAGTCTCCATCAGAGAACACTTCATTGGTGACAATGGTGAAGTGGCGAGTCTGTTCTGCCACCTTTAAAATTCCTGTTATCACCTCTTTTACTACCTGTTCCGAAGAAAATCCCCTTTCTCCATCACCCATACCAAACAGTTCATTTGATACCAGATTAGACATGCACTCTAAAAGAACATCTGGTTTTTTTCCTTCATCCATTAAATTTAAACTTTTTAAATCCCGGTAACATTCCCGGGTTCTGAACTGTTTTTTTTCACGCATCTTCCTGTGCCTGTAAATCCTCTGTTCACATTCTTCATCCCATGGCTTCATGGTTGCAATGTAGATTCTTCTCTCTTCTCCATAACCCTCCACCAGATTTTCTGCATATTCTGATTTTCCGCTCCCGCTTCCACCGATTATAAGAGTAATCAAGACTTTCCTCCCATTGGTTTATATTCTTCAATTTTAATATCATGAAAGGAGCTCATCTTTCCATAAATATCGGCTGCCATAAGAAGAAGAGGTACAGCAGCAACTGCACCGCTCCCCTCACCCAGACACAGTCCTGCCTGAATCAGAGGCACAAGATTCAGTTCCTCAAGGAGCCGTCTTCCTGCCGGTTCCGCAGAAACATGGGAGGCAAGCATGTAGTCACTGCACCCCGGATAGATGTGCTCCGCCGCCAGAGCTGCTGTAGCAGAAATAAATCCATCCACCAGTATGGGAACCCGGTAAACAGCTCCTCCTAAGAACACGCCGGTAAGACCAGCCAGATCAAGTCCGCCTACCATGGATAAGACATCAATCCCGTCATGGCATAAGCAGGCGTAGCGGGAGATTCCTGCCTCAATTACTTCCAGCTTTCGCTTTAATCCCTGATCGCTTAATCCAGCGCCTCTCCCAGTCAGAAGTCCAGGGTCTTCCTTCAATAATATAGAAGCAACGGCACTGCTGGTGGTGGTATTGCCAATTCCCATCTCTCCTGTTGCGATCAGACCATACCCCTTTGATGACAATTCTTCCACGATGGACATTCCCGTTATAATAGCCTTAACTGCATCAGCCCTTGTCATGGCAGGCTCCTTTAAGAAGTTTTTTGTCCCATAAGAAATCTTTTTGTTCAAAAGAGGGTAACGGGTCTTTGATTTTAAATCCCTGGCTACCCCTATATCCACCGGAAAGACATCCACTCCCGCTCTTTCTGCCATAATGCAGACACTGCTGTTGCCATCCGTCATATTTTCAACAACAACGGCGGTTACTTCTTTTCCGGTCTGGGTAACCCCTTCTTCCACAATTCCGTTATCCGCACACATAATAACCAGAGCGCATGGTTCTGATTTTACCTCGGAGGTGCGGCGCATCCCTGCAATCTTTATCATGTCTTCTTCCAGTGCTCCCAGACTGTTCAAAGGCTTTGCCACCTTGCTCCAGCGCAGCCGGGACAGTTCCATGGCATGTTCATCCGGCGGAGCAATCTGGTGTAAATATGGTTCCAGTTCTTTTATCATAAAAGGTGTCCTTTCCGTACCAGAAGATCCCTGCATACCGTTACAAACCGCTTTGGAAGCAAAGGATTGGAGGGATAATAGAAATGAGGGAAGCCTGCAAACAGATTCTGCCTGCCATGGACACAATCCCAGTTTCTTTTCTGACCTGGTTTTTCTGCTCTTAAGTAATCCCCATTGTTTTCGCTGTCCCAGTAATGAAATTCATGACCTTTTATGGATTCTCCCACATGTAAGAAGGACAGATTTTCCTTTGGAAAGGCTTCCACATAACCAAATCTGGACAGACGTTTTGTGGGAAATGTCTTTCCTTTTATTATGCCTGCCATGGGATAAATTCTGTGATCTTCTGTCTCCAGTTCTTCATGAAGGTACATAAATCCACCGCATTCTGCCAGTATGGGAATGCCTTGTTGAAAAACATTTCGTATATCCGAAAGCAAGGAAAAATTTTCTGAAAGTTCTTTTCCGTGAAGTTCCGGATAACCTCCTCCAAAGATTAATCCCGATATGTCTTTTGGCAGATGTTGATCTTTTAAAGGACTAAATGGAACAAGTTTTGCTCCAAACTTCTCTAACAGTTTTAAATTCTCCTGATAATAAAAGCAAAAAGCCTCATCCATGGCAATTCCCACGGACACCGGCATGATTGTTTCTTTCGAAATCACCGCCTCTTCCTTCCCAAAACAAGAAAGGGCAGGTGCCTGGTCAGCAAGAGCGAGAAGTGCATCAATTTCAATGGTCTCTTCTATAATACATGCCAGACCCTCAAGCTGATTTTTCAGCCCCTCTAACTCTGACGGGAGAACCAGTCCAAGATGACGGCTGTCTAAACGTCCCTCTTCACATTCAGGCAGGAAGCCGTATACCTTTACTCCCAGTTTTTCAATCTCCGGCTTCAGCCTTTCAACCATGACTTTCGATGTGCGGTTTAAGATCACACCGGCAATACGACTGTCCTCTTTATAATCCAGAAAGCCCTTTATCACAGCAGCGAGGGAAAGGCTGGCTCCCTTGCAGTCCACGACCAGAACCACCGGCGCATCCAGTGTAGCTGCAACCTCATAAGAGCTTGCCCTGGTCGTATTTCCTCCCACTCCGTCATAATAGCCCATGACGCCTTCAATCAGAGAAATCTCCCCGTCTCCTGGCAGATCCAGAAAATATCTCTTTGCTTTTTCCTGATCCAGAAAATATGTGTCCAGATTGGCACTATCAATACCAAGCACCTGTTTGTGAAACATGGGATCAATAAAATCAGGTCCGCATTTAAAGGAACGGCAAGGAATGTTCCGCAGGGAAAGAGCCGTTAAAAGCCCACAGGTAATCATGGTCTTTCCGCTGCCGCTTTTCGGTGCTGCAATCAAAAGACGTTTATAGGGATTGCTCACGTTCCATTCCTCCCTCTCCTCCAAAAGACAGGATATACACCGGATTCAATCCCATCATCAGATGATAGCTTCCTGCTTTTTTTGCCTTTGATACCTGAACCTGAACCACCTCTGACGAAATACGATGATCTCTTAACCACTCAAGCACCTCTGCCAGGGATTCCAGAGCCAGAACATTGATCACCACACGTACAGCCGGGTTCTTTTTTAAAACCAGATTCAGGATCTCTTTCATGGAACCTGATGTTCCGCCTAAAAACACATGAGTGGGCATCTCCAGACTGCCTAACGCTTCCGGTGCGGTTCCTTCTACCACTTCCAGCCGGTGTGCAGAAAACTTTTCCTTGTTCGCACCGATCAGGCTGACTGCTTCCGGCTTTTTTTCAATGGCATAGACTCTGCCTGAGGGAACCAGAAAGGAAGCCTCAACAGAAACCGAACCAGTTCCAGCTCCCACATCATATAAAACCGAATCCGGAGTTAATTCAAGCTTTGAGATGGAAACTGCCCGAACTTCACTTTTCGTCATTGGTACCGCTCCCCGGATAAATAATTCATCTCTCATATACTACCTCTCAATTAATATTACCGACAGCACATCAAACTCCTGCTCCTTTAAGTCCTCCGGCGTTCCGGTTGTGATCCGCTCCCCGGCATAGGACAGACGCTCTCCAACAGAAAGCTTCACGTGGGAAAGACCTTCTTTTAACAGACTTTTGCAGATTGCATTTACCGTATTGGTGCCATCAAGCAGAGCAAACACCTTATTCCCATGAGAAAGTTCTTTCAAAATATCTCCTTCTCTTCCATGAAAGCTTACCAGGTGCACATCCTGCCAACTGGTTTTCAGTCTGGCACAAAAATAGGACACAGAAGATATGCCAGGCAGTACTTCCACATCATAGCTGCTTTCCAGAGAAGGGTCAGAAAACGCTTCCACCATCTTTTTTGCTCCGCTATAAAATCCCGTATCTCCGGAATAGAGAATTCCTATATTGAGAAACTCCTTATGTTCGTGAAGCCATGGAAGAATATCCGCTGCACTGTACCAGGGAAGCATTTTCCCATGAGAAATTACATCTTCTGCATCCTTAAGCATTCTCCCTGCACCAAACACAACGTCGCATTCCTTTAACACACTGACTGCCTGCCCCGTTAACTGACCTGCTCCTCCCATTCCGGCACCAATCAGGGTGACTTTCCGTCTGAGCGGCTGAAACAAAGAAGTTTTATCGGAAATCCCCACTTCTTCATCAGGCTCATATCCGTCCAGCACTTCTTTCACTTCTTCTGGTGTCATTCCGGTTTCTGGAGCGGGACGTCCGATGACTATGGCAGTAATCTGACATCTGGCAGCAGCTTCCATCTTCTCCTTGAATCCTCCCGCACTGCCGGATTCTTTCGTAACCAGAAAACGGATGTCATACTGCCGGATCATGGCTTCATTCATTTCTGTAGAAAAAGGGCCCTGCATGCCAATCAGATGTTTTCCCTTTATTCCCATATCTGAACAGGAGGATATGACTGGTACAGAAGGAAGCACTCTGGCATAAATCCGTTCTTCAAAGGATTTCAGAGCTGTATATTTTAAAAGTTCCTTGCTGCCCGTTGTGACCAGAACCCCTCCTACTGTATTTTGGAGATATTCCACAGCTCCTTCTACCGAATCAGTCCATATAATATGTCCGTCTTTTGCCGCATCGTTTTTATCTGTCAGGGATTTTCTTATTACACGGATTCTCCGGACTCCTGTATGTTCACATGCCAGCTTAATATTCTCGCTGACCACCGCCGCATAGGGATGGGTGGCATCTAAAACAAGAGTGATCCCATGCTCCAGAATAAAAGTCTCCATCTCTTCCTCATCCATAGGCGTCTGGTGAACAAAAAAATAAGGGCTGTCAGGAAGCACCATCTTCCCATATCCTGTGGCAACACTGATCCACACATTCTTTTTCTGCTCATGGCAGTATTCTGCCAGAAGCCTTCCCTCTGTGGTCCCGCCAAAGATCAGGATTCTACTCATGTCTGTATCCTCTTGGAGTAACCATCTTTCCGTTGATGTTTTTCGTCATGGAATTGCCGATATAAACAGTTGTAAACATATCCACCTGGGTCTCCCTTAACTCTTTGAGGGTCATAACTGCCAGTTCTTCTTTTTCCCTGCCTATATTTTTTGCAATTCCGCAGACGGTCTCCGGCTCCTTGTATTCCAGAACCATATCGCAGGCTTTCTTCAGATAATCTGCTCTTTTTTTACTGGAAGGATTATAAAGGCAGAGAACCATATCCGCTTTTGCTGACAGTTTCAGCCTTTCTTCAATGGACTCCATGGGAGTGAGCAGATCGCTTAAACTGATAACCGCAAAGTCATGGCCAAGAGGGGCTCCAAGAATGGCTCCTCCGCTTAAAGCTGCCGTGACCCCTGGAATGATCTCAATATCCAAATCCGCTTCTGCCAGCTCCAGAATCAAACCGCTCATTCCATATACACCGGAATCTCCGCTGCACACCATGGATACGGTCTTTCCCTTACCAGCCTCCAAAAGTGCCATCTCGCACCGCTCTTTTTCTTTTCGCATAGGCGTTGTAAGAAGTTCCTTTCCGGGAAAATGGTCCCGGACCAGATCTATGTATACAGTATACCCAACAATCACTTCGCTTTTATTGAGGGCATTAACCGCTCTTATGGTCATATCTTCGTAGGAGCCTGGACCGATTCCTACTACATAAAGTTTTCCTGTTTTTTTCATATTCTCACCTTCCAATCAAGAACAGCGGCTGCTACGGTTACGCCGTGAACCGGCTGTTTTTTTATAAAAAGAGAACCTCCTCCCAATTCTCCCATAAAGGTAATGGCTGCCCGTTCACATACATTATCGACCCCTGTCACCTGTTTTACAAAAGGCGAGGGGGTGAAGGTTCCTTCCGCCTCCAAAAGTACCTTTGCCGGATAAGTAACAAAAGGAATTCCATTTATATTGGCAAACCGGCAGATTCCTTCTTCTTCTTTTTTCAAATCAATGCTGGCACATGCTCTAAGACTCTCTTTGCTTATATTCCAGGCTTTAAGCACCTGGTCAACCGCAGATACAATTCCCTCCACCGGAATTCCCTTTCTGCAGCCAATTCCAAGAACCACCACCCGGGGAACCAGCTTTAAGGCATGTTTTAAATTTTCTTCCACCTGGTCTTTGATGGTAATATACAAATCCGTCTTACCAGACTGGCAGAAAGAAAGTCCCTGGGGCAAATTCCCTTCCACTGGAAAATCGCTGAAAAATCCCACCTTTTCTTCATTTAATAAAGCAGAAGAAATCTCTTTGATCATCGGCAGGCGGGTAATATATAGCCCCTGCTCCTGTGCAAAAAGATCCACTGCAAATTTATCATGAATATCCGTAGCTGTAGTAATGACCGCCTGTGCTCCCGTAATCTTCGCTGCCCGTTTTGTCAGTTCATTGGCACCTCCCAGATGACCTGATAAAAGAGAAATGGAGAAATGTCCCATGTCATCAAGCACTACAACTGCCGGATCCTTGTCCTTTCCCTGCAAAAAAGGAGCAATGGCACGAACCGCAATCCCTGCCGCCCCAATGAAAATAATCCCGTCTTTTTGTTCAAACTGTTGTCTGGTCCATTCCTTCAAAGAAGAGCTTACACGAAAAAGCCTATCCTCAGATGGACCAAATCCCTGACACTGATCTCCTTCTTTCGCCAGTTCTTCCATCAGATGTACGCATAACCCGGCTCCTGCCTTTGTAAAGCAGATAAGGGAAAGCTTCATGTAGGTTCACCAGTTCCCTTCCGGTATTCTGTTGTAAAAACAGGATCATAAAGCTTGGACCTTTCGTAAGAACTTTGAGATACGGCATTGCCTACTATAATTAAAGCTGTCTTTTTTATCTTATATCTGTCTGCCTCATCTTTCAGACTTTCAACGGTGCAGACAACCGTTTTCTCCTCTTCCCAGGTGGCTTTGTATACAATCGCAGCCGGAGTTTCGGGGGTATACCCGCCTTTTATCAGTTCTCTTGAAAGTTCTTTTAGCATGCCAGTGCTTAAAAAGATCACCATAGTAGCGCCATGGGCGGCAAAAGATGAGATGGATTCCCTATCCGGCACTGGAGTTCTTCCAGCCATCCGGGTGATTACCACGCTCTGGCTCACCTTGGGAAGGGTATATTCCATCTTAAGTGCTGATGCCGCTCCGCAAAATGAGCTGACTCCCGGACAAACTTCATAGGAGATATGAAGTTTGTCAAGAAGATCCATCTGCTCTCTGATGGCACCATAAATACATGGATCTCCCGTATGAAGCCTTACAGTTATCTTGTTGTCTTGTTCTGCCTGTCCGATTACGGCAATTACTTCTTCTAATGTCATTGCTGCACTGTCATAGACCTGACAGCCTTCTTTTCTCTCATCAAGCAGCACGGGATTGACCAGGGAACCTGCATAGATAATGACATCAGCCTGTTTTAGCAGTTCTTTGCCTCTGACAGTAATTAAATCCGGTGCTCCTGGACCGGCTCCTACAATATGTACCATATCTACCTCACAATCAATAATGAATAATAGCCTGCTGTATCAGGAATCTCTTCCAGGGAGCGGTATACCCGTTCCTCTGGCATTCCGCAGTTTTCCACCATCAGAGCTTCCAAACCGTTTTTTCTGACCTCTTCTTTTACCGCCTTCATCTGCCTTCCTGCCTTCATCAGAACTTTTACTCCCGGCAGTTTCAACGCATCGGAAATCTGGTAAGATGCAGGAATGATGTGAAGTTCCTCTGCTCCTGTGACAAGAGGAATCTGAAGCCTTGCTGCCACCGCACAAAAAGAGGGAATCCCGCTCTCTAAACGGAATTCATAGCCCTCTGCTTCCAGACGTCTGGTTAAATAGGTAAAGGTGGAATAAATACTCACATCACCAAGAGTAATAAACCCCACATTCTCTCCCCGTTCCAGACATTCCATGACCATTTCAGCCGCTTTTTCGTGGCTTTCTTCTAAAATCTTCTGATCTTTGGTCATCGGCATGGGAAGGCTAAGACACCTTTTATCTTCGATCTCCGGCACTGCCTGTCTGGCAATCTGGTAAGCAGTGCATTGCTCTTTGTCACTGTGGGGAATTGCAATCACGTTTAATTCCCGAATCCTCTTTGCCGCTTTTATTGTCATAAGTTCCGGATCTCCTGGTCCCACTCCGATTCCGTACATGATCCCTGCCATGCTGTTCCTCCTGTTGGTTTTATCCTTTGTTTTATCCTTTGTTTTCCTTTGAAAATATTCCGATTAATTCTTTTGCGCCTTTGCTCATGCCAAGGATTCCATAGGAGGCAGAAAATGTAACTACTTCCACGGTGATCCCCTGACTCCAGCCTGTGGCATATTCTTTTATTCTATGTACAACCTCATCCATAACCGGTTTTAAAATCTCATACTCCACTAAGATTCCTGCTGCATCCTCCATGGTATTGGCGCTTAAGATCCGCTGCTTTAATTCTTCATCCGGGCTAAAAATCCCACTGACACAGTCTAAGAGAATCTCCATGCGCCGGTCCCCATATTTGGAATGGGTGTTGAAAACACCGCCAGCCACCTTGATCAGTTTACCAATATGACCCACAAAAAGAATCTTTTCAAATCCTTCTTTTTTTGCCATACCAAAAGCTTCTCCAATAAAATTGCTGCAGATTACTCCATCCTTCATGGAAAGAGCCAGGGTTTCCTTAATAAATGCTTCCCCATAATTGCCGGGAGTTAAGATTACACGCTTTTCCCCCGCTACCGCTTTCATATGGAGTTCCAACTCAATGGTTGCTGTCAGTGCTGCTTCACTCATTGGTTTTACTATACCGGTTGTTCCGAGAATAGAAAGTCCGCCTTTGATGCCCAGTTTCCCATTAAAGGTCTTTTCTGCCAGTTCTTTTCCCTCCGGCATGGATATGGAAATCTTTAAAGAGCCTTCATATCCGGCTTCCCGTCTGGCATCTGAAACTGCCTGAAATATCATGGCTCTTGGAACCGGATTAATGGCAGGCATTCCAACAGGGCAGGATAAGCCTGGTTTTGTCACCCAGCCAATCCCCTCTCCAGCCGTCAGATAAAGGGGGCTGTCCTCATTCGCTTCCCCCTGACTGCAATAGCAGGTCTTTAATGCTTCTGCCTCGTCCTCTCCCAAATATTCCACCGCAGCAAAAACCATGGCATGGTGAGTTACATCAGGATCATCTCCTGCATCCTTTTGTACCGCACACACAGCCTTTCTCTGGTTTATGACAGCATGAAAAAGGGGCAGATCGGCCTCCGTCCCTTTTGGTGTAATAAGCTTCATATGTTGTATATAATTTCCACAAAGCAGCATAGCTGCTGCCGCTTTGGCGGCAACGGCTGCACAGGTTCCGGTAGTAAATCCGCTTCTCAGTTCACGTTTTTCCATTATTTATCCTCTTCGAGGTACATTATAAAATATTTTAGCCTCTGGTGCAAGGATATTCCGGTTTTTCCTCTATGCCTCTTCTGGTTTTTCTAAAACTTCTCTTTTTAGTTCTCTTTTTCTTTTGGTAATCAGACCTCCGATTCGTCCGCTCTCTTTTGCCGTCAGACTGCGCCAGCCCCCGGTTATTACTTTATCACTAAGTCCAAGCTCTGTGGCTATTTCAAATTTAAGTACTTCCTCTGGTTTTAAATTATGGGGATCAAATGGTTCATTTTTCTTTCCTTTTGACATCTCTTTTTCGTCTCCTTTCTTCCATCAGGGTATTTACCCTAGTGAGAGTATACCCCTGAAAAAAGGAATTAAACGTACCCCTTAATATCTTCTTGGAATAATAAGTGCGGCAATAATATATGCCAGGATTCCAGGACCGGAACAGGTTAAAAGCACCCATAAAAGCCGGATAATTGTTGCATCAATGCTAAAATATTCTGCAATTCCTCCGCACACGCCGCAAAGCATCTTATCAGTATCTGACCGGTATAATTTCTTTTGATTGTCGTCCATCTTTGTTCTCCTCCTGTATCATCAGTTTCCATAGTTCACTTTAATTGCGCCTACTTCCACATCTAAATTCATGTCTTTTTCTGCTCCATGATCAAACTGGTTGCTGCTTTCTAAAACAGACATTCCATCCTCTCCCAGCTTCACGGCTCCAAGTTTACAATTTAAATCATAATTAAAATCTTCCTTTTTGCCGCCTGGATTTAATGACACGGCTCCTGCCCTGCATTTGACAGATACATCACCGTTCATGGCTCCTGCAAATGCCAAAGCTCCTGCCTCCACTTCCGACTGAAAGGTTCCGACCTTTCCCTGCTCAATTCTGATTGCACCGCCTCTGGCGGTCAGATCCATCTCAACGGCATTCAGTCCTTTCGCACTCATCGTCAGTCTGGTCACCTGTCTTTTCTGATTCATACCAGAACGGTGTAAATCAAAGTCCACACGGGAAAATTCATAGTTCTTTGGTATATGAATGGTAAAAAGTATCTCGTCTCCCCTCCGGTTCTTCTTTCCTGAACGGTTTGACAGTGTTAATATGCCCTCCTCTTCCGTAATCTCATAACCAGACGCCTCCTGATTGCTGTTTATGGTGATGGTTTCATCTGGAGAATCATCTTTTATTAAAACCATTCCTAAGGTAATGTCCCCATGAAGCTCCTTCACACCTTCTGTGGTATATATGATTTCCCCCTGATCCATATAATATCCAAAATCCTTGTCAGAGAGAAAATCTTCCTGGTCAAATAATTCATTGCTGGAAATATCCCCCAACTGGGTCTTCCACTGCTTCATCGGTTCCGGGAGAACATCCATTACATTCCCTCCAAATGCCGATGATACCACGGCAATTGCTCCGCCTGCAAAAATACAGATCAGCGCTGCCGTCAGACATGCCTTGATAAACCGGTTCATAGACTCCTCCTTTTACGAAATAAGTTCTGAATCAGATTTACACAGCTTTCAAATAAAAACGGGATAAATCTGCCGTAAAACAACCCGCTTAAAGCCAGACCTAAAAATCCGATTCCTAAAATCAATACCCCTGCACCAAGGACCAGAAGTCCGCCTAACGGATGAATCACTGTGGAAACAAATCCAGCCACGATTAAAGCAATTCCCGCGGCAAGAAAAGCCAGCGTAAGGGCACCTACAACCACCACCACTGCAATTAATACTCCAAACAATCCTCCCACCAGTCCAAGCAGCCCGCCTCCGATTCCAAGCAGCATGGGAGATGCTGCCACCAGAAGAAGAATCCATACAATAAGCCTTGCCCGTCGTCCTGCCTCGCGAGGTTCTTCTTTTTTATTTCCTGATTCCGCCTTCCCTCTGTCTTCCATATTCTCTGATGCCTCCGGAAGATCATAGCGGTTGGCTACCTGATAATTAGGATCTTTGAAGCGTTCATCCTCATAACCTTTTTCTGTAAATTCTCCCCCATCCTTTAGGTTGCCTGAAATCTCTGTACGGATAATTGCCGCAATCCGCTCCGGACTTCCGAAATTGCTGATGACCTCTTTTTCACTCTCCGGTCCTGCCTCTTCCAGATAATTCCTGTAATATTCAATGGCATCTGCTTTTTCTTCCTCTGGAATATCAGAAAGCAAATACTCCAGTCTTTCCATAAACTCTTCCATGCTCATATATGTGCCTCCTCAAAAATCCGGGATATCTTCTTGGAATAATTCTCCCACTCCCCTTTATACAGGTTCAACTGGACCCGTCCTTTTTCCGTAATCTTATAATATCTCCGGTTTCTTCCATCAAATGCCTTATCATACACTTCCAGACACTCTTCTTTTTGCAGCCTTCTTAAAACCGGATACAGGGTCGATTCCGAAATTTCTATTACATTCCTCACATCCTGGGTAATCTTATAACCATAGGTGCCTTCTGCGTCTATGGATACTACTGCCAGAACAATGGCATCCAATAAGGCTGCTCCTGTGTTAAAAACCATATGTTCACTCCTATCTCTGCTGGCAAAATACAGCCTCTTCCCTCTAATTCTCCGGCTCCACGGGTATAATTACCGCTGCAATAATATAAACCACCAGACTGGTTCCTACCAGGGAAAGCCCCATCATTGAATGAAACAGCAAACGCCATGACTGAAACATCATAAGGAATATCCAAATCAGTCTTATCATGACCGGATCCACCCGAAAGTACTCTCCAATGCCTCCGCAGATCCCGCAGATCACCTTATTTTTTCTGGAACGGTACAACTTCTTCGGTCCCATAAAAGCCGCCTCTCTTTCTTGTATAAAACAATATATAATATTATTTCATTCTCTATATTATATCGTGTATAGTATATATTATATGTTGTATAATATTGTTTGTCAACTCTTATTACATACTTTTTATAAATCTTCTCAGGCTCATAGCTGGGAAGAAATAAAAAACGAACTCCCACTCAGGCTTATCCTGGTATGGAAGTTCGCTTTTTATTTCATAATATATTATTTTCGGATTCTATTACCGCTCCTGGGCAATCCGGTTTACTACATCAATATAATCGCTGCAATAGGTCTGATACACGCTCATGACTGAAGCCCTGAAACGCACCTGTTCCGAGGGGCTTAATTCTGTCACAATACAGCCCGCTTCTTTCAGCTTTTCCTTTACGGACTCTTCCCTGATTTTCCAAAGCTCTCTTTCATAAAGAGCCGATTCCTCACCGCAGGCTCTGATAATCTCCTGATCTTCTTTCTTTAACCGTTCCCAGGTGGACTGGGAGGCAAGCTGCATCTCCGGAATCCGGCTATGGGCATCTAAGGTAATGTATTTTGCCACCTCATAATGGTTCATGGTTTCATAAGAAGGCCAGTTATTTTCAGCCCCGTCGATAGAACTTGTCTCCAGTGCTGCATACACCTGAGAGTAGGCCATTGGCACCGCCTTTGCCCCCAGGGCTTCCACCATTGCCGCCATCATATCTGACTTTGCAACCCGAATTCGCATTTTTCTTAAATCCTCAATCTTTTCAATGGGGTGTGAAGAATTATAAAAGTTTCTGGCTCCTGCATCAAACCAGGACAAGGCAACCAGTCCACTGCCATTTAATTCTTCTTTGAACTCCTCGCCGATTGTTCCGTCTAAAACCTTCCACATATGAGTTTCATCCCGATAGATATAAGGAAGCTGAAGCACATTAAATTTAGGCTTTATATCGGTCAGCATCATGACCGATACTCTGGCAAAATCAATGCCTCCATATTGAAGCTGCTCTGCAATCTGATTCTCATCTCCCATATTTTCCCCGGAAAATACATTGATTTTAATTCTTCCGTTGGTTCTTTCAAAAACCAGTTGGGCAAATCTTTTCGCTCCCTGTGTGGTGGGATAATCGTCAGGCTGGTTATCTGCATAGGTAAATACATATTCCGGAACGGTGCTCCTGCCGGAAAATAAAGAAAACTCCTCTTTGAATTTTGCATTCCATAACGCCAGGATTCCCATGGCCAGTACCACAATCAGTACCGCCGTTCCCCCTGCCTTTACAATCCGTTTATCCATTTCTTCACCCCCAAAACGCCTCCCCTGGGCACAGAGGAAGCGTTTAAACTTTATGATTATTTTTTATGGATTGATGATTGACTGAACCTCTTTGTCATCTACATTGGTTTTATCAACCATGATAACGCCGGTGTCAATGGTCTTTTCTTTTACGGTTCCGCCTGCTGCCAGTTCCAGAGCAGTTCTTACACCGTCATATCCCATATAAAACTGACGCTGTACCACAGATGCTACGTCGTACTCGCCGCTGCGGATCATGGTCTCGATCTCAGCAGAGAAGTCAAAGCCTACCATGGAAATGTCTGTACGTCCGGATTCAGTAATACCAGTTACAAATCCTACTGTAGAACCATTATTTGGACCAAATACTGCTTTTAAATTAGGATAGGTGGTAATAAAGTCCTGGCAATATCCAACTGCTTTGCTGATATCTCCATCATTGACCTTAATATCATTATTTAAAACCTTCCAGTTTGCAGGAGCATTGGCAGACCAGTATTCATTAAAGCCTTTTACCCTGTCATTGATAGTCTGTGATCCTGTTGATCCTACCTGGATTGCAACCTGTGCTTCTTCTGTTTCTGAAATTCCTTTGTCTTTTAATCTGCGGATCAGTTCATCTGCTGCAGTCTTACCAGCTTCCACATTGTTGGTCAGTAACGCTGCACTGTAATTGTCGCTGTTAATAACTGTGTCCACAAGTACAACTGGAATTCCGGAATTATTTGCCTCTGTAATAGGTGTGTCAAGAGATACACTGTCAAGAGGTGCAATTACAATACCATCTGCCTGCGCAGATACTGCATTCTGAAGAAGAGTCAACTGCCCTTCAATATCAGATTCCAAAGCCGTTCCGATTACAACCACGTTGCAGCCAAGTTCCTTTCCTGCCTGTTCTGCACCTGCCTGGAGAACACTCCAGTACTGATTGCCCAGAACTTTTACGATGACATAAATGGTTTTCTCCCCATCTTTTTTAGCCGGTGTTTTAGCTCCGTCTGTCTTTTCAGATGCTGTTTCTTTTCCAGCACTGCCTGCTACTGTGGTGTTGGTGTCTCCGCCAGACTGGCTTCCACAGCCAACCAAACCGGTAACTGCCATGGCTGCTGCCAACAAAACTGCTGCTACTTTTCTCATTTCTTTCCCTCCTGAGTTTTTACTTTATTTTGTCAAGCCAAAAAACCGCTTGATTGCCCCTAAGTCACCGCTCTTTTTGGCTGTCTGGGAAGCAACTGCAATCAGAAGAATTATACCTACGATTACCTGCTGCCAGAATGAATTGACACCGTTTAAGTTCAGTCCGTTTCGGATCACACCCATCATCAGAGCACCGATTACCGTATTTAAAATCGTTCCTTCTCCTCCGAGAATGGAGATTCCACCAAGTACAGAAGCCGCAATTGCCTCCATCTCATAGCCGTTACCTGCAGTTGGCTGTGCACTGGAAAGGCGGGACGCTACCAGAATTCCGCAGATGGCTGCTGAAAGTCCCGAAATACAATAAGCGAACATACGGGTTTTTACTGCATTAATACCAGATAATTTTGCCGCCTCTAAATTAGAACCGCAGGCATAGATCTGTCTGCCGATACGCATCTTTGCAAGTACAATTCCAAGAATTAAAGCATAGACCAGAGTGATAATAACACTGTACGGAAGTCCGTCTCCGCCGATTCTTCCGCCTCCCAGGATATAGAACTGCTGCTGAACTTCTTTGGAAGGAATGTTGGTTGTGTAAAGGGGCGCTCCGTTTACCAAAACGTTTGCCATACCCCGGTAGACCCACTGGGTTGCCAGGGTGGCAACGAAAGGAACCACTCCCAGAATCTCAATGAAAAATCCGTTCATAATACCAGTAACCACGCCCATTGCCAGGCACAATATAATACATACAATCAGTGGAAGCCCCTGTATTAAAAGAGCTACCATAATGATTCCCGACAGCGCCATAGAAGCACCTGCTGATAAGTCATTTCCGCCGCAGACAAGGCAGAAGGTCAGACCGCATCCGATGATGGTATAAGTTACAATCTGCTGCAGAAGATTCTGCAAATTGGCCGGAGCCAGAAATTTCGCCGGTTGAAGAACCGAAAACAGGATAAACAATCCGATCAGGATTCCCAATGAATAGATTGCCCGCCTTGTTGCCGCATCAAACCTGCTAAACGAAGCGCCTTTCTTTCCCTGTCCTTTTGCTTTTAATGTCACCATTGTTATTCTCCCTCTCTCTTACCTGCACCCGATAACACCGGAGCCGGTTTTCCTTCCAGTTTGTTATACCCTGCTGCCAGATATAAGATTTCTTCCTGGGTGGCAGTCTTTGCATCCAGTTCCCCGTTTATCTCTCCCTGATGAATAACCAGAATCCGGTCACTCATTCCAAGAATCTCCGGCAGTTCTGAAGAAACCATAATAATTGCTACGCCCTGGTCACTAAGCTGGTTAAACAACTCATATACCTCGTACTTTGCCCCTACATCAATTCCTCTTGTGGGTTCATCTACAATCAGGACTTTTACATCATTGCAGAGCCATTTTGCCAAAACCACTTTTTGCTGGTTTCCGCCGGAAAGATTCCTGCATAACTGACGGACACTGGGGGTTTTGGTCCGCATCCGCTTTACATATTTTTCCGCATTCTCAAGACCTGCTTTGTCATTGATGAAGCCAAATCTGGTCAGACTGGGAAGATGCGCCATGTTCGTGTTATATTTAATATCCAGCCCTAATGCCAGACCGTCCCGTTTCCGGTCCTCTGTGGCATATCCGATTCCATGTCCGATTGCCTGGATAACAGAACTAACCTTAATCGGCTTTCCATCCATCCACAATTCCATGGAATCCGGCTGGTCTGCACCAAAGATACATCTCATAAGTTCGGTTCTTCCTGCGCCTACAAGACCTGAAATTCCAAGAATTTCACCTTTTCTTACACAGAAATAATCGGCATTTACCTTTGTTCCTCTTTTTACATTTCTTGCCTCCAGCATGACCTTGCCAATGGTTCGTTTGTGTTTTGGATATTTATCCTCTAAGGAACGTCCTACAATCATATTAACCAGTTCGTCCATGGTAATCTCGTTTAAATTCTTGGTGCCGATATACTGACCGTCACGGATAATGGTTACCCGCTCGCAGATCTGGTTTAACTCCGCCATACGGTGGGAGATGTAAACCATTCCAACCCCTTTTTGTTTCAAACGTCTGATAATTCCAAAAAGCTGGTCAATTTCTTTTTCTGTTAACGTTGCTGTTGGTTCATCAAGAACCAGTATTTTAGAATTAAAGCTGATTGCCTTGGCAATCTCCACCATCTGCTGCTGGGCAATGCTTAAACTGCCTACATGAGTATAGGTATTCAGTTCAATTCCCAGGTCATCAAGAATCTTCTGTGCTTCCTGGTGCATCTTTCCATCATCAATAAAGATTCCTTTTGTATGAGCTCTTCCGATAAAAATATTATCTGCAACGCTTAAATGTCCGCACATATTCAGCTCCTGCATAATAATACTGACTCCAAGCTCATGAGCTTTTGCAACGGAATCTATTGATACTTTTTCTCCTTCAATAAAAATCTCACCGCCATCTGCCTGGTAGACCCCTGACAGAATCTTCATCAATGTGGATTTTCCTGCTCCATTTTCTCCTACAAGTCCTAAAACCTCACCTTTATATACGGATAAACTGACTTGATCGAGAGCCTTGACCCCGGGAAAACTTTTACTTATTCCTTCCATTCGAAATAATTCCTGTTCCACCCTTTATCCTCCTCTCTGCCTGTTGCACACCTGCTGTGTTTAAACTAATTATACTGGTTAAAACCCTCTCTTTCTATGGTATTTTTTTAATATCCTTAGTAATTTTTTAACATATTTCGTTATTAGCCACAAAAAAACACCTGTATTTTTCTCATACAAGGTGCTTTTTGCTAATTATCTTTCTCTTACAGTTCTTTTAGTTTCGTCATTCTGTATTCCGAAGGATTGATTCCTTCCAGCCGTTTAAAAACTTTAGTAAAGTAGTTGGAATCCCCATATCCCACTCTCACCCCAACTTCTTTTACGTTTACATTGGGCTGTTCAAGGAATTTCTTTGCTTTTTTTATCCGATAATCCATCAGATAAGAAGTAAAACTCTGTCCAAACTGTTGTTTGAACATTTTGCAGAAATAAGGCTCGGAATAGCCAATCGCCCTGGCTATCTCATTCATGGATATGTCATTCATGAAGTTGGAACGGATATATTCCTCCACCATGGAAGTCATAACCGATAAACGGTTTCCGGAATAATCCGGTTCTTCCACCGCCAGAGACTCTTCCCTCTCTTTTTCATTCCACTGCCCGGGAAGTACTCCCCGTTCTCCCGTAATCCTGAGTGCTTCTTCCACCACACTGATTACCTCCCTCTGGGAGTAAGGTTTTAAAATATACTCCATGGCTTTTATAGAAATGGCCTTTTTTGCATAATCAAACCGGTCATAGGCTGTAAGAAAGATCAGACAGCAGTGAGGATCTTCCCTACGCATGATCTCTCCCGCTTCTATTCCGTTAATCCCTGGCATTCCAATATCCAAAATCACTACCTGAATCGCTTCCCGCCGAAATGTATCAAGGGCTTCTTTCCCGTTTTGCGCTTCAAAAACCTGACAACAATCTCCAAATTTCTTCTGAAGCATTTTCTTCAACACAATCCGTTCAATCATTTCATCTTCTACAATCATTAACCGATACATTTCATTTTTACCCCTTCTTCCGACCAAATTCAATTTCTACAACAGTCCCCTTATGTTCTATGCTGTCTATAGACACCTTTCCATATTCGTAATAAGCAGAAATTCTTCTGTATATGTTACCAAGACCAATTCCAAGACCTGTCCCTTTTGTCTCCATGGCATGACGAATGGATGCCAGTTTTTCTCTGCTCATTCCATTTCCCGTATCTTCCACGGATATCCACAAAATATCTCCGTTTTTTTTAATCTTAATATGAATGGAACCTCCATTCTCCTTCTCCGATATTCCATGAATTACTGCATTTTCTACAAGAGGCTGGAGCATGAAAACAGGAACCTCCTCCTGATAAAGGGCCCTGTCACAGGATATTTCCCACCGAAACCTGTCCCCAAATCGCATCTGATGAATGTACATATAATCCTTTACCACTTTAAGCTCCTGTTCCAACGGTTCAAATGCGCTGGAGGTACGGAGGCTGTAGCGGAGCAGATTGCCAATTGCAACAAGCATCTCTTCTGTTACTGGTGCTTCCTCCATCTGTGCCATACGGGTCATCATGTTTAAGGTATTAAACAAAAAATGGGGATTTAACTGACTTTTAATAAGCTGGAGCTGTGCCATGGAAAAACGTTTTTCAAGCTCTGCCCGTTCCAGTTCATGACGGTAAAGAGTTTCCTCCATCTGCCTTTTTTCCTCCGTGGCAATCACATAATCTTTTGTAGCATGTTTCATTTTATTAAAGGCACTGACCAGACGCCCGATCTCATCGGTTCCACCCCAGTGCACATCAGGAGAAGAAAAATCATTCTTTTCTATCTTTCCAGACACCGTTGCCAGTTGTTCCAACGTGGTTACAACGCTGCCGGTAATAAACCGGAGCAGTACTACCAGAACCAGAAATGCCATAACGCTGATGGCAACCAGAAGATAAGGCATCCGCTGCAGTGCTGATATCTGGACTTCATAATAATCATTTCCATCCATCAGGACAATCTTTGTCAGTCTTGTGGCATAGATATCCAGATATTTCTGCATGTTATAGGCTTTATATTGTTCTTTGATATAATTTTTCTGCTTTGGTCCCATGGACACAACCTTGTCCCTCTGCTTTTCATAGGTTTCATATCCATTCTTAATATTCCAGGTTACTCCATAACGTTCTTCTCCAATCTGGCCATACTCATAAGGCAGTTCATTTAAATGCGCTTTTGTTTCCCGGCATGCAGCCTGGTAGAAAGTCTCATTCTCAGCCGTGTGGTTCGCCAGCAGATTGGCAAAAAGCTCTCTCTCAGTCTCCAGAGACTCCTGGAATTTATAACATGCCAGATTATCATCCATAATCACTCTTGCACCGTTAATAAAAATATAAGCCACCTTTAAATTAATAAAAATAGAAACACCCATGATGAACCCTACACTAATAATAATCAGATAGAGCTTTTTCTTTAACGTCATTTTATACCAAAGGGCAAGCAAGCGACTTCCCACGTTCTTCCTCCTGTTCCTGCAGTGTGTTTTTGTGCAATAGTCCTAACTTATCTTATACTTTGCAAGAGTTTTTGTCAACATTTTAAAAATAAGAACGTACAGCTTGAATTATGGGCTGTACGTTCTTTCTTTCATCAAAGACCAAACGCATTGATTAACCGTTTAAAGTAATCGAAAAATTTCGCCTGTTTTACGGTTCCCGCTGTAAGAACCGGTACTTCTCCTATCTTTTTTCCGCCCAGAGTATAAACAAGACTTCCTGCCGGCTGGTCTTCTTCCACCGGTGCTTTCATTGACGGTACCAGTTCCAGAGTTTTTTCGATCGTGGAGAAATCTTCCCCTTTCAGACTTAAATAGGAGAAAGACCCGCCATACTTTAAGGCAACTTCCTCTTCCACACCGTTATCTACTACCATGTTCGGCAGTGGAAGCATCTCTTTATCCTCATACAGTTTACAATTTGCATATCCATAATTTAAAAGAGTCTGTGCATCTCCAAACCTGGCTTTGTAATCCGGTGCCGCCATAATGGAGGCAATCAGGCGCACTCCATCTTTTTCTGCTGTAGCGGACAAACAGTACTTTGCAATGGAAGTAGATCCGGTCTTTAAACCAGTTACATTAAAATTCGTTGCCATCTTTAAAAGCTTATTGGTGTTGGATAGACCAAATTCTTTTGTCCCCTGTTTTGTTACATGGGTGATGTTCTCCATCCAGATGGTAGAATAATTATGAATCTGGGGATATTTATTAATCAGCTCCCTTGACATAATTGCGATATCCCTTGCTGTTGTTAAATGGGTGGGCGATTCTGTAAGACCGCAGCAATCTTCAAAATTGGTATTTGTCATGCCAAGCGCTGCCGCCTTTTCATTCATCATCTTTACAAATTCACCTTCTGTTCCCGCTATGTACTCTGCCATTGCTACTGACGCATCATTTCCTGATGCAATTACGATACACTTAATCAGGGTTTCCACTGTCTGGACTTCCCCTTCTTCCAGGAACACCTGGGAACCTCCCATGGACTTTGCATGGGCACTGGTCACAACTTCATCCGTTAGTTTTATCTTGCCGGAATCCAGTGCGTCAAAGATAAGTATTAACGTCATGATCTTTGTTATACTTGCAGGACTCCTTTTTTCATCCGCATTTTTCTCATAAATAATCTGTCCGGTAGATGCTTCCATTAAAACAGCGCTGGGAGCCTGGATGGCAGGACCACCCTCTGCATTCGCTTCCTCTGCCTGTACAATCATATCCGAGGCAACTGCTACATCTGGTTCCTGCCCTGCTGCCGGAATGCAGAAACTGTATAACAGCAGGAAACAGCTTAACATTAATGCCGCAACTCTCTTCATGCCATAACATCCCCTGAAAATTCCTTTGTATCATTGTATGGGAGCATTTCCCTTTCCTATGCCAATTTTTGCAAAAAATTTATCCTGCTTTCGATTTCATCCTACTCTAAAGTATGTTATACTTATAATTAAATGTTGCAAGTATCTGGCAGCAGCCAAATATGAAAACGTAAGGGGTTAAGTTATGAATTCAAAAAAGATCATCGTTGCACTTTTAGGAGTGTCCGCCGTTGCCATCCTGGTATTGGGCGGCATTGCAATCAATAAAAGGCTGGGACCCGGATCCCTTCCTGCCGATTCCTCTGTTGCCGGTTCTCACAGCGGACCTGAAGCCACAGAAAGCGAACCGGTAAGGGAAGATCCTATGGTATCTCTCCTTTCCAGCGCAGAAGGCCTTGCTGCCCAGTATGACTTTGAGGGAGCCATCACCCTGTTGAATTCCGATCCGGAATTATCTGCAAAAGAAGAGGTTAAAACGGCGATTGCCAGTTACGAAGCCCAAAAATCCAGTCTTGTCCGCATGAATCCTACGGATGTCACCCATGTGTTTTTCCATTCCCTCATTATGGATAATAAAAAAGCATTTGACGGAGATAAAAAGCAGGCAGGCTACAATCAGATGATGACCACAAAATCAGAATTTTTAAAGATCATGCAGTCTATGTATGACAAAGGATATGTCCTGATCAGACTTCACGATCTGGCTTATGTAACAAAAGATGAGAATGGCAATGACAAATTTACATACGGAGACATTATGCTCCCGGAAGGCAAAAAGGCTTTTGTGCTCTCCCAGGATGATGTTTGTTATTATGAATATATGAAAGAGGATGGATTTGCCCGCCGCATTGTCATCGGCAAGGACGGATATCCCACCTGTGAGATGGAGCTTGCCGATGGAACCGTTGTCACAGGCGATTACGACCTGGTTCCTCTTCTTGAAAACTTTATAAAGACCCATCCCGGCTTTTCTTATAAAGGAGCAAGAGGAATACTGGCTTTTACCGGATATAACGGCATTCTTGGGTACCGTACCGACGAATCTTATAAGGACACCAATCCCAATTATGAAGAAGACCGCAAACAGGCTGCTCTTGTTGCCCAGAATTTAAAAGACCACGGCTGGGAACTGGCTTCTCATAGCTGGGGGCACCGGAATATGGGAACCATTTCCATGGAACATTTTAAAGTGGATTCTGATAAATGGGCAAAAAACGTGGAATCCCTGATTGGTCCTACTGACATTATTCTCTTTCCATTTGGAAGCGATATTGGAAGCTGGACACCTTATACCAACGACAATGAACGGTTTACTTACCTGGAATCCCTTGGCTTTCGCTACTTCTGTAACGTAGACGCCAGCAAGCCCGCCTGGATGCAGATGGGAACCAATTATTTCCGCCAGGCAAGAAGAAACTTAGACGGGTACCGGATGTATTATTATCCAGACAGTTTAAGCGATCTTTTTCAAGTCTCTGATGTCTTTGACCCGGAACGGCCTACTCCCGTTCCCCCTATGTAAGGCATTCCGGATGACAAATGGCTGCTTCACGAAACATTCCCGTGAAGCAGCCATTTTTATTGAAAATTATAGGGTTAAAACTGGACAAATCCTTTCACAGGCTGAGCTGGCTCTACCAGATCCGCATACAGCACCGGACCTTCTCCTTCATAATCTTTCCAGAATTCGTAAGCCACCTTTGCTTTTACATGAACCCACTGTTTTGTCTCAAGATCCTTTGCCCCTCTTGCCTTTGTAACAAAGCCAAGAAAAGTCATATCATCTTCACAGCAGGTCATTGCCATACGCCCCGGCACAAAATAATTCTTTGGAAAATCCGGTGTTTTCAATACCATAGCAGTGAATTCTACGGTCTTTCCCTCGTATCGTTCTCTTCTCTCCATACAGTCAATATACCAGATTCCATATGCCTCTTCAGAGATCTTTATAACATCAGCATTGATATCATAAGGGAGATCTTCTTCGGAAATCTCGTTGACTTCTCCCTCAGAATCCTCAAATACAATCTCACCCTTTAAAGCCATGGACTTTAAAGTACGGCGATAACCAGAAAGATCTTCGATTCCATCACACCGGTTACAGATAATCAGCTCTGAATTGCGCACCATGGCATAAAGCAATGGCTTCATATTGGCAGAATACACTTCAAAGGTAGTCATATCAATCAGGGAAATCTGCTGATAAACCTTCCAGTCAGCCGGAAGCTTTAGCTCATCCAGATTCCACATTCCGTTCCATTCAATTAATACCCTCTCCGGATTATGGAGAAGTTCCAGTTCCAACAGCCTGTCCGGAGTCATCTCATCAAGACTGTCAATTACTACCATCTCTGTCTTTGTACGGGCAAGAAGATCCGGATCGTATTCATTCTCGCCTTCTTCGCAGACGATTAAGAGCGTCTTTCCCTCTGCTTTAAAATAATCCTGTTCCATGGTGAATTGAAGGAACTGGGTCTTTCCTGATTCCAAAAATCCATTAATCAGGAAGACAGGCATGAAATCATCTTCCATTACATCAGTGTTGCTCATATTATCCTCCATTTGCTTATCGTTTAAAGGCTTTTTCTAATTCCTCTTCCTTTAAATTTGCGCCGATCACGCAGACCTTTCCGGTGTACTCCGGTATTCCGGTTCGGATCTCATACTGTTCTGGTACCAGATCAAAATAAAGCCATTCTCCCTTTTCTTCTCCAGGAATCATGCCCTTTGCACGGAGAACATCTCCATATCCTTCTCCATATGCCAGTTCATCAAGAATCTTGTCCAGATCTTCTTTCTTCATAGAAGCAACATGTTCAAGCCCCCAACTGGTGAACACCTCATCTGCATCATGATGGTGATGATCATGACCGCAGCCACAGCCTTCCCCATGTTCATGATGGTGCTCGTGATGGTCATGATCGTGACCTCCGCAGCCGCAGCCTTCCCCATGTTCATGATGGTGCTCATGGTGTTCATGTCCGTGACCTCCGCAGCCGCAGCCTTCTCCATGTTCATGATGATGCTCATGGTGTTCATGACCGTGACCTCCGCAGCCGCAGCCTTCCCCATGCTCATGATGATGCTCATGATCGTGATGATGTGCTTTCACCTCATTTAAAAGGTCTTCTATCATGGTATCCGGTTTTTCGATAATTTCCATTAACTGTTTTCCGCTCAGTTCATCACAAGGAGTTGTGATGACAGAAGCTTTGGGATTCAATTCCCGGATGATCTCCACTGCCTGGTCTACCTTATCAGCGGCCGCAATGTCTGTACGGCTTAACACAACCGTTCCTGCATTCTCAATCTGGTTGTTAAAAAATTCACCAAAGTTTTTCCGGTACATCTTACACTTTTTAGCATCCACAATGGTAACTGCACTGTTTAAAACCACATCAAGCTCTGCTGCCACATCCACAACAGCCTTCATCACATCAGAAAGCTTTCCTACACCAGATGGTTCAATAATCACCCGGTCTGGATGATACTTGGTTAAGACCTCTTCCAGAGATTTCCCAAAGTCACCCACTAACGAACAGCAGATACAGCCAGAATTCATCTCTCTGATCTCAACTCCAGCATCTTTTAAAAATCCGCCGTCGATTCCAATCTCACCAAATTCATTCTCAATCAGGACAACCTGCTCTCCTGCAATGGCTTCCTGCAATAACTTTTTAATAAATGTTGTTTTACCGGCTCCAAGAAAACCGGAAATAATATCAATCTTTGTCATATCAGCATATACCTCTTTCTTTCCAGAGTTTAACAAGAACTACAACTACTTATTTTGTCACAAACTCAAACATAAGTCAAGCAAAGCCCTCATGGATTCCATTTACATAATACCAAAAAATTATCAGCTCCGCCTAAAAGCAGAACAATATCCGAAGCAGCTTACAGCTCCGGATATTGTTTTACATTGATTTCTTATTCTCTTCCTGCTCTTCTTTCCCGTTTAAATAACATCCGCTGCAATTTCCACAGCAATGACCGCAGCCACCTTTTCTTTTTGTTATCTTTTTTCCGGCTGCAATTACCAAAGCCATAAGAATGAGCGTGATAAAAATGGTCGGTCCATTGACCGAAAACCATAAAAGCATGACAGACCTTCCTTTTGCCCATAGGAAAACTATCATCGGGCAGACATCTTTCACTATTAAGATATTCCGGCATCAGTCATTTGTATCAGATTTTCGTTTTTATTTACCAGTCTGAATCTTAATCTGCCTGCTGATCTCCTTAACCGTCTCAGAAGGTTCATAATCTTCTTCATCAAATAAGAACTGATGAAGATGCTTTACATTGGTGTCCAGGTCGACAGGAACCACGCAATCCTGTTTTTTGATTACAGCATCTTTTAATTTGGAAGGAAACCCTTCTGTGCCGGACAGATGAAACTGATTTATATTTTTTATAAGGGGAAACAGATCTTTTAAACCAATACTGGTGGAGGTCTGGGGCAAAACGGTTGTAACCAGCCGGTTTAAGGTACCAAGATCGGCTTTCCGTGCTTTTTGAAGGACCAGATCCACAACTTCCCTCTGCCTCTCTGTCCGTTTAAAATCCGTATCCATCTTTCTCAGTCTTGCATATGCCACGGCCTGAACTCCATCCAGATGATTGAGCCCCTCTTTTTTCAAATGGTGGGAACCTACACCTGTTGACTCAACCGTCTCCGTAATAAAGCCATTAATCAGCCGGAATTCTTCATGGCTGATATCCACATCAATTCCGCCTAAGATGTTGATGGCGTCTGCAACTGATTTCCAGCTAAAGGAGGCATAATCATCAATGCTTAAATCCAGATTCTCCGTAAGAGCATCAACTGCCTGACCAGGTCCGCCTAGAAAATACGCATCGTTAATTTTGCCATAACGCCCTTTTTGATTCAATTTCAGAAAAGTATCCCGATAAATGGACACCACCCGTATCTCGCCAGTCTCTAAATTTACATTAAAAACCATCTGCATATCAGATCTGGTTTCCTTTCCAAGGGTTCCTTCCCTGGAATCTACACCAAAAACAGCAACTGTCCAGTAGCCTTCCATCTTCTCCTGGGTTTCTATGCTTATATTGGTATTCTGGGCCGGAGGCTGTTGTGCCGTCTTTACAGGCTGAGGAATGTGGGTGCTGTTCCACGCATATCCGATCATAGTTCCTATTAACGCCGCCCAGACCGCTGCAATGACAACAAAGCCCCATTTTAAGTATTTCGTCATGGTCCCTCCCATATTTATCTGCTCATTGTTCTCTCTCCTTAATCTCCCTTTATTTTTAAAAATTATGCAAAAATTTCTTTTATCTTTTCCGGATGATCTGCCATGTATTTGGGGTTAAATTTCATTAACTCTTCCTTTTTCCGAAATCCCCAGGTCACTGCAACGGTATCCATCCCTGCAGCAATGCCTGTCTTCATATCTGTGTTCGTATCTCCCAGATAAAGACAGCGGGATGGTGAAACATGAAAATAATCTGCGGTATAAAAAGCACCTGCCGGATCTGGCTTACAGGCAATTCCATTGCCTTCTCCGGTAATCAAATCAAAGAAACCCGTTCCAAAACAGGACTCCACGCATTCCATTCCCCGTTCATGGCTTTTATTGGTTAAAACTGCAATTTTAATGCCCCGCTCTTTTAAAAACAGGAGCAGATCCAGAATTCCATCATAAGGTTTAATTTTATAAAGACAGTTTTCCTCAAAAACCTTTTCATAAATATCCAGCGCCTCATCATAATGAAGCAGTTTTTCATCTCCCAGATAAATCAGAGAACGCTCTACAAGCTTCTTAAATCCATCTCCCACAAATACTTTGACATGATCCTGATCAACAGCGCCCATTCCCACCTGTTTCATGGTCAGATTCACGCTGTGGGTAATGGATTCAATTGTATCTATAATGGTTCCATCCAAATCAAAAATGCAGCACTGATACATAACTGCTCCTCCTTTGTTTTTCCAGTATTATACCCATTATAGAGCATATTCAGAGTAAAATCCACTTTCTCCTGACAGGCTGTCACTTATTCTGTTCTTAAATTCTTCTTTAGTGTCGCCAGAATCACACAGCCCACCGCCGAACCAACAATTACTGCCACCAGATATCCAATAGGATTTCCAATGGTGGGTAATACAAAGATTCCTCCATGAGGTGCTCTTAACGTACAGTTAAATGCCATAGACAAGCCTCCGGCAACGGCTGATCCTACGATACAGGATAAGATTACACGGATTGGGTCAGCGGCAGCAAACGGTATGGCTCCCTCTGAGATAAAGGAGAGTCCCATAATATAATTAACCAGTCCTGACTGCCGTTCTTTCTGGGTAAATTTCTGTTTAAAAAAGGTGGTACAAAGAGCAATGGCAAGGGGTGGAACCATTCCGCCTGCCATAACAGCAGCCATAATATCAAAATTGCCTTCTGCAAGCTGGGCTGTACCAAATACATAAGCTGCCTTATTGACAGGACCTCCCATGTCTACAGACATCATCCCACCAACGACAGCACCCAGAACAATCTTACTGGTACCGCCCATATGATTTAGCAAACCGGTTAAACCGTCATTGATTGCACCAATAAAAGGGTTAATAAATGTGGTAATAACTGCAGTCAGGAAAATGCCAATCAACGGATATAAAAGCACCGGCTTAATTCCTTCCAGGGATTTAGGAAGTCTGCGAAACCATTTTTTTAACAAAAGAACAATATATCCACCGATAAAACCTGCCAGTAAAGCTCCCAAAAAGCCTGCGTTTACACTTCCGCCTCCTGGATTGGCAAAGGTAGATCCCATTTTAGCAATCAGACCTCCTACAAATCCTACAGCAAGGCCGGGTCTGTCCGCAATGCTCATGGCAATGTATCCTGCCAGAACCGGCAGCATCATGCCAAATGCCTGTTCACCAATGGTCTTTAAATATGCCGCTAAGGGAGTATTTTTACCAAAGTTGGAAGGATCTATGGAATAGTCATCCAGCAAGAATGCCAGTGCAATTAATATTCCTCCGCCAATAACAAAGGGAAGCATATGAGAAACACCATTCATCAGATGTTTATAAATGGACCTGCCGACGCCTTCTGTCTCTTCTTTATCTTCCAACGGCTGTGATGAAGATCCGCTGTAATGAAAGATGGGAGTATCCGAATCAATTGCACGTTTGACCAGTTCTTCCCCTTTTTGGATTCCGTCGGAAACGGTTGCAATGACCACTCTCTTCCCATCAAACCGTGCCATATCCACGTTTTTATCTGCTGCAATAATGATTCCCTCTGCCTGGGCAATCTCCTCTTTGGTCAGGGCATTTCCAATGCCTTCCGCTCCATTGGTCTCAGCCTTTAAAGAAATCCCCATCTGCTTTCCGCTCTTTTCTAAATTCTCTGCTGCCATAAAGGTATGAGCGATTCCTGTGGGACAGGCAGTTACTGCAAGCACCCGGTAACCAGAAGTTTTTATATCTGACTTTTTCTGATACCGTTCAGACTCTTTATCATCAATCAGCTTTAAAAATTCCTCTTTTGATTCTGCATGGATCAGATCTTCTTTAAAGTCTCCATCCATTAAAAGGGTGGACAACCTGGAAAGTGCCTCCAGATGCAGATCTGCCCCTCCCTCTGGTGCTGCAATCATAAAAATCAGATTGGCTGCTGATCCGTCAAATGCTTCGTAATCCACACCATCCGGCACTACAATTGCAGCAAGTCCAGCTTCCTCTACTGCCTTTGTCTTTGCGTGGGGAATGGCAATTCCTTCCCCTACCGCTGTGCTTCCATGAGCTTCTCTTTTTAAAATCTCTTCTTTATATAAAACCCTGTCCTTTAATCTGCCTCCCCGCTCCATTAAAGAAACCAGCTTATCAATGGCACCTTCTTTGTCAGAAACTGTTACATTCAGTTCCACACTATCTGCTTTCAGCAATTCTGTAATCTTCATCAAACGACCTCCTTTGACAATTCATCATACAATTCCATGATTTTCTTCTTATCTGCAAGGCCTTCTGAAAAGGCACTGGCACTTCCTGCTGCACTTCCTAGACGCAGTGCATGTTCATAACTGCCCTGTTCTAAATACCCGGCAATAAAACCGGCAACCATGGAATCTCCTGCACCAACGGAATTCTTTACGATTCCCCGGGGCACTCCCATTCTATATACTTTGTTGTCCTCTGTAATCAATACAGCACCGTCACCTGCCATGGAAACCAGAACGTTTTTTGCCCCTTTTTCCTGAAGACGCCTGCCGTACTCAATGACCTCATCTACCGAATGAAGAACTACATGAAAAATCTCCCCTAGTTCATGATTATTGGGCTTTACCAGAAAAGGCCGATATGGAAGCACGTTAACTAACAAACCCTTTGTAGCATCTACCACAACCCGGATTCTTCTTCCGCTTAAACGAGCCATAATCCGCTCATAAATGTCATCTTCCACAGACTCCGGAATGCTTCCCGACAAAATCAGTATATCTCCCCGTTCTAACTGATCCAGCTTACGGATCAGACTCTTTACGTCCGCCTCCATTATCTTTGGTCCCATTCCATTCAACTCTGTTTCTTCCTCTGACTTTAACTTCACATTAATTCTCGACAACCCTTGCTCCACCCAGATAAAATCTGACTGAAACCCCAGTTCGCCGGTTCTTTTTAAAATTTCCTGTCCGGTAAATCCTGCCAGAAAGCCCAGGGCAGTACTCTCGTGTCCCAAAGTAGCCAAAACTGTGGAAACATTCAGCCCCTTTCCCCCACAATAGATGGTTTCGTGACTGGCTCTGTTAACATTACCCAGAGTGAAGTGATCCACTGCTACGATATAATCCAAAGCCGGATTAAATGTTACTGTGTAAATCAAATGTCACACCTCCTTTTATTAATGAAATTATATTTCATCTCCCTCCTATAATATAATACGATTGTATTATTTCGTCAATATATTTAACCAAGAAATATTATTTCTTCTATACTTTCAGCATGTTGTATAACATTTCACAATTCCACTTGCTAAAACATTATTTTTCTTATAACTTATGCACGAATCAACTTTTTTCACCGCAAAAAAAGAACCAGCTTTTAGCATGGTCCTCTTTCGGTAAAATAAATATGAATTTTATTTTTTATCATCAGAAATTGCAATCTCATGGCGTCTGATGTGGTCATGGGAATCCTTTTTACTTACAGATAAGAATAGGTATAAAATCTCCATCACTGCGGTTGCAGATACTCTTGAGAAACAGA
The DNA here is from genome assembly GCF_007115105.1 of Clostridium sp. HBUAS56010. Classification (GTDB taxonomy): domain Bacteria; phylum Bacillota; class Clostridia; order Lachnospirales; family Lachnospiraceae; genus Lacrimispora. The sequence goes on from NZ_SULJ01000001.1 coordinate 735,254, forward strand.
ACTCTCCCAGTAAAAGTTTCTCCCTTGTAGCTGTAGTAATATGGTAATCACAGGCTTTTCCCAAAGGGGAAGAAGGATTATTCGTGATGGCGATGGTAGGCGTACGATTTTCTTTTGCCACTGCCATAAGAGTCATAAGCCGTTTGGAAAAACCAGAGTTTGAGATAATAATTACAGCATCATCCTCCTTCAAATTACAGGTATATGCCATCTGTGTCTCCCAAATCGTGCCCGAAACCGTTGGGACTCCCAATTGGTTAAACTTAAAGGAGCCATCAAGAGCTACTGGAATGGTATTGCCTACTGCCACAAGCTGTACAGTCCTGGCACGTTCAATCACCCTAAGAATCTGATCCAGTTCATCCGGGTCCATCATGGAAATGGTCTGTGTAAGCTCTGCCACTTTATTGGCGAGAATATTCTGAAGAGACTGGGACAGATTGTCCCTGCTGATCTCATTGGATATCTCAACCGAATTGCCCCGCTCCTCTATAATTTCTTTTGCCAGATTGATCTTTAAATGGTGAAAGCCATTGAATCCGCATCTCCGGCAGAACCTGGACACAGTAGCATCACTGGTTTTACTTGCCTGAGCCAGCTCGGCAACAGTCATGTCAATAACTTCATTCTTATGAGCAAGAATGTAATCCGCTATCTTTTTTTCCGCCTCAAAAAAGGTCTCATAAGACGAACATAAGACTCCTGATACGTTGATATTCTCCTGCATAAAAGCCCCGCCTTCCGCGTAATTTTATTTCACAATTATATCACGAGAAGAAATGAAATGTAAAGGAATTATGAAGTTTTGCGGGCAGTGAGAAGAAAAATGGTGGAGATGATACAGGCGAATCCCAGCAGATCCATCACTCCAAAACTCACCTTCAACAGCAAAACAGAGAAAACAGTTGCTGCAACCGGTTCAATGGCAGCAAACAGGCTTCCCTTTTTGGGACCAACCCACTTTACCCCTTCCAGATAACTGACAAATGCAATAATGGTACCTGCAAGAATGATAAACGCCATTCCTCCAATTACTTTCCCATCAACAGAAACATGGAATGTCCAGGGCTTAAAGAGAATACAGACGAAGATGCCGCCAATCAGCATCCCCCAGCCAGTCACCAGCATGGAACCGAACTTTTTTAAAAGCCGTCCCGGCTGAACCGTATAAATTGCCAGAGTTACTGCTGAAATCAGTCCCCAAAACAGAGCCTTATGTGATATGGCAAGACTCTTTATGTTGCCATGGGTTGCCAGAAGAACCGTTCCGATTACAGCCAGAACGACAGCAAAAAGCTCAACCTTTTCCGGCGCCTTTCCAGTTCTTAAGGAAATATAAAGCATAACAAGAACCGGACCAATGTATTCCAGCACTGTGGCAGTGCCTGCATTGGAAAAGTGAATGGCAGTAAAATATGTATATTGACACATGCTCATTCCAAATACACCAAAAATAATAACTTCCATTACATCTCTGGGAGACTTAAATACATCGAATATTTTCCCCTTTTTCTTTAATGCACACACAAAAAGTAAAAGTATTCCTGCTAACAGCAGGCGTATGGGAATCAGCCATTCTGCACGAAGTTCTTTCTGCTGCATAAGGTATTGTCCACAGGTACCAGAAAGCCCCCACAAAATCCCTCCCCCCAAAGTCAAAATACTCCCCTTTTTCAGGTTGTGTGCCATTGTTGCGTCCATTTCTGTTATTTCTCCTTCCACATTGGGTATATACTGCTTCCTAAAATAACCATACACCAATTTATCTTAAGGAATCATAACACTTAATCACGATTTGGGCAACCAGAGATTTATTTTCTTAACATCAAAAAACCATCCCTGTCATGCGGTAACAGCGATGGTTTTTTGTAGGAGTTTTTATCTTTCCTCACGGGAAGAAAGATCTGATCAGAGGTTTGGTCTGATGTATAGAATATTCACACGAAGTTAGTATTAACTAACTAGGTACATTTTATCACAGCAGATACATAACTGCAAGATATTTTTTTGAGAATGTTTCTCACTGTTTTAATACCATCTGGTCATTGGAAGATCATTATTTACTCCCTTTGTAATAAGAATCTGATGGAGATCAATAACGCCGTTGTGGAAGGTTGCTGCGCAGGCATTTAAATAAAGATCCCACATGCGGGTAAATTCGGTTCCCATCATCTCCTCAATCTGGGCACGGTGGGAATTGAAATTCTTTGCCCATTGAAGCAAGGTCTTATAGTAATGACGGCGAAGGCTTTCCACATCCAATGTATAAAAGTTATGCTCACTCAGAATATGAATCATCTCACGGAGACTTGGCACCATGCCGCCTGGAAAGATGTATTTTTTAATCCAGGCATCACCGGGATGTTCCCTTAAGGCACTGATATAGTGAAGCAAAAATAATCCGCCCGGATTTAAGACTGCTTCCGCATTCTTTACAAACAGATCATAATGCTCTCTGCCTACATGTTCCAGCATTCCTACGCTGACGATCCGGTCAAAGGTTTCACCGCACTTTGCTAAATCACGGTAATCCATTAGTTCCACACGAACCCTTCCCACAAGGCCTTCTGCTTCAATCTGTTCTTCAAATTTTTTCTTCTGTTCTTTACTTAAGGTGATACCAAGGCCCTTCACTCCATATTCTTTTGCTGCGCGTATAAGCAGATATCCCCACCCGCAACCAATATCCAGAAGTGTCATATCCTCTTTTAAATATAACTTCTTTAAAATCCGTTCTACTTTATTATACTGTGCATCATAGAGGGAATCTTCTTCTGTTTTAAAATATCCACAAGAATAACTCATGGTTTTATCAAGCCACAGGCTATAAAAATCGTTGCCGATATCGTAATGAGAAGTGACTTCCTTTTCCTGATTCTTCTTAGACTGAGAAGAAAAAATCAGCTTCTTAAGCTTCATGTGGTCTGTGGAGAATTTCCCCATCTGTCCCAGGAAGTTGTCCAACGCCTGAAATAAATCGCCTTCAATCTCCAGATTGCCTTTCATATAAGCTTCTCCCAGCGCCAGAGATGTGCTGGTTAAAAGTTCTTTGCTTCCAATGTCTTCTTTTAAATTGACAACAAAAGAAGGGGTTCCGTTCCCGATATGATACGTCTCCCCATGGAGTTTTACATCAAAAGGGTGTTCGTCAAATTTCTGAAGAAAAGAGATTAAAAAATTATCTGTCATGTTTTTCATGGCTTGTCCTCCTATTATTTTCTCTTTACTATATCATTGCCATAAATTTACCAATTTATAAAATAATGGTAGTGGTTATGGTAAGATCAGAAAAGCAGGTCTAAAAAGAGTACAATTATGGGTTGTCTGCTAGGATATTAATTCCAGATAAGATTAAAAAATGAAATTTAGTTTCACGCGAATTTTCTCGCAGCCTGTCTGACACAGGGAAAGAATAAACTCTCCATCTAATATCTGTTGAAAAAATGTGACTCCTTCCCTGGAACAATGAGGAACTCCAGTTTCAACCGACTCAAAGGATATATCAGAAAGAGGCATGACAATTCCTGTTCCAACTGCCTTACCATAACTTTCTTTTAATGTCCAGATACGGAAAAAATATTCTGCACGCTTTGCAGGCGGCAATTTTCTCATAACAATACTCTCAGTTTCTGACATTACTTTCCTTAGTACTCTCTCATTATAACTCTGTATCCGCTCCACATCAACTCCCAATTCTTTATCAGAGAATCCGCAGGCAACAAGTCCCTCCGTATGGCTGATGTTAAAATGGATATGAGGATAATCTTTCAGATACGGTTTTCCACGGGGGCCTTTTTCAATTACAGGCGGCTCCTCTTCTGAAAAATCCATGCCATATTCTCTAAAAAGTCCGGTAAAAAGAAGCTTCTTACCAAGTTCATGCTCCCACTGGTATTTCTTCATACCTTCTGGAGCCAATGCCTTTGCCAGGTATAGATCAATCATCCTGGATCCCCCTTTTGTTTTATGCAAAAAAACCTGCCAGATAAATGACTCATCTGACAGGCTTTTCCGTTATGATTAAGAACGGCGGATATGGAACGCATCCATTCCCGGATAAACTGCACCATCACCCAGTTCTTCTTCAATTCTAAGAAGCTGGTTGTATTTTGCCACACGTTCACTTCTGCTTGGCGCACCAGTTTTAATCTGACAGGTATTAAGTGCAACTGCCAGATCTGCAATCGTGGTATCTTCTGTCTCACCAGAACGATGGGAAGCGACAGCCGTATATCCTGCGCTGTGAGCCATCTTAATAGCTTCCAGTGTCTCGGATACGGAACCAATCTGATTCAGTTTAATTAAGATGGAGTTTCCGCAGCCTTCTTCAATTCCTTTTTTCAGACGTTCTGTATTGGTTACAAAAAGATCATCACCTACAAGCTGAATTCTGTCTCCCAGCTCTTTGGTAAGAAGCTTCCAGCCTTCCCAGTCCTCTTCATCAAGAGCATCTTCAATGGAATAAATCGGATATTTGTCACAAAGATTCTTCCAGTGACCGATTAATTCCTCAGAAGTAAAGTGCTTTCCGCTTTTTGGAAGATGATACTCTCCCTTTTTCTCCGCCTTCCATTCACTGGAAGCGGCATCCATAGCCAGTACAAAATCACGTCCTGGCTCATATCCAGCTTTTTTCACTGCTTCAAGAATCAATTCAATGGCTGCTTCATCGCTTTCCAAGTCAGGAGCAAAGCCGCCTTCATCACCAACAGAAGTTGCCAGACCTTTTGATTTTAAAATAGAAGCCAGACAATGGAACACTTCTGTACACCAGCGAAGACCTTCTTTGAAATCACCAGCTCCGGTTGGCATAATCATGAATTCCTGAACATCGACTGTATTGGCTGCATGAGCACCGCCATTTAAAATATTCATCATAGGAACTGGAAGACGGTTGCCTGAGATACCGCCAAGGAAACGGTACAGGGGAACTCCTGTGCTGATGGCGGCTGCTCTTGCGCAGGCAATGGATACAGCAAGAATGGCATTGGCTCCCAGTCTTGATTTGTCCTTTGTTCCGTCTGCATCAATCATGGCTTTATCAACTGCATAGATGTCAGATGCATCCATTCCCACAAGTGCAAAATGAATTACTGTGTTGATGTTATGAACTGCGTTGAGCACTCCTTTTCCGCCAAAACGGGCTTTGTCTCCGTCACGAAGCTCTAAAGCTTCAAATTCTCCTGTGGAAGCACCGCTGGGAGCTGCACCTCTTGCTATGGTACCGTCTACCAGATGTACCTCAGCCTCTACGGTAGGATTACCTCTGGAATCAATTATTTCTCTTCCTATTACTTTCTCAATCTCCAGATAATTCATTGTGATTTCTCCTTTTCTTAAATGGTTTCCAGTATGTTCAGAAGTTCCTCTACGGATTTCTTCCCAAACTCAATTTTTTCCTGATTTATAATCATACAAGGGACACTCATGATCTGATACCGCTCTTTTAGATCGGGATATAAAGCAAGATCATAAGTCCACGCCTTTACCATTTCATTCTCTGCCGCAATTCTTCCGGCAGACATAACCGTAGTTGGACACATGGTGCAGGATAAAGACACTGCAACCTTAATATCAATCGGTTTTTTAATATTTTTAATGCGCTTTGCTTCTTCCTCTGTAATTGCCTGACCAGGACCTGCTGCATTATAAAGTCCGATCACAAAGGAATTAAATTCATGCCCTCCTGGAATGGCATAAAAACGAAGTCCGGATTCCTTCCCATCTTCCCTGAGTATGCAAAGTGCAGGAATTGTCTCATTAGGAACGGTCTCTTCCGATTCACGGCTGATAACGCACTGTACCCGGTCTGAGATGCCGGTAAGTTCATTTAAAAAACCTTCCATCTGGGTAGCAAGAGGACTTTTATCAAGAACTCCCTTTACCGTTATGGTGCTCTGAAATTTACCAAACAATTCTTTTAACTGTTCTTTCATCTCCGGTGTGACAAAGGATTCGCTTTCTGATCCTTCTTCCTGGTGAACCTGAGGCTTTGGCTTGACTGAAACCGCTTCCTCATCCCTGGAAATTCCAAGTTTTTCCCACATGGCTGCCACATATTTCTCCAGAGAAGTAGCAGCGACCGCACCATCAGAAACGGCAGTTACCACCTGACGAAGCTTTTTCACACACACATCTCCTGCTCCATACACTCCGTCAACATTGGTCATCTGATCCGGATCAGTCAGCAGATATCCATGATCGTTTAAAGAAATCTTATCTTTAATCCATTCTGTATCCGGCACATAGCCTGCAAAAACAAAAATTCCAAAAGTCGTTCCCGGCTCAGACTCATAAAGCCACTCCTCACCGGTTTTTTTATTATAAAATCTTGCTGACTTCAGTAACGTGTCGCCAGCCGCCTCTCTAATCTCGGTATTATAATGAATCTCAATCTTTTCATGTTGTTTTGCCTCATCAGCCACGGAACGGGCACAGGTAAAATCATCATCCCGGACAATGATCGTAACTTTCTTTGCATATTTGGTCAAAAAAACAGCCTCTTCTGCTGCGGCAAAACCGCCTCCAATGACAAATACATCCATGCCGGTAAAGAACTCCCCGTCACAGGTTGCACAGTAAGCTACACCACGTCCCTTATATTCCTGTTCCCCTTTAAATCCGATCGCTCTGGGATTAGCACCCAGGGCAAGAACCAGCCCGAGGGTTTTTAAATCCCCCTTATCCGTTTTAACAATCCGGATATCACCAGACAAGTCCATGTCAATGGCACGAGCCATCAAAAACTCAGCTCCAAAGCTTTCTGCCTGTCTGCGCATCTTCTCTGTCAGGGCATCGCCGCTCACAGATTCAATTCCCGGATAGTTGACAATTTCTGAGGTAATCGTAATCTGACCGCCAAGTTTCTCTTTCTCCAGCACCAGAACCTTAAATCTGGCTCTGGCGGCATAAATAGCTGCGGACAGGCCCGCCGGACCTGCTCCTACAACTATTACATCATACAATTTATCCATATGATCCCGCCTTTATAAAAGTCCTACTAAATCAAGACTTGGTTTTAAGGTTTTTTCACCTGGTTTCCACTTTGCAGGGCAAACCTCGTCTCCATGTTCAGAAACAAACTGGGAAGCCTGAACTCTGCGGAACAATTCGTCTGCATTCCTTCCCACATTGCCTGCAATCACTTCATAAGCTACAATCTTTCCTTCCGGATTGACGATAAAGGTCGCTCTCTCTGCCACACCGGATTCTTCAATCATAACATCAAATCCTCTGGCAAGTACTCCGGTAGGATCTGCAAGCATGGTATAATTAATCTTCTTAATTGTTTTGGAAGCGTCATGCCATGCCTTGTGTACATAATGAGTATCACAGGATACGCTGTAAATCTCACAGCCAATTTTTTTGAATTCATCGTATTTATCTGCAAGGTCTTCTAATTCGGTAGGGCAGACAAAGGTAAAATCTGCCGGATAAAAGAAAAATACCGACCATTTTCCAAGAACATCCTCTTTGCTTACTTCTTTAAATTCACCATTTATAAAACTCTGAACCTTAAAATCAACAATCTCTTTCCCAATAAATGACATATCAACTATCTCCTTTCATGATCCCTATACTGAATTAATATGGCTTGTTTCTAAAATAATTATGAGTTAGTTACTACTAATCATGTATTTATATTAACACAGATGATGGAAAATTTCAATAATGATATTGATAATAATTATTATTTTATTGAGAAATCATAGATTTTACCTTATTTTAACCCTGATACTTCTTTGCCTGCTGTCCGATTAATTCCTGATCATCAAAATAATTGATCTTCATGGCTTCTTTTACATCATGCAAGGTATTCGCTGCCACGGAAGCTGCTTTTTCTGAACCTTCTTTAAGAATCTGGAATACATAAGGAATATCTGCCTCATATTGTTTTCTTCTCTGACGAATAGGTTCCAGTTCTTCCTGGAGAATACTGTTTAAAAATCTCTTTACCTTTACATCCCCCAGACCGCCCCGTCTGTAGTGGTCTTTCAGTTCGTCCAGATTTTTGTAATCCGGCAGATATCTGGCAAAATCTTCATCCTTACAGAAGGCATCAAGATAGGTAAATACCGTATTTCCTTCCACTTCTCCAGGATCTGATACCTGAATGTGGTTCGGGTCGGTATACATGCTCATAATCTTCTTCTTCACTTCTTCTTCGGAATCAGATAAATAGATGCAGTTGCCCAAAGATTTGCTCATCTTGGCTTTCCCATCTGTACCAGGAAGACGCAGACACGCCTTATTGTCCGGAAGAAGAATCTCCGGCTCTACCAGGGCTTCCCCATAAACAGAATTGAATTTGCGGACAATCTCCCTCGTCTGTTCAATCATTGGCTCCTGATCTTCCCCTACAGGCACTGTCGTAGCCTTAAACGCAGTAATATCCGCTGCCTGACTGATGGGATAAGTAAAAAATCCTACAGGAATACTGGTTTCAAAGTTCCTCTGGGTGATCTCAGATTTTACGGTAGGATTCCTCTGAAGCCTTGATACAGTCACTAAATTCATATAGTAAAAAGAAAGTTCCGTAAGTTCTGAAATCTGAGACTGAATAAATAAGGTACTCTTATTCGGGTCAAGGCCGCAGGAGAGATAATCCAGTGCTACCTCAATAATATTCTGACGAACTTTCTCCGGATTGTCCGCATTATCCGTCAATGCCTGAGCATCCGCAATCATAATAAAAATATCGTCAAATTCACCGGAATTCTGCAGTTCCACTCTTCGTTTGAGTGAACCTACATAATGACCGATGTGCAGTTTTCCTGTCGGTCTGTCTCCCGTTAAAATAATCTTTCCCATGTTTGTACCTCCAGATGTATTATCAATTTTATTGTACCATTCATTCCGCATTTGTCAATCAGCACCTTTGGTTTGAAATACACCTTCTGCATAATTCACAGAAGCCATGGCATCACGGCAGTAACGGTCTGCCCCTATGGTGCCTGCATAATCCTCGGTAAGCACAGCACCTCCCACCATAACTTTGGTATCCGGAGATTCTTTATGGAGCAGTTTGATTGTCTCTTCCATACTGGGAACTGTTGTTGTCATAAGGGCACTTAATCCTACAAGCTTTACCTCTTTTTTAACAGCAGTCTCTACAATCAGCTCCGGCGGCACATCTTTTCCAAGATCAATTACATCATAGCTGTAATTTTCCAAAAGCACCTTAACAATATTTTTCCCGATATCATGAATATCTCCCCGGACTGTAGCAAGTATAATTGCGCCTTTTTTCTCTTCAGCCACACCGCTTTTTGCCATCTGTTCTTTGATGACTTCAAAGGCTGCTTTGGCTGCCTCTGCACTCATCAAAAGCTGAGGAAGGAATACAGTTCCTTTTTCAAACCCTTTTCCTACCTGATCCAATGCCGGAATCATCTCTTCGTTGATAATGGTTAAAGGCTCTTTGTCCTTTAAAAGCTCTGTAACAGCGAGAAAAGCACGGTCCTTTAACCCCTTTTTTATGCTTTCTGATAAAGGGATGTCACTGCCGGAAGAATTGCTGCTGCCTGTACTGCCTGGGCGCAACGTATCTCCAAGCGTTGCCACCTGACCGCTGTAAATCGAAATATAGCGGCTGCACTGAGGATCTAAATCAGCCAAGGTAAGGAAGCTTAAATAAGAACGCATCATAGCCTCAGAGTTAGGGTTGATGATAGCTGCACTTAATCCGCTCTGCAATGCCATGGTAAAAAATGCTGCATTTACGATCTCTCTCTGGGGAAGGCCAAAAGAAATGTTGGACACGCCGAGTATGGTCTTTCCCCCCAGCTCATCCCGCACCCTGCGCAGAGTCTCAAGAGTGGTCAAAGCACCTTTGCTGTCTGAGCTTACAGTCATGCACAAAGCATCAATTACAATATCTTTCTGCTCAATTCCATATTCCGCTGCCTTTTGGTAGATTTTTTTTGCCACCTTCACTCTTCCTTCGGCAGTTTCCGGAATCCCGTCTTCATCAAGAGCCAGGGCAACCACCACGCCCCCATATCGCTTCACCAGGGGAAATACGGCTTCCATATTCTCTTTTTTTCCATTGACAGAGTTAATCAGAGGTTTTCCGTTATAAACCCTCATTGCCTGTTCCATGGCTTCAAGATCAGAAGTATCAATCTGGAGGGGAAGGTCAATGATGCTCTGGAGTTCTTTCACAACCTCTACCATCATAGACGGCTCATCAATTCCGGGAAGGCCCACATTCACGTCAAGAACATGGGCGCCGTTGTCCTGCTGGGACACTCCTTCTCTTAAAATGTATTCCAGATTATGATCTCTGAGTGCCTGCTTGAATTTGGACTTTCCTGTGGGATTGATCCGTTCCCCGATAATCACCGGTTCACGATCCATTACCACGGCCTGGGAATAGGAAGATACCACGGTTCTGTTCTTTTTCCGGGGAAGACGGACAGGAAGATCTTTACACTGTTCCACCGTCTTTTTTATATGCTCCGGAGTTGTTCCGCAGCAGCCTCCTGCAACAGATGCTCCCATTGCAACAATCTCTCCCATAACACGGGCAAATTCATCTGCATCAATATCATAAACCGTCTTTCCGCCTTCACTTCTTGGAAGCCCTGCATTGGGGTTTACAATTACCGGCACAGACACCACTTCCATAATATCGGAAAGAATCCCTTTCATCTGAATCGGTCCAAGACCACAGTTAATTCCAAGCGCATCCACTCTCAGTCCTTCCAGCAAAGCAACTGTGGAAGCAACATTTCCTCCTGTTAAGAGTTTTCCCTTCTCATCAAAGATCATGGTCACAAACACAGGCAGGCTGGAATTCTCTTTCGCCGCAAGAATGGCTGCTTTTGCTTCATACCCGTCGCTCATGGTTTCAATCAGAACCAGATCTGCCCCGTTTTTTTCTCCGATCTTCACCACCTGGGCATACATGTCATAAGCTTCTTCAAAATCCAGATCACCAAGAGGTTTTAAAAGCTTTCCTGTAGGACCTAAATCAAGGGCAATATAGCCCTTTTCCTTCCCTTTTGGGTAATTGGCGGTTTCCACGGCTTTCTTTGCATTTAAAACAGCAGCCGAAACCACTTCCTCTAAATCAAATTCAGCCCGTTTATGAAACTTTAATCCATTGGCTCCAAAAGTATTGGTTTTAATGATATCCGCCCCAGCTTCCAGATAGTCCCGGTGAAGCTTTGTAATGATCTCCGGATGTAATAAATTCCAGGTCTCCGGCAGCTCTCCAGGCTTTAACCCATTTGCCTGTAACAAACTTCCTGTTCCTCCGTCAAAAAATACAATCCTCTTTTTGATTTCTTCCAATATCCCTGTCATACATTCCTCCATCTGTATCCCTTACTTTTCATTTCTTCGATAAGCGCAGTCCGTCTTGGCGCAGGACTCACATCCTTTGACTTCACAGCGGTACTTTTTGGAGCTGACTCCCATCACAGCCGTCACAGATTTTGACGGAGCCATCAAAAGGCTGTCGGTAAGGGTAATTCCTATGCGTTTTGCTGTCTCCAGCACCGCAGTAATCTCTCTCTGGCATTCCAGAGCGAAATCTCCGTATCCCGGACTGAATCTGGGTCTTAAATAAAGACCTTTTGCTTCGTATTCCTCTTTTAATCTCTTATTTTCCTCATCACAAACTTCCTCAATCATGGCGGCTGCCGCTGCCTGCATGGTAACCGCCTTGCTCATCTGAAGCTTTGTATATTTATGCAAAAGTACATCCACACCAGTCCCAAGCGTGGCTGCAAATAAGATGACCTGATTGCAGTCCGCCATATTCTTACTTAAATTGCGGCTTCTGGTCCGGAAAACCGTAAAATCAATTTCATAATCCGGAAGCAGTTCCAGGGGATAGACCCTGCTGATGCACTTTGGTGAGGCAGCACCTTCCAGTTCCCGGATGCATTCCTCAACCAGATCATTGACCGCATCATCGCCTTTATGCACTCCATATCCCAAATAACGCAAAACCTCTTTCCGGCTGATCTCCATGACCTTTTCTCCCTCTTAATCCTTCTAAAAAGGGTTCGGCCCTGCAAAGGCGCCGAACCCGGAATAAAACCATATTACAAAATCTCTGACAGATTTTCCTTAATCTTTAATGCCACTTCCGGATTATTCATGGAATACACATGGATTGCATCAACTCCATTGGCAATCAAATCAATGATCTGCTCTGTGGCATAGGCAATTCCTGCCTGCTTCATGGCAGCCGGATTGTCTCCGAACCGATCTACAATCGCCTTAAATCTGGAGGGCAGATAAGTTCCTGAAAGCTGGCAGCTCCGCACAATCTGCCTTACGTTGGTCACCGGCATGATTCCAGCAACCACAGGTACTGTAATTCCCTTTTCTCTGATGCGGTATAAATAATTATACAATATATTATTATCGAAAAACATCTGTGTGGTGACAAAATCACAGCCTGCTTCCACTTTTTGCTTCAAATAATCCATATCAATGGTTTTACTGGCTGATTCCACATGACCTTCCGGATAACAGGCAGCTCCCACACAAAAATCCCCGGCTTCCTTTATCTCACGGATCAGTTCAGACGCATATGTGTATTCCTTTGAAACAGTTCCATCCTTTGGAATGTCCCCTCTGAGTGCAAGAACATTCTCAATTCCCGCTACTTTCAAGTCATGAAGAACCTCCTGCACCTTCTCCTTGGTAGAAGATACACAGGTTAAATGAGCCAGAGGAGTCACATGATACTTATTCTGCAGAGTGGAAGCAATATCAACCGTATAATTGCTGGTTCCGCCGCCTGCTCCGTATGTGACACTCATGAAAGCCGGATTCAGCTTCGCAATCTCCGCCGCCGCCCGTTCTACTGATTCATATTTATCCTCTGTTTTTGGAGGAAATACTTCAAAAGACAATGTGGGCTTTCCCTGGCTTAATATGTCTTTAATCTTCATGCTGTCAGTCTCCTATCTTACGTTTCTTTTATCTTTTAACACTTTACCATAAAAAATTATTTCCTGCAACTATTACTGCCCTGTAAATATCTGTGCCAGAGGAGAATTCTTAGGTAGAATTAAAGTGTTGTTTTTGCTGGTCAGAGAGTTCTTTGCCGCCTCAAGAGAACGGACAAAAGAGTAGAACTCTGCTCTCTGGGGATCATTGTAAGCCTCCGCCAGAATTCTCATATACTCTGCTTCCCCCTCTGCCGTAATGGAAGCCGCCTGTGCCTGGGCATCAGAAATGCTGATGGCGATCTCCCTGTCTGTTGTATTTTGTATAATCTTTGCTTCCGCCTGACCTTCTGCGGTATAGGTGGCAGCGATCTTAGCTCTCTCTGATATCATCCGTTCGTAAACAGCCGCTTTATTATCCACAGGAAGATCCAGTCGTTTGGTCTCTACTGCCAGAAGAGTAATTCCATACTGGCTCATATTATCTCCCACATTTTTCATAATTGCCTGGGAAAGTTCTTCATCCCTGCTGCTTATCACATCATTCTGGCTCATACTGCTTATGACATTCTTTACCGAGTTATAAACAACGGTATCAATTCTTGCTTCTGCATTGACGATGGAAGAATTTAAAGACTGGGCAAATTTGAGGGGATCATTGATCCGCCATAATACATAGCTGTCACTTAACATGGTCTTTTTATCCATGGTAATAACGTCAGACGCTGCCAGATCATAGATAAGAATCTGTTTTGGCAGGGTATCTGCTGTCTGGATAAACGGAATCTTAACGGATAACCCTGCTGTTCCAATGACCCGCTCCACACGCCCGAACTGACGGATCAGCTTATATTCGTTTTCGTTGGTAATGACCAGGGAACCAAATAAAAGAATGATGACTGCAAGTACAGCAATGGCTAAACCAGCTCTTTTTAATATTTTTCTCATTCCGCTTTCTCCTTTTCTCCTCCGGCATCTTTTGCTGCACCATCTCCAGTAAAGCTGTCAAGGGGAAGAATTGTGCTGGTCTTATCTGTACCGTCAATAATAACTTTCATATCAGGCAGAACCTTTTCCATGGTCTCATAAAACATTCGTTTCCTTGTCACTTCCGGATTTTTCTGAAATTCAATATACATGGCATTAAACTTGGCAACTTCTGAATTCGCTTTATTGACTCTCTTTGCTTTTTCAGATTCTGCTTCCTGTAAAATTTTATCCGTCTGAGCCGTAGCTTCCGGAAGTTTTTCATTCCTGTACTTATTGGCATTGTTTATAGCAGTCTCTTTTCCCTGCTTCGCTGTCTCTACCGCTTTAAAAGCTTCCATAACCTCCTGTGTGGGAGGTTCGGAATCCTGAATGGTCACATTCACCACAGTCAGGCCGATATCATGACCTTCCAGCTTTTCCATGATCATCTGTTTTATCTTTGTCTGAATCTCATTTTTTCCCATAGTCAGGACAGAATCCACATCATAGCTTCCAATTACAGTTCTGATACAGCTTTTTGTGATGCTTTGCAAAACCTTTAAAGGGTCTTCCGAAGCATAGACGGACTTAACCGGATCTGCCACTTTATATTCTACAAAAAAATCCACATTTACAAAATTATAATCCTTGGTGATCATCAGAGAATCTTCTTCCTTACTTTCATTATCACCAGGATCATATCCAATGGCAAATCCCTGAATGGTGGTATTCACTTTTTTCACATTCTGGATAAACGGCACTTTAAAATGCAGTCCCGACTGGGTCACAGACCTTGCCTTTCCCATGGTGGTTACCACTGCCTGCTCCTGTTCCTGAACGTTGTATAATGAGCTGAAACCAATAACAGGTACTGCAATCACCAGCACCAGGCCAATTCCTGATCTTTTCATAATACGTTTTACTTTTTGCCACACTTCATTTTTGCGGGGATCAATTGTTTCCATCATATCTCTCCTTTCAATTCCTGCCTCTCGTAATGAAAATCAGAACATGCTTCCTTCACAGAGTACTGCAAACGACCCTGTATAATAAAATAGACTTCTATTGACACCGCTTACGGCATCAATAAAAGTCTTGCAATTTCATAAGGATGCGGGTCAATTACTTTACCGTTCTGACGCAATCTCTTCCAGCAATCTGCTGGCTGCTACTCCCTTTTACGATTGGAATGATTATATCAGATGCCCCGTTTGGTGTCAATCAAAACCCTGTATTTTTATGCCAAAAACCTTATTTTTCCTGTATTCTTTTAATCAGGGAGCATAGTAACCAGCAATTAACCGAACCTCATCCTCATCCTGAAATGCGGAAATATGAAACATTCCTTCTGATAAATCTACATACTGATCCGTGGCAAGCCCAGCTTTCACCTGTTCCATTAAAGACAGAACACTGGTATTAGAAAGCGGTACCCCTGCTTCGGTTTCCGTCACCTTCATAAAATGCTCCAAATAAGCAAAGGATGCTTCCCTGTCTCTTAAAGCTGACAGATAACTGTGCATCTCTGCTGTGGCTGTATCATAATTAATCTCCACATACTGATACTGCTCGTTCTCATCATCTGAGCTTAGCTGGCCATTTTTGTCCTCTTTCAGATAATAGCTGGTAACGGTCTCAAAGTAGGAAGCAGGACCATATTCTCCATTCAGTTCATAATTATCAGAATACATGGTATCCGAGCTTCGCTGATAACTATAAAGATTCTCAGTCACAAATAAATCCATTGCCTCAGCAACAATCTTTCCGTCAACAGGAAAATGGATATAGCCATTACAGGGAATTCCCGCTTCTATGACATCACTTTCTTCATACTCTTTAAAATCAGAATCATCAAAAGGTACTGCTTCCTGAACAGAATCATAGTGATTCAAAAGACGGTCTGCCTTTTTTATCACCCCTGGTGCTGCACCAAGAACAATAAAAAACAGGGTTGCAATGCTTGCCAGTGGAATTCGGAACTTTCCACCATCTTTCCTCACTTCTTTTGCAGGTTGGGAGGAAGGGGACAGTTCCACACGTTTTAAATCTGCAGGAGGTTTCTCATTCAGATAATAATTCGTATCCCACATCAGGGGATGTCTCACGATCTTTTTGCAGTGGGAACAGTAATTGCCAGCACCAACCGGCAGGTCACAGATGGGGCATATCTTTTTCTCCATAATGTTCCCTCCTATCCCAGCACCAGATGTGCTACAGCAATTTCATCATCTTCCCGAAATCCCTGTGCGCAAACCTGTATGTTGTATACATAATCCTGTTGAAGACCAGTAAGCCCTGCAATCTCCTCAATGCTTTTCCCCTCCTGAGCGAGCAAAAGGACCTGGTGAACATCCTTTATGGTTTGCTTTAATCTCTCATCAGAAGGTTCAAAAGAGTGATCCTGTGATTCTTTTTCCTCTGATTCTGATATAAAATCTTCAAGGGACAGCTCTCTTTCATTCCCCTTGTTATTATAATAATCTTCGGAAATCTCCCAGTCGTTTAACTTTTCAGACACACTGTTCTCCTTTCTAAAAGAGGCAGGTTCGTAGGAACCTGCCTGGTATGTAATCCGTATATTTATCTTTTATTTCTTAAAAAATCCGGTATGTTAATCTGAACTTCTTTATTCACAGTCGGACGGTAAGGCTGTCCATTCCCCTGGGGAGCACCCTGAGGACTATTCTGTCCATTATAACCTGGCTTCTGGTAATTGGAACCTGCATAGTTCTGATTGTTGTAATTCGGATTATTATTCTGATAATTCTGACCACCGGCATTATTATAAGCAGGTGCAGAGTAATTACCATTGCTGTAATTCTGATTAAAGTTCTGATTATATCCTGGAGTTGGTGCAGTTGCTGCTGTTTCCTGATTCACTGGCTGACCAGAAGGTGCTGCTGTCTTTGGCTGTTTAAAGTTTGGATTGGAAAAATTAGTCATAACCTTGGATACAGGTGTTTCTGCGTGCATGTCCAGACCAGTGGCAATCACTGTAATGCTTGCTTCATCCTGGGCATTCTCATCATACATGGCACCAAAGATAATATTCGCTTCATCTCCTGCCATCTCCTGTACATAGCTTGCTGCTTCATTGGCTTCAATAAGACTGATGTCACCAGAAATATTAATAATTACATGGGAAGCTCCTTCAATGGTTGTCTCAAGCAGAGGACTTGACACCGCCTGCTTTACAGCTTCCAGTGCCTTTTCATCGCCTTTTGCGCGACCGATTCCAATATGAGCGATCCCCTTATCAGTCATGACAGTCTGCACATCTGCAAAATCCAGGTTAATAAGACCTGGGACATTGATCAGATCGGTAATACCCTGAACAGCCTGCTGAAGAACCTCATCTGCCTTCTTCAGTGCATCTGGCATCGTAGTACGTCTGTCAACAATCTCCAAAAGGCGGTCGTTGGGGATCACAATCAGTGTATCAACACTTTCTTTTAAACGTTCAATCCCGTTAATCGCATTGGTCATACGGGTTCTTGCTTCAAAACGGAAAGGTTTTGTTACTACTCCTACAGTCAGAATACCCATATCCTTTGCTATCTTTGCAACAACAGGAGCTGCTCCGGTTCCGGTTCCGCCGCCCATACCGCAGGTAACAAATACCATGTCAACACCCTTCATTGCCTGAGCCAGCTCGTCCGCATTCTCCTCTGCTGCCTTTTCACCCATCTCAGGTTTTGCACCGGCACCAAGACCTTTGGTTAATTTCTCACCAATCTGCATTGCAGTTGGAGCCTTGCAAAACTGAAGTGCCTGCTTGTCCGTGTTAATACCAATAAATTCCACACCTGCGATATTCTCATCAATCATCCGGTTCACCGCATTGTTTCCGGCACCGCCTACTCCGATAACCAGAATCCTTGCGGCATTGTCCGCCTCATTTATCTTAATCTCTAACAAGATTATATCCTCCTTTAACCATAAACAGCTTACTGTATAAACCTAATTAATATAATATTTGATTTTCACAAAAATATCAACTATTTTTTGAACAAAGTTGCTTGAAAATTATGTAAATTCATTTATCTCTCACAAACCGATAAGAAGTGACTGTATTCGCTTCATCATAAGTATCCAGATATAACGTTCCTTTAAGCCCGTCTAAAACCGGAAGCTGATCCTTTAGTTCAGAGATCTTTCCACTCATCTGATCATTGCTGCCAAGATAAATTTTAATATCTTCCATCGTCAGACAGGCATTCCCCCGGGAATCGTAATGAATCTGGTCCACTGAGATACCATAAGTAGATAAAAGCTGGGTCAGCGTCAGGATCTCATCAAAGATTCGATGATTCTCCACCGGCAGGGGCTGGTGCAGGGCAATATGACCGTAGTCAAGCCCCACAATCCAGGGAACCCCATCAAGTTTTTCACTGGAGCTTTCCACAATGATACCATCTTTATCAAAATACAAATAGCTTCCCATATAGGAAACATAACCAACTACCGTCTTTTCATATACAATCACTTCCACCTTCACCGGGTTTAGGAATACGATTTTATAATCTTCTACAAAAGGAATCTGCGTATGTGGTCTAAACCGGTCCTTGTAGAAACAAAAAATCGCATTCCGGTCCCAGCCGCCTTTAAATATAAGGCTCTCAATCTGTTCCGAAGTATATTGTTTATTGCCGGTGACCGTGATCTCTTTGATCTGAAGTGATAGAAAAATCACTGCTGCCAGCACAGCTACCGCTGCCGCGATTGCCAGTTTCATCTTTCTTCTGCTTTTAAGATATCTCATTCCATCCCTCTGATTGCCGCTCCCAGACTGCTCAGATCACGGCAAATATCCTCGTATCCGCGTTCAATATGATAACATTCATGAATCTCTGTGATTCCCTCACAAGCCAATCCAGCTACAATAAGAGCTGCTCCTCCTCTCAAATCAGGAGATGTTACCCGGTTACCCTTTAAAGGATACCGTCCATGAACAATAGCCTGTTTTTCTGTTATGAATATATCTGCATCCAGCTTTTTCAGTTCTTCTGCGGTCCCAAAGCGCCCCTCAAAAATAGTCTCAATAAGTTTTCCTCTTCCCTTTCCAGATGCCATCACTGCCATGAACTGTGACTGAAGATCCGTAGGAAAACCAGGATAAGGTTCCGTCATTACATCAATTCCCTCCGGCCGCCCTTTCATAGATACTTCCAGACTGTCCGGACCAGTTTTAAGTACTGCTCCCATCTTCTCTGCCGCTACAAGAGCCGCAGTTAAATCTGCCGGACGGATTCCATCAAGTAAGACTTTCCCTTCGGCTGCCATGACAGCCGTTAAATAAGTACCTGCAACAATACGGTCACCTGCAACTCTAAACTCTGAATCATGGAATTCTTTCACACCTGTAACCGTCAATTCTGATGTCCCGATTCCCTTAATATCTGCTCCCATATTGTTTAAGAATTCACACAGTGCAATGATCTCCGGTTCTTTTGCAGCCCCCCGGATGGTTGTAACTCCCTGTGCATAAACAGAAGCCAAAAGCCCGTTCTCCGTTGCTCCCACACTTGGAAACAAAAATTCTATGTCTGCCCCTTTCAGTGCCTTGGCAGAGACAATCAGTTTTTCCTCTTTATCTTCCACTACAGCCCCAAGCTTTGAAAATGCCTTCAGGTGAAGATCAATGGGCCTTTTCCCTATCGAACACCCTCCGGGAAAACTGGTAACCGCAAGGCCGGTTCTTCCAAGAAGCGAGCCTGAAAGTATAATGGAGGAACGCATGCTTTTCATATACTCTTCGGGAATCTCTGCCTGTGTAAGTGTTGCAGCATTAACGATCAGCGTATTGCCTTCCAGACGGCAGATACAGCCAATACGCTCAAGTATCCCCAGCATACAGAACACATCCTGTATCCTGGGGACATTATGAATCACTGTTGTACCTTTATGGAGAACCGCCGCTGCCATCATAGGCAGAACAGCATTCTTGGAACCCTGAATTTTTATCTCACCTTTTAAGGATCGTAACCCCTGGACCTGTATGACTGACAATCCGGTACCTCCCATGGCTTCTTATATACTATCCTATGTTAAAAGTGAGAGTTTGGGTATCAAATCTTACTATTTTTCCAGTTTTATCTGATTTGAAACACTTAAAACCATGCCCATTTCTATCATGAGGAACAATACCGAAGTACCACCGTAACTGATAAACGGAAGGGTAATGCCAGTATTTGGAATGGTATTGGTAACAACCGCAATATTAAGGATTACCTGAATTGCAATGTGCCCCATAACCCCAACAACCAATAGCGCACCAAATAAATCGGGTGCATTGTCCGCAATGAGCATAAAGCGGTAAATCATAAAAAGAAATATAAGGATTACGGAAACCGCTCCAAAAAGGCCAAGTTCCTCACAAATAATAGAGAATATCATATCATTCTGCGCCTCAGGCACAAATCCCATCTTCTGTATGCTCTCTCCCAGTCCCCGTCCCACCAGTCCGCCGGAGCCAATGGCATATAAGCCCTGGAGCACCTGATAGCCGCCTGTCGAGGGATAAGCTTCCGGTTCCATCCAGACCAGTATACGGCCAAGCTGGTAATCATGAAGAATATTCATCTTCTCAAGCACCGTTGCCAGGGGACCGGCAACAGCCAGAAGACCGACTCCTGCAAATCCGCAGGCAAAAAACGGCCACTTTTTCTTACATGCCACAAACAGCATAACAAAAGCAATTCCAACGATAATAATACCAGAGCTTAAATTGTTTGCAGCAACGATTCCCGCAATGGGGATTGTCATTACAATAATCAGAAGAACTCCATTTCTGGTGTTGATCTTTTTGCCCATCTGGACAATCAGCATCGCAAGCATCACGATTAACGCAATTTTAACAAACTCTGTTGGCTGAAAGGATAAAGAACCAACTCCCAGCCATCTCCTCTTTCCATTTACCCGACGGCCAAATAAGGAAACTGCAATCATAAGAACATAGGAAAGGACATATGCAAACGCTGCAACCTTTCCATACCAGTGATAATCCAATCTGGATATGACCACCATAAGGGCAAACCCTGCAAGCGCAATCTTTGCCTGCCTTGTCATGAAGTAAGCGGCACTGCCGAATTTAATCTGTGCAGCATAAGAACTGGAACTGTATATCATAACCAAACCAAAGACGCTAAGGAAGATTACGGTAAACAAAAGGCTGTAATCATAAAAACGGCGCGGTTTGTTCTTTTTCTTCACTGGCCTTTTTTCTGACATATCACTCCTCCTCACCAACCATACGAAAGCGTACAAACAGCTTTAAAGATTGCGGACACACTCTTTAAATACCTCTCCGCGTTCTTCATAGCACTGAAACATACCCCAACTGGCACACGCCGGTGACAGGAGCACATAATCCCCACTATTGGCATAAGAGGCACAGACACTGACAGCCTCCTGCATATCTTCCGCATACATTACATTGGTAAAGCCGTATCTCGAGGCGCATTCTGCAATCTTTTCCCGTGTCTGCCCCAGCAAAACCATATATCTTACTTTTCCATCAAACGATCTGATCCACTCATCATATTCTGAGTTTTTATCATAACCTCCTGCAATGAGAATGGTCGGTCCCGGCATAGCCTTGATCGCCTGTATGGCTGCATCAGGATTGGTGCCTTTTGAATCATTGTAATACTTGACCCCGGCTTTTTCCGCCACAAACTCAATCCGGTGTTCCACTGCTTTAAACTGACAGATCACCTGCTGTATCACCTCCATGGGAACTCCCATCTCCACGGATATTGCAATTGCAGCCATAACATTCTCATAATTATGGCGTCCAAGAAGCTTTAAATCATGGATAGACACAATCTCCTGCCTCTCGCCTTTATGATTGCAGATAATCATATCCCCATCCATACAGTAGCCTTCTTCAATCAGCTCTCTGCTGCTGAAATAAACAACACGAGGCAGCAGGCTTCTCCCAAACTCGCGGAGCACTGTATCATCATAATTCAGAATACAGCAATCTGACTCTCTCTGGTTCTGGGTAATGCTTTCTTTAACTTTTATGTAACAATCCAAAGTTTTATGACGATTTAAGTGATCCGGCGTGATGTTAAGAATGGCGCTGATATCCGGCTTAAAGTCGGTAATCGTCTCTAACTGGAAGCTGCTGATCTCTGCAACCGTCACAGAATCCTCTTTTGTCTTTAACACTTCTTCCGTATAAGGAATTCCAATGTTTCCCACCACAAAAGCATGAGCATAGTAAGCCCTCATAATCTCTCCAGTAAGAGCTGTGGTGGTGGTCTTCCCATTGGTTCCCGTGATCGCCGCAAGTCTTCCCTTTGCATGATGATATGCCAGCTGGATCTCGCTCCACACAGGAATACCGGCATCGTTTATCATAGAAACAAAAGGTGCATCCAAAGAGATACCGGGACTGATTACACAAAGTTTTATATCTGCCAGATCATCTTTTTTCAGTTCACCCAGCAAAACTGAAACCCTTTCCCTCTCTTCAAATCTGCTTAACAGCTCATCCTCTTTCAAGGCGGAATTGCTGTCATAAAGCACAACTTCATCCCCCGTCTTTAGAATTAACCTGGAGGCGGCGATACCACTTTTTCCACTGCCGGCAACTAAAATTTTCTGACTCATATGGTTTCTCTCCTATAATCCAAGGTATGCAAGCAGGCAAAGAACCGCTGTTACAATAGCAAACACAGCAACCACCCGGGTCTCCGACCAGCCGCTAAGTTCAAAATGATGATGGATGGGTGCCATCTTAAAAATTCTTTTCCCGCCTGTTTTTTTAAAATAAGTCACCTGCATGATGACTGATAACACTTCCACTAAATAAATAAAACCGATAATAGCAATAAAAACAGGAATCTGCATCATGAATGCACTGGAAGCCACAAAGCCCCCCAGTCCAAGTGATCCGGTGTCTCCCATGAAAACTCTCGCCGGATAAACATTAAACAGCAAAAATCCCAGGAGACTTCCTACAACCGCTCCCGTAATAGGGCTGATTCCAGTCTTCTCTCCTATGGCAACCACCGTTAAGAAAGTCGCAACCAGAATTGTAACACTGGTGCACAGCCCATCAAGACCATCGGTAAAGTTCACCCCGTTATCGGTTCCTATTACAATGAAAAACACTGCTGGTACAAAAAAGATACCCAGGCTTAAATAAAGCCCCTTATCAAAACCTCCGGTAAACGGAATAAGCATACTGGTGCCTACATCTTTGGAGTGAAGGAGATAATAGGCAAAAATTCCTGTGATGATTAACTGCCCTGCCATCTTCTGAACCGGTGTAAGTCCCTCTGACCGTTTCATCACAATCTTAATGTAATCATCAAGAAATCCGACGATTCCAAATCCAACGGTCATAAAAAGTATGGGAATGATCTTCGGATAATCCCTGATATAAAACAGGGATGTGATGATAACACTGGTCAAAATAATGAGTCCCCCCATAGTCGGAGTACCCTGTTTTTTCAAATGACTCTCCGGCCCTTCCTTTCGGATTTCCTGACCAAATTTCAGTCTGTGGAGAAATGGTATTACAATGGGACACAGCATGGCGCTGATAGCAAAAGCTATGATAATTGCCAGAATCGTTTCGTTAATCATGTCACACCTCAATATTTTATGTATTGGTATATCAAAAGTACACAGTAAGTAGTATACGTCTTTTTTTCCGAATAATCAACCACTGATTCGAATCGTCGAAACAGTTTTTTCCTCTGTTGGGTCAATCCCCAGATATGGAAGAATATTCTTAAAAATATCTGCAATCACCGGAGCAGCAATGGTTCCGCCGTAATAAATGCCTTGAGGTTCATCAATGGTAATAAGTGCAATTACCTGGGGATTGTCAGCAGGAGCAAATCCCACAAAAGAAGAAATATACTTTTTTAAACTTCTGGGAAGCTTCTCAGAAGTGGCTGTTTTTCCTCCAATGCGGTATCCTTCCAGCTTTGCTTTTTTACCGCCGCCTTCTGATACCACCTGTTCCAGAATGTAGCGCATGGTCTCACTGGTCTGCGAGGAAACAATTCCTTCTCTGACCGGATAATCAAATGTATGAACCGATTCTCCGTCAGCAGCGGATACCTTTATGCCAAAGTGAGGGGTAATTCTGTTTCCACCATTAACAATTGAAGCGGAAGTGGTGATTAACTGCGTAGGTGTGATCTGAAATGACTGACCAAAGGAAACGGTTGCCAGTTCCACAAGACCCATATTTTCTTTTTTATGCATAATGGTAGATGCTTCGCCAGGAACGTCGATTCCTGTCTTTCCATTTAAGCCAAACTGTTCAAAATATTTATAGTAATTATTTACGCCAAGCCGCTGTCCCACATCAATGAGAACCGGATTGCAGGAATTCATCATTCCCTGTAAAAAAGATTCTGACCCATGGCCTCCCACTTTATGACAGCGGATCTTACGGTCCTCCACCACCCGGAATCCGGGACAGGAAAAGTGATCATCAAGTTTTACCACGCCTGCCTCTAATCCGGCGGCAGCCGTTATGATCTTAAAAGTAGATCCTGGCTCATAGGTATCGTTAATGCTTGGATTTCTCCACATCTGATTAAGCATATCCTGTTTTTCTTTGCTGGAAGCAGGAACTTGTGTACCTGTGCTTAGTGTAAACGGATCATTCAAATTAAATTCAGGTGCATTGACCATAGCCATTATTTCCCCATTTTGAGGATTCATGACAATAATTGACACTTTTTTTGCACCTTTTTTCTCCATTACCTGATAAGCGGCCTGCTCACAGTATTTTTGAATGTTTACATCCAGACTAATCTGCAGATCCTGCCCTGGAACAGGTTCAATTCTATCTTCTGCCGCATTCTCGATTTCTATTCCAGCCGCATCAGACATGGTGAGAATCTTCCCGTTATTTCCTTTTAAATACTCTTCGTATTTGACTTCCAGACCAATAATTCCCTGATTGTCTCCTCCCGTAAACCCAAGAACCTTAGAAGCAAGGGTGTCATAAGGATAGTAACGTTTGTAATCCTCATCCACCTTCACACCTTCCAGATGATAAGTCCTTATCTGATCTCCTAATGCCTTGTCTACATTGGTTTTAATAATTTCTCTGGAACTGTATTTTTCCACTTTTTTTCGTACCTCAGCTTCATCAACTCCCAGTTCTTTTGATAAAACCGCAACCACCTCATCCGGTTTTTTTATCTGGTTGTGAATAACTGAAATCGTACATACCGTCCGGTTGGTTGCAATGACGGTACCATTGGCATCAATGATGTTTCCTCTTGCTGCCTTTATGGTTCTTTCCCTTTCATGGAGATCTTCAGCCATCGCACTATAATGCTCCGAACGGAATACCATTAGAAAAATAAGCCGCCCCATTAATCCTGTCATGGCAAGAAATAACAGGAAAAACAGGAGGGCTATTTTCTCTCTGTGATGTGTTTTGTTTGTATTCATACACTGCTCCACCGTCATGATTGTTACAATATATGAATCTTTGCTCTTTTTATGAGCCAAAGAAGGGATATTTCCCTACTGGGCTGCGGTTTCTTCTTCCTGGGAAGGCTGGGTCTCCCCTGTCTGTTCATCCTCTCCGGGAATACCCGCAGGCACAGCCGCGTCATCTCCCTCCTGCCTGTTCACATATTCTTCGGAAGGATTTAAATACTCTTCCGGAACTGCCTGCCCATTCTCCATGGTCGGTGCAGGTGCCTGGGATTGTGCTTCACTCTCCTGTTTCACTTCCTCCTCAGAAGAGGCACCGGACTCTTTTGTGATGCCTTCCTGCTGCGGAAGCCCTGATACATCATCAGTGGGAAGTGTCCCTTCTGTATCGGTCTCAGGGAATATATTTAAATAAGGAAGAATCTCTGACATAATCTTTTGAAAGATATTGCTTGCGTAAGTGCTGCGAGGCTGATCCTCTACATGGGGTTCATCTACCACCACATAAACTAATACCTGCGGATTATCTGACGGAGCATATCCGCAGAAAGATACTACATAGTTTGTCTTGTCCCTTGGTATCTTCTCTGCTGTACCGGTTTTTCCCGCCACTTTATATCCTGCCACCTTTGCCGCACCACCTGTTCCGCCTTCTGCGTTAACGGTTTTAAAAAGTGCTTCATTAATAAATCTGGTTGTGGATTCAGACACCGTTTCACGCACCAGCACAGGATCTGTCTTTTTCACAACAGCTCCCTGTTCATTTAAGATCTGTTTTACCACATGAGGCTCATAATAAGAACCACCGTTGATAACCGAACTATATGCAGCCGCCATCTGAATCATGGTGGTGTTGAAGTTCTGTCCAAAGGAGTTGGTGGCAAGATCTGTGGGGCCTGCATTATCTACAGTATAAATCGTGGTTTTGTTATCCGCTTCTCCCGGAAGATCAATTCCTGTCTTTGCTCCGAATCCAAAGATCTGCTGGTACTTATAAAACTTTTCTTTTCCAATCTGCTGGGCAATCCGCATCATAACTACATTGCAGGATTTCATAAGTCCCTCTTCTACTGTGATCCGACCATGTCCATATCTGCTGGCACAGTTTATCTTATGTCCGCCTACTTCCAGAAATTTGTTGCATTCATATACGTCATTGCCTGTAATGGCACCTTCTTCTAAGGCCGCAGAAACGGTAAATATCTTCTCTGTTGATCCCGGCTCATATCCATCACTAATGGTAAAATTACGCCAGGTCTGATTCCATGCCACCTGGGTCCCCAAAGACATAATCGTCTTATCATCATAGTGTTTTAATACCGTTTCCTCTGTCAGAGGTTCTGCATCTTTGTTCTTACGTTTATAGTCATCCATGGCTTCCTGGATTCCAAGCTGACGCAAAACATCATCTGTGTATTCCGGTCTGAGCTTACGGGGATTGTTTAAATCAAATGATTTATGATCCGCCATAGCCAGAACCTCCCCATTATTGGGGTCCATAACAATGACACCGATTTTCTTGCTTCCTGTCTGCGCTTCCCATTCATTTATGTACTTTTCAACAATTTTCTGTATATTTACATCAATGGTAGAGACTACGGTATTGCCATTGGAAGCCGGTTTTATTACCCGCTCTAAATTGGAATCGTCATTTAAATAACCATATTCCCTGCCGTTTATTCCCATAAGAGTTGAATTATAAAACTGTTCAATTCCACCGGTTCCAGCCATTCCGTCTCCGTTGGCAAATCCAATTACCTTGCTGCCCATACCATTGTAAGGATACACTCTTTTGTACTCATCTTCAAACCAGATTCCTTTAATATCTTTCCCTGTTTTTTTTAATTCTTTCATTTTATCCGTTTTGTATTTTTCGTACTTATTTTTATCCTCATAAGACAATTGTTTGGCATACCGCACATACTGTTTGTCTTTCTTTTCCTGAATAAGATTCATAATCTCTGTCCGGTCATAGCCCAGACATTCGGTCAGTGCTGTAACAGAAGGTTCCAAGTACGCATCCGGATTTGTCATGATCTGTTTGGGGTCAAGAATTAAGTTATAAACTTTCTCACTTGCAGCCAGATATGTTCCGTTCCGGTCCATAATATCCCCTCTTTTAAAGGGAATGATACGACTGTCATACTCTTGCTGGGATAATACAATCTGGTTATAATCCTCCTTTTTGTTTGTCATCAGATTATAGAGAATTAAAACCAATGCAAACAAAGCCAGCGTAATTACAAGAACTGTAATCGCCAGCTTTTCCTGCATATAACGCGGAAATACTTTATTTTTTCTATTTTTATTTTTATCAGTGTTTCGGGATATCCTCATTCTGTCTTACATACTCACTTTCTGTTTTATCGTAATGAAGGATCTGGCCTTTTTGGGCATAGACCATACCAAGCTCCTCAGTGGCTACTTTGTACACATGATCCAAATCAACAGAAGTGTTAATGCTCATTTCCAGTGCGTTGTTCTCCGTTCTTAGTTTTTCCAGTTGTGCCTCATGGATCTCAATTTGGTGAATATTAGTTGTAATCGAGGACTGTAAATGGAGGTATTTTACGCACAGAAATAAGGTGCACACCACTGCAGCCGTCAGCATCAAAACATAGGGCAGATCCATCTGCAGAGCTTTCTCCCTGTTTCTTCTTACCCGGTGATTTACATTCGGTCTTCGAACTTCTTCTGGTGTATGAACCGGCCTGTTTGCCGGCATGGTTTTACGAACCGCACTTCCGTGCACATAAGCAGCATGATTCCCGTAGGAACGGACATTTTTTTTGGCAGCCACTGAAACTTCCTCCCTCAACTAATTTCGTTCAAACACCCTGAGTTTCGAACTTTTTGAACGTTTATTCTCTTCAATCTCTTCCTCTGTCGGCACAATGGGTTTCCTCGTAATGACTTTCCCTTTACTCTTTCTTCCACACACGCAAACTGGGAAGTCCGGAGGGCATATACAAGGATTTTCATTGGTTCTAAATCTGGTTTTCACCATTCTGTCCTCTAAGGAGTGAAACGTGATGATGGACAAACGTCCTCCAGGATTCAACAGATCAATCATCGTATCAAGAGACTGGTTTAGCACTTCCAGTTCCTTGTTCAGTTCAATCCGAATAGCCTGAAACGTCTTTTTCGAAGGGTGACCTCCAACTGCCCGTACTCTTGCCGGAATTGCGTCTTT
The DNA here is from genome assembly GCF_007115105.1 of Clostridium sp. HBUAS56010. Lineage (GTDB taxonomy): Bacteria > Bacillota > Clostridia > Lachnospirales > Lachnospiraceae > Lacrimispora. The sequence continues at coordinate 763,751 of NZ_SULJ01000001.1, forward strand.
AATAACCTCAGATAATTGTCCGGCAGTCTCAATAGGACTTGTCTCTCTTACTCTTACAATGTGTTTTGCAATATTCTTAGCAAATTTGTCTTCTCCGTAATCACGAATCATACGGTATAATTCAAATTCTGTATAACCATTAATAATGTCGGCAGCCGTCTGATCGTTTCTCTGATCCATACGCATATCCAGAGGTGCCTGGTCTTCCCGGTAAGTAAAGCCCCGCTCCGGCATATCAAGCTGGTAAGATGATACTCCCAGGTCCAGATAAATTCCATCTACCTTTTCAATTCCCAAATCTGCTAAAACAGTCTGTATATTAACGTAATTGCTCCTTACTACGGTAACCTTATCCTCAAATACCTTAAGCCGTTCCGTAGCTGCCTTAATGGCATCTGCATCCTGATCAATTCCGATTAATCTTCCGTATTCACCGAGTCGTCTGCATACTTCAAAAGCATGTCCGCCGCCTCCTAAAGTCCCGTCCACATATATTCCGTCGGGTTTTATATTCAGGCTGTCAATGGTTTCATAAAGCAGCACTGACTTGTGTTCAAACATCATATCCCAAGTCCTTCCATCGCTTCCGCAATCTCTTCCATGTCGTCATAAGTGTTGGCCGCCATCCATGCGTCCTTGCTCCAGATCTCAATCCGGCTTCCCACACCTACCAGTACTGCATCCTTTTCAATGCCTGCATGTTCCCTGAGAACTGACGGCAGCAGAATTCTCCCCTGCTTGTCCACTTCACAGGAAGTTGCACCTGCCAGAAAAAATCTGGAAAACTTTCTGGCATTGGTATTGGTCAGCGGCAGGCTTTTCAGTTTTTCTTCCAGGGCTGTCCACTCACGATTATCATACACAAATAAACAGCCGTCCAAGCCCTTTGTCACAACGAACTCTTCACCAAGCTGTTCTCTGAATTTTGATGGGACAATCAAACGTCCCTTCGCATCCACTGTATGATTGTATTCGCCCATGAACATACCAATCACCTGCTTGTACACAGAGGGGTCAGGATCCACATTCCTACCATTTCCCTCCACTTTGTACCACTTTCCTCCACTTGTAATCTAATTTTAGTACATTTACCAGGAAATAGCAAGGAATTTTTCGAATTATTTTCACTGATTTTTGTGCTGTAGAGGCATTATTTCCAACATATTCCAGAATGTTTCGCCCTTCGACAAATCGTTTTTCTTCTTATTATAATAAACATTATTCTCAAAAACCCAGAAGGCATTCATGCAGAAAAAAAACACGGAAAGGTTTCCCTTTCCGTGTTTTAAAATTTCCGGCTGTTAATAGCCGGCTTCAATATATTTTTCAATTAATTTATCCAGTTCCACACTCCTAAGATAAATAACATCTCCGTCGTCATGATCAATGCTTTTATTCAATTTTTCTCTTGCTTCCTCGATATTTCGTATTAACTCTTCTTTTGAAATCATCATATCATGTTTCTCCTTTGCTCTTTATTCTAATCTGTCTGTGTCGGAAGAAGAGCACAAGAGCTGATATCACTACCAATATTAATGACAGTGCCTGAGACACTGGAATGCCGGTACTAAAGAATATTAGCTGATCCGTACGGATTCCCTCTATCCATACCCGTCCCAAGCCATAACCTAGCAGGTAGATAAGAAAAATTTCACCATCAAATTGTTTGCGTTTTCTGTACCAGAGCAAGAATACAAGTAAACAAAGATTCCACACAGACTCATATAAGAAAGTTGGATGAACCTGTATATACTCCACTCCGTCTTTTACAATTAAATGGTTTAAAAGTTCTTTCGATATCATATTCTCGTTAACCAGCGCCCTTCTGATTCTCATAGCAAACAGGCTGTCTGTATATCCGCCAAATGCTTCGCAATTAAAGAAGTTTCCCCATCTTCCTATAATTTGCCCGGTTATCAGTCCCAGACATCCTGTGTCTGCCAGTGAAAGAAAAGAAAGCCTCTTTCTTCTGGTGTAGACGACCAGAGTGATTGCAGCGCCTATAACGCCTCCATAAATTGCCAATCCTCCTGCCCTTAAATTGAAAATCTGTAACAGGTTATCTTTATAGTTAGCCCAGTCAAATATTACATAATAAATCCTGGCACATATAATCGATACTACGATTGCATACAGGGCAAAATCCAGATAAACTTCCGGGTCTTGTCCTCTTCGTTTTGCATCATTCGTTGCAACCCAGAGGCCTGTTAAAATTCCAATCCCAATGATAATCCCGTAGAATGCAATGCGGAACCCAAATATCGAGATACTGTTTCGCAGATGGTCAATGGTAATACCCAAATGCACAAAACTAATATCTGCCGTATTTGCCATTCGTCTTCTCCTTTCGATGTTTTCTTTATTTTACCCCGTGAAAACACAAAAATCAAACAGATTCGCCCGACATATTCAACTATTTTTCGACAAAGGCTATGATTCTTGCGATTTTCTCTTTTTTTTTTAAGGATAATATGCTATTCTATATTAGTTGCAGAAAAAAATCAACCATGAATATAAACAATATTAGGAAGGTAATTGCTATGAAATTAGGTATTGTCGGATTACCGAATGTAGGTAAAAGCACTTTGTTCAATTCTCTTACAAAGGCAGGTGCAGAATCTGCCAATTATCCATTCTGTACCATAGACCCAAACGTGGGCGTGGTTCCTGTTCCGGATGTGCGTCTGGGACAATTAGCAGAACTATATAATTCTGAAAAGATCATGCCGGCTGTCATTGAATTTGTAGACATTGCCGGGCTTGTAAAAGGAGCTTCCAAAGGGGAAGGTCTGGGAAACCAGTTTCTTTCCAACATCCGGGAAGTGGATGCCATTGTTCATGTGGTACGCTGTTTTGAAGATCCCAATGTCATCCATGTAGACGGAAGCGTAGACCCACTGCGTGACATTGAAACAATTGACCTGGAACTGATCTTTTCTGATCTTGAAATCCTGGATCGGCGCATTTCAAAATCTACCAAGGGTGCGATGAATGACAAATCTCTTGCAAAGGAACTGGATCTCTTAAAGAGGATTAAATCCCACTTAGAGGATGGCAATCTGGCAAGAAGCATGGATATAGAAGATACAGACGAAATCGCTTTCCTCTCAACCTTAAATCTTCTTACTTATAAACCAGTCATTTTTGCTGCCAACGTTTGCGAAGACGATCTGGCTGACGACGGTGCCGCCAATTCTTATGTAGCAAAAGTACGGGAATTTGCAAAAGAAAACAACAGTGAAGTATTTGTAATCTGTGCACAGATCGAACAGGAACTTTCAGAATTGGAAGAAGACGAAAAAAAGATGTTCCTGGAAGACCTTGGTCTTACCGAATCCGGTCTGGAAAAACTGATTCGTGCCAGCTACCATCTTCTTGGTCTTATCAGCTATTTAACAGCAGGTCCTATGGAAACCAGAGCATGGACCATCGAAGAAGGCACAAAAGCACCTCAGGCTGCCGGTAAAATCCATTCCGATTTTGAGCGCGGCTTTATCCGTGCAGAGGTTGTCAACTTCCAGGATCTTTTAAACTGCAAGACATATAATGCCGCAAAGGAAAAAGGTCTTGTCCGTTCTGAAGGAAAAGAATATGTTGTAAAGGATGGAGATGTTGTTCTCTTCCGTTTTAATGTATAAGATAGAAAAACCGGCGCTTAGACGCCGTTTTTTTATCTTTTTTTCAGTGGTTGATAAATTATTTCAATAGTCCGATTGTCCTTGTAAACTCTTTTTCATATGCTATAATATGACATGTCCAAGGGGAAATATGTCACATTTTCTCCAGACAGAAGGTACGAAAGAGAAGGAGTATTGAAATGAAAACATTTATCAAAGCAATCGCTGCAGGAGTTGCCATTGCGCTGGGGGGAACCATTTATCTGACTCTTGATAACCGCATTGCCGGTTCTTTTTTATTTTCCATCGGTCTGTTCACCATCTATACCTTCGGCTTTTTTCTATTTACAGGAAAGGTCTGCTATATTATCTCGGAAAAACCTTCCTATCTGGTGGATATTCTGATTGTATACATAGGAAATCTGGTGGGAACGGTTGGATGCGGTTTATTATTTCATGAGACCAAACTTTTAAATTTAACAAAACATGCTTCAGAAATTGTAGAATTAAAATTATCCGATACGTTATTGAGTACTTTTATTATGGCATTTTTCTGCGGTGTAATGATGTGCATTGCTGTAGTAGGATTCCAGACCATTAAAGACAGTGTGGGCAGACACCTTGCACTCATTCTGCCGATTATGGTGTTTATCCTCTCGGGATTTGAACACAGCATTGCAGATATGTTTTATTTTACCATGGCAGATGCCTGGAGTGAAAAAGCAGCCCTCTATATTCTGGTGATTTCCATCGGTAACCTGGCAGGCGGAATTACAATTCCATGCCTGAAAAAGTATTTCAGGGAAGAGCTTTCTGTTTCGCATTAACTCTTCGTTAATTTCACCTGCTTTTCAAAGTATTTGCAGAATCATCTGCTTTTTCTGTTTTTTTATGCTATAATAGGAATATTCATAATTAAACAATGTTCATTCAGGAGTTCTTATGCAGATAAAAATAGTTGTAGACAACCATGTTATTGATTCCCTTTACAGAGGAGAGCCAGCCGTAAGTTTTTACATAGAAGTCGATGGATTAAAGCTCTTATTTGATACCGGCTTTTCTGACCTGGTGATCTCCAATGCCCGTAAAATGGGAATTGAATTATCCGAGTTAACCCATATCGTCCTGTCACATGGTCACAACGACCATACCAACGGGTTAAAGTATCTGGATCAGACCGTTTCTCTGTCCGGGTTAAAGGTTATCTCCCACCCTCATTGTTTCTATCCTAAAAAAGCAGCAAACCAATTCATTGGAGCTCCTTTTACAGTGGAAGAGATGGAAGCAAAGTGCAACTACATACCTACTAAAACCCCTTTATTCATTTCAGATCATTGTGTGTTTTTAGGACAGATTCCAAACCGGTTTGATTTTGAGCCAGCCACATCTTTTGGAAAAAAAGAAATAGACGGCATCTGGGAAGATGATTATTTACCTGATGATTCCGCCGTGGTTTTAAAAACTTCCAAAGGGCTGTTTATTGTTACCGGCTGTTCTCACAGCGGAATATGCAATATTGTAGAGTACGCAAAGGAAATCTGCAAAGAGGATAAAATTGCCGGAATTTTAGGAGGACTTCATCTGCTGGATGTGGATGAACGTCTTGCTCGGACCATAAAATATATGGAGAGCTGTCATATTGGCAGACTTTACCCCTGCCACTGCGTGTCTCTTCTTGCAAAAGCAAGACTGATCGGCGCACTTCCTGTTGGAGAAGCAGGAGTTGGATTAACGATTAATTTATAAGATAAAAAGAAGGAGACCAGCCACGATCTCCTTCTTTTTTTACCTTAACACTTATATCATAGTGAGATGAAAAGCCAAGGAATCCTTGAGTCTCTTTCTGTCACTGATTGGAGGAAGCCCAAACATTCGTGCATATTCCCGGCTGAACTGAGAAGGACTTTCATATCCCACTTCAAATCCCACATCTGCCGCATCCCGGAAAGAATCGGCCAGCAGCAAACGGCGTGCTTCCTGAAGCCGCATCCTCTTTTGATACTGCAAAGGACTCATAGCTGTCACACGTTTGAACTGGCTATGCAAAGAAGAAGTACTCATATTTGCTTTTTCAGCCAGTTCATCAATACGCAGCGGCTTTGCAAAATCTTCATTAATGAGTTTGATTATTTTGCCCACGGAATAGGATTGGCTTCCGCTCATGGCAAATTGCTTAATAACATTTCTATGGTCATCCTGTAAAATCCGGTAAAGGATCTCACGGATAATGAAAGGAGCAAGCACTTTTATATCCTCAGGAGAATCCAGAAGACGTACAAATCTGACAACCGCATCCATTAATAGATCATTGGTTTTATTGATGACAAGCCCTCTCCCAAAATCTGATTTGCCATCCCATGCCTGATCAGTCTCTTTTATAACATCCATGACCTGATCAATAGTGAAATTAATCTGTACACATAGATAAGGCTTCTGGGGACTCGCTTCTACAATTCTTCCAACAATAGGGAGATGAACCGAGGACACAAGATAGGAATTGGAATCATATTGATAAGATTCATCACCAAGAGTCACAACCTTGGAACCTTGTGCAATCACAATTAAAGATGGCTCATATATGGAATGCAGGTATTCCGACACACTGGTGGTTCGAAGCAACTGCAGATTGGGTAAAACAGTATGCTGTTTTCCTTCAACAATGGTATGACTGGTAATTAGCGAAGCAAGCTCTGCCCGGGACTGTTCGAATTTATGATTTCCGTTTTTTAATTCCATTCCACATTCCTTCTTCATTAAATAATTTAATAATTATACCATTAGCTGGAGGATTAGGCAATGATACAGGAAAAACAGACTACCGTAGAAGATAATCGGGATACTATAATATAGTTGTAAACATTGTATTCTAAGGAGGGATTTTTATCATGAATAATAAAAGAGAACGTGTAGCATTAATTACCGGAGGATCAGGAGGCATCGGTCATGCAGTTGCCCTTCGTCTAGCAAGAGATGGCATGGCTATCGGCGTGCATTATGCCGGCAGTAAAACCAAAGCCGATGAAACTGTTTCTGCAATTGTCTCTAATGGCGGAAAAGCAATCGCCATTTGCGGAGACGTGGCAGATGAGAAAGAGATGACCACTGTATTTGACACGATGGATGAAACATTCAGCGGAATTGATGTGGTAGTCAACACTGCCGGGATCATGCTGCTGTCACCAATTACAGAACTGAATCTTGAGGACCTGGACCGAATATACCGCACCAATATCCGGGGCACATTTGTAGTCTCCCAACAGGCGGCGCGGCGGCTTAAGAGCGGCGGTGCAATCATCAACTTTTCCACAACAATTACACGCCTTCAATTCCCCAATTACGGAGCCTATGCCGCAAGCAAAGGTGCTGTAGAAGCCATGACTCTGATACTTGCCCGGGAACTGCGGGGAAAAGATATTACTGTCAATGCCGTAGCTCCCGGACCAACCGCAACTCCCCTGTTCCTTAACGGAAAAGAGGAAGCTGCAATTGAACAACTCTCTCACGCTGCACCCCTTGAACGTCTTGGTATGCCGGAAGACATTGCAGAAACGGTTGCTTTCCTTGCAGGTCCCGCCCGCTGGATTAACGGGCAGGTACTTTTTGCAAATGGCGGAATGGGTTGATGGAAGTGAGGCCAGGGAAGTTGTTGTGTATCACGGATGTGTTACGCCAGATTGGAATACCCCATCAGGTTCTGATCCACTTCCCTTGCAACCTCACGCCCTTCCCGTATCGCCCAGACTACCAGGGACTGACCTCTGTGCATATCTCCTGCTACAAACACTTTGTCAACATTTGTTTTATATTTTCCTGCAGGTGTTTCCACATTGCTCCGCTCATTTAATTTCACGCCAAACGCTTCTGCCACATAACTCTGCGCTCCCAGAAACCCTGCTGCAATCAATACAAGATCTGCCGGGATTTCCTTTTCACTTCCATTTACAGGAACCATTGCCATGCGCCCTGTCTTTTCATCCTTTTTCGGTTCCAGATTAATCAGAACAGCCTTAACCACTTTTCCTGACTTATCCTTTATAAATTCTTTTACCGTTGTCTGGTAAAGTCTTGGATCTTTGCCAAACACTGCGATGGCTTCTTCCTGACCATAATCAGTTTTAAGCACCTTAGGCCATTGAGGCCATTGATTATCCGGAGTTCTCTTTTCCGGAAGTTTCGGCATCATCTCCAACTGAGTGACAGAAGCACAGCCATGGCGGATTGAAGTTCCGACACAGTCATTACCCGTGTCTCCTCCTCCTATCACCAGAACATGTTTTCCTTTTGCAGAAATATAAAGTTTATCCTGCAGATCGGAGTTTAAAAGGCTCTTTGTGGTGGACTTAAGGAAATCCACCGCAAAATAAATCCCTTCCCCATCTCTGCCTGGAACTTTCAAATCTCTGGGATTCGAAGCACCACACGCTAAAATTACACGGTCATAATCCTTTAACAGTTCTTTGGCCTTCTGATTTTTTCCTGCATCAGCACCAGTCACAAATGTAACACCTTCCTGTGACATAATCTCCACTTTTCGATCGATAATATGCTTCTCCAGCTTCATATTGGGGATTCCATACATTAAAAGTCCCCCAATACGGTCTTCCCGTTCAAAAACAGTGACGCTGTGTCCCCTCTTGTTCAGTTGATCTGCCGCCGCAAGCCCAGCAGGACCGGAACCAATCACCGCGATCTTCTTTCCTGTTCTGATCTGAGGAGGAACAGGGCCGGCAAGCCCTTCCTGATATGCCTGTTCAATGATGGCATATTCATTTTCCTTAATGGCAACCGGATCCCCATTGAGACCGCAGGTACATGCTGCCTCACAGGGTGCCGGACAGACTCTTGCCGTAAATTCCGGAAAACTGTTGGTCTTTTTCAGCCGGTTAAATGCCTGCTGCCAGGTACCGTTATAAACCAGTTCATTCCACTCCGGAATAAGGTTATTAAGAGGACACCCCGACACCATTCCTTTGATGATTACTCCAGACTGGCAGAAAGGCACACCACAGTCCATGCAGCGGGCTCCCTGGCATCTTTGTTCTTTTTCGGAAAGAGGCAGATGAAACTCGTTATAATTCTTCATACGAGCCTTGGGGTCTACCGTTTTTCCTGTTTCTCTGCTATATTCTAAAAATCCTGTTGGCTTTCCCATTGTCTACTCCTCCTTACCCTTTTGTATTGGCATAAAATGCTTCGATCTGTGCCTGTTCACTGCTTAATCCCTTTTCTTCCATCTGGACAATCGTATTCATCATCCTTCTGTAATCATGAGGCATAATTTTTTTAAATCTGGGCAGATATTCTCCAAAATTATCAAGGATATCTTTTCCCTTAGCAGAATTGGTATAAGCCACATGTTCTTTGATCATGTCTTTCAGTTCCAGAACGTCGTATTTGTTCGTTACTTCTTCAAAAGAAACCATCTCTTTATTAAGCCTTTTATAAAGATCGGTATTCTCATCCAGAACATAAGCGATTCCACCGCTCATTCCTGCTGCAAAATTCTTGCCTGTAGGGCCAAGGACCACAACCCTTCCGCCGGTCATATACTCGCAGCCATGGTCTCCCACTCCTTCCACAACCGCTGTTGCACCGGAGTTGCGGACACAAAATCTTTCACCGGCAATTCCGCAGATAAAAGCTTTTCCGCTGGTAGCCCCGTAAAGAGCCACATTGCCGATTACAATATTATCTTCTGCTTTAAACTTTACGCCCTGAGGAGGATATACCACCAGCTTTCCGCCGGAAAGTCCTTTTCCAAAGTAATCGTTGCTGTCGCCTACCAGTTCCAGTGTCAGGCCTTTTGGAATAAATGCTCCAAAGCTTTGACCGCCGCTTCCGGTACAATTAATGGTGAAAGTATCTTCTGCCAGCCCATCGGGATAAAGTCTGGTGATTTCAGAGCCAAATATGGTGCCAAGTGCACGGTCCGTATTGGAAACATCAATTTGAAGTCCCTTTTTCTGCCCTGCCAAAAGCGCCTGTTTTAATTTCTTTAAGAGAACCTTTTCATCCATGGTTTTATCCAGTTCAAAATCATAAACCTGCTTTTTGTCATAACCAGCAAGCTTTTGCCCTGCATATGGATTTCCCAATATCGCTGAAAAATCAACCTTGCGGGCACGTTCTGACGGAAGATTGTCTTTCTTTTTTAACAGATCCGTTCTTCCAACCAGCTCATCCAATGTGCGAATTCCCAGTTTTGCCATATGCTCTCTCAATTCTCTGGCTATAAAGAACATGAAGTTAACCACATACTCCGGTTTTCCTTTGAAACGCTTACGGAGTTCGGGATTCTGAGTTGCAACACCAACCGGGCAGGTATCTAAATTGCAGACACGCATCATCACACAGCCTAAGGTTACTAAAGGAGCAGTCGCAAATCCGAATTCCTCCGCGCCCAGCATACAGGCAATTGCCACATCTCTGCCTGTCATAAGTTTTCCGTCTGACTCAAGAATAACCTTGTCACGAAGACCATTCATAATAAGGGTCTGATGCGCCTCTGCCACACCAAGTTCCCATGGAAGTCCTGCATTATAAATGGAGTTTCTTGGAGCCGCTCCGGTTCCTCCGTCAAAGCCAGAGATTAAAATCACCTGAGCACCTGCCTTTGCAACACCAGCAGCTACGGTACCAACCCCTGTTTCAGAAACAAGCTTCACAGAAATCCTTGCGTATTTATTGGAATTTTTCAAATCGTAGATTAACTGTGCCAGATCTTCGATGGAATAAATATCATGGTGTGGAGGCGGGGAAATCAGTCCCACCCCTGTTGTGGAGTGTCTTGTTTTTGCTACCCATGGATAAACCTTTTGTCCGGGAAGCTGTCCGCCTTCGCCTGGTTTCGCTCCCTGCGCCATCTTGATCTGAATCTCTTTTGCACTTACCAGATATCTGGAAGTTACACCAAACCGTCCGCTTGCCACCTGTTTGATGGCGGAACAGCGGTTAAGCCCGTCAGTTCCTACGGTAAGGCGTTCCAGGCTTTCACCGCCTTCACCGCTGTTTGACTTGCCATGAATCCGGTTCATTGCAATTGCCAATGTTTCATGAGCTTCCTGAGATATGGAACCATAAGACATCGCACCTGTTTTAAACCGTTTTACAATGGACTCTTCGCTTTCCACTTCTTCTATTGGAATTTCTTTCGTTCCTGAATAATCAAATTCCAGAAGACTTCTTAAATTTACAGTCTGCCCCTCTTCAGTCAGTGCATGGCTATACTCTTTAAAAGTCTCATAGCTTCCTGTTCTGGTGGCTTCCTGAAGCAGATGAATGGTAAGAGGATTATATAAATGTTCTTCCTGCCCTGCCCGCTCCTTATGACTTCCCACACTGTCCAGAGTCAGATCCACATCAAGTCCCAGAGGATCAAATGCGGAGGAGTGAAGGGCATCTACCTCACTGGCAATGTCTCCCAAAGTGATTCCCTCTACTCTGCTGACTGTGTCGGTAAAATATTTATTGATTACATCTTTGGAAATTCCCACAGCTTCAAAAATCTGCGCTCCCTGATAGGACTGAATGGTTGAAATTCCCATCTTTGATGCTATTTTTACGATTCCGTGAAGAACAGCCGAGTTATAATCTTCCACAGCCGCATAATAATCCTTATCCAACATTCCGCTTTCAATCAGATAGTGAATGGATTCCTGAGCCAGATATGGATTAATGGCACATGCCCCATAACCTAGTAATGCTGCAAAATGGTGAACTTCCCTGGGTTCTCCGCTTTCTAAAATCAAAGCTACGGAAGTTCTCTTCTTCGTCTTAACCAGATGCTGCTGAAGCGCTGATACTGCAAGAAGAGAAGGAATGGGGACATGGTTTTCATCAATATCACGGTCAGATAAAATAATGATGTTCGCTCCATCCCGGTGTGCCCTGTCAGCCTCCAGAAACAGTCTGTCAATGGCTTTTTCTAATGAAGTATTCTTATAATAGGTAATGGGAATCACTTCTACTTTAAAGCCTGGTTTTTTCATGTGCTTAATCTTTAACAGATCTGTACAGGTAAGAATCGGATTATTCACCTTTAAAATCTTGCAATTTTCAGCACTTTCTTCCAGAATGTTTCCTTCTTCGCCTACATACACTGTGGTGGAAGTAACAATTTCTTCCCGAATGGAGTCGATAGGCGGGTTGGTAACCTGTGCAAAAAGCTGTTTAAAATAATTAAAAAGAGGCTGATGTTTTTTACTTAAAACAGCCAGGGGACTATCCGCACCCATAGCAGAAACCGCTTCTGCCCCGCTAAGAGCCATAGGGAGAATCATGGTTTTATATTCTTCATAAGTATAGCCGTAAGTTTTCTGCATTCTGGCTCGCTCATCCCGGTTCATAACCGGAACCCCTTTGTTGGGTATCTGAAGATCTTTCAGTTCAATCAGATTGGAATCAAGCCATTCCCCATAAGGTTTTCTGCTGGCGTAATGCTCTTTTAATTCTTCATCCGTAATCAGACAGCCTTTTACCGTATCAATCAGAAGCATTTTACCTGGGCGGAGACGTTCTTTTCTCACCACATGGTTCTGCTCAATATCAATCGCACCAACTTCTGATGCCAAAATCATCTGATCGTCATCGGTAATGTAATATCTGGAAGGGCGAAGGCCATTTCTGTCCAGCACTGCACCAACCAGATCCCCATCGCTGAATACAATGGAGGCAGGTCCATCCCACGGCTCCATCATGGTGGCATAATAACGGTAAAAATCTTTGATTTCCTGAGGCATAGACTTATCATGCTCCCATGGTGCCGGAATGGTTACCATAACCGCCAGGGGAAGGTCCATACCGCTCATCATCATAAACTCCATGGCATTGTCAAGCATGGCGGAGTCAGAACCTTCCTGGTTGATAATAGGAAGAACTTTGTGCATATCATTCTGGAAATATTCGGATTCCATATTCTCTTCCCTTGCCATCATCTTATCCACATTGCCCCGGATCGTATTAATCTCGCCATTGTGAACAATCAGTCGGTTCGGATGTGCTCGCATCCAGCTTGGATTGGTGTTGGTACTGAAACGGGAGTGAACCACTGCTATGGCAGATTCATAATCCTTATCCTGCAGGTCAGCAAAGAATTTTCTCAGTTCTTTTACCAGAAACATTCCTTTATATACAATGGTTCTGCTGCTTAAAGAAACCACATAGGTATTATCATTGCTCTGCTCAAAAATTCGTCTGGATACATACAGTTTCCGGTCAAAATCAAGTCCTTTTTTCAAATCAACCGGTTTTTTTACAAATCCCTGTGCAATATAAGGCATGCAGTCCACTGCTTTTTTTCCGATCAGTTCCGGATGAATGGGTACATTTCTCCAGCCAAGAAATTCTAGCCCCTCTTTCTGCACAATAATCTCAAACATTTTTTTTGCCTGATTTCTCGCAAGTTCGTCCTGAGGAAAGAAAAACATGCCTACTCCATATTCTCTTTCTTCTCCAATCTCAATGCCCAGGGGCTTTACTGCTTTTTTGAAGAATTTATGGGAAATCTGAAGCATAATGCCTACGCCGTCTCCAGTCTTCCCTTCCGCATCTTTTCCTGCCCTGTGTTCCAGATTCTCAACAATGTGAAGAGCCTGCTCAACCGTCTTATGGGTCTTCTCGCCTTTCATATTGGCAACCGCACCGATTCCACAGTTATCGTGCTCAAAGCGGGGATCATAAAGTCCTGGGGTTACTGTTTTTTTAGGGGAGTATAAACTCGTATCCATAATCTCATCCTTTCCCAATTGCCTCGTATACTTTCTAGTGCTAAAGTGTAACAGTAAATTTTAATTGATGATACTACATTTTTTTCCGTTTGTAAAATGTGTTTTATTTCCATATTGTCAGATAATTAGACATCTATTGTAGCTCAATTGTTTTTTCAGAATAATATAACATCAAGACAATTATTTTTATCAAATCAAGAACAATTTTACCGTGAATTTCATAGCCCCTGGAAAATTCCTAATTATCTTAAGTATTAGCTTTTCATCATTAAGTTCACTTTCTTTTATTTACTGAAATTATGATAATATTAACGTTTTTTCATGTTTTGGGCACAAAAAAGCCTTGGAATACAAACATATCCCAAGGCTTTAAAATATAAAGAATTTTCAATTATAATACAAATTACATCTCACCAAGACCGCTCTCAATCGCTTCAGATATGGTCTTCATAGCTGCTTCTTCGTCTTCTCCATCGCAGATTAACGTAATTTCTGCACCGCTTTTAATCCCGGCTGCCATCACATTCAGAACACTCTTTGCTACGATTCTCTTCTCGCCATATTCAACAACAATGTCAGATTTAAACTTCATAGCTGTCTGAGACAGAACTCCTGCTGGTCTCAAGTGAAGCCCGGATGGATTTATTACAGTCAGTTTTTTTGATAACATATATTTTTCTCCTTTATCCTCAATATTAATATACTCCTAGTGTTAATTTTATTATAATATCCACTTTGTGTCAAGCCAAACCCATATCTCTTTTATATTTTAAACAGAGACAGACTCCTTCTCTCTCTGGGAAAAGACACAGCCGCAATAATCCTGCCGGTATAATCCATATTCTTTTGACAATTCCACAGAACGCTTGTAACCGTTCTTCTTTTTAAAATCAGAAGAGAGATAAGAAACCCTGTACTCTTTCGCCAGTTTTTCACCTATTTCATTTAATTTCTGTGCATTTTTTAAAGGGCTGATGGATAGCGTGGTCGTAAAGTAATCAAACCGCTCTGCCTGGGCAACTTTAGCCGCCTCCTGCAAACGCAGCTCATAGCACTTAAAACACCGTTCTCCGCCTTCTGGTTCCTGTTCCAGTCCCTTTACAATCCCATAGAACTCCTGGGGCTCATAAGCTCCCTGCTGTACGGTAACCGGGTGAACAAAGTTCATGTCGGCTGCCAGGCGCTCCTGTTCCACCACTCTTCTCCCATACTCCTCAGGCGGGTAGATATTGGGGTTATAAAAGTATATAGTGATAGAAAAGTACTGGGACAGATATTCCAGTACATAACTGCTGCAAGGCGCACAGCAACTGTGGAGCAAAAGCCTGGGGACTTTCTGCTGTTCCTCTAATCCAACGATAATTTGATCCAGTTCCCTCTGATAATTCCTTTGGTTCATGATGTCTTCCTTTCGCTGTATAAAAAAACGCAAAAAAGGCGTAGAAATATCCTGCTACGCCTCTTATTGCTTATAAGAAGTCCCGAATCCGCTTGCTGCGAACTGGATTTCTTAACTTTCTGAGTGCCTTTGCCTCAATCTGTCTTATTCGCTCACGCGTAACATTAAATTCTTTTCCTACTTCTTCCAATGTACGCGGATGACCATCTTCCAATCCAAACCTTAGAACAATAACCTGACGCTCTCTCTCTTTTAAATCGCCAAGAAGCGCATCAATATGCTCTCTTAACATAACCGATTCCACATTGCCTTCCGGAGTCACCACATTGTTATCTGCTACAAAATCACCAAGGTTTGAATCATCTTCCTCACCGATAGGTGTCTCCAATGAAGCAGGTTCCCTGGCTATCTGCATGATCTCCATGACCTTGTCCTCTGTCATGTCAAGGGCATCTGCAAGCTCTGTTACAGACGGTTCATACCCAAGCTCCAAAGTCAGCTTTCTTTGCATCTTTGACATTTTATTAATTGTCTCAACCATATGCACGGGCACACGAATCGTTCTTGCCTGATCAGCAAGAGCGCGGGTCACAGACTGACGTATCCACCAAGTAGCATATGTACTTAATTTATAACCTTTGGTATAGTCAAATTTTTCGACACCTTTAATAAGCCCTAAATTGCCTTCCTGAACCAGGTCAAGAAAACTCATTCCGCGGCCGGTATAACGTTTGGCAATGCTGACTACAAGGCGTAAGTTCGCCTCAATGAGGCGTTCTTTTGCGATGGGGTCACCATCTGCTTTTCTCTTAGCAAGGCGAAGTTCTTCCTCTGCGTTTAAAAGTGGTACTGTACCAATTTCCTTTAAATACATGCGGACAGGGTCTTCTGTGCCGATGCCTTCGAGCAGATCAATAGCGTCAAGATCAATGTCTTCTTCCTCAGCTTCCTTTTCGAAACCGTCATCAAGATCATCATCCAATAGGATTTCCCCAGACATGAGCACATCCTCAGCTAAGACGGAATCGTCAATGACCGGAATCACGTCTACGCCGCGATTCTCCAGGTACGCATAAATCTGATCCATCTGCTCTGTCGTCAGTTCTTCTCCTATAAAGAAGTTATTAATCTCCGTTACGTCCAAAGCATTATGCTTTGTTTTTGCAAGATCGACAAGCTTCCCCAGCTTCTCTAAAAAATTATCCTTTTCCACTTAATAACGTCCTTTCGCTAAGAAGTATACATAAAGCCCACACAACTTTTCATTATATACTAACAGTCCCCATATTTCAACATAATTCTCAAGAAAAATTTGGTTTTAATGCTTTTTTTGCGGATTTCTTAATATTTGAATTTTTTTCTTTCTATTCTTAATTTCTACTTCTCTCCTGGTTCCGCCAAATTCTCCATCCAAAACCCAGTCAATGGGTTCTTCCGGGAAGAAATTTATGGAACTTGTCCGAAGTTTATGAACATATTCGTTGGGTTCTTCTTTGAGAAACATGTAGTTAATAATATTGGTAAAATCCAATGGGGTTTTCGGTGTGCGGATCAGCAAAACTTCAAATTCCCCGTCATTAAGCGCCACATCCTGGGTAACCAGCCCCTTAAATCCGCCAACACTTACCGTATTGGTTACCATTCCAAAAATGAACTCCCCTTCTAACTCCACCAAATCACATTTCACCCGCATGTAATAGGATTTTATGGAAGTAAGACTCTTCATTCCTTCCAGCATATAGGCCTGATGTCCCAAAACATTCTTAAAATCCTGGGGAGTTAAATAAGCAACCTCTGTGAAAGCACCAAAAGCTGCAATATATACAAAATGCCTTTCCTTGCAGAAACAGCCGATATCCACAGAATAAGGTTTCCCATACACAATGGCGCGTGCTGCCGCTAACATATCTCTTGATATCTTAAGACTAGAGGCAAAGTCATTGGTAGAGCCTGCCGGTATATATCCAAGCCTTGGAATCCGTTCCAGCTTCATAAGACCGTTTATGGTCTCATTCAATGTTCCATCGCCTCCGCTGCATACAACCAGTTCCATTCCATTGCCATAACGCTCCACTGCGTCCATGGCATCTCCTGGTCCCTGGGTGATGTGCACCAGAAGTTCATATCCGGCTTTTGCAAAGATATCAAGAATATCCATTAATTTATTTTTAATCTGTGCCTTTCCGGAACGCGGATTAAATACAAAAAGCATCTTTTTCATTATAATCACCTGATCAACTTTGTATACGCTTTAAACGCACCTGGCAAAGAATAAGTTTTTTTCAGTTCTTCTGGCGTAACCCAGAGATAGTTCTTTTGGGGGCTTTCCCCCAGTTCAATCCAATATCCTGCCATATGCCATTCCACATGGCTAAAGATATGTTTCGATTCAGGAAGAGCCGTGATCTTTCCTTCCCTGACGCCAAGAGCAGAAAATATATCTTCTTCTGGAACTTTTCCTTCCAGATTGGGAAATTCATAAAGAGAAGCTAAAAGCCCTGTGTCTTCTCTTTTTCTTATGGCAACTTTCCCATTCCTCCACAGCAGTAAAATGGTCTTTTCTTCTGTCTTCCTCGGCTTCTTAGGCGTTTTAACCGGTATAATTCCCGTCAAATCCTCTGCCCTTGCAACGCATAAGGAGGAAAGAGGACATTGCTCACACAAAGGTGCACCGTTGGGAACGCAGACAATGGCGCCAATCTCAATCAATGCCTGATTATAAGAACCTGTCTTGCAGGAAGGCATGACTGCCCTGAGCTTCTCTTCAATCGCCTTCTTTACAGACTGTTTTAGAATATCATCTCTGCTTCCTGTCACTCTTGAAATCACCCTGAGCACATTCCCATCCACAGCGGGTACAGGAATCTGGAACGCAATGGATGCAATGGCACCTGCGGTATAGGAACCAATCCCCGGAAGCTTTTTTAGCTCCTCATAGGACGCCGGAAGTTTTCCTCCGTACTGTTCTACAAGAAGCTCTGCTGTTTTCTTTAAATTCTTTGCCCTGCTGTAATATCCAAGACCTTCCCAAAGTTTTAAAAGTTCATCTTCCGGCACAGAGGAAAGATCAGCCACAGAAGGAAGAGCTTCCATAAAACGTGCAAAATAGGGTTTCACCGCTTCTACCCTTGTCTGCTGGAGCATAATCTCAGAAATCCAGACCCGGTAAGGCTCCGGGTTCTCCCTCCACGGAAGAATCCTGGCATGTTCCTCATACCAGGAAAGCAACGGTCCCTCCATTGCACGTAACCGTTCCAATTCCTGTAGCTTCACACCTTCCGGTTCCAGAATCTGTAACTTATTGTATAATAACTGATTCATTCTTACACATATCCATAGAGTCCCCGGACCGATACTTCTCCGGAAATCACATGTTTCACCTCTCCTGATTGCATTTCAACAAGAAGTTCGCCCTTCTCATTGATTCCCAATGCTTTACCGGTGTAATCGCCGGAACTTTCAAGGATCTTAACTTCCCTGCCTGCATTGACCATATATTGATTATAGACACTTTTCAGCCCGGATAAATCACCCTGGACCATAAATTGTTCATAATATGCCTCAAAACTCTCCAAAATCGAAGCAATAAGGGGACTTCTTCTCACCTTACTTCCTGTTTCCAAAAGTAAAGACGTTGCAACGGGGCGGACCTCCTTTGGAAATTCTTCCATATTAACATTAATTCCAATGCCTGTTACCACATAATGAATCCCTTCCAGTTCTGCACTCATCTCTGTGAGAATTCCACAGACTTTTCTGCCATTGGATACAATATCATTCGGCCATTTAATGCTGGTTTCAAGACCGGTCTCACGCTTAATTCCGTCGTGAACTGCAAGTGCCGCCACCAAGGTAAGCATGGAGGCGGAACCCGGAAGAATATCCGGTCGTAAGATCAGGCTCATAAACACATTTTTGCCGGAAGGGGATACCCACTCCTTCCCCCTCCTGCCTCTGCCTGCCATCTGGCAGTCAGCCACAACAAGAGTTCCTGACTGGGCGCCTTCCTCAGCCAGACGCCTGGCTCTTATGTTGGTGGAATCAATGGTGTCATAATATTCTGTGCTTTTACCAAAGGTTCCCCGGATGCAACTTTCTATCTCTGTTTTCGTCATTATATCACAGGAATCGATGAAATGATACCCTTTATTACGAACCGCCTCGATTTTGTAGCCTTCTTCCTCTAGCTGCCGTATGACCTTCCATATTGCCGTTCTGGAAACACCGAACCGTTCACAAAGCTCCTGTCCCGACACATATCCATCGTCTTCTTTTAACAGTTTTAATATCTCAGACTTCAATGCCATCACCCCCACCAGATGCTGACCGCACTGATGAAAGAAAGAATCATCAGCAGAATTCCAAAAAAAGTAACCGTCATTCCAGCCGCCTTCTTCTTTTTTTCCCTTCCACTCAGTCTGACCCGATAGATTCCATGAATCAGATTCAATATTCCTGCAAGGAAAAAGATAACCGGCAGAAGAATCATGAATTCTTCCGATTTCAAAAATGCAATAACTGCAAGCACTACAATCAGAATTCCAACTATAATGTGAACCAAATCAACAATCATGGAAGCATTTCTTAAATTTCTTCCTCGTTCCTGTATATACATTTTACTCTCCTAAAGTTGCAACCATAACTGCCTTAATGGTGTGCATTCTGTTCTCTGCTTCATCAAAAACCACTGATGCACTGGAGTCAAAGACTTCTTCTGTCACTTCATTGCCTTTGACTGCAGGAAGGCAGTGCATAAATATAGTCGTATCTTTGCCTGTTTTATTCATTAGCCCTTCATTGACCTGGAATGGTTTTAAAAGGCTGATCCGTTCTGCCGCCTTTTCTTCTTCCCCCATGGAACACCACACATCCGTATAGATCACATCTGCATCCTTTGCAAGATCTATATCCTCTGTGATTTTAATGGTGCTTTTGCTTTCTTTTGCATACTCTTTGCATAGCTTTACCAGTTCTTTGTCAGGCCAAAGACTTTCTGGTGCAAGAATCGTGAAATTTACTCCCATCTTGCTCATGCCAATCATCAGGCTGTTTGCCATATTGTTGCGGCCATCTCCTGCATATACGAAATTCAGCCCTTTTAAATAGCCAAAATGTTCTTTCATGGTAAGAAGATCTGCAAGAATCTGTGT
Source organism: Clostridium sp. HBUAS56010 (assembly GCF_007115105.1). Taxonomy (GTDB): domain Bacteria; phylum Bacillota; class Clostridia; order Lachnospirales; family Lachnospiraceae; genus Lacrimispora. Next base: position 783,642 of record NZ_SULJ01000001.1, read on the forward strand.
GGGATGATCATCATCAGTCAGACCATTCCAAACAGGGACACCCGCATATTTTGCCAGATCTTCCACCGTTTTATGCTGAAATCCACGGAATTCAATCCCATCAAAAATTCTTCCAAGAACCTTTGCCGTATCTTCCACACTCTCCTTATGACCAAGCTGAATATCATCCTTTCCCAAATACTCGGGATGAGCCCCTTCATCTACAGCCGCTACTACAAAAGAACACCTGGTACGGGTTGATGGTTTTTCAAAAATCAGGGCGATGTTCTTTCCTTTTAAAGAATTCCCGGTTATCCCTTGCTTCTTCTTCTCTTTTAATTCAGCTGATAAATCAAGGAGATAGCTGATCTCTTCGGCTGAATAATCTTTTAACGTTATAAAATTTCTCCCTTTTAAATTCATGGTATTTCTCCCTTTTCTCGTATTTTTATACATTATTATAGTTTATCGTGTATAAATATGCAAGTTCTTTTTCATCTGTGCTTTGCTACTGCATCCATTCCGACTGCTTGATCTTTTTTCGGATTTCAGCAAAAAAAGATTCAACCGTATAAATCTTAAATCGTCTGATCTTTAACCGCTTTGCCAGATCTTCCAAAAGTCCCAGATACAGTTCTTTATAATCCCAGCCTTCTTTCAGCTTTAATTCTTCTGCCAGCCTTGGAAATACCTTTTCCGTAAAAGTCCGGTAACCGGTTAAGGTTTCCATTCCCTCTTCAGTTACAACATCCTTTATATAATATTTTAACAGCTCCATCTCCGACATCATCTTATCAAAGTAATAAGGTTCTGTATTTGGTGCATCCAGATAATATACACGCCCGGAAAGACCGTACAGAAAACGCTTTGCATCATAATAACCCATAGTCATGTTTCTTCTGGCCAACTTTTTGTCAAATTCCAGTATTCCACCCAGATCCTGCCTTGGTGCAATGTGAGAAACGGTAACATCGTCTGGAATTTTGACCACCCTCTCTTTATCAAATCCCCAGCCATAGATCCGGATCACAATAATATCCTTATATCCATGATCCAGAAGAACATTAATGGGAACGTTGTTAAAACCTCCTCCATCCATATACCGCTTTCCACCCAGCTTTTCATTTTTAAATGCCATAAAATATGCACTGGCTAAAAGCATGTCTTTTATGGTCCCTGGCTCCTGGGCACGGATATCCACAGCCAGTTCTTTTCTGTCTGACACAGAATAAGTGACGGCATAGAGTTCTCTTTGTGAACTGCGGATTTTTTCTTCATCCTCTACAACTTCTGCAATTAAATTCTTTAGAGGGGCAATATCAAATCCTCCGTCTTTCACAACCTGCAGTCCGCCATTAATCAGCTCCGGAAGATTTAAGGATTTAAAATCTTTATTTTTTAAGGCTTTCATGGTCTCATCGCTGACAGCCATGACTTTTGAGTAATCAATATTCTTCCAGATCTCTTCTGCCCGTTCTAAATCATCCATGCAGATCAGCGCTCCATTTAAAGAGCCTACAGAAACTCCTGCAACCCCTTTAATCTTTACTCCTGCTTCCTTAAGAGCTTTCCAGGCTCCAATCTGATAAGCTCCTTTGGCTCCCCCACCTTCTAAAACAAGACCATATTCCTTTTCCAAATCCAGTTTCAGCTCCATAAAACCTCCTAAGCATTCCAGCTACTGCAAAAACGCAGCAAGAGACATATACCTCTTGCTGCGGTGTACTAAAACTTCTGATTATTCTGAATCTTTAGGAATCTCCGTAATGGAAGATACCAGTCCTGCCAATCCCTGAATCTCAGACGGGATAATAATCTTTGTAGCTTTTCCGTCAGCGGCTGCTTTAAACGCTTCCAGGCTCTTCATAACCAGAACTGCTCTATCTGCTCCAGCTTCCTTGATCATACGGATACCATCGGCATTGGCCTGCTGAATCTTTAAGATTGCTTCTGCCTGACCCTCTGCCTCGCGAATCCGTTTCTCTTTTTCAGCTTCTGCACGAAGAATTGCGGACTGCTTCTCAGCCTCTGCATCCAGAATGGAAGATTCTTTATTACCTTCTGCAACAAGAACGGTAGACTTCTTCTCTCCTTCTGCACGAAGGATTGCCTCACGCCGTTCACGCTCTGCCTTCATCTGTTTTTCCATGGCATCCTGAATGGCTGCTGGAGGCATAATGTTCTTCAGCTCCACACGGTTAACTTTAATTCCCCATGGATCAGTTGCAATATCAAGGGTTTCTCTCATCTTGGCATTGATGGTCTCTCTGGAAGTAAGGGTCTGATCCAGTTCCAGGTCACCGATGATATTACGAAGGGTAGTTGCCGTTAAGTTCTCAATCGCCATAATGGGATTCTCCACACCATAGGCATAAAGCTTAGGGTCCGTAATCTGGAAAAATACTACGGTATCAATTCTCATGGTAACATTATCCTTGGTAATAACCGGCTGTGGCGGGAAATCAGCTACCTGCTCTTTTAAGTTTACTCTTTTTGCCACCCGGTCAAGGATTGGCAGTTTAATATGAACACCAACGGACCATGTCTCTAAAAATGCACCTAAACGTTCTACAACCAGCGCCTGTGCCTGAGGCACGATTCTTATACATGACGCCAGCAATGACAAAATAATAATAAGTATTATAATAACTAAAACAAATCCCATACTATTGTTCCTCCTCGAACTTACTCACAATCAGCTTCACACCTTGTATATCTTTTACTTCCACCACGGTGCCTTCCGGATAAATATGTTCATCCTCATATGCTCTTGCTGTCCACTCCTGACCATTTAATACAACAGCACCCTTTGCTTCCATGTTGTTAATCTCGGCTGTAACTTTTCCATGTCTTCCAATCAGACTGTCCAAATTGGTCTTCACAGTATTTTTATTCACAAACCGAAGCGCAAAAGGTCTGGTGAAAAACAAAAGAACAAAGGACACAATTACAAACGCAGCCAACTGAACCTGCACATTGGCACCTAGTAAAGCCAGCAGAAATGCAACAAGTGCTCCCCCTGCAAACCAGACGGTGGTAAGAGCCATGGTAAGTGCTTCAATTCCCAAAAGCACTACGAAGGCAATCAACCAATAGATCGCTTCCATCTTATCATTCCCCTTCCCTGCCGTTATCGGCAAATATATCTGTACTACTATCATACTATATGTTTGAAAATTTAACAATATTTCTGACTATGAAAACCCTTACTTTTTTCTGACGATTATTGTCGGCGCTGTCTCGCTGCTTCAAACATCAAAACAGAAGCAGCAACTGCCGCATTCAAAGACTCTACGTTTCCCTTCATGGGGATTTTTACAAAAGCATCCGCCAACGCTGCAATTTCAACCGTCAGCCCATTTCCTTCGTTTCCAATTAAAAAGCCTGTATCAACAGTATAATCCTCTTTTTCATAATTATTCCTGCCATCTAAGTGAGCCGCATAAAGCCGCACTCCAGCCGCCTTTAGAGATCGAAGCATACCTGGCAGATCTTGTGTATAAAGAAAAGGAACGCGGCAGACAGAACCCATGGTGGAACGGATGACTTTCGGGTTATAGATGTCTGCTGTTTTGTCATCCATAACAATTCCGGTAATCCCAGCCCCTTCTCCCGCCCTGATGATGGTTCCAAGATTTCCAGGGTCCTGAATGTTTTCCAATATCATTAAAAATACAGGACCCTCTCCTTTTTTCAAATCCTCAATCCCATAAGAATACTGTTTTGCAAGGGCAAGAATTCCCTGAGGTGTCTGTGTGTCTGACATGGTGGCAAACACCTCATCAGCAACCGTTTCATATACCAGTCCGTTTAAAAGTTTCTCATGCTCAGGTTTTTTCAGAAAACTTTCGGAAACAAAGACGCTTTCGATATGATCTTTGGGAATCTCCTGAAACATCCGAATTCCTTCTGCCACATAAAGGCTGGTCTGCTTCCTTGCCTTTGGCTTTTTAATCAGGTTCATAACCTGTTTTACTTTCGCATTGGCACTGCTGGTTATCATCTTGTACCTCTCTTCTATAAATTCTCCAGTTCATCCAGCCACAAACGGCTGACCGCATCACTTGGCATCCTTAAATCTCCTCTCGGAGATACGGCAACAGATCCTACCTTTGGTCCGTCCGGCATACAAGAGCGTTTAAACTGCTGGCTGAAAAATCTGCGGTAAAATACCTTTAACCACTTTCGGATGATTTTTCCTTCATACTGACCGGAAAATGCGTATTCTGCCATACGGTAAACTTTTTCCGGACGATATCCAAACCTTAAAATCTGATAAAGGAAAAAATCATGAAGTTCATAGGGTCCCACCAGATCTTCTGTCTTCTGGGCAATCTCCCCATCCTTTGGAGGCAAAAGCTCGGGACTTACAGGCGTATCAAGAATATCCAGTAAAACTGCTCTTAATGCATCTTCCCTGCAGGTATCGGCACAATACTGCACCAGATGGCGCACCAGGGTCTTAGGGACAGAGGCATTCACTCCGTACATGGACATGTGATCACCATTATAAGTCGCCCAGCCAAGGGCTAATTCTGACATGTCTCCGGTTCCGATGACAAGACCGTTATATCGGTTTGCCATATCCATAAGAACCTGGGTCCGTTCCCTTGCCTGGGAATTCTCATAGGTTACGTCATGAACCTCCATACTCTGTCCAATATCCTTAAAATGCAGACTGACCGCTTCTCTGATATTGATCTCTGTCAATTGGGCATTCAGTTTCTCTGTCAGAAGACAGGCATTTTGATAGGTTCTGTCTGTGGTTCCAAAACATGGCATGGTCACAGCCTGAATCTGATTTCTTGGTATTTCCAGCATGTCAAATGCCCTGGCTGTTACAAGAAGTGCCAGCGTGGAGTCAAGCCCTCCTGAAATACCGATAACTGCATGATGACAGCCTGTATGCGAAATTCTCTTTTTCAGTCCCATGGCCTGAATGGAAAGAATCTCCTCACATCGCCTGTTTCTTTCTTCTTCATGATCCGGCACAAACGGTCTTTTATCAATATAACGTTTTAACTCCAAGGGCTCCTGTTTCAGGTGAAAAGAAACCACCTGGTAACCGTTTTGATCTGCTGCAGGAAAGGTAGTCAGTCTGCGGCGTTCGTGGTTCAGACGTTCAAGGTCCATATCTGCGTATACGGTTTCATTCCCAAAACGTTTTGATTCTGCCAGTAAAGTTCCGTTTTCCGAAATAAGGTTTTGTCCGCCGAACACAAGATCCTGAGTGGATTCCCCCTCTCCTGCATTGGCATAGATATACCCGCAGACCAGATTGGCAGAGTGGCCGGTGATTAAACTTCTGCGGTAAATATCCTTACCTGTAGTCTCATCACTGGCAGAACAGTTGGCAATAATGGTTGCACCTGCCATTGCATGGCGGATGGATGGAGGATTGGGAACCCATGCGTCTTCACAGATTTCTGCAGCAACTATAAGATTCTTCATTTCTTCACAGGCAAATATGAGATTGGTTCCCATGGGAATGTCCTGACCTTCCCACCGCACAGTTTCTGTGGTCTCGTTGCCCGGCTCAAAATAACGCCGTTCATAAAATTCGGAATAATTAGGCAGATTCCTTTTCGGCACGATTCCAAGCAGCCTGCCGTCTTGTATTACTGCTGCTGTGTTGTAAAGCTTCCCTTTATTCTCCCACGGCATTCCCACAAAGACTAAAAGATCATGACCTTTTGTTTCTTTTAAAATTTCTTTTAATTCCTGCCGGGTCTTAATCAGCAGTGCATCCTGCGCAAACAGATCACCGCAGGTATAAGCGGTAAGACATAATTCCGGAAAAACCATAAGTTTTACATGTTCTTTTATTCCTTTGCGGATCAGCTCGCAAATCCGCTCCCTGTTAAACGCAACGTCTGCCACTTTCACATCTGGGGTCGCTGCTGCAACCCGGATATATCCATGTTTCATCTGTTCTCTCCTATCTGTTTATCAATACCTTCCGGTATCCATTTTGTTTTTAACGTATATACCAGGTCCATAAGCATGGTTGTGATCCATGTGATCGGATAACACCACATCACCGCTTCAAAACTGGGGAAGTATGGAACCAGCAGATTAATGTATATCATGCGCAGAATACACATATTTCCTACACCAATCAACATGGAAACCAAAGTTCTTCCACTTCCCCGGATACTTCCCATTAAAATCTGATGAATTGCCATTGTCCAATAAAACGGAAGAAGAATTCTCATTGTTGTATCTCCGAAAGCAATTACATCCCGGTCTGGAGAGAAGATACCAAGAACCCGGTCGGAATCAAGAAAAAGTATGACCGAAATCAGTGCTGTATAAGCAACACTGATTATAATACCCTGTGCCATTCCCTGTTTCACTCGTTTCCATTTTTTAGCGCCGATATTCTGCCCGGTAAAAGTGGTTGCTGCCAGACAAAAACTCTGCAGCGGCAGCATTGCAAATCCGTCTATCTTGCTATATGCCCCGTATCCCGCCATCGCCGCCGTTCCATAAACATTCACATTCGCCTGTACGATTACATTGGAAAGAGAGATAATGGACTGCTGTATCCCGCTTGGAATTCCCAGTTTTAAAATCCGCTTCATCATCCTTTTGTCAATACGGATTGCAGAAGGTATCAGCCGGTAACTCTCCCTGGTTTTTATCAGCGCTCTTAAAATCAAAACCGCAGACACTGCCTGGGCTGTTACTGTTGCAAAACCGGCTCCTGCAGTCCCCATACCAAATCCTACAACAAAAACCATATCAAGTACAATATTGACAATGGAAGAGACACAAAGGTAATAGAGAGGTCTTTTGGAATCTCCCACCGCCCTCAGCACCCCGGCACCCATATTATAAACCAGATTAAACACAGATCCTAAAAAATAGATTCTTAAAAAAGAGATGGAGTTTGGAAGAACCTCTTCCGGAGTTCCCATCCAGATCAGAAGAAGAGGGGACATCGCCACTCCAATGACTGTCAGCAAAATTCCTCCGATAAAACTGAGAGCGATTGAAGTGTGAACTGCCCAGTGAAGCTTCTGGTCATCCTTTGCTCCATAATACTGGGATATGATAACCCCTGCACCAGTTCCAATCCCCATGGACATACCAATAATCAGATTAATAAGAGAATTACTGGAACCAACGGCAGCCAGTGCATCGCTTCCAACATAATTGCCGACCACAATGGAATCTGCCGTATTGTAAAGCTGTTGGAACAGATTACCAATTAAGAGGGGCATGGAAAAAGCAAGAAGCTGTTTCCAGATGACGCCTTCTGTCATGACTACCTGATTTGTCTTTTGTTTCTTTCTCACAAATATCCCTCCTGCTTTGAGCAAATTCTCCAATGTGTATTAGTATACATCCATTTTTCCAAATTGGGAAGCCGGATATTGGAGGTTTACTTTTCTTACTGTTTCGTGTAGAATATTCTAATATCCTACTAAACAGATAAGAATAATTGGGAAGGAGAATTTTTAGCAATGACATTTTCTACCAAAGGGCGGTATGCTCTTCGTATGATGCTGGAATTTGCACTCCATCCGAACGAGTGCACAAAGATCAATCAGGTGGCGGAACGCCAGGAAATATCGGACAAATATCTGGAGCAGATTGTAACCATCCTCAGCAGGGCGGGTTATGTAAAAAGCCGGCGAGGGGCAAAAGGAGGATACTTTCTCACAAAATCCCCCGCTGAATATACTGTGGGTATGATTCTGCGCACAGCAGAAGGCAGTCTGGTTCCTGTGGCGTGCATGGAGGATGAGGTCAATCACTGCCATCGCGCCGATATCTGTGCAAGTCTTATGGTGTGGAGAAAGCTTGATGAGGCAATCTCTGGGGTTATTGACAGCATCACCCTTGCTGATTTGGTGGAAGAACAGAAAAGGCTGGATGGGGAATACCACCATTACCAGATATAAACAGGGCTGCTCTAACGTAACGCTGTGACAGCCGTTTATACCAAAATTAAATAACGTGACAATACGCCTTGGTATGGATCATAACAGCCCATACCAAGGCGTATCTGTGTGCTTCTTTTTCGTTAAAGCCAAGTTGCCGAAGCCTCTGTCAGCAGTTTATACACCTGCCCGCTCTGCATATTTTCTGATATCTGAGGCATTGGTAATCTTTTGAACCAGACCGTCCTTGACTAAAACAAGGGTAGGTGCCTGCATGATTCCAAGCTTTTCTGCCAGTTCTGCATTCTCCTGTGCATCCACAGTCTGATAATCCACATGCTGTAAAAACTCTTTTGCTGCCAGGCAGTTGGGACAGGTTCTTGTGGTGAAAAGATATGCTCCGGAAGGGATCTCTGTTTTCTTTTCAGACGCCTTTTCCTGTTTTTCTGCCTTTTCCAGGTTCCGGGGCGCAGAGTTTAAAATCTGATAAAGGGTTCTGTTTTTATATTCCTGGGTCTTTCCCTCATTCCAGTTCTGCACCGGACGGTAATAACCAGTTATCCTGCTGTAAACTTCCGCCCTCTTTTTGCAGATGGGACAGATGCTGTGCTCCCCTGCAAGGTAGCCATGCTCCGCGCAGATGGAATAGGTTGGAGACAGCGTATAATAAGGCAGTTTATAATTGGCTGCAATGGCCTTTACCAGTTTTGCAGCAGCCTGCCAGTCCGGAAGCTTCTCCCCTAAAAAGGCATGAAATACGGTTCCGGAAGTATAGAGCGTCTGTAAATCATCCTGGATATCAAGTGCATCAAAGATATCTGCAGTATAGTCCACAGGAAGATGAGAACTGTTGGTATAATAAGGAGTATCTCCCTTTTTGCCTGCTGTGCGAATCATGGGATACTGTTCCTTATCATGCTTTGCCAGACGGTAAGCCGTGGACTCTGCCGGTGTTGCCTCCAGATTATACAAATCCCCATACTGCTCCTGGTAATCAGAAAGTCTTTCTCTCATATGGTTTAACACCTCTTTTGTAAACTTCTGGGTTTCTGCCTTTGATAAGTCAGCTTTCAACCATCTTGCATTTAACCCTGCCTCGTTCATGCCGATAAGACCTATGGTTGAAAAATGATTTTCAAATGTTCCAAGATACCGTTTTGTATAAGGATAGAGTCCCTGGTTTAAAAGCTTTGTAATCACTTCCCGTTTTACTTTCAAAGACCTTGCAGACAGGTCCATCATATGATCCAGACGGCTGTAGAATTCTTTCTCATCTTTTGACAGATAAGCAATCCGGGGCATATTAATGGTTACCACTCCAACGGAGCCGGTACTTTCTCCTGATCCAAAGAATCCGCCGGTCTTGCGTCTCAATTCCCGAAGGTCCAGCCGCAGACGGCAGCACATGCTTCTCACATCGCCTGGTTCCATATCGCTGTTTATATAATTGGAAAAATAAGGGGTTCCGTATTTGGAAGTCATCTCAAAGAGCAGCCGGTTATTTTCCGTGTCAGACCAGTCAAAATCTTTTGTTATGGAATAAGTAGGAATGGGATACTGGAAGCCGCGTCCATTGGCATCCCCTTCAATCATGGTTTCAATGAAAGCCTTGTTCACCATATCCATCTCATTTTTGCAGTCCTTATATTTATAATCCATCTCTTTCCCGCCTACAATGGCATTTAATTCTGCCAGATCGGAAGGAACCGTCCAGTCCAGGGTAATATTGGAAAACGGAGCCTGAGTGCCCCATCGGCTTGGAGTATTCACGCCAAAAATAAAAGTCTCAATGCACTTTTTCACTTCTTCATACGATAAGTTGTCGGCCTTTACAAAAGGGGCAAGATAGGTATCAAAGGAAGAAAACGCCTGGGCTCCTGCCCATTCATTCTGCATGATTCCAAGAAAATTAACCATCTGATTGCATAAAACAGATAAATGCTTTGCTGGAGAAGAGGTAATCTTGCCAGGGATTCCTCCCAACCCTTCTAAAAGAAGCTGTTTCAATGACCAGCCTGCACAATATCCGGTCAGCATGGATAAATCATGAATATGTAAATCTGCACTTCGATGGGCATCTGCAATCTCCTGATCGTAAATCTCTGACAGCCAGTAATTGGCTGTAACGGCTCCGGAATTGCTTAAAATCAGTCCTCCCACAGAATAGGTGACAGTGGAATTTTCTTTCACCCGCCAATCTTCTACCTTCACATAATTATTCACCACATCCTTATAGTCTAAAATGGTGTTTTTCATATTGCGGATCTTCTCCCGCTGCTTCCGGTATAAGATATAAGCCTTTGCCACATCAGTATATCCTGCCTGCTCCAATACATGTTCTACGCTGTCTTGAATATCCTCCACTGTTATCTGTCCCTCTGCCATCTTCTTCTGAAAATCAGCAGTCACCCGGAGGGACAGCAGTTCAAGAATTTCATCACTGTAATCCTTTTTCGTTGCCTTTAACGCTTTTCTGATTGCTTCTGAGATCTTAACCAGTTTGAATTCCGCTATTTCCCCGTCTCTTTTAACCACCTGGATCATCAAAACCAAACTCCTTTCCTCTGAGAACCCCTTAATAACTTTACTTTTAAACACAATTGATATTATAACAGAGCAAAACAAAAAACACAATATGTAGAAATTTTCTTAACATCTTTTCTACATATTGTGCTTTATTCAGTCGACAATTTCATCGGCACTGCCAGCAAGACCAGCAAACAATTCTGATGGAACATAGGCACTTACGAATATGCCGTCTTCTCTGTATTCTTCTGTTAATAACTGACCGTACTTTCGAATAAGCTGGATCTTTCCTGCTTCTTTATAGGAATACGTCTTTTCCAGATATATCTTCTGGTTTCTTAAAATGCTCTCCAAAAGGTTTAAAAGTTCATCGAGTCCTTCTCCGGTCCTGGCAGAGATCTTCACCTGATGATCAGATGTCACATCCCGGAGAGTAACTTCCTGGTCTGCTGCATCTATTTTATTAAATACAGTAACCACAATCTTATCCGCAACTTCAAGTTCCCGGAGAGTTTCATAGACCACATACATCTGCATCTCCCTCTGGGAATTGGAAGCGTCTACCACATGAAGGATTACGTCACTATACTTTGCTTCCTCCAGTGTGCTCTTAAATGCCTCGATCAGGTGGTGGGGCAGTTTTCTGATAAAGCCAACCGTATCAGTTAAAAGCACCTTTTGGCCTCCCGGAAGGGTCAGATTCCTGGTAGTAGGATCTAAGGTGGCAAACAGCTTGTCTTCCGCAAGAATTCCTGCATCAGTAAGGCGGTTAAGGAGAGTGGATTTTCCGGCATTGGTATAGCCTACGATGGCGGCAACCGGAACATGATTCTTATCCCTTTGCTGTCTCGCCACATCCCTGTGCCGCTTTACGTCTTCCAGTTCGGATTTTAAAATGGAAATCCGGTCGTGAATCAGTCTGCGGTCCATCTCCAGTTTCTTCTCTCCAGGTCCTCGGGTACCAATTCCCCCTCCCAGACGGGACAAGGAACTGCGAAGGCCAACCAGACGGGCGGCACGGTATCTAAGCTGAGCCAGCTCCACCTGAATCTTTCCTTCTCTTGTAGTGGCTCTGGAAGCGAATATGTCAAGGATTACCATGGTTCTGTCCATGACCTTAATATCCAGTGATCCCTCCAGGTTCCGCAGTTGGGCAGGAGATAATTCATCGTCACATACCACACCTGTGGCACCCAGTTCCCATATCCGTTCTTTGATCTCCTGAATCTTGCCTTTTCCAAGATAAGTTCCCGGGTGAATCCGCTCTCTGTTCTGTATCACCTTATCAACGGCAACCGCTCCTGCCGTTTTTACAAGTTCCTCCAGTTCATCAAGAGATGCTTTTGTATCGTTCTCATCTTCTGTGCTGACGGCAATCAAAATAACCCGTTCTTCTACATCTTTTAATTCAATTAATTCTGCCATAGATTCTTCCAACCTATCTCGTCTTTAAAAATGTGATCTCCCGTTCCGCCTTCTCATCAGGACCATGAACGGAGATATACTCCTGCATCAATTTAAGGGCCTCTTTAAATTCTCCCTTGTACTCTTTTGCAACCGCCTTATTAAACAGTAAATCCGGCACTTCCTGATTATCTTTTGCCAAAAGTCCCTGGTCAAAATAGCCCTCTGCCGAATCATAATCTTCTTTTGCCATACTGCACAGTCCCAGCCGGTTTAATAAACGGGCACTGGTATCATCTCCGTCAAGAGCCGCCTGATAAAGCTTCATGGCATCATCAGCAGAACCGTTTTCCTCCATAGACGCTCCGATCAACAGCAGTGCTTCCAGCCTTCCGGGCGCATGATTGTCTTTATCCAGTTCCGTGCTTTTGTGATAATCCTTTTCCGCTCCTTCCAAATCTCCGGTTTTCGCTTTGGAAAGGGCACGCAGATTATAATATTCCGGCTTTTTCCCGTCCGCTTTGATCAGTTTATCATAAACCTGAATTGCTTCCTGGTAATTGCCGGACAGATATTCTGCTTCTGCCCGGTATTTTAAAATATCAATATCCACCTTTTTAACCAGACCCTTTTTCGTATAAAGGGCTTTGTCAAAGGCTTCAATGGCTTCCTCATATTTTCCTTCTTTTAAGGCTGTAATTCCTGCTTCCCGGTAAGTATACCGGCTGTCATTCCCACAGGCAGTCAGCAAGGAAAGAATCACAAATAAAATTGCTGCCAGTAACCGCTTGTTTCTTCGCATGCTATTATCTCCAACTTTATAAAAGCTATGAATACTATTGTTTTCCTGTACTTCCATGACCGCCTCTGTCTTCATCAGACAACTTGTCCACCTGTGTAAATTCAATAACAGGCTGATGCTCCATAATGCGGAACTGGCAGATTCTGTCATTAAGGCGGATTACAGTATCCCGAAGAGCATAAGCCGGGAAAAACCACTGGTCATTATCCCCGCAATAAGACTCATCAATAATTCCCATACTGTTAGTCTGGATAATACCGTAATTTTTAAATGTACTGCTTCTTGGAACAACATGCGCCTCATAACCGTTCGGAAGTTCCATCCCGATTCCCAGCGGAATGAGTTTAAACTCTCCTGCCTTCATCTCCACTTCTTCGGCTGCCCGCAGGTCAACCCAGTCCGACTTTCCTCCGATATAGCAAAGACGCTCTATGCTGTCTGTAAAATATTTTATTTTAATGGCTTTTGTCACCTTATATCCTCCTGAAACTCATTTATTTTTCTTCGATAAAATCTCCGCTTTCGGATAGTTCCTCTTCCACTTCCATCCGGATCTCTGCTGCTACCACCGGATCTGCAACAGGCAGATTCTGAGTGGAACCAATTCCAAATCTTCTTAAAAATTCTTCTGTTGTGGCAAACAATGCAGGACGCCCTGGTGCATCCATGCGTCCAACTTCATATACCAGATTATATTCCACAAGTTTATTCACCGCATGATCAGACTTCACACCGCGGATCTTTTCGATCTCAAGCTTTGTAATCGGCTGTTTGTAGGCAATAATGGAAAGCGTCTCCAAAATAACATCGGACAGCACCTGCTTTTTGGGTGCAGCCGCCACCCGGATAAGATTCTCATAGTATTCCGACCTTGTGCACATCTGGTAGCTGTTCTCCAGCTCAATGATCTGCATTCCCCTCTTACCGGTATCATAGCGCTTTTTCAGACGAAGAACTGCTTCTCTTGCCTTATTCTCATCCTCACCGATCGCTGCCGCCAGACGGCTCAGTTCCACAGAGTTCCCCATAGTAAAGAGGACTGCCTCTATAATCGCCTCCTGAACCTTTTCTTCTTTATCCATCTGTTTCTCCCCTGAATTCTTCTCCGTCATCCATAATATCCACAAGATCCAGATCGTCTTCCTCCCCTTCCGGCTCAAGGGTTTCAATGAACATGTCATCAAACAAATGCTCCTGGGTCAAACAGATCTTTCCGATCTTCATAAGCTCCAGAAGCGCTAAAAATGTTACCACAACCTCAACCTTGTCAGTCTGCCGTTCAAGCATTTTACGAAAGGAAAACTTCCGGTGTACTCTTGCGTAGTCCATGACAGATTTTATTTTATCTTCTAAACTTACGGATTCCTTCCGGATATTGCCAAAACGGCTTCTGATGGGATCCACCCGGTCTGATTTACGCTTTGTAACCGCGCGGAAGATCTCCTGTAATTTCGCAAGCGTAAGTCCGTCGAGGAGCTTGTCTAAATCCACCGGTGGCTCATACTTTGCCACTTCCGCCGGCACGGTAGCTTCTTTGTAAAGAAGACGGTCCGCAGTAACTTCCCGGTCTTTTAGTTCCATGGACATGTATTTGTAATATTTATATTCCAAAAGCCGTGCCACAAGCTCTGCTCTTGGGTCCTCTTCTTCCCCTTCCTCGTTGACTTCTTTGGGAAGGAGCATGCGTGCCTTAATGTCAATCAGAGTTGCCGCCATCACAAGAAACTCGCTGACAATATTTAGATCCTCCGTCTCCATATGGTTGACATAATCCAGATACTGTTCCGTAATAATCACAATGGGAATGTCATAAATGTTCACTTTATTCTTTTCAATTAAATGCAGGAGCAGATCCAACGGCCCCTCAAAATTATCCAATTTGTAAGAGATTCCCATAAATTCCTCCAAAACATATGTAACGCACCATGGACTAGTATAACAAATCCTTTCTCATCTGTAAATATATGCCAGACCCAAAATCATGATTTCGGTTTTAAATCCACAACTACCAGTTGGGGTTTGTTGTTGAGACGCACATTAATGGAATGGGTTCCAAGACCTCTGCTGACTATCATATATTTATCTTCTTTTTTAAAAAAGCCTCCACAGTAAGGGTTGAAAAACTGAAACTGGGGAGTCATAACTCCGCCTAAAAATGGAATTCTTATGGTTCCTCCATGAAAATGTCCAGACAAGGTTAAATCAGCTCCCCAATCCCTGCAGCCACCAAAATAAAGGGGGGAATGACAAAGAAGTACCTGAAACTGTTCCTTCGCTGCCTTTCCCACCTTTTTCTCTATTTCTGGTCCAGTCAATTCTGCATGAGAAAACTTTTTATAGAAAACAGGCTCTAAATCAATGCCTGTTACAGCCAGATCCTCCCCTATCCTTACGGTATCATTCTCAAGAACAATTATGCCCAGATCTCTTAAGCTGTCTCTGTAATGCTCATACTGCTGTCCATAGACAGATCTCTCCCACTGCATCCGGTTTTCATGATTCCCATTGCCGCATATAACCGGGTATCTGTCTTTTAATTGTTTTAATAAGTCAAAAGGAACGGCAGTATCTGCCATTCCTTTGCTGACCAGCATATCACCGCCTGCTATGATGAGATCCGGATTGATCTGGTTCACTGCATCAATCAGTTTCTGGTTGTTCTTACCAAACTCATGGTTATGAAGATCAGAAAGAAATAAAATCCTTCGTTCCCTGCTGATCTTATGGTTCTTTAACGCAATCGTTTCTATAGAAAGCTGTTCTTTTTCATATTCTGAACGCAGAAGCAAACCTGCGGCAATGAAAAGACAGAAAATTCCGGCAGTAACTATCATCTGATTCCCCTCAACTTCTATCCATTTTCCTGTTGTCTTTTCATCATACAATGAAGAGCCGGTCTCCGTCAAGCCTAAGAAAACCAGTCTCCAGCCAGATATTCAATTACAAGACTTGGTAAAACCACAAGCAGCCCTATGCCAACGCTCATAACAATGGTGCTGATCACATATTCCCGATATCCCGGTCCATTGGGCTCCGGGGGAATCGTCAGTGCAAGCCGGTAAACAGAACAGCAAATGATTAAAAAACATCCAAGATAAAAGATAGCATTAAATAGATTTCTTCTCATATGTAAATTCCTCCTTTTTCATAATATATACCAATTATGGATAATATGCAATACCAGATACACAAGGTTTAATAATGATTAGAGGTGACACACATGATTATTTACGACAGATTATGGGAAACCATGAAAAAGAAAAATGTCAGTCAGTATCATTTAATCAAGTATTATAAAGTTAGTGCAGGGCAAATCGGCAGACTTAAAAAGAATAATTTTGTATCCACTCACACCATTGATATGCTTTGCAGAATTCTTGATTGCAGTGTGGAGGAAATCATGGAATATAAGGCTGATATCTGCGAAAAAACAGATGAAGTCGCCCAGAACGAAAAACCGGACGAGCCAACGAAAGATGAATGAGCTGATGCAGAATGACATAAAAAAAGAGCCATAAAGGCTCTTTTTTTATGGAGTCCAGACTCCATCAGAATTCACCGGATATCCATCAGGTGTAACGGTATTCCTTACCATTGCTCCATTGGAACCTAAGTAATACCACTTGTTATTTGTCTCTACCCAGTAATTTTGTGCCTTGGCACCGCTGGAACGGAAATAGTACCAGACATTGCCGGGAAATTCTCTCCAGCCATTGACCATGGTTCCATCGGAATCAATATAATAATCAACTCCGTCAACGGTCAGCCATTCCTGGCTCGCATTGGTTCCATTCTGCTTTTTATAGTTCCACCTGGTACCATTCTTAATCCAGCCGGAAGAAGCAGGGGATATGGAAGTTCCTTCTGCTTTAAGAGCAAAGCCATAGTCAAACAAAGCCCTGGTATCGGCATAATGAGTGGATTTACTCTTCATAATCACTGCAATCAGACGCACCCCATTCTTTTCTGCACAGGTAACAAGGGTATTGCCCGCCAATGATGTGTAGCCTGTCTTACCGCCGATTACTCCCGGGTAATAGCGGGAATCAGAAACCTGAATCATCTTATGTCCCATGGTTACGGTTCTCTTCCCGGCATTTTTCGTGGCTGGAATCTGGTAAGTTGACGTGGAGACAACCTTTCTTACCTTCTCATTATTAAATGCTGCTCTGGCGATGAGAGCCATATCATGAGGAGTCGTATAATGACCAGAATTATTAAGCCCATTGGGATTGACAAAATTAGTGTTGGTACAACCAAGTTCTCTGGCACGGGCATTCATCAGTGCTGCGAACCCTCCTACACTGCCGGAGACATGTTCTGCCAGCCCATTTGCCACCTCGTTGGCTGACTTAAGCATGAGACCATAAAGACTCTGCTCCACAGTAAGCCTGTCTCCTTCCACAAGTCCCAGAGTGACCGCCCCTGACTCCAGATTGGTGGTTGCAGACTTTGAAAAAACAACCGTATCTGATGGATTGGTCTTTTCCGCTACCAGAAGTGCTGTCATCAGCTTTGTTATACTGGCGGGATAATATCTTGTCTCTGCATTCTTTCCATAAAGAACGGCTCCGGTTGAAGCATCTAAAAGGATAGCTCCTTCTGAATGAATCACTGGCTGAGCCACATTTTCAGACTCAGCACCTGACTGAGTCTGGGAATTAACAGAAGCTTCCGGTTTCTGACCAGACATTGCTGCACCAGGTCCTGTTACCTCCCCGCTACTTGTATCTCCCGTCTGACTTGAAGCTGTCGGAAAGGGTTGTACAACGGCTGCTTCTCCATAGGCAGGAACGGCTGCGAGTAAGGTGAAACTGATTACCAGACTCCACAGTCTGCGTGATTGATTGATCATTTCTATTCATCTCCTGTGTCTTTTAAATACAACGATATTTTCTTTCAACAGTATAACACAGATATCCATTATTTTCCGTTTAAGTTTTTCTTACAAAGTGCTGTAAAAAACTGGAAGTGATTAAAAATAGGATTCGTATAATGAAAGAACGCATCATCCCGTCAGGATAATGCGCTTTCATCAAAAGATCTGTTCTCTATATTCTTTTTCCAGTTCCTCCAGCCTGTCCATCGCCAGATTTAAAATATCTGCGTGGTCAAAGGCAAGCTTCTCCTGATCAATAATATCAATGGCTGGCAGCAGTTCAATCTCAACATCTTTCTTCCACATCAGCCCCTGCCGTTCATAAGTCTCTGTAACCCGGTAAGTCATATAAATATGATCTTCTTCATTCTCAATAGTAAGAGAGTAAGTAGATCCGTTCTCCAGATCAGAAAGTTTCTTTTTTACAACCTTAAACCATGCCGCTTCCTGTGCGTCATCGGCTGCTACAGGATTTAACTCATCCTTTGGCACCGCTGCAATATAGGATACGGAGATCACTCTTGTTCTGGGGTCACGCTTAACATCTCCATAAGTATAGAGCTGTTCCAGCCAGATATCTTCTAATCCGGTCTCTTCATAAAGCTCTCTTGCTGCCGCCTGCTCCAGGGATTCATCCATATCCGCAAATCCGCCTGGAATTGCCCATTGCCCAATATAAGGGTGATTCTTTCTCCGGATGAGTAAAACTTCTGCCTCTGCTTCAGTCTCCTCTTCCTCTGCTTCTGGATTCACCGCAAAGATCAGCACATCAACCGTTACAGAAGGACGTTCATAGTCTCCGGGCCGGTACTGGGAGAGAAACTCCTTCTCCGTCAATCCATCTTCATTCTTTCGTTCCATTGTATCCTTCTTCCTACCAGAATCTTAGAATGCCATGGACAAACACCTGACGAAAGCACGCCTTTGACACAGCCAAAATACTGGATTTTCTATCGTTATCAAACACGCAGGCCACGAAAGCGTTATCTCGCTTCTGGCTGCAATTTTACCCCGTTATGTCTTCCTGAATTCATTCTCTGCTCACAAAAGTCTGCTTATATACTATACACAAAGATTGCGTCAGTATCAACCTTTTTATAAAAAGATTATAATTAGATGCCCCTTCCCCTGCTCAGATACTGACAGAAAGATTAAGCTTCTCCGAATAAAACATTAACATTTCTGAAATACTATTGTACAGTTAAAATGAGTATGATATAATCCTCGGAAGTTGATCAAATAAATCCTGACTATTAGAATGGAGAATGGTGATGGATATGAAAACCTTAATTAAAAAATACGGGCATGTCTGGCTGCTCGGCTATGCCTTTATCTATCTTCCCTGGTTTATGTACCTGGAAAAAAACGTTACTGATAATTACCATATTATGCACGTTGCCCTTGACGACCTGATTCCTTTTAATGAATACTTTATTATTCCTTATTTCTTCTGGTTTATCTATGTGGCTGGTGCCGTAGGATACTTTTTCTTTGCCGATAAAAAGGACTATTACAGGATTTGTACCATGCTTTTTACGGGAATGACCATCAGCCTGTTAATCTGCAGCGTATTTCCCAATGGGACTGATTTCCGTCCTGTTGTTGATCCTGAAAAGAACGTGTTTTCAAAGATGGTTTCCATGCTTTACTCTGCCGATACCTGTACCAACGTCTTTCCAAGCATTCATGTGTATAATGCGATCTGTGTACACCTGGCAGTAATAAAGAACAGGAAGCTGAGTAAATTACCAATTATTAAATATGGCTCTCTTATCATTATGGTTTCCATCTGTCTTGCAACTGTTTTCTTAAAACAGCATTCTGCATTTGACGGATTAGGCTCCATATTAATGGCTTATATTATGTATCACTTTGTATATGGAGAAAGCCTTGAACCAGGCAGAAACGAAGTCTCCCAAAAAGCAATTGGTTAAGCAAAACCCCCGGCAAACAGCCGGGGGTTTATTAATTAAATCCAAAAAACTTCTGGGTCATTTTATAAATGGCAATGGGGAACTGCCTTCCGCTTTTGCCTGGAAGATTCACTCCCTGACCTAAGAATCCCCATCGGAGCCGCAGATACAGTTTCAGATTCTGCTTACGCAGATGCTGCCATAATTCTTTTTTCTTCTCCATGTTCTCATCAGTTCCTGATTTAATTGCAAGAATTGAGGAGATGGTCATCATAATCTCTAAATATCTTACCATATAATGGCGCAGCTTTCTCTGCCTGATTCTGGTTACATCATAATAGCCAAGCATGAGTGTTGTTACACGGATCTGCTGGTCAATTCTTCCTATCATTATATTCTCATTGACCGACTGGTCTTCTCTTCCGATAAAATACCGGTAGAAGTTTACATCCAGGTAATACATGGTCTTTACATGAGGCAGGGGCTGGTAGACAAAGATGTTGTCCACATAAAATGTATGCCTCGGCAATTCCAGTCCGCACTGCTTTAAAAGTTCGGTCCGGTAAATTACAGAGTGCATCAGAATGTACTGTCCGAGCATGAAAACTTTCACATCATCCCAGTCAAACAGTTCGTTTTTAGGAAGTGCACTGCGGTAGTGCATAATCTTCTTTCTCTTTGCCCCCTGTTTTTCATATACGAAGTTGCTGACAAGCATGTCCAGAGTTTTTTCTCCATATACAAACCCTCGTAAAGTATCTAATATCTTCCTATATGCAGACAGATCCACCCAGTCATCGCTGTCTACCACTTTAAAATAGATTCCTGTGGCATGTTTTAATCCTGCGTTAACGGCAGCTCCATGCCCTCCGTTCTCCTGATGAATGGCACGGCAGATGCCTGGATATCTGGTTTCATATTCATCTGCAATCTTTGCAGTCCCATCTTTTGTGGAGCCGTCATCTACAATGAGAATCTCCACCTCATCTCCTCCTGGAAGAAGCGAGTCAATACAGTGCCTCATATAAGCTTCAGAATTATAGCAGGGAATCGCTACAGATAAGAGTTTCACACCATATCCTCCTTTTTATTGTTTTTCTTATAAATCCGGATTACACATCCTGCAGACAGCATAAGGAGAAAAAGAGAATAGATCACTTTAATTCCTTTATTTTCTATCCCAGACAAAACAGCCCCATAAGTTGTATGGGTCACAAAAAGTGACAGTAAATTGGCTGATATATGGAGAAGGCAGGGAGCCAGAAGGGTCTTTCCGGTTTCATAAAGCCAGGCCGCCGCCACTCCAATTAAAAATGCGTATACTCCCTGAGGAAGGTTGCCATGATAAAGAGCAAACAGTCCTGCAGACAAAACAGCAGCAAGCCACAAAGGCAGCCTGTCTCTGAGAGAAGCAAAGTACATTCCACGAAAAATCAGCTCTTCTATGACTGGAATTAAAAAGCCGGAAGCCATAACCTGCACAAAAACAGGAGGCTGATAAAGAGCCTGCTTTACCTTCTCATAAGCCTGGGATTTTGGAATCTGAAAAAGACTTCCCACAATCTCATTTCCTAATATGCAAAGAGCTGCTCCCAGAATGAGAATCGTAAAAAAACAACCTTGAAGCTTAAAACTGATTGCTGGTTGAATTCCCCGTTTTCTCTGATCTGCCCTGTAAATAATATAGAAAAAAGGGAGGCAGATTCCGCCGGATAAAGCGGTTGCACCCAAAATATCAAGCGGAAAAACCAGAAACAAAAAACTGGTCACTCCAGAATATAAAAACACGGGAACAATCAGATTCCGGATCAATCCTGTCATGGTATCATGTCCTTTCCTTTGGCTTCTTCCTAAACATTATACCACCTGCTGTTAAGATATCCACAACTATTTTTTTAATTCTTTCCAAATAATAGCGGGTATTTTTTCTTATATTTTTCTAAGAAGGAAAACCTGTTGCTTTTTTCTCTGCCTGATACTATAATATCCTTATATTTTCTGATAAAACTACATCGAACTGAGAGGAACTGAGATGGCAAAAAAACGTATTGTTATGGCTTTGGGACATAACGCTTTAGGAACAAATCTTCCTGAACAGAAAGAAGCAGTCAGCGCAACTGCCAAAGTGATTGCAGACTTTATTGAAGCCGGATGGCAGGTTGCCGTCACCCACAGCAACGCTCCCCAGGTTGGCATGATCCATACAGCTATGAATGAATTTGGAAAACAGCATGACGGGTTCACTTCTGCCCCCATGTCCGTATGTTCTGCCATGAGCCAGGGCTATATTGGTTATGACCTTCAAAACGGCATCCGGGCAGAGCTTATGAAACGGGGAATCTACAAATCGGTTGCTACAATCCTGACCCAGATGATGGTCAACCCTTATGACGAGGCTTTTTATACTCCTATGAAGCCGATTGGACGGTTCATGTCTGCCCAGGAGGCAAAAGAGGAAGAAGAAAAAGGCAATTATGTAGAAGAAGTGCCAGGTAAGGGATTCCGAAGAATTGTAGCTTCTCCAAAACCAGTTTCCATTGTGGAGATTGATATTATCAAGGCAGTTATGGAGGCGGACCAGATCGTTATTGCCTGCGGAGGCGGCGGAATTCCTGTCATGGAACAGGGCTACGTGCTCAAAGGCGCCAGCGCTGTCATTGAAAAAGACCGGGCTGCAGGACTTCTGGCAAAAGAAATTGATGCAGATGTGCTCATGATCTTAACCAGTGTTGACAACGTAGAATTAAATTATGGAAAACCGGAGGAGAAGCCCATTGCCCACATGAATATAAAAGAGGCAGGCGCTTATATCCAGGACGGACAGTTTGAATCCTCTTCCATGCTTCCAAAGATCGAAGCTTCTGTGGATTTTATTGAACACGGAAGAAACAGAAAAGCAATTATCACCTCCATGGAAAAAGCAAGGCAGAGCCTGGAGGGAAAAGCAGGAACCATTATCAGCGAGTAATCATTACAGGTTTGCCATGGACGGATTAATTTCTCCTGGCAAGCCCTTTTTTTGCCCTTTTACAATCGGACCGAATAAGGACAGGCTAAACATTCATATATTAAAACAAACATACATAACGGAGCTTAATAACTATGAAATTTTTCCCCAACGGAAAAATAGCAGAAAAGATCCGGGGAATTCACGTTCCTCCCGAATCAGGGAAACGGGCTGCAAAAATTTTTCTCCTCTTCCTCTGCGCATTTCTTGCTGGACGGTTAGGTGCCATGTTTACAGATAGTCATAACAAAGCAGTGACAACAGCAGCCGATGGAAACTGGGGACTGAGTTTCCAGCAGGAAGGCCAGCCTCCCGTTGCCAATGCCACTATGGATTACCTGAAACAGTTCGACTCTTATTATGCCCAGAAAACCCCTGATAAAGTTCTGTACCTGACCTTTGACGCCGGATTTGAAAACGGCAATACACCTGCAATCTTAGATGCACTGAAAAAACACAATGCACCTGCAACTTTTTTTGTGGTAGGCAATTACATTGAGACTGCACCGGATCTGGTGAAACGTATGGCGGCGGAAGGACACACCGTTGGAAATCACACCTTCCATCATCCGGATATGTCTAAAATGGGCTCAAAGGAAGCATTTGAAAAGGAATTAAAGGATTTGGAAACTCTTTATGAACAGACTACCGGACAGCCCATGAAGAAATATTACCGCCCACCTCAGGGAAAATACAGCGAAAGCAATTTGCAGATGGCAAAAGACATGGGATATAAGACGTTTTTCTGGAGTCTTGCCTATGTGGACTGGTACCAGGATAAACAGCCTTCCAAAGAAGAAGCATTTAAAAAACTATTAGGCAGAATCCATCCGGGAGCCATCGTATTATTACATAGCACTTCCACCACCAATGCCCAGATTCTTGACGAACTGTTAACTAAATGGGAAGAAATGGGGTATCAGTTCCACTCCCTTGACGAACTTGTTGCAAAACAATAGAGAAACAGCCATTCCTTTATTTTGGAATGGCTGTTTTCTTTTATCGGAATACGCCAAGAATAAGACCTGCAGCAATCCATAGAATATTTAAAATCCATAAAGGCTTAAAAGAAAACTTCACATAATCTGCCAGTTTTTCATCTGCCAGATCACATGCCAGATAAAGCTGGGGCTGTGCCACTGGTGATACCATAGCACCCATGTTCATTAATAAGGTGAGTACCACCACATCATTGGGAATTCCATAATTTGCACTGATACCTGCTACTATCGGAATAAAAGCATACTGCCAGATATCATTGGTAAAAATTAACATCATCGGCATACTGAGCACTGCAATAATCAGATACATCCAAGGTCCAAGAGCAGATGGAATAACACTAACCAGAAAGCTTACCATGGCATCCATCATTCCGCTTTCTGACAGAACGCCTACAACAACACCAGAAAGAAATACCGCACACGCTACAGGGTACATCTGCTTTCCGTAGGATTTAAGCAGTTCTCCCTGTTGTTTTAAATCCGGATAATTTACTGCAAGGGCAATTACAAGACCAATGGCAAATACAAAATAATTTTCACATGGTGCAAAAGCAAGTGCAAGAATAATTCCAAGTGTTAAAAGCAGATTAAAAAGAAACAGCTTTGGTCTTGCCAGTTCCGTATATTCCATTTCTGTATCTTTTTTTTCTCCGGCAATACTTGCTAATGCACCTTTTTTCACCTGTATCTTCGCCATGATAACAGCAGCGCCAATACATAATATTATGTAAATAATCATCAGCGGAAGCATCTTTGCAAATATATAATTATTGGGATTATCAATTCCAGCAAGTAAAGTAGATGCCCGCAGGTTTCTAGGATTCCATGGTGTTACAAACAAGGCACACATGGAGGCGGAACACAGAAACATGAGTAATTTAGGATCCACTTTTAATTTTTTATAAAGCGGAAGCATCATTGGTATGGTAATCAGATAAGTTGCCGTAACACTCCCATCTATTTCTGCAATAAGAGATACAAATACGGTAATAACACATATGGTGACCACACTGAGTTTTGTATGCTTTAACAGAATTTCTACAATCCGGTTAAACATACCCGCATCTGATACCACAGAAAAATATGGAAGGGAAAAGAATACAATCAGCAAAAGCCCCTTCGTCTTATCTAGCCCTACCTCCACATACTGGCTTACCTCTTCCACGCTGGCACCAATAAGAAATGCTGCTGCTATTGGTATGATGGTAAATGCAAAAATTGGACTGACCTTTTTCTTTAACAGCAGTGTTGTAATTAAAATCATGGTTAAAAAGCCAACAATCGCAGTAAAATTCATAATAACCCTCCTCCTTGATTCTTTGTTTCTACCCCATTAACGAATCATACATGGCCTTTTTGATTCAAATTTCCAGCCTGGGATCAGATACTGCATTCCCACGGAATCATCTCTTCCCCCCAGACAATGCTTTTTATACCGTTCATTGGCTTTTAAAACCTGGTCCATATCCACCTCAATTCCAAGTCCCGGTTTTCTCGGCACCTCTATACAGCCATCTTTAATGACCAAAGGTTCTTTGGTCAGCCGTTCCAGTCCCTCCTGCCAGATCCAGTGGGTATCCAAAGCATTATAATTTCCAGGCGCGGCTGCACCAACCTGCGTAAACATGGCAAGAGAAATGTCAAAGTGATTATTGGAATGGGACCCCCAGGTATATCCAAAATCATGACACATCTGTGCGACTCTTACAGATCCGTTCATGGTCCAGAAATGAGGATCAGCCAAGATAATATCCACTGCCTGAGACTCCAGCGCATGCCCCACTTCTCTCCAGTCTGTGGCAATCATATTGGTGGCAGTAGGAAAACCAGTTCTTCTGCGGAATTCACTCATAATCTCTCTTCCCGAATAAACCCCTTCCCTGCCGCAGGGATCTTCGCAGTAGGTCAGAATTCCTTCCATTCCCTTTACATACTCAACTGCCTGTAAAAGAGTCCAGCCTCCATTGGGATCTAAGTCAATGCGGGCATCGGGAAAGGCTTTTTTCAGTTCCCGGACCACTTCCATTTCCTCATTTCCTTCCAATACTCCACCCTTTAATTTAAAATCAAGAAATCCGTACTTTTCATGAACTGCCTTTGCCATTGCCACAATCTTATCTGCTGACAACGCTTCTTCATGCCGTAACCGGTACCATTCACACTTTGAATCCTTCTCCCGTTCATAAGGAAGATCGGTTTTGTCTGGATCTCCCACAAAGAACAGATATCCCAGCATCCGCACCCGATCCCGCTGCTTTCCCTCTCCCAGCAGACTGCAGACCGGAACATTTAAATTCTTCCCAAGCAAATCCAGACATGGTGCTTCAATTGCTGTTAATACATGAACTCCAGTCCGCTGATCAAAGGTCTGATTGCCACGGACATCGGTATCTCCCTTTGATTCTAACACATGTTTAATCTTTAACAGGGTATTCTTATATTCCGCAACCCGGGTGCCTTCTACCATGGGAATACACTCATAAAGAGTGTTGGTTATCTTTTCTCCTCCTGGAACCTCTCCTACTCCCGTATTTCCGTCATCCGCATGTAAAACAACTACATTTCTGGTAAAGTAGGGGGCATGAGCCCCGCTTAAATTTAATTCCATGCAGTCTTTTCCTGCGACCGGATAAACTTCCATTTTCGTAATCACTGACATCTGATTCCCTCCATACGTCTTATTTTCCTTAGTTATTTTCAATATAACACTTGATTTTCTAACGCTTTTATTGTACAAAATATATATAAATAAGTCTAATTACTTATGATTCTTATATGACTAAGAAAAACTTAGTATAAGAGAAGGGGGATTTTTAGATGGATTTACGTCAAATAGAATATATTGTGAAAATAGCAGATGAGCGCAGCATCACACGGGCTGCCGAACAGCTTTACATTTCCCAATCCGGTTTAAACCAGCAGCTTTTAAAACTGGAAAAGGAACTGGGACAGCCTCTGTTTCACCGCAGTAAATATGACATGCGGCTAACAGAGGCTGGAAAAATATATGTTGAATGCGGGAGAAAAATCATACAGCAGAAGAAAGAAGCCTACGATAAGATTTATGACATTGCAGGCAATAACCAGGGAACTCTGCGCATCGGTCTGACACCAGAACGAGGCACCACCATGCTGATACATATTTACTCTGCTTTTCATAAAGCCTTCCCAGGTATTGTGATTGAACCGACTGAAATTCCTGTAAAAAAACAACTGTCCATGCTTACAAAAGATTATCTGGATCTGGGCTTTTCCACTTTGACAGAAACAGATAAAGTACCAAACATTGAATTTATTCATGTGAAAGATGAAACCATACTCCTTGGAATTCCAAGGGTGCATCCTCTTGCCAGGTATGCAAACCCTCCATACGAACCTTATGCCACCATGGACCTGTCTTTGCTTAAAAACGAGAGTTTTGTTTTGATGTGGAAAAATTCCACCATGCGTACCATCATTGACCCATTGTTTCGGAAAGCCGGATTTACTCCTAAGATCTTATTTGAGACAGCCAGCAACCGTACCTTATATACAATGGTAAAAACCAACATTGGCTGTACTCTGATTCCTGAATCCTATGCTTTGGAGCAGCAGGATGTGGCTTATTTCCGTCTTCCAGAAAATCCACATTGGGAAATAACCATTGCATACCATAAAGGGCATTATATTTCAAGACCTACCCAGTGTTTTATGGAACTGATTAAAAAATATTGGTGCGGGTAACAGGTCTAAATGGAATAACTGGGTTCCAGAGATATGATTCTGGATAAAAACTGTCTGGTACGTTCTTCTTTGGGATTGGAAAAAATGTCTTTCGGTTTTCCTTCCTCTACCACAACGCCGCCATCCATAAAAATGACTTTATCCGCCACATCCTGGGCAAAGGACATCTCATGAGTCACTACGATCATGGTGATTCCTTTTCCTGCTACTTTTTTTATGATTTCAAGCGTCTCCCCCACCAGTTCGGGATCCAGTGCGGAGGTTGGTTCGTCAAACAATATGACTTCCGGATTTAATACAAAGGCCCTGGCGATTCCCACCCTCTGCTGCTGTCCGCCGGATAGCTGACAGGGGTAATAATCATACCGGTCCGATAACCCGACCCAGTTTAATGCCTCTTCTCCCCGTTTTCTTGCTTCCGCTTTTGGTACATGCCTAGCTGTTACCAGTCCCTCCATGACATTTTCTATGGCTGTTTTATTGGCGAAGAGATTATAATTCTGAAATACAAAGGCTGTTTTTCTCCTGATACCCAGAATTTCCTTTTTGGAGGCTTTCTTTAGATCCACCTGGGACTCTCCAATGGTAAGTCTGCCGCTGTCCGCATTCTCAAGAAAATTGATGCAGCGAAGCAGGGTGGTTTTCCCGGAACCGCTGGGCCCTAAGATGACCACAACCTGACCGTCCTCCACTTTGACCGAAACATCTTTTAACACCTGATGTCTGCCAAAATCCTTTTTGATATTTTTAACTTCAATCATACAGATTCCTCCTGAATTTTCCGGTATACTGCCTTAATCTCTGGGCCAGGTATTCAATCACTATGGTAAATACCCAGTATATAATCGCTGCTGCCACATACCCCTCAAAAAAGGAATAGGTTCTGGAACTGGGAATGGTGGCACCTGCTACAATTTCCACAATGCCGATGGCCATAACCACAGAAGACCCTTTGATCAGACCTACCACATTGTTGATCAGCATGGGAATGGCCACCGGAACCATCTGAGGAAGAATGATTCTTTTTATGGTCTGGATCTTTGTCAGCCCTACGGAATATCCCGCCTCGTTCTGGCCATTATCAATAGAAAGTAACGCTCCCCGGACCGCTTCTGATATGGAACAGACTGCCATCAGGCTCAAAGCAAAGATGCCCACCCAGATATTATCCACATCTGAAATGCTTTTCTTTAGATGGAGCAGGCTTGCCAGATCGTTGAATTTAAGCATAAAGACCAGATTGTAAATCATAAGGGCGACCACAATTGGGACTCCCTGATAAACGGTAACAAACACGGCCAGAAGCTTGCAGATCACAGGTACCTTATACACACGCACCAAGGCAATCATCGTTCCCAGAATCAGCCCAAATGCCAATGGAATAAAAACAAGTCTCACCGTATTGGGCAGATATTTAAGTCCATATATAAGACTTTCATTAAAATGAGCCAGGTTAAAATTCATCCCATTTCCTCTTTTCCATAATTCATTTTGCTATTTAGCCGATAGAACAAAAGCCGGACTGCCAGACTGATGATTACATAGATGATGACCACAAACACGTAGGCTTCCAGAACATGTTTTGTGGCAGTTCCGATGGTTTTAGCTCTCCCCATGATATCTGTAACCCCGATAAGAAAAACAAGAGAGGAGTTTTGAAATAAACCAACCAGATCCGATCCAAAAGGCGGCATGGCGGTCTTGACCATCTGAGGAAGAATGATTCTTCGAAATGTCTGGAATTCCGTCAGCCCGGCACTTAAGCCTGCCTCCGTCTGCCCATAGGGAATGGAGGTGATGGCACTGTAGAAGATGGCGGAGAGAAATGCACCCTGGTTGAGCAAAAAGGTCACATACGCAAAACTAACAGCACTCCATTCCCTGTTTAAATTGGTTCCAAAAACCGGATCCAAAAGAGCGGGAATTCCATAATACACCAGCATCAGCTGAACCAGCATGGGAGTTCCTCTCATAAAGGATACATAGACTTTAACAAGCGGATACAATACCGGTATTTTCTTTATCTGAACCAGTACGATTAAAATCCCAAGAAGTACTCCAAAAATGGTTGCGTAGATCACAATGGAAAAGGTGACGCATAGATACGGAAGAATTTTCGGAATGTTTTCAAAAAACCGATCCCAGACAAACAGCTTCTCCATATGAATTACTCACTTTCTGTATAATCACCGCCGATGACATCCACTGAAATCTGTGCCAGTTTTCCATTTTCCTTCAGCTGTTTTAAGGCTCCATCCACAGCCTCCTGTAATTTGGTATTGTCTTTTGCAAATACAAAGTAGGTGGAGGAGGTCTGAATTGGTTCACCGGCTATTTTAATGGCTTCTTTTCCGTTTCCATAATTCTTATTCAGCTTTTGGGTATCCCGGGAGGTCATAATGGTGGCGTCCCATACTCCGTTTAAAAGGCCGGTTACCGTTTCTTCATCGGTGGAATTATTCACATAATCAATTTTGATGGGATTATCCGCATGCTCCTTATTATAGTTTTCCAGAATATAAACGGAATTGGACCCGGAGGAACTTTTTACCTTTTTTCCTTTCAGATCATCAAGTGTCTTTATATCATCTCTGTCCCCAGCAACCGTAAGGTAGGTGATATACGTGGTATAGGGTTCTTTTCCAAACAGGTATTTTTCGTCCCGCTCCTTGTTCCATTCATATTGATGGGCTCCGATATCGATTTTCCCTGCGTCAAGTGAAATGAGTACATTGGCAAAATCAGAGGTCTTGAATTCAAATTCATATTCCGGAAGCAGTTCATCCACTGCCTTTAATACTTCATACTCATACCCGGCAAGGTTTCCTTTGTCATCCAGATAGCAATAAGGCTCATACGCATTTCCAGTTCCAACCACCACCTTTGTTGCTCCGCTTCCTGCCGCTGCCTCTTTTTTCCCGCATCCGGTTAAAATAATTCCCCCATAAGCCGCCAATAATGCGGCTAAAACCAGTCGCCTGATCCCTTTTTTCATGTTTTTTCTCCTCATCCTTTATATCACCGATCCATTGGCGATTCCCCTAAGTGAATGATGATGATCCACCCGGTAAAAATATAACACGATTTTATGTATAGCTTCCTCAATCTCCCCATCCACATCAAAAGAGCTGATTGCTTTCCGGTCCAGCTGCTTTTGTATGGGATTTCCGGTCTTTTTGCAAAGCAGGCACCTGCAGTCGGATATTAAGTCCACTCTGGGGTTATGAGGGCCGCTGCCGTGACAGCCGCCTCCTTTGCATTCCCCTTTATCTCCACAGGAGGAACGTTCTCCCTCTTGCAGTGTTTCAGAAATTTCCCTTCTCTCTATCAGTCCAAATTCTCCATTTTCCCAGACCTCATAGATCAAAAATTCCGATGCTGCCCCAAAATTTAAATCAATCGTTCTCTGGTCCGAAGATGCAACTGCTATTTTATATGACATGGTATTCCCTCCATGAAACAGATTTCTTAATTGAACCTTGTTTTCGCAACGGAGTAAATATCTTCGATCAGCTTTAACCCTCCGTCATAACCTGCATAGTAACTGTTCATGATCAAACGCTCATTGACCGGCCAGGAAACATTTAAAAAATGGCCGTCGGTCTGCTTTGCCACTTCCTTTTCCCAGTACCCTCCAAGGATCAGAGGGTATCCATGATAGTCGTGATCCTTGATCTCATTATGAATCTTGTATCCATCGGTTTCAAAACTGACTTCTGCCTCAATTCCAAAATTCAGATCTTTAAAGTAAGAACGGATGGCTTCCCGGTGTTCTCTCGGCGTATCGTCCACAATAAACTGCTTTGCCGGAAAAAGTCCCAGATCATTGACCAGGAATTTGGTAATTCCAAGGGCATAATGCGCATCCGATACTACGGTAAACTGCTTTGACATAACCCGGGTTTCCAAAAACAGATCTGCATAACGCTCTATGTAATAGTAGTAATAAGCCTCTTCCTCTGTAATGATTTTTTCCACCTTTTCTTTTGGCACTCCAGCATATTCTCCCACTGTGCGAAGGAATTTACTGGTTTCAAATGCACCAATGGGCAGTGTGGGGTAATGAAGGTAGGGGATTTTCAGCTTCTGTTCCATTTTCTTCATATTGCCAAGCCCTACCCAGGGAGAGATCAAAAGATTAAATTCAGCTGCCGGAATCTTTTTCACATTGGCAATCCCCCGGTTATACCCAAAAATAATGTTTGGAATCAGTCCCAGTTTTTCAATCAGCTTTTCAAGCTCCTTAAAATTTCCATGCCAGAACTCATCCTGATAAGGCACATCTGCCCAGATGTTCACCAGATTTTTTACACGGATATCTGATTTTTCCAGCAGCTGATCTATGATTGCGTCTACCACCTGTTCATGCCCTTTGTAGTTATTTCCCTTAAAGCCTGCCGTGGAGGCATAGATTACCGGCTTTCTTGCATCCTTAAAGCCATCTACCACTTCCTCCGTATTATCTCCCACGATTTCAGGTATGCACCCGGTCAAAACCACATATAAATCCGCATCAATTACATCCAAAGAATGCCTGATGGTGGATTCCAGCTTTTTCACCCCGCCAAATACCACATCCCTTTCATTAATGCTGGTACAGGGATAAATATTGGGAGAAAAATAGCCGGAACTTCCAGAGGAATTGGAAAGCTTTTGGGCACATCCCGGGCCGGAATGCAGCACCGGAATGGCACGGTCGATTGCCTGAACGGTCTGCATGGCACTCATTGCACATTTGTATCTTTGTTTGTCTAATATTTTTGCCATTAACTGATCGCCTCCTCTAAGAAACTTCCTACCTCCTGCTTATACCACCAGTCGGTATAGGGAAGCTTCACTCTTTTTGCCAGATTCTGTTCAAAGCTCCGGTTGCGTACCGTATCCAGGACTGTATGAGCGAATTCAAGGGTGTGCTTATAGCCGAATATCATATATTCATCGGCTACATAAACGGCTGGTATTCCCTGTTTAATTGCCCATACCGTAGAGCCTGGGTGTCTGGAAAGATATAAATCGGGCTGGTATTTATTTAAAATATTCATTACCTCAAAATTCTGCTGATCTGCCACGCTGGCTTCAAAGTTAATGTCATTGTCAAGGAGGTAACTCATGGCTGGGGGAACTTCTCCATTTTCATATTTCTTATCGTAATGCCAGGCAAGCGCCCAAACCACTTCAATGCCCAGTTCATCTAAGACTCTGGTCACCTCAAAGGTGTAGCCAGGTCCCATGCCAAGAACTGCTTTTAACCCTTTCAATTCCTTCTTTACTTCTTCGATCTGCGGTATGTAGATCTTTCTCTGTTCCTCGATATAGCGTTCCACCTGAGAGCACTTTCCTGCCACTCTTCCGATTTCCCGAAGCCAGGTCTCAAAACCGGTGATTCCAAGAGGGTTTATGGTTCGGATATAAGGCACTCCATAGGTTTCTTCCAAGCCATTGCCAAGGTAGTTTCCCAAGGTTCCGCAGATACAGGTAGTTGCAACGGATTCTGATAAATGTTCCAGTTCCTCTATGGTGGCGTTTGCATAGAGAAAAATAGGATCTAAGTCAAAGTTTTTAAAGATCTCTATGATTTCACTTCTGGCGCTTTCATAGAAATTCTTAAAATTAATGGTATTCCTCTTCTCCTTTGGCGGCTTTACGATTCCGCTGAGCACGGCGTGGTCGGAAATATCAAAGCCAGTGGCCCATATCCGGGATTTAAACCCTTCGCAGTGAACCGGAATGACCGGTACGTCGATCTGGTCCTTCACCTCATCCACCACACTGTCAATGTCTTCACCAATGATTCCGGTGGCACAGGAGCTGCTGACAAAGATGGTCTTTGGGTGATATCGTCTGTTCACCTCCAAAATAATATCGGTCAGTGCATCTGTGGAACCAAAGATGGTATCGTTCTCATTCATATCCGTACCGATATAGACCGATTTGTTCACAACACCTCGTTTGGCAGCGACCTGATTGGTAACGATGTACTGAGAGCTGGCAGTGGCAGAACAACCGGAGGGTCCGTGATGGATGACTGCCACATCCCGTATGCCTCCCAGCTGGCTTAAGGCACAGCCGGAAAGACAGGTGCTGGACTGGGAAAAACACCGTCCGCAGCCCTTTAAGGTTCCGCATTTGCTCTGGCTTGCAAGATCGTGCAAATCTCCTACATATCCAGTTATGGAACCAAGACGATTCTCTCTGGTTGCCAGATTAGAACTTGATAAATTAATCCCCATTTTTAACCTCCAAATCTCCTTTAAGCTTCTTCAAACAGTTTTGTTGATAAGTACCGAAGGCCGGTATCCGCCAGCACAACCACAATGTTCTTTCCTTTATTCTCCGGTCTCTTTGCAATCTGGCCTGCCGCATAAATGGCCGCTCCGGAAGAAGTTCCTACAAGGATTCCATCTGATTTTGCAACTTCTCTTGCCGCTTCATATGCCTGACTGGTTTCTACCTCGATTTTTTCATCGTATATACCCAAATCCATGGTAAGCGGAATCCGTTCAATGGGCACTCCTTCAAAGGGATGAACACCTGTGATATCCGGCGGAAGGGGATCTGTCTCATTAGGCAGAGAGCCCGGTCCCGGCTGTATGGCCACGATCTTTATATTTTCATTTTTACTCTTTAAATACTTTCCGGCTCCCGATACGGTTCCTCCGGTTCCTACACAGGCAACCAGGATATCCACAGTCCCTTCCGTATCTTCCCAAATTTCCGGTCCGGTGGTCCTCTCATGAATCGCAGGATTTGAGGCGTTTTCAATCTGGTTCACAAAGAAGATGTTCTCTTCTTTTGACAAAACATGCTTCTCCAGCGCTTTTATGGCTGCCACAAAATCTCCTCCCGTTTCATCGAGTACTTTTTTCACCTCCGGCACCTGGGGCAGCTTTATAACTTCTCCTCCAAACGCCCGGATATTTTTAAAACGTTCTTCGCTGACATTCTCCTGAATATATACCCGAAACGGATATCCCTTTGTTGCGGCAATCGCTGCAAGACCTATTCCCGTATTTCCGCTGGTGGTTTCCACAATGGTATACCCGGGCTTTAACAGTCCTTTTTTTTCTGCGTCTTCAATCATTGCACTGGCAATCCGGTCTTTTACGCTTTGATTGGGATTAAAATATTCCAGCTTTGCTATAATTCTCGCTTCCAGACCATGCTTCTTTCCATAGTTTTCAAGCGCAAGCAAGGGTGTCTTACCGATTAATTCGGTAATTGATTGATGTATTCCTGCCATCTGCATTCCTCCTTAAACTGGTATCCAGTTGATTAAATCTTATAATCATCATTGATATTCATAAGTCCAAACTCCAGAAGAATCTCTTCCAGTCTATCCTGTTCCATGGGCGTGGGAATGGCAAAATCCTTGTTGTCAATCACTGCCTGAGCCAGATTGCGGTACTCTGTTGCCTGGCTGGAATCCGGCCTATATTCGATCACAGTCTTACGGTTGATCTCCGCATGCTGTACGATATTGTCTCTGGGTACAAAATAAAGGAGTTTGGTTCCCAGTTCTTTTGAAAAGGCACGAAGCAGATCCAGTTCCCGGTCCACATTCCTGCTGTTGCAGATGATTCCGCCCAGTCTTACTCCGCCTGATTTCGCATATCGTTTGACGCCTTTTGCAATGTTATTTGCCGCATACAGCGCCATCATCTCCCCGCTTGCTACAATGTATATTTCTTTTGCTTTTCCTTCTCTTATGGGCATGGCAAACCCACCGCAGACAACATCGCCAAGTACGTCATAGAACACGTAATCCAGATCCTCTGTATATGCGCCCAGATTTTCAAGGAGTCCAATGGAGGTAATAATTCCCCTGCCGGCACAGCCTACTCCAGGTTCCGGGCCGCCGGATTCCACACAACGGGTTCCTCCGTATCCCTCTTTTAAAATACGGTCAAGTTCCACCCCGTCGCCTTCTTCCCGCAATGTATCAAGAACGGTTTTCTGTGCCAATCCTCCTAATAAAAGCCTTGTGGAATCGGCTTTCGGATCGCATCCCACAACCATTACTTTTTTCCCTTTTTCCACCAGTCCTGCTGTCAGATTCTGTGTGGTGGTGGACTTTCCGATTCCTCCTTTCCCATATATGGCAATCTGTCTGATCTCTCCCATTGTTGTGACCTCTCTTTCTTTCCCTATAAATTGTCGTATAAATCTTCTATTAATGTCAGGCTTCCTCTGTATCCGGCATAGGCTCTGTTAAATATCAGCCGGTCTTTGATGGGAAAAGCGGCTGCGATAAACTGTACCTCTTTTAACGAGCTGATCTCTTCCTCATTGCTGCTGCCGATGATGAGTGTCAAATCTTCCTCTTCCATAAGTGTTTTGTTAATCTCATACTGATCTGCACTGAATACTACCTTCGGCGGTTTTGCATATTCCAAATTGGTAAGCTCGGATATAATCCGTTCCTTGTCTTCCTTCCTGAATATGGGCTCGGAAATCACCACCAGAACCGGTGTAAAACTGTAATCATTGGCCAAATACCGGGTGATTCCAATTGCCGTACTGGCATCTGCCACCACTCCGAATTTCTTCCAGCTTAAAGTGCCGATTGCCTGGGCCAGATAGTGATACACATAATCATCTTCCTCCCCGATGACCTGATTGACCCGTTTGTCATCCAGCTTCAGCGCATCCGCCACCGTAAGAAGAAAACGTCTCGTATCACTGGCCCCGATAGGGAGTCCAGGATAACGGATGGAAGGCACACCGAATTTTTCTTCGAACTTTCGTGCCGGCCCTTTGAATATCCATGGGTGAATGATGATATTCAGTGCGGCACTGGAAGCGTTCCTGATGGTTTCGATGCTCTGGTGCCCGGTGAAAAATGTATTGACGCGAAGACCAAGCTTTTTAAGAAGTCTGGCGATTTCCTCCAGATTACCGCTCCAGAAAGGATCGTGGTAAGGAATGATGCCGAACAGATTGACAAGATTTTCATCTGTCTGATCCGATTTTTCAATCACCTGATCGATCATGGTGTTCCAGATCACCTCGTATCCCAAATTGCTGTCTCCTGCAAATCCAGGAATATCAATGGGATATACACAAAAACCCTTTTCTTTAAATTCCTCTGTTACACTCTCAATATCATCTCCGATAATACCGGCGGTACAGCCCGTGAGGACAAAGTAGGCATCTGCGTCAATGATGTCAATGGCTCCCTGAATGGTAGTTTGAAGCTTTTTGGTTCCTCCGAATACCACTTCCCGCTCCAGCATGTTGGTGGACGGAATGGAGACACTGCTTACAAAACAGGAATTTTTATTTCCTGACTGCCCCTGATCCGAAGCTGTGGATTGCATACAGCATCCAGGACCCGCATGGTAAATGGGGCATACCCGGTCAATGGCTCCCAATACGGAATTGATTCCGGCCAGCACACATCCTCCTCTTGGATTTTCTATTACTTCAGACATTTCATTCACCTCCGATTATGTACTTAAATGCATCTTCCTGATACCAGCTGTCTCTGTAGGGAAGCTTGATATGCTGGGAGAGTTTGACGTTAAATCCCGGATTCTCCAGCTGATCGGCGATTTTATTTCCAAGGAACAAAAGTCCGTCATACCCCATGGTGGGCCGTTTCATATCCAGAACATGAGTGGTTGGAATCCCCAGCTTTGCGGCCCATTCCGGGACTCCGATAAACACATCCGGCTTTAGCTTCTTTACCAGATTCACCTGTTCAAAGGGTTGCATGTTGGCAATATCAATCACATAATCCGAATGAATGGTATTTAAATATTCAATATCCACCTGTGCATCCTCGTCATAAGTCGGAGTCTCAAGACCTACCAGCTTCATGCCAAAATCGTCAATCAGGGCTGCGGCTGCAAAGGAACGTCCTGTTCCACCGCAGATAAATACCCGTTTTCCTATGAGCCGTTTTTTTATGGATTCCACCAGTGGAAGGATCCGTTCATGTTCCCTTTGAATGATTTCCTCCGCTTCTTTCTCCTTTCCCACCACACCGGCGATTCCCCGAAACCAGATATCCGTATTGCGAACCCCGATAGGCATCACCGTATGGGAGTAGGGAATGTCGTAATCTTCATAAAGGGTTTTCATGAATTCGTCTGCAAACACTTTACAGATGGAAGTGGAGGCCTGGGCGGCAGGAATCTCTTTTATTTTTTCCAGAGTACTGTAAAAAGGAATATAATTTACATTCAGTCCCAGAAGGGAAAGCATACGTTCCATCTCCACCTGATCCGCATAACTGATGGAAACGGGTGCGAACAAGTTGATCAGCCCCTCCCTTTTTTCCAGCCGTTCCTGCTTTAATATGTATTTGTTAATGGATATAAAGGCGGCGTCAAAACCGGAAGCACAAATTTTTGATTTAAAGCCTTCGCAGTGTATGGGGATAACAAGAGCGTCCGTATCCTGTTGAATATCTTTTACAATTGCGTCAATGTCATCTCCAATAATTCCGGAGGCGCAGGAGGCAAATACAAAAATAAGTCTGGGGTGATACCGTTCCACCGCTTCTTCCACCGCTTTTTTAAGCTTGCTTTCACCACCGAAAATAACGTTGTTCTGATCCAGATTGGATACGATGATCCGGGGGTTTTTAATATGCTTTACCCCTCTGTGGGCCTGCCCGACCCGGTACTGATCCACTGCCAGTGACGTACAGCCTACACAGCCCTGGGGCGAATGGGCGATGAAAACCGAGTCTTCCAGCGACATAAGCGCTGCCATACTGTTGATCTGCTGGCACTGCAGCCCCTGTGCAAAACTCCGGTCTGCCTTCTTTAAACAACCATTTTTAAAATCCTCCTCTGCCAAAGCCCCGGTGGATCCCAGATCGTTATACCGGTTTTGCCGGCTTTCCCTGATTCCCGAATAAGTTTCGCTCATGATACTCATTCCTCTCCTATCTGTCATTCAATAATTTCTCCACTTCCACATATGAAAGAAGTCTTTTTACGGAATCCTCAATAAATCCCGGCAATTCAAAGGCCAAGGTACTGTTTCCTGCCAGAGCCGCCCTTGCGCCTTCTCCGATCTTGCTGACCAGAACATAATCGCAGTCTTTTAAAATATCTGCCAGCGCGAGAAGCTTATCATTGTCATGCTCCTGTCCCTGGCATACGGGGATTGTCTGCCGGCTTTCCCCGTATCGGAATGTCATATCTTCACTGTCCGCCTCCACAATATAGAAGACATCCGCTCTTCCAAAATGCAGATTTATCACTTTCCCGTCTGATGATGCAATTCCGATTTTATATTTCATAACAATCTCCCTTTTCCTTATCCATGAGAAAAGGTATCACTGCCTGCCACTCTTCTCTCATAGATCATATCTCCATAATCTTTTCCTCCAAGAAGCCCTACTGCATCTGCACGGCAATGCTGGCAATGTCTGAATACATCAATATGTTTTCCTGCTGCTGTCCTGGCTTCATCAATTTCTGCGCACACCGGAGCGGCTTCACCGGAAAGGTCGGACTGCGGAATCAGCGGTATGATGTTATAAATACTGGCACCTGCTTCCTTTACCGCTTTTGCAATTGCTTCAATATGCCCCCCGTTGATGCTGGGAACCAGAACGGAGTTGACCTTTACCGTAATGCCTGCATCTGCAATTTTACGAATCCCTTTCAGTTGATTTTCAATTAAAATTGCAGCGCCCTCCATGCCTATGTACACATTCTCATGATAAACAATAAAGCGGTTCAGCTTTGCTTCAATCTCAGGATCAACTGCATTGACGGTGACTGTTACAGACTCCACCCCAATCTCTATGATTTCCTCCGCCCGTTCATTGAGAAGAAGACCATTGGTGCTCATACATTTGATTAACTGAGGGTAATGCTCCTTTATGAGGCGGAAGGTCTCAAGTGCATAGTCCGTCGCCAGCGTATCGCCCGGACCTGCAATTCCTGCAACCGTGATTTCCGGGCAAAGCTTTAATGCTTTTTCCAAAACCTTGAGTGCCTCCTCCGGTGTGAGCACCTTGGAAGTGACTCCAGGCCGATCCTCGTGATCATTGATCTTTCTGTCACAGAACTTGCAGGATATGTTGCAGCCGGGGCTGACCGGAAGGTGAATTCTGCCTGTGTTGTTACGATTTCCCCCAAAACAGGGGTGGGAGTTTTGAAGTTTTTGATATGTATTTGCCATTTTTCTCTCACTTTCTTAAATTTGGATAACAAAAAAGACAACCATCGCCTGATATGCTCTTATCGCCTATCAGAACCTCCGGTTGTCCAGTCAGTCCTTTAATCTGATTTTTTCTATTTTTTCGATCTGTACGATCCTGCCATCCTGAATGGTGATGGTGATGGAACCATACTTTACATCTTTTGCCATCTCATCAATGAGCCTGATGTATTCATTCTCAGGTTGGGAAGCATTGGAATAAGATATATGAATCACCTTCTCTCACATTAAGATTCATTCTCAAACTGATTATCTGTAAAAATAACCGTTTTCATTCTAAGGTGGTTCCCTAATGCCATGTATATGGTTCTGGTGTATCCCTGAATGGATTCAGGCAATTCATACACAGTCATCAATACGCTTTATTCATACACATGCACACAGTTCCACAACAACCGTTTATCTGATCCGTATGGATACATAAAATCTCTCTGGTTACACAGACTGTGTTTTTCATATGTAATTCTTCCTTTCCCTATTAGCATACTAATTTAATATGTTTATATGTATAGTATTATAGTATCATCTTTTTTCGTTGTCAATATTTATTTTCATTTTATTGATTATTTTTTACAATACAAAAAAGGCTGACGCAGGATTCCCTTCGCATCAGCCTATTTTGTTTCGCTTTATAACCCTTCTGCATGAATCAATGCTTCATCAATACAGTCTGCAATATTCTCTCTCCCGATGATATCTGCAAATCCTGCCTTTTCCATAATGGACATCGGCTGTTCATTCACGTGGGATAAAACCAGAGTAACCTTTTTCTTATTGAGGCTATGATAAAGTTGCTGAAGCGTTCTCAGCGCGGTGGCATCCATCGCCGGCACACTGCGCATCCGGAGAATGAGCACTCTTTTTCCTTCTTCCAGAACAACCTTGGATATCTTATGCGCCGCTCCGAAAAATAAAGGACCATCGACCTCAAACACAGCCACATGTTTTGGAACAGGCTTTAGGTCAAGAGCACTTTCTTCTCCTTCTTCATGATCCTCTAAATACTTCCAGCCGCTCACATCCGTCACATCAGCCATTCGTTTCATGAAAAGCAGGCAGGCTAATGCCAGCCCAACGCCAATGGCAACTACAAGATCAAATACCACGGTCAGACCAAAGGTAATCAGAAGAACAAACCAGTCACTTTTTGGTGCGGTTTTTACAATTGATACAAATTCCCGCCATTCGCTCATATTATAAGCAACCATAAAGAGAATGGCTGCAATCGCAGGCATGGGGATTAATGCTGCATAAGGCATGAGAAGAATCAGAACCAAAAATAAAAGCACTGCATGAACCATACCGGAAACAGGGGTTTTTCCGCCATTTTTAATGTTGGCAGCGGTTCGGGCAATCGCTCCCGTCGCTGGAATTCCTCCAAATAATGCGGAACATGTATTTCCCACACCCTGAGCAACCAGTTCCATATTAGAATTATGCCTGGTTCCTGCCATTCCATCTGCAACCACACAGGAGAGCAAAGATTCTACGGCGGCAAGCACAGCGATGGTCATTGCATCTGGAAATACATTCTTCATCATGTCAATAGAAAAGACCGGAAGGTGAAACACTGGAGGTTTGGGAGATATGGTGTAGAGATCTCCAATTGTGTTCACAGGCAGATCCAGTATCTTCACAGCCAGAGCCGTTACGATAACCGCAATGAGAGACGGCGGAATCTTTTTGAAAAATTTCGGCCAGATAATGAGAATCAGA
This sequence comes from Clostridium sp. HBUAS56010, assembly GCF_007115105.1. Lineage (GTDB taxonomy): Bacteria > Bacillota > Clostridia > Lachnospirales > Lachnospiraceae > Lacrimispora. Next base: position 824,664 of record NZ_SULJ01000001.1, read on the forward strand.
AGTGCTGTCATACCCACAACAAAAGCCATGGGATTCAAGGTTCCAAAACTGTGGAAGACTTCTTTTAACTTGTCCATTGTCTCTACCGGTGACTCCTGAAATGTAAGCCCAAGGAAATCCTTAATCTGACCGATTAATATGGTCACTGCAATTCCGGTGGTAAAGCCGGTGGTAAGCGTGTAAGGAATAAAACGAATCAGACTGCCCAGACGAAGCAGTCCCATAATGATTAAAATCACTCCTGCCATGATTGTAGCCATCGCCAGCCCGTCCATGCCGTTTCTTATGACAATTCCTGCCACAATGGAGGCAAAAGCCGCTGTTGGTCCTGCAATCTGTACTTTACTGCCTCCCAGAAAGGAAATCACAAAACCTGCTACAATTGCAGTATAAAGTCCCTGTTCCGGAGTAACTCCCGAAGCCAGCGCAAGAGCGATGGAAAGGGGAAGGGCAATGATTGCCACGATGATCCCGGATATGAGATCTTTCACAAACTGGTCTTTGGTGTAATGCTTCATTGATAAAAAAAACTGGGGTACCATATCTTTCATTTTTTCCGATCCTTTGTATAATATAAAATTTTCATAAACATGTAACAATATAATCAGCCTGGGCATAGAATGCAAGCGTTTTTTACATGTTTCTTAATTAGAACAATCCCTCTGGTAAACCCGGACAGGAAATCTCATCGTTGCAATCAAACAAAAGGAAGAAGTCTTCGTACTTTAATCTTCCGGATTTCAACTCTTCCGCAAGCAAAAGGAGAGTCACAGAACTGACTGCCGCCCCTTTCAATCCATTTCGGACGGATATCAGATTGAGCCTGTCCCGGAATCCTCCGATAAATGCGCCTGAAAGAAATGCAAACCGGAAATGAGTGACGGATTCATCAAAAATCTCCCACCACCGGTTGGGATTTAACAAATCGCTTCTTTCCCTGTTCTCTTCCAGGTAGCGGTTCATCTCATCCGCCTGTTTAATCGGGAGGGAGTACCCCTTTCCATATGCCTTATTGTCAATAATCAGTCCTTTGTCTCCGTAGAACACACAGACATCAGGCTTTCTGGTGTCCCCAAGTCTGGCACCCTGAAAGGAAAGCTCTTTTGTCAAAAGTTCCGCGGTCTGAATCTCGTAATCCCGGTCAGAGTTCCCGTCAAATCCCAGATCAACTAAAATCAGATACCTGTGATCAATCCTTGTAAGCCGGCTTCTTAGATAATCCTTATAGACAGAAACTTCCGACTTGACAGGAATTGCAAACTCTTGCTGGTCCGGCAGTTCCAGACCATGAATCTCATCCATGATCCGGTAAGTGTCCCCGGTCTTTTTCACCTGCAATCCAATATTTTCGAAACTCCGGATATCATCGAGAATTGTCTCCGGCTCTTCATAAAGCCCTTTCCGGATTAGATATTCCCTGATCTGATAGAGACTGCGGTAACTGCCTTCCAGATGCTTGATAATATGGGTTCTTCTGTTTCTTAGATAATCCCGGTCCGCCGCTTTTGTTGCCAGCATGTCCCACATGACCCGCTTAGATATCTTAAAAGCTCTGGAAACACCTGTAATATGCTTGATCACCGTTCTGCCCCTGAGCGTAAGCTTATAGGACTGGGGAATTACCGCGTCTGATATGGTTTTTGGTTCCCGGATAATCCAGCCTGTCTGTAAAAGCCAGCTGCATATGGTGCGGACATATTTGTCACTGGTGCCCTCCGTATCCTGCAATAGTTTTGTTCGCTCTTCCTTTGTATCCGCCTCCATAAGCCCTTGTAAAATCATAGACTGGGGAATGGAGGTGAAACCGGCTTCTCCTATAAATCCAAGCCTTGCCCCGATTTCAAACTTCGTTAAATGCCCTTCCTTTTCCAGAAGAGACAAGACTCTGCAAACAGGGGGATAAGATAACAATGCAGTTTTGAGCACCTCTGCTTCTTCCTGGCTTCCTTCTTCTGAACCGGCATAGAGACTGCCCAGTTCGGAAAGAGAACAGACATCGTCTCTCCTGTCATAATTGAGAAATCCCACACTCACTGCCCAGCGTAAAAAGGAATCGGCAGGCCAGTCACTCTGGTATTCCTTCCTCTGCCCGGGAAGAACCGCCTGAATAATTCCGGAACAAGGTGCATTGCTTCTGCTGTAACCGGCAGGAGTTCCCTTTCCTTTCAGGTGGGTATAGGGAATACAGACAGGTTTTGCCTCCAGCTCTTTGATGAACGTATCTCTTCCATCTTTTTCCAATATCAGTCTGGGAATCTTGTCTGTGCGAAGGATTCGATTAATGGGAGATCCTGGTACAAAAACGGATACCACATTTTTCAAATTCTTCAGGGTATATGCCTCCTGTACCCAGCCAAATGTTCTGTCTGCCACGTTTTTTCTTCCCTTTCTTTTTTTTAGTATAGCATACATTGGAGGTTTCGCAAAATGATTTGCTTTGTTCTCTTTGTTCTCCTGTGATATAATAACAAAGATCGGGAACCTCCAGGAGAAAGGAACAAAGGATAATGGGAAAACTACAGCTTATGATTCTGTTTTTTATTGCTTTTTCCCTCTGCCTTCACATAAAAAAAGGGCGGGGAGACAAGGCGTATTTGAAAAAACTTATTATGGGAAATGTCAACAGCAAAAACAGAATTGTCTATCTGGATTATATCCGGCTCATTGCAACTCTTTTCGTTTTGCTGGTTCATTGTCTGGATGGAACAGGCACCATCTCCCCAACAGATCGAACTGCATTCATCGTCCGTCAGTCACTGATCAGCATTTTATTTGTCTGCAACACCCTGTTCATTATGAACAGCGGTGCTTTGATTCTCAATCAGACAGCAGACTCCCTTAAAACGTTTTACTATAAACGCTTTTTTCATGTTGCCATCCCTTTTTTCTGTTACTACGGTATTTATATTCTTTTAGCTTCCCGGTATTTTACTTCCGGTTTCTTTAAAGGACTTCTTCACGCAGCCAGAGATATGGCGGCTGGTCCCATCGACTGGACCCCTCATCTGTGGGTGATCTATGTGATTTTGTCTCTGTATATTCTTGCGCCCTTTTTTTCTATTTTGCTGAAACATCTGTCCCCTGCCATGCTCCATGGACTTGCAGTACTCATTCTGCTCTTCCAGTGTGTTGCCGTTTACCTGCCTGTCTTTGGTCTGCCTGTTAATGTTCAGCTCATGATAAGCCCCTGGCTGGGTGTATTTTTGCTTGGATATTACTTTTCCCATCCGGTGTCATTATCCAGGCGACGCCTGTACGGAATCCTTGGTCTGGTTTCACTGGCAGGAACTGTGCTTTGCGTGGCTTACCGCCAGGACTATAGCGCCATCCTGCTGGCAGAAGGAGCGCCCATGATGATTCTTATTGCAGGAGCCATCTTCCTGCTGCTTCGTTCCATAGAAACGATTCTTCCAAAGCCTAAAACCCTGATGAGGATTGTTGTCCGTTACAGTTATTCCATCCTGCTGGTCCACTGGGCAGTCCTTTATTTTGTCCGTGAACCCATGGGAATGGGACAAAATCCATGGCTGGCTTTTGTTCTGGTTCTGGTATTTTCAACGGCTGCTGCCATCTTATTCGACCAGACTGTGGTTTTTTGTATCCAAAGTCTGGTTAAAATTCCTGCCCGGCTTCTTCGAAACAAGAACACTTAATCTTCTTCCGGCTGTTCTGCTGCAATGGGGCGGACCGTGATTCCATTGATCTCCACATGCTCGCTGATTCCGATCACAATACAGGGACGGCCGTCGATCATCCGGTTTTCCACCAGATAAGTCTTATCAGGAGCCACTTTAATACTTACATCGGTAGTCTTTATCTCAAAGCTTCTGGTATTGACCACATTGGAAGCGATAAATTCCGGGCCTTTTCCTTCCTCGCCAGCATCAAATCTCTGTTCAAACTCTTCCAGCTTCTCCTGACTTGCACCGTTATTTTCAAGCAGCTTTTTCATCTGATACTTGTCCAGAGTAAATGGTGCCGGTTCATCCTTTGTATCTTCCAAAATTTCATGAATGCTCTCATGAATATTCTTTACCGTCTCAAAATCACAATTCTCCCCTAAGGTTTCTTCCACAATTGCCTGAAAGGTCTCTTTCTGATCTTTGGCGGTCAAAGGAATCACACAGCCTAATAATTCATCAATCAGACGTTCTGGTATCTGCTCCGGATTCTTTGAATAGTACAGCAGTCCATGAATATCCGTATTGCGGTCTGTAAATGCAGGAAAGAGAAAACCGGTATCAGGGGCTTCCACAATCCAGTCCCTGCTTCTGTTTTCAATCACATTGGCTTCTGAGTTATAGCAAAGTCCCGCTTTGGAAAGCTTGACCGGACAGATGCAGCACTGAATAAATTCATAGACAAAATCAGAAGCATCGTACATCTCCAGTCCATCTGAAGATTTTGCCGGAATATCATAGGCACAATGAATGAGGATTATGTAATAGTTTTCACCGTAATCATAACTTGCAATTACTTTGTCATAGAACTCTTCTAAAAGCCCATCATCTTTTAACTGGCTGTCCCGAAGTTTTAAAAGGAAGTTCTGGGTCCCTCCCTCCTCTTCCGTCTGGAGAGGGAATTCCATGTTCACCAGATTTTTACCGACGGAACCGGAAAGTCCTCCTTTAAATATGGTAAAATACTTAAACGCTTCTTCCTCCGGCAAAGATAAAAATGCTTCTTTTAATTCTGTTCTTTTATTTTTTTCCGCATCTACATAGCAGCCGCAGATTCTGCTGATTGCACAGTTTGCCGGGGTGAACAGCTTCTTGATTTCATTGGTTTCCTTTTTGTTCATATATGCGATCTCTCCTGTCTGAATGGGAGGCAAAAAGCCTTAGTACCCAAAACCTGCCTCTCAAAAAAAGCCCACAGACCATGGGTCAGTGAGCTTTTCACTCGTTTCGTTATTTTTCTGCTTTCCATAAACCATGAAGGTTACAGTATTCATATGCTGCGATCACCTCATCGCCTTCTGTCAAGACAAATTGAGCAACTGGTTTCTCTCCTGGACTTAATGTCTTTTGCTGGCTGCCCTGTCTGGTCTCTAATACAATAAAACTGATGAAATGTTCAGGAAGCATGGGATGTTCTACGGAACCTACCGTAACTTTCACATTCTGTCCATCAATCTCAATAACTGGAACATGTTTTTCTGTTGCCGCATCTGTGGTATTGGCTTTTAACTCCTGCATCTTATCTCCACAGCAGGTGATGGTGCCGCCTCTTTTTTCAACTACAGCTACAATGTTTCCGCAATGATTACACTTTAAAAACTCCATGTGAATATCCTCCTCTATATGTACTGGCTCCCTAAAATCAACAAAGCCAGTATACCATAATTTTGACACTTTTACAATATATGCCATGGTGCAAAAATCAGACCTTTATTCCCTTTTATAAGCCCCTGAAATGCAGTTACGGCAAAGTCCAGTTCTGACTCTGATTCTGTAACTCCACCATATGGCGGTAAATGCCGTCATTTTCATAAAGAGCGGAAGGGCTTCCCTGTTCTGCTACCAGTCCATCCTTTAATACCACAATCCAGTCCGCCTTTGCAACCGTTCTCATGCGGTGAGCAATAATCAGTACCGTCTTATTCTTCACCAGACTTGAGATGGCTGCCTGCACCATGGATTCATTCTCCACATCGAGGGAAGCGGTCGCTTCATCCAGTAAGATAACAGGTGCATCCTTTAAAAGTGCTCTTGCAATGGATAACCGCTGCCGTTCCCCTCCGGAAAGCACCGAACCATTTTCACCGATTCTGGTTTGAAACCCATCAGGAAGGCGGTTAATAAAATCCATACACCGGGCAGCTTTTGCAGCTTCCATTACTTCCTGATCCGTGGCATCTTTTCTTCCAAGGCGGATATTCTCCATAATGGTATTATTAAACAGCACTACATCCTGGAAAACAACAGCGAAATTCTCAAGTAGCCGCTCCGGGTCCACCTTAGACACATCAACGCCTCCAATGGTAATTCTTCCCTTATCCCCATCCCAGAAACGGGCGGCAAGTTTTGCAGCGGTGCTCTTTCCTCCCCCGGAAGGGCCAACAAGTGCAGTTACTTTTCCCTGTTTTGCCACAAATGACACATCCTTTAAGACCGGTTCCCCGTGATCATAGGAAAATCCCACATGGCTAAACTCTACGTCATACCCATCATAGGTGACCTGCTCTTCCCCCTTCTGAATGGGCTGTTCTTCAATGTTCTTCATGCGCTCCACCCGGAGTACGGTGGAAAATACTGCCGACAGATTCATAAGACAACCGCTTAAAGGACCATAGATTCGGGTTGCCGCAATCATAAAGATTAAGAAAACCATAAAATCTATTTTATTTTGTGATAACAGCACTGCACCGCAAAGAACGGTACTTGCCATTCCTATCTTTAAAATCATCTGGGACGCAGTCACAAGCATTCCATTGATTACCTCAATCCTGGCAGTAATATTTTCGATGTCTACTAATTTGCTGCTGAGCGCATATAGATAGCTTTCCCGTTGGTTATTTGCTTTAATATCCTGAATATTTTCAATACATTCCTGAATCCCGTCTGAAGCCGCCAGAATCTTTTTTCTCTGCTTTTCCTCCATCCGGTCAATCACTGGTCTGACTCCTGCAGAGAGAAGAAATGCAGCCGGAACCACCCACAGTATGGAGATTCCCATCTTCCAGTTGAGAGATAGCAAACCAATCCCAATCAGGCAGGTAGAAAGAACAGCACCAATCAGTTCCGGGATAAAATGAGACAGCGCCGTTTCCATCCAGGCACAGTCCCCCATAATGGTAGTTGTCAGATCAGCAAGATCCCTTTTTCCAAAGAAGGACAGCGGAATCTTACGCAGCTTCTCCGCCAGTTGAATTCTCAGATTAGCACTTTCTTCATAAGAGGAAAGAAAAGTGGCATTGTATTGGCGGTATTCAAAAATAAAAATAAGAATAAGGAACAAAATACTAAATCCTATATAGGCCGGAAGTCCCATACCCGATCCTTCTCTCCCCAAATAAGGAGAAAGGATCTGTTCCAGATACAGTGCAAGAAGCCCCATGGGCAGCATAATTCCTATGTTCGTCAGCCCGCAGGCAACCACTGCTTTTTGTAAATCTTTTGCCCCCTGATCGCTTAATGCAAAAATTCTCTTCAAGTAACTAGTCATGCTTTTCACCAACTTTCCAGGAAACTGATCTCTTGTAATCTTCCCACATTGCCGCATATAGTCCATGATTTTGGACCAGCTCATCATGGGTACCGCTTTCTTTGATCTCACCATGATTCATTACCAGAATCTTATCCGCTCCGGCAACCGTTGACAGGCGGTGTGCAATCATGAGAACGGTCTTTCCCTTTACCAGGATTTCAAAGGCTTTCTGAATCTGGTGTTCGTTATCCGGATCTGCAAATGCAGTTGCCTCATCAAGCACGATTATGGGAGAATCTTTTAAAATCGCCCTTGCCAGTGCAATTCTCTGGCATTCCCCTCCAGATAAGTAAACCCCGTTTGTGCCTACTACGGTGTGAATTCCTTCCGGAAATTTCTCTATAATATCCTCACAGCACGCAGCTTTTAATGCGTTACCAACTTCTATTTCGGTTGCTTCGGGTCTTGCTGCTCTTACATTGTCCAAAAGGCTGGCTTTAAACAGCCGGCTATCCTGAAATACAAAGCTGACCTGACGCATTAATTCTTCGGTTCCAATCTCTCTTACATCTACGCCGCCAACCAGTATAGCTCCCTCATCCACGTCATAAAATCTGGAGATTAAATTGGCTACGGTTGTCTTTCCGCCACCCGATGGACCCACAATTGCAAAAGTTTTTCCTTCCGGAATACAGAAAGAAACGTTAGAAACTGCAGGTTTCTTATTCTTTTCATAAGAAAACGTTACTCCTTTTAGTTCTACGGAACTGTTATCTGGAACTTTTTTATGCTCCGGCTCTGTAAAAGGCTTCTGATTCATGATTTCCATAATTCTTGCCAACGCTTCCTTTGCCTGTAACGTATTTTCACTGGTCCACATAATCTTATCCATCATGGACACACAGACAGGAGTAAAAAGCACATAAAAGATGAAATCAAGAATTATGTTCATACCAGAAGCTCCTGTTGCTGCATTTCCTATAAGTAAAATTCCTGCCGGAATTAAAAAAGCAAAGATTCCGTTAATGCTCATAGTGTAACCACACATGGGAATCCGAAGGGACAAGGCATACTTGACTGCCCAGTCTCTGTAACGGAGAATGGACCCATGAAAATTTTTAAAGGAAAAAATACTCTGCTGAAATGTTTTTACAACCGGAATCCCCCTTATATACTCTACCGCCTCATTATTCATATCCTCAAGTGCATCCTGGTACTGTCTCATAGACTCTGCCATTCCCGGTCCCATCATACGGAACAAAAAAATCACTCCAACTGCCATAGGCAAAAGACTGATCAGACCAAAACGCCAGTCAAAGAAGAACAAAAGAAACAACACCGCAACCGGTGTCACCAGTGCCCCGGAAAGATCCGGAAGCTGATGGGCAAGAAATGTCTCTGTCTGTCCTGCTCCGTCATCAATGATTCTCCGTATCTTTCCGCTTCCCAATCCCTTGATATACCCAACTGGAAGTTTTGCCAGGTGGTATAGGGCAACGGTTTTCAAATTCCTTGCCGTGCGGAATGCGGATAAATGGGTGCAAAGTAAGGCAACAAGGTAAATTGCCATAGAAAGAACCGAGGTTCCTACTGCCATAATTCCATACCAGACCAGTTTCTCTGTCTGGTTTCCAGCCGTCCATACAAGAAGGGCTTCTTTTACTGCCAGCCACATAAAAATATAAGGCAGCAGTCCCACAACTGCACTGACTCCTGATAAGATACAGCCAATTACAGTCATATGCCTGTAATTTCCTGCAAAAGTCATCAGTGTGACCTTTTTGTTATCCGGCAGCACTTTCATAATTTTTCTTTTTTCGTTCACCTTTTTCCTCCTCTATGTTGATAATCCGCTTTTCTGTTACCTTTTCTTAGATCCCCATGATCTTTTTCCAGCCCGCATGCTGGAACTGTCCTAATACCAGGGAGTAAGAGACTGCCTTTTCCCTTGGAACCTGATGTTCCACAAACTCCCATAGCTGTCTTAAAAAAGAACGGGAAATAATGTGAATAAGGGTCTCATCAACATCCATCACTTCATGCCCCAGTCCCTTCATGGCATTAATAAACTCCCAACTGGACTGCTCCTCTATCTCTGTTAACTGATTCAGAAAATCGTCACAGTACCCGGGACCGCTTTTCAAAAACAGAAGCTGGAACAGATCAAACCGGTCGTAAACATAATCAACCATTTCCGGAACCGACTCATCGGTAATCCATTCCAGTGCTTCTGCCTGTTTTTCGGGAGAAAGTTCTGCAAATTCTGAATGAACCCTCCGGTACATATCCAGAAGTCCGTCAGCCGCATCACCCACCAGGGCATCAAATAACGCCTCCTTCCCTGGAAAATATCCGTAGATGGCTCCCGTAGTCACAGAAGCTTCTTTTGCAATTCTCCGCAGAGAAGCTCCCTCATAGCCATATTTCATAAACTCATTCTTTCCCGCATCTAAAATAGCCTGTCGGGTCCCATTGACCTGTGTGTTCATATTCTCTCCTCATAATTATAACAGCGTTATATAACACTGTTATAATAAGACAAAAAAAGCAGGACGTCAACACGTCCTGCCAATGATTTTTTCTCAATTATTCTCTTTTTCTGGATTATTCTACTTTTCCGCCTTCTACAACCAGATTCTCCGGATGAATCTCGTCTCCATAAACAGGTTTTAAAGTCTCTTCAAAATCTTTATGGAAGAACTGTTCTTCCCCAAGTGTCTCGATCTCTGTATTAATCCATTCCAGCAGTTCTGTATTGCCCTTCTGAACAGCCGGTGCGATGGTATCTGTGTTACCAATGGATTCAATTCCAACAGTAAAGCCTTTGTTCTGAAGTGCCCATGCAAGAACTTCGGTATTATCTGTAGAGAACGCATCCCCTCTTCCGTCTAACAGTGCATCATATGCCTCCTGGTACTCGTCAAACTTTAACAGCTTGATCTCTGGGTGTTCTTTGGAGAAATAAGTCTCTGCTGTGGTTCCCTTTACCACGATTAATGTCTTGCCATTTAAATCTGCCGGATCTGTAATCAGTTTGTCATCAGGAGAAACAACTCCAAGTGCCACTTTCATATAAGGCAGTGCAAAATCCACCTGCTCTTTTCTGTCATCTGTTACTGTGAAGTTTGCTAAAATCACATCAACTTTTGCAGATTTTAAGTATTCCACACGGCTGGCTGCTTCTACATATACAAACTCTACTTTATCTTCGCTGCCTAATAAATCCTTTGCAAGACGTTTTGCAAAATAAATATCATATCCCTGAACTTCTCCGTTGGAATCTACATAACCAAATGGATTCTTGTCGCTGAATACACCGATTTTAATAGTTCCTGATTCCTTAATCTCGGAAAGAGTTCTTGCTGTCGCTGTTGCTCCCTGTTTTGGGCCTTCAGCCTGATCCTTTGCTGGAGAACCGCAGCCTGTAAGCAGACCTGCTGCCATGGAAATCCCTAATAATGCACCTAATAACTTCTTTTTCATAATAATGCCTCCTTTATTTAGATCGCTTCATAATGAAACGTATTTAAAAACTGTTTTGCTCGGTCAGTCTTAGGAGAAGAGAAGAACTCCTCCGGCTGGCTTTCTTCTACCACCAGCCCCTGATCCATGAACAGGACCCGGTCGGATACCGCTTTGGCAAATTCCATCTCATGGGTTACAATCACCATGGTCATTCCATCCTTTGCCAGTTCCAGCACTACCTGTAAAACCTCTCTTACCATCTCCGGGTCTAATGCCGCTGTGATCTCATCAAGCAGTAAAATCTCCGGATGCATGATTAAGGCTCTTACAATGGCTACCCTCTGCTTCTGACCGCCAGAGAGCTGTCTTGGATATGCATCCCGCTTATCCAGCAGACCAACCCTTTCTAATAACTGTTCCGCCTCTTTTATAACTTCCTGTTTTTCTCTTTTCTGAACCTTACAGGGTGCTAAAAGAATATTGCCTAATATGGTCATATGGGGAAACAGATCATAACTCTGGAAGACCATACCGATCTTCTGTCTGATTTCATAAGCATCTTTTCTATCTCGCTCAATCACCTGGTCTTTAAACCGTATGGTTCCGGAATCAATAGGCTCCAGCATATTAAGACATCGTAAAAAGGTACTTTTTCCACAACCGGAGGGACCAACAATAACAACAACTTCGCCTTTTTCCAATGTGAACGAAATATCTTTTAAAACCAAATGCCCGTTTTCATAGGATTTCTTTAAATTTTCTGTTTTTAGAATGATTTCCTGCTTCATTTTTCTCAATCCTTTAATTTTTTATCTAGCAGAGCGGCTGCTCTGGAAAACGGAAAACAGATTGCAAAATACAAGATAAATATAACCCCATATACCCAAAGGGCAGCATCCGGAACCGTATATCTGGATGCATCAATCACCTGTTTTCCCACCTTAACAACTTCAATGACACCAATAAGCACAACCAGAGAGGTTGTTTTAATCATTCTCGTTAAAAGGTTCATCACCGAGGGAAGAAGTCTCCGCACAGTCTGGGGAATGATAATATACCGGTACACCTGTATCTTTGTCATTCCCAGCCCGAAACCGCTTTGATACTGGTGGACCGGAATGGATTGAAGCGCACTTCGTACCAGATCCCCCATCTCTGCAGTTCCCCAGAAAGTGAAGACAATGACAGCGGCGGCTGAGCCGGAAAGATTCACATTCCAATGCTTGGCAACACCAAAATACACCAAAAACAACAGTACCAGCTGAGGCATAATCCGGACTACCTCCAGATAGATGCGGCAGATGAAACGAATGGGTTTTTTGGGACTTGTCATGACCATTCCCATAAGGAGTCCTAATAGAATGGATAAGACCATGGAAATCACTGCAATCCGGAGAGACACCCACAGTCCCCCAAGAAGCCGGAGAAAGTTATTTCCCTGGAACAGCACTTGAATTCCCAAATTCTGCATAACGGACCCTCCTTTCTATCCAGGAACAAAGCAACGAAATAGGAAGCAAAATAATCAAATATGCAGTTACCAGCATAAAGAGGGCTTCATCTGTCTTATAATAAATTCCAATCAGATCCTTTGCCACAAACATTAAATCCGCCAACGCTACAGCGCTGAATACGGAAGTTTCTTTGATAAGAAAAATGATATTGGCGCAAAATACAGGCACCGAAGTTCCGATTGCCTGAGGCAGTATAATATGCCAGAACACCTGCCCATTGGTAAGACCCAGACTCAGTCCGGTTTCTGACTGAATGGAAGGCACCTGGTCAATTCCCGTCCGGAAAGCTTCTGCCATATAGCTTCCTCCCAAAAATGCCAGACCTGTTATGGCACAGCCTTCTGAGCTTAAAACAATTCCAAGCTTGGGAAGACCAAAATACAAAAAAAACAACTGGATCAGCAGCGGGGTGTTCCTTGATATCTCTATGTAAACACTTACCACATGCTTGAGTACCGGAACTTTAAATACTTTAATCAGACTGCATAAAAGTCCGATTACGGTTGAAAGCACAATTCCAAATAAAGAGATGCGAAGTGTAATGCCTGCTGCTTCCACATAAAGCGGCGCATTCTCACGAATAAATTCAAAATCCATGATTTCTTCCCCTCTCCCCTTCCTTAACATTCTGACTCATAAAACCATTCCTCCCTCGGTATTCATAGAAAAGAAGCAGGTAAACGAACATACCTGCTTCTTCCATTGATTCTCTCTATTACAAGATAAAGTCTGGATCTCAGATATTAGAACGCGTACATAAATAAGCTGTATTTCTTCCATGGAAGCATCTACAGCAGCAACAGCACTTCATGATAAGATTCATGTCTTGCATGCAGCTCGTCTTCATATCTTTAATCTCCCTATTCATACTAATTATATATGTTTACTATACTGTGACCTCATTCATTTGTCAATGCTTTTTTATCAAACTCCCTGTTCCTCTCCAGACTCTTCCATGTGAAATTCCATGATCAGATCTTTTAAATTCTGCATCTGATTTAATAAATCTTCGCTGGTTGCCGCACTTTCCTCCGCTGTAGCTGAGTTTGCCTGAGTGACCATGGATATCTTTTCCATTCCCTGTTCCACTTCCTCCACACTGCGGGACTGGCTTTCCAGAGAGCTGGAAATTTTTGACACAAGATCATTGATGGAATTGGTCTGCGCTACAATCGTCTGGAATACGGCTGCTGTCTGTTCCGTATTCTGCTTGCCCTGTGCTACAGATTCTATGGTACTGTGAATTAAATCTGTGGTCTGTTTTGCTGCATCTGCACTCTTTGATGCCAACTGGCGCACTTCATCTGCAACGACTGAGAATCCTTTTCCGGCATCTCCTGCACGTGCCGCTTCTACTGCCGCATTCAGTGCCAGGATGTTAGTCTGGAATGCAATATCATCAATTATTTTCACAATGCTCTGAATCTTCTTGGAGAACTCATCAATGCTTGCCATGGATTCAAGCAGACGCTCCATCTCTTCATTGCCCCGCCGGGTCTCCAAAAGCGCTGCTTCTGTCATATCTTTCATGGAAAGAGAATGATCCGCATTCTCCTTAATGTATCCGGAAACCTTATCAAGGGAACTGGTTAAAGCTTCTGTTGTTGATGCCTGCTCAGAGGAATTCTCTGCCAGATTCCGTCCGGTTACAGCCACTTGTTCGGAACTTAAACGGACCTGATCTGTGGATTGGGCAATATGAAGCAGTGTGCCGTTTAATGATGCAAGTATCTGTTCTAAAGCCGTCTGGATCGGAAGAAAATCTCCCTTATACTCTACAGAACTCTTTACAGACAGATCCTTTGATGCAACTTTGCTCAGCACCCTGGAAATGTCGGAAATATAAGTCCGCAGCCCATAGATGGTATTCTCCAGAGCCATGATAAGCCGGGCACCCTCATCTTTTCCTTTCGTCTGCTGAATCTCGCCAAGAATATCCCCCTCTGCCAGCCGTTCAATCCGCCTGGTAGCCGTTATAATCGGCTGTGTAACCCTGAGAGCAAATATACGGGTCACACCAATCGCTGCCGCCAGAAGCAATATTCCTGTCACAGCACACATGGCAATGGTAAATCTCACGGCACTTTCAATCTGAGTCAGAGGCGTTGTAACTGCAACGGACCAGCCTTCCGGTCCGGCAAGGGGAGTAAATCCCACCAGACGCCGGTGTCCATTGTAAAAACTGAATCCCGTTCCTGTCTCCCCAGTCATCATCCTCTGGAATATCCTGGCTGTAGGAGCATAAGAAGAATTCTCTTTTGCAAGCTTCACATAATCTTTGGGATTAGAAACGTTCTCCGGATCCGGATGAATCACGGTAATTCCATTTCCATTCACCACAAAGGCATAACCGCTTTCCCCAATCTTAATCTTTGTCAGATCATCGCTGATGGTCTGATAAGGCAAAACTCCATATAACACGTTACCAGTACTGCCAATAGGAGCACCTACATAAAAGGCAAGCTGCTTGTCCCGGTTTAAAAATGGATCTGAAATACTGGCTTTGCCGCTTTTTGCTGTCTGAAAGAATGTAAGATCTGCGATCTGATCTCCCCTGTCATTCCCTCCCTGGGCATCCGCTACGGTTATGTAAGCAAAACCTGATGCAGTGGCTTGTTCCTGCAGCAGCAAAGACCGCTCAGACGGTGTTGTTTTGTTGGTAAGGAAACTCCCTGATGCCGTAATACTCAATTGGTTCCGGTAAATGTTGAGAACAGAATCTATTCCCTGTTGATATGCCGCAGCAAGATAAGAGGAATTCTTTTTTGATTCCTTCATAGAGCTGTTATAATAAAGAATGGAAGAAATTGTTGTTAAGAAAATCACAGTAAATCCCAACAGCAATGAGACAAATAGTAATAATTTGTTTTTCAAATATTTCATGGCTCTGCGCCTCCTGATTATAATCACTGAGAATTTGTATATTATACCATATATGGGTAAAACCGACAACTCTTCTTTTCTATAATTCGACAATTTTCTCCTGTGTATTTGTGCCTGTTGACAAAAAAATTATATTACAAAAGAAAAGCACCTGTTTTTTTATCACAGGTGCTTTTCTTGATCTTCTCATGATTTCCTTATGGCTGCTCCATTACTTTTTTTCTTCCTTTAAAGTGAATCTGCCGGCTTCTTCCTGTAAGGTCTGTGCCTGAGCTGCAAGTTCCTCACTGGAGGCAGAACTTTCTTCTGCTGTGGCAGCATTGGTCTGAACCACAGAAGAAACCTGGAACAGCCCCTGATTAATCTGTTCTATGGATTGTGCCTGTTCATAAGAGGCTGCTTCAATCCTGCGGATAGACTGTTCTGCCAGCCTTGCCTTTTCTGTTACATCTTTTAAAATCTGGTCTGCTTCTATTGCCAGTTTTTCCCCATTAGAAACAGTCTCCACCGAATGTCCAATCAGCTCTGCTGTCTGCTTGGCAGCCTCTGCAGACTTTGCCGCGAGATTACGCACTTCGTCGGCTACAACTGCAAAACCTTTTCCCACATCTCCTGCCCGGGCTGCCTCAATTGCCGCATTCAATGCAAGAATATTAGTCTGAAAAGCAATATCTTCAATTACCTTTGTAATGGAAGATATCTTCTCAGAGGACTGGCTGATCTCCCCCATCGCCTGGTTTAAGTTCTTCATATGACTGTTACTTTCTTTGATTCCTGCATCTGCCTGTGCCACATATTCGGTCGCCTTCTTTACATTGGCAACATTCTCTTCTGCCTGTTGTGTAACTCCCGTAACTGCAGCGTTCAGTTCTTCGATTGTAGATGCCTGTTCTGTAGCTCCCGATGCCAGTGCCTGAGCTGCACTGGATACCTGGTCCGCCCCACCTGCAACCTGGTCAGAAGCATCTTTTATATTGGAAAAAACAGAATTTAAGTTCCATATAATCTTGTCCAGAGCCACTTTTATGGCTGTAAAGTCCCCTTTATACTGCCTGGCAGTCTCCACTGTACAGTTTCCCTGCTCCAGACTGCTAAGAACCAGCGTTATCTCTTCAATATATTCTTTCAGCCCTTCCACTGTAATGGTAAAGGCTCTTGACAGATTACCAATCTCATCACCGGACTGAACCTGAGGCACCTGGGAATGTAAATCTCCTTCGGAAAGATCCTCGATTCTCTTCACCAGGGCAATGATGGGATTCACAATAGGATTGGCTATCCGGAAAGCAACAAACACCGAAAACAGAACAAAGATGAACATAAGCAGCAAGGTTACTCCTACAGAAGTATAAAAACTTCCCAGCATCTCAGAGGTTTTGGCAGTCACTGCAATGGACCAGCCATCAGTATCCGGAATGCTCATATAGCTGACAACCTGCTTTGCTCCCTTATATAAAACTGTTTCTGTTCCGGTCTTCCCCTCCGTCATATTCTTTATCATCGCTGCCAAATGGGCAAAGGATGAATCCTCTTTTGCCTTTTCTATATAATTCAGTTCCTTGGTTACGCTGGAGGAATCCGGATGAGCAAGATACTTTCCATCTTTGTCCACAACGAAACCATATCCGGATGCACCGATTGCCACATCTTCAATCAACTCAGTAAATGTATCACTGTCCAGCTTTGCATAAACAATGCCTTCTCCTTTACCGCTGTTAACTGGTGTGGCTACAACCATAATAATTTTATTATCAATAGAACTGGCAAATGTAGAACTGAGATAGGTCTTACCGGACATGGATTCCTTAAAATAATCTCTCTGGCTTATCTGCGCCCCTGTAGTGGTTGATCCATTGGAATCAGCAACCGCCACCTCCATAAATCCATTCTTTTGAGCCAGATCTGCCATAATCCTGTTCCGGTCTTCCAGCGGTCTGGATGGATCAGTGATAAATTCATTCTGAGCCAGCAGCTCAATCTTACTATAGTATCCGTCTATCGCATTCCTGATTGCCAGACAATAAGCGTTCCTGTTCTCAATCAACCGGGTTTCCATATGAGTCCCTGCATCATTGTAGAGAACAATGCCATTGGCAATTCCATAGAATACAGAAATCAGAACTGCCAGACCAATAATTTTTCCCAGGAGTGTTTTTTTAATTGATTGTTCTCCCTTATGTAGTTTCAGGCTGTATAAAAATCCCGATGTGCTTCCTTGCTTTTTTTGCTTTTTCACTTCTGTATGCCCCCATTATTCTTCCAAAATGGAGCATAAGCATGCAGGGGTTGACTTTGTAAAGTAGAATACGGGATCACGCTTATACTCCATATATGGATAATACTTTTTTAATATAGCATTAAACCTGGAACAAGTCAACATGGTCAGGAAAATTATTTTTATCTGCACAAAACTGCCATGAAACAAAAAATACCACAGTCTCAATAAAGAAACTGTGGTATGACAGGCGTTTTCTTTTCTGTTCTGATTAAGAAGCAGAAACTCGGTTCACCCACTGGGAGAACGCTTCCATATATTCTTTCAGATGACCAAGCTTTCTCTCATTTACAAATGTACCCTTTTCATCAACGTAATCTGCTACATCGCTGATATACGCTTCTGGCTGCTGCATCATGAAAACATTTAAGAAAGCCATAGGCTGGCGCAGATGGTGATTGGCTCCGAACGCTCCAAGACCTCCTGGTGTCACACTGATAATGCCGCCCGCTTTGGAATCCCATACATTGCTTCCATAAGGTCTTGAAGCAACATCAATTGCATTTTTTAAAACAGCAGGAACCGAACGGTTATATTCCGGTGTAATAAAAATAACTCCATCCAGTTCTTTAATTTCATTTCTGAATCTGGTCCATGATTCAGGAGCATTCCCGTCATCGTCATAATCCTGATTAAACATAGGTAAATCACCGATCTCAATCACACGCAGGGATAAATCCTGGGGAGCCACTGAGATAACTGCATTTGCAACGGAACGGCAGAAAGAATCTCTTCGAAGGCTGCCAACAATAACACCAATTTGCTTTGTACTCATAATAACATCTCCTATTCTTCATTTTCTATTTATTTAAAACACTGAATATAAAACCGGATACACAACCTTTTACTGCTAAAGGTGTTGTAACCATTATAAGAATTCTATTCTAATCTTGTCAAGTATCCTGTTTGATCGTAGGCAGATACATTAGTCGGTAAAGAGGTTCGTGGACAAATACCGGTCACCCGTATCCGGCAAAAGAACCACAATGGTCTTGCCTTCATATTCCGGTCTTTTTGCAAGCTCAATGGCAGCCCATACGGCAGCACCGGAAGAGATTCCTACCAGGACTCCTTCCATCTTACTGATCTTTTTACCGGTTTCGAAAGCATCTGCATCCTGAACAGAAATTACCTCATCATAAATCTTCGTATTCAGCACATTGGGCACAAAACCGGCTCCCAGTCCCTGAATCTTATGAGGTCCTGCCGTTCCCCTGGATAATACAGGAGAAGACGCAGGCTCTACTGCCACTATTTTAATATCCGGATTTTTAGATTTTAAATACTCTCCTGTTCCCGTCACAGTTCCGCCTGTTCCAACACCAGCTACAAACACGTCCACATTCCCATCCGTGTCTTCGTAAATCTCCGGACCAGTGGTTTCTCTGTGAACTTTTGGATTGGAAGCATTGTTAAACTGGCTTGGAATAAAACTGCCCGGAATCTCTTTCGATAATTCCTCTGCCTTTGCGATAGCACCTTTCATGCCCTTCGCCCCTTCTGTAAGAACCAGTTCTGCTCCATATGCCTTCATTAGGGTTCTACGCTCTAAAGACATGGTCTCCGGCATCACAATCATGACCCGGTATCCTCTGGCTGCTGCCACGGAAGAAAGCCCTATACCAGTATTTCCCGATGTAGGCTCAATAATCACAGAATCCGGTTTCAATATTCCTGCCGCTTCTGCGTCATCAATCATCGCTTTGGCAATTCTGTCTTTCACAGATCCTGCCGGATTGAAATACTCAAGTTTGCCTAAAATCCTGGCTTTTAACCCCATTGCTTTTTCTATATTTGATAATTCAAGAAGAGGTGTTCTTCCAATAAGCTGATCGGCTGATGTATATATTTTTCCCATATGTTTATCTCCTTTTCCAGACTTCATTCGGTCTTGCATGTGGTACTTTAATATTACTTTGTAAAACATACTTTGTCAACGGGTTAATATGCACACACCATTTCTACAATGCAGAAAATCCCGGATTCACTGCCTGTGCACTGAACCGGGATTAAGCTTTTATAAATTTTATATGTATATTAATATGTGAATAACTGTACCCAGTACTGTGTTCCGCTGCCGTTCTGAGTGTTGCCTACTCCGATATGTGTAAAGTTTCTGTTCATGATGTTTGCACGGTGTCCGGCACTGTTCATCCAGGCATTTACCACTTCCTGAGGACTTCTCTGACCCCAGGCAATGTTCTCTCCTGCTCCCCGGTAATTCACTCCCTGCTCTTTTAAAGCACTTGAAAATGAACTTCCGTTTGGACGTGTATGGTCAAACTGGGTCTGAATTTCATTAGCTCTTACAGTTGCAGCCTTTTCAACACTTGGATCAATGGTAAGAGGGGACAGACCTTCTTTGGCTCTCTCTGTATTTACCAGATCAACCACCTGCTGTGTATAGGTCTTATTCGAAGTGTCGGTTCCGGTATTGTTATTGTCGTTGTTATTATTATTACCGTTGTTGTTATTGCCATTGTTATTATTGTTGCCGTTGTTATTATTGTTATTGCCCTTATTATTACCATTATTGTAATAATTATTGCCGCCCTGGTTTTTACAGTTGTTTAAAAACTGGTTCAGATCAGAAATATTTGCAAAATTACCATTTACACCATACTGCTTCATTTTTGCTAATAAATCATCAGGGTTACCATATCCGCTGATTGTTACTACATTTCCGCCGAAGGACGGGGTATTGCACCTTACTGCTGCATTTGCCGTTAAGGGAATCATACTTGTTAAAGTCAGTGTCATTAAGCCCAGTGCTGTTAATTTTCTCAATTCATTTTCCTCCTTGGAATTATTACGTTAATGTTAATTTTGTGTTTCTTTTGTATTTCTTTTTTGTTACATTTATATGATAGCACCCTTATTCCCATTTTACCAGTGGAAAGAAATGGAATTTTCCTTTTCAGTCAAATTCTTCTAAGTTTCTGGTAAAAACAAGGCTTGCTTCTGTAATTTAACATTTTCTTACCGTAATTCTCCAAAAAACAAACAATTAATTAAAACTATACCACTAAATACCAGTCAGGACGCATCCATTTTCTTACATTGTTCTCAAAACCGGGAAATTATCCTGGAAATACATTTGTAACATAAAAACAGGACCGGCTAATATCATCCGATCCTGTTTTGCTTTCACATTCCCATTTTATATGATGTAATTGTCAGCGTAACCACTTTTTTGAACCAGATCAGCAATGGTGATCCCGTCAAAGTAATCATTAATCAGTTTGTTTAAACCTTCCCACATCTCAAGTGTCTGGCACTGGGATGCCCGGTTGCAGCTATTGTTTTCTCCTTCGACACAGACAACAGGAGCAAGAGATCCTTCTGTCAGCCGTAAAATACTGCCCACGGTATAGAGTTCGGGAGCTTTCGCCAGCTTATACCCGCCTCCTTTTCCCCTAAGGGAATTTAACAGACCGTTCTTACTGAGAATGGAAACAATGGATTCCAGATACTTCTCTGAAATCTCCTGTCTCTCTGCAATGTCCATCAAAGTAATATATTCCCCATTATTGTGTTCTGCAAGGTCTATCATTAGTCTGATCGCATAGCGTCCTTTGGTTGAAATTTTCATAAGACATAACCTCCATAATCATACTTTACCACAAGGTTAGTATGTATATCAAGGGTAAATTACAGGAACTTCCTGCTAATTACCTGTTTAAATCATATTCATCAAGAAAATGATGAGTAATCCCATCCTTTTTATACGCGATGACCGTATTTAAATTTACATTTTCTACACTTTTAAATAAATTTCCTTCAATATAAGGGTTGACCTCTTTTAGCTGTTTTATCAGATCTTTTATCTCTACCCGCTTTGATCCGGTGCTGCCATCGGTTCTGCAGGTGGTACAGGTATCGGTAAACCGGCAGGCACACTGAATAAAACGAAGCTGGTTATAATCTCTCCACGCCTTAATATCATCTTCCCGGATCAGATACATGGGACGAATCAGTTCCATACCTTCAAAGTTGGTGCTGTGAAGCTTTGGCATCATGGTCTGAATCTGTCCTCCGTACATCATTCCCATCAAAATGGTCTCAATCACATCGTCATAATGATGTCCAAGCGCAATCTTATTACAGCCAAGTTCTTTTGCCTTACTGTACAAATACCCTCTCCGCATTCTGGCACACAAATAGCAGGGAGACTTTTCCACGTCATAAACCGCATCAAAAATCTCCGTCTCAAATACGGTAATTGGAATGTTAAGAAGTCTGGCATTGCTCTCAATGACCTGCCGGTTCATCTCATTGTAACCAGGGTCCATGACAAGAAAGACCAGTTCAAAGGGAAACTTGTTGTGCCGTCTCAGTTCCTGAAACAGCTTCGCCATGAGCATGGAATCCTTTCCGCCTGAAATACAGACCGCAATCTTATCATTTTCCTTTACGAGCTGGTATTGGTTGACCGCCTTTGCAAAACGGCTGAAAATATTCTTATGGAATTTCTTACGAAGGCTTTTTTCAATCTCAGCAAGCCGCTGGTCATTGCCCGCTTTCTTCTCTTCTTCCATGGAATGAATCAGCCATGCTCCATAACCGCCTTCCAGACTGTATGCAGAAAATCCCTGCTCTGTCAGGTATCTGGCCGCATCCACGCTGACAATCCCTTTTAAACAGTATAAAACCACAGTCTGGCCTTCTGCGGGAGTATAATCTCCTTTTAATATGGAATCCATATCTACCCGGATAGCACCTGGAATGAATCCGTGGTTATAAGAAGTCTGATCCCTGACATCAATGAGTACATACTGAGTCTTGTCCAACTGGTTCAGCCGATCCAGGGACAGGATTACATCGTTGTTCTCTGTATTCTCATAAGGCATGGGATGTCCTCCTGTTAAGACCGTTGTCTTCCCTCGCCAGATCTTTAATTACCTCTCCTGCAATAATAAGTCCTGCCACAGAAGGAACGAATGCCACACTGCCGGGAATATCCCTTCGTTCTGTACACTTATGCTTTGCCCCTGGCGGACAGATACAGTTGGTCCTGCAGCTAATTGACATATCCTCAATCGGCCTTGTAGGCTTTTCCTTGGAATACACCACTTTCAGCTTTTTGACCCCTCTTTTTTTCAGTTCTCTTCTCATCACTTTTGCAAGAGGACACATGGTCGTCTTATAAATATCGGCAACTTCAAAACTGGCAGGGTCCAGCTTATTACCTGCTCCCATACAACTGATAACAGGAACACCGGCTTCTTTTGCCCTCATGATCAGTTCCAGTTTTGCCGTTACGGTATCTACCGCATCTACCACATAATCATATTCTTTAAAATCAAAATCACCGGCATTCTCCGGCAGATAAAAGCACTTGTGCATCTCCACCTGTGCATCCGGGTTAATCTCTAAAATTCTGTCTCTCATGACTTCTACTTTATATTTACCCACTGTCTTTCTTGTGGCGATGATCTGGCGGTTAATGTTGGTTAAACATACCTTATCGTCATCAACAAGCACAAAGGAGTGGATTCCGCTTCTTACCAGCGCCTCCACCACATATCCGCCAACTCCCCCAATACCAAAGACAGCAACTTTTGCCCCCATCAATTGACCCATGGCGTCTTCACCAAGAAGAAGTTGGGTTCTTGAAAACTGATTCAACAATTGATTTACCTCTTTCTTAAAATATTATATCTTTTTAGCAGGAATAAAAAACACACTTCGAATAATTATACTTCGAAATACAAATTTGGGCAATTGGTTTTTATTTCATAAAACGGTCAATCGCCCGGTTCAAGTCTTCAATTGCCTTCTTATCGCCGGATTCAACCGCATCCACAATACAATTTTCAATGTGATCCTTTATAATAACCTTGCCCGTGTTGTTAAGAGCTGATATGACGGCTGACAATTGTATCAGCACTTCGCTGCAGTCCCTTCCGTCATCTACCATCCGCTTTACCGATTCCAAGTGTCCGATGGCACGGGACAGCCGGTTTAACACAACCTTTGTATTCTTATGTGTATGGGCATGTCCATCTCCATGACGATGGGAAAGTTCTGTGCCATCTGCCGATATATGGGTATGATATCCTTCTTCTTTCTTCATATTCTTCCCTCACTCCTGTCCTTTTTCTATTGTACTCTACTTCTTGTTTTTACACAAGAACAGGTAGGAAGAAACGGAAAAAAAGCCCCTGCAAAGGGACTTTCCTTCATGTCAACACCTTTATTTCACCTGACGGTACAGCCCGCTTTCTTCTTTTTGCATGCGGGTTTCAATACTGCGGATGATTACCTCTATTCTCCCATGAAAGGTGCCTTTCTCAGACAAAATCTTTCCTTTGGTATTGTACTTTTCCTTAAATTCCGTAAATACAGTCATTAAGCCACCCATTTCTTTCTGGTAATCATTTGCCATTGTCGTAAGTTTTATATCACCAGACCGACGAAAAAAGGGGTAAAGGTATTGGTCTTCCGAAGACAGATGAATCTTTAGCTTTCCAGCCAGACTGTTGATATGAAAAGCAAGATCAGATGCCTCCTGCTCCAGTTCTGGTTTTCTTAAAAGCAGTTTCAACTGCTCCAGTTCTTCTTTGATTCTTTCGTGCTGTTCCATATAATGTTTCAGTTCCATATTCCCGGCTTCCTTCTTTCGTATGATCCTGGGATGTATCTAAGATCCTGTTATTTTACCTTTTCCTGTAACCAGGACAGATAATGATCCTGAACCCCTTGTTCTGTTGCCTGCCGTTCAAAAGATTCGGTTTCCGCATTCACTGCCTTTTTATGGTCTTCGGTTAAGGCACGCTCTGCAAAGGTATATACAACTTCATCTTCTTTCTCAATATGACGCTTTAACAAAGCACCATATCCAACTCCGTTGGCAATAATATCCAGCTTATGATCATCAATGGGATCTTTTTCATATTCTTCTACTGCCTTTTCCAGATCAGAAAGATATAATCTGCCAAGATCATGTTCCACAAGCATGCCGTTTCGGATCAGCTTTTCTGCTACAGGTCCCATATTATCAAGCATAAACTGAAACAGAATCTTTTCTTCTTTGCCATGATGATGTTTATCCGCATAATTTCTTCCGAATTCCACACATTCCCTCAAAAGCTTTCCATCTACAGGTTCTCCGTTTAAAATACCGGAACAGATCTTTCTTAAAAAAGCGGTAAATGTCAGTATATTTTCATGCTCTTTCATTAACAGTTCAATTCCGAACATACGCTCATCTCCTTATTTCGTATACCTGATCCTCAATCTGATTAAATTCTATTCCGGAACCATCAAGCATTCCCTTAATCATTGATTCACGTAAGGTATTATAGTGATTCACGTCTCCGTGAATGATGGACCAGTAAGCTTCATGAATATCCTGCGCCTGTCTGTATACAAGCCGTTCTTCTGTATTCTCAATTACTTCATTCACATGATCGCAAGGCATTCCGTTTAACAGCTTACTGTCTAAAAATTCAAAAGCCGCCTTGGCTGTGGTAATATTTTCAATTGAATTTTCTTTTCCAAGCTGATAGACAGCTTCTTCCATAAGATCAAGACTGCCGGGATCAGACTCCAAAAGACTTGTCACCACATAGGCAAGCCGATTCTCCACCAGACTTACCCGTTCCTGAAGCCAGCCGTGAATGTTGCCGGTATCCACAAGATCCTCTAAATTACCTTCCGGCAATGTGCCATACCTGCTGTCAGTCTTCTGTCTTAATCCTTCTCCAATGCCTTTTTCCTGTGCCAAATCAAGAATCACATCAACCATGGCATCCTGAAATTTAATTTTATTATATAACCAAACGTGAATGGGTCCTAAAAACGCGCTCATGCTGTTCCTCTTTTCTGTTGTTTTTATTACTGATTTAACTGCTCAAGAATTCCTGTCACATCAATTCCATGTACCATACATGCCTCTTCTAAGGATTCCATCTGAGAAGACGGACAGCCAAGGCAGTGCATACCACTTGCCATTAAAATCTCTGCGTATGCAGGGTTTATTCTTAAAATCTCTCCAATATACATTTCTTTCGTTATCATCATTCATTCTCCTTTTCTTTGTTTGCCGTTACTATGTTTTCCTATTATAAAGCTGGTGCTTTCTCAGTATCTGCCTTATGATACAGCTCCATGCACTTTAAATACAATTCGTCTGCTTCCTCACAAACCGGGGCAAGCTGTGACGGGGTTAAGTCAAAACTGATGATGGACAGAGCCTTGTAAAAAAAGTAATTCAAGTCCTCATCTTCATAGCCAAGGTTCATGGCATGATATACATAGGCTGCCATACTTCTGGCTCCAGACAAAATCTTTGACTTTAAGGAACGAATCTCCTCATCCGCCTCCCAGATCTCCCGCATATCAAAATCAGAAGTGTTCCCGCAGACGGAGAGACAGGAACTGCAGCCTGGCGCAACCCGACTTTTTTCTTCCTGTACCTTTTTGATCATTTGATGGATAGACTCCTCATCGAAATTTTCATTGGGTATGGTGGTAAATAATCCTTCCACAATTACTTTTGTGGTGGTTGGAAGTTTGGGATGAGTACTGCAGGTCCTTGCAAGGCCAATCAGCACTCCCGTCAGTTCATCCTGTAACTTTTTGCTGGTCATCTTTTTCGAACCTTTCTTTACTTTTTAATGATTCCGACCCCATTAAAAAGCCACAACCAATAACATCTTAAAACATTCTTCTGCGTATACTGCATGTGGTTTTTTCGCAGGCATAACAAGGGTCTCTCCTTTATTTAAAAGGTATTCTTTTCCGTCTACGGTAAATTTCCCTTTCCCTTCCAGGACAGATACCATGGCATCGCCATTGGATTCGTGGGTACTGATCTCTTCTCCCTTATCAAAGGCAAAAAGAGTGATGCTTACATAACTGTTCTGAGAAAGAGTTTTACTTACAATCTGCCCTTCCTGAACACTGACTAAATCAGATAATGTCACTACTTCTTCATGAGCGATATTTTTTAATATTTTCTCTGCCATCTGTCTTCCTCCTTATCTTTCCCTTGCTTTTGTATGTTGATTATAATATAATATTTACATCAATTCAGTTGTTATTACAACATTTTCAAAAATAATTAAAAGGGGTGGAACCAATGAAGGAGTATCTTCCAATTTTAAAAAAATCAAATTTGTTTCAAGGGGTAACGCCTGAAGAAATCGAATCCATGTTAAAATGCCTGTCCGCCCATATGAAACATTATAAAAAAGATGAATTTGTCATTCGAAGCGGTGATTACATTCGTTCAGTAGGAATGCTTGTTTCTGGTGCCGCACTGATTATACAGGAAGATTTCTGGGGAAAGAGAAGCATTATATCCGAAGTTCTTCCTGGCAATCTCTTTGCTGAAACCTATGCCTGTATCTCCTCTCTTCCGATTGAGATGAGCGTAATATGCGATTCAG
The DNA here is from genome assembly GCF_007115105.1 of Clostridium sp. HBUAS56010. Taxonomy (GTDB): domain Bacteria; phylum Bacillota; class Clostridia; order Lachnospirales; family Lachnospiraceae; genus Lacrimispora. Next base: position 851,345 of record NZ_SULJ01000001.1, read on the forward strand.
AATGTGACGTGATCTTTTTGGATTTTAACAAGATCATGACCGTATGCAGCTCCGCCTGTTCCTTTCACACCCGGCTGATCCAGAACTTTTTATCTTCCATTGCCAGAAAAAACATGGTTTTAACAAAAAAGATGCAGCATATGTCTAAAAAAACCATCCGGGAAAAACTTCTGTCTTATTTGTCCGCAGAATCTTTAAAAAGTAATTCTTCCACTTTTTATATTCCATTTAACAGACAGCAGCTTGCTGATTACCTTTCCATTGACCGGAGCGCTCTTTCTAATGAATTAAGCAAATTACAGGTGGAAGGAATCCTTACATATAATAAAAGCAAGTTTACTTTGATTGATAACGTTCCCAATCATTAGGATATGCAGATGAAAGCAATGAACGTTCAGACACGCTACAGACCAAAGAAAGAGGCAGGGGATTCGCTCCCGCCTCTTTTTTTAATGGTCTCCTTTCGGAATCTTAACCGTAAAACAGCTTCCCTTATCTCCTCCGCTTTTGGCTTCTACCGTTCCTCCATGGGCCGTTACAATGGATTTGACAATGGCAAGTCCGATTCCCGCACCGCCGGTCTTACGGTCTCTGGATTTATCAGAACGGTAAAACCGCTCAAATACAAGGGGTAATTCTCTTTCTGGAATACCGATTCCAGTATCTATTACTTCAATCACTCCAAATCCACCTTGTTCTGACACATGAACAATTACATCTCCTCTAACGGGTGTGTATTTCACGGCATTGGATAAAAGGTTGGTAACCACCTGACTGATTCTGGCTCCATCCGCTTCCACAAAAGCAGATGTTCCCTCCATCTGAAATGTAAGGTCTTTTTTTCGAATCTCTCCATTCATGGTTTCTGACACGATCTGGACAATCTCTAACAGATCAATTCTGGATTTTTTCAGAACCAGATTCTCACTTTCCATTCTGGCAAGCTGTTCCAGATCTGCCACTAAAGTTCCCAGCCGTTTTACTTCTTCAAAACAACTGTGCAGACGTTTTGGAGTCGGTTCCCACAGCCCTTCCATCATGGCTTCTAAATGGGAACTTAAAGAGGTTAAAGGCGTACGAAGTTCATGTGCCACATCAGCGGTCAGCCGCTTTCTGAGACTCTCCTGTTTGCCCAGAGCATCGGAAAGCTGGTTGATGGCTGTTGCAAGATCGTCCAGTTCCCTGATTCTGGTCCCCGGTTCAAACCGGATATCATAATTCCCCTCTGAAATCTGCTTGGCAATATAAACGGTCTTTGTCACAGGTCTTGAAATCCTCCGTGCAAGAAAACATCCCACAATCACAGAACAGATTCCAGAAAATACTCCAATTACAGCAAGGACCTTGTTCATTACGTTAATAAAATCAAAATCTGCTTCATTCATAAAGAAGGGACCATAATATTTGATGGATACCGTACCTGTCTTTTTCCCGCTCTGACTGAGATCATAACGGTTATCAACAAAACCGCCCCTTGATCCTCTTTCTTCCATACGGATGGAGATTTCATTCATAATCTGTCCGCAAAGACTCATATCGTGATTTTCTGCATCCCAGACCACATTTCCGCCCAGATCATAAAGTTTTATAATATAGCCGTCATATAAGGCATTCATACCGATTGCATGAACATAATCAAGCTTCCAGTTTCTTTTTAAGCTATCATACTGCCTGCCCAATTCTTCCACCACATTTTCCCTTCGTTCCTTACCAAGCTGGGTCATATACTTTTCAAATTCCCGGTTGATAAACCAGTTTGATAAAATACCGATTAATGTGATTGTGAGAAAAAGAACCAAAAATATGGTAAGTGATAACTGCTTTCTCAGACTTTTCAAAGGGTTATCCTCCAAACTTATAGCCAAGCCCTGGAATTGTAAGAATATAGACAGGAGACTTTGGATCGTCTTCCACCTTTTTTCTGATATTTTTTATGTGGCTGTCAATGGCTCTGTCATACCCTGCAAATCCTTTGTCAAGAGCTGCTTCAATGAGTTCTTCTCTGGTAAATACTTTTCCAGGATATTTGATAAGAGCAGATAAGATATTGCGCTCACTTGGGGTTAAGGTTACTGCAAGCCCTTTTTTGCGTACTTCATTCTTCTCAAAATCAACCACAAGATCTCCTTCTCTCCACGAGTTACGCCTGGTAAGGGGCACCAGATCCGGTTCTGTACGTCGCAGAACTGCTTCTACCCTTGCGTAAAGCTCTTTTAATCCAAAGGGTTTCATCACATAATCATCGGCCCCCAGTTCCAGACCTTCCACCACATCATTTTCCTCTACTTTGGCGGTCAGCATGATAATGGGAACCCTGGATTTCTGGCGGATGGCGGTGCATACCTCTTCTCCTGAAAGATCGGGAAGCATCAGGTCCAGCAAAACCAGGGAAATATTCTCTGCATCAAATATCTCCAAAGCCCTTTTTCCATTCTCTGCAGGAATCGGATGAAGTCCTCTGCTTTCCAGGAGAGCACAGACTACCTCCATAATCTTTGGTTCGTCATCTACAACCAGTATATTCTTTTTATTCTTACTCATCCTGACACCTCAATTTCTTTCAAAATAAACAGGAAAAGCGGGAACCGCCAAAAGGCAGTTCCCGATCTTTTTATTCCACTACATCATAGCCCTGATCTTCAATTTCAAACTTGATCTTTTCTACCGGTGCTTTCTCCGGGTCATGATCAACGGCTACTGTCTTTGCCCCTAAATCAACGGATACATTTGATACACCGTCTACGGCTCCTACTGCATTTGTAATTGCTTTAACACAATGTTCACAGGACATTCCTTCTACTTTAATAATTGTCTTTGACATCTGTATTACCTCCATTATCATATTTTATTTTAAATCAAAGGGTTTTAAAAATTTATATACATCCACATTTTTTCCGTCTTCTTCAACTGGAACTGTGGCATACACCCAGCCATCTACTTTTTCAGGGTCAGCCCCTGCCTCTATCAGAGGCTCTGGATTGAGAACAAAAACAATGTCCTTATCCTGGTTTTCACTTGTTACTGTATTCTTCTCCATATTCTTTGCCCACTCAAACATATTGCCGTCTCCCAGCTTTACGCCGTAATGATCCATGGCAGTATGATAGTTAATGGAACTGCGGGCTTTCTTTACGATCTTTTCATATGCCAGCAATGGAGAAAGTTCTTCTTTCTCTGCTGCCGGTTTATTGGAAAGTCTGGTTCCTACGGTAATCAGTCCATCGGAGAACTGATAGTTTTCGGGAAGCTTTTCTGTATCCAGACCCGCTTCCAGGAACGGAGCGGCATCAAACTCAAGCATTACGTCATAGACCGGGCTGCGGCTGTAATCCTCACTCCAGATAAAACGTACGGCTTTGTCTGGCGCATTCAAAGCCCAGCCTGCATGATCCTCCTCTGCTTCTACAAGCTCTGGATCTGCATCTAAAACAGCTCCAAAGGCAGAAGCAGAATCTTTGCCCACCACATCAAGACCTCCTGCTTTATTAATGGCTGCTGTGGCAATACCGGCTACCACGATTACGGCTATGGCTGCGGCTGCAATTAACTGTCCATTCTTCTTCATGCCTGATCACCTCTTTCCTGTTACTGGTTTGAATCTCTTAAGTCTCAAGGCATTGGTCAGCACAGAAACAGAGCTTAAACTCATGGCTGCCGCTGCGAAAATCGGGTTTAACAGCGGACCGTTAAAGAGAAGATGTAAAAGACCTGCTGCAATGGGAATGCCAATTACGTTATAGCCAAATGCCCAGAAAAGATTCTGTTTGATATTTCGAATAGTCTGTTTACTCAAATGTATGGCCGTAGGCACATCCATTAAATCAGACCGCATCAGTACAATGTCAGCGGATTCCATGGCAACATCTGTTCCTGAACCAATGGCAATTCCGATATCTGCCTGGGCAAGTGCCGGAGCATCGTTGATTCCGTCTCCTACCATGGCAACTTTTCTTCCATCGTTTTGCAGCTTCTTCACTTCACTGGATTTGTCCTGGGGAAGAACTTCTGAGAGAACACGGTCAATTCCAACCTGTTTTGCAATGGCTGCGGCTGTCTTTTTATTATCACCTGTAATCATGGCTACTTCAATGCCCATCTGATGAAGGCTTTCAATGGCTGCACGGCTGGATTCTTTCACAACGTCCGCCACGGCAACAATACCAGCCAGTTTCCCGTTAAGAGCTACATACATTGGAGTCTTTCCTTCTTCTGCCAGCCGGTCGGAACTTTCCTCCATTCCTGCTAAAGAAATCTCTCTTTCATCCATCAGTTTCCGGTTCCCTGCAAGAACAGTTTCTCCGTTTATTATGGCTTCAATTCCTCTTCCTGTCAGAGATTCAAACTGCTCTGTGGCAAGAATCTCAAGTCCCGCTTCTCCAGCACCCCTTACAATTGCCTGACCCAGAGGGTGTTCTGAACCTTTTTCTGCGGAAGCAGTGAGCTTAAGCAGATGATCTTTTGATATGCCTTCGGTCGGGAGAACATCTGTTACCGTTGGTTTTCCTTCTGTAATGGTTCCTGTCTTATCAAATACAATGGTATTAATCCTGTGGGCGGTCTCAAGTGCTTCTCCGCCTTTAATTAAAATTCCGTTCTCTGCTCCTTTTCCCGTTCCTACCATAATCGCAGTAGGTGTTGCAAGACCAAGAGCACAGGGACAGGCAATCACTAATACCGAGATAAAAATAGTCAGTGCAAACTTTAAATCTCCTCCGGTACCAAAGTACCATGCAATTCCGGCTACGAGTGCAATCGCACAAACCACCGGAACAAAATACCCGGATACAATATCTGCCATCTGGGCAATGGGGGCTTTGGATCCCTGGGCATCCTCCACCAGCTTGATGATCTGAGCCAGTGCAGTATCGCTGCCGATCTTCTCTGCCTTAAACTGCACCGCACCTGTGGTATTTAAGGAAGCCGCATAAACCGGATCTCCGTCTTTTTTGTCCACCGGCATACTCTCTCCAGTCAGCATGGATTCATCAATGGCAGTATGACCGCTGATTACGGTTCCGTCAACAGGAATCTTTTCTCCTGGCTTTACTAAAATTATATCTCCGATTTCCACTTCGTCAATAGGAATTTCTTTTTCTGTTCCATCGACCAGAATGGTAGCCGTCTTCGGAGCCAGACCCATAAGTTTTTTAATGGCTTCACTGGTTCTTCCTTTGGAAACAGCTTCTAAAGATTTCCCAAGAAGAATCAGGGTGATAATCACGCCTGCCGTTTCAAAATACAGGGAATCCACTGCCATAAAATGACCGTCTGCAATCTGAAATGTATTATAAATACTATATAGAACTGCTGCGGTTGTTCCCACCGCAATTAATGAGTCCATGTTAGGGCTTCTCTGAATCAGTGCCTTAAATCCAACGGTATAAAACCGATATCCCACTGCAAGAACCGGAACCACAAGAAACAGTTCAATTAATGCGTAAAGAAGAGGAAACTGCATGGGATCAATTCCTGCCGGGAAAGGCAGACGAACGATCTTAATCATGGGCACCATGGCGATATAGAGAAGGGGAATTGAAAATACGGCTGAAACAATAAACTTTGTCCAGAGAATCTTAATCTCCCGCTGTTTTCTCGCCCGGTCTTCATCTGCTGCATCTGCCTTATTGGCTTCCAGCGCTTCATAACCTGCCTTTTCAATGGCTCCACGGATTGCAGAAAGTCTTACTGACTGTGGATCGTAAGTAACCACTGCTTTTTCTGTTGCAAAATTGACGGAAGTCTCTTCTACCCCTTCCAGTTTTCCAATCGCCTTTTCCACTCTTCTTGCACAGGCGGCACAGGTCATGCCTCCGATGGGAATGGTAACCTTGGAGTTGGGGGATTTTTCCGCTACTTCATATCCGATTTTTGTGACTGCTGCTTTGATCGCAGACAGTTCAAGCTGATTACTGTCGTATTCTACAAACAGCTTCTCACTTGCCAGATTGACTGTTGCCTGGTTGATTCCTGACAATTTGCGCACCGTTTTTTCAATTCTCTGTGCACAGGCGGCACAGGTCATGCCCCTTATATTTAACATTTCACTTGTCACTTTTATCCACCTCACCTTTTTTTATAAGTTTCGCCTTGAAGTTTCTCATTACTCATGCTATTATTATGACAGTTATTGTGATATTTGCAAGTATGCACTTTATTGTAATATAGTACCCAAAAAGATACTAAAGGAGGTTCTATCTATGGATTGTAATTGTACTACTTATCATTGCCCAGTTGACACCACTTTAACAATGATCGGCGGAAAATATAAGGCACTCATTCTGTGGCATCTGATTGACAAGACCTTACGTTTTGGTGAACTGCGCAAACTCATTCCTCAGGCAACCCCTAAGATGCTGACCCAGCAGCTTAGAGAGCTGGAAGAGGATCATCTGATTAACCGGACGGTATATCCTGTGGTTCCTCCTAAAGTGGAATATTCTCTCTCTGAATTAGGAACCAGCATTCGCCCTATTCTTGGGTCCATCTATACCTGGGGAACCGAATATCTGGAAAAGAACGGCATGGCAGCAAGCTGTTCCATGAAATTCCCCATATAATGGTGCATCCGTATAAAAAAAGTGTGCTTTCTTTCCCGGAAAACACACTTTTTTGCTGCTATGATATAATTTAAGAAGGAATTTCTTACTCTTCCATCCCTTCCACCAGTTCTTTTGCCTCTCCAAGAGAAAGATCCGTATGATTGCGCACCAGTTTTATTGCTTTGATCAGTTCCTGATTTCTCTTTAACGTCAGCACAGATGCTCTGACCTCCTCAGGAAGGATGTGCCGCTGTTCAAGTGCTTGTGCTCTTCTCCTTTTTTCCGCCTCTATCTTTTCCGTCATCTCAAAGGATAACTCTTCTTTTTTTACTGGCAGCGTGACCTGCCGGCCGGACAATAATTTTACAACAGGCTGAAATAAAACAGATACCGCCGAATAAAATATGAGATACTGGAAAAAACGGTACAGGTATAAAAATACCGTATGAAGCTCCATAATCTTTCCGTCACTTTTTATAATTCTCAGTTGATCCGTAATGCTGTATTCCCCAGGAGCATAATTATAAACACTGGTATTAATCTGCATCTGTCCGACAGAGGATACAAGCCACTCCAAAGGCTTATTAAAAAATGGATTGCCTGCAGAATCCATAAAGGTTCCTATAATTGTAACAACCGCAATGGGAATCATAATATAGTTGTTCCAGGTAAACCGCCCCCGGAAAACCACAATGGCAAAAATGACAAAAAGCACAATACTCTTAACATAAGGCTCATATAAAAAGGCTTTTATCAGAATCGGAAACACAAATCCGGCTAAAAGAATGATTCCTGCAAGAATAAATAACACAAATAAGATAGTCAGATTTTTCTTCAATGTTTCTTTCCTCCTTTCCCAGAGTCTCTTTCTATTATAACGCATATTGGAAAAGATTGTCACCCCCTGCTTTTTATGTTTCATAAAAAATATTTTTACAAAAAGGTAAAATATAGCTGAATCATGTAAGATTCTGTGATAAAATGAGAGGAGTTTTGCAAATACTGATAGAATCATAAGAAAGAAATTCTATTGAAGAAAAAGGACGTTTTAACGATGGAACCAAAATTAGAAAAAAAATATGGACTTTTTACAGCCATTGCAATGGTTGTAGGCATTGTAATCGGAAGCGGTGTGTTTTTTAAAGCGGAAAAGATTTTGACCGCCACGGGTGGGAATCTGAAACAGGGAATTCTTGCATGGGTGATCGGAGGAATTATTATGATCTCCTGCGCTTATACATTTTCCGTGATGGCTACAAAATACCAGTATGTAAACGGAGTTGTGGATTATGCGGAATCCACCATGGGCAGTACCTATGCTTATTATGTAGGCTGGTTTATGGCAATTATTTATTATCCCACCATTACCTCAGTACTAGCATGGGTTTCTGCCCGTTACACCAGCGTTGTCTTCGGTTTTTCCATTACCGGAGGAGAATGTATGACCATTGCCTGCCTGTATCTGGTGGCAAGTTTTGCGCTGAATGCGTTATCGCCTGTATTTGCAGGTAAATTTCAGGTGAGTACCACCATTATTAAACTGATCCCTCTTTTTTTGATGGCAGTTGTAGGAACCATTACCGGAATCCGCAACGGGATGACTGTTTATAATTTTACCCATTATGTATCCCAAAGCACCTCCCGCGGGCTTTTCACTGCCATTGTTGCGGCATGTTTTGCCTACGAAGGCTGGATTATTGCCACCAGCATCAATGCGGAACTGAAAAATGCAAAAAAGAATCTTCCGCTGGCTTTGATTGCAGGTACTTTTATTACCATGTCCGTATATATTCTTTATTATATCGGGCTGGCAGGAACGATTAAAAATGAAGTCATGATGGCAGGCGGCGAGACTGGAGCAAAACTTGCATTTGAAACAATATTTTCTTCTGCCGGAGGTTCCCTGCTGTTTATCTTTGTCATTATTTCCTGTCTTGGCACTTTAAACGGGCTGATGTTAGGATGTACCAGAGGAATCTATTCCCTTGCAGCAAGAGGACTCGGTCCCAAACCCCAGATTTTCAGCCAGGTTGACCCAGTTACCAATATGCCTGTGAACTCTGCGGTCTTAGGAGTCCTTTTATGCGGCATCTGGCTGGTGTATTTTTACGGGGCAAACCTGACCGCCAACTGGTTTGGATTCTTTAGTTTTGACTCTTCGGAGCTGCCGATTGTTACAATCTATGCCCTTTATATTCCGATTTTTCTTATGTTCATGGTAAAGGGGAAAGAACTTGGCTTCTTTAACAGATTCCTGATGCCCTCCCTCTCTCTTTTGGGCTGTGTTTTTATGATGATTGCCGCATGGTTTGCACATGGAACTGCAGTAATTGCATATCTGATTGTGTTTTTTGTCATTATGATATTAGGCGGTCTGCTTTTAAAAAGATCAAAAAAGGTTATATAAATATAAAAACAGGAATCTCAAAAGCTTGTTAGAGCCTTTGAGATTCCTGTTTTATTTATACGGATTATACCTGACAAACCTTATGAGGATTCAAGATATTTTTCGGATCAAATGCTTTTTTGATTCCTTTCATAATTTCTACCGTAGCAGGGTCCAATGCCTTCATCAAATAAGATTTCTTGGCATAGCCGATTCCATGTTCTCCGGATACCTGGCCACTTAGTTCCCTTGCTTTGCCATAAATCTTATCCATGGCTGCTTTCATCTTTTCTTCCCACTCTTTTTCACTTAAATCATCTTTCAGAATATAGGCATGTAAATTGCCATCTCCTGCATGACCAAAGCTTTTAATTCTCACATCAACTTCTTTATATAGGCTGTGAATATACTCTACCATTTCATTGACAGAACTCCTTGGGACGACAACATCCACTTCATCCATATAAGAAGTAGAGCCTTTGATTGCCTCTAAAAATGCTCCGCGGGCTTTCCAGATGGACTCTTCCCTTTCATTGGTATCAGAAATCAGAATATCAACAGCCCCCTGTTCCAGGCAGATACGGGCTACACTTTCATAATCTTTTTCAATCTCTTCTGAGGAATTCCCATCGAATTTCAAAAGAAGATATGCGTCTGCGCTGCTGTCAGGGAATTTTTTACCCAGATACTGCTCTGCATCTATAATAACTTCTCTCTGCATAAATTCAATGGCTGTTGGAATGGCTCTGGATTTAATAATGAGAGGAACTGTTCCGATGGCTTTCTCCAGAGTTTTAAACGGCACCAGAAGGCTGATGGCTTTCTTTGGCAGAGGAAGGACTTTTAAGATTGCCTTTGTAATAATCCCAAGGGTTCCTTCGGAGCCGACCATTAAGTCTTTCATGGCATATCCAGTACTGTTTTTTACTACCTTTCCGCCAAACTCCACCACTTTTCCATCAGGAAGGACCACTTCCAGACCTCTGACATAATCTCTGGTAACACCATATTTTACGGCACGCATTCCACCTGCATTGGTGCTGATATTTCCTCCTATCGTAGCAGACTTTTCTCCCGGATCAGGAGGATAGAACAGCCCCCGTTCTTCTACATAGGCAGAAAGTTCCATGAGAAGCACTCCTGGCTCCACCGTTATGGTTAAGTTATCCTCATCCAGTTCAAGAACATGATTCATGAGACTGGTATCCAGCAAAATACCATGCTCTATGGCGACGGAAGAACCTACCAGACCGGTTCCTGCTCCTCTTGGAGTTACTGGTATTGCCTTTTCAAACGCATATTTCATAATAGAAGAGACTTCATCCGTAGATGTGACTTTTATCACCACATCCGGATAACTGACCGTATCCCCTAATTCATCATGGCTGTATTCTTCGTTGATCTCCGATCCGCATAAGATCCGTTCCTTATCTTTTATCACACTCTGTATGTAATTCATATCCTCTGCATCCAGCTTCTTATATTCCATATTCACTCACTCCTGTCTGTGTGGTTTGACCTGCTAATAAATTCCTTCAGCTTTACTCATTTTCCTTATGCGCTTACTGTTTTTCCCTGTTTGATCTGATTAATCAGGCCGGGAATAATCTCATATAAGTCTCCCACAAGGCAGTAGTTAGCAGTTTTAAATATGGGAGCTGTCTCATCTTTGTTAATGGCAATGATGTGATCTGAATGATTCATGCCGGCAGTAAACTGAACTGTACCGGATACGCCGCAGGCAATCATAAGCTTTGGTCTTACGGTCCGCCCGCTCAGTCCTACCTGACACTTGGCGTCCATCCAGCCGGCTTCCACAACGGGTCTGGTGCAGGCAATCTGACCTCCCAACAGGTCAGCCAGCTCTTTTAACAGACTTAAATCCTCCTGCTTTTTCACGCCTCTTCCTGCTACCACAAGAACTTCTGCGCCTTCAATAAACTGCTCTTTTTCCTTTGGAATAATATCACGTACGGTTACCTGGCTTTCCAGCTTTTCCCTGCCTAGTTTACAGGATATCACCTCTCCATGTGTGGTCTTTAAACGCTCAGGTGCATCCATAACTTTATAGCGGACGGTTGCCATCTGAGGTCTGTGATTGGGAGTGAGAATCTGTGCCATGATATTTCCACCAAATGCAGGTCTGATCTGCACCAGATCCGTATTCTCATTCATATCAAGGATGGTGCAGTCAGCCGTCAGACCCGTCTTTAACCTGGCCGCAAGTCTTGGTGCAAGCTGTCTGCCTACAGGAGTTGCGCCCATTAAGATGGCAGAAGGTTTCTGGTTCTTAACGAAATCTTCAAAGGCATTGGTGTAAGGCTCCATCTTAAAACGATCCAGTTCTTTTTCATCATAGGCAAATACTTTATCCACATCGTAATGAAGAAGTTCTTCACACTGTGCCTGTATGTTATGACCTATCATCACAGCATAAACCGGGTGATGAACCTTTCCAGCCAGTTGTTTTGCCTTTCCAATCAGTTCAAATGTAACGGGGTGAATCACTCCGTCAATATGATCCACATAGACCGCAATTCCCTTCCACTGGGACTTATCTATGGATTCCACCGCTTCTTCTATGTATTCCACTGCTCCTTTGGGACCTTTTTTTACACAAAGCTTACACATCTTGCAGGCTGCGTTGATCTGGAGACGGTTATTTTCTTCCTCCAGTGCTCCAAACGGGCAGATACTGATCAGCTTTTTGATGTCTCCTACCTTATCCTGATTAATGACTAATTTCCCCATGTTTTTTCCCTCCTCAGGCGAATTTCAGTTCTTTTAGTTTGTGAAATAACCGGTCTGTCAGTTCTTTTCCATCTCCACTCCATGTCTCCTGTTCTAAGTTGACCTGGGGCGGGAAAATTCTTTCTACCTGGGTGGGAGAACCATTTAAACCGTAATGCTTTTCTTCCTGATCTTCCATATCAGAAAGAGTAATCACCTGAATGTCACGGTCTTTTGTCTCCTGCTTTTTCACATAAGAGGGGAGTCTTGGAACAAAAATATCTTTATCCACGGACAGTACACAGGGATACTTAATCTCTGCCACTTCAAGATCATGAGTCATATCCATCTCCACAACAAGGGAATGAGGATTCATCTCCACAATCTTTGACACATTAGAAAGGCTTGGAAGCTGAAGCCATTCTGCAACCTCTGGTCCCACCTGCGCAGTATCACCATCAGTTGTCTGCTTTCCGCAAAGGATCAGGTCAAAGTTCCCGGATTTTTTAATTCCCTGAGATATGGTATAGCTGGTTGCAAGAACATCTGCCCCGCCAAATTTACGGTCTGAGATTAAAACACCTCTGTCTGCACCCATGGCATATGCCTCTTTGATTACTCCTGCTGCCTGACCAGGACCCATGGTTAATGCAGTGATGGTACCTCCGCATTTTTCCCTGATTCGCAGTGCCGCTTCAAGAGCAAATAAATCGTATGGATTCATCTTGGATTCCACACCATTTCTTTTTAATACTCCTGTTACCGGGTCCACTTCTACTTTATTGCTGTCCGGCACCTGCTTTAAGCATACTAAAATATTCATGTCACGACTCCCTTTCTTCCTTTACTCAGGATAACGGTATGAACATCATACCTGTCATTGATGAAACTTTACATGTAATTGGTAGTACCACTTTGAGGAAAAGAATGGCTGCGAAATTCTTTTTCACAGCTCTTTTCCTACCGCAGCTAATTGGTACTACCACTTTTCTATGTCATTATACTTCTTTGTATCACATCTGTCAATAAATGTCATTTTTTTAACATACCATTTGTATACTATTGCCAAATCACTGGATCTGATGTATGTTTCTTCCCTCTCCTCTCAGTTTTTCATCAATAATATCAAAATGTTTATTGACGGCTTCATAAGCCAGACGCTTATCTTTGGTAATGAGGCTCTTTATCATCTCATTATGTGCCTCCATCATTCCTCTTTTGCTGTCTTCCTGACTTAATATTTCCCGTCTTAAATCCACAATAAATTTATCCAGAACCTCGGAAAGTGCCTGTAGTATGCTGACAATCAACGTATTTTTTGATGCCAGGGCAATGGTATAGTGAAGTTTTTTATCCAGAATCACATTATTGGCTTCTGTATCCGTTTCTAATTGGCATATAATCTGGTTTAAAATGCCGATCTCCTCTTCTCCAATATTTTCAATTGCCAGAACCAGCGCCTCCATCTCCAAGGCTCTTCGCAGCTGGCTGATCTGATTATAATCAATCTGATTGAGCAAAAACAGCATGGACAGGGATTCCACCAGGCTGTTTTCCAGTCTTCCTGTGAGAAAATTGCCAGCTCCGTGCTGGCTTTCAATAATTCCCATATTATCTAAGGTACGGATGGCTTCCCTTACGGAGTTCCTGCTGATTCCCAGGATCTCCGACAATTCCCGTTCAGCCGGAAGTTTTCCGCCTATTGATAATTCCCCATTACGGATCTGCATTTTGATATAGTTTATAACCTTCATATAGGATTTTTCCTGATTCCCAAGTTCTTCCATGATTTTCCCCTTTTCTTTAAGAGCTTTTTGTATCCAGATAAAACTTAACAAATCCATCTATGGTAAAATCCTTAACATGAGATGTATCATCAGCAATCAGATGAAAAAAACAGCCTGGAATCTCTCCTTTGTTTAAGTTTTTCCGTATACATGGGTCACAGCCTGAATCGTGATTGCATGGATTTAATTTACAGGTGGTCTGGGTGCAGGTACAAAAATGCTTTTCATTGGTCATGTCTTTTTCCTCCGGACTGCTTTGCAGTTATTTGATAAATAATTCTTTAACGGATATTATAACAGGCTTATGAAATGATGTAAATCAACTTGTAAAGGGACATTTAATCCTTATATAAAGTGTATGGAAAACCATAGCCGCATATGGTATGATAAGAATCTAGCGAAATCAAAAAATCGTCCCCCATACCCCCTTATAACTTTGAAGGAGATCAATCATATGGAAAATAAACTAAGCAGCTACATTTCTGTTTATAAAGAGCATTTAGAAACCGGATACATCCAGACCGCTTATGAGGCACTGCTTAAATACGTCATGTCTTTAAAGGCTCATTTTGAAAAAGTACTTTCCTCTCAGTATTCTTTTGGAAATGTGTCTCCTGGATATATGGATTTTACCTATTTTCCTTTTTTTAATGACTATTTACGCAGTAAAAAACTGCGGTTTGGTATTGTGCTGAATCATAGAGAAATGCGGTTTGAACTTTGGCTCATGGGGCAGAATGCAGAAACCCAAAAGAAATATTGGGAATTACTAAAAAACAGCCAATGGAACAGGAATCGAACCACTATGCCAAAATATTCAGTACTTGAAGCCGTATTGATTGAGTTTCCTGATTTTGATGATTTAAAAGATTTAACTGTAAAAATCGAGCAGGCATCATCTTCTGTTTCAAATAAAATTTTAGAATATATCAAAACGATGGAACCTCTTGCATAGCAAAGCGTTTGTTGGACTTACCGTCAACTTACATCCCAAAAGAACGGGCGAAGCCTCTACTGATCTCCGCCCGTTCTACATTTATTCTTCTATACCAGCCAGTTTTTTCCAAAAAAGTGCAGATATCCATCACCTATTGCCATCTCTGAAATTCTGGCAGATCAATGCCCATCTGATCCAGTATCTTACCGGCAATATGAACATTAATGTCCTCGATGGACTGAGGGTTGTTGTAATAAGAGATCACAGGAGGCAGTATTACCACATTGGAAAGTGTGGACAAATACTCCATATTCCTTAAGTGAATGGGACTAAAGGGGGTCTCGCGCGCTACCAGAATCAGCTTGCGCCTCTCCTTAATGGTCACATCGGCTGCCCGCAGAAGGAGGTTGTCGGAATAACCGCTGTGGATTCCCGCCACGGTTTTCATGCTGCAGGGGACTACAATCATTCCCTCGGTCCGAAAGGTTCCGCTTGCTATGCTGGCTCCAATGTTGTGAATGTCATAACAGACGTGAGCCAGTTTCTTAAATTCTTCTACATCCAGGCCGGTTTCCTGCTGTATGGTTAATTCTCCGCCTTTGCTTATTACCAGATGAATCTCATATTCCGGAAGCTGGCGGAGCTGCTTTAAACAGGTTTGAGCTAAAGGTGCTCCGCTGGCTCCGCTTACAGCCACTATAATTCTCTTTTTTTCCATCATTTGTTATAAACTCCATATATTTATCGAATTTCTATCTTTCATACTACTACAAATAGAGGAGTATTTCTATAAAGGAGTCTAAAAATATACAAAAATTAATATGTGGTCTTCCAGTTAGCAAATATCTGCTCCGATTCTTTTAAGAAATCAGAAGGGATGGTAATGGATTCATCGGTTGCTGTTTTGTCCTTATCAAAGATCGGCCATGGATTACAGCCACCGGATTCCACTTCTACCAGATCCATGGAGAAACGATTGCCGCAGTTTTGACATACCAGAAGATCTCCCTGCTGTTTATAGTATCCTCTGCCTGATGAATAACAGATCTGGCAGGTATTAAATGCCGTCCGGATGGTTCCGTCGGGAGCCTTTACTGCAAGCACTTCCATATCCTTTCCGTCTACATTTACGGGATAAAAATTTGCTGTCTCACTGATTTCACTAACCGGAATAACAAGGTCACCTGCTTCATTCAGATTTTTGCTGGTCTGATTGTCTGTTTTAGACTCTGTCTTCTTGGAACAGGCAGTCAGTGCTGCTGATATTCCAATGATAACAACAGCGGATAACAGAATTCTGTACGCTTTTTTCTTTAATTGCTGATTCATCTAAAATCCTCCTGAATATAACTTTATTTTTCGTTCTTTGATTTATCCCGCATAAAAAACATGGCTGCTCCAATGAAGACTGCCGGGAGAATGCAATGCCAGTGGCTTAACAACAATTCCATTATCAAACTCCTTTCCTGTCCGTTTCAAGAAGACTCTTTACTGACAGCAGGAACCGCCTGCTCCCTGGAAGGTATCTTCCGGCCAGATCTGTGTCTTAAAATTCTTTACTTCTTCTTTTACTGCATTTAAATCCATGCTTTCCAGATTATCCACAACTTTAATATAACCGTAGAATGAATTGTCTCCTGTAGAAAAATCAAAACTATCTGCTGGTGTAAAGTAAAGAGGATTCTCTCCTTTTTCAAGAGGAAGCTGGGTTGCAAAATCAGGCACAAGAAGTGTGGTTCCATAACTGTCTTCCGAAGTCTGATCCACAATGGTCCATTGTACATCCATTCCGGATTCTACCGCTGCCACTGCAGGCTGAAACCCTTTATCCGTCAGTGTCATGGTTATCTTCTGAATAGGACTGCCATATTCATCCGTGGATTTTTCTGCAACGGCAATGTCATCCGTAGGAATCTCATAGCCGGCAGGAACCGGTTTATCCGTCGGATCTTTTAATAAGCCATCAGAACCAGAATCTCCTAAATCCCCTTCTATTGGTTCATCAGTAATGGAAATGGTTCCCCGGATCATCCCCATCCAACAGGTATAGGATACTTTTCCGGTCTTTTCCGGTGTAAATTCGATGATATTTTCTCCCGTCTGAAAGGTATGTTCCATTCCAAAATCCCGTATGATCATCCGGTTATTGCAGCCGTTTATGCTGCCCTTTGGTGCATCAATAATCCATTTTACCGGAATTCCCGCCTGTACTTTAATGTTGGGATATCTGCCGGGAGTCAGGGTGCTTTTCACCACCTGAACCCCATCCTCCATCTTCCTCTCTGTGCCGGCTCCCTGTCCTGCATTCCCACTTTCCTCATTGGAAACCAGATCAGGAACAGAAACACCCGAAAGGCTGAGGCCTTGTGAAACCATTGACATTCCAAGTACCACAACCAAAACTGCTCCTGCCGTCATGATTTTTCCTGCAAACTTCTTCCCAAGAACGGTTGAAATAGCACCAAGTCCAAACATAAGCGGAACGGTTCCCAGACTGAATATAAACATGGATAGTGCACCTGAAAATGGATTTCCGGTTGACAGAGCATAGATCTGCATTGCCTGGAGAGGGCCACACGGCATGAAACCATTTAACAATCCTACAATCAAGGGGCTGTTGCTTTTTGATTTCTGTTTTTGAATCCCTCTGGCAAAAATGGCAGGCATCCTTGGATTAAATCTGCGAAGCCATGGAAATATTCCAAGCATATTAACGCCCATAATGACCATGAAAAAACCCGCTGCCAGTTTTAAAATGCCCTGGAGAGTCGTGGAGAAGGTGATGGCGGAACCAAGGGCACCTACCAGAAAGCCTACGGCTGTGTAAGAAATCACCCTGCCAAGATTATAGAGAAAAGTGGGCCGAAGGGAAGAAAAACGTCCTCCTTCGCCAGGTTCACTTCCAGGTTTAATACACTGAGACAGGTTAATTCCGCCGCACATTGCCACACAGTGAACCGACGTAACAAGACCGATTACAAAAAGCATTCCATAGCTCATATTTTCGTCTGCCAACTGTTTTGGAGACAAAAGATTCAATAATCCTGTCTGCTGGAGAATGATATAAAGCGCCGCAATGATCAGAAGGATGCCGGTGATCCGGCTGCCATCCAATCCCTGCTTTTCCTGATCCGTAAGAACTTTGTAATCTAAATGTTCTATGATTCCTGTAATCGCCTGGTACGAAATAATATCCGTATCGTAAGTAATGCTGGCTGTTCCTTTGTTATAGCTTACTTCTGCGTTTACTATGCCAGCCGTATTCCGCAGTTTTTTTTCAATTTTATTCTGGCAGCTAATACAGGTCATGCCGCCGATACGCAATACCCTGGTTTTCACCGTAGATCCCATCACGCATCCTCCTTTTTCATTTCTGATAAAAAGAATAGCAGGAGAATTTGTAGAAGTTGTGTAGATGAGATTTTTTTTCAGTGCAAAAAAAGAAGGACCATTCTCGTCCTTCTCTTATGCTTTCTTATTCTGTTGTTTCAGTGCCCCGATCAGTTCTTCCCCGATCTGCTCCACCGATTTACCATCCGTCTCTATAATCAGATCAGCAGCCTTTCGGTAAATATCTGACCGCTTCTTCATCAGCTCTCTGATGAATTCCACATTCATATTGCCGTTTAAAATGGGACGTTCATCACTGTCCTTAACCCGTTCCAGCACTGTCTCCGGTGATGCAGTTAATAAAACAATACGGCTGGTCTTTTTTAAATTCTTCACATTCTCTTCCTTGACCACAGCCCCGCCGCCGCAGGAGATAATGATCTGTCTGCGGGATTGGAGATCCACAATAGCTTTGCTTTCGCAACTGCGGAAATATGCTTCCCCGTGCTTTTCAAAAATATCCTTAATCGCCATTCCCTGCTGCTCAACAATGAGAGCATCTATATCCACTTCCTCCATAGAAAGCCTGTCCCTTAAAAAGTGGGATATTGTGCTTTTGCCTGCTCCCATAAAACCGATTAAAGCAATATTAAAGTCAAAAAGATTCTCATATCCTTGTCTCATCTGATCTCTCCGTTATCTTATGCCATCTTATTCTTGTTTTTCACAAAATCAATGTACTCATTCCCCCACTCGCCCAGAGCCTCTAAGACCGTTTCAAACTTCATTCCGATCTCACTAAGGGAATATTCTACTTTTGGAGGAATCTGAGAGTATTGGTGACGGATGATCAGACCTTCCTCTTCCAGAGTCTTTAACTGTCTTGATAAGGTGGTGTGGGTAATGTCTTCCGGCATCTTGCGCTGTAACTCATTAAAACGGACAGGTCCTTCCTGCAGTAAATACAATAAATATATGGACCATTTGCCTGCTAATACTTTTTGAGAAGTTACATAAGGGCAGAGACCGAACAATACTTTTTTCTCCATATAAGTATCCTCCTTGATACTAGGTATCATTAAATATCGTAGTTTACAAAAATATTCTATGATATATAATAATCTCGTGAGCACATTATAACACATAATATGGAGAGGAGCAATCATAATGAAAGAAGTTCTTGATTATCTAAAGGCATGCGGTACCTTTTACCTTGCAACAACAGAGGGAGACCAGCCTCGTGTACGTCCTTTCGGCGCTGTATGCGAATTTGAGGGAAATATTTACATTACAACGAATCATACAAAAGCAGTTTCTGCACAGATGAAGAAAAACCCAAAAATCGAGATTTCCGGCATGAACAAGGGCACCTGGATCCGTCTGGAGGCAGAGGCATATGCAGACGAACGCAGGGAAGCAAAAGAAGCCATGATGGAAGACAACCGTGCAGCACTCAGCAAGATGTACTCTGTTGATGACGGAATATTTGAAGTATTATATCTAAAGAATGCCACAGCAACGATCTACTCTTTTGCTGGTGATCCAAAAGTTATCAAATTCTAATTCTTTCACTGGCAGAATAAGATACGTTCTGCCAGTAAAAATGGCTGAGATAACCGATATTATACTTATAACAGCCGTTTTTCCCCTGTTATTTCCTGAATAGGTTTGATATCCTGGGTCACTTCTAAGACTCCAAGATACTCTCCATCCTCACCTCTTACTGCATAATAGCGGATTAAAATATATTTATCTTTCATCTGAATCCAGAAGTCTTCCTGATCTTTTACTCCATTTTTAAAATCTTCCACAATCTTTTCTACAATATGAACACTGGCAGGCGGATGACAGTTGGAAACATTTCTGCCCAGAATAGTTCTGGTTCTTGGAAATGCCCGTTCCTTTCCCTCAGAGAAATATTTTACTTCATCATCTTTATTCACAAATGTCAGATCAAAAGGAAGAGCATTGAGAGCGGCAGCCAGTTCTTTGTCACGCCATGTTCCGGACGGAAGAGTTATGGTTCCTTCCTGATTTTTTTGTTCTTCTGGCTTTGATCCTTTCTGTTCTTCTTTTGGTTCCGGGTTCCAAACCGGAATGTGGTCGATCATAAATCCAATCTCTCCGCTTCCATCGGCAATCTCTTTCCATTCTTCTTCTGTAAGCTGCTCTGTCAGCATGGGAATCATGATATTTTCTTCTTTAAAAATCATTTCCAGAACTTTTTCAAGCACTGCTTCTGTTTTTTCAAGTAAACTCTCATTGCTTTCTGTTTTTTCTTCCATCAGGGCGGTGACTTCTTTTACCTGATTTCTGATTTCATCATCCACACCCCACATCACTTTCGGAGGTGCTGTCATACCGTACCTTTCCATAAAGGGAAACAGGAGGTTCTCTTTTTTCTGATAATGAATGGATAAATCCTTTAACTTTCTCATTCCCTCAACAAGCTTTTTCAGTTCTTCTTTTTCATCAAATTTGGTAAGGGACAAAAAGGGTCTGATCTCTTCTTCTATTATATGAGTAATCTTTTTATTTTCCCGTACCAGAACATTAACCGGGTGACCGGGAATCAGGGACAGGTCTTTTTGCTGGTGAATCTCCTCAATGGAACCTTTAAAAACTGCGGCATGAACATCACAAAGTTTTTGCACCTCTTCCACTGGAAGTCCGTCTGCAATCAGGGCTGATTCAGCGGCAGAAATCTCAGACGCGGAAACACCTTGAAATGCTTTTTCAAATTGTCCCTTTACTTCGTCTACGGTCTTTCCTTCATGGAGTTTTCTGATAATCTCCTGAATGGTCTTTTGTCTCATCTCACGGTTGTTAATTAGCTCGCTCATTATTCCTCCTAAAAACGCCTCTCTCTGGTATCAGGTTCATTCAGAAAGAGGCGCTGGTGTCATATTTATTCCACGGTTATTACCGCAACAGGACAGCCGTCCTGTGCTTCTACTGCTGTCTGCTCAGCCAAAGCAGGCACTTCATCCACATAAACTTCTGCTGGTCCGTCATCTCCCATACGAAATACCTCCGGACAAGTGGAAGCACATAATCCACATTCAATACAACCATCTCTATCAACTACTGCCTTCATATCATTAACTCCTTTCTTATTCCGGGACAAAATAAAGTTCTGTTCCCATGACCCAATATCCATACTTATTGTTGGTAAGTTTCTGACAATTTATCCATACTTTTTTACAGAGTAAAGAGAAATATCACTCCAACAACTTGCTGACACTTAAAGAATAACACCGTATAATCAGTAAGTCCGTTGTTATGACAACAAATTTCCCGAATATTTCCAGATAAGATCCGTTTTTTTCCTTTCGTTTTCTGATAGAAATAAAACAGCCATTCTTTCGCATTGCATCAATCTGCAATACGAAAGAATGGCTGTTCTCCGGTCTGATTATTTGTGTGACTGATTTAAGATTTCCTGTCCGTAAACATCGGCTGCTATAAGAGCGTTATATAACTGCTCCGGTGTCACATCTCCGATCATATTATGGATGCTCTCTCCCTCTGCGCAGGCATGTTTCGCCGCAATGTGAACCCGCTCCTTATCTGTAACACCAAGTTCTTTTAAGGTTACAGGAAGACCTACGCTGACACAGAATTCCAACACTTTATGAAGTTCTTCCTTTGGTGCATTCTCAAGAACGAGCTGTGCAATGGTTCCAAAGGCTACCACACAACCGTGCATGGTACTTTCGCACTCTTCCAGGGAAGTGAATCCATTGTATACAGAATGGGAAACAGCAAGTCCGCCGTTATCAGCACCTACACCGCTTAAATATGTGTTGGCTTCAATAATGGCCTCCAGTGCAGGTGTAACGATCTTATTCTCACAGGCTTTTAAAGCCTTGTAACCATCTTCTAATAAAGTCTCATAACACAGTTTGCACAGTGCCATGGCTGACTTTGTAATTCCGCCGTTCTCCAGACTTGGTGCTTTTGCTTTCTCGCATGCTCTTGCTTCGAAATAAGTACCAAGAGCATCTCCCATTCCTGCTACCAGGAATTTGACCGGAGCATTAGCAATCACATCGGAATCCACAATGACTGCGTCTGGATTCTTAGGATAAAAAATGTAGTTTGAAAAACTTCCGTCATCATGGTAAATAACCGATAATCCCGTGCATGGTGCATCGGTGGCAACCACGGTCGGAATAACTAAAACAGGCAGATTCTCATAATAAGCGGTTGCCTTTGCCGTATCAATGGCAGAACCTCCGCCAATTGCTGCAACACAGTCAATATGATGCTCTTTTACCAGCGCCCGCATCTTTTCCACTTCACTGACAGAACTGATTCCCCCGAAAATCTCAAAACGAATGGAAGTATCGGATCCTTCAAAACTCTTCTCAATCTTTTCATGACAGTTTTTATAACCGCTGTTGCTGCAGATAAACAGAAATGATTTTCCCATATTTCTGGTTTCTTCATAAACCTGCAGAAGTGCTCCCTGACCCTGAACATATTTAAGCGGTGATCTCATTAGTTTAAGCATGATATATTCCTCTCCATTTGATAAAAATATTCTTATTCTTCCTAAAATATACTCTTTTTGCGGAAAAATGTCAATATTTTAACAAAGTACTAAATTAAGTACAACTTAAACCGTTCCATTTGATTTGATCACGCCTTTATACCAGTCAAAAGATTTCTTTCTGCTCCGTTTTAAACTGCCATGTCCTGCATCGTCTTTATCCACATAGATAAAACCATACCGCTTACTCATCTCTCCGGTAGAAGCACTGACTAAATCAATACAGCCCCATGGAGTATAGCCCAGCAGATCAACACCGTCCTGTTCCACCGCATCTGTCATGGCTTTTATATGTTCTTTTAAATACTCAATACGGTCATCATCATCAATGCTTCCATCTTCGTTGACCTGGTCCACGGCACCAAGTCCGTTCTCCACGATAAAGAGAGGTTTTTCATATCGGTCATAAATGGAATTTAACGTAATACGAAGCCCGAGAGGATCAATTGCCCAGCCCCACTGGGATTCCTTTAAATATGGATTTTTCACCCCTGCCATGGCATTTCCGGCAGTTGACTTCTGAATCAGCTTCTGATCCGTACTGATGCAGCGGGAGGAATAATAACTGAATGTAATATAATCCACGGTATGCTCTTTTAAAATCTGCTCATCTTCCGGTTCTGTTTCAAGAACAATTCCTTCTCTTTCAAACATCTTTTTCGCATATGCCGGGTATTCTCCTCTTGCCTGAACATCAATAAAGAAGTAATTCTCCCGGTCTTTCTTTAACGCTTCCCATACATCTTGCGGGTTGCAGCTATAAGGATAGTAATTCCCTGCTGCAAGCATACAGCCCACTTTAAAATCTGGATTGATCTGATGAGCCAGCCTGGTTGCCATAGCAGAAGCGACCAATTCATTGTGAGCCGCCTGATATTTCACCTGCTCCCGGTTCTCCCCTTCCTTAAAACGGATTCCTGCACCCATAAAAGGCAGATGAAGCAGCATATTGATTTCATTAAAGGTAATCCAGTATTTCACAGTGTCTTTAAAACGGCGGAATATGGCATCGCAGTATCTGACATAGAGATCAATCATCTTACGGCTTTTCCAGGAACCATATTTGTCCACAAGAGCCAGGGGCACATCAAAATGGCAGATGGTAACAACCGGCTCTATGTTATATTTCAACAGCTCATTTATGAAATCTTCATAGAATTGCAGCCCTTCTTCATTCGGCTCCTTCTCCTCTCCTGTTGGAAATATTCTGGACCAGGAAAAGGAAAACCGGTAACAGCGAAATCCCATTTCCGCAAAAAGTGCAATGTCCTCTTTGTAATGATGATACAGGTCAATGGCTTCTCTCGATGGATAATAAGAATCCTCCGGCAGATCTTTATAGTCCATGTCTCCAAGCATAACCGGATAGCGATTCTCGCCCCAGGGAATTACATCCACAGTTCCCAGTCCTCTTTTTCCTTCGTTAAATCCACCTTCACACTGGTTGGCAGCCGTAGCTCCACCCCATAAAAAATCACTTCTCATCGCATTCCCCTCTTTCTATCAGCGAAAAAACAGTTCCTTTACCTCCTGCACCGGCATCTCCTGTCCGGTATAAAGCCTAAATGCAGCAGCTCCCTGCCACAACAGCATTCCCTCTCCGTTAATGCAGGTGCAGCCTGCCTCCCTGGCTTCCCGCAACATGCGGGTTTCCTTGGGATCATAGACAATGTCGACCACCACAAGCCCCGGGCGGAACATGGATACATCCTTTACCACACTTTCCCCATCCATAGGCTTCATTCCAACGATGGTGGCATTGGTAAAAACATCACTGGTTTCCATCTCTTTTTTCATAGTCTCCATATCTGTAATATCAAAGACATTGACCACGCATTCCGGTTTTTCCTTTTTGATCTTTTCCGCTGTCATAACTGTCCGTTCAAAAAACTCATCCTTAATATTGAAAATGGAGATCTCTCTTGCCCCTTCCAAAGCGCACTGTACCTGAATGGCTGTTGCAGCACCGCCGCCGCCGCAGACAATGATCTTCTTTCCCCTTATTTCCACACCATAGTCCCTTAAATTATCCACAAACCCCTCTCCGTCAGTCATATGGCCAATCAGCTTCCCATCTTCGCTTACAATGGTATTGACTGCACCAACAATACGGGCGGCCTGGGATAATTCATCCATGTACTTTACTGCTTCATTCTTGCAGGGCATGGTTACGTTGCAGCCCTTCATACGGAAGGTCTTCATTGCCTCAATTGCCTGTTTTACTTCATCCACTTTAATATCAAAAGCAAGATACGCATAATCAAGTCCTAATTTATTAAAACTGTAATTATACATGGCTGGTGAACCAGAATGTCCTACCGGTGATCCAATCAGCCCTAAAAGGCCTGTCTTTCCTGTAATTCTTCTTTCCATCGCGATCTCCTCTTTCCTTTGATGTTTCATCACCGCTAACATACACTTCTTTTGACGGCTTGTCAACAATTTCTCCGGCAAAAACCCTTTGCTGAAAAAAGCATTTATGTTATGATAATAGAAAACGGGAAGAAAGGCAAGTTCCATGCGATATGAAACCATTATTAAAAGTTTTAAGATAGCCCTGGCTGCTGTACTTGCCATTACCATAGCCGGGGAACTGGGTTTAAAATACTCTGCTACTGCCGGAATTATAACGGTTTTAAGTATACAAAATACAAAGCGTGAAACCTTAAAAAGTGCCTGCAACCGGACCCTTGCATTCCTGGGCGCTCTTTTTTTATCTGCTGTAATATTTTATTTTCTCGGATTTACTTTATCCGGGTTCGCCCTGTATCTGTTTTTATTTGCTCTGATGTGCCTCTATGCAGGCTGGGGGGAAGCCATTGCCATGGATTCCGTTCTCATCACCCATTTTCTTACAGAGAAGTCCATGGCACTTCCTCTGGTTGGGAATGAGATCGCCTTGTTTTTTATCGGCACTTCCATTGGAGTTTTAGTGAATATGAATCTCAGGAAAAAAGAGGGAGAATTTCAGAGACTTTCTGCAGAGGTGGATCAAAGGGTAAAGAACACCCTGAAATATATGTCCGATCTTTTGCTTCATAAGGAAGAAAAAAGCAGATTTGATACCAGACACATTCACCTGCTTCAGGAAAGCTTAAAAAAAGCGAAAGAATGTGCATTTAACAATTACAACAATGCCCTGTGGAAAAAGGACACTTATGAAATTGACTATATTGAAATGCGCCAGCAGCAAAGCGTAGTTCTTCAGGAAATATACGAAAACATCAAAAGCATTACCCTGCTTCCAAAGCAGGCCGAACAGGTGGCAGAGCTGCTGGAGAATATTCAAAGAGATTATCACCGAACGAATACGGTGGAAGGGTTACTAAAGGATCTAAACACTCTGCTTTCCCAGTTAAAGGGTCAGAAACTGCCTTTAAACCGGGAAGAATTTGAGGCAAGAGCCTTGCTATTTTATATTTTAAAACAGTTAGAGCGTCTTCTCATGCTCAAACGGTCTTTTGTGCTCTCTCACCGGGAATAGGACTTATTAAAACTGCCTAAGCGAATCCAAAATACCTCATAAATCCCAGATAGATTCCATATGCAAATCCATACTGGTCTTCTCTTAACTTCTGGGCATCGGAATAGTTTGTTAGATAGCCCAGTTCAATCAGATTGGAGGGCATGTTGGTATTTCTTAACACATAAAGAGACTGGTTCTCCCTGATTCCGTTATTTCTAGTTCCCACCATCTGGGTAATACCGGTCATGATCTGTTCTGCCAGCCACTGGGACTGAGTGTAATACTGGTAAATATAAATCTCTGTGCCATTAATCGCCGGGTTTGGATTGGAATTACAGTGAATACTGATAAAATAATCTGCCGGCCATTCATTGGCTAATGCTACTCTCCTGGCTAAACTGGTGGTATTATTTACCCCCAATACTGTGTCTGGTTCCGGCCTTGATACACGGGCTTCGAATCTGGGATCAGCGTTTAAAAGATTGCGCAGATAGATTCCTACCTGGTAATTAATCTCCGATTCATAAAGCCCGTTGGCTTCTGCTCCGCTGTTAAAGTATCCGCTTGGATTATGTCCCTGATCAATAAATATTTTAATAGCCATGTAAGTATTTCCTTTCCTGCTTCACTCTATTAAATATATTCATATTATCAGTAAAAGGCTACACTTTTGGGAGATTTTCCCTAATTTACTTTCCTTTCGGTCTGTGTTATTCTATATCAAGCCTGAATTCAATGACGGAAAGGAGATACGATGTTAGCAAATGGTACCAATGAATGCAATTGTAAAAAAACAAACTGCCCCAGGCATGGGAAGTGCCAGGAATGTATGGAACACCACAGCCACAGCACCCGATACCCGAAACCGTACTGCATGCAGAATCACCGAAAAACTTCCAAGTCTTGAGATTCAGAGATTTTATTATTTCTGTATGTAGTAAGTGAGAAAATCAGAAAGCTTTTCACAAGCGGTCTTTAACTGGTTCAGTTCCGGCAGATATACCACCCGGAAGTGGTCTGGCCTTTCCCAGTGGAAACCGCCTCCATGCGTCAGAAGAATCTTTTTATCTTTTAAGAAGTCAAGGACAAATTTTTCATCATCCTCTATGTGGAATTTCTTCGTATCAATCTTTGGAAACATATAAAAGGCTGCTTTGGGCTTTACTACGGATATTCCTGGTATCTCATTGAGGGCTTTGTAAATATATTCTCTCTGCTCGTAGATTCTTCCTCCCGGCACCAGAAGTGACTTTGTCTCTTCTTCCATGCCAAGAGCCATGCTGATGACAGACTGAGCGGGAACATTGGAACAGAGTCTCATGGAGGACAGCAGGTTAATGCCTTCTACATATCCCTTCGCAAAGGATTTATCTCCGCAAAGGCTCATCCAGCCGCAGCGGTATCCTGCGATCAAATGGGATTTTGATAAGCCGTTAAATGTAATGGTGAGTAAATCCGGTGCTAAAGAAGCGATGGATACATGGTCGTGATCATCTAATACCAGACGGTCATAGATCTCATCAGCAAAGATGATCAGTCCGTTTTTCCTGCACAGGGAAACGATCTCTTCTAAAATCTCTCTGGGGTATAAAGCACCGGTAGGATTATTGGGGTTAATAATAACGATGCCTTTTGTTTTGTCTGTAATCTTTTTCTTTATGTCCTGAATATCAGGATACCATTCTGCCTGTTCATCACAGTAATAATGAACGGCTGTTCCTCCTGCAAGAGTCACCGATGCGGTCCACAACGGATAATCCGGAGATGGAACCAGAATCTCGTCTCCATGATCTAACAATCCCTGCATGGATAACGTAATCAGCTCACTGACTCCATTTCCCGTATATACATCATCGGTTGTAACCTGCTCAATTCCCTTTTTTCTGTTATACTCCACAATAGCTTTTCTTGCGGATAAAAGCCCTTTGGAATCGGAATATCCTTCTGTATTTATCAGATTTTCATTCATCTGTTTTAACAATTCTTCCGGCGCACGGAATCCAAAAGGAGCTGGATTGCCGATATTTAACTTTAATATATCAATTCCCTGGTCAATCATGCGGTTTGCTTCATCCATAACTGGCCCTCTGATGTCGTAACAAACGTGGTCAAGTTTTGCTGATTTTTCAAATTTTTTCATTATTTTATCCTTCTTTCTTAAATAATTCCGTGAAAATACAAAAAAGCCCTAAGCGTCGAAACGCTTAGGGCGAATATACAATCCGTGTTACCACCTAAATTCAGAGAAATCTCTGCACTCTCTACAGTACTATCATACTGCGCCCCTATAACGTGGGGAATCCGTTGAAGCCTACTGGATTATCTTTTAAAATCAAAAGATTCTTCGTTCGGTTCAAAGCTCCGAGACTGCTTCGATATCCTGGAATAAAGATTTGCACCAACCATCTTTTCTCTGAAATTCCGCGTATATGTACTATTTCTCTTCATTGCCTTTTCACTATTTCCGCAATCATAGCACAGGCTTTATGAAATGTCAATAACCATTCTTGTCCAATCAGCTTTAATCCCTTAAAAGGCTTCTGACGTGCGGTATACTCTCCATATCACTCCTGTACCAGGATAAAATACTGCCGGATCTCCAGATATATTATATCCCATATCCACGATGTACATGGCACCATCCGGTCCAAAAGAAATGTTCACAGGCCGTTCAAATCCGCCTCCTCTGGATATGGATGAAGGAAATCCATTTTTGTTAATTGCAAAGGTGCTGATGGTTCTGGATTTCATATCAATCCTTGAAACTCTGTGTCCTGCCCCTGCGTAAGGTATTTCCTCTCCCAGGGTTCCCCGAATCGTGCTTCCGAATTCTGCAATATACACATCTCCATAAGGTCCAAAAGACTGGTTATAATTAAACTCAAATCCGGCCAGTGTGGAATTAGGAGGAAATCTCACATAAGGTCTGGGGGGGACATTGGGCTGGTTTTTAAATATTAACGTAGGCTCTAATCCCCCAGCCGGAGTAAACCGGGGAGAATTTACCGCCTCCCCGCCAGAATAATCGGGCCAGCCATACCACAGATCCGGTGTAACGAGATAGAAATCCTCTCCTGCGTTCTCAATCGGTCTGCTTCCTACCGGGTTGAATCCATTATTGATGGAAAAGAGCTGACCGCTGATGTCAAACTTCATAAAAGCAGGGTCACGAAATCCCCATGCGACCTGTTCCAGATTGGATCCATCTAAATTGGAACGCAGAATGCTTCCTGATGCTTTTATATATCGTTTTCTGGTTTCATATTCAATATTGGGTATTCCATAGGGAGAAAATGCACCAGTAAAAGCGGCATCAACAACCACTGGATCCGTAAGAATATTATCTGTCACGAAATTCTGCCCATAAAGCATGACATAGTCCCCTGTATAATCACATAGTAAAGGAGATGCTGTCACCCACTTATTGTCATTGCCTACCACACCGCTGTTGGTTACTGTCCCCTGTCCGAAATACATCTTATGATCCGGGGAAAATGCAACTGCACTGTTGACATGATCCCCATTGCTTGGAAGCCCCATAACCACATTCTGTCTTGTACCATCTTTATAAATTCTGGTAACATATCCCCTGTGAGATACATAGAGAACACCGTTTAAATAATTAATTCCTGATATGGGAGCAATAAAATCTTCAGCGATTATCTGCATTTCTCCTTCTGAAAATTTTAGAATACAGGGATTCCCGGTTGCCATACCGGAATCAGCGATATAAATATTTCCCTTTTCATCAAAAATTATGCTGATTGGTGAATTAAGATTATTCAAAAAAACTTCAATTCCATAACCTCTTATAATATAGATATCAGACGGATTGACGAACCGTTCCATCTGGACTTCGCTGTCATTGCAGGAATGAATCTGTTCTCCATTACTTCTTTGAGTCATTCACTTCACCTGGAAATATTTTACTATATTATATTCTGATGTCTATAAATTATACAAACTTATAATAAGGAAAGATAAGCTCCGTACCCTTCCTCCTCCATTTTTTCTTTGGGTATAAATCTTAATGCGGCACTGTTAATACAGTAACGGAGACCGCCCAGTTCTTCCGGACCGTCTTCAAACACATGACCCAGATGAGCATCTCCATGGCTGCTTCTCACTTCTGTCCTCTGCCTTGCCAGAGTATTATCAACTGCTTCTTTTAAAAGATTCTTTTCAATGGGCTTCGAAAAACTGGGCCAGCCGCATCCGGAATCAAATTTATCCGCAGATTGAAACAATGGCTCCCCTGTAGTAATATCAACATAGATTCCTTCTCTGAATTCGTCGTAATATTCATTCTGGAACGGTGGTTCTGTTGCGCTGTTCTGGGTCACTTCAAACTGCTTTTGTGTCAGCTTTTCTTTTAACTCTTCCGGAGATTTTTTGACATATTTAAGGCTTTTATCCACAGCCTTTTCTGCCTTTTTAAATTTATCTGCTCCAATATGACAATATCCCCCGGGGTTCTTATCCAGATATTTCTGGTGATACTCTTCTGCCCTGCTGTAATTGTCCAAAGGAAGCCTTTCTATGGCAATCTTCTTTTCATGCTGCTTTTGCAGCTCTGAAATAGACGCCTCAATGACCTGCACATCCTGCTTGTCCGTATAATAAATTCCTGTCCTGTACTGGGAACCTGTATCTCCTCCCTGACGGTTGATGCTTACGGGATTAATTACGTCATAATACAGTTCCAATATATAAGGAAGACCAATGATGGTATCTTCGTATTCTACCCTGACGGTTTCTGCATGTCCTGTGTTATTATGACACACTTCTTCATAGGTTGGATGTTCTGTATTGCCATTGGCATAGCCCACTTCTGTATTGACAATGCCGGGTATATTCTGTAAATACTTTTCCGTTCCCCAAAAGCAGCCGCCTGCCAGATATATCTCTTTTTTCATAAAGTCACCTCACAAAATCTGCCGGTGCTGTTACACCAGTCTGTTATAGGGCAATCATATCAGATACATAAATGAAAAACAAGCACCGCCTGCCTGTTTATTTCCGAATACTTGTGTTTTTTCAGCATAAGATTTAATAATACAAAAAACAGGAGTCAAGCACATGATATCAAAAGAAATGTATGTAAGATGGTCTCTTCAATACCAGCTTTTCTGGCTTCGCATTCTGAAAGAACATGCAATCTTTATTGAGGCAACCATGCCGCCGCCTGGAAAATCCCTCGCCCTTACAGCCGATGCTTACAAACAAAATTATGACCTTTTTCTTCTTACTGCCATCGGCCTTGCAGACGGTGTAATTCCTGCCGGGGCTCTTGAGGCGGGACAATACTATACCCAGTATACCGAAGAAGCAGAACGGGCGGCACAGCAATACACCGGAATTCAGATCAATACAGACATGACGATTATGGAATACGATATTACCCCCTGCTCCCCTTCCTTTCAGAGTTCAAGCAGTTTAGAGCAGGAAGTTTCTCTTCTCAACCACAATGTTATGTCACTGACCGACTCTTTTATCCGTTTTCAGACTCAGCTTTTAAATAACCGGTCCTCCTGCAAATTATTTACCCTGATGTATACCGGCGATATCTTACATATTCTAATGGAAGCCAAACAGTTCCATCTGTTGTTGTCAGACCTTGTTAAAGGAGACGAACATGCACTCGATCACTACAAAAATTTCTGGACCAATAACATGGCGGATCATGCCAAGGTGATGCGGGGACAGTTCGATCCTACGGAAACAGCCTATTTTAACCGTGCCAACCAGTTCTCCGACTTATTTGACACACTTTCCAGAGAAGAGATGACCCCTGCCACATATCCTTCTGATGCCGCCCTTTTAAGGAGCACAACGGAAATCCGGGATTTTAAAGCAGACACCACGGAAGCCATCCTAAAATGCCAGGTTCAGTCCATTATGCTGTCTCTCTATACGGATCACCTGCTGCGGGAAGCAAACCATTTCATCTTTCTTATGAATTAGGCGGCAATAGCCAGCGCAACAGGTTTGTTACAGATTCTCTTAACATAACAGGCGGTTGATCTTTATGACTTCGGGCCAATCTGGTCCGAAGTTTAAGAAGGATTCTACGCTTCATTTTATCGGCTCTGCTTCTTTGCGTCTGACTCTTTGACGAATGTCAATTCCAGTGATTTAACACTTATTAATTATCACCATCATATGCTTCTATTGCTAAGGGCAATCCGTCTTCAATACGAGCTACCGCCAGTGCAGTTATATAACAAAGTTCCTTTGTCTTCTTATCCATTCCTATGGCATGATCTAAACCAAACACCATATTAATCCATTGTTGGTACGCTTGTGGAGCTTCAATTTCAAATGCCTGATACGCTTTACTCATTTTCATAATCATCTTCCTTCTAAACTTTTATAATATTTTTGTAAGTCGTTTTTTGTATCATTCGAGAGTTCTGTATACCTCTTATTCTCAATCGCTCCCTGTAAGGCATAAAGCAAATGTAAGCATGCAGAATTATCAGATAGTTTAAGGTAATAAAATGCTTCTTTACTTCCTGTTTTGGCAAGTTCTTCTGGAGTACAAATTCCAATACTATGTAATTGTTTTTCAATTACACTGCCTATATTTGGTAACGATTTTAAACTCATCATATTACCCTTCCTCGCTGAAATATTTTTTCCATGCCGGCAATTTCTTCATGTTGTTTTCAACGATTGCTTTGGAAGCTTCCTGATCAAACCCTTGTGTTTTGATGATGAAATCAATCCAATTCTCTCGTTTTTCTTCAAAGCTCTGCATGGAACCATCAGCCCTTGCACAATAATTGCAATAATCGTTACGGTTGTCCTGACCGGGGAAATCAGACAGTTCTTTCATAGGCATACCACATGCAATACATCGTTTCATTTAAAGCACCTCCAGTTACGTTCTTATTAACTCTAAAAATGTTGAGATAAGTTCTGATCTATATCTGTTCAATAAAGGTTCATTGGGTGAGAATAGTTCTTTATGAAGCAAGTAATAATGAACCATACCTATCCAAGTATTAAACATCATATGGGTAGGCACTTTTTTAACATGATTTCTGTTTTTCTCTAATGTCTCAGAGAAATGGAAGGCAATATTCGATTGAATATTCGCAAATATCAACCTTACTTCTTTTGGAAGAATGCTTTTATCGCTAATTAATCGAATGTAGAAGTTCTCATGATTGCTCAAAATATCAAGATAAGTAGATAAAAAACCGTTTAAATCTCTGTTATCACGTACCATGTTACTGGTCTCTACAGCCAGCGTATCTCCAAAATCTTCGATTAAGCAAATAAGCAGTTCATCCACTGATGCAAAATGAGCAAAAATTGTTCCATGAGATACATTCGCCTTTTTAGCAATTAAAGAGGTTGAAGCAGTAAAGCCGTTTTCGGCATAAACTTCAAAGGCTGCTTCCATAATTTTCCGTTTGGTATTTTCTTTTTGAAGTTGTCGTTTTGTTTTCACTCTTAATCTCCTGAACTCATAGTGAGTATTTACTCATTGAGTATATACTCACTATAATACAAAAGAGCAATTATTTCAATACCTAAAATTCAGTGCGAATCATCTTCTAGATATTATCTCTCTTTTCAAGCATTACTTCTGAACCACATTGAACCTCTTCTTGATTGGATGGGCAATGAATTGATTGGAATTTGATCCCAAAAAAGGACAGGGTTTGAATCATTCCAAACACCTGTCCTTATAAGGAAATGCTGACATCATGAAAAATACTTTTCCGCAATCTTTTCTGCCGTTCTTGTTGCCAGTGCCTGGGTGGTCAAAGTGGGATTAGGACCTCCAAGTCCATTGCCAAGGACACTGTTATCTGCAATAAAAAGCCGGCTGACCTGTTTTGCTTCGCAGTTATTATCGGTTACCTGACCCATCCGCATGGTGCTCATAATATGGATTCCGGAATCCGGCTGCCAGTTGGCGCGGGTGATCGTTTTTGCTCCTGCACTTCTAAGGACATTACAGGCAACCCGTACCAACTGTTCTCTTTTTTCCGTGTCAGCATCATTTAAGCGATACGAAATAACGGGAATAAATCCGTTTTCATCTCTTCTTACAGGGTCCAGTGAAATTCCATTGCTCTGCTGCACACTATCATCTGCCAGAATGATAATGCTCAGTGTTCTCTGGTAATCTTTCATGTTTTCCTTTAAAAGTTCGCCTGCAATGATTCCTTCCCTGTCCCATGGGCTGTCTTCTCCGACTTCATTCTGAAAGTAATACCCTTTCTGGCTCACTCCATAAGACATAAAAGAATAGAGCCCCGGACTGAGTCCAAATGGTTCAAACGTACCAAGTCCCGGATAATCAAGCCTTGCTGCTGAATTCTGACCGATAAATGGCTTCACATCTGACATTCCAAGTGCATTCATGAGATCTTCTTCCTCAAATATGCCAGAGACACAATCCATCATGTGAGTCGTAAGACCTTTTCCAACCCATTCATTTTCCGGAAGTTGCGAATTCAACCAGAGCCTTGGTGTTTCAATTGCTCCGGCTGCCATGACAATAACCCTGGCTTTTAATTCACGAACCTCGCCGGTCCAGGTGTTCCTTACCGTTACACTCTGTGCGGAAAGACCCTGAGTGCCCTCCTGTGCCGTATTAATCTTCACTGCAAAGGTATTAGGCATAACCTCCACATTGCCGGTTCTCAGCGCCATTGGAATATAGCTGACCATGGTAGACCTTTTGGCAACCGTATCCACGCTGGGACCCATATTGCACCCATTGACACAATGCCCCCGTAAGGTGCAGCCAACCGCCTGATTGGTTTCTATGTCAAAATCAGGATTATTCAACATGGAATTGACGGGGAAAATGCAATTCGGCTGTACTCTGTACCCCGGTTCTGTCACATCTTTTACTTCAATATAAGAAAAACCTGCTTTTTTTGCACCATAATAAAATAAATTTTCCTTAGAAGTTCCAGTTGCCGGACTAACCGGAAGTGTATTTTCTACTTTTTCATAATAAGGAACCAGTTCTTCATATGAGATAGGCCATTCGTTCTGAAAGGATACGGGATAGGCACGGGGACAATTGGAAAAGTAAACCAGGGTAGTTCCTCCTACTCCGGCAGTCTGCCATAAAAACCCTCCGCCCTCCACAATTCTGACCCAGGGCGCCATGTCTCTGTTTGCAGGTCCCCAGCGCAATTTTCCGGAAACAGGATCATTCATATCATCTTCCAGATCTGTAAAATCTCTTTTTAGCAGATTTATATCAAGATCATCAACACTCCGACTGCTTCCCGCACCTGCATCTTCATTAGGTCTTTGCCATTTGCTATTACCGTACCAGGGACCAGCCTCTACAACAAGCACCTTGATCCCCTTCTCTCCCAGCTCTTTGGCAACGACTCCGCCCCCTCCGCCGGCTCCTATTACAATTACATCTGCATCATAACCATTGTTCATATGTTTTAGTTTCCTCCAAATTATAGTGTTTTATGGCTGCCTGGTATAGTCATAGGATTGTGCCACCCGATATCCCCTAGAAGGTCCAGGATAGCCAATCTGCTCCCAGCTTCCCGGGAAAAACTCCAGTACACGCTGATTGGGCTGCAGAGTTCTAGTAGTGCCATATCCCCACCACTCCGAATAATACCCCATATAACTCAACCGGTTCATAAGAGGGAAAACAGGAATGATTTCATCAACCCCTACGTCATCAAGTACCGGATAATAATTGACTGCTTCCGAACCTGTTAAAATCTGCATCGCTGCAAAACGTTCAAACGGAGTAAGCCTTAAAAAATATTTCCCATCAGACGAAGCATCCTCATTTCTCTCATCATCTGATTCATAAAGAAACTGTTTTGCCGCTGCATTTAATAACTCCGCTGCTACCACCGTCATAGGAGTATATAAGCGGTCCAGAGACATCACAAGATACTCATCCGTATCAAAATCCATGGCTCCATAATACTGAACAGCACCATACATCTCTGCCAGATCCGGTGACCTGGGAATCAAGGTATCCACAAATGCCTTTATCGTATCTGTCACATAATCATAGATGGTTTCCTCTTCCAGCATGCTGATGTCTGAATCACGATTTGTCCTATCCAATGAATCACCTTTTATTTTCTTCATGTTTTATTTCTATAATCCTATGACAGAACAGATCCATCTAGCACCAACATATTTTAAATAAAATATATTGACTAATTGAGATTTTCCCGCTATAATGGTTCAAAATAATCAATTTAACATTAGGAGAGTATGTTTTTCCATGGACGATAGTGACAGTAGCGACACTGAACAATATTTTTTTCATCTTATAAATAAGATTCAAAAATCAGGAAAGGTGTGCCTTACTTTTTAAGTAAGGTGTGCCTTTTTGTGCATTTTTGACTTATATTATATTAAATAAAAAAGGAGAGAAACAAATTAATGGATGACCACTTAGGAAAGCCTTGGCACTCGTTGACTGTAAAGGAGGTAGAAGAAGCACTTCATACTTCTGAGGATGGGTTAAGCGATGCTGAGGCTGCCACAAGGCTAAAGAAAAACGGATACAATGAATTACGACAGAAAAATCAGAAAAGTATTTTAGAAATGTTGAAAGAGCAATTAACCGATGTTATGATTTTAATCCTCATCGGTGCCGCCGTATTATCCGCCGTTCTTCACGAATGGACCGAAGCCATTGTTATTGTTGTTATCGTAGCACTTAACGCTACTGTCAGTATTATCCAGGAAAAGAAAGCTGCCAACGCACTGGAAGCACTAAAGAATATGGGTGCTCCCACTGCCCGCGTGCTCCGGGAGGGGGACGAAAGTAAGATCCCTGCAAGCGAGCTGGTTCCAGGGGATATTGTATACCTGGAAGACGGGTGCATTGTCCCAGCGGACATACGCCTTTTTGATACCAATCATTTAAACATTCAGGAAGCATCTCTCACTGGTGAATCTGTTCCGGTTGAAAAAACCGATGATACCAGATTTGAAAAAGACACGCCGTTAGGCGACCGGACCAATATGGCTTACAGTTCCTCCATCGTCATGTATGGAAACGGAACCGGAATTGTGGTTGGAACCGGTATGAATACCGAAGTGGGACAGATCGCCGGGCTGTTAGACCAGCAGGATGATTTTGATACTCCTTTAAAACAGAAGCTCAATTCTGTAGGGAAAATCTTAAGCATTGCAGGGCTGTTTATCTGCATCATCATCTTTGTCATTGGTTCCTTATACGGGCGCCCCTGGATTCCTTTACTCATGACAGCCATCTCCCTGGCAATCTCTGTAATTCCAGAAGGACTGCCTGCCACTGCCACCATTGTTATGGCACTGGGTGTTCAGAGAATGGCTGAGAAAAATGCGCTGGTACGAAGTCTCCCTGCCGTGGAAACCCTTGGTGGTGCCACAGTAATCTGCAGCGATAAGACCGGAACACTGACACAAAATAAGATGACTGTAACAAAAGTTGCCATGAACGGGGACTTCCTGGAAGGGAAAACCACCTCGGTTAATGAAGCATTTGAAAAACACAGTGTTTATCTTGATATGGTTCTCGCCGCTGCTCTCTGCAACAATGCAAGCCTTGATCCTGACCGGCCAGGAGAGATTTTAGGTGATCCTACAGAAGGCGCTCTCATCTTCCTTACCGATGCCTATGGGCTGAACCAGGATGATTTAAAAGAAAAATACGAACAGCTTTTCGAACAGCCATTTGATTCTGTCCGGAAGCGAATGACCACTGTCCATTCCATGGAGGATGGCATTACCGCATATACCAAAGGGGCTGTTGATGAAATGCTTCCTCTTTGTACTCATATTTTAACGTCTCACGGAGTCCGTCCCATTACTGATGAGGACAAATCACAGATTAAAGATTTATGTTCCGGAATGTCGGAAGAAGCCCTGCGTGTTCTTGGGTTTGCAAAACGGATTCTGTCAGAAGTTCCCACCGAAGATGATGAAGATCTGGAATATGATATGACTTTC
Organism: Clostridium sp. HBUAS56010; assembly: GCF_007115105.1. Taxonomy (GTDB): domain Bacteria; phylum Bacillota; class Clostridia; order Lachnospirales; family Lachnospiraceae; genus Lacrimispora. The sequence continues at coordinate 889,039 of NZ_SULJ01000001.1, forward strand.
CTGGGTGCTGTAGGCATGATTGATCCGCCAAGAAAAGAAGTAATCCAGGCAGTCGAAACCTGTCACGAAGCAGGAATCCGTACTGTTATGATAACCGGTGACCACAAGATCACTGCGGTTGCAATAGCAAAACAGTTGAGCATCTTCCGTCCGGGCAATACCGTAATATCCGGAGATGAACTGCAAAAGATGACTGATGACCAGTTGGATCAGGCAATGAAGACTACCACTGTATTCGCCAGAGTATCGCCAAGCGATAAGTTAAGAATTATAAAATCTCTCCAGAGAATCGGAGAAATCGCCGCCATGACCGGAGACGGAGTCAACGATGCGCCTGCTTTAAAAGCAGCCAACATTGGTGTTGCCATGGGAAAAAGCGGTACGGATGTTGCCAAAGAAGCTGCCCACATGCTTCTTCTTGATGATAACTTTACTACGATTGAATACGCAATCAGAGAAGGGCGCCGTATCTACCGCAACATACAAAAAGTAATCCAGTTTTTACTGGCAGGTAATATTGCTGAAATACTTACACTGTTTATCGCAACCCTTCTTAACTGGGAAGCGCCGATTTTAGCAGTCCATATCCTGCTCATCAATCTGGTTACCGACTCTCTTCCTGCGATTGCCCTTGGCGTTGATCCGGCAAGTAAAAATATCATGAAACACAAACCGGTTAAATCAGGAAGTCTGTTTGAACGGGGACTGGTCGCCAGAGTTGTTGCACACGGTCTGTTTATTACCATTGCAACCGTAAGCGCCTACCAGATCGGCTTTAAAACCGACAATCACGGTGTTGGTATGACCATGGCATTTTTAGTTCTTGCCATATCCCAGACCTTCCATGCCTTAAACCAGCGTTCCAACACGGATTCCATATTCGCAAAAGGGCATCAGCTTAATAAGGCACTTTTCGGAACCATGATCTTATCACTGCTTATTATCGGCATCATCATGGTTACTCCGGGATTAAGAAGCTTTTTCAGCCTTACCGTTCTTTCTGTAAGAGAATGGATTATTGCACTCCTTCTCTCACTTCTTCCCCTGGTTCTGGTTGAAGTCACCAAACTTGGAGCAAGGCTGATGAAAAAAAGCAAAAAAGGCTTCTAACCATATTTTACTCAACTAAAAAACAGGACCCCGGAATCAAAACCGGGGTCTTATTTCTTGAAATCAAAGAAGATCAATGCTATAATTCACTTACAAAGAAAAAGGAGATAATACCTATGAATTTTACCTATAACCCCAATCAGATTGCATATTTTCATTCCGACCAGAACCTTCTGGCTGAAGTTACGTTTCCCGATGTGGATTCTGAAACCGTAGACATCAATCATACCTTTGTAGACGATTCTTTAAGAGGTCAGGGCATTGCTGGAAAGCTGATGGAAGCTGCTGCCATTCATCTCCGCTCTCAGGGCAAAAAAGCGATTCTCACCTGCCCTTATGCCATTAGCTGGTTTGAAAAACATCCGGAGTTTCAGGATATTTTAAAATGAATGTGAAAAAGAAAAAGCGCAGACCTCTCAGCGCCCATCTTCTGCCAATTCTGTTTATGCTTCCGTTTGGAGCCATATTTGGTTTTTTCCTTGGCAGGTATACAGAAGAGTTCTTTGATCAGGGAAGACCTTTTCACGAAATTATATTTGCAGCCGCTTTACTGTTTTTCATTCTTTATTTTATCATCCTGATTCAGATAATCCTGCATGAGGGCGGTCATCTTATCTTCGGTCTTTTGACGGGTTACCGCTTCTCTTCCTTCCGAATCGGCAGTTTTATGTGGATAAAGGAAGAAGATTCTATAAAGCTCAAGAGATTTGCCCTTGCAGGAACCGGAGGGCAATGTCTCATGGCACCACCGGATTACAACAACGGCAATTTTCCATATTTACTCTATAACATGGGCGGTCCCATTATGAATTTAATTGTTTTTGTCCTGTTTGGCGGAATCTCATTTTACACAAAAGATTATATTCCTGTATCTGCCTTCTTTTTTGTTTCTGCGATTATGTCTCTGATGATCTCCCTGATGAATGGCCTCCCTCTGAAACTGGATCTGGTCAATAACGATGGTTATAACGCGTTATCTCTTGGGAAAAACAAGGAAAACCTGCGTTCTTTCTGGATTCAGATGAAATTAGGAGAGCTCAGCACAAAAGGCGTTCCTGCGAAAGATATGCCAGAGGAATGGTTTGTCATGCCGTCACCAGAATCCTTAAAGAATGGTATGAATGCTTTTTTAGCGGTCATCTGCTGCAGCAAAATGATAGAAGAGAAAAAGTTTGATGAAGCAGAAGAAACCATAAGCCGGCTTCTTCTTATGGATACTGCCATTGCCGGACTGCACCGGAGCATGATGGCTGCTGATGGGATTTATTGCAGACTGGTAGGAACTGACATAACGAAAGATCCTCTTGAACTGATGGATAAACAGCAGAAAAAAATGATGAAAATCATGCGCCATTCACTTTCCATTCAGAGAACCGAATACGCTCTGGCACTTCTTTTGGAACAAAACGAGGAAAAGGCTGGGAAGATTGAAAAAACATTTGAAAAAACTGTCAAAAATTATCCCTATCAAGCAGACATTATCATCGAAAGGGAGCTTCTTGAATTTGCAAAGCAACGATATGAAGGAAAAAAGAATGAAGCCTCCCGGCATTAAATTATGTCGGAGGCTTTTTGTTTGTTTTATACACTTATTCCCATTTTTAACACCACAGCCTCACAATCTTTCACAATATTTTACAAAGCATTACCAATTTCCGAACTAAACATGTATAATTTTGGAACTTGACTTGAAAATAATCTAGTAAAAATATATACTAAATTTACAAAAACTTTTCGGCATAATAATTGATATATTTTACCAATTAATTAAAATTCCATATGAGAAAGGGGTGATTCCATTGGTTTGCTTCTTATTTTACTCATTGTGATTCAATCTTATGGAGGGGAAAACTATATGATGAAGAAATGGAAAGTAATTGCTAAAAGAATTTTTGCATTTTCATTAACAGCCATTCTGGTTTCAGGAACTTCTTCCTTACCCGCTTTTGCAAAAGATGTTGCTATAGAAGAAAGCGGGGGCTGGCTGGAAACAGCCTACACCACGTGGAGACCGGTTCCAGGTGCCACAGCCTACCATGTATATGTCAAATCAGCGAACGCCAATGACTCCGCTTATACCCAGATTGATGATGAATTAATAAGAGAGTATCCTTCCTATTGGAGAGCTGATGCGGTTGGTCTTCCAGCCGGAAACTATGTTATGAAAGTAGAAGCGGTCCATTCCAACGGAACAAAAGAAGACACGGTTACAAACTCTCTTAACGTAAACGCCCACGACCGGAGCGGCTTTGCCTTTTCCTCTGACTCCCCCTTTAAAACAGGGTCCGGGGCTTATGAAGAAAACGGCGCATTAAAAGAAGGTGCTCAGGTCATCTATGTCACTTCTGATACTGCAAAGACTGTAACTTTAGATGTGATTGTAAATAAATCCGGTAAAAAACAGACAGCAACCGGAATTGGAGAAATCCTCAAGCTGCGTGAAAAAGGATATGACAAAACTCCGCTTGCCATCCGTTTTGTCGGACAGGTTACAAAACAGGATGTATCCGGTCAGCTTAACAGCAATGGATATCTCCAGGTAAAAGGAAAAGGAAGTTATGCAGAGATGAACATGACCTTAGAAGGCATTGGCGAAGATGCAACCGCTTATGGCTGGGGAATCTTAGTCCGTAACTGCGGCAATACAGAGATTCGGAATTTAGGTCTTATGATGTTTCCTGACGACGGAGTTTCCCTGGATACTTCAAACTGCAACGTCTGGGTTCATAATAATGATTTCTTTTACGGTACAGCCGGGTCTGATGCAGATCAGGCAAAAGGAGATGGTTCTGCTGACGTGAAAAAAGGGTCAACCTATATCACATTATCATTCAATCATTTCTGGGATTCCGGGAAAAGTTCTTTATGCGGTCTGAGCGAAACCAGTGAATTCTTTGTAACTTACCACCATAACTGGTTTGATCATTCTGATTCCCGTCATCCAAGAATCAGGACAGGATCTGTCCATATCTATAACAATTATTATGATGGCAATGCAAAATATGGAGTTGGCATCACCAGCGGCGGATCCGCATTTGTGGAAGCCAATGATTTCAGAAACTGCAAATATCCTATGATGATTTCCCTGCAGGGTACCGATGCTCTTGGAAAAGGGACTTTTTCCAAAGAAGATGGTGGTATGATTAAGGCTTTCCAGAATAAGGTCGAGGGTGCAAACAGCCTGATTTATGCCAACTCAGATTCCGGAACAACAACTGCAGATGCAGTTCAGTTTGATGCTTACTTATCTTCTTCCAGAAATGAAACTGTTCCTGATTCATACAAAGCTTTTAAAGGTAATACCGCTTACAATAACTTTGATACGAAAAAAGATATTGGCGTCAGCGCTTCTGATGTTGATGACGTAAATGAGGTAAGGGATGTTGTAACAGAAAAGGCTGGCCGTCTGAATAAAGGAGATTTCACCTGGGAATTTGATAATGCAGTAGATGATACTTCCTACAACATGAACGATGGACTGATGGCTAAAATAAGAAGTTATCATACAGAGCTTGTATCAATCGGAGGAATAAAATAACAGATACAGTGTTTGAATGAAAACAGCGGGGACTTTTTTAAGTTCCCGCCATTTCATTCTCCATAGCCTTTGATCAGTCTAGCATAAATTCTGCTACTCCAACATTATTGAAGGTGATAATTGGTTTACAGGATAAGGTACTGTAGGAATTATCGCAAAGTCTTACTTCCAAAATATAGCAGGCTTCATAAGGCACTGTAAACTCAAAGCCGCCGCATCCATTGATCTGCTCCCAGAACAACAGCGTATCAATTCCCTGATACCTTTTGTATAACTTCACATCCCACTGATGATAATTGCAACAATGGCAGCCCCAGATGCAGCCTTTGATCAATCCTGCTTTTACAAGGCATTCTTCGCACACTGGACATGGTTTTGGTGCAGGCGGGACCGGGCATACCGGACACGGTTCCAGTACGGGGCAGGCAGGGCAGGTCGGGCATACGGGACATGGCTCCGGTACGGGGCAGGCAGGGCAGGTCGGGCATACGGGACATGGCTCCGGTACGGGGCAGGCAGGGCAGGTCGGGCATACGGGGCATGGTTCCGGCACGGGACAGGTCGGGCAGGTCGGACATGGCTCCTGTGCAGGACAGGTCGGGCAAGTCGGACATGGCTCCTGTGCAGGACAGGTCGGGCAAGTCGGACATGGCACAGATGGCTGCACTTCGGGCTGTACCGGTGGTTTTACTTCCGGACGTACCGGCGGCTGCACTTCGGGCTGTACCGGTGGTTTTACTTCCGGACGTACCGGCGGCTGCACTGGCGGCTGTACCGGTGGTTTCACTTCCGGACGTACCGGCGGCTGCACTGGCGGCTGCACTTCGGGCTGTGTCTGACCCTGACATACTACAGTTCCAATAAACGGATAATAGTGAAACTCAAACCCGCTGGCTTCATTGACAGCAAACCCTCTGAGAGCAGCATTGCCGCTTACATGACCTCCGGTTGGATGCCCGTGAAACATTGCCTGCGGAGCCAGAATGCTTCCCCATATGTCTGATGATTTTTCCATATGAATGTCTTTTGCATCCTCAAACACATACAGCGTGTTATTGGCTTTCTCCTGCTCTCCATATAAGCCGTACTGGAGATGTGCATGATCTCCTGTTATCAATTTCACAATAATCGTACTGCCCTCCGGAACCTCTGCCCGGATTCCTTTTGTTATTAAACCATTTGGTCTGACATCAATGAGGAACACGTTCTGTGCCGGATCATTTCCTCTTAAAATCCATTCAAAACTGTTATCTACTACACTTCCATTGGGTTCTAAGGCTTCTATACAGCTTTTGTAATCTCCGATACTTTTTCTGGCATCCTGAAAAAAGCCTGATATGTTCGCATGGATCCTTTCTGCAGGAATATATCTTGGCACATCATAGCTGGGGATCACATAGTGGTCTCCTTTATCAGACGGAGTCCAATAAGGACTGCCTTCCTTTGCCTCATATAAATCTTTCAATTCCTGTAACTGATCATCCATGCCATCTTTTCCAATAAGGTAGGTACTTCCCTTGGCGGCGCGGAATCCACCCTGGCTGACCACATGACCTTTTACGACCAGCGGACCAGACATTGCCACGCTTCCTCCGGTTAAAAACCTCACCAGATCAGGAGAATAGGGAATCTCCCCATATCCCCTGTCTCTGGCAAATCCTGCACTAAACCCTCTTGGGCTGTAAAAACTTCCTCCTATTGCAACAGGCCCTTCCACGTCCACAATATTGTTAGCATCGTCAAACACGATGACATTGAATCTGGACGCCACGCCAAAAGGCTGCCCATCAATGGAGTGCCAGGTTAAATCATCATAAGGTAATCCGGCATGTTTCATTGCCTCATTCCTATTCTTGATACGATCCATATAAACTCCTGCATGTTGCTAAAATTACAACGCATTTTTATTCTTAATAGAAGTTTATTCGTTTAAAAATGCTCTTGTGCAGGTTTCTATGCAATTGAAAGAAACTTTATGCTGATTTAAGGAAATAAATAATGGGACTTCTTTGTCTACAACTGGGCAATCTTATGAGGATTTAAGATGTTATTTGGATCGAATACCTGTTTAATTCCATTCATCAGATTAAGGTTTACCTCAGGAAGAGACTCTCTTAAATATGGTTTTTTGGCAAATCCGATTCCATGTTCTCCGGAAACCTGACCTCCTAACGTCATGGCTTTATTATATACCTTTTCCATGGCGGCTTTCATGCGTTTCTCCCATTCTTCCTGGCTCAAATCATCTTTCAGCATATAAGCGTGGAGATTCCCGTCCCCTGCATGACCGAAACTTTTAATTCGGAGTCCGCACTCATCCTGAAGGCTGTGGAGATAGGTAACCATTTCATTGACGGAACTTCTGGGAACTACCATATCAACCTCATCCATATAGGTAGTTGAGCCTTTGATGGCTTCCAAAAATGCCCCTCTTGCTTTCCAGATTGAATCTTCCCGTTCCTCTGTATCAGAAATCAAAACGTCCAGTGCTCCCTGTTCCAGGCAAAGTTTTGCAACTCCGTCATAGGCTTTCTCGATCTCTTCTAAAGAGTTTCCGTCAAATTTCAATAACAGATAAGCATCCGATTGTTTATCTGGAAATGCTTTTCCCAGATATTTTTCAGCATCAATGATAACTTCCCTCTGCATAAATTCAATGGCAGTTGGCACTGTTTTTGATTTAACAATGAGAGGAACGGTATTAATGGCATGTTCCAGAGTCGGAAATGGAATCAGCAGGCTGACCACCAGTTTGGGACGGGGAATCAGCTTTAAGATTGCTTTCGTAATAAAACCAAGAGTTCCCTCTGATCCGATCATCAGATCTTTTAAAGCATATCCGGAACTGTTCTTAACCACTTTACCTCCAAACTCTGTGATATCCCCATTTGGAAGCACCACTTCAAGACCTCTTACATAATCCCTTGTAACTCCATATTTTACGGCACGCATACCGCCTGCATTGGTGCTTATATTTCCTCCAATGGTAGCAGACTTTTCGCCAGGATCAGGGGGATAGAACAGATCATGGTCTTCCACATATGCCGCCAGTTCCATTAATAACACCCCTGGCTCCACAGTGATTGTCAGATTGTCTTCATCCAGTTCCAGCACCTGGTTCATCAAGGTAGTATCAACCATAATCCCGTGTTCCACTGCTACAGAGGAACCTACAAGACCGGTTCCAGCCCCTCTTGGAGTTACAGGAATCAATTTTTCATTGGCATATTTCATGACTTTTGAGATTTCCTCGGCGGTTTTCACTTTCACCACCAGGTCCGGGTAACTGTTCGCATCCCCCAATTCATCATGACTATACTCTTCGTTGATCAAATCACCGGTTAAAATACGCTCCTCATCCGGGATCAGATTTTTTATCGCTGCAATATCTTCTTTATTTAATTTCTTATATTCCATGATCATGCTCCTCTCTTCTCTTTTATCTTTGCAATCAGTTTCGGGAGAATTTCATAGAGATTGCCAATGAGACAGTAGTGTGCGGATTTAAAAATCGGCGCTTTGGGATCATTGTTGATTGCAAATATTGTATCAGAATGGTTCATGCCCGCTACAAACTGAATAGCACCGGATACCCCACAGGTAATAATTAGTTTTGGTCTTACGGTTCTCCCGCTTAAACCGATCTGGTATTTTGCTTCCAGCCAGCCTGATTCTGCCATTGGTCTGGTACATGCCACCTGACCTCCTAAGAGATCTGCCAGCTCTTTTAACAGTTTTAAATCTTCCTCTTTTTTTACCCCTCTTCCTGCTACTATCAGTACATCGGAGTTTTCAATGAAGGTCTCTTTTTCTTTGGGCAGAATGTCAAGAACTTCCACATGACTGGTAAGCTTTTTCCTGTCTATGTCACAGGAAATGATCTCCCCGGTTTCTTTTTCTGATCTTTTGGGAGCATTCATGATCTTATAGCGGACTGTAGCAATCTGGGGGCGATGGTTCGGCGTCTTGATATGAGCCATAATATTGCCGCCAAATGCTGGACGAATCTGGGATAAGTCTGTATTTTCATTCATTTGCAGAATGGTACAGTCAGCCGTAAGCCCTGTTTTCATTCTTGCAGCCACTCTTGGAGCAAGCTGTCGTCCAACGGTTGTAGCTCCCACTAAGATGGAGGAAGGTTTCACCGTCTTAATGAAATCTTCAAAGACTGCAGTATAAGGTTCAATCTGAAATCTTGCCAGTTCTTCCTTGTCATAGACAAATACTTTATCGGCACCGTAATGAAGAATTTCCCGGCTTTTTTCCTGAATATTCTTTCCCATGAACAAAACGTATACTTCCTGTTTTGTCACGGCTGCCATTTCCTTTGCTTTTCCAATCAGCTCATAGGTAACCGGATGAATATTGCCGTCCACATGATCGGCATAAACAGCAATTCCTTTCCATGCAGATTTGTCAATCTCCGGCTTTTTCTTATCCTCTACATACTCCACCGCACCTTTTGGTCCTTTTTTTACACAAAGCCGGCACATCTTACAGGCGGCATTGATCACAACAGCCCCATCCTGCACTTCCATTGCCCCAAAAGGACATATCTTTATCAGTTCATTTTTATCAGGAATACACTCCTGATGTACAATTAACTTTGCCATGATTTTCCCTCCTAAACAAATTTCAGTTCCTCAATCTTGTCAAACAGTTTATCTGCCAGCACTTGTGCAGATTCTTCCCATATCTCTTTCTTATCATTTGTCTCGGGAGGAAAGATCTTCTGTACCTGGGTGGGAGAGCCATTGAGACCATAATTCATCTCTTCCCGGTCCTTCATATCATCAAGCGTCAGTATTTTCACCTGTCTGTCTTTTGTTTCCTGCTTTTTTACAAAAGAAGGAAGCCTTGGCTGAAAGATGTCTTTATCCACTGCCAGAAGACAGGGGAATTTTACTTTTGCCACTTCTACTTCATCAGGTAAATCCATGTCTATGGTAATGCAATCTTCCTCTAAGGAACGGATTCGAACCACATTGGATACGCTGGGAATCTCTAACCATTCTGCAATTTCAGGACCTACCTGCGCCGTATCGCCATCGGTAGTCTGCTTCCCGCAGAGAATCAGATCATATTCTCCCATTGCCTTTATTCCCTGCGCCAGAGTATAGCTGGTTGCAAGCACATCTGCTCCTCCAAAGCGGCGGTCTGAAATCAGAGTTCCATGGTCGGCTCCCAGACTAAACGCTTCTTTGATTACCTGACCTGCCTGAGGGGGCCCCATGGAAATTACATCAACCACTCCTCCCTTTTTCTCCTTAATTCGGAGCGCAGTTTCAATGGCATATAAATCATATGGATTCATCTTTGAAGCTGCTCCGTCTCTTTTCAATACTCCTGTAACAGGATCTACCTCAACTTTATTGCTGTCAGGTACCTGTTTGATACAAACAAGAATTTTCATTTCCATTTTCCTTTCTTAATAGATGAGGCTTCCAAAATACGCCATACAGCCAGCAATAAGAATGAAAGCTCCGCTGTACTTTACCGCATGATTGAGTACTTTACTTTCAAATCCAAGGAGACCTGCAGCTCCTGCACCAATGGCAATGCTCTGAGGGGATATGATTTTGCCGATGGTTGCACCTACGGTGCTGGCAGAAGCGAGCCAGACCGGACTGACGCCGATACTTGCTGCGGTCTGTGCCTGAAGACTTCCAAATAATACGCTGGAGGAGGTCCCGCTTCCCGTTACAAACGCTCCCAAAGCACCCACCAGAGGAGCGACCAGAGGATAAAAACTTCCGGTTAAGGCAAGCATGGTTCCTGCAATGGCTGCAATCATTCCGCTGTATCCCATGATTTTTGACATTGCCAATATGGTAACAATGGTGACAATGGTTTTCCACATCTGCTTTACAGTCCCAAGGAACACCTTTGCCATCTGCTTAAAACCTGCTCCCTGTATTCTTCCGCCAATAATAGCGGCTATTAAAATTAATACACCTGGTGTCGCAAGCCAGGTAAAGGTATAAGGTGAAGCCCCTTCTCCTGTATAAATGAGAACAGAGGTTTTAACCGCTGAGAGCATTTTATTAACCGGAGGAACCATGTTGGAAGTCAGAAGCAGAAAAACAAAAATAAGGAGAAATGGCATCCAGGCTTTTACTGCTTTTTTGCCTGTAATTTTATTTTCCCCTGCTGGTTTCCTCTCTTCAATGGCATATTCCGGGTCCAGATCTTTATAAAATTTTTTCACCATACCGATGGTAACTGCCATGGAACAGATGGAACCTATGATAACTGGAAGTTCTGCACCAAGAAACCAGGCTGCAAGCAGTTCTGGTATGGCAAAGGACAGACCAGCAACAAGAGCAACCGGCCAGACTCCTTTTAACGCTTTTACAGACCCTCCAATAATACAGACCATAAGAAACGGGGTGAGTATTATAAAGGGCAGCAATTGAAGAACCGTTGCAAACGCTACGTTACCGCTGGAAAGTCCTGCAACTTTTGCCAGGGTAACCGTGGGAATCCCAACAGAACCAAAGGCTGTGGGGGAGGAATTTGCCACCAGACAGGCTACCGTTACTGCAATGGGGGAAAATCCCATGCCGCATAACATGCTTGCCGGAATGGCAATTGCAGTTCCAAACCCTGCCATTCCTTCCATAAATCCTCCAAAACACCAACCAATAATTAAGACAAGAATCCGCTTATCTTTTGATACACCGGAAAGCATTTCTTTGATACAATCCATACTTCCGGTTTCCGTGCAAAGATTATAGGTAAATATAGCCGCAACAATCACCAGGCAAATAGGCCAGAGAGCAAGAGCCACCCCTTCCAGTCCTCCAGTTAAGCACTCTGTTGCCGGCAGCTTAAAGATTATTACGGATAGAACGGCTGCAATTACCAGTGCAATGGGACAGGCTTTAAACGCCGGAAGCTTTAAAAGACTCAATGCAATCATAAGCCACAAAATAGGTGCTAATGCCAGAAGAAAGATAACCATATCCATAATGAACCCCTCCATACATCTCAAACGTTCTCCCTACAGTGCCCGAATCTTTTTGATTTCCTCAATCATAAGAGGAATCACCTTCCCTGCGTCTCCCACAATGCCTACATCTGCAATATCAAAAATAGGTGCATCTTCATCTTTATTGACTGCTACAATATACCCCGACCCAATCATACCTGATACATGCTGGGTCGCCCCTGAGATACCGCAGGCAATGTAAAGCTTTGGTGCCACAATTTTTCCCGACTGCCCTACCTGATGGGAACGGGGTACCCACTCTGCTTCAATCGCAGGTCTTGTTGCCCCCACAACACCATGACAGACAGATGCCAGTTCTTCCAGAAGTCTGAAGTTTTCCTTATTTCCCATCCCTCTGCCGCCGGCAACAATTACGTCAGCCTCTTCCAGATTCACAGTTTCTGCTATCTCTTTTACCACATCAAGGATCTTTGTTTTAAGAAGTCCTTGTGTTTCTACCTGTTCCTCTGTCACTTCACCCGTCCGCTCTTTTTTCAGGTTCTTTGAAAATGCGCCGGACCGCACGGCTGCAACTGCCGGTGTTTGTGTGATAATAAGATCGTGAAGAACCGTTCCCCCATACACGGGGCAGGTAAATACAAAACTCTGTCCCCGGTCAGAGATATCCATTACATCTGCAACACCGCCTGTGTGAAGACCTCCAGCTACCATGGGGAGCAGATCTTTTCCATCTAAGGTTCCCGCCATAAGAATCAGAGCAGGCTGAAACTTTTTTGCCAGTTCTGTCAGGACTTCCCCATAAACCTCCACCTGAAAATCCTCTTTTTTTACAATGACTGCCTTGTCAGCGCCGGCAAGAATGGCAGTTGAAGCTGCTGTTTCCAACTCTTTTCCGATTAAAACAGCAATTACTTCCACCCCTCTTGCCACTGCCATCTTTCTTGCCTTTGCCAGTATTTCCAGTGCTCCGTTTACAGGAGTGCCGGATATGGTTTCCACATAAACCATAATATTCTTTGCTTCTGAAACACTCATCTCTTTCCCCTCCTATAAAACTCTGGCTTCTGTTATGGCTGACATCGCCTGGGCAACTGCTTCCTGCGGACTATCGGCTTTGATCTTTATTCCTGCCGAACGTTTTTTCGGTGCAAATACCCGTAAAACCTTTATTAAGCTGTCCGTTTCCCCAAAAGGTTCCAACTCCCCAATCTCTTTTTTCCTCGCAGCCATTTTACTTTTAATGGTTGGATATCTGGGATCGTAATCTGGTTTCTGAATGGTTGCCACACAGGGAACTGCCGCTTCCAGAAGACGGTAGCCATCTTCGGTTTCCTGTGTGAGTTTTACCGCTTCATCCTCCGGCTCTATCCCAATGACATTGGCAGCTACTGGCATGGCAAGTTCCTTTGCCAGTAAAATCCCCACCTGACTGGAGGCATAGTCCGTGGACTCTTTGCCGCAAAAGATCAGATCAAAGGAACGATCCAGTTCATTTTCTATCTCATGGACTGCATGGCTTAATTCCTTTGCAATGTTTAAAGGGTCCAAAGAATCTGCTTTTTCATTCCTTACCAGATAAGCCCGGTCGGCCCCTACTGACAGACAGTTTTTCAGAGAATTTTTTACGTTTTCCCCCCCAATGGATACTACCGTAACTTCTCCTCCAAATTTTTCTTTTAACCGGACTGCCATTTCAAGTCCATAGGTATCAAAGGCATTTACCACCGAGGTAACCCCTTTTAAATCCGGCGTTTTTGTAGCCGGGTCCAGAGAGATTTCTACGGAATCATCGGGTACCTGTTTGATGCAGACTAATAGTTCCATGATTGTCAACCTCCCTTATTTGCCAATAACATTGCCGGCGATAACGATTCTCTGAATCTCATTGGTTCCTTCAAAAATCTGGAATATCTTCGCGTCTCTTAACAATTTTTCTACCGGATATTCTCTGCTGTAACCATAACCGCCGAATGTCTGGATTGCTTCTGATGCCACTTCCATGGCAATGTCTGAGGCGTAGCATTTAGCAATGGCTGATTCCATGGTAAAAGTCAGGCCTGAATCCATTCTGGTCAGAGCATGTGCCACCATCTGGCGGGCAGTCTCGGTTTTAATCTGCATATCTGCGATTTTAAACTGCATTGCCTGGTTTTTAATAACTGGCTTTCCGAACTGGATTCGTTCTTTTCCATACCGGACGGCTTCCTCAATGCCTCTCTGGGCAATTCCTGCTGCAATGCAGCCCATCCAGGTTCTTGCCTGATCCAGGGTTTTCATGGCAATGGAAAATCCTCTCCCCTCTTCTCCAATTAAATAAGAAGCCGGAATTCTCACATCTTCCAGGACAACGTCACAGGTGTTAGAGGTTCTGATTCCCATTTTATTCTCTTCTTTTCCCGTACTCAGTCCAGGTGTTCCCGCTTCCACCAGGAACATGGAGATTCCTTTTACCCCTTTTGTTTTATCCGTCATGGCTGTAACACAATAAAATGAGGCAACTCCGCCATTTGTAATAAAGCACTTTCTTCCATTTAATATGTACTCATCCCCGTCTTTTACTGCCGTTGTTTTTCCTGCTCCTGCATCCGATCCTGCCCCAGGCTCTGTCAGACAGAAAGCTCCAAAGCCACCGTCTAATATTTTGTTGCACACAAGCTCTTTTAACTCTTTGCTTCCTGCAATAAGAACCGGTTTTAATGCAAGCCCGCTGGCTGAAATGGTGGTTGCAAAACCTGCGTCAGCAATTGCCATCTGCTCAATTAAAGCTGCCACATCCACCCGGCTCAGTCCCGGACCTCCGAATTCTTCCGGCACCTCCAGAGCCTGATATCCCTGTTCGATTGCCTTATCATAAATTTCTTTTGGCCATTCACCGGAAACATCGTATTCCTTACATGCCTCCACCACTTCTTTTTCGCAGAAATTTTTCACATCCTGTAATAAGTCCTGTGCCTCATCTGATATTAAATATGCCATTTCTTCCTCCTCCTGAATGGTTTTATGTTGTTATTTACAGCTTACAGCAGATTTTACCGGGATTCAAAATCATCTTAGGGTCAAACACTTCCTTAATCCCCTTCATCAGACGCATGCTTGTTTCCCCGGAAAAAGCTGCCAGATACTCCATCTTCCCATAGCCGATTCCGTGTTCTCCTGAAATAAGACCTCCGCATTCTGAGGCTTTTTTATAGATTGTCTCCATAAATTCTCCTACCTGCTGTTTAAACGCCTCTTCTTCCATGTCATTGGCACAGGCATAGATATGAAGGTTTCCATCTCCTGCATGCCCAAAACTTTTAATGGAAAAATCATAGTTGTCTTCCAGAGATTTGACAAAAGAGAGATAGGCGGGAATCTGATTGACCGGCACCACCACATCACACTCATCAAGCAGTTTTGTCTCCGCATTAATTGCTTCCAAAAAGGTGCTTCTGGCTTCCCAGGCATCTTTTTTCTTCACCGGAGTATCTGCCACAAGAACATCAACTGCCCCTTCTTCCAGAACAACCTCTGCCGCCTGTTCGGATAGTTCCTCTAACAGTTCCTGTCTGTCTCCGTCAAAAGTCATGAGTAAGTAAGCTCCAATCTCCACTCCATCCACTTCTTTTGGAAATACACTTTTCCCAAGGTAACGTTCTGAAGATAAAACAATTTCCTTCTCCATGAATTCCAGTGCCTGTGGTTTTAAGCCTGCCATAAATATCTTGGGAACCGTTCCAATGCAGTCCTTTAACGTTTCAAAGGGTACAATCAGGCTGATGGTCTCTTTGGGAGCGGGAATTACCTTTAATGTGAGTTCCGTAATAATCCCAAGGGTCCCCTCGGAACCGATCATCAGATGAATCAGGCTGTAACCTGTGGAACTTTTGGAAACCGGTGCTCCCATCTTGACAATCTCGCCGGTTGGCAGCACCACCGTCATGGCACGCACATAGTCTCTGGTACAGCCATATTTAACAGCCCGCATTCCTCCTGCATTGGTTGCTACGTTGCCGCCCAGTGTGGCAAATTTTTCACCTGGATCCGGGGGATACAAAAGTCCCTGGCGTCCTGCGTCCTCAGAAAGATCATTTAAAAGCACTCCTGGCTCCACCCGCACAACAAAGTTTTCTTTATCATATTCCACAATCCGATTCATTTTACTCATGTCAAGAAGCACTCCTCCATGAAGTGCCACTGCTGCTCCAGTCAGCCCGGTTCCTGCTCCTCTTGGAATCACTGGAATATTATTTAAAAAACATAGCTTTACAATGGCTGCAATGTCTTCGGTGTTTGTGGCTTCAATGATTACCTCTGGGATTCCATTTCCATAAATGGGCATTTCATCATGAAAATAATCCTCATTCATCTCTTCTTTCTCACGGACCTTACCTGGAACAATCTTTTTAAATTCCTCTATGAGTTCCGGAGTGACTTTGTTATAAGTAACTTCTCCCACCTTAACTTCTCCTTTCCGGCTCTTTATGAAAGATGCCTGTTCCTGACAATGACGGAAACCCCATCAGGAATAACCGTGATTTTCTCATCCCGTCTGCCTAAATACCGGTCTGCCATCTCAATTGCTTCTTCTACGCTTTCTGCATAATCCATCTGCATCTTTGTGACCATTTCTTTTGGCGCCTGAGTTACCATAATGACATGATACTTCAAAAGAATTCTGCATAAAATCTGGGCTTCCCACTGGTCCGGCATGGTCTGATCTCTTGGAGTTTCAAGAAAACGTTTCATAATCTGATTCTTATCTTCCCCTCCCGCAAAGGTATCATAAAGAGACTGCCCGCCATGACCATCACTGCAACTGGATACCATAATAATTACACCTCCAGGCCGGCAGGTGGCTTCTGCCGCCGTCATACCTTTTACCGCCTGATAGATATTTTGATCCAGCGGATATCCGCCGTTGGTGGATATCACAATGTCAGCGGGAATGGCATCAACACCGGAAAGCTGATCTACAAATTCGCAGCCTTTTTTATGGGCTTCATCAAAATCTCCTGCGTATGCCTTTATCACCTTTTTGTTTTCATCGAGAACCACATTGACAATGAATGCCAGCTTTGCCCTTTTTCCAGCATAGATCATATCTTTTTGAATGGGATTGCCTTCTAAGATTCCGGTTCTGGCAAAAGGACTGTCAATAAATTCAGAACAGTGGTTTGCCATAACCGTCACACCGCTTGACACTCCCGGCAGAACGCTTTTTCTTCCTCCGGAAAATCCGGCAAAGAAGTGAGGCTCAATAAAGCCTTCGGAAATAAGCAGATCTGCTTCTGCTGCAATCCGGTTAATCAAAAGCTTTCCGCCGGAAGGCAGGGTATCTAAAAAAACCATATCCTCGTCTTTAAAGCTTTCATGGATCACAAAGCGAAGGTCTTTTCGATCAACAATTTCCTGACCAAACTTATCAATTAATTCTTCCCTTGTGGTAGCTCTGTGAAATCCCGTGGCAATCAAAATGGTGATTTCCGCCTCTGGATTGCCTTCTTTGATTTCCTCGATGATTGAAGGAGCAATCACCCGGCTTGGAACTGGTCTGGTATGATCGCTTGCAATCATGACAACATTTTTCTTTCCCTTTACCAGCTCTCTCAGCCTTTTGGAAGCAATGGGATGTTCCATTGCTTCCTTTACCAGTTCTTCCTCTGGTTTTTCTGCGTGATAGCTGTGGGCGCCTGACATAAGAAGTCCGTTTAACCTGCTGTCAGGAATCGTTACACTTATTTTTTCCCTTCCAAAGGGTAATTGCACAACCGCCATCTCTCTTCTCTCCTATCCATCAGCCCTGGTACTGATAAAAACCACACCCTGTTTTTCTTCCTAATTTGCCTCCCCGCACCATTTTCTTTAACAGTGGATGAGGGCGGTATTTGGTATCTCCTGTTTCCTGATAGAGAACTTCCATAATGGCAAGAACCACATCAAGACCGATTAAATCTCCCAGTTCCAGGGGACCCATGGGATGATTGGCTCCCAGCTTCATGGCATTGTCAATTCCGGATGCTTCCGCAACTCCCTCCGCATAGACCCCGATTCCTTCATTGATCATAGGAACCAGAATCCGGTTTACCACAAATCCGGCTGCTTCCTTTACTTCTACCGGAACTTTGCCAATGTCTTCGGCAATTCTTTTGATTTCTTTTATGGTTTCTTCCGGAGTATTTAAGCCTGCAATCACTTCCACCAGCTTCATTACCGGAGCCGGATTAAAAAAGTGCATTCCGGCAACCGGTCTGTCAAGCTCCGATCCAAGCTCTGTAATAGAAAGAGAGGAAGTATTGGTTGCAAAGATACAGTCTTTTTTGCATAACTGCTGAAGATCTTTGAAGGTTTTTTTCTTCACTGCCATGTCTTCAATTGCCGCTTCAATAACCAGGTCACAGTCTTTGCAGATGGGAGCCAGACCTGTCTGGATCTTAGATACGATCTGATCTGCGCTGTCTTTTGTCATTTTCCCTTTTTCAACTCTGCGATTTAATCCTTTTGCAATCTTTTTCTTTCCGTTTGCTGCCAGTTCTTCACTGATATCGCATAAATAAACTTCATATCCATCTGCCTGGGCAAATGCCTGGGCGATTCCTGCACCCATGGTTCCTGCCCCTATAATTCCTACTTTCATTCCCACTACCTCCTTATTCCTTTCTCTAATTCATGGTAAACCGTTTTTCTTTCCGCTTCTCAAGAAACGCCTCCATGCCCTCTTTCTGATCATGGGTTTCAAAACAATCCCCAAAAAGCCGTTCTTCAATGGCAACTGCCTGATCAATATCTACCTGTAACCCGTCATGAATGGCTTTTTTACAGTTTCTGACGGCTATGGGGGCATTTCTGGCAATTCCTTCTGCCATTTTTTTTGCCTGTAACAGCAGATCCTCCTGGGAGTAAACCGCATTAACAAGACCGATCCGGTAAGCTTCCTGGGCTTTGATATTTCTTGCTGTAAAAATCATCTCTTTTGCCATTCCAGGTCCAACGATTCTTGCCAATCGCTGGGTTCCTCCAAAACCAGGCGTAATCCCAAGCCCTGTCTCCGGCTGCCCAAAGACCGCATTCTCCGAGCAGATCCGTATGTCACAGCTTAGGCACAATTCACATCCTCCACCCAGAGCAAATCCATTCACGGCTGCAATCACAGGAACAGGGAAAGTCTCCAGACGGTGGAAGATATCGTTTCCCATCTTGCCGAATTGCTCTCCTTCTTTCTTGGTAAAGCCACTCATTTCTGCAATGTCTGCTCCTGCAACAAAGGATTTGTTTCCCGCTCCCGTTAAAATCAGTGCACGGACGGTTCTGGTGTCAATCTCATCAAGTATCTGATTTAATTCTTTTAATACCTGGCTGTTTAAGGCATTTAAAGCACCTGGACGATTGATGGTAATAATCCCGGTCTGCCCTCCTGCCTCATATGTAACAAACTCCATATCAAACACCTCATTTCCCATTTATAAGGTTCTTTGTTTTATTCCCGTTCTACAATGGTTGCACAGCCCATGCCGCCTCCGATACAGAGAGTTGCAAGCCCTTTTTTCGCATCCTGTTTTTCCATTTCATGAAGCAGGGTAACAAGAATCCTGCACCCGGATGCTCCCACCGGATGACCAAGTGCAATGGCTCCTCCGTTTACGTTTACCTTTGCCATATCCAATTTCAAATCTTTTGCCACTGCCAGGGACTGGGCGGCAAATGCTTCATTTGCCTCAATCAGATCAAACTCATCAATGGTCATATTTGTTTTTTCTAACACTTTTCTTGTTGCTGCCACCGGACCGATTCCCATGATCTCCGGTGCCACTCCTGCCAATGTTCCTGCTTCCCAATATGCCATTGGCTTTACTCCAAGCTCTTTTGCCTTTTTCTCACTCATCACCACAATGGCGGCTGCTCCGTCATTGATCCCGGAGGAGTTGGCTGCCGTTACCACTCCGTCTTTTTGAAACGCAGGGCGGAGTTTGGAGATTCCTTCTGCGGTTGTACCAGGTCTGGGTCCTTCATCCCGGTCAAAAACAACCGTCTCTTTTTTCTTTTTAATCTCAATTGGCACAATCTCATCCTTAAATCTGCCGGATTCGATTGCCGCACATGCTTTCAACTGACTGGCTGCTGCAAAACGGTCAAGTTCTTCTCTTGTAAGTCCCCATTGTCTTGCAACATTTTCAGCAGTTATTCCCATGTGATAGTCATTGGATGCGTCCCAAAGAGCATCGTTTACCATGGAATCTACAATGGAGTTGTTATTCATCCGGTATCCGAAACGTGCCTGTTTTAACAGGTAGGGTGCCATGGACATGTTTTCTGCTCCTCCTGCCACTACCACGTCGGCTTCTCCACACTGAATCATCTGAGCCGCCAGATTAACACAGTTTAATCCAGAACCGCAGACCACATTGACCGTTACTGCCGGAGTTTCTACTGGAATGTTTGCTTTTAAGGATGCCTGACGTGCCACATTCTGCCCCAGACCTGCCTGGATCACACACCCCATGTATACAAAATCCACCTGTTCAGGCTTTACCCCTGCCCGTTTCAGGGCTTCTCCGATAACGGCTGCTCCCAGGTCCTGAGGCGGCACTGTACTTAAAGCACCTCCCATAGTTCCAATCGCCGTTCTGCATGCTCCTGCTAAAATAATTCTATCCCTCATCATAAGACCTCCTGTTATTTCAGTTCCTTATAAAGGGTTTTCCCTGACTCATTTTTGGGAATTTTCTCCACCTGCCTGATCTGCACTGCCCTGGGATGAATGCCTGTCATCTGCTCAAGCCAGGAAATAATTTCTTCACCTGAGGCCAGCATGGTTCTCTCCGCATACAGGACCAGATGATCATCCGTTCCCGTGCAGGCAAAATCAATTCCTTCAAAGTGTTCCTTTAATAACCGCTCTGTTTCATCAAGGTTCACCCGGTTACCATACATTTTTATAAATCGTTTCTTTCTTCCCGTGATAAAGTAATACCCATCTAAATCCCGTTTCGCCATATCACCGGTATGTAATATTCCTTTCCATTCATCTCCCCGTTTTAAATCTTCCATGCACTGGGAATATCCAAGGGCTACATTCTTTCCCTGATACACCAGTTCCCCTTCCTGATCTGGTTCTTTGATCGGTGTTCCTGTCTCATCCTCCAGCCAGAACCTGCCGCCTGGTATGGCTATTCCCATACTGCCGCAACGCTCAAGCGCTTTCTCCGGCGGAAGATACCCCATCCTTGCAGTCGCTTCTGTCTGTCCATACATGACTACGAACCGTTTTCTCTTCTCCTGCGCATATGAGGCAAACTCCATATGGAGATTCGAGGAAAGCTTTCCTCCTGCCTGAGTCATGATGTTTAGATCCGGAAGATCCATAGAGAAAAATCCGATTCGTTTTAATAGCTGATAGGTATAAGGAACTCCGGCAAAAGAAGTTGCTTTCTTTTCTTTCACAAAATCCCAGAATGAGCGTTCCATCACACTGCGGCCTGTCAGAAGCAGAGTTGCTCCCACCTTTACATGACTGTTAATAATGGATAATCCATAAGTATAATTCATGGGCAAGGTGGTAACCGGTCTTTCATTTTCTTCTATTGAAAGATAGCTGCATATGGAGCTGGCATTGGCATCAATATTTTCCCCGCTCTGTCTGACCAGTTTGGGGCTTCCTGTGCTTCCTGATGTGGTCAAAAGCAGAGACAATTCATGATATAAAGCAGGAGTAAGACTGTCTTTTCTCTTACACAGGCAGTAGCCGTAACCGCTCCATATTGTTTCACAGTCCTTTGCTTTTTCCATCTGGTCTTTTGGCAGGTATAAAAAGGATGGGTGATATTCCTGGTTAAGCCTGGATAAAAGTTCTGCATTGATATCTTTTGAAAGCATCAGGGGAACCACTCCAGTCTTTAAACAGCTTAGATAGCCAAGGAGAGAACCAACCGTGTTCTGGCATAAGATAACAATCAGCTTTTTTCCTCCAATAAGCCTTTTTAATTGCTCTGAAAAAAGAGTGAAGGCTCCATAGGTTACTGTCTCACCGCCCTCTTCTTCTGCTAACAGCCGGTTTTCATATTCCTGCTCCCTTTGAAATAGCTCCATGTTATTCCTCCCAGAATAGTTCCCTTGACAACATCTGCAAAAGATCCTGCCCATCCCATATAAAATCCAGATTCAGCGCTTCTCCTACCGGCACAATTCTGTGCACTCCAAGAAGTCCGTGATCCACAACATAATCCGTTAAATCCTTCCGGCTGATTCCATAATAAGTCACCGTCTGAAGCTTTCGGACTGCCAATGAATGAATTGCATTCCGCCAGTCTCCCGCATACTCAAAGAACAGTCCCCATTTTCCCCGCAGCTTCTGGGGATTATCAGGAATCTCTGACAGCAAAACCGTATAAATCAGATTTTTGTATTGCCAGATTTTTTCAATTCCCCTGACTTCCATTGCATATCTGGATAAAGTTTCATATTTTTTAACCGCTTTGTGTGCATCTATTTCATAAGCAGAAGCCTCTTCCGCCACAGCCAGCCACCAGCTTTTTCGAATCTGTTCCTGGTCTGCGGTTTCTCTGCTCTGATGCCAAAGGATAAACTGGGGACTGGAACAGGCGTTTTGATCCATTGCATAAGTGTCATTGACAAATCGCCTTGCAAGTTCTTTTCTTTCCTTTTGATCCATGGCTTTTATCTGTTCCAAATCCAGAATACAGATGGAATAACGGTCTGGAAACATGACCTGCACTCCTTCCGGCATTAGATCCATCTTCCGGATTGACTTAATTGCTCCATCCCCTCCCCACACCACAAGACCCTCGCACTGGCTCAGCCAGTTCTTCACAACAACATGTTCCCGGTCACAGGAAAATATACTGATCCGTTTTTTCATGAAAGCAAATTCCGGCTGATTCAGAAGCTCGTTTATTATTTCACATAGTCTTTGTTCCACTTCTCCGCTTTTGGAAGAAATCCGTACCACACAGCTATTGCCTGACAGCAGACCAAATACCATACTATAGGCGAACAGCCCGGGAACATTAGAAGATACCATATGAAAGACCACGCCTCTTCCCAGACGGACAGACCTTCCTTCATATCTTCGGGCAAACGCTTCTAAGTGAGTCTTCCGAATCCAGAATCCAAAGGCTTTTATCTCCGGGTATGACCCGTTGTATTTCCGGATTGCTGCTGAAAGTCCGGTTAAAAAATCCATGACAGGCTGTGCAAAAGGCTTTAGGGGTTCTGCTGCCGGCTGCGAGACTCCTGCCAGATAAGTGATCTCATCCTTCATAGGTATCACTGCACCCCCTTATTTCTGCCTGCCGGATTCTTCCTGTTATATGAAAATATTTCCCGGGGCGGCCGCAGGGACAATCATCTTCTCCTAACACAACGCCTTCGTCCTCTGTTAATAAAGAATGACCCGGATACGAACGGGCAAGGGGAGACAGAACCTGCACAATGCCCTTTTCCCCGTAAGAACAGGCACTAAAGTCTTCGGGCCGTCTGATTATAATATCTGAATAAATGCTTGCATGCAGGTGTCCGCAAGAACATTCCACATAGATACTGCCTGTCTGTTCTGCCATTCCATAGTAATTGTGAATATCTTTGATTCCTGATACTTCATAAAGCCTTTCATTGAATTCCTGCCGGGAAACAGACTCCGATTCAAGCTTTTTAAATCCGCCTCCGTGAAATAATATTCCATTGGAAAGATCCAGCTTAATTCCTGACGCTTTTAACGGGTAATAAAAATATTTCCACAAAATATAGGTAAAACCAAATACTAAGATCTTCTTTCCTTTATACCGTTCCAGAAAACTCCTGATTCCCTCTAAATCCAGATCCATATTCCGGTCAAACCCATAACAGATTCTGGAGGAAAAGATGGAAAATCCAAGGATTCCCGCTCCTCTGGCAGAGAACAACGCTCTGTCTCTTAGAACCTGCGGACTGTCCATAATAAGAAAAGGAAGTCTCTCTTCTCCAAAAAAGTCCGCTCCGATTTTAGCCAGTGCTCTCTGCTGGTAGTCTGCCGTATTCTGATCCAGATAAATCTTTGAAACGTTCTGGCCTTTTGTGCCGGAGGAAGTTATGGTCTTAAAAATCCGGCTGTCTGGTATGCTCTTTAAATCCATATCCTTAAAAAGCCCTACAGGAACCATGGGAATCTCTTCTTCCTCCATGTTTCCGCCATCTCCAACCATGAAGTGCTTTAAAAATCGTCCATACTTATAACAGTGCTGTCTGTGATAATCCGTCAGTTCCGTGAGCCATTGTCCGTAGAGACGTCTTTTTTCCTCTTTTGCCATGGAAAATGGCTTCCTGTTTAAAATGTCTTCATAG
Organism: Clostridium sp. HBUAS56010; assembly: GCF_007115105.1. GTDB lineage: Bacteria > Bacillota > Clostridia > Lachnospirales > Lachnospiraceae > Lacrimispora. Next base: position 912,954 of record NZ_SULJ01000001.1, read on the forward strand.
TCAAACACAAATGGCTCCCTTCGTTTAGATCACAACACCATATTTTTTCAGAACCTCTTTCCCTTTTTCATAGGAAGAAAAGTCCATAACATCGGAAGTACTGATGTGAATATCAAAAGTCTCTTCCATGTCCGACATCAAATCCATATGCCCCAGAGAATCCCAGGTTCTGATTCCCCGATACCGAAGTCCTTGCAGATCTTCCTCTTTTACTCTTAAATCCCGGATAAACAGCCGGTTATAACGCTCTAAATTGGTCATACGCTTCACTTCCTTTCCCCCTCGACCACAAACAGAGATTTCATCAGCTTCTGACTGCTGTTTCCTGTCAGTACCCGCTCTCCATACTGATTTCTGCCTGCCGCCTTAAAAAGTCCCAGATAGGAGTCTGTCTGCTCTTCAAAGGATACAAACCAGACCGTAATCTCTATAGTGTCACCAACATAAACCGGACGTATGAATCTGGTATCATGTTCCACATATATGGTGCCATCTCCCGGAAGACTGGTTCCCATGAGAGCGGAAACCATGGAATCAAGAAACATTCCGTGAACCAGTGGTCTGTCATACCCGGCACATAAAGCAATCTTATTCTCTTTATGAAGCCTGTTTTTATCTCCGGTCAGCCTGGCAAACCCATCTACTTCTTCTTTTGTGATGGTCCTTTTTGCTGCTGCAGTTTCACCAGGGACTAACAGCCGTCTGCTTCCCCTGTATCTCCTTCCCATGATCCTGTCTCCTTCTTCCATCACTTATGCCTCCAGCATGTTCTGGAATTCTTTGGCAGCGGTGCCAAGAGGTCTGTTGTTATCACTGACAATGCAGATCTGCCGTTTGGGAATCTGCTCATGAAGTTTAATCTCCAAAATATCCTTGTCTTTTAAAAACGGTATGGCAAATTCCTCCGGTACAAAACCAATTCCAAGGTTCTTACGGACAACGGGAATAATAAGGTCCATGGTTGCCACTTCAATGGCAGGCTGCATGGTAAGCCCGCAGGAGCGGTAAAATTCCTGAAGAAACCCAAAGGTCGTACTGGTACTGGACATTGTGATCAAAGGAAGCTTCACCACCTCAGAGAGAAACAGCTTCCTCCCCTCGTATTCCTGGTACCTTGGTCCGCCTACTAAAATGCTTTTAAAGGATTTCACCTCAACCACTTTTAATTTCTGTTCATGGTCAATGGGGCTTGTAATAATTGCAAGGTCAATTTTCCCGGCTTTTAACTCGCTTAAAGTCTGTTCCGTATTATAATTAAAAATATTTAATTTCACCTGCGGATACTGTTCCTGAAAGATCTTTAACTTTTCTACCAGATAAGTCCGCATCGCTACCTGGGTTACTCCTACATTGATGTGGTCATGCTGTTCCCCCATCAGTTCCCTTAACTTCTCCTCCCCCTGCATCAACTGCCTGCACGCAGGAGCCACATAGCTGTATAACAGTTCCCCTTCGGCAGTCAGTGTCACGCCTTTTCTGGAACGGATAAACAGCTTGCACCCCAGCATACTCTCAAGATTCTGCATGCAATAAGTCACGGATGGCTGGCTCGTTACCAAGGCATTCGCCGCACGGGTGAAATTTTTGTATTTCGCTACATAGTAAAAAACTTTATAATGCTCAAAATTAGCAGTCATACCATCACTTCTTTCATAAAATATTCGTATCGTAATATCAATTGACAAGCCCTCCCTATATTGATAGACTACTATGCAAAGGAGGTTTCTATGAATACTACAATAAAACAAATCGAATCTGTTCTTGATGCAAAGGTAAGGCCGTCTCTGGCAGCCCATGGAGGCGATGTCATTGTTCTTGGCCTGGAACAGGATGTTTTAAAGGTGCGGTTCACCGGTCAATGTTCCGGCTGCCCCGCCGCTCACAGTACCAATGAAGAACTCATTTCCCTTGAAATACGGGAAGCGTTCCCATGGATACGAGACATTATTTTAGTCGAAGAAACCAATCCCGAATTACTGGACATGGCTCATAAAATACTGAACCACCAGCTTTAAGTCTGAAACAGCAGAACAAACCTGTTGTCTGGCCCGGATTTACTCCGGGCCTTTTTCTTATGCTTCTTTGTCTTCCTGTTCCCTTTTTTTGTCTAAGTTCACATTTCTCCGGTACAGCCACATATCAAAGGAGATTTCAATGAAATTAAGGAAATAAAAGAACCAGGACAAATAAAACAGCCAGTCATTTCCAGCGGGTGAAGCATCAAATAAAAGAAACTTTCTTACAATTCCAAATATGTAACCCAGCCAGATGAAGAATTCAAACGAAAGACTTTTGCCTTTTGCTGTTCTGGACACATACGACTTATGAATAGAAAACGGCCAGGATATGCCAAAACATACAATCATGAGCGTTTCCAGCAAATTAGAGATCATAACAACGTTCATATAAACCCTCCCTTAATGGTACTACAATTATAGTGCCTGCCCAAAACGCTTCTCATATTCTTTCGATAACTCTTCCCGAAAGGCAGGTGCCGCAATGGAAATCAGTTCTTTTGCCCTCTCCCTTAAGCTCTTTCCTCTTAAATGGGCAATTCCATATTCTGTTACAATATAATCAACATCGTTCCTGCTTGTTGTAACTGCCGCACCTTCTGTTAAATACGGAACGATCTTTGAGATGGTTCCTCCTTTTGTAGTGGCGCCAAATGCGATGATGGAACGACCTCCCTTTGAGGCGGAAGCCCCTCTGACAAAATCCATCTGTCCTCCTACGGCAGAATACTGCTTTAATCCAATGGCTTCTGCACAGACCTGACCCATAAGGTCCACCTGCAAAGCGGAATTGATGGATACTACATTGTCATTCTGGCTTATCACAAAGGGGTCATTGACATAGCTGACAGGCATCATGCAGATAGCCGGATTGTTGTTTACAAAATCATAGAGATTCCTGGTTCCCATCATAAAGGTAACCACCATCTTTTCCCTGTCAATATTCTTCTTTTTCCCTGTAATTGCCCCTTTTTCGTATAAATCAATGATTCCGTCGGAAATCATCTCTGAATGGATACCAAGATCTTTTTTATCTCCCAGGAATTTTAGTACCGCGTCAGGGATTGCACCAATTCCAAGCTGAAGACAATCCCCATCCCTTACAAGCCCTGCAATATGCGCTCCGATTTTTTCCTCAACAGGTCCAATCACCGGACGGGCATGTTCATGGATTGGTTCCTCACTCTCTACAATGGCATCTATATTGTTCACATGAATGAAGTTATCTCCCATAACCCTTGGCATATTGGGATTGATGGCTGCAATCACCTTTGTACCACGCCTTTCTCCCACTTCTTTTGCAAAATCACAGGACAGCCCGTAACTGCAGAATCCATGTTCATCCGGCTTTGATAAGGTTACTAAAAATACATCTGCGGAATCAATCTCAGTTACATAATTGGGTATCCGGTTAAAGAAACAAGGAGTAAAATCTCCTTTTCCAGATGCAATATAGTTTCTGCTTCTGGCTCCTACAAACAGGGACGTATAGCTGAAATGCCGTTCCATTCCAGGTTCAAAAAACCTGCATGCCCCCATATCATGCTGCTGAACAATGTGAATATTCTTTAAATCCTGTTCCGTAACATGATCCACCATTGCACTCACCAGTCCATCTGGTTCTGCGGCAGCATGGGCGATTAATACCGTATCTCCGGAATGGATGATTTTTACTGCCTCTTTTGGGGATGTCAATTTTGAAGTATAGATTTTTTTCCAGTCCAACCGACTACACCTCCTGATATTTCTGGGCAAAACGCCGTTCAAATTCCTCTGCTAATTCCTCCCGAAACTTAGGCGCTGCAATCTGAATTAACTGACGTGCCCGTTCTCTTAATGTGTGACCCTTCATTTTTGCAATTCCATATTCTGTTACGATATAATCAACATCATTTCTTGATGTTGTTACAGGTGCTCCCTGGGTTAAACAGGGGACAATTCTTGACACGGCTCCTTTTTTCGCGGTGGCAGGAAAAGCCAGTATAGACCTTCCGCCCTTTGAAAATGCCGCACCTCTTATAAAGTCAACCTGACCACCAACTCCGGAAAACTGTTTTAATCCCATAGCTTCCGAACATGCTTCTCCCATAAGGTCTACCTGTACGGAAGAATTTATGGAAACCATATGATCGTTCTTTCCTACAATGACCGGATGATTGACGTAACTGACCGGTGCCATAAAGAGACCAGGATTGTCATCGGCAAAGTCATAAAGTCTTCTGGTCCCCATTAGAAATGATACCACCATTTTATCCCGATTGAAATTCTTTGCGGCACAATTAATGACACCCTGTTCATAAAGATCAACCACTCCATCGGAAATCATTTCTGAATGAATACCCAGATCCTTTTTATCTCCCAGGAATTTTAACACCGCATCAGGGATTGCACCGATTCCAAGCTGCAGACAGTCTCCGTCATGAACCAGAGAAGCAATCCGTTCTCCGATTTCCATCTCCACCTCACCGATATGGGGAGGATCAAGTTCCGGAACCGGGGAATCGTCCTCAACAATCACATCAAGGTCACTGACATGGATGAAACTGTCTCCCAGAGTTCTTGGCATATTGGGATTAACTACAGCAATTACTTTTGCCCCTTCTGCCTCTGCTGCCGGTTTTGTATAATCGCAGGACACACCGAAACTGCAGTAGCCATGCTCATCAGGCAGAGACAGGGTCACTAAAACCACATCCGGCTTCTTCACATTCTGAAAAAAATCCGGTGTCTGGTAGAAATAACACGGTGTGAAATCCCCCCGTCCGCTGTTTACACATGCTCTTGTTCCTGCTCCTAAAAACAGACTGTTTTCCTTAAAATGAGTTTCCATACCAGGTCTTGCATAAAGAGAATGCCCCATATCTACCAGATGCAGCAGCTCAATATCTTTTAAATCAGCCTTCGTAGCGTAATCCACCATGGTATCCACCAGTTTGATGGGTTCTCCCACTGCATGCCCTATGACCACCCGGTTACCAGATTTTATTAACTCTGCGGCTTGCTCCATGGTTTTCAGTTTTGATACATAAATCTCTTTCCAGTTCATATATTCTCAAACCTCCCAGATCTGCCTTAGTCCTTAATTTTAGCAATTGCCTTTGCAAGCTCTTTCTTACGGCCGATGTTGCCCTGACGGGAAATCATGATTCTCTGAGCCTGGGGAGAGCCTGCACCGTGGAGAGATTCGGTTCTGTAGCCAACTGCTGCAGTACCAAGGGTCAGGTTTTCAATCAGTCGAAGAATCCTTAACCGGTTCTCGGTAGAAACTCCTTCTGCCGCTTTTAGGTATTTCTCCACATAACCGCCGACAACCGGATCTTTTAAGTCCTTTTCAGAAGGTGCCGTTACCATAAGTCCACCTGCAATATCTTCTGCAAGCCGGGCAATCTCATAAGGAAATCTGGTGACATTCTGCTTACATACATTGGCAAGCAGCAGGTCGATGATATAATTACCTGACTCCGTTGGTGTCCCTTCTGCAGAACAGGCAATCCCACAGCAATAAAGCGTTTCATTTAAGTGGGTCATTTCAATGAGTTTATCTTTAATATGAGAAGCTTTTGGAACTCCGTTATAGTCAGCGGCAAGCGCACTTGCGCCGATTAAAACATCTCCCACTCCTACTTTGCAGCCGCCATAAGACTGCCTGTGATACCCGGCAAACCGTTCTACCAGCACACCGGCAAATTCATATTCTCCATCCATGAAGATCCGGTCATTGGGTACAAACACATCGTCAAATACCACCAGTGCTTCCACGCCGCCAAACTCGCTGTTTCCCACATCAATCTCACTGCCTTCCACCTTCCTGGTGTCACAGGACTGCCTTCCGATGATCATTGTGATTCCTTCTGCATCGGTTGGAACAGCAAAGGATACCGCATAATCCTTGTCATCGGGACCCATAGCAATGGTAGGCATGACAATCACTTCCTGGGAATTGATAATTCCAGTCTGATGTGCCTTTGCTCCTCTTACCACAATACCGTCTTCTCTTCTCTCCACCACTCTTAAATACATATCCAGATCCGGCTGTTCATGAGGAGCCAGCCCCCGGTCCCCCTTGGGGTCCGTCATGGCACCATCTACCGTTAAATCCTGATCCTGAACCATACGCAGATATTTTTTGAAATTTTCATGATAGTGGGTTCCATACTTTTTATCTGTCTCATAGGTTGTGGACCACTCCGCATTAAATGCATCCATACCTACACATCTCTGGAAACACGATGCTGTTTTCTGGCCGCACAGACGCTGCATCTTCACTTTCTTTATTAAGTCATCCGTATTTCTGTGAATATTGGAAAAACGGTTGATTTTCCTTCCATCTTCTAAGGTCACTGTCATCAGATCTTCGTATTCAGGCATCTGCGCCAGGTCATAAGTGGCCTTTACCGAATTAAGCGATGGTCTTAAAATCGGATTGTCAATGGGATTTTCAACCTTTTCACCAAACATGTAAACATTCAGTTTCATTTTACGCATGCTTTCCACATACGCTTCCCCTGTCATCAAAGCCATAATCATCTTCTCCTTTTTTCGCTTTCCAGACTCCAGTTTCTTCTGAAAGCGTGACTGCAATCAACGGATTAATATAACTCCTGATAAATCTTTAACACCCTTTTTTCATCCAAAGGCACAAAGTTATTTGCCATCAGCCGTTTCTGCTGTTCCATGACACTCTTTGTAAAGACTTCCAGTTCCTCTGGTTTCACGCCGTATTCATGAAGAGCTTTTTTCGGAAGAATGGTTCCAAGCAGTTCATCTAACTGATCATAAACTTCCCCGGTTCCACAGCCTAAAAGGGTTGCCAGCCGGCGGTTTAAAAGAGCGATCTCTCCATCCTGACGAATCTCCATATAATTTTTCAGCACTCCGGTAAACATGGCATAATTGCTTTCCCCATGTGGAACATGGTAGGTGCCTCCAAGGGGATAGCTGGTGGCATGAACCGCCGCACAACCGGCTGTGCCAAATGCAATTCCCGCATAATTGCTTGCAATCAGAAAATCCTTCATGATGGGAATTCTGGCTTCTTTTCCCTCTGCCTTGATCTTTTGATACCCCCGGATAATCATCTCAATTGCCTTATAGCCAAACAGTCTGGTATAAGGAGTGGCTTTGGGGGAAAGGCTTGATTCCACTGCATGAACCAGGGCATCAATGGAACTGGTGGCAAATACCCCAAAAGGCAGTCCTTTTAAGAGTTCCGGCACAAGTACCGCATCATCTGCATACATGTGGGGAGAAACCAAACCAACTTTTGTTCCCAGTCTGGTCCGGTTAATAATGGAGATATTGGTTACTTCACTTCCTGTTCCGCAGGTAGTTGGAAGAATCACCAGATCCCGTTTCTTTTTGATCTGATCCGGTGCCTCATAGAGAGAATCCAAAGAATCTCCTGCTGATACAGCCACTATTTTGGCAATGTCAATCACTGTGCCTCCACCTATGGCAATAATGCGTGTGCAGTCTGTTCTGGCTGCTGCCTCTAAGATTGCATCCACCATTACGTCTGTAGGTTCTCCGGTTCCGTAATTTTCCTGAAATATGGTATGGACATTTAAGTGCAACTCCCCAAAATACGGCGTATATATGTATTCGTTGGTCAATACCAGATCATTACTGCCCAGTTTAAAATCCCTGGCAAATTCCTCACAGGTCTCATAAGAAGAGATCTGGGTTTTTAAAATAACTTCTTTCATAAACGGCTCTCCTATGCAAAAACTTCATTGTCAGACGGCTGCTTCCAATTTTTCTTAACAAAGGCAATACGGCTCTTATTCATGAGATGGGTGTAGAAAAGATTTTCACTGATTGCATTATTTCCCCAGCTTCCGCATCCAAGGGTTGTGGTGGGATTGAGAGAGTTGGCAAATGCTCCGCCTGCCATGCTGGAACAGGTCTGATTCACAACCACACGGCTTACCGGAAGTTTTACCCCGGCATACTCAATATGGGCTTCATTGTCAGACTGGATATCTGCGGAATGTCCTTCTCCTTCTACTAAAAGATTGTCATACGCAATCTCCACTGCTTCTTCCCAGGTTTTATAGCTGTAAGCAGCCATCATGGGGCACATCTTTTCCTTACTCCATACCACACCTGCACCATGACGTTCCGGTTTCACGATCAACACTTTAGTTCCCTCCGGAACTGCGATATCTGCCAGATGAGCAATGGTTTGTACAGACTGTCCAACCACCTTTTTATTGATAACTCCGCCAGGGAATACCACATCTGCAAGACGGGCAAGAATCTCCTTATTATCAATGTAGTAGGCGCCTTGTGAGGTGAATTCTTTTATGATGGCATCGTAATCCTTTTCCGGTGCAATAATGCTCTGTGTTCCGGAACAGATAATTCCATTGTCAAAGATACGGCTGGCAATCATGCGCCCTGCTGCTGCCTTATAATCAATTCCTTCATCAATCAGTCCCTGAACATTTCCTGGTCCCACACCATAGCTTGGCTTTCCGCTGGAATAAGCAGATTTCACCACGCCCATACCACCGGTGGCAATGACTGCATCGCAGGCAGACATTAATTCAGTGGTCAAATCAATGGTCGGTTCTTCTATCACCAGGAAAATATCTCTTGGCACGCCCATGCGGTCCAGTTCTTTGTAGTAAAGATCCGCCAGTGCCACAGCACATTTTTTGCCGCGGGGATGAGGTGCCACAATAATGGTGTTCTGGCATTTCACTGCAAACATGGCATTGCACATGGGGGTTACAACAGGATTGGTACATGGGGTCGCTGCTGCAATGACTCCCATTGGCTTTGCAACCTCAATCAGTCCGGCTTCCTCATCTCTTCCAATGATTCCAATGGACTTCTTTCCTTTCAGGGCATTCCAGATTATTCTGGATTTTCCCTTGTTCTTTGTAACCTTATCCTCGTATACTCCCATTCTGCTTTCTTCTGCAGCCAGTTTTGCAAGCTGCTCTCCATGATCGAAAACAACCTTTGCAAACATTTTTACAATCTCGTCGGTTTTTTCCTGATCGTAGGTGCATAAAATCTGTTGTGCCTTTTTGGAACGTTCTACCAATGACTGAATAAATTGACTCATTTTAGCTCCTCCCTATTCGTTGTTAGTGATTTTTTTAACATTGTTTCTGTTACTAGTCTACATCCTTTTTCTGAAAATTAGAAATACTAGTTTTTTATCATAAACGATAGGATTTTTATATATATGTTTTTATGCACTTTAAACAACATTATATCATCCTATCAATTACTTTTCTCAATTATGCTTGTTTTATTTTAAATATTCTATTTTTTATTGGCAAATACGCCATGTTTTTATAGGAATACAGGGAAAATAATAATGCTGGAATTAAAAAAAACCTCTAATCCCATTTTCTGAAATTAGAGGTTTTCTATTTATTATTTATTATGATTGTTAATTTTAAGACAATCAATTTTTATTCCATAAAATAGTCCGGTCCGTTCTCCATCTGCATTGAAATCCGGTGTATCCATCAGTCTCTGGGTATGGGTTTTATCGGTATATAAACTTCCTGCACCCCCAACCAGAAGAAGTCTGTTTTCTCTTCCGCTGAGCAGATTCGCAAGAAAAATGATGGATTCCTTATGCAGAAGCTGGGGTCCCTGTTTGCCCGTGGCGCCTATAATCATAATCTTCATATATTTTTTCCTTTTAATCTCTTGCAATCATTTGATTATGTTATTATAATATACCTAGTTTCTATCGTAAAGTAGGCACCTTTCAGTCACCAAGGTTACCAGAAGATACTAATGAGGTGAAAAAATGTGTAGACAACTTCCTGACTGCCCTGTGGAATTAACAATTGTATTGATTGGAAATAAGTGGAAGGTTTTAATTCTCCGGGACCTTATGGACGGCACCAAACGATTCGGCGAGCTGCGGAAATCAATCGGTTCTGTATCCCAGAAGGTTCTGACTTCCAATTTAAGGGAATTAGAAAACGATGGTCTTCTTACCCGTCATGCTTATGCAGAGGTTCCCCCAAGAGTGGAATATACACTGACAGAAACCGGATATAGCCTCCGGTCTGTTCTGGAGGCCATGCACATATGGGGGGATAAGTATAAAAAAAAGTTATCTGGTCTTTCCCAATGAACCAACGCTGACTGCACACCCCCCATTCCTATGCAGTCAGCATTTTTCTTACTTCTACATAGGAAACTTCTCACGCCTCTCCCACCAATGAATTATTATACATAAAAAATTATATTTTTTCAAAAATCAGTGCATTCTGACTATTAATTTTTCTCAGCTGGTGATATAATTCCAATAAGATTGGGATTATTTTACAGTACCATATTTTTCGTCATAACCACATATATAGAAATAAGAGATTCATGTTTTTCTTATGTACACTCCTGTGATAAAGTAATTATTTTGTTAAAGGAGGTGCCCCAGGAAGGTTCGTTTCGCTTTAGCACAGGTCTACAAATAAAGAATAAGTGAGGATATCGCATGACTAGAAAAATGAAGAGAACAAAAGTACTGGCATCTATGGCTTTGGTAACTGTAATGACGCTTTTCTCCGGTATATCCGCGTTTGCCGCAGACGCCGATGGTGTCAAAGCCAGTATCGCGGATATTATAAAATATCAGAATTCTGATGGTGGCTGGAAAAAGGAATACAAAAAAAATAGTGGTGACTGGGCTCGCTCTACCATTGATAACAACGCAACCTATACAGAGATTAAAAGACTGGCAGAAGATTATAAAAAAACCAGCTCTAATAAGAGCAAAGAAGCTTGTATGAAGGGAATCAACTTCCTGTTGAACATGCAGTATGAAAACGGCGGCTGGCCCCAGATTGCAGGCAAAGCCAAAGACAAATACCATATGTACATTACATATAACGATGATGCCATGATTAATGTAATGTATACGTTAGACGGGATCGCCAACAAGTCCGGAGATTTCTCCTGGGTTGATGATGAAACAGCCCAAAGATGTGCCGCTTCGGTTGCAAAAGGTGTTGACTGCATTTTAAAAACCCAGTATCGGGATAACGGGAAATTAACTGCCTGGGGACAGCAGCACAACGAAGAAACTCTTGCACCGGCTGAAGCAAGAGCGTACGAAGTTCCTTCTCTTTCTTCCAAAGAAAGTGTACCCATTGTAAAGTTCCTCCAGACGAGAGAACAGACACCTGAAATCAAACAATCAATTAATGCTGCCATGGCATGGTTCAGCCAGACGAAGCTTACGGGAATTAAAGTGGAGAAAATCCGGGACGCTGACGGCAAAAATGTAATTGATGCAATCGTTGTTGCTGACCCAAATGCGCCTGCTCTATGGGCACGTTTTTATGAGTTAGGAACAAACCGCCCCATCTTTGTAGGACGTGACGGCATTGTAAAGTATAATCTTGCAGAGATTGAACAGGAAAGAAGAGCCGGCTATAGCTGGTATGGTTCCTGGCCTGCTAACAACTTAAACGTAAAATAATTCATTTAAAAACACGGGATCGGAAGAAAAAGTTTTTTCTGACCCGTGTTCTCTATTTAAACCAGACCATATAATTATTGTAGGCCTTTATCATTCCACCTGGCTGATTGGAGAATGTTCCGCTTTTTCCACCAAAGACATCACTTCCCTGGAGTGAGATCAGCATGGGGTATTTGCAATTTCTGAAATAATTTTCCTCTACAAAAACAGAGTATGGGCTGTGACTGTAAGGGATTCTGAAACCGCCTGTCTTGCAGTATCCTCTGCCCCTTTACTTCCTCTGGCAAAGCCGGATTAACAGGACCTTCAATTTCTTCCGGACTATCCAGGAAATCAAAGGTACGTTTTACAGAAGCCAGACTGGTCTGCAGAGTCTCTGATACTTTATCTAAATCGCTGGTTACACGGCTTAATATCTCTCCTGCTTTGTTCCTGTCATAGAACCACAAAGGCAGGCGATGAAGCTTCTGGCTGATCTGCTTGCGGAGGGAAAGTGTAAGATTCTCTGCTACAGTCGCCATAATATAGGATTGTAAATAATAAAACAGCCAGGTAATGACAATGCAGCACATAATAACAAAAAGCCGGGCGCGCTGCCCTTTTAAACGCCGGATCAGCCGGATTAAAGTACTGCCTGTATCTTTTTTCATATTCACTTCCTGGTTTTCTAATAGCTCTAACTGGTTTTTGTCAATTCTTCGTGAGTTCCAATTCCGGCAACCTTTCCTTCATCCAGAACCACGATCTGATGCGCATGAAGAAAGGAACTGATCCTCTGTGCAATCACCAGCAGAGCTGCAGCCTTTGTTTCCCGAACCAGTGCCTGGCGCAAAGCTGCATCCGTCTGAAAGTCCTGCGGAAAAACTGTCATCAAAAACATAAAGTTCCGGTTTTTTCACCAATGCTCTGGCAATGGAGAGACGCTGTCTCTGACCTCCGGAGAAGTTGGTTCCGCCTTGGGCTACTAAGGAATTAAGTTCCTCTGGCAGAGAACGAATAAAATCTCCTACCTGTGCAATATCCGCTGCGTGGATCAGTTCTTCATCGGTTGCATCTTTGTTGCTGTTGCTATAGCGCAGATTTTCGCCGATAGTTCCGGAAAAAAGCATGGCTGCAATGGTGGATTTTCCGCTTCCGGTTCCCCCTATGATTGCAGTTGTCTCTCCTCTGCGGCAAGCAAAACTCACCTTGCTCAAAGTATCTTCTTCTGCATCTGGGAAACGGAAGGATACCTTGTTAAATTCTAAAATCTTATCTTCTTTTCTGGTGCTGTCCATTGTCAGCACAGAAGAACTGTCTTTTATTTCCGGAGAATAATCCAGCACTTTCCCAACTCTGTCAGCATTCCAGTGCTCTCGGAAGAGTTAAGATCACCATCTGCAATGGTACAGATCAGCGCAACAAAAGACCCGGATGCCATAATCAGACATAACTTCCAATGAGGTTTCTTATTTGTCAAGGATTTTTTTTAATGCGTCAGAAAAATAAATAACTGGTCATAGATAATGCTCCCAACATGCAGCCATTGTTATAGATCTTAATCTGATCCTCCTGATCTGCAGCTCCCAGCAGATATAAGATTGGGTTAAAATGCTCCGGTGTAGGCACCGCCAGCTTTGCACGCTCGCCAAACCGTTCATAATGAATGACATTCTGGTAATTTTTGCTTTCAATATTTTCTTTAATATAATCATCAAAGGCATATGCCCAGTCAAATCCCCTGTCTCCCATTCCCCAGTCAACCAGACGGAGATTATGGACAATATTGCCTGATCCAAACAAAAGCACTCCCTGCTCCCTTAATTCTTTTAAATCCCTGCCAATCTGCTCATGCACCGGTGCAGGTGCAGAAGCATCAATGCTGATCTGAAAAACCGGAATATCCCTTTCAGGATACATATGAACCAGTACAGACCAGGTCCCATGATCAATTCCCCAGGAATCGTCATAGACACTTTCTTTGCTAATTAACTGTTTCACCCGCTCTGCCAGGGTTTTATTACCGGGAGCACCGTACTGAATCTCATACAATTCTTTTGGAAACCCATACATATCGTGAATTGTCTTAGGATTTTCCTCATTCATAATCTTAGTCCCTTTGGTATACCAGTGAGCAGAGATGGACACAATCGCTTTTGGTCTCGGAATATTCTCTGACATCTCTTTCCAGCTTCTTGTATAATGGTTATCTTCTACCGCATTCATGGGCGAACCATGACCTACAAATATCATGGGCATTTTTGACATGGGCTCATCTCCTTTTTTAGAATAGCATTCTGACATCGGGGTTTATGTATCTCCCCTTCCCACTGGGGATGACCTGTCTGATCTTTTTTGATACACCTCATTGGGCAGATTTTCATGCAAAGACCGCAGGCATTGCACTGGTCTTCTGCATAAAGCCGGCTGATTCCCTCTGACTGGCTGAAATTCATCAGCTCCATATAAAGTGCCCTGGGAGTTGAAGTATCTGACGTTTCACAAGTTCTCCCCTGGTTCTTATAGCCAGTCAGAACCAGCCTCTCTAAAAACACTCCCACCGCTCCCGGCAGAGTATCCGCAAACGTTGGAACTACAAAACCGAGAAACTCTTCCTGGGAAATATCGTATTCATACTCCTTCTCTCTCAGAGCATGACCGATGGAAAACAGTTGATCCCCGGTTTCTTTTGCAATCTTCTCAGCCGCATAAAAGGAATTGCCTGTTGCCGTAAAATAAAAAATCATAAATCCACACTCCTGACTAAACGTTTCTGAATATTCTTATACTTGTCTCTATCCGTCCAGTATACTCAGTTTTTCCTCACAACGCAAGAACGTTTTTCTTCATGCCCTCAGATGCTTTGCATCACGTTTCGGAGGCAGACCAAACATACGGGCATACTCTCTGTTAAACTGGGATGGGCTTTCATATCCAACCAGAAATCCTGCATCAGCCGCCGTGATCTGGGAGGACAGCAGCAGGCGCCGTGCCTCCTGTAGGCGCAACTGCTTCTGATACTGCAAAGGGCTCATTGCTGTTACCTCTTTAAAATGCCGGTATAGAGAGGAAATGCTCATATTGGCAGTCTGCGCCAACTCTTCCATACGCATTGGCTTTGCAAAATCCCGCTTCATCAGAGAAGTGATTTCGGCAATTTTACTGGTATGGCTTGCTGAAATTCCGATCTGCTTTAAACAACTTCCCTGCTCCGTCTGTAAAATACGATAGAAAATCTCCCTGATAATCAGAATAGAAAGAGAGGGAATATCCTGTGGAGTATCCAATAGACTGACCAGCCTGCAGCACGCATCTAATATGGGATGAGTAATATCTCCTACAAACATGCCTCTGGAAGATTTGTTATGATCATAAGAAGAACCACTGTTTTGCACGATATCACAGATCACCTCCGGCTCAATCTCCAGGCTCATACACAGCAAAGGGCACTGCTCATCTGCCTGTACAATCTGCCCGGTATAGGGCAAATCAAGAGAAACCACCAGATAATGAAAAGGATCATAATCATAAGTGTCTTCCCCTACAAGAACTCTTTTTTCTCCCTGAACGATGATACATAACGCTGGTCCCTGAATATCAAAAACAGGTCCTTCCCTATAAGAAGTGCGAGTAAAATGCAAGGTTGGAATTGCCGTTAAATGGCTTCCATCTGTGTTTGCATGATGCTCAATCTGGCGTACTAATTCCGCCTGCTTGTCTAAAATCTGCTGTTTTTCCGCTCTTGACTCCATATTGCGATTCCTCTTCACACTCTTATGAATTGATACAACTATATACATAAATATTAACACGTATGATAGAAACAGGCAATGTTTTGAACGAAATGATCTACCGCATAAAGATTCTTTTGCCGTATGATAAGAATGATCAAAAAAATCAGGAGGAATATGCAATGTATGTTATAACAGGTGCAACCAGCAGAACAGGAAGTGTTGTGGCAAATTATCTATTAGATCACGGAATGCAGGTAAGAGTGCTCGGGAGAGATGCCAGGCGGCTGTCTGTATTTGCAGAAAAAGGAGCAGATATTTTTGTTGCAGAACCAACGAATAAAGAGGCACTGACAAAAGCATTTGCAGGAACAAAAGCAGTCTATACCATGCTCCAGCCTAACTATATTATTACAAGCAATGATTTTCGCGGGTTTCAGAATCAGATCCTGAATGCCATGATTCCAGCTTTGGAAGATGCAAACGTAGAATATGCGGTTTCTTTAAGCAGTTGGGGAGCGGATAAACCAGATAAAACCGGATCTGTTGCCGGACTTCACCAGTTGGAGCAGCGTCTTAATGGAATCAAACATTTGAATGTTCTTCATCTTCGTCCTGGATATTTCATGGAAAATACCCTTTCCCAGACAGACAACATAAAATCCAGAAATATGGCTGCAGGACCATTCCGCGGTGATGTAAAATTCCCCTTTATTGCTACAAAAGATGTTGGAACTGCTGCAGGAGAAGCTTTATTAAAACTGGACTTTAAAGGGAAATCTTTTCGTGAACTCCATGGAAGTCAGGATCTTACCATGAGTGAAGTCGCCGCAATCATAGGCAAAGCCATTCAAAAACCGGAATTAACTTATGTTCAGGATTCAAAGGAAAAAACCAGAACGGATTATCTGGAAATGGGCTTTTCTGAGCACATCATTCAACTGATTCTGGAAGTTGCTGATGCCATGAATGAAGGGCATATCCATATGCTGCACTCACGTTCCGCAGACAATACGACAGCCACTTCCTATGAAGATTTTGTCAAAAAAGTATTATTGCCCATGTGTCGGGCAAACACCACAGACAGCTAAAAAGCCGGCAGTTCCAAAGAACTGCCGGCCTTTATCTGCTTTAAGAGGATTTTAACCTTACGCTATAATAGCGCATTGCTTTCAAATCTCCCTTCACTTCAAAAATATCTTTTTTAATCAAGGTTCTTAACCGGTATTCTAAAAATTCCGATATAAAATACTGATCCAGTCTCCCCAGCACATCTCCGATTAAGAACGCTGATTTTATATATAAAGCTGATTTTTCCTGATTTTGAATTTTCTTTGCTCTCTGAATTATAAATTTATCATAGAAATCTTCTGGAACACAATCAATCTTTCCATTTTTCCATACCCTCATGCTTTCTTTGCTTTTGGATAAGGTCAGCCAGTCCATTACAAGACCTTTCTCTTCCTCCATAGTCAAGCAAGTACATTCCTCTATCTTTTCATATATGATCTGCATTCTTTCAGGCATAACCTCGCCTGAGGACAATACAGTACCACTCCGGATATCGCTGCCAAAAAGGAAAGTATTTAACTTGGTTAAATTTATCACAATGGTTTTTTTCTTTCTGTTTTTCAGAAGGTACATAACATAACGCAATCCCGTTTGCTCACTTGCATTTTCACAGTTCCAGATAACAACACATTCTCCTTCCAAAATGTGCTTAATCTGGTTCAATGCCCTATCATTATATTCTTT
This sequence comes from Clostridium sp. HBUAS56010, assembly GCF_007115105.1. Lineage (GTDB taxonomy): Bacteria > Bacillota > Clostridia > Lachnospirales > Lachnospiraceae > Lacrimispora. The sequence continues at coordinate 929,891 of NZ_SULJ01000001.1, forward strand.
ATAATCAAGTAAATCTTCTCTTCCAAAAATGTTATTGCTTTTCACCCAGAGTAGTCTTTCCTCTCTCCCAGAATTTTTATGGAGATTCCAGATGGGACCTATGGAGAAGCAATCTTCAATGGTGATCACTGGTTCTTTTTCTTTCTTGTCAAGTTTATATAAAATATGCTTCAATGTAGCTGCTGCCGACACTCCAAACACAATATGCACCATAGAACTTTTTCCTCCAAACAATATGTTTTTTCGTATTTAAACACCAAACATACCATAATTATCGTCACACTACAGAATTAAATTAAGGCAGTGACTGTATTGTAAGGAAATTCCTGCATGGAGAGCCTTACTTTTTGTAATGTTTAAACAACTTCCCTCATAAACAAAAAGGCTGAAAGCTCCTTTAAGAAGTCTTTCAGCCCTACCACTTTATTAAACATCAGCATCCTTTGCAAAAGCGTCCGTACCGATTGGTGAAATCGTAACATAAAGACGTAACACTTGTTCACCAGTGTTCACAACCTGCATGCTTTCCTGTCCATCAACCTGCATTAATTCGCCTGCCACCAGGGAAGTCTCCCTGCCATCTGTAATTACATTGGCACTGCCTTCCATTACCTGCAAAAAAAGAGTGGATTCCAAATGTGTATGTCCTGGCAGCACCTCTCCTTTTCCAATATTTAAAACAAATGCAATTACATTATCACTTTTGAAAATCATCCGTTTGGCAATCTTTTTCTCCGGGTCCTGGAAATAATCTTTCAATGTATATTTGTTCATTCTTATCCCTTCCTTCTCTCTTGGTTTTATCCTTACTATGCCCTGTTTGGAATATTTAATAACGATTTATTTTAACAGAATGTTACCAGGGTCTTTTTTCTTTTAGCCAGCCTTTTTCTTTCCAGTACTTCACATCTGCTTCACTCCAGCCTTTTTTCATCAGCATTCTCATCATATAAAAAAACATCCTGGTTTTCAGACCTGGCACTACTCTGCCATTTCTACATTTAATCTTTTCAGCCAAAGAAGAAGTCTTTCTGTCTATCTTCTGCCTGGTTTTTTCTGATACTTTTTCATAGGTAACTGCATGTACGGAGATTCCATAGGAATAAATCCTGCCAACTCCCCAGAAAAACAGACTGTCTGCCATATCTTTGTTGGTTGATTTCATTCCTGCACCTGCTGCGGTGGAGATGCAGACTGCCTGCTTTGTAAACATCACTTTGGCAGGACGATGAACCATAAATCTGTAACCATAGTGATCCAAAAAAGCCTTCATGGACCCCGTAACATGGAATACATAAACCGGACTATCCAGTATGAGAACATCTGCTTCATCCATTGCCCTTGTAATGGGACTTATGGCTTCATAATGGGGACACAGTGATTCGTTCTTCATAAAGCATTGATTGCACCCAATGCAAAATTTATCGAAATCTCTTGGAAGAAAAAATTCAGTGACTTCCCCTCCAATCTTTCTTGCAAGCATTTCTGCAATATGGTACGTAGATCCTTTATGACTTTGACCATGTATCATTGTAATCTTCAAATCATGCCTCCCGTTCCAAAACCTCCTTAAACTGCTTATGATAAAGTTCCGAATACCGGCCATTCTTTTCTAGTAATTCTCCATGGGTTCCGCTTTCAACAATCTTGCCATTGTCCATCACAAAGATTTTATCTGCATTTAAAATTGTTGATAAACGGTGGGCAATTATAATAGAAGTTCTTCCCTTCATTAGTTTATCCAACGCGTTCTGTACCAATTCTTCCGATTCAGAATCCAGTGCACTGGTCGCTTCATCTAAAATCAAAAGTCTGGGATTTTTCACAAAAATTCTGGCGATGGAAAGTCTCTGCTTCTGCCCTCCTGAAATGCCGATTCCTCTCTCCCCCAACAAGGTATCCCACTGACTCGGCATCTGCATGATAAACTCATAGGCATTGGCGGCTTTTGCGGCGGTCTCCATCTCTTCCATGGTGGCATCCGGTTTTCCATACTTTAAATTATCCGCAATTGTTTCAGAAAAAAGTACGGTATCCTGGAACACCATGCCAACCTGTTTATAGAGGGAGTCAAAGGAATACTCTTTTAACTCATGTCCGGACAGAATGATCTTACCTTCATCCGGATCATAAAATCTTGCAATTAAATTGACCAAAGTTGTCTTTCCGCATCCACTGCTTCCTACAAGAGCCACTTTTTCCCCTTCATGGATTGTAAAACTGATGTCATCTAAAGTCTTTTCACCACAATCCTTTTTATAGGAAAATCCCACATGATCAAACTGCAGATCTAAGACAGTCTGGGGCTGCAATGTAACAGGATGCTCCTTCTCCTTTATATCCACAGGCAAATCCAGCAATTCGAAAATCCGGTCAATGCCTGCCATACTTTTTGCATAAGTTACATTGATTTCTGCAAACCGCTGTAATGGCGTCATCATCCAGCCTATATAGGAATAAAAAACAATCATACTTCCTACCGTCATTTTTCCCTTAACAACAAACATGGCTGATGCGCATAGAATAATTGCCTGCATAAGCATATAAAGTGCGGCTGACACAGCGGTACCTATAGAAGAGAACGTATCCTGACGTCTGGTGTGTGAAAATATATCCGATGACAGACTATAAAACTTCTGGCTTTCTTCTTTCTCCCTATGAAAAAGCCGTATTACAGCAAAACCTGCCATCCGTTCCTGAAAATAACCGGAAACCCTGGAAAGACCGAGGAAGCATAAGGCAGGCAAGCAATGTAAGGGGCACACTAATCGGCAGCAGTAAAGCAAGATAAATCACCAGGACAATGGAATCAATCCACACATTGGTGGCTACACTCCAGATGAATCCATGCACCTGCTCCACATCGTTATTGATTCTGCTGACAAGCTCTCCCGACTTATTGCTTTCATGAAACCGGGCAGACATTGGCAGCAAATGATCGTATAACTGACACCGGAGCTTATGAATGACCTTACTGGATACCCGCAGAGCACCTACTTCTCTTAAATAAGTGGCTGGAATATAGATAATAATATACAAACACAATAAGAAAAACAAGGTCTTATATATGATACTCAGTTTTTCTGCCGCGGAAAGAGAGTTCTCCCCTAAGAGCAGATCATCGGTAAAATATTTAAGAACCTGAGGTACAATCAGGGGTATGGTAAGTTTTAAAACACCCCCTGCTGTAGAAATAATAATATAATACCAGTGCGGAACAATATACCCAAGAATTCTGATTACTGAATTACGTTTTGCTGACTCTCCCATCTCATTCCCCAACCCCCGCTTATGTATTGAAATACTACTTCTATTATACCCTTGAACCGGGATAAAAGAAAGGAAAAATTACCACTTTTTCCCTCATTAATATGGATATACATATCCCTCTACTTCTTCTGCCAGTTCTACTTTTTCCACTTTAATATGTGGGTCTGCATACTTCTTTCCATGATACTCCTGATAACTGGCAAATAAAGTGCCTTCCACTCTTACCCAGGCGCCTTCTTCCAGCTCCTCTGCATCTTCATCGATACAAGGAATACCAACTGGTGCCAGATCCGCCACACAACAGGTCATTGCCAGACGGACAGGTGCAAATTGATAGTCCGTTTCTCCACCAGAATCTGTCATGACAGAACCCGTCATAATTATGGTATACCCCGCGTACTCCTCCATATTACCATACAACTCAGAATACCACATTCCAAAATATTCATCAGACACACAGATCCTATGATTCTCCTTATCTAATCCAGGTAACCCCTCCGCAACGGAACCTTTGGTACTGCCTCCATAGGAATTTTGTTTAACAGACAATTGGGAGCCAGTTCGTTTTATATCCCCAGCCCGTAATGGCGTGTGAGGAAGAACAAACAGCAAAAGAGGAATGAGCAGAAGCAGGCAGTGAGTGGTATGTATTTTGTATTGAAGCTGAAATAACCGTTTCATATCCCCTAAGATCCACATTCCCATGGTAACAGCAGTAAAATACAGATAAGGTTTCAACCTTGGAGCAACGTATTGCAGATATTTTCCGCTTGATACAAAATAAAGAAGCAATACGCCAAAAGAAGCAAAACATATGATTTCTAAAACAACCTGCCCATTTACCCTTCGAATCAGCATCTTCACACCCCCAGGGAATAAACAAGAATTATGACAGAAAAACACACTACAGATGTAGTCACAAACAACCGGGCTACAAAACCATAAGAAAACCCTGACTTCAAAATCAATATATTTTTTATATCCATTACAGGACCAAAGATTAGAAATGCCATAATGGCTCCTGTTGGAAACTGACTGCCAAAACTGCGTCCAATTACCGCGTCAGAGGATGAACACAGGGACAGGACAAAAGCCATCATCATCATGAACACAGTGGATGCGGTCAGATCAGCTCCCTGCCCGGATAAAGGTGTCATGTTTGCTCCTGCCACCTGAAAAACAGAGGCAATCAGCGTTCCAGCCATCAGATATTTCCCTATACGGAAAAATTCCACCTGGGAATGCTGCAGAAGCATCCGTATTTTGCCTCCATAACCAGTAGCAGATTTCAAATCTCCGTAAAAACCGCATCCACATAGCAGCCTGTTTCCCATGAAACCGGACAAAACCGATCTTTGGGGAGCCCACATTTTCATACTGATCCCTATTAAAATTCCTGACACGATTCCCAGGCATATCCTTCCATACACCATTGTCATATCACCTTGAAACGCATAATAAGTAGATAGAATAACCACAGGATTCACAACCGGAGACACCGCCATAAACGTGACTGCCGCAGGAAGAGGAATTCCTTTTTGCACCAGACTGCGGAATACAGGTATCGACACACAGTCGCAGACGGGAAGTAAAAATCCTCCTGCTACAGCCACCAGCAATCCCAAACCAGGGGATTTTGGAAAACATCGTTCCAGCCACCCCGAAGGAATCAATACCTGTATTGCAGATGAAAGAAGAATTCCAATCAGTAAAAAGGGCAATGCCTGTAAGATCATCCCTAAAAATATATTAATCAACGTATTGACAGGTATCTGATACGATTCTAAAACCGGTCTGCCCACATAATGCAGTGTCAGCAAAAGAAACAGAGCCACAAAAAAAGAATAGACTGGATGATGATTTTCTCCATAAAGTTTCCTTTCCAGATGGGAAACGCTGATTTTTTCTGTTAGAAAAATCACTGGCATGTTTGAATTGAGACATCGGAATTGGCTTTTTATTCTTTTCTGACAGGTTTTTAAATGCCCATTGCGCACAACTGCCAGATCGCTGTTGCTGATCTGCTCTAATAGAGCCACTCCAGTCTTTCCAATAAGATTTTCGATATACCTGCCATCTGCCATATGAATGACCTTTTGAATCTTACAGGATTTGGGAAGAGAGGATACCATAATCAGGTTCTGCAATTCTGATAAAGGAACCATCCCATTCCATTCAATCCAGACTTCATCTATATTATAATCCTCCATGACTGCTTCTATCTTTAATCGGATTTCATCCTGGTCATTTTCCAGCATTCTTTTGGAAAAACGCTTTTGGATTATATTAAAATACATACTTTTAAAATTTTCTTCTCCATGCTCAAACTGGATCAGAAAAACTCTTTTCTTTTGATGATCTGAATTGTTTAAAATACGTTTGATAAAGGTTGTTTTCCCGGCATCCAGAAATCCGGTTACAATAAAAATGGGAATTGTCATACATCACGTCCTATGAAAAGCGATTAGGAGCCTATACAAATTCTGATTATGTCTGCAAAATCATATGAACCTGCCGTCCTACGACTTTTTATATGACACAAAAGAGAGGTGTATTCTTAAAACCATACTTTTCTGGTATAACAAGCCCTCATTGGAACGTAAACCAAATCTGCCTCCACTGCGCACAGACCATTGAATATTCCATGACCGGTTATCCCAAACTCAAACCCGTTTTCATCCGGGCAACCATAGGGCGGATTGCCATTGGCAGATTCCTCTCTCAGGGATTCATGAAACACGACCTGACTGCTCCCGTTCCAGGAGGTGAAGCCATTGATGCAGGAAAAGATTCTTCAGAAAGCATTGACGAACTGCTTCAAACGATGGAGAGATTCCGCGCCTATTCCGGTCCCCTCCATCCTCATTTACTCTTTGGAACCTTAAGCAAAAAAGACTACGATTCTTACTTTGCCATGCACATCGCCGATCATCTGAGTGAATTAACGTTTTAGCTTAAATGTCTTTGGCGCCATGCGGTAGACCAGAATCAGAGCGATAATAATATACAGAATACAAAAAACACTAACCACCAGACCAAATGCAACGGTGGATGCTACCTTTCCGGCTGCAAAAAAACAGATATAATAGGTGGCAAAATCCAGGAACTGATAAAGGGGACTTTTTGTTTCCATCTTTTCATTATAGGGCTGTAACAGATAATACAACACCAGCGTGTGGACAGAAAAAAACACGGACATGGCTAAGATGGACATAAAAAGCACCAGATAGTTCAGAGGATTATCTGTTCCTCCTGAAAAATAAAGTACAAAGGGAAGACCGCAGGCAAGAATCACTGCAGGCAAAAGGTTAATTCCCACTATATATTTAAGCCGCTCTGTAAACAAGGTAAGAACTGCTTTAGGCTGACGATACATCCGGTAAGTGAGCATACTGTGGTCACAATTCATAAACAAAGCTCCCGTAATACTTTTCCCGCGGTTTATAAAATACATCACCAACAAAAAATATGGGAAATAAGTCAGCAGTACTTTATTGATCTGAATCCGGACTTCTGAAAAATAGAAACCCGTGCCAATGGCAATAACCAGCACACCAGTTAGAAGAACAGCCATCTTTTTCGCTGTACGGGTCAACATCTTGGAATGACGCTTCATAAAAAGTTCATTAAAGTAAGCATACCCTGTTTTATCGCTGGTCTGGCTCAAATCAGTTTCAATTTTCTTATTGAAATTTTTCTGCATTGTTCTGGCAGCCGTTGGGGTATTCATAACCGCTTCATTGGTGGTCAGCAGCGCCTGATAAATCTTACGGTATGCCTTAAAATGCCAGATGTATCCAAAGCATAAGATTCCCACGACTCCTATTGCCGCACTCAACGCAAGAAAAATTTGTTCATTTAGAAAAACCCCGGCAAAAGCAGGCAGATAAGCTCCTGCCAGCAATAAAGCAGAACCAGTCCAGACAATTGCAGTGGGCATACTTTCATTGCTGACTTTTCCTCCGTCACGGCTTTGACGCAGCATAAAAGCCGCAGCAATCAGCTTGACTGCACAGACAAATATGGGCATTACCAGACAGACTATGGTGCTGACTCCCGCGATCTTACCAAATAAGAGAGTAAAGGGAAGGAAACCAACCGCTGTTTTCAAAAGGAAATACAGATAGTTGGACAGAGTATATTCCCGCGGGTCCATGCGCATCAAAAACATGGCATAGTATTTATCTTTGGTGGGATTAAACATCTGGGTATTTAAGAGCCCACCCACAAGAGTTAAGAAAAAGTAAATATGAACAAACGCTTCCCCTGATAAACGATTAAACACAAACAGCGGTCCCAAAATCATAAGCAGAAGGTAAACAATCTTTCCAAAAAATACGGAACCAAATTCTATCATTATACTGATCATGTTGGCAAAGGTTTTCAGACTGCTGCTGGCATACAAAGAATCAGGAAGAAGCTTTTTAATGAGAGGAATGTATTTGAGCACATAGATAATGCTGTTGGTTTTATAGGTTTTGCGGAGCAGAAAGGATAGGACAAAGGTTTTAATCATGATCTTCCCCCCGCAATGTGGCAATAATCTTATCTTTAAATGCCACCTGATCCAGATTCTCTTTCCTGATCTCTTCCAAAACCCCTTCGTTTAAGATTACAATCTCATCGCACAAATCCAGTGCCAGTTCCATGATGTGTGTGGAAAATATAATAATATGTTGGGATTTAAGCTGACGAAACAACTCCTTCATCTCATCTGCCACCACAACGTCAAAGGAAGTAAGAGGTTCATCCAACAGCAAGATGGCAGGATTCGCAATAAAATTGACCAGCATCTGCATCTTATTTTTCATTCCATGGGAATAATCTTTTAAAAGCTTATCCCGGTCCTCCGGATCAATGCGCATAAACTCAAAATATTGGTCAATGGTACGGATATCTTTTCTCTGTTTTTTATTAATATCTATGAAAAACTTCAAAAATTCCCGTCCTGTGAGAAATTCCGGTACCACTGGAGTAGAAAGAACATAGCCAATATCCTGGGACAAAACGGGACGGAAAAGAAGATCCTCCTGCAACTCGAAACTGCCGCTATCAATGGAAATATCTTCATTTATACAATTAAAAAGTGTCGTTTTACCGGCACCATTACGTCCCAAAAGCCCGTAAATTTTCCCTTTTTCAAAGGTAAAGGAAGCACCCTTTAATACTTCTTTTTTATCAAATTTCTTTCGAATATCCCGAAGAATCAGTTGCATGAATCACACCTCTTTTCTTTTACTTTTACGGTAGCGTTATACCACTTACAGTGGAACATTCTAAAATTTATCAATATGCAGTCAACGAATGAATTGTGGTTCATATATTATCTGTTAAACTTGAGAAAAAATACAGATAAAATAAACTTTACATAATTCTATACTATTATATACTGCTTTATTTTAGATAGAAATTGATTGACAAAGTCAGTCCTTGTATTTAACTAAATCTTTTTCCGTAAATGTTTCAGCTTTTCCTAAGCTAAGTATAACAAGAAACCCACATATCAAATAAAACCATTTCTGACTTTAGATTATCAAAAAACTGCACTATTTGAACAATAACGAAAGTTCATGTGCTATGTTTCAATCCATGCTCATGATTCTTTCCATCGTCAACAGTGCAGTTTATCGGAACAACAAATAAACTACTGAAAAAAACTTATTACGAAACACTTTTGTTATACGAGCCAAATTTCATCTTCAATGAGTGGGTAATCCTCTCCCGCTCTCTCTCCACAACTCCTTTTTATCCTTATCCAGACCTTTTGACCAGACCTGAACATTGTCTGTTTCAATCTGTTCAACTCCTATTACCTGAATGCTCCCGTCACGGAGTTCTACTAAAACCTGATCGGCGCTGTTGGCCCATACTTTCTTTATCCGGGCATGGCTTTCATATGGTTCCAGTACTGTAATGTAACGCGTTGCCAGCCCTTGAGTTTTGACTGCATAGGTTTTTCTTTTCTGACTTTCATCTCCTGGATAAGTATCCGCTCCTAAAAGTCCATGAAACTTCACTGCCTGCAGATTAGTTAGATCAATAGAGATTACTCCGGCCCTATCCTGATCTATCGTGCTTGCGGGAATTGCAAAAGGATATTCCTCTCCTTTTATCATTACCCTACCGCCTTTATAATCCTTTCCAGTGCCATAGCCAGGCGCAATATTATCCAAGGATACTCTGGATACTCCATTCTTTATTGGGGCATACTCTTCTTCCAGAAGATCTGCAATCCTAATGATACTTCCATCTTCCAGTTCCAACTCCGCCTTCCCCCAGAACAGCCCCAGTGAAGTTAAAACTCTGTCTCCATTTTCTCGATACATCGGTTCATGCTTTGTAAAAAGAGTCAGACGTTCTGCGCCTGCTATATCTACATTGCATACCCCCTCTCCAAGAATCCAGGCACCAAAGGAGCCTTGATCTTTCACTATTTCATCTACTTCCACTTTATAGGAACAGGGGATGCAATAACCATCGCAGTCTGCTGGCCAGCCACTGTAAACAGCCATGGTTCCAACCATCTGAACCGTATTAAGCGGCCATGGGGTATACACATCAGTATGCAAGATACCCGACTCATTGTAGCAGGATTCCTCCCCTCTCAGCATTTGTCCCTCATCCTCTTCGGTAAATATTGTTGTAAAGGAAGCCTTTGTGACCTCAGAAGCTTCATACCAAAGACAATCTGTAATAAACTGTCCGTCAGATAATGGATTGGTGGTGTACTGCCCGGTATGACCAGTTTCTTTTATCTGTTTCCCTGTAAGTTCCTTAAACCCTTTAATATGAAAGAGGCTGCTAAAATCGTGCTCTTTCTCTCCTTTGAGATAATCAAAAAGAACAATAAAATCATCCATGACAGCCATAACCCTGGTCTGTTGAATTGGTTCCGTATAGTCACTGAGTTCCCCATATTCCGGTGCGTTTTCTCCATGAACGATGGGAAGATAACTTCCATTCATCTGGCATTGTTGCTCCAAATCCCGCTTAGAATCATAAACCATTCCCCCATAAGGCGGATAAGCCCATGTGGTGGTTACTGTCACTGCTGCTGCCTGCATTCTCTTTCCACTGTAAAATAATATTTTTTTAGAGTCTGCAGGAATTTGAACTTTACTATCTACCACTACCATGTTTTTGGTAAGGGAATTTTGTACATAAAATTTATACATAAAATGCTGATACCCCCACCAGCAGCATTCAGGGTTATACAGGCTTCTTCCATATCTCATAACAGACAACAGATTTCCGATGTCAAAATGTCCATGGGCATAACCATGGGAGCCATACCGCAAAACCGCCTGAATTTGTTCTCTTTGCTGTCTGCCCTCTTTCTGGCTTCGCAGCATGGCAATTCCTATATTATCCGAAAAAGCATTCTCTTTTTCCGCCTGAGAGGAATAATCCGGAAGCAATGGATCTCCAAATATAGGATCCTTATATTCACAACGTTTAATAATTGGAATGTATTCGGGATTTTTGTAATATTGATATGCCAAATCAAAGGTGGAACCAAAATGAACCCCTGCCAGTTTTTTTTCACTTGAATCGTTAATGCCGAATAATACTCCCCGGTAATCCAAAAATGGAACCGGTGCATCAAATATATCCTGAAGCTTTACATGATTTTTCCGGTTGCCTCCCCATTTTTTGTTATACATTCCAAAACGAACAGGAACATCTTCCAAATTCCAGGTTGCCCTTACCTCGTCGTTGTAAGGAATCTGAAACCACGAGTGAATCAGGTTATAGCCAAAAGGCAAAAGAGCATGAGCCGTATGGAGGCAAAGAGAGGAAACCCAGTTATTATAACCTACCGAACATTCGTGCCACCACCCGTCGTTTAGCATTCCAAACCGGAACTGATCCACAACTCCACCATTCCCAAATACAAACCGCAGTGCTCTCTCTATATCCTGTAAAGAAAGAGCACAATAAAAAGCTCCCACAATCTCCGATAAAAGCCAATTAGAAATATACCCACTCCGAATATGTACATCCAGAATATCCATATAAAGCCGGAATGTCTGCTCAATTCTCTTATGGTCCTGAGAACTTAGTTCTCCGCTATCATAAATTAAGTCATAAGGAATGGCAAGATGCTGAAAAAAATGCCCTTCCTGGACGTAGGACTGGCTGCAGCCCCTAAGTTTCTTAGGATATCCTTTCTCCGGATCCGTAAAGTTACGTAAAAAATCTGCAACCTTTCTGGCATATAATTGTTCCCCAGTCAGTTGATACATATAGGCAGCAGACATGATATCCGTCTCCACACTGGTTTCATAACAGTAAGGTTTGTGACTCTCCGGCTCCACAACCTCCCAACGGTCTGCTCTTTCCTTCCATTCTTTAAAAGCTGGCTGGTACATGGGGTACTTCTTAATCCGTTCCATTACCTGCTTCCAGCCAAAGCTATCATGATAAATATACGGATGGGGTAGTCTGCATAAGGTCTTTAACTCTACTTTCTCCGCTTTGGCTCCATCTCCATTTGCTGTAAAGATAATGGTAGTGGTCTCATGTCCTCCCGGTACCATACGCTGTGGTATTTGTACCTCCACTAATACCTTTTGCATTTCTCCCTGTCTTAATAGAAAACTGGCTGGTTTAATTAGAGCTTTCATGGATTCCCAACCACAAAAACTTTGGAGCCCGTTTACCTGCAAAAGGTGTTTCGTGCAGTTTTTTACACTTATCTCATAAGCAACTATTTCACCCAATTCTCCAGCTTTACCTCTGACTGGTGCGTCTGCAAAAATCTGTTCTCTTTTCTTTAAGCAGGCTTCCTCGATCACCACATCTTGGGGGTAGGAAACCTGCACTTCATCCAGAAACTGCCATATCTGCTCGTTGGACTGCTCCACAGAAAATGCAGACCAGGGGATACTCATTGGGTGAACTCCTTCTCCTGCCACTTCTGCTTTTGCCTTTGCTGTTATCTCGTTGGCAAAATGAACCTTAATCTCTATGGACACCGGTTCTTCTCTCAGACTCATTACCGTAAGAAAAAGTCCCTGCCAATTCCAGACATCAACACTGCCATCGTGTTTACTGAGAAATCCATATGGATAAAAGCCCTTTCCTCTGTCCTTATTGGGATGTCGCATGAAAAGATTTCCTGGCATTTCAACAGCACTCCATTGGCTCTTTAAATCAATATACCCTGGTTCTACCATTTGAGAATACCTTCCTTAACTTTTGCTTTTTAAATATTCATTGACTTGATTAACCAATTCACTCATGATAATCTGACCACCGCTTTCCATTGCTTCCTTACAATTGGCAGTTAGCATCTCTTTTATAGTACCATAAGAATTCGTACCATCATTGCTGATTCCATGAAGCTTTACAATAGAAACTTTACTGGTAACCGCCTTTACCTGGGCTGTCTCTGTTGCCATGGCACTGGCATCAAAGGTGAAGCCTGGAAGAAGATTGGAAGAGAAAGTATCATTTTCCAGTTCATACTTTTTATATTCCTGTATGGACTCGGAAAGGTTATCGCTAAGCTTTACAAAATTCTGATTCCAAGTCAGCATATACCCCGGAAATGCGTATTTGGAAAGAATCTTGTAGGTACCATCTCCATGATTCTCCCAGTCCTTTCCTTCAATCCCAAGTTCAATGAGATCATGGTTTTTCTCATCAGAAAAAATCCAATCTAAAAACTTCATTGTCATTTCAATATTATCTGAATTTTTGGGAATACAGAGGAAATTGTTTGCTTGATAACCAGTAGCAATGGCTCCTTTTTCCATATTCCTTACAGCATCTACATATACAAAGTATCCAAACTCTGCTTCAGGAGAATAAAGCTTCAACTGTTCATAGCTTTTCTCCGCATCATCAAGAGTACCGATGACCGATCCGGAAAGTCCACTGTTAAACTGAGTGGAAGCGTCTGTCTGTGCGAGAGAGTCTGTCTCTATATAACCTGCTTCTCTCCACTCTTTAAAAATTTCATAACGTTCTACTCCAAAGTCATACTGAAAACCTTCCGGGAAATCCTTAAATGCTTCGTCTCCCTGTCCTTCCGCTGCCGCTTCTACCACTTTTCCATCTTTTATGTAAAGATAATTCACCACATCCCCAGTTTTAACAGTTTGAATTCCATTTTTGCATAATTCAGCTTCCGTAATGGATTTTAGCTGGTAAAATCCTCTGTTTCCAATTACACTGAGAGGATAGACACCTGATTCATTTTCCTTTACCGCATCCCAGTATTTTGTTAATTTTTCATAGCTGTCAATGGTTCCAATTCCCCATTTGTCAGCCCAGTCCTGTCGGTAAAATACAGCAGGAATTCCGGTTCCATAAGTACGTAAAAGGGGAATAACACATTTCTGACCGAAAAACTGATTGTTTTCAATCAAATCTTCTGAGAAGTTTTTCTTTAATCCAGGAAAAGCATCGTTATTCCAGTAAGAGGAAAGATCGGCATAATAACCATCTGCTGCCAGGTTTTTTAACTGTACAAAGGGTGCATCAAAGACCAGATCCCATTTTTCACCTCCTGTAATGCTTAAGTTTAACTTATCATTATAATTGGAAGGAGCCACCCATGTAATCTCCAGATCCAGTGGAAGCCCATCTTTATCTAATCTGTTTTCTACTTCCTGCTCTACCTCTTCCCACCCCGCTGGCTTGTCTGAACGAAACATGACTTTCAATACAGTTTTTGTTCCCTTACCAGCAACCTCCGAAGCTACATTCTTGTTACCACAGCCGGTCAGTGCGGTTCCTGCTAACAATACTGCTGCAAGAGTACAGCAGCCAAATCGTTTTTTCCAGTTTTTCATGTTTAACCTCCCATTTTTTAATTTAGTGAATTTCCTGTTTTTTCACCTGGGAACCATTATCTCATTTTCCCTGTGGACCATCAATTCCAAAAACTAATCGTCTTTTTGATTCTTTAGGATTTTAAGTACTATATTTAACAGTGTGAATAATTGAACTTTTTTCTATGATATGGTAACCTTATAATACTATACTATAAGGGGGGGAATCGTTCTATGTTTTTATGAAAATGGGGGGGGGATTTATTATGCCAAAAAAAAGAGTAAGCCAGTTGCGGGAGGTTTGGAAATTCAAATACTTTAAAAGACTGGTAATTACATTTATT
>NZ_SULJ01000001.1:944350-965160 GCF_007115105.1 Clostridium sp. HBUAS56010
ACAACGCTATGTTTTCTGTTTTTCCTTTTTTCCTGTACAACTATCTTTACTATTAACAAGAATTATAAAAAAGAGGTCATTCGGATAAACGAGGAATCCTTAAAGCAATCAAAACAGATTTCTGATTCATATCTGAAGGATTTTTTAAATTACACCCATATATTCTATCAAAATGATACGGATCTTGCTTATTTATTAACAGAAGAACAGTTTACCGATATTTCCTCTATAAAAGCCAGCAGACTTATGGCAAAGCTGACTTCCTACAGTCAGCTGGTGGATTCTTACTATATCATCAATAAACGAGCCGGCTATGTGGTTACTAGCCTTGAACCATACCAGTCTTTATCTGACTTCTACGACAAAGGTATTCTTAGACAACTTGATGAGGTAACAAACATCTCCACCTCTTTGCTGTTTCTTCCAAGAGAAGTAGAAAGGAACGAGGTACAGCAAAAGGTTATTTCTCTTGTATTTATCTCTTCTCCAAAGTCCGCATTTGTTGTAAATTTCAATCAGGAAAAACTGGTTTCCATGATGAATGGGGATGGCAAAGACACATCATCAAAAAGCATCCTCGTTAACGGATACGGAATGGTACTTAGCCACTATGAAAAATCTCTATATGGAACAGATCTAAAATCGTCTGATATATGGAAAGAAATTATAAGAAAAAACGTTTCTTCCGGCACATTTAACATGGTTGTGGACAATCAGAGGCAGTTTATCTCTTATCAGACAGATAGCAATGGACTGACATTTATTAAAATCACTCCAGACCTCCTTCTTGACACCACCAATTCCCTGCTGCAAAAGGCTTTGGGCTATACACTTGTTTTTTTATTGCTGGGAATCGCTGCCTGCCTGCTATTAAGCATTCTCTTGTATCGGCCCATTCTTTCACTTCATAAAACCGTTTCCTATCCACGCACCAGACTGCTACATGGGGATGAACTGGAGGAAATCGCCAAACGTTACCATTCTATTCAGGAACAAAACAGCACTCTTTTAAAAAAGGCGCATGCTTATCAGAGTGAGGGAAAAGCAAAAATAGTCAAACAACTGCTCAATTCCAGCTTTGCCTCCATTCCACCTCTTTTAAACAACGTAGAGGAACTGGAACTGAATTTAAAGGGGCCGGACTATCTGGTTACTCTTCTTCGTCTGGATACGGCATTTCCGAATGTTCATGAAGAAGATTACAGTTTAATTCTTTATTCTATAGAAAATATCCTAAATGAACTTTGCCAGAAAGACTTCCAGTTGGAATGCGTCTATCTAAATTCCATCACACTGGTCTGCATTGTCAACCACGAACCGGAGAAAAAAGAAGAATTTACAGAGCTGCTGCATCAGACTCAGCTTAAAATATCACAATATTTTCACGTGACTTTTTCCTGTGGAATTGGAAGTTCCACTTCTGAATTGGAGCAGGTAACCATCTCCTACAAGCAGGCGGTCACAGCTATCAACCACAAGCTGATTGCAGGTCCAGGAAAGATTAACCATTTTTCTTCCCTTCACTTTATTCCTGACGAGGAACAGACTTATCCTTTTGCCATTGATAAGGCTATTCGCTCCAGCATACGCACCTTGAGTCTGTCCAATACTGCCGAAGCAATCATAGAATTCATACAAACCATTCGCACCTTCTCCTATGAAGGTATTGTTATTTCCTGCCTTCAGTTAAATAACACATTTAAACAGTTGGAGATACAATACAATTTGGGAACCAGCGAAAATAATTTACTTACCTTCCATTTTTTTGAAGACAGCACTTTACAGGAAATTCAGGAACTTTTTCTTGCCAGAGCAGAGGATATGATTGCTTCTTTGGCAGAAATCCGGAACAATAATCCGGAACGGAACTCCGTTGTTGAACAAGTAAAGGTACTAGTACAAAAAAATATTTATAATCCAAATCTGTCCGTGGAGATACTGGCTCAGGAGGTACACTTGTCCGTAAACTATCTTAGAAATATTTTTAAGGAAAACACTGGGAATTCATTATCCAATTATATTATTGAGCAGAAGCTTGAACTGATTTTCAAACTCCTTTCTGAAACAGATATGACTATTCAGGATATCAGCGACAAACTGGGGTTTTCCACCAGAAATTATTTTTTTACTTTTTTTAAAAAGCATACAGGTTATACACCCAGCCAGTATCGGAAACTCCACTCTAAAAAAGAATATATATTCAACTAAAAAGAAGGCAGTCCAGAATCATATAAATGACTTTGGACTGCCTTCTTCTATCCCATTTCAAGTTACCTTTTCCACCATTTTCTTATCCATTTCCTAATACTCTAACCTTTTACAGCACCAACAGTCAATCCCTTTACAAAATACTTTTGAAGTGCTGGATACAATAAGATAATGGGACCAATTGTAACCACAATGGTTGCCATTCGATAACTATAGGAAGGTAGTAAAGCAAAACTGGAACTCATATCATTCTGTGCCGCCTCAGAAGCTGCAAAATTAATCTCCCTTAAAATCTTCATGATCAGATACTGCAGCGTATACAACTTTTCGGAATTAATATACAGAAGAACTTTATACCATTCATTCCAATAGGACAAAGCATAGAACAGACCAATGGTAGCAATTCCTGGCAAAGAAACCGGTAAAATAATACTGATCAGTATCCGAATATCGTTGGCACCATCAATTTTTGCTGATTCTGACAGTGAATCCGGTATTCCGGAAAAAAAGTTACGCATAAGCAGCATATTGTAAGGCTGAACCAGAGATGGAATAATTAATACCCAAATAGAATCCTTCAGGTTTAGTACCTGTGTAATCATAAGATAGCTGGATACTAAACCACCGGAAAAGAGCATAGTAAAATACACAAAAAATGCAAGACCATTGCGTATTCGGAAACTCTTGATGGATATGGCATAAGCCATTGCGCTAGTCACAATCATACTCAACGCTGTTCCCACTACTGTAACAAAAACTGTAACCTTATAAGCGTTAAATACACTTTTTGTCTCTAACAGCAACCGATAAGCGTCCAAAGACCATTTTGAAGGAATCAGTTTGTATCCTTCTTTCGCCAGATTCACCTCATTTGCGAAAGAGGAGGTTACAACTAATACAAATGGAAACAAGCATATTAAAGCAAAAATTGTTATAAATCCATAAAAGCATACTTCTGTGATAATATCCACATTTGACTTTTTAATTTTCATCATTTTTCCTTTCTTTAAAAAATAGCAGATTCAGGACTAGCCTTTTTGGCAATCTTATTGCTTATAAGAACCATTGCAAATCCCATCAGCGACTGATAGAGACCAACCGCAGAAGACATGCCTATATTTTGCGATTCCATCAGCATCCGGTATATATATGTATCAATCACATCTGTGGTAGGATACAAAAGAGTGTTGGTTCCCACAATGGCATAAATCATACCAAAATCACCATAAAATATTTTTCCCACGCTCATAATAAAAAGTAAAATAGCGGTACTTTTTAAAAGGGGAAGAGTTAAATAGCGAATGCATTGAAGCCTGTTGGCACCATCTACTCTGGCAGCTTCATAGATTTCCCTGTCCATACCGGTAATAGCCGCCAGATAAACAATCGAACCATATCCAGCTCCCTGCCAGATCTTTAAAATAGTAAGAATAGCAGGCCAATAAGCTGCATCACTGTTAAAATTAAGGTGTTCAAGTCCAATGGACACCAAAAACTGATTTACCATACCTCGATCTGTGTTTAAAAATGCCTGTGTCAAAAGTGCCACCACCGTCCAGGAAATAAAATGAGGCAGAATCACGACGGACTGGGTAATCTTTACGAAAATTTTGTTTGTTAATTCGGAAAGCACTATAGCTATGACAATAGACATAACCATGGTGGAAAGAATAAATAAAAAATTTAACGTCAAAGTATTAAATGTAATACGAAAAAAATCACTGGACCCTACAAAAAAGCGAAAATTCTCCAATCCCACAAATTTGCTTCCAAAAATACCGGCTGCTGGATTATATTTCTGAAATGCAATAATCAACCCAATCATGGGAATATAGCAAAAAAGCAAAAACCATATAATTCCGGGAATACAAAGTATAAGCAGCGGTTTGTTATGCTTCATATCATATCTTAAATTTTTGAAACGTTTCTTTTTAAACTCCTTTTCTTTCAAAAGCTGATCCTCTCTTTCTCTCGTTCTTTCGGTTCCCCGTTAATAACTTGATTATAATATTTTCATCGTTCTTCAAAAAGCCCGAAATCCTAACAATCCAGTCACTTCATTAGGATTTATATCAGTTTGAAAATTAAATAAACATCTGTTTTTTAACACTTTTTTTCAGATCGTTAAAAAGGAATCTATGTCCTTTGTTTAAATCTTTATAAATCTCCTTTTCTTAACTTTTTATAATTGTATGAAGAATCATCTTTTGGTTTAATAAAATCATGTCATATATAATAAAAAAGTTTAGGAGGTAATGAAAAAACATGCAAAAGCACAGATTTTTTTTTAAAGCCATGGCTATTTTTTTCTCTGCTGTAATGGTTTGCACAACAATGACTGGTTTTACATACCTGCCTTATTCAGGCCAAACCAGAACCATGTCTGCTCAAAGTAAAGTATTAATTGAGAATCAGGCAGAAAAACTCACTTCTATTAACGATTTACTTCTATTCGGAGACCGTTTTTCGGAGCAAACTCATCAATTTAACCAAATCGGTTCCGTAGCCGGAAAAGACACCACCCTTTCCAAACAGATTACAGCTGCAAATGGACTGTATGAGGGGGGCGGACTGGGACATGGTCTAACCTACCGACAGCTTTTAATCCCCACATCTAAAGACACCCCTGCAAAGCTTGAATTTACCTTAAATGCTAATCCCGCTGCACAAAATTACGTTACTATCCGCTTTTCCGGTTCTCAGTATGACAGAGGGAACCTAATGCTCTATGGTCCTTCCGGAAATACTACCATTCTCAATCCAAGAGCAGGACGGGAATACAGTGAGCTAGATAATGGCTACTATAATCAAGGACCGGTATTTGAAGGGCGCTATTATTATTCCACCTATAAAATCCCTCAGGGAATGGTGGATGCAGATGGCAAGCTGACCCTCTCTATTATGCAGACCGGACGAATGGATGCTTACGGTACCTCTACCTACAAACCTGTTACTCAAAACAGTCGTTACATCTATTCTATTGCCTCGCACACAGAACCTTATTACTCTCCAGAGGATGAATTCCGAGGAACGACTCCCACTGGCAGCCCTGTGGCTCAAAGGGATATTTCTCCCTATGAATATCTACAGGGTGAAATGAAAGATATGACAGAACTGATTTTATCCTGGCAGCTGTATGGAGAGGAATGGGAACAAAAGAAAACCAGGGAAAATCTATTTATGGACGGAGCTATTATCCGTAATGTTCCCATAACAGAAGCCAAATTAACCGGAAGCAGCGATGAAGTGGCACGCCGCTACACCTTAGAGGCAATCAATCACCAAAACTGGTCTACCATGTCCAATTTACTGATGCTGGCAAATACATATATGTTTGATTTTTCAGGGAAATACTATCAGAACGATGAAATTCTTTACCGCTATATCGCTTTATTGGACTTTTACCAAAGGGCACAGGATCAAGATGGCGGCTGGTGCTATTACACCACTGGGGAAAACAAAGGAAAATGGATTGGAGTATCATTGGAAGGAAACGGTTCCAGAGGAAAAGGCGAGAACTGGCCCCTTCTATCTCTGGGTGTCGACGCTATGATGCAGTCCTTTATCCAGTTAAACGACTACATTATGAACAGCGGCAACACAGATATGATCCAGAAATACCAGGCTCTTCTGGATGAAAAGATAGACGGTTCCATAACAGGTGATAAAGACCGAACCAGAAGAGATACCTATATTGATATGTTTGGAAGGCTTCGGGAACGTCTGGCCAATCCAAAACAAGGCACCAAAGGAGATTTCTATTCTCCCCAGAGCCGTGCCGGTACCGCCAATCAGGACTTTGGATTTGCACACAGTGCCAATAAAATTATAGAGCTTCTTGAAAAGGATAGTAAAAACCAGAGCAATACTGAATACCATGCGAAAGATAGTAAACAGTATGTTAATATGATCCTTTACAAATATGGAGAAATGGCAGACGGTCAAAAATGGTTTTCAACGAAAAATTCTCTTGGACTGGAGGGTGGCGCAAGCCATGGCGGATGGGCTGGAGATTATGGCACCCTTCTTATTGGAATTGCAAATAAATATGCGGAAAATGCCAGATATTTTGACAAGGAAACCCAACAGATTTTTAACAATACTGCTTACAATACCTTTGAGAGTGCAAAATACTTTTACTATCCAGGAGTAGATGAAAATGGAAATCAGGTTCTTATGAGTGAACTATTTGCCTCCAGCCGCAACAACGGATACGGTCAGAAAATTGTTTATCCCATTGCAGGATATACAGCGCTTGAACTGGGCTCCAGCGGTGCTTTTCGTTTCCTTTCAAAATATATTTCAGACAACCGTGCCTATACGGATACTCTAAGAGAAGACATAGAAAATAAATCTCCACATGTTTACACAAGGATGACGGAAACCCAGGATATTTTAAAATATTATCAGGCTGTGAAAAATGTTATGGAAAAAGAAGAAGCACAAACCCTTCTTCCCATGGAACAGGGCCATGAGGATTTTGTATTCTACGATACTGACGGGCAGGTTATTGTATTCAAGAATAAAGAAGACAAAGGATATGTAACGTTTAATTACCGAAGGGAAGACTGGACTTATAATGATAATACAAGAATCCATTTTATTCAGGATGACATTGACCGGCTGGCCGATGTAAAGGGAACCCATCAAGGTGGTTTGTTTGTGTGGAACGACAACAGATATCTTACGCAAAAGAAGAACCCCACCAAACATACCCGGTTTGACGGCATGAGCGAAACCAGGTATGGGAAATATATTTTTGCCATTAATCAGTCAAAGACCGATAAAAAAGTGGGGCAAACTGGTCAGACCTATACACTTACGGAAACTACCGGCGTTACCAGAGCCAGGGACCTGATATCTGGTAAGATTTACGAAAATAGTTCTGGCATCACCGTGGATGTTTTGCCTTCTCAGGCAGTGGCTCTGGAAATCTTAGAATCTCTTCCAGCCAATCATGGGGGAGCGATCTATGTGGAAGGAAACAGAATTATTGACTCCTCTCCTGTTTACGCCCCTTCTGGCAGTTCTGTGACACTTACTGCCAAGGCCATTGACGGATATAAGCTAGTAAGCGAAAAGACACAGAAAATCACCATAAGTTCCAATGAAAGAAACAATCTTGCAGTCTTCCAATATGAAAAAAATGAAGCACCTAAATTCACCGCAAAGCCCCGTGACATTGTGGAAGCTGACTGGCAGGTTCTTTCCTTTGGCAATGCAAAAGGTGAGATTACAACCGATGAATCCGGTATGATTAACTCTATTTCATCACGCGGCATTACAGGAAAAGGAAATCTTGAAAAAACCTTTGCTTATAAAGAAGTCACTGGAGACTTTGAAATTCACGCAAGACTGGATTATTTTGACCGGACCGCTACGGATTCCGATTACTTTGGCATTTTCGTTACTGACAGCCTGGAACTGGAGCAGGCCAACTTTGCAGAGGAACGCCATTTTTCAAATAATAACAACATATTACTTGTATCTCATAAAAATAATCAGGAGAATAATGTTACAAGTTATTGGGCTGGTGACATGAACAATAAGGCTGTACCTATTCATTTTATTATAAAACGAACCGGAAATACCATTGAATACTGGTACAGTCTCGACGAAGGAAAAACCTATCTTCAGACATCGAAGCCAAAAATAACTCACGAAATGAAAGAAGTTCTTTATGTTGGTGTATCCATGACAGCCGCAGAAACTGGGAACACCGCACACATCAGCCAAATTGAACTCAAAGGAGAAAAAGTAGGGAAACCAATTGCAGTAGGTCAGACAGCCATCATTGACTTTACTGCTTCTGATTTCGAAAATGATCCACTGACCTATACATTTTCTGAGCTTCCTCAGGGGGCTTCCATAACAGACAACATAATTACCTTTACTCCTGACAAACAGGGAGAGTACATATTCCAGGCTTCTGTCAATGACAGTTATCATAATTCTCCTATCGTAAAGACTATTAAAATTAATGTAGGTTCCTGATACAAAGTTCTAGATCCCCCTGACAGCTTATACCTGAAAGGGGGATTTATGAATACCAATGAAGTTATCAAATCTTTAATATATCGGATTAAATCCGAACTCCTATGCTGGCTCTAGACTGATACCAAATAAATGTACTTATGGGCATTGCAAATATTGCATAGTAAGAAAAAAACTAAATCATTTTTGTATCATCTGTACCCGGAGTCGTTGTCAGACGATACATCTGTGTACACATCAGCAGGAATGCTCCAACACCATGTAAATCATTGGTGCACACCGGACGGTCACAATAATGCTTATAATCTCCTACTCCGGTTCCAATACAGACATTTCCTATGAGCAGATCCTCTCCTTTCCAGTGAAGATCTTTGATTACTCCTTCATATCCTTTCGTGGCATTCTTCGCGTAAGCAGGGTCCAGGATTCCTTTTTTAATGGCTTTACAGATCGCCGCTACAAAAAGACTGCTGCAGGAATTCTCCAGCCAGTTTCCTTCCTGACCGCCTTTATCCACAACCTGGTACCATCGTCCTTCCTCAGACTGAAACCGGCACACGGCTTCTAATAACTCTTTGACCAGCTTACACAGATTTTTATACTGCGGATGGCTTTCTGGCATATACTCCATCACATCTAATACTGCCACAGGTACCCAGCCAATCGAACGTCCCCAGAATTCCGGCGAAAGGCCTGTCTCCGGGTCTGCCCATGAAACCTGTCCGGAACCCTCCCAGGCATGATACCACAGACCTGTTTTAGAATCTATAGTATGCTCTCTCATCAACAGGATCTGCTGCACCGCCAATTCCAGATACTCCGGCTTGTCAAAACAGTCTGCATATTCTGAGCAGATCGGACCGCCCATGTACAGGCCATCCAGCCACATCTGACCAGGCAGATGTGCTTTATGCCAGAATCCACCCTCTTCATTGCGGGGAAAACATTCGATATCTTGCATCAGACGATCCAATGCTTTTTGATAGCGTATGTCATGAGTCCGCTTCCATAATGGAAAGAGCAGAATTCCAGGTTGAATGTCATCCAACTGTCCGGAATCGTACTTACCAATTGTTCCATCCTCACTAATAATAGAATCCACCCATGTCTTCATATACTCAAAATACGTTTCCTCTTTTGTCAGAAGATATGTCTGGTAAACTCCAGACAAAAACACGCCTTGATGATAATGAAAATGACCTTTCGGAGGCAGGTCTGCCCCATGATACATACGCATTAAAGTGTCACACGCCTCTTTTGCATAAAAAAGCGGATCCATGTTACTTCTTTCCATTTCTTCATTCCTCCCAATGTAATTGAAATCATTAAACCTTTTTCCATGAAACATGGTCTACTGGTTTTAAAAACTGCCCTTGCCTGGTTCATCTTTTACGGATATCTCCACGTTTTGATAACGCAGGTTTTCCACGCATTGAATGTATCCAAATTCTGCCGCTTTGATCTTTACGTTTTCAAAGAATATGTCTGACATGGGTTTTTCTAAAAAGGCTTCCATCTCAAATGCTCTGGAGGTGCCCTGATAATCCGCTTCATTATAAGAATTTATATTTTTGACTGTGATGTTCTTCACTCTTGGAATTCCTGTTTCCCTGTCCACCTTCTCTGTCAGTATGTTCCAGTGAAAAGGAATCTCTCCTTCATATCCTTCTGGGAGTTCACAATAGCTGTATGCGGGATTCCAGTTCAGACACATATGAATGGGATAACTTACATTGACCATTTCAAGATTATCTACAAACACATTCTCAATGAATCCTCCTCTGTTTGCAGCAGACTTCATTCGGAACCCGTATCTTGTATTTTTGTAAACCAGATTCCTTATGACAATGCTTCTGGCACCGCCAGAGGTCTCACTTCCAATGGTAACTCCTGCCCCAGTCTGTATTTCACAGTTTTCAATCAAAACATTCTCGCAGATGCGATTTACCTTAAGCCCATCAGCATCTCTGCCTGACTTCACACAGATGCTGTCATCGTTGCAGGCGATGGTACATTGCTCCACCCAGACATTTCTGCATGAGTCTATGTCAATTCCATCTGTACTTGGACCTGCATTGTCATAAATGTGCAGCCCTTTTACATGAACATTTTCGCTGTAACAAAGGTGGATGTTCCAAAAACCAGAGCGGATACTTTCAAATCCAGACAGATTTATACAACGGCTGTTCATCACAATGAGATTTCTGACACGTCTGCAATCATAATCCACACACCATCTTAAGCCTTTTCTTTCATACTCAGCCCGCATACCTGCTTTTGTATCTGCGCCCCAGTACTTGTTCCACCAATATGGTCCCTGCCCATTGATGGTTCCGGCTCCTGTTATAGCAGCATGCACTGCATCATTTATATTGACAACGCCTAACGGCCACTCCATCTCAATGCCTGCTACACGGGTCTTCTTAATGGGATAGGCATCTTCATCCGTTGTCCCAAGGAGCACGGCTCCCTTTTCAAGATAAAGTTCCACATAGCTTTTTAAAAACAGGGAACCGACCAGATATACGCCGCAGGGCACTTTCACTTGTATTCTTGGTCTACAGACCATGCCAGACGTAATGTTACGGACAATCGCCTCAATCTTATTTTCCGTGTCATCAGCATCCGTACATATGCCTGTTCCAGTACCTGCATTGATGTCTTCCATTTCCTTCACCACCAGGTTGTATGCAGCATCTATGGCAGATTGAATGAATGTGGTATCTAACGAAGTTCCATGTCCTGCTGCCCCGTAATCCTTAACATCTACAACTCTCATACTTTACCTCATCTTTACTAACATTGCGTTTCATAATGGTTTATGTCCGGACTATATTTTTATTATTCTATCTTTACAAGCTGGTGGCTGTCATAATCAAAAAAGGTGCCATCAAGCATGTTAGCCAGAGTATTGGTAATTCTGACACGGACTTCATTCCCATGGGGCAAAAGCATCTCTTTCTTTGCATTCCACACATAAGGTGCCCATGCTGCCACGCCAAGAGAATGTCCATTGACTATCAGTTCCACACAATCATATTGGGGAAGGTTCTTAAAAAAACTGAGCTCAATGTCTTCCGACGCTTCATAAGCGGCAGGATCTAAACATAACTCCTCCAGATCAAACAACCTGGTATATTCCATGCAGCCGCTGTAATAGGGATAGCCCTCACAGTATGGAGTATCCAGCCTTGCATAGTCCAGAATGTCAAGGAAGGAAATCTCTTTACAGGTATCATAATCAACCCCATTGTCCTCTTGAGCTTCTTCTTTTAATTTCACCCCAAAGTCTCCGATTAAATAAATGGGATCTCTCAAACCATCTTCAGCCTGGGATATTGTCACATCAATTCGAATCTCATTATAACCATTTAAAAGGTAACCAGATATATCCACTGCCTGATTGCCATAGTCATTGACCCAGACTCCATGCCACCCGGACTGTGTGCCGCTCTCATCTCTGCCTGCTGCTGTATGTCCGTTTACATAGACCGTATATTTTCCCGATATGGCTTCTTTGTCCATGAAAAGACTGATGAGTCCCACTTCATCTGCCCCCTCTTTCCCATTTCCATGATAACCGGCAGAATCTATGGTTCCAGAAGTATAAAATCCGATCTGATAACTGCAGTCAATGGGATAATCAGGCTGTATCTTTCTTGGTGTGCCAAAAGCACTGTCATATACAAATTCTTTTCCCGTGAGAAGTTTTTCTCCTGCACACTGCTCAATAAAGGTTTTTGCTTCCACCTTTTTCCAGTCTTTTCCGTTCAGGGACATATTCGCATATCCGAATCTACATATATTTTTTCCGGAGGGTTTGATTTTCCATAAGCCTTCTGCAGGAACGGTCAGTCTGAGCCTGTCTTTTTCTCCTGCACGGCTTTCCTCTTTGCCGTTACTCCTGTGTTGTGTAGAATTGGCTTCCTGCATTTCATGTTTAATCCAGATACTTTCAAAGCCATCAAGTGCAATCTGAACAGCCTTTTGATCTTCTGAAATCTTCCGGGATTCGCCCCGTTCCAGCAGAAGCCTTGTATTAACGGATTTCTTGCTGCCAATTCCTTTCTGATCATCGCCCCTGTGTATTCTGTCTTCTGCCGTGCACTGAACCTCATGAAACTCCACTTCAATTTCAGCCCGTTCTCTGCCCTGATTGGAAATAAATACATAAATACTGCCTGCTGTGTCTTTCCGTACACAACTGATTATATCTTTGTAATTGTCTGATATTACGTTTACAGAAGCCGCTGTGTCTGTATGCTTTTTACAGACAGATATCAGGCTGCTGCAATTCTCATTCGCCGGTACCGCAGTAAGACTTGCCTTATGCGCCTTTTGAAGCAGGGCATTCCATTCTTCACAGGCTTCATAATCGCTTTCTTCAGAATCAATGGAGATAAATGATGTTTCCTGCCCTTGGCTGTCAACAGAAATCAGACAGCCGCCCTGCTTTACAAACTCAGAAAGCTTTAATCTGGCATCACGCTCCAGACAATGACACATGGGAAGAACCACCACCGAATAACAAGCTTCTCCTATACGAATCCTGCCCTCTGATACCTGTGCTTCTCTTAGAATCTCGGCATCCAGATGGTCGTAATCCAACTGTCCAAACAGTAGACACTTACATGTATTTACCCAATTTTCCCTGACCATCTCACATCTTTGGCGTTCCGTTTCCGATTCCCCCACATAGTCGAAGCTGCGGATGGGATTTGCCATCTTCGTCCACAGATCTGCCACAGGGTCCAGTACGGCAATCTGGATATCTGCAGTGGTATTGGTAATCAATACACTCATTCTTGCCACATAGTCCGCCAGTATTTTATAATGCTGCCAATAGGGATTTTGCAGAAACTGGGAAGGAGGGGCATCATGCTTGGTTATATCCTGTATGGTATAATAAAACGCATGAAAGTTATAAAAATTAATACCGCTTGCCCCAAGCCGGTCAATCATCCACTTGGCATCCTGCAGTGTCATGGTCCATCCAACACTGTGAAAGCTTTCGATCATTGCATACTTTCTTCCAAGCTGGCGTGTCAGCGAACTGACAGCTTTGGCGTTGCTCCTGTATTTTTTAATATATTCATCGTACATCCACTCAAGAGGTTTTCCCAGTTTTTCGTGGGCAGTATCACCGCCAATAATATCGCTTAACCGCTGTGTGGTCATACGAAGGGACGGAACCTCAGTGGCATAGAGCATCCCATGTTCACTGCACCAGGAAGACACCTGTTTATGGTAAGAATCTGTAAACAGCTCGTGAATTGTCTGCATCAGATCATAGCGCACCCGTCCAGCCCCTGGGTAACTTCCATCATAAACAGCCGGGAGATTCTGGCATATATCATAGCCATTGCGTTTTTCAAAATACTCTGGCAGCAGTCCGGACCACGGAACAGGACTAAGAAATCCCACTTCATCGGAAAACACACCGGAAATATAGGAAAATACATCGCTGTCTAAAAAACGCTCATACCGTTCATGGGTTGTCTCAAGGAATGTTTCCACTGCTTTTTTGCTGCAGGGATCAAAATAACCTTTATAATATTTAAATTCTCCCATGACTTCTTCCGTATATATTTCAATCCGCCAATCGCCTTGCGGTAAATATAGTTCCAGCACATTGGTAGGATCATAAGAAAAAAAGCGCTTATTGTTATATCGGGTTAATCCAGTCTGCTGATAAAGTTTCGTAGGCTGAAGAATTCCGATCTCTTCCCGAATATCTTTTCCTGCCTGCCAGTCCACCTCTCCGTCTGGCAGGACCGGATAAACACAGGCACAAAGAATCTTTCCCCAGCCCAGTTCTCTTTGTATGACTTCTCCATTTCCTTCTAAATCAAATTTATAATGTTTTAAAATCTTGTGCTCTGCTTCCGGACATTTTAAAAGAACTTCACCGCCGCTCATGCCGGAAGGATAGGGATATTCATCGTAAAGCCATGCTTCCATTCCATGTTTCTTTGCTTCCTGACACGCATACGATACCATGTCAAACCATGCTCTGGACAGGTAGGGAATGGTCATCCCCTGCCTTGCACAGATAAACACTCCTCCCAACCCTTTTTCAGCCATCTCTTTTATCTGATAAGCCACACCTTCTTTTGTAATCTCTCCATTCCAGAACCAGAACGGCTTGATCCGGTATTTTGCAGAAGGATTTTGGTATTCCCTTAGAAACGTCATAGCTCATACCTCTCTCATCGTTTTTCCAATCCATTCAGACCATTTTCTATCCCTTTACAGAACCAACCATAACGCCTTTGGTAAAATATTTCTGTAAAAATGGATAAAACAGAAGAATGGGCAATGTAGCAACAATAATTACTGCAAACTTGATTCCCTGTTCCGGCGGTACAACCGAAGGATCATAGTCAGCCAATGCACCGCTGGAGCTTGCCGACATATTAATCTGCCGGAGCAGAAGCTGAATGGGCCACTTGGAAGAATCATTGATATAAAGAAGAGGATTCATGAAATCATTCCAGGTAGAAACAGCATAAAACAATGCCATGGTTGCCATCATGGGCTTTGACAATGGCAGAAATACCCTTGCCAGAATATCCACCTCATTGGCTCCATCAATTTTAGCAGCTTCCTCCAGCTCTACCGGCAATCCCTGAAAGAAATTCTTAATAATAATCAGATTAAAGGGATTTATTGCAATCGGGAGAATGAGGGCGGCATAAGTATCAAGCAATCCCATATTTTTCACCACCATGTAGGTAGGAATCATTCCTCCTGAAAAGAGCATGGCAAATACTACCAGATTCATAATAATATTACGGATAGGCAGGTTCTTTCTCGACAGCGGATATGCGAAAAGAACGGATAAAAAAAGCTGCACCAGCGTACCAGTTATTGTCACACAGATTGTAATAAAAAGACTTCTGACAAAGGTATTGGTAGAAAATATATACTGGTAAGAAGCCAAAGAAAATTGGCGGGGCCACAAAAAGAAATCTCTTGTAGTCAACTCCAGTTCCGTAGCAAATGAACCTGCAATCACATAGATAAAAGGTAAAATCATAATAATGGAAAATACAGTGAGACCAATTACATTGAGAACATCAAAGACTCTTCCTGCCTTTGTATTATGTAATGTTTTCATTTAAAGCTCCCTTCTTTCTAGTACAGGCCCGGTTCGCCAAGCATATTAACAATCTTATTTGTTAGAAATACCAGGGCTACCCCTACAACGGATTTGAACAGACCTACGGTGGCACTGTAACTATAAGCGGCGTTTGTGATACCCATGGTATATACATAGGTATCAAATACATCTGCCACACTCCGGTTAAGGGAATTGGTCATCAGGTAGATGTGATCAAAACCGGTGTTGAGTATGCTGCCGCATTTTAAGATCAGCATAACCACAATGGTGCTGGTAATTCCGGGAAGCGTTACATTCCATACCCTGCGGAATCTTCCCGCTCCATCCATAATTGCCGCCTCATACTGTTCCACATCTACCCCAGACAATGCCGCCAGATATATAATGGTTCCCCAGCCGCACTCCTTCCAGATACTCTGTGTTATAATCAAAGGTCTGAAAAAAGCTGGATCCGTCAGCAGATCAATCTTTCTTCCCGCAAGCTGTGCAATAAGATTAGACACAGCACCAGTCTGAACATTGACAAGTACTGTAGTCAGACTCACAACCACAGTCCATGAGAGGAAGTGGGGAAGATAAACGGAAGACTGTATGAATCGCTTTAATTTTGCATTCTTCAACTCATTTAAGAGCAATGCAAGTATAATGGGTGCCGGAAATACAATTGTCATGTTCAATAGAGCCAGCATGAGCGTATTTCCCAAAAGCATCTTAAAATCATTTCCCAGAAAAAACTGGCGGAAGTTATCCAAACCGATAAATTTACTTCCTGTAATACCCAAAAACGGTACATAGTCCTGAAACACTATTACCAGACCGCCCATAGGAGCATATTTAAAAATGATAAAATACAGCAGGCCGGGAATCAGCATAATATATAGAAGCTTATTATTTTTCATATGAGACAGCAGACTCTGTTTTTTCGCTCTGTCTGGTCTTTTCACCTGTTGAATCGCCTTCATCGTTTCCCTCGTTTCTTTTTAAAAGATGGTGATTGTATCTGTCACTTTTCACTGCTAAGCTGCGCCAGTTCCTTCAAAACCTGTTCTCCGCCTGATTTTTTCCACAACTCAATGGCATCCTTCCAGCCTTGCTCGTCAATCTGTCCTGAGATAAACTTCATACGGGCATCAACAATGATCGTATCAAGTGTGGTTCCCTTAGAAGTATAGGTATCTGATACATAAGAAGAAAGAGGATTATTTACTGCATATTCCAGATCTGCTGCCATTATATCGAGGCGGCGCTTATATGGAATCTGAATTTCTTTTGTTGCAAGAATGTAGTATTCATCAGCCTGAACACCAGTTCCGATCTGTGCCAGGGAAGCCCGGTCACTGTTCAGGCGTTTATATTCATCACTGTCAGGATTAACAGCCCACGCAAATCTGTCATCATCCGGATCAGGTGTATACATATCTTCTGTTCCATTATTTAAAAGAATCTGCCCCTCTTTTGATGAACAGGTGTCAATAAATGATAAAATCTCTCTTAACCGTTCTTCGGTTGTAACCGATGACTTGGGAATAACCAGCATACCGCTGTAACCCGGAGTAGGATAAGAGTATAGCTTGCCATCTGGAGACTTTAAATTGCCTGTAAAGGTGACAATTCTATCCGCTTCTTGCGCCCCTGCCTTGTTCACAATGTTGGAACGGGTGGAATATGTATCAAGAATAATACCGCCTTTTCCCTGAATAAAATACCCAAGATGATCTTCATAAACCAAGGTGGCAAAATCCGGATTTACATATCCATTTCCCACCATATCCTTAAACCACTTAAGGGATTCTAAATATTCTGGTGTCTCAAAGCTTGCAGTAACAGTCCCATCTTCTGCCTGCCCATAGGCATTGGGTGCACCAAACCAGACAGATGCAATATCATAAGGAGAACTGTTATTTAGATTTGACCACTTGGGAAGCACAAAACCATAAGTGTCATCCTTACCATTTCCGTCCGGATCATCTTCTGTAAATGCTTTGGCAATCTGATAAAGATCTTCTACTGTTTCGGGCTCCTTCAGTCCAAGATTATCCAGCCAGTCTTTACGGATTGTCACGCTGGTACGCATCATATCCCGCCGGCGGTAAATACCGTATACGTGTCCGTTAACACTGGAGTTGCTGAGTATAACCGGGTCCGCCTTGGAAAGATTGGGATAATCTTTTAAATAATCTGTTAAATCCCAGAAAGCTCCGGCATTTGCTGATTTGATGAAGCCAGGTGTCTTTCCCAGAACAACCATAATGTCAGGAAGATCACCTGAGGATAAGGTTACATTCATCTTATCTTCATAAGAAGAATTGGGTACCCAGGTGAAATTTAAATCCGTGTTTGTAAGCTTTTCCAATTCCGCGATCAGCGGGCTGTTTGCCGCCGGGGGATTGGTCTGATAATAACAGGAAAAAATAGATATCTTTGTTGCTCCCCCTTCTGATTTGCTTTCCCCTGCCGTATTTTTAGAACCACAGCCTGTGGCAGTAAGCGCCAGACCGAACGTAACAGCAAGCAAACCTGCAATGAATTTTGAGTTCTTCCCCATAAATCAAATACCTCCTTTTTTTATAACCATACCTTACCGGATATTAGAATTACCTGCAATAATACTTTTATGACTGTTTTTGTGTAAACTGCCTAAAATACGAGGTATAAACGGGGATTCAAAAAAATGCTATCCATGTTAATTTATATATTTCATTATAAATTGGATTTATATTTGTTCTTTATTACCTGTTTCTCTGTTTTATCATTCTGTTTCATTTGCCTGCTCTCTATATTGCCCAGGACTCATATGAAACCTTTTTTTGAAAACACGATTGAAATAGTTCCCTTGGTACCCTACCTGTTCTGCAACCTGATTCACCATAATATAAGAGTTAAGAAGCAGTTCTTTTGCTTTGTACAAACGAACATCGGTAAGATAATCAATAAACGTTTTTCCAGTTGCCTTCTTAAAAACCTTACTTAAATAAGTCGGATCCATTTTATAACGGCTGGCACAGAATTCCAAAGAAAGCATCGGATCTGCATAGTTGGTCTGGATATAATCAGTAACTTCTCTTGCAATATTCACAATGCTGTTCGTCTGGCTTTCCTGGAGCAAAATTGCAACAGGAATTAAGAATCCATTTAAAAGAAAATCGCAGATTTTCTCTTTTGATAAAAGCTGCAGCAGCCGGGCTTCAATGGTCTCTTTTGAAAAATACCGGGAGCTTGGAATCTTATTTTCCGTCAACAGATATTCCAAATCATCATAAAGGTGTCCTACCCCAGACTGTACAACAAACAACGACTGGCTTTTACTGGTAATTGCATCAATAAAATCCGCAATTCCTGTTTTTAATTCCTCTACATTCATATTCTGAATTCCAGCCACCAGCCGGTTTTCAATATGAATGGGATAAGGGGATAATGCCCTTTCTTTATTGACCTCACTGGTTTTCACCGTCTGGTTTTCTGAGGCGAGAGTACGCAGTGTGATTGATGCGTTGATTTTTCTATACATATCTGAAATGCAGGAAATTCTGGTCTCAAATGAAGAAAATGCCATGGTTATATAGCAGCCAAACGTCTGATTCGTCTGGGTAAAGAAACAATCACTCACTTCTTTTACATCAAATTCCCTTTCTGTCCGGACAAAAACCAGAACACTGGCTGCCCTGTATTCGATAACGAAAGATTCTTTAAAAAACTGTTCCCCGATTTTACAGAGAATTTCCTCCAGCAAACTATGAAAATTCAAAATATTGAGCTGGTACCGCTCTTCATCAAATATTTCTGACAGTTGTATCTTGATCAGACAATATCTGCCTTCTGACAGATCAATTCCATTTTTATGTAAAAGCTCCCGAAGTCCCACTTCTTCCATATATCCATAATAGCCTTCAATCAACTGATTCATAACAAAATGCTTTCCGAACCGAAGGGACTGATCAACCTGCTGGCTTAAATCACTGCACTGCATGGAAATTTCATACCAATGATTCTTTAAATATTCCAGTTCATTGCCCTTCTCCCACTCATTGGTAACAAATATATCTGCCATTGCTCTTTTGAAGGGAAGATACTGTTGTTTTGCAAGGAACTGGCTTAAAACTGCACTGATAAAGAATATAAACAGGCTTAAACCGAAGATAAACTGAACAATCCACTCCAGAGGCATAATAATTGAGTTAATAGGAACTGCCGAATAAAAAGTCCATAGAGAATCAATCCTTTTATAAACAACTGAAACAAAGCTGTAATTCACCCCGGATACCGTCTTTTTAAAGCATTCTTCTGAATTCGCACCAGATAAGAAGATCTGGGTAATGCCGGCGTCCACCTCTCCATCGGTAAGCAGTACACCATCTATAGAGACTGCCGTCAATGCATCATTTGTAGAAGATGCAGTAAGAAAATCAAACAGTTCGTCCACATCGATTGCAACCGTCAGAACCATTCTTTCTCCAGATGTAGCAGAGCTTATATCGTATTCCATAAGCAGTTCATCGGCTCCGTCTGATAATTTCCATCGAAAATTTTCCTTATTGCCGTTTTTATATCTGGCACGCAGCTTCTGATCATTAAACCCACGGGTTCCACCTGAGCCAATAACAAAAAAAGTGTCTGAAACAACTGCAACTTCCGCCTTTTTTATCAGGGCATTGCTGTTTTCAATTAAAAGCAGATCACTGGATATTTTACTGATGTCATCTACCTGGCTAATATCGTTTAGTTTCTCTATTTGATGACTATTGATAATCTTCATTCCAATATTGCTCACCAGATGTTCCAGAATCAGTATTTGTCGATTTACATAAGAAACCGACTGGGTTACCTTGCCATCATGCTGTTTAACATAAGAATCCGTTAATGGAAAATGGATTATTAAAATAATAATCAACGTGATCAGCATAATTGGCAGACACATAAACAGACTTACCATCTTCAAAGTTGACTTATAATTCTTCTTTATTAAAAGTTTTCCCCATAATTTTTGCACCTTGTTTACCCCGTAAAATTTCCGACAGCATCATCTGTCTGATTTTTTGACACGCTCTTTATTCTATTTAAAATGTATAATATTCTATAATTTTTTAAGAATCTCTATTTATTCTTATTAATGAATAAACAAACAGGTGGTGTCAGTTGATTTTTTATACATGTATTATATATGAAGCGGTGGGAAATGACAATAATTAAGTGAATTTGAACAATAGATTTGAAGTGCAGCAAGTACTTAGTTGTTTATTATAACCTTAAATCAAGGATATTGGGGAATGCTTTGATCTTAAAAAATGCTTTTTATACAGAAACACAAATTCTAAATATTTACGGTGCAGTGGCTTACACACTTGTAGAAACAGAAAAAGATTGGATTAAACATCTTTCGCTGTCAGGAAAAAGTTATAGTCAGAGAGAGTTTCAAGTTTTGTGTAAACTGTAAAAACTGATATAAGATATGTTGATAGTTACGCAAGGACAGAACAATTATTTCAAG
>NZ_SULJ01000010.1:0-19034 GCF_007115105.1 Clostridium sp. HBUAS56010
AAGAAGTTTGCCGCCGTTTTCAGCGGCGAGTTATATCATATCAAGCTTTCCGACAAATGTCAACATCTTTTTTACATTTATTTTACTTTTTATAAATAAGATTATATTTTCCATTATTATATAGAGATAACGCAAAAGCCCCGACAGCAACTGTCAGGGCTTTTGCGTTAAGTGATCAGGCTTTCCTGCCGCAGCACTTCTTGTATTTTTTGCCGCTTCCACAGGGGCATGGATCATTAGGATAGATCTTTTGAGCGACTTTTCGCTGAGAAGATACTTCCTCCAATCCTTTCATTACCATCTCATATGGTTTATGTCCACGATTTAATACCATTCTGGTCTGATTCCATACATCTGTAATAATGCTGGTAAACTGTTCTAACTGTTCTGTCTCACTCAATACGATGCCTGCTGCCTCTATATCATTCATAATCTCCGGAAGCTGACCTCCAAGACTGATCTCCGCCTGGATCTGGTGAAGAATATAAGGAATCGTATCATCTGATAAGTCCATCTGAACCTTCAGAAAATGGTTTAACTTCTCAAGTTCAGATGTCATGAGGAAACCGTCATGATCTGCCATGAAACGAATCTCCTGTTTTGACGGTATGTAATATGGAACCTTTTTCTGCATATGAAGCAAATCAGTATAACTCTTCTGCTCTGCCAAAGCTCCATCAACAAAGTTTCCATCAATATATTGAACGAGACAGCGGTAAGGCCGTAAACATTCATAAGCACGCAGCAACTCTTCAAACGTAAGCTTTTTCTCTTCGTATTTGTTAAACGTTTCTAATAATACGGAAGGCGGCGTTACTGCATAAAGGGAATTTGCCGCACAAAAATAGTCTCCGATTGTACTA
The DNA here is from genome assembly GCF_007115105.1 of Clostridium sp. HBUAS56010. GTDB lineage: Bacteria > Bacillota > Clostridia > Lachnospirales > Lachnospiraceae > Lacrimispora. Next base: position 864 of record NZ_SULJ01000010.1, read on the forward strand.
AGACGGCTGCGTTCTTCCTGGAACTGGAGTGTATTGATCTCCTGGTAAGCTTTCACTACCTCTTCTGCTACCACAAAATGGGAATCAGAGCCAGAAGTCAAGTAACCTCCTGCATAGAGAAAATCCAGTTCTTCTATATCATCAGAATGAACTTCACAATTGCCCTCTGCTACCAGATCAAATAACTTTATCTCAGAATCACGGACACAAAGAAAATAACGTCTCATTACATCTTTATCCAGGATGTGTGAAGTGGTCTGCTTAATTAACTCTTCTTTCTTAAGCTTTGCCACTCCGCTTAGTCCATGTCTTTGGGCAATCTCTATAATGCTGTCTTTATCATAATAATTGTAGATCTCTTTTATATGAACTTCTTCCGGCTGAATCTGTCCTGATTGATTTAACGCAAGATTAACAGATGCCATGTCGTATTCTTTTATATTCTCAGGAGATTTCTCAAGGAGTTCATAAAACGCTGCAATGCCTCCGCAGTTCTCAGGAATAATATCTCCTTTGAATTTGATTACCTGGGCAGACTTTTCATTATAATCAGCAATCTTGTCCTCTACCTGAATGGTATGTTCCCAGTTATCTCCAAAGTCATAGGTATAGGTAAACTTGTTGGTGCCAGATACCAATGCGTCAATGGATTCTTCTGCCATAATATATTGAAACTTCTTAGACTCGTTCTCTTCAAACGGAACTACCCGTATCTTTTCGGAACGGAATTCAAATTGATACAGATGTTCATCGCTCCAGGAGAACGCAGTCTGAATCACCTGGTGTAGTTTTGAAAAGGTTATTCCTTCCGGCACCAGAATCCTTCTCCATATCGGCGGCTTACTGCCTTTGATCGTGATTTTCAGTTGATATGCTCCCATGAAACGTCCTCCTGTCTCGTATCTTTCCTATCCATATTTATCTAACGGATTATTGCTGCGGTTTCCAATATAGAAAAGCGCACGTTCCAATTTACCACACTTTATCCAGTTCTGTCCAGTGTATTAAGCATTTTTTAACGGCATGCCATAATGTTTTTTCTGTAAAAGGTGTTTTTTCTATATAAAATAGCATTGCGGAAAGATTTGAGGATTTGTATTGCACAAAACTGCAGATACTTTCTTTATATTGAATACGACAAAATCTTTGGTTTTTTACACAACCTTTACATTACTTATACAAAAATATGATATCATTAACTTTGCACGACTGTTATACTCCATCATGTAAGCAAAAGCAATTTTGTAGAGAGAAGAGGAGAAAGTAATTATGAAAAAAAATTATATGAAAACACTCGCAATAACTGGTTTAACAATTCTCACAATGGGTGCTCTGGCTGGATGCGGAAACAAACCTGCCGAGACACAGGCTTCTGATGCTTCAACCGCCGCCGCTTCTGAGGATTCAAGCACAGCAGGATCCACTGTTGCTGCAGGTGATTTAAAAGGTTCCATTAGTATGGTAGGTTCTACCTCTATGGAGAAATTCGCAACAGCATTAAGCGAAGTATTTATGGAAAAGAATCCAAGTGTTACTGTACAGGCTGAATTCGTTGGCTCTGGTGCAGGTATTGAAGCAGTCAGCAATGGCTCTGCAGATATCGGTAACTCTTCCCGTAATTTAAAAGATGAAGAAAAATCAAAAGGGATTGCAGAAAACATCGTTGCAATTGATGGCATTGCGGTTGTTTCTGATCCTAAGAATACAGTTGAAGATCTGACAAAAGATCAGTTAATCAGTATTTATAACGGCACAACTGCTAACTGGAAAGATTTAGGCGGAGCAGATCAGCCAATCGTAGTGATTGGCCGTGAGGCAGGTTCCGGTACAAGGAGCGCATTTGAGGAATTATTAAAGCTTGAGGATGCCTGCAAATACAGCAACGAACTTGACAGCACCGGGGCAGTTATGGCAAAGGTTGCATCAACTCCTGGTTCCATCGGTTATGTTTCCCTTGACGTTCTTGACGATACCGTAAAGACCATGAATCTGGAAGGAACAGAACCGACTGCCGAAAACATCAAGGCTGGCTCTTACTTTTTAAGCCGCCCATTTGTTATGGCAACCAAAGGTGATGTTTCTGAGCAAAGTGATTTAGTAAAAGCTCTGTTTGACTTCATCTATTCTGACGAAGGAAAAGAATTAGTAAAATCTGTTGGTTTAATTCCCGCAAACTAATCCGACAGCAATACATTTACCGGAGACGCAGCCGATGCTCTACGTTGCGTCTCTATTTTTTGAAAGGAGTTTCTTTTATGCGACCAAAGACATATTCCATATTCGGTGGCCAAGGAAGTAAATCAGGAGTAGAACATGCTGCAGAGGTTATCTTTACCATCTGTGGCTTCTTTGCTGTTCTGGCAGTGGCCTCCATTAGTTTGTACATGCTTATAAGCGGCACTCCGTCTCTGTTTAAGGTGGGAATTCTGGATATTTTATTCGGTTCTGTCTGGAGACCAACTGCTGCTTCTCCCAGCTTTGGTATCTTATATGTTATCTTAACCTCCATTGTAGGCACTGCACTGGCAATCTTAATCGGTGTTCCCATCGGTGTTATGACTGCTGTATTTCTGGCTGAGGTAGCCCCTTTGAAACTTACACGGATCGTACGCCCGGCAGTCGAGCTTTTAGCTGGTATTCCTTCTGTTATTTATGGACTTTTGGGGATTCTGGTTTTAAATCCTCTTATGTATAAACTGGAGCTGAAAATATTTGCAGGCTCCACCACTCATCAGTTTACCGGAGGTGCCAATTTAATCTCAGCGGTTCTGGTTCTTTCACTGATGATTCTTCCTACGGTTATCAATATCAGTGAAACAGCTCTCCACTCAGTTCCACAGCATCTGCGCAGTGCCTCCCTGGCTCTTGGGGCTACAAAGATACAGACAATCTTTCATGTGGTTCTTCCGGCAGCGAAGTCTGGCATTGTAACTGCTATTGTTCTTGGTACAGGAAGAGCAATCGGAGAAGCAATGGCTATCAGCCTTGTATCAGGAAGTGCGGTAAACCTCCCTCTTCCATTTAATTCAGTGCGGTTTCTTACCACTGCAATTGTATCGGAAATGTCTTACTCACAGGGCCTTCACAAACAGGTTTTATTTACAATCGGACTTGTTTTATTCGCCTTCATTATGATTATTAATATATCACTGAATAACATCTTAAAGAAAGGGGACCGACACCATGACTAACCATGCCGTCATGCCTGCTTTAAATCAGAGTTTATCTCCAAATAGCATATACAACCGAAAAACCCGTGTCGCTGATTCTGTTTTATTAGTTCTTATCTATCTATGTGCCTTAATTTCAATCCTGGTGCTTATAGGAATCATGGGTTATGTATTTGTTCGGGGAATTCCTTACATCAGCCTGGAATTTCTAACTACCGTTCCAAGCACAATTAAAGGAACATTTGGAATAATCGGGAATATTGTTAATACTCTTTATATCGTAGTCATCACTCTGCTTATTGCAACTCCCATCGGCGTTGGTGCTGCAATCTATTTGAACGAATACGCAAAAGGTGGTACAATTGTTCGTATCATAGAATTCACAACAGAAACACTGTCTGGAATTCCTTCCATTATCTTTGGTTTATTTGGATATGTTTTCTTCGGTACTACTCTGGGACTGGGCTACTCCATTCTTACAGGTGCATTTACTCTGGCAATTATGGTTCTGCCTCTGATTACCCGCACCACCCAGGAAGCTTTGAAAACGGTACCTGAAAGCTACCGTGCAGGTGCACTGGGCATTGGAGCTACCAAATGGTACATGATCCGTACAATTTTGCTTCCCAGTGCCATGCCTGGAATTGTAACTGGAATTATTCTTGCCATCGGACGTATTGTTGGAGAATCGGCTGCTCTTTTATTCACAGCAGGCAGTGGTTATCTCCTTCCAAAAGATTTCTTTGGAAAGATTTTTGAATCCGGCGGAACGTTAACAATCCAGCTTTACTTATGTATGCAAAAAGCAAAATACGGAGAAGCCTTTGGAATTGCAGTGGTTCTGTTAATCATTGTACTGGCAATTAACGGGCTTGCAAAATTCCTTTCCCACAAATTCAATACGGAGGTTAAATAATCGTGAATACGAATACCGCTAAAATATCATCCAGCAATTTAAACTTATATTATGGAACCAACCATGCGTTAAAGGATGTGAATCTGGAACTTTATACCAACAAAATTACAGCTTTTATCGGACCTTCCGGATGCGGAAAATCTACTTACTTAAAAACACTGAACCGGATGAATGATCTGGTTCCAAACATCAAGATTGAAGGGGAAGTTCTTTTAGATGGGGAAAATATCTATGACCCAAGAGTTGATACCACCTTACTGCGTAAGAAAATAGGCATGGTTTTTCAGCAGCCCAATCCATTTCCTATGAGCATCTACGATAATGTTGCGTATGGTCCAAGAATTCATGGAATTAAGAATAAAGCGGAACTTGATGCGATCGTTGAAAAGAGTTTAAAAGGTGCCGCACTCTGGGATGAAGTGTCCAGCCGTTTGAAAAAATCTGCACTTGGTCTGTCTGGGGGACAGCAGCAGCGCCTTTGTATCGCCAGAGCATTGGCGGTTGAACCGGAAGTCCTTCTCATGGATGAACCGACCTCTGCACTGGACCCCATCTCCACTTTGAAGATTGAGGACCTGATGGATGAGTTAAAAGAAAAATATACGGTTGCAATTGTTACCCATAACATGCAGCAGGCTACCAGAATTGCTGACTACACTGCATTTTTCCTGGTTGGAGAAGTGGTTGAATATGCTTCTACTACAGAACTGTTTACAGTTCCAAAGGATAAGCGGACAGAGGACTATATTACCGGACGTTTCGGTTGATGAATTTTAATGCGGAAGCAAAAGGAGAAGAGCTATGACAACGAGAGTAAATTATGAACATGAATTAAATCTCTTAAATGATGATATTAAGGAAATGGGGCGCATGGTGGAAAACTCCATTGAACAGTGTTTTATCGCATTTGAGGATCAGGACTTTGAAAAAGCGGAAGATATTATTAAGGGAGATCGTACCATTAACGATCTGGAGCGTTCCATTGAAGCACGCTGCCTTTCTATTATTCTTCGCCAGCAGCCTGTTGCAGGGGACTTAAGAGTGGTTTCCAGTGCATTGAAGGTAGTTACAGACTTAGAGCGGATCGGGGACCATGCTTCTGATATTGCAGAGCTGATTCTTAGAATCAAAGGTGAGCATGTATACCATGTAGTCCGTCATATTCCAACAATGGCTACGGCTGCCCGTGAAATGGTGCACTGTTCCATCGAGGCATTTATTACACAGGACGTGGAGACAGCGAAACAGATTGAAGCACAGGATGATGTAGTCGATGAATTATTTGACAAAGTTAAAACGGATGTGGTTGATCTGCTTAAAAATTCTACGGAACACATTGATCAGTGCATTGATCTGCTGATGGTGGCAAAATATTTAGAACGGATTGGGGATCATGCGGTAAATGTCTGCGAGTGGACAGAATTTGCCATGACAGGTGCTTTGAAGAATGTAAGAATCTTATAAGCTACGAGCAGTGCACCGAAAAACGGAAGTTGGTCTAAGAATGCTGGTATTCTTAGACCCACTTTCGTTTTTTTGGTATACGGCGACAGCCGTCAAGCGAGAAGAAGCGCAGCGGATTCGAGCTTGCCACTGCGGACTCAGTGCTTAAACACTCTGTCATTTCCATGATCTTAATTCGTTTTTTAATTTACTAGCATAAGTAATCCTCACGTACGTCAGTTTTTGTGGTGTTTATGAGACCGGTATAATTAGCTTTTGAATACCAATTTATTACGAATTGGTTAATCCTATTTTTTTTACAAAACCCGTTAAGTATAAGCTTTGTTTCTGAAAGAATAAAAAGAACTATTATTTCTAGTATATAAAATGCTAAGAATGTATTCGGATAAATGATATTAGGAAAAATTACCGAAAACACAAATGCAAGAACAGTCACAAGTACTAAAGACAGAATATATAAAATTTGTGACATTTTAACTTTTGAAATATCATAAAGTTTCTTTTCTTCATCTGTCATTTTTCCATATTTTCTCATAATGGTATTTTCCGATCCTCTAACTATACTACTTACATTAAATAAACAGACTAGCAATATGGCTAAGTATGGCAAATTCTCGTATAATATTTTTTTCATATCATTCTCCTTATAAATACATTTTACTATCTATTTATTGTTTTACTCCCAAAATATACTATTATCTTAACTCGTTCCGTTTTATATTCCAACAATACTATTGAAATCTTAAATAAAATTTAATAATACTGACTTTTGCTTTGTCAAAACAGCTGTCCCTCAATTCTACTACCTTGGATAATTGAAGATGCTCGATATATCATTGTATAATATCCAAAAACATACAGGACATGGAGCGAATTACCTATCAATCTTAACAAAAAGGCTGAGCACCCAACGAAAAAACCGCTAGCCACTCAGCCTGCTTTTACAACATAGCAATCCCTCTACAATAAGTCTGAACCACATCATAAGAATCGGATAGCACTACGAAATCCGCATCATATCCTGCTGCCACACGTCCCTTTCGGTCATCTACCCGCAGGCACCTGGCCGGATTAATCGTACAGGAATTAAGCGCAGTGTCAAAAGGTACCATGGCCTCTTCTACCAGAATCTTAAGCCCTATATTCATATTTAAGGTACTTCCTGCAATCGTCTCCGTTCCCTTTAAGTACGCCAGACCATTCTCTCTAATCTCAATGTTATGACCTCCCAGTTTATAAGAACCTCCTGGTGGGCAATGTTTTGCCCGAAGGGAATCGCTGACCATGATGCCGTACTCTCTGCCCTTCGCCGTAAAAAAGTTATTAAGTGCGGCAACATGGGAATGACATCCGTCGCAGATGATCTCACCGTAGATGTCTCTCACCCGGAACGCCGTTCCTACAAGACCAGGATTTCGATGATGATAGGGAGTCATTCCATTGTAAACATGAGTCATGGAGGTGGCACCATTGGCAATTCCCATAAGCGCCTGTTCATAAGTAGCGGAGGAATGCCCCATGCTGACTACGACTCCATTTTTACTTAAATACCTGGTTAGCTCAAAACCAGTATCATGTTCAGGAGCGAGAGTGATATAACGAATCATGTCTCTGGCTGCTTCCTGATATTTCTTAAATTCTGAAACCGTTGCATGTGCGATAGCTTCTGGAGGCTGAGCACCCTTGTATTTCATATCCAGGTAAGGTCCTTCAAAATGGATTCCTAGAATCTCCGCGCCTTCATAATCGTACTCTGCCACATCAGCAACACTTGAAACAGCTTTTAATAACACTTCCGGCACCTGAGTTACCGTAGTGGGTAATATGGATGTAACTCCCTCTTCCGGAATCCGCTTCATCCAGTCAAGCAGCTTCTCCTGATCTCCATCATTGGTATCATATCCATAGGCTCCGTGAGTATGAATATCTATGAATCCTGGAACAATCCTGTCATTTCCATAATCTTTTTGAACCGGCAGCTCTCCATAGGCATAGATCGCTTCAATCTTTTTGTCTTCCACCTTAAGCTGTGCCGGTATGAACTGACCTGCAATCCAGACGCGCCTGCTCTGTATTATCATAATTGTAATCCTTTCTTAAATGGCACTGAGATTGTTTTTCTTTAGTATAAACAATCTCAGTGCCATTTTCAAGAAATATGGAAAATATTTTCTTTTTATTTATTATAAAAAATATTTTTTCAATTAACAGGCCAGCGTATAATAACCCGGAATAGATCCGCTTCTAATTCTACCTGAAGTTTCCCATTCTGAAGTTCTACAAAACTTTTGGCAATCGCCATGCCAAGACCGGACCCCTCGGTATTGCGGGACTGGTCTCCTCTGGCAAACCGTTCTGTGATCTCTTCCGGATTAAAGGTTAACTCTGCTGCAGAAACATTCTTTAATGTGGTGACTACGTAGCCATCTACTTTTTTCATATCAATATACGCTCTGGTATTTGGCATGGCATATTTGATAATATTGGTGAGAAGGTTATCAAATATCCGGTAAGTTTTCTGTCCATCAAGAGGCAGCACAATCTTCTCCTCGGGAAGATTCCAGCGAAAATCAATGGAGGATTCTTCGATTTTATCACTTAGTTCCAGACTGACTTCTTTTAGCAGGCTTACAATATCCACCTCTTCCAGATTCAAAGTTACATTGTTGCTGTTGGCTTTGCTGATTTCAAAAAGATCCTCAATCAGGGATTTTAGGCGCATGGATTTCTGTTCCAGAATATCAATATACGCTTTTCTCTGTTCCGGGGTAACCCGCTCGTCTTTCATCAGATTGACATATGTGATGATCGCAGTCAGAGGGGTCTTTAAATCATGAGACATATTACTGATTAAATCGGTCTTTAGCTTCTGGCTCTTCACCTCTTCTTCTACTGCCACCTTAAATCCACTTTGTATCTTCTGCATCTCTTTTTTGAAAGGCTCAAACACACTTAAATCCTCCTCAATAACGACCTCCAGGTTTCCTTCTGCAATCTGATTGGTGGCATTGAGAAGAATCTGATATTTCTCTCTTAAATCTTTGTAGTATTTTCTCATAACAAAGAAAAGGATAATAGAATATAGAACTAACGCTCCGATTCCCAAAAACCACATACTGCAAAGCAATGCAAGAATAATAAAGTTTACTCCTACAATTCGGAAAATGGTCCGGTCCGGCTGCTCCTTTAGATTAATATTTCCTACATATTTATAAGTTTTCACACAAACTCTTTTTATCCACCCCCAAAACCAACCACATAAAGTTCTTTCTCTTAGATACCGCTTTAATCCAATGGTTATGACATCCCGCAGACATAATACAGACCAATACACCACACCAAAGGGGATGGACCACCAGAACACGTTCCATAATTTCACCATAATGTCAGCAACCCCGGGCAAAAAGTTGGCACGGATAAGTGCTGCAAACAGTTCTCCCTGATTGGTAACTTCAACCAGGCTCGTCAGTCCTGCACCAAATGCCACACCACCGCTGCCTATGCTGAACACGACCTCAAATGGGGTTCGAAGTATCCGGCTGCTGCCCTGCCATGTCACATCAAAACAGGAAAAGAAAAAAGCGATTACTGCCACCGCACATACAAATCCCAAAAACAGTTTTAATACGCTTCCTGAATTATCATAGGAATGAAACATGTCTCCTGCCGTCTCCTGAAATGCGTCTATCTGCTGCTGGGTCATTCCATAAGTAAAAGTCATATTTTGGGGATTATCCATTTTTAATTGAGAGTCATACTTATATTCGTCTGCATAGTGCTGCTCCATCGGGTCCTCATCTCCAAAGTCCTGAAGAAGGCTCAGCAGTGACGCTGTATCTCCTCCTTCTGTGGAAATAACTTCCATTCTTCCCTGACCATCATAATGCAGTACTGCTTTAAACTGATACTCTTTATCTGAAGAGATAGAACGTCCATCGGAATGATCCGTTAAAACAGTCCCCTCTCCATCCAAAACCTGATAATCCATAAAGTTTCGGATTCTGCCAAAATTCCGGTTCCAATTATCAAATTCCCGGACACAGTTATGCCGGAGTTCCTGCAGATATCTCTGGCGGGTATCCGATTCCTCTTCATATCCCATACCTTCTGAAAAATATTCCGTTACGGTTGTCTGTTCTGTCTGATTCTCCGTGTCCGGCTGATTCTGGGTATTCCACTGATTTTTCAGTTCATCTGCAGCATTGGGAAAGAATAACTGAAACGGAGATAGTATTTCTCCCTTCTGTGCCCTTGCCTGTTCCATGGCAAGCACATAATTTCCATAAGTCAGATATTTTAAAAATCCACGTTCCTGGTATACCGGCTCCTTGTTCCTGAAAGACTCATTCTTAAAAAAGGGGTAAAGTCCAACCATGACCGCCGAAACACACAATACCACAATCACAGCCAGGAAAAGGCTGATTCTATGCCTGTTTCTCGATTTTATATCCAACGCCCCACACCACCTTCAAATATTTTGGTTCTTTCGGATTAATCTCTATCTTTTCTCTTATTTTTCTTACATGAACCATAATCGTATCCGTATTGATCGCTCGTTCATTCCAGACTCTTTCATAAATCTCTTCTGCTGAAAATACTCTTCCGGGATTCTTCATCAAAAGGGCAAGAATCTTAAATTCAATGGGAGTCAGCTTTACCGGTCTTTCATCTACAAAGACCTCTATGGTATCTTCGTTTAATTCCAGACCTCCAATTACATATACATTGCTTCTTTCCTTTTCTTCTTTTTCTTCCAGCATCTCCATATATTTTTTATACCTTCTGAGCTGTGAATTAACCCTTGCCAGAAGCTCCATTGGGGTAAATGGTTTGGAGACATAATCATCCGCACCAATATTAAGCCCCATAATTTTGTCTACTTCTTCGGATTTTGCTGACAGAATAATGACGGGAAAGTCATACTTTTCCCTCAGCTTAACGGTCATGGTGATTCCATCCATCCTTGGCATCATCACATCAACGATGGCAAGATGAATCTCCTCTTTGTCCAGAATCTTTAATCCTTCCATCCCATCTGCTGCCTGAAACACTTCATAGCCCTGGCTTCTTAAATAGATCTCTACCCCTTCTCTAATCTCTTTATCATCTTCTACCAATAAGATGTGGTTTGCTTCCATTGTTATCTCTCCTTTATGACACGACCTGATAAACACCGATTTTAATACCTGTCTGTACTGATTTTATCATTTAAATCATGAATCAACAACCTTCTGCTGTTTATAATTGCCAGCCATGTCTTTTTCTACCCTCTTTACTTCTGTTATTAGAATAGTGAACCAATCTTAAATTGATAAACAGACAAAACGAAAGAAATTCTAAAAAAATGGGATTCTGCCTTGTGAGCAAATTCCCATTCTTTAAATGTAACTGTTTTGTTTTAAACTTTAAATCCTTCTGCCTGTCTGAGCATTTCTCCAGTTGCAGTCATAAGCACCTGGGAAGCAAGGTCCCTTACCTCCTCAGCAATGACAGAAATTGCATTTTCCTTATTATAAAAAGGACTGGGTTGTCTTTCTGATATTTGTCTCCATCAGCCGGTTATATCCCAGCCAGCCGTTGTTATCACCTGCACCTTTTAATACTTCAATGATCGTCTCCATCTTGGCATCCGTATTGTCTGCAAGATTAAGGGCGAGGGCTTCAATCAATGCCGGCTTCTTGGGGGATCCGTATTCCAGTTCCCCATGATGGGCCAAGATACAGTGTTTGAGTTCGGAAGCGGTCTTTTCCGGAAATCCATTTATAGTTCTAATCCGCTCACCCACCATCTCTGTACCGATAATAATATGTCCCAGAAGCTGACCGTCGTCGGTGTAATCATTCTCCGGAAATACGGAAAGTTCCCTGGTTTTTCCAATGTCATGGAACATGGCAGCCGTAAGCAGCAGATCCCGGTTAATCAGTGGATAATTGGAAGCGTAGTAATCACACAGTTTAACCACACCTAATGTGTGCTCCAAAAGACCTCCTACAAAACCATGATGCACACTTTTGGCTGCAGAATGAAACCGGAACCCCTTGGCAAATTCCAGATCATCCACAAAGAAACTTTCTAAAAGTTTCTTCAAATATGGATCTTTTAAGGATCTGATAAAGGCTGACAGTTCTTCATACATTGCATCAATATTCTTAGAAGAAACCGGCAGGTAATCACCTGGAATATATTCCCCTTCCTCTGCTTTGCGGATTCTCTTAATATTCAGCTGATTGGAATTCTGGAATACCGTCACATCCGCATCTATAAATACATAATCCAGGGCTTCGAAATTCCCAATTCCCGGAGAACCTAAATCCCATATCTTTGCATCTACGGTCCCGGTCTTATCCTGAAGAAGCAGGTTCCCATATTCTTTTCCTGATTTCGTCAGGCAGATCTGCCTGTTTTTACATAAAAACACATCCGAAACGTGCATTCCCTCACGGAATGATTCAATATATCTCATTCTATTCCTCCATATAATCACTTAGGCAGTAAGGAAGCCAGGAAGATCACCTGGCTCCAATGGTTACCTGAAATTGTATCTCTTTATATTCTTCTCTTCCGCTGCGTGAAACAGTTACAGGCATGACCTGACCAGTTGCTGACTTTTCTAACAGGGACTGGAAGTCCTTCATGGTTACAATCTTTTCCCCTCCCATGGAGGTAATAATGTCACCGCACTGAATTCCCGCATTATATGCAGGTCCATCTGCGCTTAAGTCTACAACGTATACTCCAAGAGGCATACCGCTGGTATTCATGGCCGCACTGACCTCTTGTCCCTTGATTCCAAAATAAGGGAATGCAGCTCCGTTGCTCATCTTTTCCAAAATAATCTTATAATCAGATATGGCCATGGCTGCTGTCATATCCTGATTGCCATCATTCTTATAGTCATCGGTTACCCAGCCAATAATCTGACCCGAGGTATTCATGAGAAAGGTTCCTGTTCCGGCATTCCCTTTCACATCAGAATATAAAATACGAGTCATCCCGTCCGTAACCTGAACATTCTTCGTTATATAAGAAATGAATCCATAGTTAGAGGAATGAACCATACCTGCAGGTCCTCCTATGGCTATAACCGGATCCCCTTGTTTTACAGAATAAGAGTTACCAAGTTCAAGCGCTCTGACTTCTTCCAGCAATGCCCTTCCCAGCCCCTCCGTCGATACACTGACAATCGCCATACCGGAAATCCGGTCCGTCTGTTTGATTGTACCCTGTACCTCTGTTCCGTCTGAAAATGCCACTCTGATCGCCTCTGCATCCTCCACCGCACCTTCTGGTGTAAGAATAAGAAGCTCCTGGTTAGCCGTCGCTGTTATAACACCTGCAAACAAACCAGAATTTTCTACCGGATTATTAAACCAGTCCTTTTGCGTCTTTACGGAATGAACGGTCACGATTGCCTTGTCCGCTTTCTGCACTACTGTTTTTAAGTTTCCGTAAAGCGTATTTAAATCCTCCACTGAAAATGGATACTTCTCCATGGCAGACTTTAATATGTCTTCAATGGGCTCTGTCTCAGTGACTGTGGTTGTCTCTGATTCTGATATCATGGCATCGGGATCATCCTTTGGTATGGTCACTGAAGTCCCTTCTGTCGCATTCCCTTTCAGCAACCAGCGCTCGGCAACCGGCCTTGATATGACAAATGTAACCGCCGCAACAAATCCAAAAATAACTGCAGTCACCAAAAGACCTAACACTCTTTTTAACATATCCTCTTTTGATATGGACTGTCTTACTATCTTTTCATTGATAAACCGACGGGGTTCCGTCTTTTTATCATCTGGCCCGTTATTTTCCGGCATACTTACCCTCCTTTGCAGAAGACCTATTTACCATTATAAGGTTCTTCCTGTCTTAATGCAAGAAAAAACTACGAAACGCCCTGATCCTTCCTCTCCAGCCATGAAAAACATCCTGAGGATTGCAGTTTTTATCTCACATATGCTATACTGTAAACGATACAATGACCATCATTATAACGGCAATATTATAAAAAGGATACCATATGAATCAGAAAGCACTAAAAACTTTAGAATATTATAAAATTATCGCACAGTTGACGGAATATGCCACCTGTGATTCTGGAAAAGAACTATGTAAAAATCTGGTTCCTTCTACGAATTACGAAGAGATCGTAATGTCCCAGAAGGAAACTACCGATGCGGTTACAAGAATCCGTCAGAAAGGCTCCATCTCCTTTTCCGGAGTGAGAGATATTCGTCCTTCACTTATGCGTCTGGACGTGGGAAGTTCTCTTGGGATTGTGGAGATTTTATCGTTCAGTTCCCTGTTAACAATCTGTGCAAGGGCAAAGGCTTACGGGCGTCACGAAGACTCAGAGCTGCCTGAGGATTCCCTGGAAGAACTGTTTCGGATTTTGGAGCCGCTTACTCCAGTTAATACAGAGATTAAACGTTGTATTCTTTCCGAAGAGGAAGTAAGCGATGATGCAAGTCCTGGTCTTCATCACGTAAGACGCTCCATGCGTGCCATTCATGATAAAATTCACACTCAGTTAAACTCCATCCTGAATTCCAACCGGTCTTATCTGCAGGAAGCAGTAATCACCATGAGAGACGGAAGATACTGTCTGCCTGTGAAAGCCGAACATAAATCCCAGGTATCAGGTATGGTCCATGACCAGTCTTCTACCGGTTCTACCCTTTTCATCGAACCAATGGCGATTGTGAAGCTCAACAATGATCTCCGTGCTCTGGAAATTCAGGAACAAAAGGAAATCGAGATGATTTTGGCTGATTTAAGCAATCAGTTAGCCCCTTATCTTGAAGAACTGGAGACAGATTTTATTACAGTTACAAAACTGGACTTTATTTTTGCGAAAGCAGCTCTGGCAAAGCATTATAATGGAAGTCAGCCTATTTTCAATACAAAAGGAATTGTGAATATTAAAGACGGACGTCACCCGCTTCTGGACCCGAAAAAGGTTGTTCCCATCACCATTCATCTGGGGAGGGATTTTGACCTTCTCATTGTAACCGGTCCCAATACAGGCGGTAAGACTGTTTCGATTAAAACAGTTGGACTGTTTACCCTGATGGGACAGTCCGGGCTTCATATCCCTGCATTTGACGGATCTGAACTGGCTGTCTTTGAAGAAGTATTTGCCGATATTGGCGATGAACAGAGCATTGAACAAAGCCTTAGTACATTTTCCGCTCATATGACCAACATTGTCCAGATTCTCAGCCAGGCGGACAGTAATTCCCTCTGTCTTTTTGATGAGCTTGGTGCCGGAACTGACCCTACGGAAGGGGCTGCCCTTGCCATCTCCATCCTCTCGTTTCTTCATAACATGAAATGCCGCACCATGGCAACCACGCATTACAGTGAGTTAAAAGTCTTTGCCCTTACCACTCCCGGTGTGGAGAATGCCTGCTGCGAATTCAATGTTGAAACATTAAGACCTACCTATCGCCTGCTCATCGGTATTCCTGGCAAGAGCAATGCCTTTGCCATCTCTAAGAAGCTGGGACTTCCAGATTATATTATCGAGGATGCCAAAACCCATCTGGAAGCGAAGGACGAGTCTTTTGAAGACCTGCTGACCCATCTGGAAGAAAACAGGGTAACCATTGAAAAAGAGCGAATCCAGATTGAGTCATACAAACGGGAAGTAGAACAGTTAAAAAACAGACTGACCCAAAAAGAAGAAAGGCTGGAAGAACGGCAGGACAAGATGATCCGCAGTGCCAAGGAAGAAGCACAGAGAATTCTCCGGGAAGCCAAAGATACGGCAGACCAGACCATCCGTCAAATCAATAAACTGGCAAACGACTCCGGGGTAAGCAAGGAACTGGAGGCGGAAAGAAGCCGTTTAAGAAATAAACTCCAGGATGTGGATTCTTCCCTTGCCCTTCGAAAAGAGAAGAATAAACCAGAGAAACGAATTGACCCAAAGAAGTTAAAGTTAGGAGACGGAGTCAAGGTTCTGAGTATGAATCTAAACGGAACGGTCAGCTCTCTTCCTAATTCCAAAGGAGATCTGTATGTGCAGATGGGGATTTTAAGATCTCTTGTTTCCATTTCAGACCTGGAACTTCTTCACGAAGAATCCGTCTCCATTCCAGGAGGAACGAAAGGCGGAAGAAAAAATGGCAGCGGAAGCAGTTCCACCCGTGTCTCCAAGTCCCTTTCAGTCTCTCCGGAAGTTAACTTAATCGGAATGACAACAGATGAGGCAATTCCTCAACTGGATAAATATTTAGATGATGCTTACCTTGCTCACCTCCCACAGGTGCGGGTGGTCCACGGAAGAGGAACCGGCGCCTTAAAGAATGCAGTCCATAAACATTTAAAGAAACTAAAATATGTAAAGGAATTCCGGCTTGGGGTTTTCGGAGAGGGCGATTCCGGAGTAACCATTGTTTCATTTAAATAAGATTAAATTTAGAAATGGGGTCCATTATGGCAGAGAAACAGCGGATTTTGATCGTAGATGATGACAGCAACATTGCTGAATTGATCTCCTTATATTTAATAAAAGAGTGTTATGATACGGAAATTGTGGGAGATGGGGAAGAAGCTCTGCGGGTATTTCCGGAATTCAAACCTCATCTGGTTCTTTTAGACCTGATGCTGCCGGGCATGGATGGCTACCAGGTATGCCAGAAGATCCGTTCCTCGTCACAGACTCCTATTATTATGCTTTCCGCAAAAGGAGAAGTCTTCGATAAAGTTCTGGGACTGGAACTGGGGGCAGACGACTACATGATCAAGCCTTTTGATTCCAAAGAACTTGTAGCAAGAGTAAAAGCAGTTTTAAGACGTTATCAGAGCCTTCCTGCCCAGGCTGCTGCCCGTGCAGACCAGCAGGGGGACTATGTGGAGTATACCGATTTGATTGTCAACCTTACCAATTACTCTGTAATCTATATGGGGCATTCCATTGAAATGCCTCCAAAGGAATTGGAGCTTTTATATTTTCTGGCTTCTTCCCCCAACCAGGTGTTTACCAGAGAACAGCTCCTGGATCATATCTGGGGGTATGAGTATATCGGTGACACAAGAACCGTAGACGTCCATATCAAACGGCTCCGGGAAAAGATCAAGGATCATTCGGGCTGGGCATTAACAACTGTGTGGGGCATTGGCTATAAATTCGAGGTAAAGAGGTAAATGACACACACTCTTTATTCAAAGTTCATTCTGGGTTATATGCTGTTTGGACTATTGGGATTTATAAGTATTGCCACTTTTTCATCTAAAGTCACCAATCAGTACTTATTAAAACAGCATTCGGAAAGTCTGTACGATGAGGCCAATCAGGTGGCTTCAACCTACAGCAGTATGTACCACGGAAAGGATATGAACCTTTCTTCCTCCTATCCGGAACTGGTAAAGCAAGCCAGTTATTTAAACGCACAGATATGGATTGTGGAACGTCAGGGAAAGATTGTTGCAAACAGTGCTGCCCCCAATCCCGGTGGGAAAATAATTGATAATTTTGATCCCACCTCCATGGGGAATAAACCCTATACCATCGGCAGATATTATGACCAGTTTTCCTATGATGTGTTAAGCGTTCATGCTCCTATTACAGGAAACTACACTACCTATGGTTATGTGGTAATCCACCTTCCTTTATCTTATCTGCAGACGGAACAGGATGGGATTTTAAATATTGTTTATATGACTGCTGCAGTTATATTTGCCCTGTCATTAATCATCCTGATTGTTTTTACTAAAACCGTATATATTCCACTTAAAAAAATCACTGCAGGTGCCAACGAATATGCCCAGGGAAATCTAACCCACCATATCTCTGTTAATACCAGAGATGAGATGGGCTATCTGGCTGCAACGCTGAACTATATGTCAAGCGAGCTGGGAAAAATGGAAGAATACCAGAAGACATTTATCGCGAATGTCTCCCATGACTTCCGCTCTCCTCTTACCTCGATTAAGGGCTATCTGGAAGCGATCTTAGACGGAACCATTCCTTCTGAGATGCAGGAGAAGTATTTAAACAGGGTGATTACTGAAACAGAACGGCTAAACAAGCTGACCCAGGGAATGTTAACACTCAATTCTCTGGATTCCAAAGGATATTTAAACCGGACGAACTTTGATATCAACCGTGTAATCAAAGATACAGCTGCTTCCTTTGAAGGCACTTGCCGGGAAAAAAATATTACTTTTGACTTAACCTTTTCAGATAATCTTCAGATGGTTCATGCAGACATTGGAAAGATTCAGCAGGTTCTTTATAATCTCATTGATAATGCCATTAAATTCAGTCCTCTGGATTCCACCATCTACATTCTGGCTTCCAGCAAGTATGAGAAGATCTTTATTTCCATTAAAGACAAAGGCATTGGAATCCCCAAAGACAGCATAAAAAAGATCTGGGAACGGTTTTACAAAACCGATCCCTCCAGGGGAAAGGATAAGAAAGGGACAGGGCTTGGACTTGCCATTGTACGGGAGATCATTCAGTCTCATGGAGAAAATATTGATGTAGTAAGCACTGAAGGCGTTGGTTCGGAATTTATTTTCAGCCTTCCAAAATCCACTAATTTATAATTTTTTCTCATAAAAACGGAGTTGCTGCTTTGACCAATTCTATCTGGTCAAAGCAGCAACTC
>NZ_SULJ01000010.1:19102-35312 GCF_007115105.1 Clostridium sp. HBUAS56010
GTGCAGATTATGCAGTTCTCCCTGCATGGTCATTTGATCAAATCCATTCTGTCTTAATGCCTCATAAAGCACAATAGATACAGAATTCGATAAATTCAAAGACCGGATATCTCCCCACATGGGTATTCGAATACAGTTTTCCTGATTATTTATCAAAACCTCTTCTGGTATTCCTGCACTCTCTTTGCCGAACATCAAAAAACAATCCGGGTCATATTCCACTTCACTGTATACATGAAGCCCTTTGGTAGTAGCCATATAGATTCTGGCACCTGGATTACGGTCTAAAAAGTCCTGATAATCGCTGTAAACCGTCACATCCAGCTTATCCCAATAATCCAGCCCTGCCCGCTTGATCAGCTTATCATTGAGTTTAAACCCAAGGGGCTCAATCAGATGCAGTTTTGTATCTGTAGCCACACAGGTTCGTCCAATATTACCCGTGTTGGCAGGCATCTCTGGTTCCAAAAGTACAATATTCATGTCCTTATTCCTTTCCGTCAAGTCTCTTAATGAAACGGTCCATTCGCCCCAGAGCTTCCTTTAAGTTCTTTAAGGAATAGGCATAGGAGATACGGAGGTAACCTTCTCCGCAGTCTCCGAACGCAGTCCCCGGAACAACCGCAACCTTTTCCTCACGCAAAAGTCTGGTAGCAAATTCATCCGAAGTCATATGAAAACGCCTGATGGAAGGAAAGGTATAGAAAGCTCCATGGGGTTCAAAACATTCAAGCCCCATCTCCTGGAACGCATTCATCAGATATCGGCGCCTCTGATCGTAGGATTCCCTCATCATCTCCACATCTTCATCACCATTGCGGAGCGCTTCCACAGCCGCATACTGACTGGTGGTAGGTGCACACATAATGGCAAACTGATGTATCTTTAACATCTGTTCCAGAATTACCCTGGGTGCTGCCGCATATCCAAGCCGCCAGCCTGTCATTGCATAGGATTTGGAAAAACCGTTAATTAACACGGTGCGGTCTTTCATCCCTGGAAACGCAGCAATGGTGGTATGTTCCCCTCCATAAGTCAGTTCCGCATAGATTTCATCAGATATTACAAATAAATCTTTTTCCAATACCACGTCAACAATATCTTTTAATTCTTCGGCCGTCATCACCGCACCCGTTGGATTATTAGGGAAGGGGAGCACAAGAACTTTGGTTTTTTCTGTAATCTTTTCCAGAAGCTTTTCCTTTGTCAGCTTAAACTGATCCTTTGCTTCTAAGTCAATGGTAACAGGTACTCCATTGGCAAGAATGGTGCATGGAACATAAGAGACATAACTTGGCTGTGGTATCAGCACCTCATCTCCTGGATCTAACATGGCACGAAGGGCAATATCAATGGCTTCACTGCCTCCCACCGTAACCATCACCTCATGGTCCGGGTCGTAAGTAACTTCAAAGCGTCTGCTTAAATAGCTGCAAATCTCCACTTTTAATTCTCTTAATCCTGCGTTAGAAGTATAAAAAGTACGACCTTTTTCCAGAGAATATATGCCTTCTTCCCTAATATGCCAGGGAGTATCAAAATCTGGTTCTCCAACCCCCAGGGAAATAGCGTCTTTCATCTCACTGACTATATCAAAAAATTTACGGATTCCAGAGGAGGGGATCTCTACAATTCGGTCTGATAATGGATTTCTCACGGCGTAATCAACATCCTTTCATCGGGTGTCTCTCCTGCAAGAACAGTCCCGTGGTCCTTATATTTTTTGAGGACAAAATGAGTCGCTGTGCTAAGTACTGATTCCATAGGGGAAAGCTTATCCGAAACAAACTGTGCCACCTGTCTCATGGTTCTGCCTTCAATAAATACCGTAAAGTCAAAAGCACCTGACATTAAGTAAACTGCATCCACTTCATTATACTGGTAAATCCGTTCTGCAATCTTATCAAATCCCATTCCTCTTTGAGGTGTTACCTTAACCTCAATCAGTGCCACAACCTTTTCATCACTGGTATTATCCCAGTTAATCAGCGTATGGTATCCGCATATGATCCGTTCCTTTTCCATCTCAGCAATCTCATTGGCAATGGAAATTTCACTTTCTCCAAGTAAAACAGCCAGATCTTTTATATCAATCCTGCTGTTTTTTTCTATAATTGCCAATATTTTTTCCCTCATATCCTTACCTCCTGTTATATGAAATCATCTCAGCACTTTATAAAGTTCATCTTTTGTGGGGCGGTCAAGATATCCTATGCAATCCTGATGTTCCATAGTCCGCCCGATTCCTTCTGTAACTTTTCCTATTACAGTCCCCTGGATTCCCTGTTTTCTCATGGCATCCGTCAGATCTGCACCGTGATCTGCGGTAAGGAGCAGGCAGTGAACGGAGAAAAGGCGGTACGGGTTTAATTCGTACCGCTCACAAATCTCAATCGTCTCCTGCCTGATGGGAATACGGCGAAGGGAAAAATGAATCCCTGTCATATATGCCCCGGATAAATCCCAGAGTGTTTTCAAAATTCCGCCTTCCCCTGACGGTTCTAATTCTGTGGCGCCAAAGGGCTGCCATATCTTTAAATCAGCGGCTGGCTGCACCTGCTCCTGATGAAGGATCCGGTCCACGTAATCTCTTGAAAACCACTGATATAATTCTTCCTTTTTTTGTCTCACTATTTCCACAGTTCCGGCAAGTCCTGCATATCCGGCTACCACCAGATCCTGTCCAGGCTTTACCTGTCCTGTGTTTTCCCTTTTAATCCGTCTCATCATATCTTCCTACATTCCAGGTCCCTGAATAACCGTCTCTTCTCCAGAATTTCCAGGACCTGAGACAGGCACTTCGGACTGAGGTTCGGGTGTCTGAGGAACCGGTTCGGTGACTGGCTGTGGAACATCTGGTGTCTGTGGCTGCGGATCAGAAGGAACTGGCAGAACTGATGCCGGAGCAGCAGGACCAACTTTTACAATGGCTTTGGAAGGATTATAAGTGTCTGTATGAAGAATCTCCCGGCTTTGTTCCACGCCGTCCACATAGACCACTTTCCAAAGTCTTGACTTAATTCCGGTATGAGCTGACTGAACCTGTTTTCTGCTTCCGGGAGCCATAGCCGGATCTATCACTTCTTTGGGTGCTCCAGGATCTGTCACACTAAGGGTTTCTGATAGAAATTCAAAGGTTCTGTTGGCCGGTCTTGTCTCTTTGCCATAGATGGTAAAGGTTAGGGTCCTGCCGGAAGTATATCCCTCAACATAAATAGGAGTGCTGTAATTATTGGTAAACTTCAAATCCTTATAAGTACCTGCTATAGCTGCATCTTCTGACGGTTTGACATAGCCGACTCCCATGGAATGGTTTTGTCTCTGGACTACTTCCAGTTCGGCACGGAGTACTGCATTATAAAGGGTAGTGGATATCTGACATACTCCGCCTCCCACACTGTCTACTACCTGCCCATTCTCATATGCCGCTGCAGTTGCATACCCATTGGCAACGGTAAAGGGATGCATACATTCATAACCGGATAAAGTCTCTCCGGGCATTAAAATACGTCCGTTAATTTTTCCAGCTCCCACCTGCAGATTCTTGGAACGGGATGCTCCGCTTGAAGAAAAGCTGGTGGAAAATGTTCCAAGAACGTCATGAATGCTTGCCAAATCTTCTGTAGTAATAGCAGGCTTCACTTCAGAAACCACTGCAGTTGCTGTTACAGGCTCTTTCAGCCCGTTGGCAAGGGCAGCGTTCAGCGCATTCCTGGTTGCTTCAATATCAACACTTTTCCCGATCACCGATGGTGTAACGGTGAATGCACCATTGCTGCGTACAATGCTGGCATTCTGCGGCTGTACAATGGCAGATGCACATTTCTCATTGATAAACGCTTCCAGCCTTCCATTATCTAAAGCAGTCTCCAGAGGTATGATCACATGATTTTTTTCAATGTCCTTTTTGTTTATATACCTTTTGATCAGATTCCCGCCCTGCCATGAGGCAGCGGCCTGATTCACCGCTTCCGGGTTACTCCAGTGAAAGCCCAGATCCTTTGCCGTAACTTCTACAGGCTGTCCGTCTACCATCAAAGTAATCTTCTGATTCTCCATTTCACTTACCAGCCCCTGGATCTTTTGGCTGGCTTCCTCTTCTGTCATTCCTCCCAGATTATATTCACCTACATAGATGCCATCGGGAAGAGTGTCCGCCATAACATAGGCAGGCGAGAGAAATCCAATTCCAGCCGCCAGTGCAACGGCTGCCAGAGTGATGGATATCGTTTTCTTTTTCATAATCATTCCTCATGCTTTACTGTGACCAAATTATGTGACAACCCCCAATGATTTATAGAAAACTAATCATCATTGGAAGTACCATAGCTGCAATTAATAAAACAACCACTACAATTAAAATAACTGACATAATCTTTTTATTGTTCTTTTTATTAAAATTAATCATGATGTACCGCCTCTCTTATATTCTTCCATACTGTGCTATGATTTTATCCGTAATCCTTGATATTTCATTTCTGGATAAATGATCCGTTTGCACAGATAAAACTATTTTATGATATTTTAATAAATCCTGCAAGTGTTCTTTTTGCCTTTTTGATGCCGGCTGTTCCTTTTTCACCTTATAAATCATTGGTTCACTGGTGAACACTTCCGGATCTTTTCTGCCATATTGTTTCTGCATTTCCTGATACAGATAATGGGCAGATCTGGCATCTGCCAGTGCACGATGACTCTGCTGCTGCCTGATTCCAAAGAACTGACAGGCTGCTTTTAAATTCTTTTTTTCTTCCAAAGGCATAAATTTTCTGGCAAGCTTTAAGGTATCAATTCCACGGCATTCAAAACTCTCTCCATAATTGACCGCTGCCCGCTTGATAAAACTGAAATCAAAAATCACATGATGTCCCAGTACCGGAAGATCTTCTGCAAAATCCAGAAAATCACCGATAACCTGATTAATTCCAGGAGCAGAAGCAATCTGATCGTCTTTAATCCCTGTCAGCTCACGGACCCGTTCCTCAAGTGTACGGTAGGGATTTACAAATGTTTCGTATTCCCCGGTCTCTTCGCCATCAATCACCTTGATCGCTCCAATTTCAATAATCTTATCCCTCTTCGGATCAAGACCAGTTGTCTCTAAATCCAACGCTATATAAGATGAAACCACTTCCATTTCCCCTCTCCTGCTCTATCAATTCCCGGCACCAGGGCATAATTCCTTTAAAAAACATTGACTGCACTTGGGACTTCTCGCTGTACATATGGATCTTCCCAGTGTAATAATCTGGATATTCCATAAGATCCAGTGATCTCTCGGAAGTACTTTCATCAATTCATACTCAATTTTTTCCGGGTCATCCGCCTTGGCAAATCCCAGTTTCTTTGATATCCGTTTAACATGGGTGTCCACAACAATGCTGGGTTCATGATAGATATTGCCAAGAATGACATTGGCTGTCTTTCTCCCTACTCCCGCAAGAGCTGTGAGTTCTTCCATGGTTGCAGGAACCTGACCATGATACTTTTCCATAAGATCCTGACAGCAGGAAATAATATTCTTTGCCTTCATGCGGAAAAATCCCAGGGAATGAATATCTTTTTCCAGTTCCCTCTGATCTGCTTTTGCAAACTTCTCCGGGGAATCATACTTTTTAAACAGGTCTTTTGTCACAAGATTGACTCTTGCATCTGTACACTGGGCGCTTAGAATCACTGCAATCAAAAGCTGCCATGGCGTCTCATGATTCAAATAGCATACATATTCTGTTCCAAACTCCCGGTCAAGGGCATCTAACACCTTTGTTACCCGCTCATTTTGTTCTGCTTTTGTCTCTCTCTTTGCCATGATTCCTCCAAATACCTATCTCGTAAACAGCAGCATTATGAGTCAATGGGTCCCGTTTCTTATAATCAAACAAAACGGCACGTTCATCCCGGAAAACCTCTATATGAGCCATCTTCATAAGCTGTCTTTGTTCATATCCTTCATATCCTTCTTTTAAATAGGAAGCTGTCTTTGCTTCTTCTGCAAAAAATTCCCGTATCCTGTCCTTGTATGGCTCCTGGTCTGCGGAGAAAGCCGGACGGCTCTTTAAATTCTCCCTCAAATACAGATCATATACCAGAAGATCCTGATACAGAGGCAGTTGATCCGGCACCAACTGGCGGATAAATTCTTCTAAAATCTCATAACGTGCCATACGGCTGTGACTGACTCCCGTAAGCTCCTGTTTATCATAGTATTCAGCAAGTGCTTCAAACATATCAAATGGAGACTCAAATTCTTTTATAAGTTCCTTCATTGCGGTACGGAACTGACCGCTGTTGCCATAAACTTCTAACATTTCCTCAAGACCCTTTAATTTCAAAAGCTCTCCATAAGAAACCCAGTTGGTGGACAACACCTCGTAAGGCGCCTGTTCTTTGTATTTAATCCCGTATTCTCCTGCTTTTAAATACATATAAGAGCCTTTTAGAACCTTTAAAAAACCAAGCTGGAGCTGCTCCGGCTTCATGGCATACACCTGATTAAATGAATCCCGGAAACTCACATAATTCTCATAGGGGAGTCCGGCAATTAAATCCAGGTGCTGATGAATGTTGCCAAAGCTGTTAATCTTGGAAACAATCCCTTTTAAAATACCTAAATCCATGGTTCTTTTTATCTCACTGATGGTATGGGAATTGGTGCTTTGAACGCCAATTTCAAGCTGGATAAGACCTGGTCTCATACGGGACATTACCTCCAGCTCCTCCTCTGTCAGCAAATCCGCAGAAATTTCAAAATGAAAATTAGTCACTCCATTGTCATGCTCCAGGAGATGACGCCAGATTGCCATGGTATGTTTATGATTGCAGTTAAAGGTCCTGTCCACAAATTTTACTTGAGGAACTTTATGAAGAAGGAAAAAATCCAATTCCTTTAATACCAGATCCGTATTCCTAAACCTTACGGATTTGTCAATGGAAGAGAGACAGTAACTGCAGGAAAACGGACAGCCTCTGCTGCTCTCATAATAAATAATCCGGTTTTGAAACCCAGCCAGATCCTCATAGAGAAATGGGATTTTGCTTAAATCCACTCCCACCTTTAACGGATTTTCCGCCGGCACACCACGGTTGTCCCTAACTGCCACACCGGCAATTCGGGCAAAATCTTCATCGTTTCCTTTTATATAGCATTGCACGACTTCTTTAAAAGTCTCTTCGCCTTCTCCCATCATAATTCCAAAAACCTCTGGTTCCTGATGAAGAATCTTTGCTGCATCATAAGACACTTCAGGACCTCCCAGCCAGATCTTCACATGAGGAAGAATCTTTGGAAGGTCCCGGACCAGTTCCAGAACATAAGCCATATTCCAGATATAACAGGAAAATCCCACTGCATCGGGCTTTCTCAGATAAATATCCTTTAAAATGTCATCCATCTGATTATTAATGGTATATTCTCCAATTTCAATCTGAAACCTTCCATCATTCAACTCCGGTTCTTTTACATAGGCTTGCGCATAGGCTTTTAAGCTGTAAATCCCAGGATTGGAGTGGATGTATTTGGCATTGAGTGCCGCCAGTAAAAATTTCATGTTAAACCTCTATCTCTATCTTTCTTCCCGTGGGCTGATACTGATAATGCCGGACTCCTGCTGCATTTAACATTCGCTTTGACGCATTCACCGCTGGCGTTCCTGCATATTTGTCCGAACCGTATACAATGGTCTTGATTCCTGCCTGAATAATTGCCTTTGCGCATTCATTGCAGGGAAATAAGGTCACATACAACTTACAGCCTTCCAGACTTCCGCCTCTATAATTAAGGATAGCATTTAATTCACTATGGGTGGAATAGAAATATTTGGAATTGTAGGGATCATTTTCTTCATTCTCTCTGTCCCATGGAAATTCATCATCAGAACATCCGATAGGAAATCCATTATAGCCCATGGACAGAATCTTATTATCTTCGCTCACAATACAGGCACCTACCTGTGTACTGGGGTCCTTGGATCTTTTACCAGAAAGTACGGCAACACCCATAAAATATTCATCCCATGTAATATAATCTTCTCGTTTACCAGTCATAAAATATCCTCCTGTGCTTTTCTTATATGATAACCAGCAGCTTTCGTAAGACGGTTCATGATTGCCTGTCCCAGGTGATCTTTGGAAAAACTTTCGGAAAAAATAAAATCTGCATTCAGATCATCAAACTCCCGCAGCACCCCATAAAGATTATGGGCAATGGTTTCTTCTTTTGCCCTTATTCCCATACTCTTTATCATGCCGCCTGGATAATTCTCCTTTGTCTCTTCCGTGCAGATAATTCCCACCTTAAATCCCTGTGATATCTTTTCTTCTGCCAGCCTGTTGATTGTGTTAATTACTGCCTGTTCCTCACCTTCCACCAGTGTTAAATCCGCTTTTGGCGCATAGTGTCTGTACTTCATTCCCGGCGCTTTGGGTTTTGTCTGTGCTTTCATGGGACCGGAAGTAATCGCCGGGTCAAGTGAAATCTCCCGACCAAGCACCTCTGAAATCATCTCCCTGGTAATGGCTCCCGGTCTTAGAATCATTGGCTCTTCTTCGGATACATCAACGATGGTGGATTCCACACCGATTCCTACAGCACCACCATCTACAATCATCTCAATCTTTCCATTCATATCCTGCCACACATGATCTGCCGTTGTAGGGCTTGGACGTCCGGAAGTATTGGCACTTGGTGCTGCAACGGGCACTCCGGACAGGCGGATCAGGGCACTTGCCACCGGATCGGAGGGCATGCGCACTGCCACCGTATCAAGACCACCTGTTGTGCCGTAAGGAACCAGATCACTCTTTGGAAAAATCAATGTCAAAGGACCAGGCCAGAACGCTTTCATCAGCTTTCTCCCGGTTTCTGATATTGTTAAAACCAGGGAATCCAGATCTTTAAAATCTGCAATGTGGGCGATCAGGGGATTATCTGAGGGTCTGCCCTTTGCTGCATATATCTTTTTCGCAGCTTCTTCATTCAGGGCATTGGCTCCTAAGCCGTATACCGTTTCCGTAGGAAAGGCAACCAGACCGCCATATTTTAATATCTCTGCAGGCTTTTTTAACAGCTCTTCCAGATGATCATTTTCTTCTATAATAATTCGTTCTGTTTCCATCTTCCATTGCTCCTTTTCACTTCCATTTATCATATCACAGCCCCTGTCGCCATGCAACTTCTTTGCAGGAAGCAAACAGGTCTGCATCTATGGGAAAGTGTAAACAAGGGTTGCAGGTTTCATGTAAAAATGATACCATGATAAAAACATGTTATTTTGGAGGAAAAACCTTGAAACTCATTATACCAGACAACTACGATCCCCGGCTGACCGTCCGGGAGACCCAGGATGCGATTAAATACATACGTGATACATTTCAAAAAGAACTGGGAAAGGAAATGAATCTGGAGAGAATCTCCGCTCCTCTGTTCGTAGACAGAAAAAGCGGTTTGAATGATAATTTAAACGGAGTAGAACGTCCGGTTGAATTCGACCTTGCCGGAATTCCAGGAGAGACCA
Source organism: Clostridium sp. HBUAS56010 (assembly GCF_007115105.1). Taxonomy (GTDB): domain Bacteria; phylum Bacillota; class Clostridia; order Lachnospirales; family Lachnospiraceae; genus Lacrimispora. Next base: position 28,615 of record NZ_SULJ01000010.1, read on the forward strand.
TGGAAGTGGTCCATTCTCTTGCCAAATGGAAACGAATGGCACTTCATGAATACGGATTTCAGCCTGGTGAAGGTCTATATACCAATATGAATGCAATCCGCAGAGACGAGGAATTTGACAATTTACACTCCTGCTATGTGGATCAATGGGACTGGGAAAAAGTGATTACCAGACAACAAAGGAATGAGGAGACTCTAAAGGAAACGGTAAAAACCATATTTAAAATCATTAAGCATATGGAACATGAAGTATGGTACAAGTATCCTGAGGCGGTAAAACGTCTTCCCGAGGACATTACTTTTGTCACCTCACAGGAACTGGAAGACCGTTACCCACAAAACACCCCAAAAGAACGGGAAAATTTAATTACAAAAGAATATGGCTGTGTCTTTTTAATGAAGATTGGCGATAAATTAAAAAGCGGGGAACCTCATGATGGCAGAGCGCCAGATTATGACGACTGGCAGTTAAATGGAGATATTCTGTTCTGGTTTGAACAACTGAACTGCGCCCTGGAGATATCCAGCATGGGAATCCGGGTTGATGAAACTTCTCTGGCTGCACAGCTAAAAAAAGCCGGCTGTGAAGATAGAAAGGAACTTCCTTACCACAAAATGCTTTTAAACGGCGAGCTTCCCTTCACCATCGGAGGAGGCATCGGGCAATCCCGTCTTTGCATGCTTTTACTTGACCGTGCCCATGTGGGAGAAGTCCAGGCAAGTCTCTGGCCAGATGACATGAGAGAAATCTGCAGAAAAAACAAAATTTTTCTTCTTTAGAATATGAAAAGGAAACCTGGCATATATGAAAAAATGGTTTATCAGAAAACCTGGTTGAAATCATAGATAAGGTAAATAAAAAGAGGCATAAAGAGAGTGACATCCAGTTCTACATCAGTATGTCATTCCTCTTTATACCTCTTTTTATAATTTTCTTATTTTCTACCGTCCATTTAAATATTCCATAATGCCCATGTGAATGGTCCATGCAACACGATCCTGGTATTCTTCGGAATTTAGTGAAGCAGCTTCTTTCCAGTTTGTTAAAAAACCACATTCAACGATTACAATGGGGGATTTTACATGAAGGAGCAGGTAATAATTATCATTGGGCTTTGCCAGCCTGGTATTCTTCTCTCCCAGTACATAATCAAACCGCTCCTGTATAATCTCTGCCAATCGCTTTCCTTTATCGGATTTTTTATAATAAAATACCTGTCCTCCCGAAATCTCCTCCTGATGGTAACTATTCTGATGAATGCTGACAGTCAGAGCAGGATTGGCATCGTTAATAATCTCACATCGCTTTGTCATATCCGCCATCTTCTTTCTGCTGTCCCGGTCCGTATATAATCCATTGTCATTTTTTCTGGTCAGAACCACTTCCACATCCGAAGCTTCCAAATATTTTTTCAGCCGGTTGGTGATCTGTAAATTGATATCCTTTTCTAGTGTTCCATCAATTCCGATCTTCCCCGGATCATTTCCACCATGCCCGGCATCGAGTACCACGACTGGTTTGTCTTTTCCAGCTTTTACACTGACTCCCGCCGTCATCTTACCAGCATGGCTTGATATGACATAAACCAGTACCAGCAAAATTACCGCCATAAACGGTTCCCATCTTTTTAATTTCACAGTTTCTACCTGACACTCATTCTTATTGAATTATATCTTTAAGTGAAATAAAAAAGAACTAGTTCAAGCTTGTTTATTATTTTTTCAACGAAACTTCTTTCCAGATATCTTCTGGCTCAAATCCCAGTTTCCAACAGGCTACGCCTGCCAGATCATACTTCTTAACCTTATCCATCTTAATGCCTATGGAACGTTCTTCCTCCATCCATATTTTTTTGAGACCTTCGTCTGTCTCCAGTTCTCCATAATACTGTCCATACGCTTCCAGCCATTCAAGTTCCACCTGATTGGTACTCACCCACTCTTTGGCTTTTACGATACCCAGAGAAGAAGAGGTGGTCTTCCCATCTCCGTCCTCTGTCCACACTCTGGTGTAAAAGGGAATCGCCTGAATAACCTTTTCCTTTGGGACTTCCAAAAGTGTATCCTTAATCCCATTCTCTACATATGCAATAGAGGCTACAGAACCAGCGTCTCCTCCTGCATAGTGCTCATCATAGCCCATAACAATTACATAATCAGCCACAATTCCCTGCTCTCTCCGGTTATAGAACTGATTGCCAGGCTGCGGAACATAATTATCTACTGACAGCACAATTCCTTCCTCACGGCAGGAGATGGACAGTTCCCGGATAAACTGTATGTAATGAACGCCTGCTTCCTCTTTAATTCCTTCAAAATCCAGATTGATTCCGTCAATCTTATATTTCTTTGTTTCCGCAACAAGAGACTCTATTAACTTTCTCCGGGTTGATGTTCTGGACAGCAGAACCTCTGTATTAACATCCTTGCTGAAATTATTCAGCAGTGCCCATACCTTTATCCCCTTGTCATGGGCTTTTTTCACATAATCTGAATCTGCCAGAGAACGGTAATTCCCTTCATTATCTGTCAGTTCATACCAGGTAGGTGAGATCACATTTAACCCTTTTGTATTGGCAACGATCTTATCAAATGTTTGATTCCCATCTCTTGTGGTCATCTGATGCCAGCCAAGAACCACCGGATCATCCATGGAACTATTTTTATAAACCGGGGCTTCAAAGGTACTGACAGGCGTCTCGCTGTTTACAGGAGTCAGGTTCCGATGCTCTACATATCCCACAAACCCATCCTCTGTGCGCACCTTATCCCACCTCTTCATAGACTCCAGGACAGTTACCTTTTTTCCTTTTGCAATCCAGGTTATAATGGGGCTTTTGACTCCACCTTTTACTCTTAAATTGGAGTTTTTTCTAACCTGTGCTTTGTTTTCTTCCTGCCATTGGCTGTTAATAAGCATTCGTTTATTCCTGGCACCATCATAGGCAGCTATACGAATATCGGTATAGTTAGCCACCAGACCTGCCGACAGATAAACTCCGTTCTGATCCACCCAGATCAATGGCTTCCCTTTGGTTCCCATAGTGGTTTGATCCGCATACACAATGGAATCCGGCAGTGCATACACAAGAAGCTTCTCCTTACTATCCCAGTAAAACCGTTCATTCAGCCGGCTGTTAACCCATTCAATTGGAAGATAAGTCTGGTCTTCTACGAATATCCCTTTTGATTCCTGCAGTTCTTCATTTAAATAAAGAGCTACTTCATTCTCTTTTACTCCCAGCAGTTCTGTCATATCGGCCTGTTCATCACTTGGGATATAGCGTTCCATAAACCTGATACCAAAGTATCCTGCAGCTACAAACAAAATCAATCCCAATACTGCGAAAAACGGCACAGTTTTCCTCTTCATCTGCTTTCCTCCTGCTATTGGATGGTATGATTTTCTAATGTTATAGATTTTGCTATTGATTATATCATACTTCTGAAAGTTTGAAATTTACATTTTCATTACGTTAAAACTCCCCTTATCCCTCCCTGTGTATCATTCTGGTCCATTTTGGCTGAAGATGGTATCCAACGATACACCACTCATGCTGACAAAATACATCAGCGGTTATAAATCCGGTCAAATCTTATCTCCTGCAGCTTCCCGGTCTTTTCGTCCGGAATATAGTCTGCCATATAAAAACTATCATCCTCCCTTACTTCAAATATTTTACTCCAGTCCTCTTCAGGCAGTTCTTTTCCATCAATAAGAATGGAAACGCCCTGGTTCTGGTATCTTTTAAGTCCTTTTAGATATTGTTCTTCTTTTATGCCTTCTGCCGTAATTCTGGAATTGTCTTTTTTCATCTGTATCTCCCCTGTATCAATTCTTTTATTTTTGTATTACAGCCAGGAAAAAGACCACAAGGATATTTCGTGACATAATCCTCTCCCTTGCCTTAAAATAGCTTCTGATAAAAACCAAACAGTTCTTCTGTAACAGCAAAAGCATCTACTGAAACTGGAATTCTCCTGATCTGGCAATTGAGTCTTCTTTCTATATTTTTTCTGGTCTCTTCACTTCCAAAGGAAATAAAAGTCTCCCAGCTTCTTCCCATACTCCTGCCTGTTCTTTCAAACTCCAGAAACGCTTCTATCTGCCACTCACTGAAACTGCCCAGAACAAACTGCCTGTCACACCTTAAAAACTCATCCAGACTTCCCTCCACAACCGTACCATAATCCACAATCACTGTCTGGAAACCGGACTTTTTGCACATTAAAAGTGTATGAATCCCCGCCTGTCCATAATAATCTGCTTCCAATATCTGAAAACCGTTGGGTTGACTGGAGTCGCCAGTGCATATCTTTGCCATTCTGTCAAAATCTCCATGGTTATTCCATTCTAAAACAGCACACCGCCGTCTCAGCACTCCGCTTAAATACCCTGCAGTCATAATGGAAAAATGGGTTACTCCTACACTTCTTCCCGTGCCTATGATACCAATCATCTCCTGGGTCTCTGGTTTCTTCTGACTTTTTCTAAAAGACAGCAATGATCTTATGGTTTCAATCATGTCTTCCCGTCCTTTTCTTTAATTTTGCCCAATTCCATCTAGCTGCAGATCCCAAAGTCTTAATCTGATTTTTTATTTTCGAAAATCTTGTTTCATTGTGACTCCTTTCCTCTAAAATTCTGCTTGATAAAGCACGATAAAAAGCTTTTACTTCCCGATCTGCGGAAAATGGATTGGGGTAATGGGGTGCGCGATAGCAACGGGAAACCACCACTCCTTTCGGCAGACTGATTCTCGTTCCAGGAATTGTATGATTATAAACAATGGCATAAGGCACTCCCTTTTGTACAATCTCACAAGCCGCCTGCTCTGCTTCCCGCCAACTCCATGGACTGACATCACAGACCAGAATCATAACATCCGGCTCTTCCAGAAATACCTGGTCAGACTGCTTTCCATAATCCTGGATCTTTATGGAAACCGGAGATTTTTTCAACTTTACTCCCGGTCCGTAGTAAGGCTTAAACACCAGGTCGCCAAAGCGTAACAGACCGTACTGGTCCCTTTTTCCGGTTCCAGGTCCTAAGAGATTCTTTTCCATTCCGGAATCATTTTTTTCTTCAAATACATTGGGAAATCCTTGATTTTTAAGATAGACAGACAGTCCGACTCCAATATGAGTCGTACCTGCTCCAGACTTGCTCCCGAAGAGAGCAATGGTAAGAGATGATGATTGCAGACAGTCTTTTGCAGCCGTTCCCATGTTCTTAAGCTGTAACAGCCGTTCTCCCAGCTCCTGTGCAGACAAAAAACGTTCTTCCTTTTCTTCTTTGATACACCGGTTGATAATCCCGGACAGATCGGTATCCCGTAGAGAACCGCCTGTATGGGATTGTCCTGGAAATCTTCCTGAGTATAAATAATGGAGGATCGCACCAATGGCATAGAGGTCTGTTCTTTCATCCAGGACTTGGTCTTTTTTATATTGTTCCGGTGCTGCACATCCCACAGTTCCATACCGTTCTCCTGGTACATTGGCATCTTCAAGGGATGCTGCCAAACCAAAGTCAATCAGTTTTATAGTATCATGGCACAACAAAAGATTCTTAGGCTGTAAATCCAAATGCAAAATGGGGTCTGGTCCTGCAGAATGCAGGTAATGAATGATGTTTGTCAACTGAATTCCATAGAATATGGTCAGTTCTTTAGACAAATGACCTTTTCTTTTAACTAGGTCAAATAAAGATTCTCCTTCCAGATACTCTTCGATTAAATAACTATAAGATTCGTCTTCTTCTACGTCATAAATAATGGGGATTCCGGGATGTCGAAGCTCCTTTAGAATAAGTGCTTCCTTTCTGAAATGATCATAATTGAGAAAGCTTTTGGCTACCCGCTTAATTGCCCGGTATTCCTCAAGCTCAAGATGAACCGCCAGAAAAACTGTACCTGCCCGACCGGTTCCCAAGATGCCGCATATCTGATATTTGCCAAACAGAACGGTGCTTATTCCTGCCACCTCCTTCTCGTCTGTCCAATATCATCTCTTGAAACGTATTTTAATTGATTTTTTATTTTTTATCAACTGGTTTTTTATTTTTTAACACCAATGAAACATCTGTCTCATTACCGGAAGAAATAAAAAAGTTGAAATACAGTAAAATAGCAGTACCATTTTAGTATCATAATGACAACAAATTGATGTCACTTTTACTTGCAAATAGAGTACTTATGTATTAGAATAATATTAAAGAAACAACCGCCCCAATACAAGGGGTTGGCCTATTAGAAGATAGAAATCCACCCTCAAACACGCCAATGTTTTACAAGGGTGGTTTTCTATGCCTGTTTCCAGGACTTTATAGAAAAACGCTACTTACAATTTACGAAAATAAAGGTAAGTAATGCGATTATGAACATACCAAAGGCCATCAGGTCTTTAAAGTCATATTTCATCCGCACCACCTCCCATCTATGTAATGATGGAAGGCCAACGCCCTTGCAGTGACACGATTGCTCCATACTATTATGGTAACATATACCATTTCTGTGTGCAATTGTTTTTGTGGCTATTTTCTATTCCAGATGGTACAGGCATCAAAAGATCACTATGCCTGTCTTTTCTAATAAATCACAGGAAATAGTATTATATTCGTATCATGCACAAAAACAAAACCGGAAAATCCCAGTAATAAAATAGGATACCCGGTTTTTTGCATATAAACCTTAAATT
>NZ_SULJ01000010.1:35391-36310 GCF_007115105.1 Clostridium sp. HBUAS56010
AGATGGGGGATTGTCTCTTGTGATATGGTTGATTTTCCTTGTAATTTCGTCGAAAAAGCAAGAACAACCGTTTGTTTTGCTACCCTTGCTAAAAATAGCAGTATCATTTTAGTATCATAAAGGCAGGCCCAGATTACCGGATACCTGCTTATATTTTAACAAGGATTATATAAACCAAAATCGTTGACAACACAACGCACTAATGGTATATTTGAATTACAAAAGAGCAACCGCCACACAAGGTGGAAGCTCCCAGACAAAGCAAAATGTCCTAATGGACACCGCCTATCCTGTTCGCTGCAGGGTAGGCTATTTTTTTAACTTATCTATGTAAGTCAGCAATGCCAAGATAAAAGTTGCAAATAAAAGCACGTCTGCAAATGAAAACATATCCCGCACCACCTCCCATCTCGTTACGACGTAAAGACATAAAAGCTGGAAGGTTCCACCCTGTATTCGGTTACTCCTCGAAATATCTTACCATACATTTCCAAAGTGCACAATATTTATTCGCTATGACCAAGCTAATTTTGGGGTTGCTACCACTGCAAACGTTAAGAGTAAAATACACTTTTCGACATGAAGGTCGAAAACCTCCGGCCATTAACCAATACTGTATTGCGCTCGTCACAGAGACGAACGATAGGAGTCTCAATCTGTGATCCCGTTCTACGTCATGTTGAACCCTCATTATTGAGGACTTGATATGGGATTTTCTCCCCTTCTTATTGCTGAACGAATTGGTGATACTGTAGATATGGTAAACAACGTATATGGCCATTTATATCCAAACCGCCACATCGAAGTTGTAGAGAAATTACAGGAAATAGTATCATATTCGTATCATGCACAAAAACAAAACCGGAAAATCCCAGTAATAAAATAGGATACCCGGTTTTTTGCATATAAACCTTAAATT
>NZ_SULJ01000010.1:36359-146826 GCF_007115105.1 Clostridium sp. HBUAS56010
TATAAACTTTTTCACATAGTAATTGCCTTTTTGCTATATTATATAGTATAGTTATGTTGAGAAAGTATGTAATATTCATTCACTATTTTTTAGAACAATTTTTAAAAGAACAGGAAGTGATCCTATGAAGATAGAACGTATCAATGAAAATCAGATCCGTTGTACGCTTACCAGCTTTGATCTAAGTGTCCGCAACCTTAATTTAGGCGAGCTTGCTTACGGCAGTGAAAAAGCCCGCAACCTGTTCCGCGAGATGATTCAAAAAGCCTCTAATGAAGTGGGATTTGAAGCAGAAGACATTCCTCTTATGGTAGAAGCAATTCCGTTATCTAATGAAAGCGTTATGTTAGTCATTACAAAGATTGAAGATCCGGAAGAACTGGATACAAGGTTTGCTAAGTTTTCTCCCTCGACGGATGATGACTTTAATACTGTTCCTGGGGAACTTGCCAGCGAATTGTTAGAAGGTGCTGATGGTCTGCTCAGCCTGTTGGGAATTGATAAAAAAGACGATATGGAAGAAGAGACAGCAAAAGAATCTGCCAGTGCTTCCTCCGTAAGAATTTATTGTTTTCAAAGTTTAGATCAGATCTCTGATGCCGCCAAGACCATTGGACAGGTTTACGATGGCGAAAATACATTATATAAAAAGCCGAATACCAGACAATACTATCTGGTAATTCGTAACACCCCTGACAAAAAGCTTAATTTCAGCCGTGTCTGCAACCTGCTTGCAGAATATGGCTCCAAGATCCGTCAGGATTACGCTTCTGAGGCGTACTACAGGGAACATTACGAGGTCCTGATTGAAGGTCATGCCCTTCAGTCTCTCTCCAAACTTTAATTCGTTCCTTTGTTTTCATATTACTTCATCACAGATCAAAATAAGGTTCGGATCTCTTAACGGAGGTCCGAACCTTATTTTAAAAGTTATTCTCTTCCCCTTTAAAAAACAGGGAAATCAGCTCCAGAGTCGCATCTGTTTCCTTACACGGAACCATAATCCAGTTGTGAAACATACCGGCTCCTTTTTTGTAGATGATTTCAGTTTCTTCCAGTTTGCTTGCTTTCTCTGCTAACAATTCACAATCCGGTGTCAGTATCTCTTCTGTACCGGAAAAAATCAGAATAGGACCCAGATGGTTCCAATCTCCATGAATCGGGGAAACAAAGGGATTGTCTTCTTCTAACGTGCCGCAATACCGTTTTCCTGCTACCCTTAATTCTTCTAACGGTAAGATATAATCCGTCTTCTGAGCAATCTTAATCTTAGGATTACTTAAAGTTATATCCAGCCAGGGGGACACAACTGCTGTCCTTTTCGGCATTGGCAAAGTCCCCATATCCCGCAGCTCCTGCAAAAAGGAAAGTGCAAGTCCTCCTCCCGAGAAATCTCCGAACAGATAAAACTGATCCTCGGGATACTCCAAAACCAATCTGGTATATGCCTGAACCAGACACTGGTGAGCCGTTAGTGCCGTGTATTCCGGTGAAAGGGGATATTGGAAAACGGATACCCGCATCTGTTCTTCCAAAGCAAACAGCTCTGCAATCTGCCGGATTCTCTCAGAAGGTTCCAGGGTATATGCACCGCCAGGAAGCATAAGAATATGGGAATTCTTCGGATAGCTTCCATTTACTGTAACTCCATAAAAACCATTTATATTCCAGGTCTTAACCCGGACCTTTTTTGAAAAATTCATAAGATCCAGTGCCGTGCTTCCTCGCTTTGGATGTTCTAAATCAAGCGCCATTTTCCTGTCTGCCTTGCCTGTCCTGGCAAAAAATCCAGACATTTTCACTTTTAAACTCATGGTCTAAAACTCCCCTTTCCTGCCTTTACGGCATTAAGAATCTTTACAGATTTTATTAAGCTTTTTCAATTCAAATATCACAAACTGACTGACAATTATTGCCGATGCAACATCTGCAACCGGTCCCGCATACAGAATTCCTTGCAGACCATAGCGGAGAGGCAGAAGTAAAATCAGGGGAATCAGAAGCAGTAACTGGCGCAGCATAGACAGAACAGATGCCTTCAGGGGCTGACCTGTAGACTGAAAATAGCTGGTTACAACTACTTGAAATCCTGCTGTAAAGATACCAAGCATATAAATTTTCAAACAGCGAATTGCAAAAAATGTGAACTCACCGTCCTGAGTGCCAAACATACTTAGAATCGGTCCCGGGAATAACTGGCAGGCACCCCATCCTACCACAGAAACCATCGTAGATGCAAATGCGGCAAGGAGAAACGTCTTTCTTACTCTCTTTGGCTGATTGGCACCTTTATTAAATCCAAGAATTGGCTGGGAACCGATTCCCACACCAATGCAGATGGATACAAGGGTCATGCTGATTTTACTTACAATGCCCATGGCACTTAATGCCACATCCCCGCCTACTTCTGAATGATTTCCGTAATAAACCAGGGAATTATTCATAATAACCTGTAAAATCGTAGCTGCCACCTGGGTGATTCCGCTGGAAAGTCCCAGAGGTACCGCAGAACGAAAAATCTCAAGATTCACACGCATATTCACTCTTTTAAATCTCATATTTTTTCCCTTGCGGACAAAATATAGGATCAGAAATGCGGCTGATATAAACTGAGAAGTTATGGTTGCAATTGCAGAACCACGTACTCCCCAGTCCAGTACAAAGATGTAGATAGGATTTAAAATTGTATTTAAAATTGCTCCAACAATAATGGCATACATGGACAATGCAGGACTTCCATCAGTTCTTGCCATATTGCTCAAAACAACTGCAGCCATATTAAATGGAGTACCAAGCAACATGATAGAAGTGTACTGTCTTGCATACTCCATGGTGTTTTCTGTAGCTCCAAACAGCTTTAACATCGGGTCCAGAAACAGAAATCCCAAAATCATTACCACAGCACTGAAAATAAGAGTCAGCATAAATACTGTTCCAAGTGCCTTTTCTGCCTCCTTCTCCCTTTTCTCTCCCAGCTTGATCGCTGCAAATGCACTTCCGCCTGCACCCAGTAAAGTAGAAAGTGCCAAGACAATGGTGACAATGGGAAATGCAATGGTAGTTGCTGCATTTCCCAGATAACCGATTCCCTGTCCTATGAAAATCTGGTCAACAATATTATAAATTGAATTCACCAACATAGAGACAATTGCCGGCATGGCAAACTGCAGCAAAAGCGTTCCGACTGGTTTATAGCCCAAGGGATTCTCCCCTTGTTTTATCATTTTTTGTTCCATAACTTTTGTTAATCCTTTCCTTTGCGTCCAATCATATGATTGCGGGCATTATCTGCCATTCTTTTTAGAATCTGCTCCGCATCATCACGTTCTTCTTTTGTAAATCCCTCCAATATAATATTCTCCCAGTCTTCTACACACACCCATGTCTTCTCTACTACTGGTTCTGCTTTTTCCGTAATATAAATCTTACGGACCCTGCGGTCACTAACTTCAGTTTTTGTTATAACATACCCCTGCTCTTCCAGCTTTTTGACCGCACGGGTGGCAGTCGCCTTATCAAAATGGCCAAAGGATGCCAGTTCCTGCAGACTCATTCCCGGATTTTTAAAAATCTGCAATAAAAAAAACTGTTGTCCACAGCCTATTTGATAAGAAGATAATTCATTTCCATAATATATGTTCTTAAGCCTCTGGATGATCGAGATGTTTTTCCCGATTTCCCTCTGTCGGCCCATGTATCCCACCTCCAGTTCTATCTTATTCCTTTTAATAAGTGATGAAAAATAGCATATCACAAAGTAGTTGCATACGCAACTATTTTTTTCTTTCCGCCAAATTTTTCTATAAAATGAAAAATAGGAGGCAGGTCCTACGGACCGCCTCCTTAAAAATCATCGGACTATCTGTCTGCTAACACTTCATTGATCTGGGAAACTAAAACATTACAGTCTATTCCATGAACCATACAGGCTTCTTCTAAAGACTCGCCCTGAGATGACGGACAGCCAAGGCAGTGCATTCCTGCACGCATTAAAATCGGTGCAATACAGTCATCAACCTGAAGCAAAGAACCGATTAACATATCTTTTTCGATCTGCATCTTGTATACCTCCTTAAACGTTGTACATATCTTCTTTCTAATATAATACTTTTCTATCTTTTTTTCAATAGGTAAATAATTATCCTTAAAAGGCCTTTTTATAAATTTTTCTCAATAAGAAGGATTGACATTGTATACAGTATTCATATATAATGTATTCATACAAAGATTGTAGGAATTATAATCTTTGCCGACACTTGTTTATCAATTATACTTATAAAATGAATTTCTATGGAGGTACAATACTATGAACCAAGAATGGAGAGCTTTTAACGGCGGTGCCTGGGAACGCGAAGTCAACGTCAGAGATTTTATCCAGAAGAACTACACTCCTTATGACGGCGACGATTCTTTCCTGGCTGGTCCTACAAAAGCAACCAATGAGCTTTGGGCACAGGTTCTTGAATTATCAAAGAAAGAAAGAGAAGCTGGCGGTGTATTGGATATGGATACAAAGACTGTTTCCACCCTTACTTCTCACGGACCAGGATATTTAGATAAAGAAAAAGAAACAATTACAGGATTCCAGACGGATAAGCCTTTTAAGCGTTCTCTTCAGCCTTATGGCGGAGTCCGTATGGCTGAAAAAGCCTGTGCAGACAATGGATACACCCTTGATCCTGAAATCAAGGAATTCTTTACCACTCATAGAAAGACACACAACGCCGGTGTATTTGATGCTTATACACAGGAAATGCGTGACTGCCGTTCCAGCCATATTATTACAGGACTTCCAGACGCATATGGCCGCGGACGTATCATCGGTGACTACCGCCGTGTAGCTCTTTATGGAATTGACCGTCTGATTGAAGATAAAGAAAATCAGAAAAATTCCACTCCAAGCATTATGACAGAAGAGGTGATCCGTGACAGAGAAGAACTTTCCGAGCAGATCCGTGCACTGAAAGATTTAAAGAAACTGGGTGCAATCTACGGTTATGATATCTCCAAACCAGCAACAAACGTTCAGGAAGCAATCCAGTGGACTTATCTGGGTTACTTAGCTGCTGTTAAGGATCAGAATGGTGCTGCAATGTCCTTAGGACGTACTTCAACCTTTATTGATATCTACGCAGAAAGAGATCTGGCAGAAGGAACCTTTACCGAAGAACAAATTCAGGAATTTGTAGATCACTTTGTTATGAAACTTCGTCTGGTGAAATTTGCCCGTACTCCAGAATACAATGATTTATTCTCCGGAGATCCTACCTGGGTTACAGAATCCATCGGTGGTGTTGGCATTGACGGACGTCATCTGGTATCAAAAATGTCCTTCCGTTACCTTCATACTTTAAATAACCTTGGAACTGCTCCAGAGCCAAACTTAACTGTTCTCTGGTCCACCAGACTTCCAGAAAACTTCAAACGCTTCTGTGCAAAAACCTCCATTCAGTCCTCTTCCATTCAGTATGAGAACGATGATCTGATGAGAGTTACCCACGGTGATGATTATGCCATTGCCTGCTGTGTATCTTCTATGAGAGTCGGTAAAGAAATGCAGTTCTTCGGAGCCCGTGCCAACCTTGCAAAATGTCTCTTATATGCAATCAACGGCGGTGTAGATGAGATCACAAAGAAACAGATTGGACCAAAATTCCGCCCCATCACTTCCGAATATCTGGACTATGATGAGGTTATGGATTCCTACAAGCAGATGATGAAATGGCTTGCATCTGTTTATGTAAACGCTTTAAACATCATTCACTACATGCATGATAAATACAGCTATGAGCGCATTCAGATGGCTCTTCATGATAAAGAAGTAACCCGTTGGTTTGCAACCGGTATCGCTGGACTTTCCGTTGTGGCAGACTCCCTTTCCGCTATTAAATACGCAAAGGTAAAGACAATCCGTGATGAGAATGGAATTGTTACTGACTATGAAATAGAAGGTGACTTCCCAAAATACGGCAACAACGATGATCTGGTTGATCAGATTGCCCACGATCTGGTTCACACATTTTTAACTTATGTAAAGGAAAACCACACCTATCGGAACGGTATTCCTACAACCTCCATCTTGACAATTACTTCAAACGTAGTATATGGTAAGAACACAGGAGCAACTCCTGACGGACGTAAGAAGGGCGACGCATTTGCACCTGGTGCAAATCCAATGCACCACAGAGATTCTCATGGTGCTGTTGCATCTTTGGCATCCGTTGCAAAACTTCCATTTAAAGATGCACAGGATGGAATTTCCAATACCTTCTCCATTGTTCCAGGTGCTCTTGGTAAGGAAGATCAGATTTTCACAGGAGACTTAGAGGTTGATTTAGAGCTGGCTTTAAACGAAGACCAGAAATAAGGAGTGGCTGTTATGGCAGATCCGAAAGAAAAACAAATTGATGATATTGTCTCCATGCTTGATGATTTCATGGCAGGAAACGGTGGACATATGAACATTCGTGTTGCCGGAGACGGTACCATAAATGCCGATAAAACAATGGCAAAAACAGTAACTACACTAAATTCCACTGACTGCGCAGACGGAGATCAGGCATGTAAGGTGCCGACTCTGTTCCTGGGTCTTGATGGAGAAGATTAACTAACGTGCAACAATCACATAAGGAGGAACCTACTATGGCAAATATCAGTACAGCTCAGATTGACAATCTTGTAAACTTATTAGACGGTTATGTAGCAGAAGGCGGACATCACTTAAATGTCAATGTCTTCACCCGTGAAACTCTTTTAGACGCACAGCAGCATCCAGAGAACTATCCTCAGCTTACTGTACGTGTTTCCGGTTATGCCGTTAACTTTATTAAACTGACAAAGGAACAGCAGGATGAAGTAATCTCCCGTACGTTCCACAACAATATGTAAACAAAAGCAAAGAAGGCGAATCAATCATGACAGGACGTATCCATTCCATTGAAAGTTTTGGTACCGTTGACGGACCAGGGGTACGCATGGTAGTTTTTTTCCAGGGCTGCCCCATGCGTTGCCAGTACTGCCACAATCCGGATACCTGGAAGATGGCTGGCGGTACAGAAATGACAGTTGAGGAAATTTTAAGACAATATGAGTCGTCCCGGCACTTTTACCGGGGCGGCGGCTTAACAGCCACAGGCGGTGAGCCTCTGATGCAGCTTGAGTTTGTAACTGAACTTTTTGAAGCAGCAAGAAAGAAAGACATTCATACCTGTCTGGACACCTCAGGAATTACATTCCGGCGAGACGACAAGGAACTCCTTGCTAAAATGGAGAGGCTTTTAAAGGCTACCAGTCTTGTCATGCTTGATCTCAAACACATTGATGACAAAAAGCACAGACCTCTGACAGGTCAGTCCAATGAGAACATCTTAGACTTCGCCAGATACTTAGACGAGCTGTCTGTTCCTGTCTGGGTCCGCCATGTTGTGGTTCCAGGACTGACCGATTACGAGCCTGATTTATACCGTCTCGGACGTTTTATCGGCGAATTAAAGAATGTAAAGGCTCTGGATGTCCTTCCCTATCATGACATGGGTAAGGTGAAGTATGAAAGCCTTGGAATGGACTATCCGCTTAAAGATGTCCCTCCTATGGAGAAAGAAGGCGCCATTACCGCAAAGAAAGTCATTCTAAGCGGAATCAGAGACTCACGATTAGGCATTCCTAACCCGCCTTGCTCCTAAAATTATACATGAAATGCAGTGTTTTCTACTTGATTAATTTTTATTAATAGTATAAAATATAGAAAAATGTATAGAATATAAGGAGGTAATTTATCATGGCACGTGTTATTAGTGATGCTTGTGTTAGTTGCGGAACATGCGAAGGCGAATGCCCAGTAAGTGCAATCAGCCAGGGTGATTCCCAGTTTGTTATTGATGCAGATTCCTGTATCGATTGTGGCGCTTGTGAAGGTGTATGCCCAACAGGAGCTATTTCCGAAGCTTAATTAAGAATACATAAATACCTCTTCCGTAAGGAAGAGGTATTTTGTTTTATCATAAAACGTTTGCCACGATCTAAGAAAGGATGATTCTACTATGAGAAAACCTCTCATTGGTCTGACTCCCTATCATGATACGGATAATCATGATATCAAAATGCGTCCTACTTATTTAAGGGCACTAAAAGCCGCAGGAGCGATTCCTGTGGTCATGCCTTTAGAAGCTTCCAAAGAAGATTTAGAACAGCTTGCCAAGGAACTGGATGGCTTCTTATTTGCAGGAGGTCCTGATGTACACCCTTTTTTATTTGGAGAGGAAACACAGGCACACTGTGGGAACGTATCTTACGAGAGGGATGAGATGGAACTTTCTCTGCTTCCCTTAATACTGGACCTTAAAAAACCGATTCTTGGAATCTGCCGGGGAATTCAGATTCTTAATATTGCACTGGGAGGAACGATCTGGCAGGATATCCCTTCACAGATCAGGCAGGACTTTCCCATAGCCCACACCCAGCCATTCCGCTATCAGATCCCCAGCCACACCGTCACATTGACCGCTGGAAGCCTTTTATCAAAGATTGCAGGGAAACAGACCTTAGAGGTAAACAGCATGCACCATCAGGCAGTAAAGGACCTTGCTCCTGATCTGGTGGCGACTGCTTATTCTCCAGATCATCTGACGGAAGCTCTGGAAATGCCTGGTTACCCCTTTTTTCTTGGAGTCCAGTGGCATCCGGAATATCTATGGGAAAAAGATGAAGCAGCATATGGAATATTTCAGAATTTTGTAAATGCCTGCAGAAAATCAATGATTTGAACAAAATCCGCAGTTTTCACTTTCAGTGGCAACTGCGGATTTTTTTGCCTGTGCAGGGTTATCTGCTTTTTATCTGAAAGTAGTGTGTGATTATAACTTTTTTCCATTTCTCCCGAATTTTTTCTTGCGGTTAAAAAATGGAATTTTGGAAGCAGCTGCTTCTGCACGGCCTTTATTGTCCTTTTGATAGGTTCTCATAAGCTCGTCCAACTGTTTATAGCGCTCTTCCTCTTTTTCTTCTTTTAAGTTCATTAAGTACTGCATTTCCTTAATGACCTTATCATTCACAAGACAACTCACATCCTGGCTCAACTGCTCATTGTTTACCTCTAAAGCCCGTCCAATGATGTGATTCATAATTTCCTGAAACTGTTCCATCTTCTCCTGAGCAATGGAAACCTGCGCTGTATTATGTATGTCCAGGCCCGTTTCGCCCTCCTGACCAGACAATCCCCCCTCTTTTAGTTCCTGGGTAATTTCACCTTCCAGTAAGTCATCGGGGATGATAGGGTCTTCGCTGTTCTCAATTACCTTATCAAGCGCTGTTTTAATGGCTTTTAACTGATATCCCTTTTCCTTCAAGTCCTTAATCTGCTTGAATAAACGGATGTGTGCCTCGGTGTAATACCGATGTCCCATCTCATTTCTGGGAATGTCTAATTGAAGCTCGTCCTCCCAGTATCGAAGGACATGGGATTCCACATCGACCTTTCTCGATGCATCCGATATTAAGTAATGTATCTCAGCCATAGCTATATCCTCTCCTTTGGTTCGTTTAATTTCATAACCTTACTATTTATATCTTATGCTGGTCTGATACAGATTATGAATGGAAAATGGAATTTTTTTTAGGATGGTGAGAGAAAGTTTGAATGGGGGGGCTTGAGGGAGGGAGGACCATGAGATAAGATGGACTTAAAAAAGAGGACCATGAGATAAAAGCAGGCCAGCGGCAAAAAACAAATGGATTCGTTTTTTGCCGCTGGCCTGCTTTTATTTCTATCCTGCTCATTGCCGTGCCATATTTGCAAACTTCGTATACTCCGGTCTCCAGACCAGATTGACGGTTCCTATGGGGCCGTTTCTCTGTTTGGCAATAATGACTTCTGCAATGTTGGGCATGTCTGTATCTTTGTTATAATAATCATCACGATATAAGAACATAACTACGTCGGCATCCTGCTCAATGGCTCCTGATTCCCTCAAATCGGACAACATGGGGCGATGGTCAGGTCTTGTCTCGCAGGCACGACTTAGCTGGGATAAGGCGATTACAGGGGCATTGAGTTCTCTTGCAAGGGCTTTTAAGGACCTTGATATCTCGGAGATCTCCTGCTGACGGTTCTCTCCGCCTTTTCCGCTTCCGCTCATGAGCTGTAAATAGTCAATGATCACCACGTTAAGACCGTATTCCAACTTCATCTTCCGGCATTTAGAGCGAAGCTCCATAATAGAAATACCGGGCGTATCGTCAATAATCAGCTTTGAATTGCCGATCACTCCAATTCCTTCTACCACTGCATCCCAGTCTGTATCAGACAGGGTTCCGGTTCGAAGCTTCTGGGAATCTACGTTGGACTCCATTGCTAACATACGGTTTACAAGCTGTTCCTTTGACATCTCCAGGCTGAAAACCATGGCTGGCAGACCTTTTCTTACTGCGATATGATCTACCAGATTCAATACAAATGCCGTCTTACCCATAGAGGGACGGGCGGCAATGAGCACAAAATCGGAAGGCTGTAAGCCGGAAGTCTTATAATCAAGATCAATAAATCCGGTTGGAATACCCGTAACAGTTCCCTGATTCTTTGACGCTTCTTCAATCTTTTCTAACACATTCATGGCAACCTGACGAATGGGTACAAATTCACCGGAATTCCTGTTCTGAAGAAGATCGAAAATGGTCTTCTCTGTGGTTGCCATAATGGTCTCTAAGGACTCTTTTCCCGCATAACAGGTATTGGCAATCTCTTCGTTGACTTTAATGAGGCGCCTTAAGACTGCCTTGTCCCGCACAATATTAGCATAAGACTTTACATTGGCAGAGGTTGGTACTGTAGTAATGATATCTCTTACAAACTCAAGACTGGATACTTCCGGAGGTACATCCTTTTCCTTTAAACGATTCTGAAGGGTTACCAGATCGACAGGCAGATTCTCATTAAAAAGCTCCAGCATGGCTTCAAACATGATGCCATACTGGTGCTGGTAAAAGTCTCCTGCTGTCACAATCTCGGAAGCCGCGATGATTGCATCCCTGTCCATAAGCATTGAACCGATGACAGACTGTTCTGCTTCAATACTATGGGGAAGTACCCGTTTAATCAGGGCGTCATCCATGGTTTTGCCTCCTAGCTTTCTACAACTTTAACAATTAATTTTGCAGTTACTTCTTTATGCAGTTTAATCGGTACTTCATGAGAACCAAATGTCTTTAACGGTTCTGGAAGAACCAGTTTCTTCTTATCAATTTCATATCCAAGCTGACTTTTAATAGCCAGTGCAATCTCTTTACCTGAAACGGAACCAAAAGCTTTTCCGCCCTCTCCTGCTCGAATGGATAAAGTAATGGAGGTCTCTCCAATCTTGTCTGCAAGCTGTTTTGCTGCTTCCAACTGCTCTGCCTGGAGTTTTGCTTCGTTGGCTTTCTGCAGTTTTAAATCATTTAAATTCTTACCTGTTGCTTCAATTCCAAGCTTCTTTGGGAGAATAAAGTTTCTTGCATATCCGTCGTTTACGTTAACGATTTGTCCCTTTTTTCCCAGTGCTTTTACGTCTTCTAATAATACAACTTCCATTATGATACGTCTCCCTTCTCTATCATCTCTTTGATAACCGCTTTTACACGGGTTTTGGCTTCTTCAATTGTGGCATCTGCAAGCTGTGCGCCTGCAATGGTCCGGTGACCTCCGCCTCCCAGCTTCTCCATCATAACCTGAACATTAACCTCATCAATGGAACGGGCGCTTAAATACACTGTATTGTTAAAATGTGACATCACTATGGAGGCCTTAATTCCCGAAATATCCAATAGCTCGTTAGCCGCCTGAGCCGCAACCACTGTAGGGCTTCCGACTCCTTCTGACGGACAAACACTGATTGCAAAATACCCTTCAAAAATCTCTGCCTGACGGACTGCTTCTGCTTTCGCCTTATAATCTCCCAGATCATCACGGAATAACTTTCTCACACGAACCACATCTGCGCCATTCCGCTTTAAAAATGCAGCCGCCTCAAAAGTTCTTACTCCTGTCTGATTGGTGAAATTATGGGTGTCGATTACAATTCCTGCATACAGTGCATCTGCTTCTGCAGATTTAATCTTAATTCCATCTGCAATGTACTGGAGCACTTCTGCAACCATCTCGCAGGCTGAGGAAGCATAAGGCTCTACATAGGACAGAACCGCATTGTCAATAATCTCACTGCTTTGCCGGTGATGATCTAAAACCACAATGGTCTTAACCAGACGCAAAAGCTCCGGCGCATCGGTAATGCTTGGCCGGTTCACATCCACCACTACCAAAAGTGTATTGGCATCCACCAGTTCCGCCGCTTTTGCTCCTGTTAAGAACAAATCTTCCGGATAATCCGGATTCCCCATAAACCGTTCCTGCATGGGGCGGACAGAAGTTGTGACTTCATTGATAACAATATTTGCTTTTTTATTCATGGCTGTAGCAATCCGGTAAATTCCCACGGCAGCACCGAAGGAATCCACATCTGTAAGCCGGTGTCCCATAATTAAAAGCCGGTCTTTTGTCTCCATCAGTTCCCGCAGGGCATGTGCCTTTACACGGGCTTTTACACGGGTGGTCTTCTCTACCTGAGGCGCTTTTCCTCCAAAGAACTGGATTCGTTCTCCGTCCTTGACCACCGCCTGGTCTCCGCCTCGTCCCAATGCCATATCAATGGCGATTCTGGCAAATTCATAGTTCCGATAATAGCTGTCCCCATTCATTCCAAGACCAATGCTAAGTGTAACTGCCATCTCATTGCCGATATTCACAGTCTTCACCTCTTCCAGAATGGAGAAGCGATTCTCCTTAAGTTCTGCAATATAAGACTGCTTAATGGCTATAAAATACTTATCCTTTTCCAGCTTTTTCACAATTCCGTTCATATTAGTAATGTACTTTGTGATCTTACGGTCAATTAGTGCTGTGAGAAGGGATCGGCGAACTTCTTCTACGCTCTCCAGAGCTTCATCATAATTATCCAGATAAATCAGACCAGCAACCATCTTCTGATCATCTACCATCTTCTTATAGCTTAGAATCTCTGTCTCATCAAAAAGGTAAACGGCTACCAGAACCTGTTCATCCCCATCAGTCTCCACCACCTTGGGCCCATTGTGGATGGAGTTATCCATGGAAATTGCCTTTAACCGGATCTGATAGTCTCGTTCATTGCGTGTAGTATGAAGAACAGCTGTGCCGTTCTTAAGCTTTAATGCTTCTTTTGTTACTTCCGGGAAAATGGTAATCAGGTTCTTTCTCGTCACCTTTAAGGGCTTCTCTTCCCCCAGCACTTCTGAAAATGCTGCATTCCCCCAAAGAACATGTCCATCTTCGTCTGCAATCCCATAGGGAAGTTCCAGACCGTCGATAAAGTTCTTCTGCATCCAGGAATATTCTGCCGAAAATTCTACAAGACCACTAAGCAGGCCTTTTCTTTTGTAAAGGTAGAGCCAGACTGCGACTCCAATATACAGAAGCGTAAACAGGGCCATAATAATTCCCGCTTTTGCACTGACTGCACCAATCATTACATTGGCTGCAATCCACAGTGCGCTCAGATAAAGCGGCCACTGCATATAAGTTCCCAGCTGCCCCCTTATTTTAAACTTCTCTTTCATGTCTCTTCTCCTTATGGAAAAAAAGGGTCTTTTTTCATTATCTTCTTATTATAACATAGGAAATATAGTTCGTCCATTAAAATGCAAAACACAGTCCCCACAGACCCAGGCAGATCCCCCCCCAAAAGCTGATTTTCTGTTTTATGTTCCCGTTTATACCAATCAGCCATTTTTATGATTTGTGCTTTCGTATATGGTTTTAAAATGAATCCATAAGCACGGATCTTCCATACTTCCAGAGAAAATCCAGGTATACCGGAAAGCAGAACTACTTCCGGAGGTTCCAGTAATTCATAGAGTTTTGCCGCAAGTATAATGCCGCTGATGTCCGGCATCACAACGTCTGAAAACACCAGGTCTATCCGATTCTCTTTTCTATACTACATGGCTGTGGCTGCCTCACGGAAGCTTCCGCACAGTTCTATGTCTCTTATTCCCAAAATATTTCCCTGAACCTTGTACAAACCTTCCTATTTTTCAATGAGATTACTATAATTATACTTTTATTTATGATCTGTTTCAAAGGAAATGAAACCGGCATACTTTACTTTTTTTATTATTTTATTCTGTTTATAAGGGTTAGCATTTAATTCTTTTCAAGTAACTTGTTAATGGCAAGCTTCCTTTGCTGACGCTTTAAAAGTCCCTTCGCATTTCGCTACGCATAGAATGCAAGTAGAGAACTCTATAAATTTATTTTGAATACTTAAAATAATAAAAGGGGGAACAACAATGGGCAACACCGCAATACAAATTAATTTAAATACAGCTTCAATGGTAGACAGCGGAGCAAATATTATTTTTGACACAATTTCTTATCTTTCAGGAAATATTAGCTACAACTTGTCTACTGGAGAAATATTCATTTCTAATCCGGGACAGTATATTGTTCACTGGTGGTTATCCACTCAATCAGCCTTATCATCCGACGGAGTTTCATTTGCATTAAACACATCACAGGGGAACTTTATATCTGGAGTTTCTCCCATAAAGACCGGTGAAGTTTACGGAGTTGGAATTATTGAGGTAATAACAGCTCCGCTTACACTTTCACTTGTTAATACAAGTACATCCACGGTTTATTTTTCTTTGCAGGTTCCGCTTAGGGGGATTTTGACAGTTATCGAAAATGGTGCGGAAGAGACAGGGCCGACCGGGCCGACTGGCGATACCGGACCTACCGGAAGCACCGGCCCTACCGGAGACTCCGGACCTACGGGAGACATCGGGCCTACCGGCAATACCGGACCGGCTGGCGATACCGGTGATGCCGGACCTACCGGAGACTCCGGACCCACCGGAGATACTGGACCTACAGGAGACTCCGGACCCACCGGTGACACTGGGCCTACCGGTGACGTCGGACCTACTGGAGACACTGGGCCTGCCGGTGACGTCGGACCTACTGGAGACACTGGGCCTACTGGAAACAACGGCCCTACCGGAGATACTGGGTCTACTGGAGACATCGGACCTACCGGAGACGCCGGGCCTACCGGTGATATCGGGCCTACTGGAAACAACGGCCCTACTGGACACACTGGGCCTACTGGAGACACTGGACCTACTGGAGACACTGGCACCACCGGAGACACTGGCACCACCGGAGACTCCGGACCCACCGGGGACACTGGACCCACCGGGGACACTGGACCCACAGGGGACACTGGACCTACGGGAGACACAGGCCCTACCGGTGACGATGGGCCTACTGGAGACACCGGACCCACCGGGGACACTGGGTTTACCGGAGACGATGGACCCACCGGGGACACTGGACCTACCGGGGACGCCGGGCCCACCGGGGACACTGGACCTACGGGAGACACCGGACCTACCGGAGACGATGGGTCTACTGGAGACACCGGACCCACAGGGGACGCTGGACCTACGGGGGACGATGGACCTACCGGGGACACTGGACCTACCGGGGACGATGGACCTACCGGGGACACTGGACCTACCGGAGACACTGGACCTACCGGAGATGCTGGACCCACCGGAGACACTGGCACCACTGGTGACACTGGACCCACCGGAGACATTGGGCCTACCGGGGACACTGGACCTACCGGAGATGCTGGACCCACCGGAGACACCGGACCCACCGGAGACATTGGGCCTACCGGGGACGTCGGCCCTACCGGGGACACTGGACCTACCGGGGACGCCGGACCTACGGGGGACACTGGACCTACGGGGGACGATGGACCTACCGGGGACGCCGGGGACGATGGACCTACTGGAGACACCGGACCCACTGGAGACACTGGGGCTACCGGAGACACCGGACCCACGGGAGACATCGGACCCACCGGAGACACTGGGCCTACTGGAGACACCGGACCCACCGGAGACACTGGGTCTACCGGAGACACAGGACCCACCGGAGACACTGGGTCTACTGGAGACACTGGACCTACCGGAGATGCTGGGTCTACCGGAGACACTGGACCTACCGGAGATGCTGGAGACACCGGACCTACCGGGGACACTGGACCTACCGGAGATACTGGACTCACCGGACCCACCGGAGACATTGGGCCTACCGGAGACGCCGGACCCACCGGGGACACTGGACCTACCGGCGACGCCGGGCCCACCGGGGACACTGGACCTACCGGAGATACTGGACTCACCGGAGACACCGGACCCACCGGAGACGATGGGCCTACTGGAGACACTGGACCTACCGGAGATGCCGGACCCACCGGAGACACTGGACCTACGGGAGACACTGGACCTACGGGAGACACTGGCACCACTGGGGACACTGGACCCACCGGAGACATTGGGCCTACCGGAGACGCCGGGCCCACCGGAGACACTGGCACCACTGGTGACACTGGACCCACCGGAGACACTGGACCTACCGGAGACGATGGGCCTACTGGAGACACCGGACCCACCGGAGACGATGGGCCTACCGGAGACACCGGACCCACGGGAGACATCGGACCCACCGGAGACAATGGGCCTACTGGAGACTCCGGACCTACCGGAGACACTGGACCTACCGGAGATGTCGGCCCTACGGGAGACACTGGCACCACTGGAGACACTGGACCTACCGGAGATGCCGGCCCTACGGGAGACTCCGGACCCACGGGAGACATCGGACCCACCGGAGACGATGGGCCTACTGGAGACTCCGGACCTACCGGAGACACTGGACCTACCGGAGACGCTGGAGACACCGGGGACACTGGACCTACCGGGGACGCCGGGCCCACCGGGGACACTGGACCTACCGGAGACACTGGAACTGCGGGGGACGATGGACCTACCGGAGACGATGGGCCTACCGGAGACACTGGACCTACCGGAGACGCTGGAGACACCGGGGACACTGGACCTACCGGGGACGCCGGGCCCACCGGGGACACTGGACCTACCGGAGATACTGGACTCACCGGAGACACCGGACCTACGGGAGACACTGGCACCACTGGAGACACTGGACCTACCGGAGATGCCGGCCCTACTGGAGACACCGGAGACACTGGGTCTACCGGAGACACTGGACCTACCGGAGATGCTGGGTCTACCGGAGACACCGGACCTACGGGAGACACTGGCACCACTGGAGACACCGGACCCACAGGGGACGCTGGACCTACCGGGGACGATGGACCCACCGGGGACACTGGACCTACCGGAGACACTGGACCTGCGGGGGACGATGGACCTACCGGAGACGATGGGCCTACCGGAGACACTGGACCTACCGGAGATGCTGGACCCACCGGAGACACTGGCACCACTGGGGACACTGGACCCACCGGAGACGCTGGAGACACCGGGGACACTGGACCTACCGGGGACGCCGGGCCCACCGGGGACACTGGACCTACCGGAGACGCTGGACCTACCGGGGACGATGGACCCACCGGGGACACTGGACCTACCGGGGACGCCGGGCCCACCGGGGACACTGGACCTACCGGAGATACTGGACTCACCGGAGACACCGGACCTACCGGAGACACTGGCACCACTGGGGACACTGGACCTACCGGAGATGCCGGCCCTACTGGAGACACCGGACCCACAGGGGACGCTGGACCTACCGGGGACGCCGGTGACGATGGGCCTACCGGAGACGCCGGACCCACCGGGGACACTGGACCTACGGGTGACGATGGGCCCACCGGAGACACCGGACCCACCGGAGACACCGGGCCTACCGGGGACACTGGACCTACCGGGGACACTGGACCTACGGGAGCCGTGGGACCTAATGGGGCTGATGGATTAAACGGGAACTCACCAGCCCAGGTAAGTAACTTTAATCTCTCCACGCCAGGAAGTGTTGGAGATTTCATAGTTGAAAACGTCATTTATCGTTTGAGCTATGGAGCAACTGACTATATTTCAATTTCCATACTTCCTGTATCAGATCCTGTTTTAATTGATTTAAAACGATCTAGTCAATATGACGGAGCTGTTGAAGCAAGCACATTAAACAATTACACTTTAAGTTCCCTACAATCCCTGGACGCAGTTGTTTATAATAGTTCCAGAGAGATGCACAGAGTCTGGCTGCGCCAGCAGGATCCGACTACTTTGTTGTGGTCCTTATACGAAATTGATACCTTTGCTTCAGCTTCCGGTGCAAGAACCACGGTGTGGGGATACCTTATAGAATCTAACATTACTTTTCCGTAGGTGGAAATAGATAATGCAATTTAAAATATTATTATAAATAAGGGTATCGCAAAATTACTTAAATAAAGTGATTAAGCGATACCCTCATTTCAATTTTCATATTAGTTATGTCAGTATTTTATTATCATGTACTTTAGATAAACCATAATTATAAAAGTTCTTTATAGTTATCGCTTTATCTATATTGAAATTAAGCTCTTACAGATTTTTACTTATATCATGCTACCAAATGTTTATAAATTCTTTTTTCTTATACTCATTAAGCAGACTGATAAAGGTAATATCGCATATAATATTTTTCAAATATGACTGGGAGCAAAAGGTTTGTAACCATTTCACGGCTGACAAAATCTTTGATCCCATTTAAAAATCCAAACCTTTTTCTTTGCAGGATCAAAATGTTATTGGATTCATAGCCGCTGTCAGCAATAAGAATGATTTGCTTGTTAAGTGAGAAACGTTTTATCATGACAATTAATGCATCTGCTTCATCAGGGGACAGCCTTGATTACAAGTGTTTCAGATAGATGCGATTCTGTAGATCATTTCACTTCATGGGCGGTTTTATACCAGACCGTAAGGAACTTGCTGGTAAAAAATAAGGCAGTGCCAGGATTCAACTCCAGCTCACTGCCTTACTATTATAGAAGAAACTATTTAATTGCATCTTCTCCCCGTTCTCCGGTTCTGATTCTGACTGCATCCTGTATTTCTGAAATAAAAATCTTTCCATCACCATATTCACCGGTATATGCCTTTTTAGTAATTGCTTCGATCACAGATTCTGCACGGTCATCGGTAACTACCAGCTCTACCTTTATTTTGGTCAGAAAGTTATAATCCACTTCGGCTCCCCGGACAAATTCCGTCCAGCCTTTCTGATTTCCGCAACCCATAACCTGGGTCACACTTAATCCATTTAATTTCAGTTCTTCCATAATGGATTTAATATCTTCTAATTTTTCTGGTCTGATAAATGCTTCAATCTTTTTCATCATGATTCCCCTTTCCTTTAATCCATTCCGTTAAATGCAGGATATGCCGTTTCCCCATGTTCAGAAGAATCAAGACCTGTCACTTCGGCTTTATCGGAAACTTTGATTCCCTTTGTAATGAGGGAAGCAATCTTTGCTGCCACCAGAGTGCCTATAATTGCAATGACAATGGTGATTAAAATGGCGGCAATCTGGCGGAGGAATAAAGTCACATCTCCATACACAAGACCATTCCACGGTGCTGCGGAATTAATACTTTTATTGGCAAAAATTCCGGTTGCAATTCCACCCCAGATTCCACCGATTCCGTGGCATCCAAATACGTCAAGTGCATCATCATATGCAAATTTAGGTTTTATCACATTGATAAAGAAATAGCAGATCGGACTTACCAGTGCACCGATCAGAATGGCTGCCCAGATGGGCACAAATCCCGCACCAGGAGTAATGGCAACCAGGCCAATTACCATTCCAGTGGAGGTTCCGACCAGGGTTGGTTTTCCATTCTTAATTACTTCAATGAGAATCCAGGAAAGCAGTGCGGAAGCTGCTGCTGTATTGGTTGTCATAAAGGAGTGAGCCGCCAGTTCATTCGCTGCCAGGGCGCTTCCTCCATTGAATCCAAACCAGCCAAACCACAAAAGAGCTGCACCGAGAAATACCATTGGTACATTATGAGGATGATATGGCGCCTTTCCTAAATTCCTGCGTTTTCCAAGAAGAATGGAAAGCACCAGGGCACTGACACCAGAACTGATATGAACTACGTTTCCTCCTGCAAAATCAATGGAACCGATCTGGGCAAGGTAACCGCCTCCCCAAACCATATGTGCCAATGGATAATAGACAATGAGGGACCACACTGCCAGAAAAATTAGCAGAGCGGAAAATTTCATACGCTCAGCAATTGCACCGGTAATCAGCGCAGGAGCGATGATTGCGAACATCATCTGGAAAATAGCAAAAACAAGAGTATTGGGATAAGGATGGGTCGTATCCCCAAATGTATCAAAGTTAAGACCAAACCAGTTAAGATTACCGATAACCCCGCCAATATCTCCGCTAAAAGAAAGGGAAAAACCAAAGAGAACCCACATCACTGAGCCAAGCCCCATCATAATGGCTGATGACATAATGGTATTAACAACATTTTTTCGTTTTACAAGTCCCCCGTAAAAAAATGCCAGCCCAGGGGTCATGATAAATACAAGAGTAGAACTAACAAGCATCCATGAAAAATCTCCGTGATCCATAAAAAAGCACCTCTTTCTTGATTTTTGGGTAAAAAAATTAAGCCATAACATTGTGCGACACTGCACATCGTTATGGCTTCATTGCCTTGAAAAATATTCGAAACTTCTTTTATAAAAGATATAGCTAGATTAAATCATCAGATTGAATTTGTCAAGTAAATTTTTCAAAGTCAAGACCTTACTTTTTTGACAGATTGGTGAGGACTGCCTTTTATTGGCAAAAGACAATCCCTCCGTTTTGTCTGACTTCCACAATCGGGTGTTTTTTTAGATACTCCAGTGCAAGTTCCGGAACTTCCCTGCTGATCCGCGTTACAATTTCACAGGTTTTGTATCCCTCATATCCTCCGGTGCCGCTGGCTCTGTAATCACTCATACAGAGAGTTAATCTACGCCCGTCTAATGGTTTTCCTTTGAATAAAATCCGCCTTACACGGCTTCCCACCGGTTTATGGAGATCAATCTCATAGGTAATTCCTGCGAAATAATCGTAATTGTAGTGTTCAATTTTGGGATTTAAAAATACATCGGATATTTCTACGGCTCCGTCATTTTTTATGGTGAAATACTGGGCACACCGTTCTAATGCCCGCTTTAAAATCTCCTCGTCCAGGGACAGCACCACAAGAGTATTCGAAAATGGATAAACCCTTACCAGATCTCTCATTGTAACATGGGCAGGAAGACTCATGGGCGTATTGCCAAGACCTACGCAGGAGATATCGGCACCGGAATAGGCAAGCTGGATCTGATTGAAAAGATCTGCTACCCCTGAACCATACATTGCCATGGAAAGCTTATCCTTTTCAGGAATGGGGGTCTGAAGCTGCCCGATGCTCACATCCAGCCATTTCTGCACCTTCTCTTCCAGAAAAAGCAATGACTTATAGGGTTCTTTTTCATGGAAATTCCCAGCAGGGCAGATGGCAGATTCAATAAATACATTCCCATTCTCAACTGTAATCTGAACCTTCGCATACTGTACTGCATTGGGCATCAACTGCAGGGTATGGGTTCCTGATATCTCTCTTCCAGCAACCGGCATGTGCTGATGGGCGGTTAATAAAAGATCGTAATCCAGTTCTTTTAATATACGATAACCTGCGTTTTCACTGCTGGTGCTTAATACTTCTCCTGTATTTAAGTCACATTCGTAACCTCCATGGTAGATGCAGATTGTAACATCACATTCCTTCTTTAAGGCAGAAAGTTCTTCTTTTGCCGCCTGAAATGCATCCGTAATCTGAATCTGCTTTAAATGCTCTGGCTGTTCCCAAACGTTGACATAATCTGTGACAATGCCTGCAACACCAATCCGAAGTCCATTTTCCAGGGTAAATATATGGCTCTTTTTAAGGTTTGTCTTCCCTCCAAGGTCCTTGGCATTGGCACAAAGGCACTGACCGGAAAGGGCATTGAAATACCGGGACAGGCGGTCATAACCAAAGTTAAAGTCATGATTGCCTGGAACAACAGCATCATATCCGGCAGTATTGTATACAAGGGCAAAGGGGTCCGCCTCAGAAAGTTCCGCCCCCTTTGCTTCAATATAAGATGCCATAGGAGAACCCTGAAGCGTATCTCCTCCGTCAAATATCAGTGTGTTTCCGTCTTTTTGAAATTGGGAAATACAGTTTAAAAGTCCCATGGGTTTCTCCTGTGTATCCCCATATGACGTAGGGAACAGGTATCCATGGACATCAGAGGTATAATAAATAGTTACCTGATCTTTCAATTCATTACCCCCTTGCAAGTTTTACACGAATCTTTGTGGATATAAATTCCACAATCAATACGAGAATAATCAGTCCTACCAGGATAGCTCCCGCCTCATTCCAGCGGTAAGCATTCATGGCAAAAATAAGGGGAGCGCCGATTCCGCCCGCCCCTACCAGTCCAAGAACCGTAGCGTCTCTAAGATTAATATCAAACCGGTAAATCACGGTTGACGCAAAATTAGGGATTAACTGAGGAAGAATTCCATACCGGATCTTCTGAAAAGTGGTACAGCCACAGGCATCAAGGGATTCCAGAATTCGGGTATCCAGGTCTTCGATGGCTTCAATGTACATCTTGGAAACCATACCGATGGAGCAGACAGACATGGTCAAAAGTCCCGTAAATGCTCCGGGTCCGCTGACACGGATAAACATAAGACCATAGACGAATGCCGGGATCGTCCGCACTGCCATAATTACCAGACGCCCAATATAAGCCACTGGTCCTGGCATCAGATTAGAAGCAGACAAAAAGGACAGGGGAATGGCTAAAAATGCACCTACCAGAGTCCCTAAGAATGCAATACATACCGTCTCGAGAAGCAGATAAGGAACGCCTTGGGAGGTGAAATTAAACAATAACTTTGCATCCGGATGGAAGATTCCATTTAAGATGTTGCCGGCAATGGAAAGGCCGCCTGTACCTCCCTTTGTTATCTCCACAGCAGAACCGGACCATAAGATACAAGCCACTACGATAACGGATATTACAATCTGATATACCGTATTCACCGGTCTCTCAGCATATGCTTTTTCAATTTGCTTATTCATCCAAAAGACCTCCTATACCAGTTTTTTACGGCAGTAACGGCTTACCGCTTCAATGAGAAATACAGTAACAAACAACATAATCAATATCATGCCTACGCTGGGATATTCTCTCCAGCCCAGTTTTTCATTGAGAATCAATCCAAGTCCGCCGGCTCCCACATAACCAAGAATTGCAGCATAGCGTACATTTCCCTCGAAACAGAATAACCCATTGGATATATAAGAGGGAAGAACCTGGGGAATGATGGCACTCACAAATGCCCGTACCTTAGTGGCACCGATTGCCTCCATCGCCTCAAACGCTCCCATATCTGCAGTCTCGATCTCTTCGTAAAGGATCTTACCCATATAGGCAAAGGTAAACACTGCAATCGCAGTGGTTCCTGCCAGTGTTCCCAGACCAAATACATAGGTGGCAATAAGGGCGGTAACAAGGGTTGGAAGGGTTCTTACAATGCTTAAAAACAAACGAACCACGCTCACTGCCACAGAGTTTTTAATAATATTGGTAGAAGCCGCCATTGCGAAAGGAATGACCAATACTGCCCCCACAACCGTACCAAGCAGTGACATCTTTACCGTATCAAAGAGCGGTTCCCACACCTGGGAACTATAGGAAAATGCAGGAGGAACCATCATTCCAAGAATTACAAAAAACTGTTTTCCCCGTTCTGCCAGCACTTTCATATCAAATCCTGTAATCTTCACAGAAATAATGGTAAAGAGTATGAGAATCAGAGCGACCAGGGGAAGGCGGGAAGCTGGTTTAGAGACCGTCTTTCCATTTGACAATTCCATTTTCCTGGGGGGAAATACCTTGTCATATATGCTCATTGTGCCGCCTCCTTCTGCTTCCCTTCATAAATCTCATTTAAGATCTCCTCGGTTACATTGGCAGATGGTCCGTCATAGACAATGGCTCCACCCCGGATTCCGACCACACGGCTTGCATATTGAAGTGCCAGATCAACGTGGTGAATATTTAAAAGAATGGTAATATTCATCTCCTGATTAATCTTTAAGAAATCACCCATGACCTGTTTTGCAGTTACCGGGTCAAGAGATGCCACCGGTTCATCTGCCAGAATAATCTGCGGATTCTGAGCAAGGGTTCTTGCCAGAGCAACCCTTTGCTGCTGACCACCGGAGAGCTGGTCTGCCCGGACAAATGCCTTGTCTAAAATCCCCACTTTATCAAGTGCCTCTAATGCCTCCAGCTTATTTTCCTTCGGATATATTCCAAACAAAGCGCGGAAAAAAGAGAGTTCCGGCACTTTTGACATCAATACATTATTAATGACTCTGGTTCTGGTCACCAGATTAAAGGACTGGAAGATCATACCGATTCTTCGTCTGAACCGGCGGAGTTCCTTCCCCTTTAGCTGCATTACATCGGTTCCATCAACGGTAAGGCTTCCTTCTGTAATGTCGTGCATCCGGTTAATGGTCCGCAAAAGTGTGGATTTTCCTGCTCCTGACAAGCCGATAATTGCAACAAATTCACCCTGTTCTATCTTAAGATTAATATTTTTCAAGGCTTCAAAGCCATTGGGATACTTTTTATTCACCTGATTAAATTCAATCATATTTTTCCTCGTTTCCGTGCACAAAGAGCGGAGGCGCCGCAAATGAATTACCCTTACGACGCCCCCGCCAGCCTGTATTATTTATTTCGCATTTAATTCCTTAATCATCTGCTGTGCTTTTCTTTCATTATCATAATCAGCACTGTCGGCAATCTGATAACCTTTATGGCTGTAGATTGCGATGACTGCCTGGCCTTCTTCGGTGTTGCCAATATTGATAAACGCATTCTGAATGGCTTTTTTGAAATCGTCATCCATGATTTTGGAAGTCTTGCTCACGCTTACTGTATCATTAAAGATTGGAGGAGTCACACCGATTACACTGGTCTCTTCCCAGATAGATCCACTTCTTCCGTACTCGGAATTCCATTTATCCACATAATCTCTGCGGGCATCTGCATAGGTACAAAGAACATCTACCTGACCGGAAGCAAGTCTTGCAAATGCACTTCCGTAAGAATCAGACTGAACCACGTGGGACAGATTTAAAATATTCTTCTCAAAATTATCCTGAACCCATAAAGATGGGTAGATATATCCGGCTGGAGAAGAAGATGACATCACGCTCCAGTTTGCGCCGTCTAAATCATCAAAAGTCAGTTCTTCACCGTTATTGATCTTTGCAGCCAGTTCCTGTCCTTTTTCGGAAGGTCCTGCAACAATGAGGGCACGGTAGGAAGTTGCCTGATCTTCTGTAGGATCGGTTGCTTTTCCATCATTCCAGTCTTTTGCAGTATCAGAGTTCTTACTTAAACCATCTCTGGTGGCTGTAAGAATTACATCTGCACCGTCATCATAGAGAACGTATGTTCCTCCAGGAATCATACCAACATCTGCTGTTCCTGCGGAAAGTGCTTCTCCAACTGCTTCATAGCTGGTTCCAACAGTGATCACTACTTCACCGATGTCATAACCTTCTGTTGCAAGTTCTTTCTTAAGCATGTCCTTTAATGGTTCTGTTGCAGTTACGATCTCCTGAGGTTCTCTGGAAGGTACAAAGTATACATTAAGTTTTTCAATCTTTTTGTTTTCTGCAGATTTGTTCTCTCCTGCTGCTGTGCTTTGTGCACCTGCTTGGGTTGCTGCTGTTGTTGCGTCTGTCTGTTTGCTGCCGGAACAACCGCTGATCATTGCTGCACAGAGTGCTGCTGCCATTAATACAGAAACTGTTTTTTTCATACTGCTCTCCTTTTTCGTGTGATTCCTCGGTTCTCATGTTCATGGTTCCTTACGCACTGTCACCGATTTCCAGTTTGGTTGGAAGATAAATCGTCATGTTGTCTCTTCTGCCTTCCCTGATCTGCTCTAACAGAAGCTTGATGGCAGTCTGCCAGACAATATCGGGAAACATGCGGACTTTGGTGTAAGTGGGCCATCTGGATTCCAGCGTCTCAATGTCCTTATAGATGACAACTGCCACATCTTTGGGAATCCGCAGACCTGCATCCAAAAAGGCTTCCATGGCACCTTCTGCCACTTCCTCACTTCCTAAAAGTACTGCCTCCGGCAGACAGCCGGTCGCTACTGCCATCTTCGCCTGCTCATAACCGCTCTCCTTTGAGATCTCTCCCACAAAGAAATATTTCTCTTCATAAAGTTCTCTCTGAGAGAAAGCAGTCCGGATCCCTTCCAGTCTCCGGTATCCGATCTTTACCTGACCTTCTTCGTAAAGACCGCCGATATAGCCGACGCTGCGGTACTTCTTCTGGTCCACAAGATAAGACAGCATCTCCTGAATTCCCTTATTAAAATCCATTACAATACTGTCGTATTCATAATCCTTTGGATCTGAATTAATGAATACAATGGCATAGCTCTGCATCCGCAGAAATTCCATCTCATCCTCTGTAAACACACCAAACGCTATGATTCCGTCGTACTGGGACGGCTCTCCCTTGTCCAGACGCTCAAACCGGACATCACTTCTTGCCGACATGGACTGTACAATGAAGTCCAGGGAAGAAAGCCTGATGTTGGTTCTGTCTTTTCGGATAATGTGCCAGTCAGCCACTCCTATGACAATCTCTTTTTTCTTTTGCGTATGACGCCTCCTGGGTGGGACATATTTCAACTCGTGGGCAATCTTGAATATCCTCTTTCTTACTTCCGGACTTACCACAATTGTGTCATCCTGATTCAATACCCGTGACACGGTTGTGATGGAAACACCCGCAAGCTGTGAAATCTCTTTAATTGTAGCCATAACCTATATCCTCACCTTTCAGTTTTCATTATAATTGTACACGCATGTACCGTCAATAAGCAAAGTAAAATTTTACTAAAGTTTTACCTGTCTTATATGATAAAAAGGAAATACCAGGAAGAACGAGTCCATTCTTCCCGGTATTTGCTTCTTTTATGAATCCTTTTTGTCAATTTGAAGCTTTGCAAATGCAGCAGCAAATGGAGAATTGATTGGCTCCTTTGCTTCTTTATTCTGCTGATTCAAATATTTTGCCACATCTTTTTTGGATACTCCTGCACCCTCTTTTGCTCTGCGCTCCTTGAAGTTTGACAGTTTCTCTTTGTAGCCGCACCGGCATACAAAGATCTGGGCATCCCCTTTTCCATGAAGCTCCAGCTTTTTATGGCAGACAGGGCATCTGGCGTTGCTGGTTCTTGATAAAACCTCTCGGTGTCCGCATTCCCGGTCCTGGCATACTAACATCTCACTGTTTTTCCCCTTGACAGAAAGCATACGTTTTCCACAGTCCGGGCATTTTTTATTGGTTAAATTATCATGGGTAAAACTGCCTTCCCCTGCCCGGATCTGACGGATCAGCTCGCTGGAGTAGGTTCTGATGTCCTTCATGAAAGCACCCCGTTTTCTCTTGCCCGCTGCAATTTCAGAAAGCTTCATCTCCCAGTCAGCCGTAAGTTCGGGTTTCTTTAAATCTTCAGGAACCAGCTGAAGAAGCTGTTTTGCCTTAGATGTAACAAAAATATCTTTTCCTTTTTTCTCCAGTAAAAAGCTGGAGAATAATTTCTCAATGATATCTGCTCTGGTGGCTACGGTTCCAAGACCTCCCGTCTCTCCTAAGGTCCTTGCCATATCCCTGTCTTTGGTTTCCATATAGGAAACGGGATTTTCCATGGCAGAGAGTAATGTAGCTTCATTAAACGGTGCCGGGGGCTTGGTCTTTCCTTCTGTTATGGAAACAGAAAGATTGGCAATCCGGTCTCCCTTTTTTAAAAGAGGCAGGTTCTGTTCCCTTAATTCCTGCTCTTCATCCTCTTCTGCCTGGTTTTCATAAACTTCTTTCCAGCCTATGGAGGTTACAGCTTTTCCACGTGCCGCCAGAATTTCTCCGCCTAAATCCACAGTCAGTTCGGTCTGTTGGTACTCAAACGGTGGATAAAGAACTGCAAGGAACCGTCGGACAACCAGATCATATATCTTTCTCTCATCAACCGTCATATGGTCTAATTGTACAAACTGTTCTGTGGGTATGATGGCGTGATGGTCAGTAACTTTTTTGTCATCCACAAAAGAGGGCTTTGCCTGTATGTTCTGTCGGACCAGCCTTCCTGCCAGTTTCCGGTACGGTCCGATGCTGCATGCCTCCAGTCTTTCTTTGATAGAGGGGACAATATCCGAACTTAAATATCTGGAATCGGTTCTGGGATATGTGAGTACTTTATGATTTTCATAAAGTCTCTGCATAATATTCAAGGTTTCCTTGGCGGAATAGTTAAACCGCCGGTTTGCTTCCCGCTGCAGCTCTGTCAGATCATAAAGCTGGGGAGAATAGGTCTTCTTGGGCACACTTTTTACTTCTGTAATGACCCCTTCTTTTGCTGCTTTCAGTTTTGAGAGAATGGCTTCTGCACGCTCCCGGTCAAAAGTCCGGTAACTTTTTGATTTCTCATCTCTCCAGGTAAAATTAAGAGATGGTTCCGGGCAATTTGCAGTAATACCGTAGTATGGTTTTGGCACAAAACGTCTGATCTCCTCTTCTCTGGCGGCAATGATCGCCAAGGTAGGCGTCTGTACCCTTCCGCAGCTTAACTGGGCATTATATTTGCAGGTAAGTGCGCGGGTGGCATTGATTCCCACCAGCCAGTCGGCTTCCGCACGACACATGGCGGCATCGTATAAATGGTCATACTCATGCCCGTCCTTTAAGCGTGCAAATCCTTCTTTTATTGCTTTATCCGTAACAGAAGAAATCCAAAGACGTTTGATAGGCTTTTTATTCCCTGCTTTTTCTAAGATCAGCCTTGCAACCAGCTCTCCTTCCCGTCCGGCATCGGTTGCGATAATAATCTCACCGATATCACTCCGGTGAATCTGGGATTTCACCACCCGGTACTGCTTACCAGTCTGTTTGATAACTTCTAATTTAAACTGGTCTGGCATCATGGGAAGGTCTTCCATCTTCCATTCTTTATATCTTACATCGTAATCTTCCGGGTCTGCCAGTGTGACCAGATGCCCCAGCCCCCAGGTAACTGCATATTGAGGACCTTCGATTACACCATTTTGTTTTCCGGTGCAGTGAAGCACCCGGGCAATGTCTCTGGCTACAGAAGGTTTTTCTGCTATAATTAAAGATTTCATCTGTTTCCTCCATGATAAATAATGCTTTTTAGCGATTGTTTCTTTACACATAGTATCACAGATCCTTTTAACCCACAATCCTTTTCAAAGGGCAGATACAAACGGGAACCAGACACATTTGACCTCTGTCTCTAACAGCAAAAGAGACGGAGATTCTGTCATCAACCGTCTCTTTTTATTTTTCCTCTACTCTCTCATGCCATATGCAATCAGGGAGTCGCCGGCATTTACGCCCATGGCAACAGTCTCATAAAGAACAATCCCATCATATTCCCCATGGCACTCCTGTAACTTATTTCCCCACACGTCTGTAACAATTCCCAGCAATTCTCCTTTTTTAAAGCAATCACCTGGTCTTTTCTTATAATACCAGAAACCTTGATGTTGGCAGTCCACATAGGTGGCTGTGACTATCTGGGACTGGGGAATCTCCGCTTTATCTTCCTCTCCCTCTAACACCCCTAAATGAATCAGGACATTACTGACCTCTTTTTTATAACTTGTAACCTCTTCCTGGGAATACACTCCGCCTCCGCCCCGTTCCATCAAAATGGACGGTACCCCTTGAATAGCGGCATAGTTATAGGAGCCAGTTGTAGCAGACGACCTCACCCGAACTGGCATTTTCGTAGCTTCTGCCATCTTCCTGGAGATTTCACAGACCTGTTCTTTTGCTGTTCCGGCATAGTAAACAAAAGGCATTACCTGTTCATGGGTATCTCCTGCATGTAAATCAATGTAATAATCTGCCTGACTGTGCAGCTCTTTCTCAATGGTATACGCAATTTTTTCTGACAGGGTCCCTTCCTTTTTTCCTGGAAACATCCGATTTAGATTTTTACCGTCTTCTGGTACAAAAAGGCGGGTAAAGCTATGAACTGCCTGCGGATTGGCTGCCAGAAGAAAAATCAGGGTTCCGTTTATCCTTGAAGGTTCTATCTCTCTGGACAGTTCCATAGCCGTCTGAATTCCGATGTATTCTGCACCATGAATCCCTGCGGATACGACTGCCACAGGACCTTTTTGTTCTCCGCAGATGGCACAAAAGGGCAGTTCCAATGAATGGTTATATACCGGAAGCATTGCATGAAGCTTTGTTCCTTTTTTTAACTGGTGTGTTCCGATCTGAAACATGATTACTCTCCTTCTTGGATTGCCAGAGGTTCTCCCTGCCCCATGGATTCCACATCAAAAATAGCATGCAGAAGTTTTCTGGCATAGGGATGGGTTATCTCTCCGATTGTTTTTACATGTTGTATCTCCGCAACCTTTCCTTTATATAGAAACAAAACATGGCTGCAAAGATAAGTGACAGAGGTCAGATCATGGGTGATGAACAGATAAGTCAGTTCTTTTTGTTTCTGGACTTCTTTTAATAAATCCATGATCTGCACCTGGGTATGAGCGTCCAGGGAACTGATCGCTTCGTCAAAAAGAATCACCGACGGATTTACCGCCAGAGCACGGGCAATGCAGACACGCTGCAACTGTCCTCCGCTCAGTTCATGAGGAAGCCGCTCCTTGTATTCAGGTAAAAGCCCTACCAGGCTAAGAAGATCATCGGTCTCGTTTTCCCGGTCAAGGCGGATTCCTTCCCGTCTTTCCCTTGCACGAAGCCCTTCTCCAATTAGCCCCCGCACAGTAAATCTTGGATTGGCAGATGTTGTGTAATCTTGAAACACCACGCTGATGACAGCCTTTTTCTTACCTTTTCTTCCTTTAAAATGTTGTTCTCCTTCCAGATAAACGGTTCCCCGATCCGGCTTTAAAAGCCCGCACAACACACGGCCAAGCGTGCTTTTCCCACTGCCGCTTTCTCCCAGAATTCCCAGGCACTCCCCTTTCTTCACATGAAAGGACACATCGTGTAGAATCTGCTGCCGTTCTGTTCCAAAGATGGTTGCCTGATTCTCCTTCTTAAAACTCACGTCAATATGCTCTGCCCGGATCATACAAGAACCTCCTCCTTTCCATGAATAGCTTCATGGTATTTCTTCATAACTGCCTTTTTCTTATCCACCAGTAACCGGGTATAGGAATCCTTGGGATTCTCATAAATCTGTTCAAAGGTTCCTTGATCTGCCGCCTTTCCCTGATTCAACACTAAAACCTGATCCGAGATGGCTGATATTACCCCCAGGTCATGGCTGATAAAAATCATGGCAGTCCGAAACTCCCTTTTAATCCTCACAAATTCCTTCATAATCTCATACTGGGTAATGGCATCAATGGCTGTTGTCGGCTCATCAGCAATCAAAAGATCTGGTTCCATGGACATGGCAAGACCAATCATAATTCTTTGAAGCATTCCTCCGCTTAACTGATGTGGATACTTTTTTAAAACCTCTGCCGGAGAATGAATCTTCATGGACTCTAGCATTTCTAAGGATTTTTTCAGAATCTCCCCCTTTTTCAGCCCCTGATGTTCCCGGTATGTCTCCCCAAGCTGTTCATCAATGCGGGTAAGAGGATCAAAACAGGTCATAGGATTTTGAAGAATCATCCCAATCTTTCCGCCTCTGATCCGGCGAAGCTGTTCTTTTGACTTGCCTATCAGATTTTCTCCCTGAAAAACCGCTTCACCTTTTGTCTGAAAATCCGTACCAAGAAGTCCCATTACCCCTTTTAAGCTCATACTCTTCCCGCTTCCGCTTTCTCCCAGAATCCCAAGACACTCTCCAGGCATAACCTCAAAATCAATGCCATGAACAATGGGTGTCACCTTCTTTTTCCGGTGGTGTTCCACCTGTAATCCTTTTACTTTTAAAACTGGTTCCATTAATCCTGTACCTCCTTTGGATCAAGGGCATCTCTTAACGCATCACCCAAAAGGTTAAATGCAGCCACAAGCACTACAATGGCAATACCAGGTGCAATCATCTGCACCGGATTGGTGGTCATCACGTTCTTTGCTTCATTCAGCATGGCTCCCCATTCGGGAGTCGGAGCCTGTACCCCAAGTCCCAGGAAAGAAAGGGTAGAGATATTTAAGATTGCCCAGCCAATATCCAGAGTTGCAAGCACTGCCATCTCCGCCGCAACACTGGGAAGTAAATGACGTACCATGATAAACCGTTCGCCGCTGCCGATACAACGGGAGAACAAAATGAAATTCTTGTCCCGGTATTTCATTACATTGGTCCGGATCATGCGGGCATACCATGCCCATTTAATCAGAACATTGGCAAGAATTACATTTCTCACATCAATGCCCAGAAGCGCTACCACTGCAAAGACCATGATCTGGCTGGGAAATGACATCATCACATCAACGGCACGCATAATAATTTCATCCACAGGTCCCCGGAAATACCCAGCCAAAAGTCCCATGATACAGCCAAGACCAATGGTGCCTGCCATGGTAACAAGGGATAAAAACAGGGTCGGACGAATTCCATAGATCATTCTGGATAGAATACATCTGCCTAACTGGTCCGTGCCAAGAGGATATTTCAGACTGAAACCTGCAAATTTATTTAAAATATCGTTTTCATAAGGATCATTGGGGGCAAATACCGGCGCAAATATGCCTAAAACCGCCACAAGAACAATCAGGCTCATCATGACCACAGCCATCTTATTTTTAAACAGCCGTTTCCACATATCAAGATACCTCCCTTCGAAGTCTGGGATCTGCAATACACTGAATGATATCAAACAGCAAATTAAATACCACAAATAATGTACCAATTAAAAGTACATACGTCTGGATCACAGGATAATCACGATTAAATATGGAAGTAATGCAAAGCTTTCCAAGTCCTGGCCATGCAAATACATTTTCCACTACAATAGTACCTGCCATAAGCTGGGGGACACTCATTCCGATTGCTACAATACAGGTATGCAGAGAGTTTTTTAAGATGTGCTTCACCAGTATGGTCCGCTGTTTTAACCCTCTTGCATTGGCATAAAGCACATAATCCTCTTTCATATTTTCCAGCATGTTGTTGCGGATCAGGCGGATATAGGTGGATATGTAGGTTAAAGATACGGTAAATGCCGGCAGAATCAGGTGCTTTACACTGCCGCTTCCGCTGGTGGGAAGAAGATCCCACTTAATGCTCACCAGCCAGATCAGTAACAGACCGATCCAGTAGGCGGGCATGGCGGTTGTCATAAATACAATTCCCCTCACCACCCGGTCAAACAGGCTGTCTTTATATACTGCACACAAAAAGCCAATAGGAAGGCTTAATATAATAACAAATACCAGAGATGCCATGGAAAGAGCAAAGGTTGCCGGCAGGCACCGTGTAATCTCTCCTAATACGGTTCTTGAGGGATTGGTATAGCTTACTCCAAAATCCAGCCGCAGACAGTCTGCTACCCACCGGACATACCGGATTAAGTAGGGAGCATTTAATCCCATCTCTTCCCGAACCTGCTCAATTGCCTCCTGGGTGATAACAGGAGTCTGGCGCACTCTCAATGCCACCTCTGCCGGATCTGACGGAATGAGATTGATAAATACAAAACACAAAAACGAAATCAGCAGCAGCAGCGGAATGGCTGAGAGCGTTCGTTTTACAATATAAGATTTCATCTTACTTCCTCCAAAATAAGCGGAGCAAAGAACTTTTCCCTTTAAATTCATATGAGAAAAGAGGGCGAACCAGCCTCTGGTTCCCCCTCTGCTGCTTTCCCTTAGGATTTCGGCAAAAGTCTTTCCTCTTTTGTCATTACTCGAAATACATCTGTCCAAAAGGAACTTCATACTGGGTCTGGGTAAACCCGACTTCCTTTAACTTTAATGTATAGATGGCTTTATTGCATTCATAAGTCAAGGGAATATATACAGCATCTTCATGAAGTCTGGTAAGTACAAAACTGTAAAGCTCCTGACGCTTCTCCTCATCGGTGGAAACCAGAATCTCTGTAATTGCCTCATCAATCTCTGCTTTATCCGGCAAGCCCTGCTGTGCCGCATAGTCTCCATATACCGGCTGTCTCATGGCTGACAGGGAGGACTGTGGGTCATAAGGGGTTCCCCAGCAGATATTAAATACCATATCAAAATGTCCTGCCTTCATGTTATCCCGGTAAGATTGTTCTTCTTCCCCTTTGATCTCCAGTCCAATCCCCAGCTTACCATATTCTGACTGGAGATACTCTGCAATGGTCTTTTCCGTTACACTGTCACTGTTGTATAAAAGAGAAAGTTTCATCTCTTTTCCGTCTTTTTCACGAACACCGCTGCTGTTCTTTACCCAGCCGGCTTTTTCCAGAATCTCCTCTGCTTTTGCAGTATCAAATTCATAGGCTTTTAAACCGATGTTGCTATATGGAACAGAGGTTGCAAACAGAGTATCTGCTGGCGCCTCCAGACCATAAAATACACCGTCTGAAATCGCCTGACGGTTGGTGGCATGCTGGAGTGCCTGACGGACAGCCGTATCCTTTAAGATCTCATTGGTGGTATTTAATACAATCTGTCTTGTAGAAGTCGGATTTGATAATGCAACACCAAAATCACTGCTTTCCTTGTATTTATTCACTGCATCGGCATCAATCATGTTTTTGCCGAAAATCAAATCAATCTCTCCCTTTTCAAGAGCGAGAATTCTGGTCTGGTTGTCCGGAATAACCTTTACCGTAATCTTCTTTACCTTCGGTTTTTCTCCCCAGTAATTCTCATTTGCTTCAAAAACTGCATATTCATCGGTTACAGACTCTTTTAAAATATACTGCCCGGTTCCTATGTATTCACTCACCCCATCCTTGGTGCTTCCATCTTTCATTGCCTTTGGAGAAATCATGGCAAATGGTCTGGTCACTCCAAGTTCTGTCAGCATAGGATAATAAGGTTTTGATAACTCGATGACAAAGGTTTCATCGTCGGGTGCGGAAACTCCTACTAAAAGATTCATCATCTCAAGCCAGGTATGGCGGTCTTTATTCTCTAAAATCGCATCAAAGTTTGCCTTGATCGCATTCGCATCACAGACCTCTCCATCCGAGAACGTGACACCTTTCCGGATCTTAAAGGTATAAATCTTTCCATCATCGCTAATGGTCCAGCTCTCAGCCAGACATGGGGCATACCCATCTTCTGTAATTGTGACCAGAGTCTCATAAAGCATCTCCTGGGCATACATTTCTCCAGCATACAGGTGTGGGTTTAAATCTCTGATATCCCGGTAATTAACAAATACTAGTTCTTCCTTTACGGCCTCTTTGGAACCGGCCGCCTGGCTTTCCCCTGCCTGAACCGTTCCTTCTGATGCCCCCTTTGTTCCGTCTGCTGGTTTGGAACATCCGGCTAATACAGCCGCACTCAAAAGACCTGCAAGGCAGGTATATAATAACTTTTTCTTCATAATCGTACCTCCTGATTTTATCACGCTATCTACTATATCATAGTTAGTTACAACTTACCAATATCAAAACATGGAGGCTTGGCTATAACGATTTGTTATACTCTGTTAATCGTTTCTTCAATTCACTGATATAATAACTGGCTTCCGGGGAAAGCTCTTTTTTCTTCTGCTTCACATATCCAAAGGTCAAAAACCGGTCACAGTCTTTCACTTTTAATGCCTTTATGCCCTGAGCTGCATACTCCTGTGAAACGAAATCAATACCCATACAACATACATCTGTATGCTTTAACATACTTTGAATCATGTAGTCACTGTTGGTGCACACTGCATTATTTAAATGCTCTGTGTCCAAAACCCCCACATTGATCCGTTCAATATGATGCTCCATGGCAAAGAAATCTTCGGTCCCCTCTACAAACTTCAATTGTTTTAACTCGTCAAACTCCAGATACTCTCTATCATACCAA
Source organism: Clostridium sp. HBUAS56010 (assembly GCF_007115105.1). Taxonomy (GTDB): domain Bacteria; phylum Bacillota; class Clostridia; order Lachnospirales; family Lachnospiraceae; genus Lacrimispora. Next base: position 72,385 of record NZ_SULJ01000010.1, read on the forward strand.
GGGTGGCTCTCTCCCATATAAATACAGATTCCTCTATCATCAAGGGGATGGTATTCCAATTTCTTATGCCACATGATATGGCGAAAACATGGAAGCTGGGCATGTGCCAGATAAACAATTCCAATCTCTGATACATGTTCTGTCACATCGTCTGTTATTTCTTCCACCGTCCCTTCCCGATATCCAAACTGAATCTCTCTGTCCTGGTATTTATTATAAATTTCCGCCATCAGTCTGGTTAATATGCTGCTCTGATAGCCAGATACACAAAAATGATTGCCGGTCTGCTTCTGAACAAGAGCCTGAATCATATTGGAATTTTTCAAAATAGAACGTGCATAGCCATACAGAAGATTCCCCTGCTCCGTAATCTTCATTCCCCGGCTGTTTCGTTCAAATAACTGTACTCCCAGTTCCTTTTCCAGATTTGCAATCACCTTGCTCACATTAGGCTGGGAGGTGTATAACTGTTCTGCTGCCTTATTTAAACTTCCATGGTCAGCTGTTGCCACAAAGTATTCTAACTGTTTGATTTCCAACTGGAGTTCCCCTTTCTCATTGCAGTATTGGTCCTTATATCGTATAAGAATCATGCAAAAAAAGCCGATCCTGTCATGCGGTTACAGGAGCGGCTCTTTCGCAGGAGTCATGATCCCTCATGGGTCAAATGAAGGATGCGATCAGAGGATTAGTCTGATTAGAATATTCACACGCAGTTAGCTAAAACTAACTGTTAATATAGTAACACAGCCAAAGAAAAAAATCAAGGATTTATAGAGAAAAGAATTATCATCTAACGGCAAAAAAGCCGATCCTGTCATGCGGTTACAGGAGCGGCTTTTTTGTAGGAGTCATGATCCTTCACGGGTCAATGAAGGAGAATCTCAGAGGGTTAGTCTGATGTATAGAATATTCACACGTAGTTAGTATCAACTAACTGACTATATATTAGCACAGGACAAACTAAAAATCAAGGATTCCTGTTGAAATCATTTCTCATTTACCCGTTATTATCCTTTTAAGCCTGTTGTTGCAATTCCTTCCACAAAATATCTCTGTGCTGCAAAGAAGAGCAGAATCAGAGGAATCACAGAAACAAGAGCCATTGCCATGACGCTGTTCCACTGAACACTGGACTCTAAATCCAGACTCATACGAAGTGCCAGGGACAGAGGATACTTTGCAACGGTATTGATGTAAATGTTAGTATTAAAGAAATCATTCCAGGTCCATAAAAACTGGAACAAACCTGCTGAAAACAATGCCGGTTTTAACAGTGGCAAAAGAATCTGCCAGAAACACTGGAATGGTCCGCATCCATCCATATGAGCCGATTCATCAAGATCTCTTGGCAATCCTCTGAAAAACTGTACCATCATGAAGATGAAAAACGGATAACAGCCTAGTGCCGCCGGTGCAAAAAAGGTCAGATAAGAATCCAGCCAGCCAAGTTTATTAAATAAGGCATAACGTGGAATGATGATAATGGCGTTGGGAAGCATCAAAGTAGATAATAAAACCATAAACAACTGTTTATTTCCCGGAAAATCAAACCTGGCAAAGCCATAAGCCACGATGGAACAGGAGGCAAGGGTCAGCAGAGTGGTGGGCATAACCAGTTTAAAAGTATTTAAAAAGTAGGTGGTGTAGGTAAAGGTTCCCGAAGTCTTCCAGCCTTTGATAAAAGCATCCAGACTCCAGCTTTCCGGAAGAAAATTCAGACCTCCGAAGATTTCGCTGTTTGTCTTAAAGCAGGCCAGGAACAGCCACACAACAGGAAACAGCATAATGATCCCTACCAAAAATAATCCGATGTAGATCCATATGAGATTGAGCCGTTTTTTCGTCATGGTTTCCTCCTCTTAGTTATCGTAATAAACCCATTTTTTTGATGTGGCAAACAAAATCACAGTCATAACCATGATCAGGGCAAACATCATCCAGGATGTGGCACAGGCGTATCCCATTTTATAGAACTTGAATGCGTCGGTATACAGCTTCATTCCCAGTACATACGTCGCCTTGTTTGGACCGCCTCCGGTGATAACGAAAGCAGAGGTAAAGTTCTGAAGGGCTGTAATAAGCTGCATGATGATGTTAAAGAATGCAATGGATGTAATCATTGGCAAAGTAATCTTAAAGAATATCCGAAACCTGGAGGCCCCGTCAATTCTTGCTGCCTCATATAAAGACTGAGGTACCTGCTTTAACGCAGATAAGAATAATACCATGGAAGAGCCGAACTGCCAGATCTCTAACAGGCAGATGGTTATAATTGCGGTATCGGGATCACCCAGCCACTGGACGGAGGGGAGATGAAGAACATTTAAAATGCTGTTGATGAATCCGTCACTCATGAACAGAACCTTCCATAAAATGGACACTGCCACACTGCCGCTTAACAGAGACGGAATGTAGTAAATGGTACGGGTAAGGTTTATTCCCTTAATATCCCGGTTTAAAATCAGTGCGATGACCAGAGCAAGAACCACTTTGCCCGGTACGGTCACAAAGGTATATACTAATGTTACTGACACGGAATTCCAAAACTCTTTATCCTTTGTAATCAGCCTTACATAATTAGAGATTCCAACAAACTGGGGTGCATGAAATAAATCATAGTTGGTAAATGAATAGAAAAAGGAACTGACAAACGGATAAAGCTGAAAAATTAAAAATCCGGCAATCCAGATACACACATATGAAAATCCAATTTTATTTCGTTTGGTCCATCCGCCATGATTTGCCTTTTTCTTTACGACTGCTGCTGTTTTTGCCACAGGTATATCCTCCTCTCGTAAAAGCGGACAACAGGCAGCCCTTCCCTTCTGGTAAGGCTGCCCATCCCCTTATCCTTATTGCAGCACGCTTAAATAATCTTCAATTAAGTCAATGGCATTGTCTGCTGCTTCCTCCGGACTGCTCTGTCCGTATACAATGCTTTCAATCATATCTTCCTGAATGGCATATACTTCACTGCTGGTGGTCAGTCCTTTGTCGCTCTTTCCATTTAAGTCCATGGCAAGGTCAACGGCATTTACCACTGCTTCGCTTAATAAGCCTTTATCTGCGCATACCTTCCGGCTGGAAGCAACCGGAGGAATGGAACGGACATCTTTTAATGTCTCTGCTGCTTTTTCGTTATTATAGAAATAATTTAAGAAATCCAGTGCTTCATTTACATGCTTTGAATTCTTATTTACGGTCAAATACTGAGGAGTATCAGCAAAGTAGCCGTCATTAACCCGTTTCTCCATCATGGGCATCTGAACTACCGTAAAATCACCCTGGGTGTTTGCTTCTGTTAAAAGGTTGATTCCAGAGGAAGGTGCAAATCCAAATACGAACTTTCCATCAATCCATTTTGGATTGGTCTGGGTCGCTTCCTTAAAGGTGGCACTTTCACTGGCTGGCTGGAATACGCCGGAATCATAACAGTCCTTGATATAAGTAAGGACTTCCACAAGCTGTTCTTTTGTAAAGCTCATCTTCTTTTCCTCGTCAATAATAAAGGACTTTCCTGTCATCTGTCTTAAGTAAGGACGAAGAACATATTCACACATCAGTTTTGTATCTACATTAAAAAGATAATAATCCGGGTTTTCCTTATGAACTCTGGTTCCTTCTTCTAAAATGGAATCCCAGGTAAGAGGTTTTGTCAAATCCACCTTGGTAACCTCTGCTGCCTTTTTATCTGCAACAGTTGCCAGACAGGAAATTCCGGTAGGAAGTGCCAGGAGCTTGCCATCCCAGGTACCAAAGTTTGCAATAAAGTCCTGATCAAATCCGCTGGTATCAAAAACCTCCGGATAGTCAAGAATATTAACAAAGAAATCTCCTCTGGAAACATAATCCGGCATAGCATCTACATTCTGCTGCATGATATCAGGTGCTGTTCCATTGGCAAGCATGGTAGAAGTCTTGTCAATGTATCCATCCGCACTGTTCATCTCTGCCTCAATCACCACGTTGGGATGATCTTTCATATACTGGTCGATCACTGCTAATGTAGCTTCATTTCTCGTATCGCCGCCCCACCACATAAAGCGAAGGGTTACTTTCCCTCCATTGTCTGTCTTTGCATCTGAAGACTGACCTTTATCCGGTGTTTTTGTTCCCCCACTGGAACAACCTGTAAGTGCTCCAAAAACCATTACCCCTGCCAGCAAAGCTGCCATGATTTTTTTTGTCTGTTTCATCTCCCTCTCCCTTTCTCACTCAATCATTGGTTGATTACTTTATTTTAAGCCATGTTCCCTATTTTGAACAAGGGTTTCCAACTACACTTAGGTATCAAAAAGTACAAAGCTTGGAAAAATAGTATCATTTCTTACGTTATCGCTTCTTTACTTCCGATTTTTCTCAATAAATAATGAATCTTGTCCTAAAATCCTTTATAATAAAGAAAATGGAGGGGTAGCTATGTATAAAGTAATTATTGTAGACGATGAGACCAAGATCAGGAATGGTCTGGCACACATTTTCCCCTGGAAACAGTCAGGATTTGAAGTAATCGGGGATTTCTCCAATGGAAAAGCAGCCTATGACTTTGCCATGCACCATACCGTAGATCTCGTCCTCAGCGACATCCGTATGCCTGTGATGGATGGATTGGAACTTTCCGAACAATTGTTAAAGAAAAAAGAGATCAAACTAGTTCTGTTCAGTGGGTTCCAGGACTTTGATTATGCCCGGCGTGCCCTTAGAAACGGTGTGTTTGACTATCTTTTAAAACCTGTAAAATACGAGGATCTGCTTAACTGCCTGGAGCGGGTTAAGGCTTCCTTAGACTGCTTAAAACCTTGTGAGAAGCAGGAAGAAAATTTAAGCTATTACGACAAGATGATTGAGACGGTGAGAAATTATATTGAACAGGACTATCAGAATGCCACGCTGGAACGGGCAAGCCAGCTAGTAAATTTAAGTCCTAATTATCTGTCAAAGATTATGAAAGAACGGTCTGATTCCAGTTTTTCCGATTATCTGTTTGAGACAAGAATGAAGAATGCTGCAAGGATGCTGCGGGATATCCAGTTTAAGCATTACGAAATCGCTTACCGGGTGGGGTATGACAATCCAAAGAACTTTTCCAGGGCTTTTAAGCAATATTATCATATGTCTCCAAGAGAATACAGAGACTGTCAGAAGCCATGTTAAAGAAGAATTTTTACCGACGGTTTGTCTATTATTCCTGCTTAATCACCCTGCCCTTGACCCTTATTTTTCTGGCATTTATTTTGAAAGTCTCCGTAGACATGAAAACGGATATTGAAAAGAAGACCCAGAGTTCCCTCTACACCATCCGAGACAGCTATGATCTGATTCTTGACAACGCCATGGTACAGTATGACAATCTCACCAGAAACCCCCGGCTTGCCATTGCAGTAAAGAAAATGCTGGCTCATAACAGCTTTACTTATACTGATGTGCTTCTTACCAATAACGTAATGCAGAACTTCTCCACCATGGTAAACTACACGCCTTACCTGACGTCTGTTTACTATTACATGGATAACAACGAGAATTTCCTTACCTCCACCGATGGAATTCAAAGGATTCATACTTATCCGGATAAAAGCTGGCTGGATTCGTACGAAAACTCAGATAAGAACACATGGATTGAGCGGCGGACCATTAAGTTTTTCTCCTATGCCAATTCCTATCCCGTAGTGACCCTTTATAAACGCCTTACCATGTTTGACGGAGTGCTGGCACTGAATATTAACCCGGAACGTTTTCAGGAAACGCTAAATTATCAGCAGTCCGTCAATTCTGAATATCTGTATATTGTAGACAGCAAAGGCAATTTACTCTTTAACAGCAGTCAGGGCAAACGGTTTTATGAAACCTGCAAAGACCACCTGTCTCCTCTTATTTTAGAACCGGAAGAGGCAGAATACCAGAAAAGCTGGGTTACCATTGACGGAGAAAAGTACCTGATATCCCGTTTAAGCGGCAAATACGGGACTGTGCTGATCTCCTGTGTCAGCCGTCAGAGCCTGTTTTCCAAACTGTATCACAATATGGGACTGTTTTCCATTGTAATATGCCTGGTTATCGGAAGCAGTCTGTGGCTGGCTTATGACATAACTACCCAGAACTTTAAACAGATCGACTATATGGTACAGCTTTTTGCCGATGCGGAAAAGGGCATCTACCATATTAAGAAACCAAAGGATTTAAGGGATGAATATCATGTGATTTTAAATAATATCATTCAGATATTCTTGAAATCCACGGTCATAAAAAACCAACTTGCACTGAAAGAAGAAAAACAGAAACTGGCTGAATTTGCAGCTTTGCAGCTTCAGATCAATCCACATTTTCTGTTTAATACCCTTCAAACCCTGGATTTTAAGGCGCTGGAGCAGGAAAAGGATTCCACTGCCATGCACGAGATCATTACAGACCTTTCCGACATCTTAAAGTACTCCCTGGAGAATCCCAAACGCATGGTATCTCTCTCCGATGAACTGGACCACTTAAGAAAATACGACCGGATCCAGCATGTACGCTATGAAGACAAATACATTCTCTACCTGGAATATGAGGATGAGCTCCTGTCCCATCCCTTTATGCGGCTTCTCCTACAGCCTCTGGTGGAAAACAGTTTGTATCACGGAATTAAGCCCTTAGATGGAACCGGGTATATCAAGTTAAAGATTCACTCCAGACACGGGAAGATTCAGGTTGCAGTCATTGATACTGGTGTTGGAATGACAAAAGAGGAGATTGAAAATCTTTATTCCAGAATCAATGACAGTGCCGATCAAAACATCGGGCTTACCAATGTGAATCTCAGGCTGATTCTGCAGTACGGGGAAGACAGCCGGCTTCATATCCAAAGTAAACCCGGAGTGGGAACCTGCATCTCGTTTCAATTACCCATTGATTCCTGTTTCCAGGAATTCTCTAAAAATCCAGAAACAGATCAGGCGTCTGAACCCTTTTAAAAGGATTTCAGACGCCTGTATTTAAAATTCCCCTTATTTCTTAATCCAAGTTCTCTCCATTAGTCTTAATCACGTTCTTATACCAGTCAAAGGATTTCTTTTTCCTTCTGGATAAATCACCGCTCCCATCGTCATACTTTTCCACGTAAATGAATCCATAACGCTTTGCCATCTCCCCGGTGGAAGCGCTCACTAAGTCAATACAGCCCCAGGGCGTATAGCCCATTAATTCCACTCCGTCTTTCACTGCTTCTCTCATCTGTTCTATATGTTTGCTAAGATAATCAATGCGGTAATCATCTTTGATGGTGCCGTCTTCTTCGATTCTGTCGTAAGCACCCAGACCATTTTCCACTACCATCAGGGGAATCTGATAGCGTCCATAAAGTTCATTCAGCGTATAGCGCAGACCTTTGGGATCAATCTGCCAGCCCCAGTCACTGGCTTCTAAGTATGGATTTTTTAATCCACCCATGATGTTGCCGGAGATCTCCTTCTGGTCTGCTTTCACCGATGCACAATTTGACATATAGTAGCTGAACGTATAATAATCCACGCAGCCTTCCTTTAATATGATCCCGTCCTCCGGCTCTGCTGCAATCTCAATATGATGCTCTTTAAAATACCGCTTCATAAAATGAGGGTATTCACCCCGTACCTGAACATCACCGCAGAAGTAATTTAATACCTGATTCTGGTGCTGTGCCTCTAAAATATCATCTGGATTGCAGGTCAGCGGATAAGTTGTCATCTGAACAATCATGCAGCCAATCTTACAGTCAGGATCAATCTCATGACCTGCCTTTACGGCTAGTGCACTTGCCACAAACTGGTGGTGCAGCCCCTGGAAACGCAGTTGTTCCTGATCCACCTGGTGGTTAAAATCGGTTGTTCCTTCATTTAAGATACCAAGGGAAAGAAAGTTTCCTACTGGAGAGGTCCCAGAATTAATCTCATTAAAGGTCAGCCAGTATTTTACTTTTCCTTTATACCGTTTGAATAGTGTTCTGGCATAGGTTACAAATAAGTCAATGCAGGCTCTGGATGCCCAGCCATTATACTTTTCTGTTAATGCAAAAGGCATCTCATAATGAGAAATCGTAATCAGAGGCTCGATCTTGTGTTTTAAACATTCCTCAATAACCCGGTCATAAAACTCCAGCCCAGCTTCATTTGGTTCTGTCTCCATTCCTGTAGGGAATATTCTGGTCCATGCAATAGAGAAACGAAATACTTTAAATCCCATCTCTGCAAACAATGCGATATCTTCTTTATAATGGTGGTAAAAGTCAATGGCTTCATGGCTCGGATAAAAGGTATCTGGCTCTATGGTTTTTGTAATGCGCTTGGACCTGGTACTGGAACCCCCGGTACATACATCAGAAATGGAAACTCCTTTGCCCGCTTCTTTCCAGGCACCTTCACACTGGTTGGCTGCCACTGCGCCTCCCCATAAAAAGTTTTCAGCAAATACAGACATACTACACCTCTTTCTTTTTTAAACAATGGTTAACAATGTATCTCCAGCTTTTACCTGACTCTTTTGGCTGGGTTTCAAACTAACAAAGTTTGTCATATTGGATACTAATACAGGAGTTGTCAGGGAACATCCGGCTTTCTTAATCTTTTCCATGTCAAACTCCAGCAAAAGGCTTCCCTTTTTTACCGGATCACCCATCTTGCAGTGCAAAGTAAACCCGTCTCCATTGAGCTGAACCGTATCAAGTCCTACATGAATGAGCAGTTCCAATCCATGACTGGTGGTAATTCCAATGGCGTGCCTGGTATCAGTAACTGCGTCGATCACTCCGTCTGCGGGAGCAAATACTTTTCCCTCTTCCGGGATAATTGCCACACCTTCCCCAAGGACTCCACCGGAGAATACGGCATCTTCCACCTCCGTTAACGGAAGAACGGTTCCAGTAAGTGGACTGGATAATTCAATAGTTTTAATCAGAACATCTTTTTTCGGTTCCTGGACTTGCAAAACAGGTTCCGGCTCTTCTGTCTCCGGTTTATAAAGAATGAGTGTCATGATAAATGTCACAGCAAGGGAAATTACCAATGTAATAACTCCATTTATTACGTTGCCAAAACCTTCCCCGCCAATCATCTGTATCAGAGATAAGGAAGACGGGGAACCTCCCATGGAATAAGCTACCACATGGGTAATTCCTGCGTAGAAACCTGCAACACCTGCACCGATGACACTGGCAACCATGGGTGTCTTATACTTTAAGGTTACACCATACATGGATGGTTCTGTAACTCCGGCTATGATGGCAGAAATTCCTGCTGCAGAAGCCGTTGATTTTATATCTCTGTTTTTATTTTTAACTGCAACAGCCAGGGACGCGGCACCCTGTGCCAGGTTGGAACAAAACATGGTAACAACCAGCACTGCATCAAATCCAAGACTTGTAATCCCAATGGTTGCAATGGGAAGCAAGGCATAGTGCATACCTGTCATAATAATAAAAGGCATTCCTGCAGAAAGGAGCATAATGGCAAGCCAGCCAGCTTTGCTGTATAAAAGGCTGATTCCATTGGCAAGATAATTGCCAAGAACGCTTCCAATTGGTCCGACTACAACCAGTGCCAGAGGAACGGATATAAAGATTACAATCAGCGGTTTTAAAAACACTTTTACCAGACTGGGACAGATTTTATCTGCAAACCGTTCAATATAGCCCATAAGAGGAACAATTAATAAAACAGGCAGAACAGAGGAAGAATAAGTGGCAGATGTTACAGGAAGTCCAAAATAGGAAGCATTTCCTGCGCTTAACAGTCCGCCAATATCCGGATGAATTAAAAATGCGCCCACTACCATGGCAAGATAAATATTAGATCCAAGGCGTTTGGCTGTGGTCATTGCCAGCAGAACAGGCATGAAATAAAAGAACGCATCTCCTGCTGCATTTAAGATCACATAAGTACTTCCTGTGGTATCAACCAGATGGAATGTGGTCAGAAGAATCAACACCACTTTAATCATACCACACCCCAGCATGGCAGGAAGAAGAGGTGTCATACAGCCTGCAACAAAACCGGACAGCCGGGAGAATATATTTTCCTTTGGTCCGTCTCCTTTTGCTACGGTGGTTTCTTCAAACTTTCCGATCTTCACCAGTTCCCTGTATACATTTGACACTTCATTTCCGATAACGATCTGATACTGTCCACCCTGGCGGACCACCCGCAAAACTCCTGGTATTTTCTCAATTTGAGCATCTTTTGGAATTTTTTCGTCTTTTAATACAAATCTCAAACGGGTAATGCAGTGGGTAAGTCCTTCCACATTCTTTTCTCCGCCCACCTCTTCTAACACCATCTGAGCGGTTTTCGCATAATCAAATGCCATAATATTCTCCCCCTTTACAATAAGGTACTCTTATAAATCTATCTGAAAAGATACTTTTCCCAATCATAAAGCACCTTGTCATTCAATAAGAAACCCTGCAAAAAAGTAGTCTGATGTTAATAATTCAGACAACCTCTATGCAGGGTCCTGCCCGGATGCAATCTCTCTGTCCGGTAACAATCCCATCTCTCAGTTTTCATAAAAATCTCTGGTGACTTTCTCAATGTGAATCATCAGGTACATCATTTCTTCCCGGTCCATCTCATAATGGTACCGTTCATAAACATAGTCCGCAACCTTTACAATGCAGTTATAAGACTTCTTATACTTTTCCTTTAAGACCTGAAACCAGTTCTCATCGGTTGTCTCATATTGTTTGTTCTGCAGCATACGCTGTGCAAAGAAACGGATGTGGGTAACAAACCTCCGGTAATCCCAGGTCTCCGCATTCAGCTTCACCTGATAAGCCGATTCCACAATCTCTATAACATCCCGGATCATGGTTGTAATCAGCTCTAAATCTTCCGGTTCCTTTCTATTTAACTGACCATAGACAAAGTGAAAGGCGAGGAACATGGCTTCATCTTCTTCCATATCCAGATTCAACCTTCTTTTTATCAGATCAAGGGCATAAAGACCCACTTTAAACTCATTGGGGTAAAAACGCTTTCCTTCCCAAATCATGCCGTTGCGGAGTATCATTCCATTCCGGTAACGGTCTGCGGCTCCTGCAATGTGGTCGCAGACCGTTAAAATGGTTCGTTCATTTAATGGTATTCCCAGCTCCTGTTTTGCGTAGTCCACAATCTGTTCGCTGATCTCCCAGTATACCTGGGGAAGCTTTGCGAAATATTCTTCAAAATGCCTGGCATCCTTTTTATCATTCTGAATAAATACCCGTTCCACCAGCTTTCGGTCCAGTTTCTCACCTTTCTTCTTACCAAACCCAATCGCCCTGCCTTTCAGGATTACTTCTTTTCCTTCTGTATTATAGGCAAGGACCATATTATTATTTAATACCTTTTCAATCTTCATATTCCCCTTTTTTAAATCAAAAAAAGACAAGACCAGAGTACCATCACATCGTGTCATGTGATTCCATCTCTGTAGACCTTGCCTGCTTAACCAGTCACAAACTACATATCTATTTTGTATACCAAGTATAACATATTGAAATATAAAAGTCTATTTGTAATCCTGTTCAATCTTATGGCATGTTTTTGTACAAAACTTATAAATTACAGATTGAAATACCCTCGTTATCTCACGATAAGTCCTATCAAACAAATAAAACAAACGATAAAATACTTCTTTATGGAAACAAAATGATGTTGAGTGCAGTCAAATTCCAGCACAAAACTTTCTTGACAAATAACCTTGGCAGAGCTATTCTGATTAAGGAATTGCTTAATTAGATTTAATGGAATGAAGAGAAAGGAGGTTTCATGGATTATATCCAGGCACTGCATGTGATCACAGATCCTACCAGATATCAGATCCTGCATCTTTTGATGGAGCGACATTACTGCGTCCGGGCTGTATCAAAAAAACTGGGAATCAGTGAGCCTGCAGTCTCCCAGCAGATGAACATTCTGAAAAAAACCGGTATTATAACCGGATCTAAAATAGGTTATCATATGCACTATGTTGTGAATCTTGATGTGGCAGCACAGATATTCCGGCAGTTTTCAGAGGAATTCCATCTGTCTGCTCCAGAAAATTTCATGACAACGGAATGTATCTGCGAATACGAATGTGAAAGAAAAAAAGAATTACCTGAACGTTAGGAGTTTAAAATGGACAAAGAATACCTGATTCAAGACAAGCCTGCCAAAGCGCTGGCTATCTTTACCCTTCCGATGATTATCGGCAATCTGTTCCAACAGTTTTATACGATGGCGGACTCAGTCATTGTCGGCCGCTTTGTAAGTGAAGATGCGTTGGCAGCAATTGGTGCCTCCTATTCCTTTACCAATGTATTTATCTGTATCGCCATTGGCGGCGGAGTCGGTGCCACAGTTATTACAAGCCGCTATTTAGGCGCACGAAACTACAAAAAGATGATACAGTCCACGTGTACAGCTTTAATTGCGTTTCTTTTATTAAGCGTTGTTTTAGCAGCTATCGGCCTGATCTTTGGAAGAACCTTTATGATTTATCTAAACACACCGGAGAACATTCTTGATATGGCTTCGGATTACCTCGAGATTTATTTCTGGGGACTTCCATTTTTATTTATGTATAACATTGTGGCAGCTATCTTTAACGCCATTGGAAAGTCAAGAATTCCCCTATACCTTTTGATCTTTTCTTCTATATTAAACATATTGCTGGCTGTGTTTATGGTATATAACCTGGGACTTGGGGTAAAAGGAGCCGCATGGGCCACCTTTATGGCACAGGGAATCTCCGTTGTCTTATCCTTTTTCCTGCTGTTTAAAGAATTCAAAAAGTACTTTAGTTATTTAGAGAAGCCCGTTGACATGCCTGTTCTGGGTGAGATGTCCAGAGTTGCACTGCCCTCCATCCTCCAGCAGTCCACCGTGGCAATTGGTATGCTTCTCGTTCAGTCTGTGGTAAACAGCTTCGGAAGCGAGGTTCTCGCCGGATTCTCTTCTGCCATGCGTGTAGAGAGCATCTGCATCGTTCCGATGGCTGCCATCGGTAATGCCATGTCCTCCTACACGGCACAAAATCTGGGTGCCGGAAAACAGGACCGGGTCAAAAAAGGATTTCTGGCAGCTAACGGATATGTTCTTCTTTTTGCCGTTGTAACCTGTGTCATCCTGGAATTATTCTACACACCGATCGTAGGATTATTCCTTGGGGGAACCGGAACAGACCTGGCTTTTCAGACAGGAACCGGATACCTGCGTTTCATGGGATTCTTCTTTGTTATCATCGGACTGAAGATGACCACCGACGGACTGCTGCGGGGAGCCGCTGATATGAAGATGTTTACCATTGCCAACTTTGCAAACCTGGCGCTCCGGGTTATCATCGCCCTTTCCATGGCTCCCCATTATGGCATTGCCATGGTATGGTTTGCAGTTCCTGTAGGCTGGCTGGTGAATTTCATTATATCTTACCTCCAGTACCGGACCGGGAAATGGAAAACAATAAAAACCGCATAAAAACATGTTGGGAAAGAATCACATGTATGAAATCTGTGTACCCGTTAAACCATCATGTATAAGACAAAACAGCAGTAGATTATGACAATCTACTGCTGTTTTGTCTTATGGTGCTCCAGTTTCTTCTTTTCCTTCATATGAAAACCAGTCAAAATCCACAAAATTGCTGCTCTTATTTCCATTGGAAGATGCATACAGACCCAGGACTGTTCCGGTATATCCTCCTGCCGTTTCTCTGCTTAAAAATGTTCCATCCATATCAGAACCCAGCGCCGAATAGTCCTCCCCATTTTCCGAAAAGGAAAAAGAAAACTTCTGATTTTTCCCGTTCACCCTGAAAAAAAGTCGTTTTCCTATCCAGGAAACCATTCCAGATACTTCCTCCTGTCCATTGATACATTTTGTTACACGTATTTCTTTTCTTCCACCAAACTGCCCATATTCCAGGCGTATATGATACCGGTGATTCATAAGCAATGCCATACCTGCTGTTTCCCCTTCCAACGGTTCAAATTCCATAACCGTATCCATCTGAAAGCAGAAATGCTGTTGTCTGCGTCCCCAAAAGGAGGAGAACACCTCTTCTTTTATGGTATTTGGATGCAGAAACAAACGAAGGCAGCCTGCCCGCTCTGTCAGGCTATAGCTCTCATAAGTTGGTGTCCTGACTGTAATCCAGTCATTGCCCATGCTGGTATTGTTAAAATCATCACGAGCATATTTCTGTGTCCATACGAATTCTTCTAAATCCGGAGCCGGATAAGAGAATTCCACTCTTCCAGTATCGGGGCTGAACACAGGCCATTCCTCTTCCCATATGACAGGTACCGCAAATGTCTCTCTTCCAAGACTGCTGTAGCCATTTAAAGAGCGAACCCCCAGTAAAACCGCCCACCATTCTCCATTATGAAGCTGAATCAGATCCGCATGACCGGGATTGGTGATGGGATAATCCTTCCTTAGATTTCGATGCGTAATTAAGGGATTCCTTGGATTCGATTCATAAGGACCTGTAACAGACCGGCTTCGAAACACAGTCGCTGCATGATTGCGGAACGTTCCTCCCTCTGCAATCAACAGATAATACCAGTCCCCAATCTGATAAATATGGGGTCCCTCCGGAGCTGCAGCATTGACAAATGCTCCCTGTGTTAAAAGTACATGACGCTCTCCCTTTAACTCTCCTGTCTCCAGATCAAGTTCCTGCATCCAGATATGCCTGCCTCTTTCTGGCTGATCTGGATATGGACGGCAGTTTCCAAGATAGTAAGCCTTTCCCTCATCGAATACCAGCGACGGATCAATTCCCTCCGCCCCCTTTACCTCAACAGGGTTTGACCAAGGTCCTGCCGGATCCTTGGCGTAGACATAAAAATTAACATTATCCCTGTAATTTCCATTCTTCACCAGAGTTGTAATCACATAAAAACAATCATCTTCTTTTCTGTAAAAAATGGAAGAGGCATAGATTCCCTTTGAATCACTGACCCCTGATAAATCCAGTTGTTCCGGTGTGGATAATACATGACCAATCTGATGCCAATGGACAAAATCCCTGGAATGAAAAACCGGAATTCCAGGAAAATATTCAAAGGTGGAGGTCACAAGATAATAATCCTCCCCCTTCCGGCAAACGGAAGGGTCGGGATAAAAACCAGGGAGCAGCGGATTATGAAGACATTTCTCCATTACTCAACCCTCTTGGCAAGTTCCAACTGTTTGTTGATATCGCTGATTAGATAATCAGCCACAGTATCCGCATCATCCACACCATAACTTAACATCTGCATTGCCATAAAATAAGTTCCATCCGGATTTTTCAGTGCAGACCTCTCAAACACAGGATCAAATTTAAAGGAATTCCATTCCATAACCTTCTCATTGGCAATTGCCGTAATGCTTCCAGATAAGTCTAAAGCTGCCAGACCATTTTTATTTGCAGGTATGCCACGGGTATCTTTTAAAAGTTCTGCCCCTTCCGGTTCACCGAATAAGAACTGAATTAATGCAGCCGCCTCTGCCGGATGAGATGTGTTCTTTGGAATGGCAAATACCATGGCGGCTTTTGTCATACCACCTTTATGATCACCCATTTTAATGTAGTCCCCTACCTGGAATTCAAAACCTGGTGCTGCCTGAATATATTTTTTCAAGTTGCTGTCCCAGATATACATACCCGCATAGTGACCATCAATCCATCTCTGATTGGTATCCACCAGTTCTGATCCATCTCCTGCAAGAACTTCCAGAGTGGGAATTACATGACGCTCTTCTAAGAGACTGAGCCATTCCAGACCTTCTTTTATTTCTTCTTTACTGTATTGAAGCTCATTATTCTCTACCCATGGCTTTCCATAGACACTCTGCAGATAATATACCATCAGCGTCATACGATCTAAAGGATTTAAAATCAAAGGATAGTAAGTTCCATCTTCATAGGAAGCAAAGGCATCACCAACTGCGTACAGTTCCTCTAATGTGGTAGGAATCTCTACTCCCACCGCCTCCAGTCTGGTGGTATTCCAGAAGAACACCCTTCCAGTATTGCTGGCAGGCAGTGCCTGAAGCACGTTATTCGTTGTATAATAATCCAGATCAGACGAATCATAAGCAGTTAAATCAATAATATCCGATAATTTATTTAAATCATAAAACATGCTTCCATCTGGAGAGTAGTTAAATACCCAGTCCATGTTAAGCTGAATTACATCAGCCGCATTGCCTGATTTAAGGGCAAGAGCCACCTTTTCTTCATGACCAGTAAAGGACTCATATTCTGCCTCAACCTTAATGTTCGGATATTTCTTCTCAAATGCCTTGATTCCTTCCAGTGTTGCCTGATGTCTACTATCTCCGCCCCACCAGTTGATACGAAGCGTAATCGGATCTTTGGTATTGACGGTCAGTCCCTCCGCTTTTGCCGGCTCTGAACTTTCACTTTTCTCTGCCGCCTGGGTTGGTGCTGCTGTTTCTGCTTTCTGTGTAGGCATACAGCCTGCCAAAGAGCCAATCATTGCTCCTGTAAGTAATAATGCTATTCCCCTGTTCCATTTTTTCTGTTTCATTTTACCCCTCCAACATTTTTAAGAGTTTTCATTTCCCATCTGATCCTTTACCCCTTAACTCCCCCTGCTGCAATTCCATCTACAAAGGAATTCTGTGCTGCAAAGAATACCACCAAAGAAGGAATGATTGCAATCAATGACATGGCAAGAACCCGGTTCCATTCAAATCCCACATCCGCATCCATTGACATTCGCAGAAAGATGGATACCGGATATTTGGCAACTGTATTCACATAGATGAGGGGACCCATAAAGTCATTGGACGCCCACATAAACTGAAACAGTGCACAGGATACAATGGAAGGTTTCAGCATGGGTACGATCACATAACAAAGCGTCTGCATCACATTACACCCATCAATTTTTGCCGCTTCCTCCAGCTCTCTTGGAATTCCCCGAAGAAACTGGATCAGCATGTATACAAAATAGGTATCGCCCGCAAAAAGAGACGGTATAATCAACGGAAAATACGAATCCAGCCAGCCAAGCTGATCAAATAAGATATACTGAGGTACATTTAACACTACCTGAGGCAGAAACAAGGTAGACAATAACACGGCAAATGAAAAACGTTTACCAACAAAATGAAACCTTGCAAACCCATAAGCAGTAAAAACAGCCGAAGCCACAGTTACAATTACTTTTGGTATGACAAATTTATAAGTATTTGCCATAAAATGAAGAAGTGTCATTCCCTCATAACCTTTAAACCCTCTTATATACCCCTCAAAAGTAGGTGCCAGAGGAATGAATCCAATGCTTGAGAAAATCTCTGCATTAGTCTTAAAGGAAGCTCCAAACATCCAGATCAGCGGATATACCATAACAATTCCTACCGCAATCAGAATAAAATATCGGAGAAAGGTATTAATTATCAATCTGTTTTCTCTTGTCATCGCTCCTACCTCCCTTCCTCATCACTATAGTACACCCAGTACTTCTGGCTCATAAATGCAATAATTGTGAATGTCGTTATAATCAGGAACAAAAGCCAGGCAATCGCACTTGCCATACCCATCTCATAACTCTTAAACGCATTGTTGTACACCAGCAAAGATACCAGCGTAGTGGAGCGAAGCGGACCTCCCTGAGTGATGATAAAAGGACCATTAAACTCCTGAAATTTATGACATAACTGGGTTACAAAGTTATAGAATATAACCGGTGTAATCAAAGGAACTGTAATGCTCAAAAACTGTCTCCATTTCCCTGCTCCATCAATGGAAGCTGCCTCATATAATTCCTGGGAGACTCCCTTTAAGGCTGCAAGGAAGATAACCATAGGAGAACCAAACTGCCAGATTCTAAGCAAAACAATGGCAAAGAACGCTCCTGATGGATCACCCAGCCAGTTAAATGGTTCTAATCCAAATCTGGAAGAGATCATATTGATGAGACCTTCCGTCTTAAACAAGAAACGCCACAGCACTGCAATAGATACGGAACCTCCTAAAATCGAAGGAATGTAGTAAGCTGTACGAAAGAAATTAACTCCTCTGGTCTTAAAGTTTAATATGTACGCAATAAACAGGGCAAAGATCAGCTCAAACGGCACTGTAATAAATGCGTATTTAAAAGTCTGTATAAATGCTTTCACAGTCATCTTATCCTGCAGAATGGAAATATAATTTTCCAATCCAACAAAGACAGGAAGCCGGAACAAGTTGTATTCATGAAAGCTATAGATAAACGATGCCATAAATGGATAAAGCTTAAATATTGCAAAACCAATCCACCATGGAAGAATAAAGAAGAAGCCAAAATTTTTCTTTATAAAATCTTTTGGATTCTTATATCTGGGTAATTGCATTGCTTTTGATGTTTTCCGGTCATTTCCCACCGTAATACCTCCCCTTATCTTTTACTTGTCAGCTAAAAAGATCTGTTTACTTTCCAGCAGTCCGTCCTTCTCCAGTTTTTCAATATTCATCCGCTGCGGATTGCCTGGCAGATCTGGCTGGCAGTAGAATCTGCCATTTCGTTCTTCTGGCTGGAACATGGTGTAAGCTCCCACCGGACGACTGATCGGCTCATGGTATTCAATCTTTTCATCTTCATTATAAAGACAGCCAAATATGGCATTGAGATAAATTCTTCCCCCAGACGAAAAAGTAACCCCTTTCTCTCTCGCCAGATCACGAATCTTAATAATATCATCAATCCTTGTCATACGTCCGATGGAAGGCTGTAAGTGATCCACTCCTTTTTCCACATAAGTTTCATACGCATAATAGATCCGCATGGATTCCCCAAAAGCAAGTGGTGCAGATATTCCCATTTCCTTTAACTGCTTAATCCCGTTCATATCATGGGAATGAATGGGTTCTTCAAACCATGCCAGCTTATACGGTTCTGCCAGTTTTGCAAACTGAAAAGCATCGGAAACGTCCCATCTCTGATTGGCATCCACCGCAATTCCAATCTCTGTTCCAACTGCTCCTCGGACCTTCTCAAGCCGTCTGATGTCCCGTTCCATGTTGGTGCCATCATCACTTCCCACTTTAAACTTAACTGTCTTATACCCTTCTTCCACATACCTTGTCATATCTTCTACCAGTTCTTCATCAGAAAGCAGCAGTGATCCGCCTCCTTTATAAGTGGCTGCCCAGTCCTTTTCTGCCCCCAGAAACCGGTGAAGAGGCTTACCAGCCCTTTGTGCCAGAATGTCCAGCATCATCAGATCAAGCTGACCTACCTCTACTGCCTGCCCGCTTTGAAACCCTGCATTACGCACCTTCCAGTAAAGAGTGTCCCGCCACTGGTTGTAAGTCAGCTTCTCTCCGTTAAGGATCATAGGGAGGATATTCTTTACAAAACTTCTGCCTACTGTTAAGTGTGCACATGCACCTTCTGAATCGTAAAGTTCAATACAGCCCTGTTCCGGTGCATTCTTTCCCATACCTCCGGTTCCGTCTTTGAATGGCTTTGGAAGCGGAATGGGGTGGAAATTATAGTAAACCGCCTTAACAAATTGAATGGTATCCTGATAGTCAAATATGTTGTTCATGAGCTCCTCCGTTGTGCTTTTTGTAGATTTCTGCTACCTTTTATCCACAGTATAACTGGAACCTCTAAGCCATACAATTGACAGAATCACCTAGAAAAGGCATGCACAATTTACATATTATGCACGCCTTTCATTTATCACTGTATTTCTTTCATTTAATCCTCAATCCCTTTCAAAACTATTTCATTTTGAAATAATACAGCCGTTTATTCTACATCAATCCCATATTTCTTCATTTTTCGCCAAAGTGTGGTTGTACTGATATCCAGTTCCTTTGCACTTAAGGTACGATTTCCGTTATACTTCTTTAAAACCGCCTTTAACCGGAGTCGTTCCGGGTTTTCTTCTGTCACCGGCATCCTGTTTTCTTCCAGTTCCTGTTCTTCCAATGTGGATTCGTAGATGCTGGTATCCCTGTGATAAAGTTCATCCAACAAATCTCTGACATACTCCTCAGTAATTGATCTTTTTCCCACTGTCAGAATCATCCGCTCACAAAACGCCTCAAGCTGAATGCTGTTTCCCTCCCAGGGATACTCAAGGAGCACCCGCCTTGCTCCCGCCGTCATAACATGATACCGGCTGTACTGTTCCATGTATTTATGGGTAAAAAGGGTTAAAAGATATTCTACGTCTTCTCTTCTGTCTTTTAGATTGGGAATCTTGAGTTTTAAGGACTTAAAGGTAAAATAAAGATCAGAACGGAACTGGTACTTCCTGCGCAGTGCTGTTAAGTTCTTGGCTGTACAGGCAATAATCCGGGTATCAATCATCTGGGTATCCTCAATCCGGCTGCTTCTCATAAGCCTTCTGGTTCGGATTACCCGTGCCAGATTATACTGAGTTGGCAGGGTCAGCTTATCCACGCTTTGAATCACAAGGGTCCCGTGATTGGCTTCTGCAATGGCACCTGATTCCTGCTTCCCCCCTTCCTCTCCCATCGTTCCAAACAGGGTGCGCATCTGCTGATCCTGGGATAATCCCGCCATATTAATCATAATAAACGGTCCGTTTTTTCTCATACTGTAATTATGTATTCCCTGTGTGATTGCTTCCAGCTCTGGTCCTGATATGGCTTCAATCAGCATGGGGCTGGAAGACTGGGCATATAATTTTGCCAGTTCCACCACCTTCCTCATGTCTTTTAAATTCTTGCTGATGTCATCAAAGGTTCCGTAAGCTACATATCCTCGTAAATACTGCTCCTTCATCACTGCCTTATCGTTCATATCCATCCGCTTTAAGCGGCTACAGGAGATAATCGCCCCATCTACCCGTTTCCCCACCACAATGGGTTCCATGGATACCACAACCGACTGATCCTGCAAAGTAAGAAAGGTGGAGTAGTTATCCATATTTCCTGCCAGAATCTGATTCAGCTTTTCTTCATCCAGTCCATGTAAAAACTGTTTCACCGGCTTTCCCATGCACTCTTCGGTTTTACAGCCCAGAATCTGCTCCATGGCACGGTTTAAAACCAGAATCTTTCCTGTTACACTCACCTTAATGATTCCATTAAAGGCACTGTCAAGAACCGTAGAAAACTGGGCATAGTTATGCTGTTCAATCTCTGCCATATAGTAAAGAGACTCTGCATTGCCAAGCGCCACCCGCAGTGCTTCTCCTGTTGAGGACATGTAAATTCCCGGAATTCCCATCTGATACGCCCCGTCAAGAGCCGCAGTTCCTCCAATAATAATATCCAGATTATCGTTCCTGGCCCTTTCTATGCTGGTTCTCCATTCTTTAAAATCCTTTAGAATATATCTCCTTAAATCCACATGATACAACTGGTTGAAATATGTGGTATCACTAAGCATATGTCCCCACCCGAAGATACCGATTCTTGGACAGTCTTTCCCCACAATATCCTTGGCGCGGTTCACCAAAAGTCCCAGCTCCTGTGCCGTCATTACAACTTCTGCCACTGCAACATTAGTATGCCGTTTAATTTCTGCCGCCTGCCGCCCTCTGGCAATAATAATATTGACCCCTTCCGATATCGCCTTTTGGGCTTCCGTTACCGCATCTTCCGTTGTTATCTTTTTAACAATCAAAACATGATTTTCTTTCTCTTTCAATATCTGTTTTGCCTGTTCATACATCTCATCACTGGGAACAAATATTGCAATCCCTGACATCTTCTACCTCCTTTTATGATACAACCAGATCTGTCCCCTTTGCCTCATCCTCAATCATGGTATCAAACCGGTTCTTAACAAAATCCAGATACCGCTTCCATTCGGCTGGATCAATAAACGGATTTGGCTCTCCTGGATGATCAAGCATAAACTGACGTTTCTCTAATGTCCTGTTATGTCCCGTATGATTCCCCAGCATTATGTCCACTGGTTCCTCATACACCTTTTGAAGACCTTTTATAAAATCCTCCCGGCAATGTTCCCTGTGATATTTCTCTATAAACGGGCGGCACATGGTATTCATCCCCGCCCCGCCATGCATTCCTGCAATCAGGCGTTTTCCCTGTTCTTCTATTTCCGTAAAAAAGGAGATAACTCCATCGGAATGTCCAGGTGTAGAAACGATTCGCACACTGGTATTTCCTAACGTAATCACGTCCTGGTCCTTTAACACCTCGTCCGGTTCAAATGGTCCAAAAAACCGACAACCACTGCCTTCTGAAAGTGCCAGTTCCGGCATTTCCCGAAACATCCGCACATCCCCCTCTCCCAAATAGGTTCTGGCGCCAGAAAGTTCCTTAAGAAGAGCCGTTCCTCCAAAATGATCAAAATGCCCATGAGTATGTACAATACAGCGAATATCTTTTGGCTGAAACCCCAGTTCCCAGATGGACTGAACCAGCATGGCGGCTGTGGTTGGATAAGTCGTGTCAATGAGCATCAGCCCGTCTCCTGTGTCAATCAAATGAGAGCCGACACTTTTATTTCCAACAAAATAAAGATTTCCATAGATGCGAAACGGTTCTACCCGGTATCGTTCCGGATGGCAGTAAAAATCTGCTCTGGCATTTACATCAAATTCATACTTTGATCTCATGTTCTTTTACTCCTTTTTTTGAAAAATAATTGATCTGCTGTATCATAGAATACCATCTGCTTTTCTTTTTCCGTAAATACGGCACTCTCCATCATGTAACTTATATAGTTCCCATAGGTTTCTTTTTTCAGTGCAGAGGGCAGGTCTGTTCCAAAAATCATCCGGTCTGCTCCCACAATCTCTTTTCCAATGCTTAAATAAGAACGGGCATTTTCATAAGGATATTGATCTGGTCCGCAATTGTGGGGCACCGATGACAGATCAAACCACACATTAGGAAGGGTCAAAAGTCCCAGCCCCCTCTTTAGCTCTTCCTCCTGAGTCATGTTTGCCGCCAGAAGATGGCAGACCACAAATTTCAAATGTGGATGCCTCAGCACTGCCCGCCGCAAAGCCTCCACCTGCCAGCTCTCGCTGCCGCATTTCCCAATATCAATGACAAATACAAGCCCCTTTTCATCTGCATAGGAATAAGCCTCCTCCATCATCTCCCCATCCAGAGAAAATGTATGGTGATTGCTCATAAGACCGGAACCTGTGCTCACTTCAAATTTTACAATCTTAAACCCCAGGTCTTCAAATAAATATCTGCAGATGTCCGCCTTTTTTCTGGAAAACGGATCATAGGAAGCCGCTCCTGCAAACCGATCCGGATACTGTCTGACCGCTTCATAGGTATACAGATTTTGAAACCCATAATAATTTCCCTGCAGTAAAACCGCCTTTTCCACCTGATTCTCATCCATAATGCGCAGCACCTGTTCTGCTGTAACCTGCTCTCCTCCAAACTGGGCTGGTATCATCTGAGACACAATCTCTCCATTTGCATAAATGGCATCCCCATTCCCACAAAAACGCAGTTCTCCCCCTGCACCCGTACCAGCAATGCACTGCACCAGATGCACATGACTGTCAATAATCTTCATACCGTCTCCTTTTTGATTGTGAATTTTGTATTTGCTTTTATTATGGTATATGGAAAGGAAAATTTCAACCAGGAGATTTTTAACACTTCCATTTAAGCTTTGCTAATATGATAAATTAATCCGTTTTTTCAACGTATTTGTACTATAGAAAAACTTTCCATAAATATTTGTAATCCTTAATGCCATATGTTATGATTAAGAAAAATTGATACAGGGGGAATTTATTTATGAGAGAGAAAGTTTCTAAGAAACTACGAAGAAATGGTGCAAAGCGGCTACGCCAACTACTCCTTCTTTTTGCTGCAATTTTAACAATCGGCTATGCCGAGACAAGATATGCCGGCGGCATCATTGTTGCCCAGGCACATTCCGGACGCACCGATGCCCAGGGCGGTCATCATGATTACAAAAATAAAAGCGGTTTGGGAAGCTACCATTATCATCACGGCTACCCAGCCCATTTACATCCAAACGGCGTATGCCCTTACAACAATGTAAACCCATCCTCTTCTTCCAGCCGCAGTACCACTCCGGCACCCCAAAAAGTTGTAAATCCAGCATTAAACCAGGCCGATTACAAACTTGTCTTCGATGCATCGTTCTATTATGACAACAATCAGGACTTGCAGTCGGCAATTGGAAATGATCCACAAAAGCTTCTTGAACATTTTGTATCAAACGGTATGGCAGAAGGAAGAAAAGCCTCCAGCAACTTTGATGCTGCAAAATATAAAGAGAATAATTCTGATCTGGCAGCACTCTATGGCGATGATATGAAAAAGTATTACGAACATTTCATAAGCAACGGTTATAATGAAAACAGAATTCATAATTAAAAACACATAAATAAAAAAAAGTCCTAATGTTCCATTTTGAATCTTTACTCTCAATGGGACATTAGGACTTTTTTTATATGTACTTATAGGAAACTAAATACATTATTATTCGTTTTTTTCTTACAGACTATATTGGTCTGTTTACGGAATTCTCTATAGGAATTGAGCAGGAGGGCAATTTAATGAATCAGCCTATTCATTTCCATGAAAAAAGACCCCACATTCTCATGTGAAGTCTTTCTATATCACGAAACTCTCTTACCCAACTAACAAACCCTTATAAAATAAGGATTTATTCCATTGTATAAGGCATAAGAGCGATATGTCTTGCTCTCTTAATAGCAACAGTAAGTGCTCTCTGATGCTTTGCACAGTTGCCAGTGATACGTCTGGGAAGGATTTTTCCTCTCTCAGATACATATCTTTTTAATTTATTTGCATCTTTAAAATCAATAACGCCGTTCTTCTCTCCACAGAATACGCAAACTTTCTTTCTTCTGCGCATTCCGCCTCTTCTGAACTTAGCGCCATCAGCTTTATCATTCTTGTTAAATGCCATTGGTGCTACCTCCTATTCGATTTAGTTGAATGGAAGTCCTTCGTCTTCGACTCCATCCGGGATATTCATGAATCCATCGCCAATTGCGCTGGAAGGTGCTGGTCTGGAAGTTGGCTGATAACTACCGCCTTCTCCGGAAGCACTTCCCTTGCTGTCGGCAAATTCCTGATCATCTACTATAACATCTGTTGTGTAAACTTTTATGCCGTCTTTATTCGTATAACTTCCAGTCTGGATCCTTCCGGAAATCAGTACTCTCATACCCTGGCGGAAATACTTTTCCGCAAATTCGCCAGCCCTGTCAAATGCAACACAGTTGATAAAATCTGCAGTCTGTTCGTTACCGTCCTGGTTTCTGCGGCCTCTGCGGTCAACAGCAAGAGTATATCTTGCAATTGCCATAGCACGCTCACCTTGGGAATATCTTACTTCTGGATCACGGGTTAATCTGCCCATAAGGATTACTCTGTTCATACGATCACACTTTCTTTATCGATTATGCCTCTTGTCTTACGCATAAGTATCTGATAACCGGCTCCATAATACGAACGTTTTCTTCTAACTCGTTCGGAGTTGTGGATTCGCCATCAAATTTGATGAAGTAGTAAAATCCTTCTTTCATTTTCTGAATTTCGTAAGCTAATCTCTTCTTACCCCATTCATCAATGTTAGTTACAGCTCCGCCGAAACGAGTAATATAACCCGTAACTTTTTCAATGGCTGCTGCTCTCTCTTCATCTTCGAGCTTTGCGTTAAGAACAACGGCTAACTCATATTTGTTCATGCTTTTTACCTCCTTGTGGTCTCTGGCCCCTGCTTTCAGTTTCAGGAGCAAGGATTCTATATGTCACGAGATAATATTATACCGGAAATATTATATAAAAGCAAGTCCTTTTGTCAATTTCCAGTGTATTTTCCGTGACTTTCTGGATTTTATGTCTTGGGAGTCCCGTCATGTGCTTTCAGACCTCTGGTATTTTTTTCTACCATCTTTCTTGACACCATCACCTGGTGTCCGCAGCCCATGCACTTTAGCCGGAAATCCGCACCAACTCTTAATATCTCCCATTCCTGACTTCCGCAGGGATGCTGCTTTTTCAGCTTTACAATATCTCCAACTTCGTATGCCATATCAATACCTGCCTGTTCATCAGACCGCCCCCATGTCTGATCATTTTAAAATTTCATCTATCTCGTTCAACTCTTCCGCGGAAAATACTGTATTTTCCAGGCATGCCACATTATCTTTCAATTGCTTTACGCTGCTGGCTCCCACAAGAACGGAAGTTACTGCTTCTTCCCGAAGCACCCAGGCAAGAGCCATCTGAGCAAGAGTCTGACCTCTCTTTCCTGCCAGATCATTCAGCTTCCTTGCACGTTTAAGGTTCTCCGCAGAAAGGTAACGGCCACCTACAGAAGTACCTGTTCTGGCTGCCCTGGAGTCTTCTGGAATGCCATGCAGATAACGGTCTGTCAGCGCTCCCTGTGCAAGAGGACTGTAGCAGATACAGCCTGTTCCACTCTCCAGCAATTCAGCAAAAAGACCATTCTCCGGCTCACGCTCAAACATGTTATAACGGGGCTGGGCAATAAGGCAGGGGATCTTGCTGTCTTTTAAAACAGAAATGGCTGTTTTTGCCTCTTGTGCACTATAATTGGAGATTCCCACATAGAGTGCTTTTCCCTGTCTCACGATGTCAGCAAGTGCCTCCATGGTTTCCTCAATTGGTGTCTCAGTATCCGGTCTGTGGTGATAGAAGACATCCACATACTCAAGTCCCATTCGTTTCAGACTCTGATCCAGGCTCGCCATCAGATACTTTCTGGAACCCCAGTTTCCATAAGGTCCTGGCCACATATCAAAACCTGCCTTAGTAGAAATAAACAGCTCATCCCGGTATTTTCCCAGATCGCTCTTTAACACGGCTCCAAAATTCTCTTCTGCTTTTCCAACTGCCGGAGAACCATAATTATTAGCCAGATCAAAATGGGTAATTCCCATGTCAAAGGCACCCAGCAGAATCTCCCGCTGTGCGGATAATGGTTTTTCCAAACCAAAATTCTGCCATAATCCCAACGAAACCCTGGGAAGCAGAACCCCGCTTCTTCCACAGCGTTTGTACTTCATCTCATCATATCTTTCTTTTACCGCCTCATACATCATATATTCTCCTTTCTCTCAACCATTATTGATACAGAATCAGAAAGCACCTGACCAATGCTTCCGCTGATAACCAGATCTGCCTTCTCATCCATTGGAGTAACTGTTTTATTAATCAGAACCATATGATCTCCGTGATAATAATCAATCAGCCCTGCTGCCGGATAAACGGTCAGAGACGTTCCGCCCACAATCAGCAGGTCCGCATCTGATATATAAGATACTGCTTTGCTTAACACCTTTTCATTCAGACTCTCTTCATAAAGAACCACATCCGGTTTGATCAGACCTCCGCAGGCACACCTTGGAACTTCGCTATCTTTCATGGTCAGGAGCAGATCTTCTAATGTAAAAAACTTCATACACCTGGTACAGTAATTCCGCTTAACCGAGCCATGAAGTTCCAGTACCTCTTTGCTCCCTGCCTCCTGATGAAGTCCGTCAATATTCTGGGTAATCACTGCTTTTAATTTCCCCAGCTTTTCCAGCTTTGCAAGAGCTTCATGGGCTTTGTTCGGTTTTGCATGGGGGAAAAGCATCTTATTGCAGTAAAAACGGTAAAACTCCTTGGGATTCTTTACATAAAAACTGTGGCTGATAATGGTCTCCGGAGGGAAATCATACTGCTCATGGTAAAGCCCGTCCACACCTCTGAAATCCGGGATATTACTCTCTGTAGACACCCCTGCTCCTCCAAAAAACACAATATTCCGGCTTTTTTCAATCCATTCTTTTAACTGAATTGTTCCTTCCATATCCCCACCCTTTCTCTTTAAAAAAACATAAGGCGGATTCCAAAGAATCCGCCTGTAATCACCAGTCGAACTCCAATACCGGCGAATCTGTCAAGGGCATGTCTGAAAACTGCCTGTTTCAAAACAGCCCTACGTTACTTCATTAAAAAATACTCCTTTAAATGGACGAATCCGGTTTAACAGTTCCTTCTGCTCCGGACTGAACGGGGGGCTGCTGTATCCAAACAGCCAGGAAGTCAGTTCTTTGATTCCAATAGACAGTTGAGGAATCAAACCATCTCCCCGCTCCATGGGAATTAATACAGACCCTTCCCGGTTCAGTTTCCACTTAAACACACCGTCATTCTGATGAATGAATCTGTCTTTTACTTCCATGACAAGCTCCATCTCTGAGACAGGACTGTCTTCCTTTAAGCATATACCGGAAACAAACTGTTCCAGATGAACGATTCTTCCCATGGCATATGGTTTTGCCGTCCCGCTTTCCTTTATATAGTCCGGCAGTCCGATTAATTCCCTTACATTGGCTGCATCCTCACCATAGTAAGCCCATACACCTGCCATGCACTCTCTTTCATCCCTGGTAGATAAAAGAAGCAGATCGCCCTTATCACTTCTTACTTCCCTGCCTAAATCCCGGTAATAATCTTCATCTCTCAAGGTATAAACCTCATACCTTTGTTCCAGTTGTCTGCCTACAAACATGGCAACCTCACGGCATTCATCAGAACGCTCTAAAAATGCCCTCCGGCTTAACTGCCGCCCCTTTTCATTCAGGGATGCGGCAGGAAGCTGGGAAATATAAGTGAAGTCAAACGGAGTGTAAATAGCAGGATCAACCGGAACCAGGAAGCAAAATCCCATTCGTTCCATATACATATCAGTAAAACAACGGCTTAACAGCCGGCTCATATAGCCCTGATGACGGCAGTCCGGATGAGTTGCAACTCCTGCAATGTAATCAACCTTACACAAGCGGTCCTTCATCACCACATCATAAGGGTTACGATGAAGCATGGCAGCCATGGTTTCATCCTTCCATGCCGTCAGAACCTTGCTCTTCTTCACTCTGTCTGAAAAATAATAATCCATAAAACTATCCGAATCTTCTGAAAAGACTTCTGCCCATAATTTTCTGCTTTCTATCTTTTCTTCCTGCTTCAAATACCTTATCATCATTTAGAAACCCTTCTGCAGCACTCCGTATTTTCTGGCAAAGTCGATGGGATAGTAAGACATCTTGGCTTTTCTCAAGCCTTCCATACCCACATCATCTTCTCTGTTGACAAGTTGTAATTCTTCTGTAAATCCATGAATTAAGAATTGCTGGTTAATAAACTGGTAAAGACCCTTGATTCCCGGGTCTGCCTTCTCAATATGGATTACCGCCATCTTTTCATAGGGGTTATAAGTTCCTATGGTAAATGCCTTTAACTCTCCGTCAATGTAAACACCTGCCATCTTTACATCCAGAATGCAGCAGTGCTTCAATACATCGTGAATTCCCATTACTTCATAATCCAACTGACGCACAAACTCAGCCGCCTCTACCTTATTCTCCCACCAGTCATCAAGGAAAGCCAACACATCATCCCGGTCAGAACAGGTAAGGGTCCGATATTCATAGCGGCCCTCGTATTCTCTTAAAAAAGAATTTAAGTGGTTCTTCTTTTTATGAAGCTTCTTACCAGCCAGAGTCCTGAGGGATTCTGCATTGTAAAGATAATCCTTTAAATCTTCCTCTTCCTTCACAAGATACTGTTCCGGGTCCAGATTCAGATAGTGGATGGCAGCTTCATCTGCCAGTAAGATTCTAAGCGGCTTTTTTAACACCTGATTATAGTACTCCGTCAGCTTCTCAAAATAATAAGGCAGGTCTTCTTCCCTGCACAACGGCATGGCAGAGAAAGGCTCACCATTCTTCTCCATTAAATATAACAGTGCCTTATCATCCAGGACTGCATATTTCACATTGTAATACTGTCTCCAGATATAGCTATCCAGATATACACTGTCACATGTCCGATTGGGCCGCAGACCATAAAATTTTGAAATTTCTTTCACATTCGTTGGTTCCAGCGGCTTAAATTGTAAATTCATAATAGTTCCCTTCTAAACTTCTCTCTAACTTTTTCTTATAAAATCAGTACTGCACCTGGGACAGTGAATACTCACCTTTCCCTTTCCTCTGGGGATTCTGATCTTTTGATTGCAATTGGGGCACTTATAGATATGATATTGCCTGAACTGGCGAACCTTAAAACGCCACTTCTTGAAAAATTCCGATACATGAAATAAAAAACGGTCAAATTTCTGGTTTTCTTCATACCGCTTCCCAATATTCTTTGAAAACATGCGGAAATAACCGAATAAAAGAATGATAAACGCCAGAAGATCCACCCACTTATTGCGGGTAAAAAGACCTGCTGTCACGATAACAAGAGCAACTATAATCAGCACCTGATTCAGTTTATCCGCACCATATCTTCCAGTCATAAACCGCGCAAAGTGTTCCCTAAGCCGTCCCATCTTTATGTTCCTCATCTCTTTTGGTTTTGACTTAACTATAATAACCTGGGCTTGGAAAGTCAATGTTCCCAGGCTATATTTCATAATCTTTTCAGAATTTGCCCCTGACGCTGTCTCTGAATTGTTTGGGCGTCACACCGTAACGCTGTTTAAAGAGCCGATGGAAATAACTGCTGTTTTCGTAACCGATCTCCTGAATAATCTCTTCCACTGGCTTTGTGGTAGATTCCAGGTAGTTCGCCGCCCGGTTGAGACGGATCAGCTGAAGACATTCGGTAAATGTCATCCGGTAATACCGTTTGAACAGACGGCTTACATAATAAGGCGGCTGCAATGACAGATTGGAAAATTCCTCCAGTGTGGCACAGGAGTAATTCTTTTCCAGATACTGATACGCAGTCAGAACAATCTGTTCTTCGTACTGCAGCATATCGTGGGATTCCACCTTTTCCACATCGTGAAGCAATTCCATAATCAGTATTCCCATTGTAGCCTGATTAATCTCCTGTCTTCCCTCTTTTTCTTCTGCATGGGACCATATCATGTTCTCCAGAAGATTCCTTGCCGGCAGCATGTCCTTTAAATGAAAATGAAGATAGTCCGACACAGACATCTTTCCCTTTGTAGAAGCGGCAATGAAATGCCGGAGCACACTTCCGCTTTCTCCCATGAACGCAGGATGGCTGAAAAATTCCGGCATTAAAAAGAAATGTATGGCAACATCATCCTCTCCCGCCGGTTCAATGGCATGACTGGTTCCCTCTCGTAACAAAAGCAGATCATAGGTTTCTAATATCAGTCTCCTCTTTTGGTTAATGACCTGAACCGTAGACCCGCTGTACATATAAATCAATTCCACATAATTATGGCTGTGATCCGGTATCGCAATGTGGCAAGGCTGACAATACATGTCCATTAATCTTCCCGGACTGATCACTTTATTCTTATCAACCACTTTCTCGCCGCATTCTTTATAATATTGCTGCAAAACTGAAGTTGCATGCGATGGATTTCTTAATAATTTCAGAAGTTCTTCTTTCATTTTCCCCTCCAACCAACAAAGTCACATGCCCTTCCCCCACGCCATTATAGCACCCTTTTCCCTTGACTTGCAAGAAAAGACGGTTTTTATGCAAATTTAGACATATCATCTTGTCACATTCTGTCATATAATGATGGCAAAACAACACAAATGTAACCATTATATTTCTTGTGAGGTGAGCAATATGAAAAAGTACCCGATCCAAATTAACAGTCTTGATGAAATTACTACCTTTGTCAGAACTGTTACCAAGTACAATTATGATGTAGACTTATGCAAAGGAAACACCGTAGTTGATGCAAAATCCATTCTTGGTATTATGACTATCTGCCCGAATCCAGATCTGGAACTGATCATTTATAACAGTGATCACGACGATATTCTGGATTCTCTGTCTGATTTCCTTTTGGAAGAAAAGACAGCCTGACAAGTACATAAACAAAAAAACATGCCTGGCAATGAACCTGCCAGGCATGTTTTTTGTCTAGTTTACTTTAAATTCATTCACAAGATCCTTTAAACGGGAAGCGTGGTCATATAAATCTCTGCTGGCTGCCGCACCTTCTTCTGCATTGGCAGAGTTATTCTGTACTACGCCAGAGACCTGATCCACACCAACGGTCACCTGATGGACTGCCTCAGACTGTTGTACCGATGCAGCCGAAATCCGCTCAATCATCTCACTGACTGCCTGGGTGCTTTCTACCGCGCCTGTCACCGATTTTGCTGCTTCGTCTGCAAGTCTGGAACCATTGTCAACCGCTCTTATGGAACCCTCAATTAATTCTGTGGTATCCTTTGCTGCCTCTGCACTTTTAGATGCCAGGTTTCTTACTTCATCGGCAACAACTGCAAACCCTTTTCCGGCTTCTCCTGCCCGGGCTGCTTCCACGGCTGCATTTAGAGCCAGAATGTTTGTCTGGAATGCAATATCTTCAATTGTCTTTATAATTCTGCTTATTTCATTGGAGCTTTCATTGATCTCTTTCATTGCAGCAACAAGCTGCTTCATGTGCTGATTGCTGGATTCCAGCTCTCTTTCTGCCTTCACTGCCTGCTGACTTGCCTCTTCGGAATCTTTTGCATTCTGTTCAATCTTATAAGAAATTTCATTGATGGAGGATGCCAGTTCTTCCACTGCTGCAGCCTGCTCCGAAGCTCCTTCTGCCAGGGAACTGGAACTTTCCGAGATATTTTGGGAGCCATATGCCACCTGATCAGATGTATCCGTAATCCGCTCCATGGTAGACGTAAGGGTGCTTCTTATCTTTAACATCGCATTCTTAATCTTCTCAAAATCGCCCTGATAATCATACTTTAACTGGAATACCAGATCTTTTTCTGCAATCTGATTGAGAACAAGAGCAATTTCATCAATATAGTTTACATAATTTTTCAACTGACTGACTGTATTTCCAAGGGAATCTGCTACCAGACCAATCTCATCATTGCTGATAATGTCCATCTCCACTTCCAGCTCCCCTTCTCCAATCCGCTCTGCAACTCTGGATAACTTCTTCAACGGACCAGATATTCCTTTTGAAACAACAAAGATGACTGCAACCAGAATCGCTGTAGCCAGGACAAAGATGACACCAACAGCAAGTACAACCTGGTCACGCTCCATTAATACCTCAGACCGGGGAATACTGGAAAGCACCAGCCAGCCCGTATTGCCTGCCTTTTTAATGGCTCCGGAATAAGAAACCTTGTCCATGACATAATCAAAGTTTCCCGTTGTCTCTGATGCAAAGGCATCCTTGATATTCTGTGAGATATCAATCTCAGAAATATTCTTCTGTACCAGCTCCTGGTTTGGATGATAAATAATCTGACCGCTTTCTGTCGCCAGAATCACAAAACCCGATGTTCCAACTTTGTAAGAGCTCATAATCTCATTTAACTGAGACAACTGGATATCAATTCCCACCACACCAAGAGGTGTATCGGTCTTGTTTTTGTAAATACCACTGGCTGCTGTAATCACCATCTGTCCTGTATTGGTATCCACATACGGCTCTGTAAGAACCGGATCTTTTGTCTGGGCAGCACGATACCAGGGTCTTGTTGTAACATCCCAGCCTGGTTCTGTGATATAACCGTCTGACATAGCTGCCTGACTGGTATCAATATCAGCAATCCAGGAGGCCAGAATGTTTTGGGAATCGGTTGCCTGAATTTTATCAAGAGTCGCTTTCATCGCCGGATACCCCTCACTGTCCAGTAACTTCATATCCCCGGAAGCACCTTCCAGAAACTCCTCCGCCTGCTGGCTCGACGATGCACCTTTCATCCTGCCCAGGTAGGAGCCCAGAAATGAATCTACCTGATTCGCCGCTGCCAATGAGGCGGCGTCCAGTGTCTGAGAAGACTGCACCTTCATACTCTCTCCTACCCGGTTGGAAATTATAACTCCTGATACCAGAAAGGTAACCACCACGGGAACCGAGATTCCCAAAAGCATTTTGTTGAAAATCTGTTTCTTCTTATTTCTCTTCATTAGTATCCTCCCTGATCCCCCCCTTAAAGTATAATAAATATATCACGACAGGAATCAGTCTGCAAGATAGAGAAATCACTTCCCACTACTAAATTTGTACAAAATAGGATGACATGATTTCTCTAAGGGTCTTCTTTTTTGTTTCATCCAATTTTGTCATTGGAAGTCTGTAATTGTCCTGACACAGTCCCAGCATAGCCATTGCAGCCTTTACCGGGATCGGATTTACGTCCATAAACATGGCATTCATAAGCTTTAGCAGCTCCAACTGCATATTTTTACTCTTTTCCAGTTCTCCGTCAAAAAAGTGCTGACACATCATATGAACTTCAAAAGGCATAATATTAGCCAGAACAGAGATTACTCCTTTCCCGCCTAATGCCATAATCGGAACTGTAAGATCATCGTTTCCTGAATAAATATCCAATCTGTCTCCGCAGAGGGCGGCAACCTTTGCCACATGGGAAATACTTGCGTTTGCTTCTTTCGCCGCACAAATATTGGGGTGTTCAGAAAGTTTTTCATAAGTCTCCGGTTCCACATTGACTCCAGTCCGGGTGGGAACATTATAAATGATCAAAGGAATATCCACACTGTCTGCAATGGTGAGGAAATGTTCAATCAGCCCTGACTGAGACGCTTTGTTATAGTAAGGGGTTACAACCAGAAGTCCATCGGCGCCAAGAGACTGTGCCTTCCGTGACAGGTGGACCGCTTCTGATGTGCTGTTGCTGCCCGTTCCCATAATAACAGGCACTCTATGATTTACATAATGAACCGAACATTCAATCAGTTCCAGTTTCTCTTTCTCAAGCAGTGTCGAGCCTTCTCCCGTAGTGCCGCTGATTACAATGGCATCTGTTCCGTGTTCTAATTGAAATTTTAACAACTTCTCCATTGCCTTCATATCCAGGTTTCCCTGGTCATCCATTGGCGTAACGATGGCTGCAGCAGAGCCTTTAAATATCGCATTTTTCATAGACACTCATTCCCAAAATTATAGGTTCATACTACTAAAAGTATGACAAACCTCCCCTGTTGGTGCCATACACAAATCTATTTTTTCATCATATAAACCAGTATAAGGAGTGATAACTGTATGCACAATGTTCTTCTTTTAGGCGGCGATCTGAGGCAGATCTATCTGGGACGCATCTTATCCGGAAACGGCTTCTCCGTAACCGTTCATTATGAAACCGGAGATCTCCCATGCTCTATTGAGGATGCCATCAAAATTAATTCCATCATTCTCTGTCCCATTCCTTTTACAAAGGACCAGCTAAATCTTTTTTCTGCAAACAGACTGGAGGATCTGGGCATTGGTAATATTTTAAGTCTTTTAACCTCTGATCACATCCTGTTTGGAGGAAATATTCCTGATTATGTAAAGAACTATGCCAAAGACAATCAAATCAGATGCTTTGACTATATGGATATGGAAGACATCACCATAAAAAATACTGTGGCAACTGCAGAAGGTGCCATTGCAGAAGCACTGCTTTTAAGCCCTGGCTGCCTCCATCAGAGTTCCTGTCTGATTACAGGCTTTGGACGGTGCGGAAGAACCCTTGCCCTTAAATTAAAAGGGCTGGATGCCGCCGTTACCATTGCAGACCGGAAAGACTTAAATCTTTCCCTGGCTTCCTCCATGGGCTTTGATACCATTGCTCTTTCCGATTTATCGAAGGAGTTTAAAAAGTACTCGTTTGTGTTTAATACCATTCCTGCCAAGGTGCTGCAGGAGAATCAATTGAGTTTCATGAGTCCAGATGTGACAATCATTGATATTGCCTCCGCTCCCGGAGGTGTTGATCTGGAATTCTGCAAACAAAAAAACCTTCGGGCAAAATTATGCCCTGGACTTCCCGGTATTTATGCACCAGAGACTTCCGGGGAAATTCTATATCAGGCAATCGTAAAATGTCTAACGTAAAGGAGCGGCATATGAAACTGAAAGATTTAAATGTGGGCCTGGCAGTTACCGGCTCTTTTTGTACGTTTGATAAAATTGAAGAAGTGGTCAAAGTCCTTGTAAATCAAGGTGCCAATATTTATCCTATTTTTTCTTCCAACGTCCAGTTTACAGATTCCAGATTTGGAGATACGGGAGAGTACATGGACCGGATCACAGTTATGACGGGAAATAAACCGATCTTACGGGTGGAAGATGCAGAACCCATTGGTCCCAAGGCTTATCTGGATATTCTCCTGATCGCTCCCTGTACCGGCAACACCCTTGCAAAACTTGCAAACGGCATTACAGATTCCCCTGTTTTAATGGCTGCAAAAGCTCATTTAAGAAACTTAAAACCCCTTGTCATCTCTATTTCCACCAATGACGCCATGGGAATTAATTTCAAAAATATCGGGGAGTTATTCAATGTAAAAAATATCTACTTTGTTCCTTTCGGTCAGGATGATCCGGTTAAAAAACCAACCTCTCTGATCGCACATACCGATCTTATTCCCGACACTCTGGAACTTGCACTGGAAGGAAAACAGATTCAGCCAGTGATCCGCTAAATAAAATCCCCTGTGCAGTTTTACAACTGTTCAGGGGATTTTTATGATAACTGAAAGCCATATTATTCCATTGGCAGTTTTTTGGTTTTCATTAAATAATTATAGACAAGAAAAGAAAGGTGAAGACGGAAAATTGTCTTATAAGAAAACTCCAGATCCGTGAGTTCCACAATCTTATTAATTCTATATTTAAGTGTGTTATAATGAATATGCAGCGCTGACGAGGTCAGGGAGATATCCTGATTATGATTAAGATACTCTTCTAAGGTATCACATAATTTGCTTCCATTTTCATTATCGTGGTTTTTTAAGAATTTGACGGCAGGATGAATCAGAACATCCGGGTCCGTATGCTCGGAAAACAGGCTGACCATGTGCAAAACATTAAATTCCTCATAGGAAGCAACAGGCTCCGGGCTGTTGATCTCTACGCTAAGATCAAGTGCGGTCAGTGCCTGCCGGTAAAAAGGTTCAAACAGGTGAATATTCTGAAAAGAATTACTGATGCCCGCCTTAACCCCAAAATCGTCACACAGCTTCTTTATATGAATCAGTTCCTCTTCCGAAAACGGAATCCTGGGTTTATGGTCATAAAGAATAACCAGATTGCCTTTGTATGTGATGACCGTTTCCCGATTGAGAAAATTCTTCATTTTTTTCTTAATGAAATACATCTTATCCGTTGCCTTATTTCTGGTTCCCAGTACAATCACCGTTAAATGATCATATAGCTTCAAGCCAAAGCGGTTTACCCTATCCTGAATGGCATGTTTATCATACAGGCGCTGAGTAAGCATCGCAGTCAAAAGAGTATCAATAAGAGAACTTTCCTGATCTGCCGTACCAACCGATGAATTCATACATAAAGAAAGAAACTTGCAGAGAATCTTAAGCTTGTCCGTGGCTTCCTCGGAGATTGGCTGATGATACTCCAGAAGTTTTAAATAACCAACCGGAACTCCATTTTTAACAACCTTTCCTACCAGTTGCCTGTGGTGTAAAAGACCTTCCTGCCAGATCAGCATGGAATCTCCGGCAGGCCAGTCTTCTCCGGTCTCCGGTTCCATATGTTCGCAGTTCATAATACTCTTTACATAATCCTCGGTCACATACCCTTTGGAAAGAGTCCAGTCCCATAAGGGTTCGTCTGTAATCAGCCCTCCCCCCGTCTGTGCCACAAAACAAAGAGCCACGTCCACCAACAGCAGGGGATTGCCCAGCTCCTGGTAGCCAATAT
Source organism: Clostridium sp. HBUAS56010 (assembly GCF_007115105.1). GTDB lineage: Bacteria > Bacillota > Clostridia > Lachnospirales > Lachnospiraceae > Lacrimispora. The sequence continues at coordinate 109,994 of NZ_SULJ01000010.1, forward strand.
CCAACAGCCGCTGAACACTGCGACTGCTGTCCGATCCATCAAGAAGTTTTTTAATAAAGTCCCCATTCCGGTCTTTTGCAGAGAAAAGGTCATGCAATGCGTAGAGAACCTGCATCATATCCGCATTCTTTTTTAATTCAATGATTCCCACACCGGAATAACCGGTCTCCGGTAATTTCTGTCCACCAGAAACAATAACTGCATTGACTCCCTTTGGGGGGTCCTGAATAAACCGGTCCTGGACGTCAATATAAAGACAGTCTCCAAAATACTTTTCTTCATCCCCTTTTAATATAGAATACACACGGAGGGGAAGTTCTTTTCTAACGTGATACAAATGATGAATATATGGTTGTAGTGCATGAATAACCGTACCGAGATCTGTAAGCATAGCCTCCATCACCTTCCTCTGCTTTTTCTTGCCGCTGAAACATATTCTTATTTATAAATCTTATCATACTTTTGTAATAAACAGTTGTTAATTATCAACAATATATAAATACTTTTATTGTTTTAATGACACAATCAGAGTCTATTCTATTTTAACAAATTCCTATCTTTATTTTCATAAGCAGTTCCATTGAAGGTACTGATTATAATTGTTACACTTGGTATTAGAAAGATTGTTATTATCGTAACAAAGATGTTTCACCACTATCATAATAAGGAGGTCATAGGATGTCGAGATATTCACAATTATGCCCGGTTCATTTCGGATCAGGTGAGATTAAAAACCTGGGAACCATAGCAAAGGAATCAGAAATGACTCATGTACTTTTGGTCACAGAGAGCGCAATCATACAGACAGGAATTCCGAAAAAAGCCGCTGCAAGCCTTGAAGAAGCAGGAATCCAGGTGGAAATCTACGACGGAGTGCAAATGGATGCCCCTGACACAACCGTTGTGGAAGGCGCAGAGATGGCAAAACGCGCAGGCGCAGACGGAATCATCGGATGCGGCGGCGGTTCCAGCCTGGATACAGCAAAAGCAATCGGCTTATATGTTACCAACATGGATACGGTGGACATTAAGAAAATGATTCATTTTGATCCACAAAATCCACTGTCCTTAAAACCGGCACTTAAAACCATTTCCGTTCCTACTACATCAGGAACCGGCTCAGAATCAACCATTGTGGCTGTAATCACGGATACGGATACCCATCAGAAATGCGGCTGCATTGCCCCTGCATGTGCAGCAGTTGTAGACCCTGATTTAACCGTAGGCTTAGGACCGGGAATCACTGCCTATACGGGTATGGATGCGTTCTCACACTGCAACGAATGCCTCTGTAATACAATGCCGAACCCCCATTCAGACACTCTGGCGCTTAACAGTATCGAACGAATCTATCGGTGGCTTCCAATTGCTGTAAAAGAACCAGACCGCAAGGACGCCCGCTATGAACTGGCAATTGCCAGCAACTTTGCCGGCATCGCATTTCAGGATTCCTCTGTAAACGTAGGACATGCCCTGGCGCACGCCCTGGGAGCAAAACTGCACATTCCTCACGGCATCGGATGTGCCCTTGCCACACCAGCGGTCATTGAACTGGTAGCCGGAGCACGCCCTGAGATTTATGGCAAGATCGCAGAAATATTTGAGCTGGAGATTTCCTCTGTTGAGGAACTGCCTGTGAAACTGGCTGATGCGGTCCGCTCCTTTAACCGAAGTGTTGGAATTCCTTCCTTAAAAGAACTGGGCTTTACAAGAGAACAGGTTCTGGCTACTGTTTCCTATGCCATGAATGAGATGATGCGTATGGCATGTATTGTTCCCCAGGATGAAAAAGTACTTACCAATATGATGGCTCAGACCTATGACAAATATCAGTAAGCCCCTTTTCTTATAAAACCTTCAATCCAATCAACAAAAAAAGAAAGGAATATCCATGAAATATCCAAATTTATTTTCTCCACTGAAAATCGGCTCCCTGACGATTCGAAACCGTGTCGTTATGGGTGCCATGGGCAACGGAACTGCTAATCCTGACCAAACCATCTCAGACCGGGCAATCGCTTATTATGCCGCCCGTGCAAAGGGTGGTGTGGGTCTTATTGTCAATGAAGTTACACGGGTTAATGATGAACACGGTATGATGACTGACCGCCAGACCTCTGTTACCGATGATAAGTTTATCCCGGACTTAAAGAGACTGGCTGATGCGGTTCATTATTATGACGGTGCCATCTTTATTCAGCTTCATCATCCAGGACGTCAGACCGTAGTACCTGGCGGAATGTGTGCAACCCCAAGCGGTGTCAAAAGTCTTCTGATCAACTGGCCCTGCTTTGAAATGACCACAGAGCAGGTAGAAGAACTGGTACAGCAGTTTATTGACGGTGCCAAACGCTGCAAAGAAGCAGGAATTGACGGTGTAGAACTCCATGCAGCCCATGGTTACATGCTTAATCAGTTCCTCTCTCCTTATACGAATAAGAGAACGGACAAATACGGCGGCAGTCCTCAGAAACGTGCACGGATTATTCGGGAAATCGTTACTGGAATCAGAAATTCCCTGGGTGACTATCCCATTATGCTGCGGATCTCCGCAGATGAATTTCTGGAACGCTCCATTTACCCCATTCCAGAGAATGAAACCGGCTTAAAACTGGAGGAATCCATTGAAATCGTCAAATATTTAGTTCCTTTTGGTATTGATGCAGTCAATGTCTCTGCCGGTGTCTACGAGACTATGAATGAGGCATGGGAGCCGGTTTCCTATCCGGAAGGCTGGAAGATCTATCTTGCAGAAGAAATCAAAAAAGCAGTTGACGTTCCTGTATTCGGCGTGGGTGTCATCCGTAATCCTGAATTTGCAGAAAAAGTCATTGCCGACGGACGCACAGATGGAGTTACCATTGCACGCGGAATGCTGGCTGACCCCGACTGGTGCAACAAAGCTGCCAGCGGACGTACCGATGAAATCAGACGATGCATCTCCTGTTTAAACTGTATGGAGACCATGTCTGAGGGCATTAACTGTGCTGTTAATCCACGTACTGGTCATGAATGGTTTTACAATGATTTGCAATGCGACGGAAACGGCAGACCAGTGGTCGTGATCGGTGCCGGTCCGGCAGGCATGGAAGCCGCTCTGACTCTTTCTGAAAGAGGATTTAAAGTTACGCTTCTGGAACAGAATGATCATTTAGGCGGTCAGGTATGGCTGGGTTCCAGACCTCCCCATAAAGAAAAGATGGGCTGGATGGGCGAGTATTATGATACAATGCTGAAAAAACGCAATGTTGATGTTCGTCTTCATACACCTGCTGCCATGGAAGAAATTAAAAAACTTAATCCTTACGCAGTCTTTGTGGCAACCGGATCGAAACCCATTGTTCCAGGATCCATTCCAGGAGCCCATGGTGCAAATGTCTATACTCCCGATGAAATATTAAGCGGAAAAACAGTTCTTTCCAATAAAAAAGTAACCGTAATCGGTTCCGGACTTACCGGTCTGGAGACAGCAGAACTCCTTGCCAATGGCGGTAACAAACTGGCAATCGTGGATATGGCTGATGAAATCGGACCTGGTGCTTACTGGCAGCCATTATCCGATATCAAGAAAAAGCTGAGTCCTTTTAAACCGGAATATTACCCAGGACACACCCTGTTGGAGATTCAGCCTGATAAGATTATCATAAAGGATAAAGCCGGTACCGAAACAGCTTTGGAGACCGATGCGGTTATTCTCTCCCTTGGCGTAAAACCAGACAACAAACTGGCTGAGGAACTGAAAAAGGAATTCGACAAAGTCGTTGTAATCGGCGATGCAGATCACATCGGCAGAATCAAACATGCGGTATCTGCAGGCTACCGTGAAGCATATCATTTCCACTAACATTTATAAAATCCAAAAAGCGCTGCCCGATCAATTGGATCAGGCAACGCTGTAACATATACTCCCCAGTAATATGATTACTTGATTTGGTTTTTTAAAACGGTAATCTCCTCTGCTGTCAGATCCCGTAAATCAGAATTTTCCATAGAAGTATTACTATTTTCAATTAACAGAAGCTTTGCATCTTTTGTCATTACAGTATTGTGCCAGAGAGATGGCGGAATCTGATATACTGCATATGGCTTCATCTCAATGGTAGTTATCACCAGACCGCCATTTTCCTCTTCCGCATACACAAGAGTACAACCTCCTGCAAGCAAAACGAACAATTCATCTGTACGGTTATGTCTTTCCAGATTGGCGATCTGCTCAATGTCATTGGAAGGTTTCCAGTTTTTAATTCCTACGGTCCACTCTGTATTTTCATAGACTCTTTTCAGCGCTTCTCCGTCATACTGATATTCTAATATTTTCATCTGTTTTTCCTCGTCCTTATTAATGTGCAATGCTTTTATCCTTCAAATGCCTGTAAAAGACCGTCAAAATCTTCACATGCTTCCAGTTTTACCATTGTCTGCTCATTTCCCAGTTTTCCGGCAAGCTCAGATAACAATTTTAAATGCACCATCGCATTGTCATTGTCAGAAGGTACTGCAAAAAGAAATATATAATGAACTGGCTGTTCATCATAGGATTCCCATGGAATCATGGACTTTGTCTTTCCTATTGCAATTCCTACATTCTTTACATAATCAGATTTTCCATGAGGAATTGCCACATGATTTCCGATTCCTGTAATACCTTCACTTTCCCTTACAAATACGTCCTTTACATAACCGTCAATATCAGTAACATATCCTGCTTCATAAAGAAGTCCTGAAAGATAGCGGATAGCAGATTCCTTATCCTCCGCTACCATATCCAGGTCAATTACTCTTTTATCTAAAATGTCTTTTACAGCCATATATTTGCTCCTTTACTTAATAAAGTACTGGTATAAATCCAGCCCTGTTTTCACCTGACGAATCTGTTTCATGAATTCATCATTTTCTGTCAGAGAAATAAAATCCTTATAAAATTGCTGCGTACATGCTTTTTGCAGATCAGTCTCCATTTTCAGTGCCAGGAGAAATACTACATCTACCATATCATCGTGCCAGGCGATGGGCTTTGATAGAACTGCTACCACCACTCTGGATTCATTCACGGCCTGATTGTTCCCATGGGGAATTGCCACACCACCTCCCACAGCAGTGGTTGTGGCTTTTTCCCTGTCCAGAACATTTTTCAAATACTCCGGTGACACATCTCCTGCCTCTAATAACTGATTTACCATCAGCTTTAGCAGTTCATCTTTATCCTTCACCGTAGGATGGACTAACATATAACCGGCCCTGAATAGCTGATGACATATACTGGAAGCTCGAAAACGCATATTTCCCTTACAGTTACGAATATTCGTCACCGCTTCCCTGATCGAAAATATGTCCTTATCCGTCGGAGCCACTCCAATATTTATCATTCTTTCATGGCTGTATTTCAGATTTGTATTTGTAAAAACAACATCATATCTGTCACACATAAATGGTTTGAAATCATGTTCACTTATTGCCTTAATTGATACAATCCCAGGAATATTCTTCTTAATCAGATCTATGATAAGCTGGGACGATCCCATACCTGAATTGCTAACCAGAAGTGCCTTCATCGGTATGGTTTTCCGCACAAGAGCGGATTGGATATACAGGGCAATGTTTGAGATCTCATCCTCTGTAATCTGAACCCCATAGTAGGATTCAAAGAGAGAACTGGTAGACCAGGTTGCCAGATACACCTGCTTATATTCAATTTTCACAAACTTACTGATGTTATCGGGATGTTCCTCCCCGTACCTCATTCGGAATATGGCAGAACGCATGTGCATCAATAACCCATCATACAACACCTGATCCTCTGATAAATCCTCATTGAGTACATTGGCAATGGTATGGATCACCTCTTTTACAAAACGCTGTAAAAGCTGGTTAAAATAACTGGGGTTGGTCCTCATATCATCTGCCCCGTCATTTCCGATCTTTCTGGCTGACAGCAGCATAGAGGTAAGAAACAAAATGTCCTGTTCCATATCACGAAGAGAAAATTCCTCTTTTACCTTATCGTAGATGGATTTTGCAAATAGATATTCCGTGAATTCCTTTACACTGTCTTCTGGTTCGCTCTCCTCTAAACGGAGTGAATGAGACGCTCTTTTAATGGAGAGACACACCATAACCCAGGCTGTCCGGAAGGAATTTTCCGCGAACTGGATTCTCCATACATTTTCCATATCCACAATAATGGTTTTTACCCTTGCATAGTTCACTCCTGCCAGGTAAGTAGCAAACAGGGCATCTGTGATCTCTGGCATAATGTATACCATATAATTGACCATTGCCTGTCTGCGGGATTTTTCTTCTCCCTGAACCATAATTCCTTTGCTGCGGACTGTTTCGATCTTTAAATTATATTTATGAAACCAATCCTCTACAGATCTTACAAGAACAGAAACCGTCGGAGCGCTCATATATAAGCGCTCCGCCAGCTGCTGAAGAGTAACCGGCTTGTCCAAGGCATATTTTAAAAGCATTCCTATGGCCTGATTGGCCCTTGACATATCCACTGCAGTTTCCGTGCTTTCAGAATACCCCATTGCCATCAGCTCCGTCCTTCTTGCTGTGATCAGACGGATGCCAATTCCCGGCCTCTTTTCTATATATCCCAGTTCTTTTTGTTTCAGCCATTGATCTACCTGATCTACCCTGGTTCTGGCAGTTTTCAGCGAAACTCCAAGTAAATCCGCCAACCTTGAAACAGGAACATTTTCATTGTCCAAAAGAGTGTTCAATATTTTATTTAAATATGCCTTTTCGCCTGTATGACTCATTTATTCTCCATATTAATAATTATTCATTTCCCGTTGCAATGGCATCTAAGAATTTATACTGATTCGCAGAACCAAGAACCTCCATATAATTCATTACAAACTTTTTAATTTCTTTTTCTGCTTCCATACACATGTGCATATAATCCATATTGGGTTCACGCTCAAGTGCATCTAACATTGCCTTTTTACCTACGGAAAATGCGTCAGTGGCTACATTTACTTTATTGATGCCGTATGCAACTGCCTTCTTTAAGTTTTCTTCTCCGGAACCGGAACCTCCATGAAGGACTAATGGCATATCAACAGTTTCTTTTAACAGTTTTAACCGGTCAAAGTCAAGCTTTGGAATCTTTCCCTTTGGATAATCTCCATGAGCGGTTCCGATTGCAACAGCCAGAGCATCTACCCCTGTTCTGCTTACAAAGTCAAGTGCCTGTTCAGGGTTGGTATAGAGATCTAAGTTGGTATCGTCAGAATCCACTGCCATTCCAACATGTCCCAGTTCTCCCTCAACAGAACAGCCAACAGAATGAGCCATAGCAACTACCACTGCCGTTCTTTTTACATTTTCCTCATAGTCCAGTGCAGAACCGTCAAACATGATGTTGGTAAAACCACGGTTGATGCAGTCCCCAATGATTGCATAATCCGTTGCATGGTCCAGATTGAGTGCAATCGGAACTGTAACTCTTTGTGCAAGTTCTTTAATCATTGGAAGCATTTCTTCTGCATGAGCATGGTTTTTCATCTGTCCGCATCCGAACTGGATAATCATGGGGGAATAAGCCTCCTGGGCTGCCATAATTGCACCCCTTACCATTTCCATATTGATACTGTTCATGGCCATAACCGCATAGTTGTGCTTGTGGGCGTGATCCAGAATTGTTTTCATTGAAGTTAACATAATGATTATTCCTCCATTTTTTCTTTTTTAGTGAATTTCAACGTTAAAGTCAAAATCCTCATCTTCCTGTATTATGTTGTCTTCCTCATCAAGAGGTTTCTTAATCAGCGCATATACCACACCTGTAACAACAGAACCGATAATCAAAGCGATTATAAATACAAGTGGGTTTTTCATCATCGGTACAACAAAGATTCCTCCAGCCGCAGCAGGGCTTTCACATCCGAATCCAACTGCAATTGCACCTGCAATGGTTGATCCCAGTACAGACGCTGGAATGAAACGAAGAGGATCTGAAGCTGCGAAAGGCAGTACACCTTCTGTAATAAAGCATAATCCCATTGGGAAAGCTGCTTTTCCTGCTTCTCTCTGGGTTGCACCGAACTTATTCTTTGCAATCAGAGTAGAAATAAATGCTCCGATCGGAGGTGTCATACCACCGATAATTTTTGCTGCTGCAGGTCCCATGATCTGGTCTGCCAGCAACGCATTGGCTGCCATGGAAGCTGTTTTATTAACAGGTCCACCAAGGTCAAAGCCCATACAAAATCCAATTACACCACCAATTACTCCCTTTGCTCCGCCGTTTAACGTAATAATCCAGGCCTGGAACTTTGTCATAAGGAATGCCATTGGAATCGAGAATACACAAAGGAAAATCATTCCGCATACCAGTGTTGAAATCAGAGGAATCAACATAACCGGCATAAGTCCCTGACTCCATTTCGGGATTTTCCATTTTTTCATCCAGTTAATAAAGTAACCGATAATAAAGGACATCAGCAAGCCGCCAATAAAGCCCGCCTTAGACTGTGAGGAACAATAACCAATTACCAGACCAGGCATAATACCGGGACGTCCGCAGATCGAATACGCAACACCTGCGGTCATAACTGCAACGGCAAAATCCATGGCATACGTACCAATCTTATTTACTCCCCACCAAAAACCAAGCCAGGTAAATGGGTTCATATTACTAAACGGGGTTGCTCCCCCCTGTACAACATCACCAATGTCATATCCGCCCAATGCCTTTGCAAGTGCGCATAACAGACCTCCTGCAACTACAAATGGTATCATATAGGATATACCGGTCATTACATGACGCTGAATATCATTCTTCTTATTATTCATGATCCACCTTCTCCTCCAATTCTCTATAATCCTAACTTTTCGTGAGTCTTCTTTATAACTCCCTTTGCAGACTTCATTACAAGACTGATCGGAATCTCAATAATTGGTTTTCCTTTAAACCTGTCTTTGGTAATTCCGATATCTGCTGCAATAATTACTACATCCGCTGCTTCGATGTCCTGAGGTGTAAGTGCATTCTCAATGCCGATAGAGCCCTGTGTCTCAATCTTAATCTCGTCACCTAACTCTTTTGCAGCTCCCTCTAACTTCTCTTTTGCAATATAAGTATGTGCGATTCCTGCAATACAAGCGGTAATACCTACTATCTTCATGTCTTTCCCTCCTGTTTTTTTGTTTGATATGATGATATCATCTTTCCTATGGCGGCTGTAAAAAAACCTATGCCCCTGATTGTGGTAATTCTTTCGTAACAGAATGTGGTTATAAAAACCCAATATTCCAGAAAACCTGCATCACAGGTATTATCTGCCGATTTATGGGTAAATATTTACTTTGTTTTCTTTTTCTTTCAAGAGCTTACATCTGAAATGCTTTATACAAAAAAACCATAGCTAAAATCAACTATGGTTTTGTGGTTTTATTTTATTTGCGGCAAAATATAATCAATCAGTTCAGCAACTGCACCCTTATTATTGCTGCACACCAGATACTTCGCCAGATCTTTTACTTCTTTCACAGCATTATTTGGAGCCACAGAAATATCTGCCTCTTTCAGCAGTTCCAGATCATTATAGAAATCACCAATTGTCACTATGATTCGATCCTTTACTTCTGGGAAATGCGCCGCTTCACGGAGAGCAGATCCCTTATTAATGCCCCTGGGGAGTAGTTCCAGATAATTATTACTGGAAAAAACAAAGTCTATGTATTCTTCCATATAACTTTTTCCAAGAGCATATACCTGATTGAGATCCTTTTTGTTTCCCATAATAAGAGATTTTAGCCATGGACCTTTTGCCTTGTCAAGGGAAGTAAATTGATAGGGTCTGTGGCTTTCCAGAAAATCAGGTACCGCCACCAAAGAGGGAGAAACAAACCATATATCTCCTTCGGGAGGGTAAACCTGAACATTCAACTGGGGAAAACAGTCCATTATCATTCTAAGGAATTCCCTTACCTGATTCGTAGGTAGAGCGTGCTTTTTTAAAATTTTCTTCTGATCATAACTATAAATGGCACTTCCATTATATACAATACTAGGACCATTGATTTTTACCTCAGTTAAATATGGTGCTGCATTCTTATGGCCTCGTCCTGTACTAATGCCAAACAAACCGCCCCCGTTAACAAATCTTGTTATAGCCTCTCTGTTTTTTTCTGGAACAGCCGTACGGGAATTAAAAAGCGTTCCATCCAAGTCACTAAAAAGTGCAATCTTTTTATAATCCATCGTCTACTCCCTTTATTTGAAATAAGTATCCCTGAATCTGCAAAGCTGAAGAGGCCAGTCTGTCTGCAGGACATCAATGCCCTTTCTTAAAGCCTCTCCCCATGATCGGTCTTTGCTTACGAGCAGAGCCATATCGTCATCAAGCTCTCCAAAAAGCCGATGCTGCCCATGCCCAGCCAGAGTAATGACATTTGCCCATACAAACAGATTATGACTCTTAATGTAATTGATGTTCTTCTGCAAAAACAGTTCCCCGTCATTGCTGCCTGTAATAAGCTCCATTCCAACTGTATTCACATTTGTATAAGAAAGCACCTTATCCACTTCTTCCATATTATATACAATTGGCATATACATATATTTCTCCCGGCAGTTATTAAAAAAATCCAGATATTCCTCTGTGACCGGAGTTTTGATAATTGCCTGATTGAGCGTATGAGGATATTTTCTCAGCACTTCTGCCAACTGGGGAAGACAATCCCATGCTCTGTCTATGTTGTAAAGCACCTCACCAGTAAAATAAGCGGCAACCTTTTCATATGGTTCTACCTTTGCTCCACTTAGCTTTCCAATGCTATTGAGATATTCGAACTGTTCAATCTCCTGACTGGACATGGTTTTTATATTTTCAGAACAGCCCAAAAGCAATGGCTCTGTCCCGTCATGAAATACATAAAGAATTCCATCCGTAGAACTGGAAATATCACATTCAAATATATCTCCTCCCATATCTATGGATAAATCAAAGGAAGGAATCGTATTTTCCACAATATTTCCTCCCCAGGCACCACGATGAACCGCTACCAGTGCCTTTTTCTCCGTAAAACGGCGATTTAAAATTTTATTTATATGCTCAAACTTCTCTTGACCAAACATGCTGTTTCCTCTTTTCTATTTGTATGAATTCTTTAATTTCCCATTGCTGCCTCGTCCGTATACAAGGATAAGCACTGCCGTAGAGATAACCATCATAAGCACAGCATATACAAAAGTCAGGGCTGAATGATCCGCATTCATCTGTTCATCCGTAAGGGCTTTGATATAAACTCCGAGAGGCTGGTTTACAGGGTGATACAGGAAAACAGATACATCATAATCAGCAAGAAGACCGTTAAAATTCAATGCAAAAATCCCCAGTACTGTTGGCAATAAAATCGGCAGCATGACTTGAAAAAAGATACGGATTGTTTTTGCACCAAGGTTTCTGGCTGCCTCTTCCAGGGAATCATCCAGAGCAAAAAATGCCGCTTTTGTCATTCGCTGTGTAAAAGGAATCTTAATAATAAAATATCCAAGAAGTAAAATCAGAGGTGTACCCGTAAGCACCTGATGAAACATAAAAAACCGCGGAGTATTATAAGTCGTAATAAGCCCGATTGCAATCAGCGTTGTTGGTAACAGCCATGGAATCATCAAACTGTATTCCAATCCCTTTGCCCATAACTTTTTCCCTTGCTTTTGAATTATTCTGCAAATAAATAATACAACCACTGCAACCAAAAAAGCTGCAACTGCAGAATACAAAATACTTACTAAAAACGGTCTGTAAGAAGTCTGTCTGGAAAACACATTTACATAATTAGCAAAGGTGAAACTTGATAAACGAAGTTCTCTTTTGGAAATCGTGACAGCATCTGTAAACGAAAATAAGATTACAAATAGAACTGGAACGGTATATATAAGAAACAAAACATACGCATAAATATGTGCCATTACGTTGAACAACGGATTCTTAATTTTTTGCTTCACCACTCTGGTCTTAACCTTAGAAACCGAGATATAATGCCCACGCCGTTCAAAGCTCATCATAATCATTAAAAGCAAAATGGTGGAAAGCCCTAAAAAAAGGGCAAGCAGCGACGCCAAATCATACGTTTTAATACTCTTGGTAAAAGACAAAATCATGGGGGTAATGGTCTGAAATTGACTCCCGCCTACTAATAGTGGAGCAGATGTCGCACTCAGCCCTGTAATAAAGGTCAGGATTGTCACCGCCAGTAAAGAAGGAGTAAGAACCGGAAGCACTACCTTCCACAAAATCTTTAACGGAGATGCCCCCAGATTCTGAGCTGCCTCTACCGTCTGATAATCTACAGAATTTAAGGCATTACGCAGAAATATCATATGATTGGAAGTACAGGCAAATGTCATAACAAACAATACCGCCCAGTAACCAGAAAACCAGTCCGTAGGGAAACCGGGAAATACTTTAGCTAAAATGTTTGTAAGATAGCCATTCTGCCCATATATAAACTTATATCCTGATACAAGAATAATTCCACCATAAACCAATGTGGTCATATAGCCAAGCCGTAGAATTCTGGCACCTTTTATATCAAAATATTCGGTTATCAACACTAAGCTGATTCCTATAAATCCCACAGTGAGGGACAGTGTAGGAGCCAGAATAAAGCTGTTACGCAAGCTCTTCATTGCCCGTTGAGACTCCAAAAGTTTTTTAACAGGTTCCAATGTCAGATGTCCCTCCTGCACAAAAACCGAATATACAGTATTTACGTTTGGAATTATAAGAAGGGCTAAAACCAGCCAGACAAGGAACACACCAATCAGGATGTTTATCAAATAGGTCTGCAAAAATCTAAATTTATCTTTTTTCATGAAATCACCTCAGTACTGCATGATATTAGAAGGACTAAAACTCAATGTTACAGTACTGCCTTTTTCATACAGCGGATTCCCACTGTTTTTTTCAACTACTTTGAAGATATGCCCTCCAAATTCCAGTTTATATTTAATATAAAGCCCATAATAATCATAGCCCATTACCACCGCCTGAAGTTCCATATCCTGATCTGTTGCTTCCTTATTAACATGAATGTGTTCCAGGCGTATATAACAGTGTTTGTCAAGATCTATCTCACTATGTTTATCCGCTCCAGCCAATAAAAGAACTTCTCGGGGGAGCCGATTGATATCTCCAATAAAATTACATACAAATTCTGTTGCAGAGTGATTATAAATTTCTGCCGGTTCTCCAATCTGCTCAATAATACCCTTGTTAAAAACTGCAATGCGGTCTGACAACGTCAATGCTTCCTCCTGATCGTGGGTAACATAAATCGTCGTAATGCCAAATCTCTGCTGGAGGTCTTTCAGTTCATTGCGCAATTGAATACGAAGTCTGGCATCTAAGTTAGACAAAGGTTCATCAAGGCAGATTATATCCGGTGAGGTCACCAGGGCGCGTGCAATTGCCACGCGCTGCTGCTGCCCTCCAGAAAGTTCTGAAACTTTCTTTAAAAGCTGTTCCTCCGTCAAATCCACCTTTAATGCCATTGCAAGCACTTTTGTTTTCACCTCTTCTTTGGCAATCTTTTTAACTTTAAGGCCAAATGCTATGTTTTCATAAACACTCATGGTAGGAAAAAGTGCATAACTCTGAAACACCATACCAATATTCCGCTTTTCCACTGGTTGATGAGTAATCTCTTTCCCTCTTACACTGATACTTCCTTTTGCAGGATTAAGAAAACCGGTTATTGTTCGCAATGTGGTAGTTTTCCCACAGCCCGAGGGTCCCAGAAAAGTAAAGAACTCTCCTTCTTTTATGTCTATATTAATATTGTTCAGTGCTGTGAAACTGCCAAAATTTACTTCTATATTTTTTAATTTAATCATTGCATTATCTCCTTCTAACCGGTTTCTCTTCTGCTTATCGGTTTTATTTCAGCCTGTCTTCCGCTTATGGCATATATTGAAGTTCAATTTTTTCACACCAGGCATCAATATTCTTGGCTGCCAGGGACCAGTCAATGTTTTGTGCCGGTAAAGAAGAAATCATTTTATTAAAATCATTTAAATCAGACAGTGCATCATTATTCGCAGGTAAAGTAGAAAACTGTTTTGCCCATTCTCCCTGTATCTGAGCACTGCCAAACCAATCAACAAAGCGCTTTGATTCTTCTAAATTCTTTGTCCCATTTATAATACCAACACTTTCAACTACAAACGGTACACCTGCATCAGGTACTACAATTCCAGTCTCCGTGCCATACTGCTCATCACGGGCAGCAATTCCACTGGACCAGATCTGTCCATAAAGAATAGGATCAGCAGGATCACTGATATGTGCATATAAATCCATGCCCTCCTGAGCCGGTACACCATTCTTATAATAAAGAGCAATTTGCTCCCAGCCCTCATCAGAGATTCCTAAATCTCCCTCTGGATCTGCATATCTTGTAAGAATTCCTGCTATGACGTGTCTGACAGTTGCTCCGCCAAGAGAACCTGAGAATTCATATTTCCCTGTATACTGCTCTTTCGTCCAGAGATCAGGCCAATCTTTAGGCGCATCCGCCTCTGATGTCTGTTTCTTATCATAAGCCATTAAAATCGCCTGTTTTACAATCGCATGATAATTATTGTCCGGGTCATTTAAACCTTTCCCTATTTTATCCGCCCATACCGGCTCATAAGAAACCAGAAGATTCTGTTCCTTTAAAGACTCCCAAAGCATGGAATAAAGACCAAAGCTTACATCAGCTACCGGCGCATTCTTCTCTGCAACAAGACGGCTGTATATATCTGCACCCCCGGCATCTACATATTGAATGGAAAAACCATCTTTTAAAGCACGTTCCACAAGCCAGTCCCCCCTTCCGTCGGAAACGGAATTGGAGTAAATGGTTAAGTTGACTCCAGTTCCTTTAACCAGATCTTCCCCTCCATCTTTATCCGCTCCAGAAGTACTGGGTGCTGGAGTTTCCGTGATCTCTCCACCTCCGGCTGTTGTTGTTTCATTCCCCGCCGGATTGCTGCAGGCAGTCAGACCAGTTGCTGCAACAACCAGCAACAGTGCCATGATCTTTTTCATGAGTATTTCCTCCTTGAATTTGTCGTTTATGTGTTGCTTACGTTTTGAATATACTCCCCGTTATTGGAACGTGTCAATATTATACTTTTCATTTTACAAACATTTATCTATATATTTACAATCATTGCATTACTTTTACTTTAAACTTCGTAAATTCAAACTATAACATTAAATTTTTTCAAGATTCAGTTGCTTCTGATATTTAGATTTGGTATTGTAGTATTAATAAATTTGAAGCTTCCAATTCAGGAGATAAAATATGCCTACTATTAAAGACATCGCCCGTGCCGCGGGTGTATCCCACGGAACTGTTTCCAACGTACTTAACAAAACCGGTAAAGTCAGTATTGAAAAAATACTCCTCGTAGAAGAGGCAGCAAAGAAATTAGGGTATGTCCCCAATGCCCAGGCACAGCTTTTACGCCAGGGTGTTCCAGATCTGGTGGCAATTGTGCTGCCCAATTTACGCGACTCTATTTATCTGGACCTTTATACCGCCCTGCAGATTTCTTTTCAGTCATACGGTTACGAAACCGCACTTTATATTACAGGTGATATTGCAAGTACAGAAGAAAAGATTATAAAGAATCTTCCTCTGTCCCGAATCGCAGCTCTGGTTGCCGTATCCTGTCTTAGAGATGAATCCGCCCATCTTTACAACAGCTTTTCCTTTCCAATCATTTTTGCCGAGCGGAAAATCGAATTAACAGGCAATCACATATCGTTTTTTACGTTTGATTTACAAGCCGCCGGATACTCCCTTGGAAAATACATTCTGGACCAGGGCTGGAAATCCGTTGCCTTTTTTTCAGCTCCCAGCTATTTTGAAAACGCAAACAGAATATTTAGCGGATTCAGTGACGCCCTTAATAACACTGCTGTCTTCGTTCAGAAATTCACCTCAGACACCAACCTTATTTTAAACAAGGCATTTGACATCATCCACGAAAATCAGAATCTGGATGCAATTATAACAACCTGTTCTGAGCGGGCAAATATGCTATCCACTGCTTTACAATTTTCCGAAAACAGGAAAAAACCTGCAATCATAACCATTGATTCTTTCCGCCCATTTTCAAATCCTCACTACAAGACCTTTGAACTGGATTACAGTCAGATGGGTGCACGTATTGCAGAAACTGTAAGCACTCATCTACATAAAAATACCGATCTTCCTCATCAATACACCATGCCCTGCAAAGGATTTCCGTTCAGCTATCCCTTTATCAGCAAGGGCATCCCCCAGTCCCTGACCATGCTGACGTTGGGTTCTCCTGGTGTCAGTGCTCTGGAAAAACTTTCCACACAGTTTGAGCAACGGACTGGAATCTCTTTAAAAATTACAAGCATGCCTTACGATGATTTATACGAACACATCCAGCTTCTTAACAGTGACTTTTATTACGATCTGATACGGATTGATCTTGCATGGCTTGATAGCATGGGACCTCTGGTCTATAAACCACTGAAAAGTCTTGGACTTGATACAAACGGTTTCTTAAAGGAACTAACTTCATCCCCAGAAAATGATTACAGCCTTCCGTTTGATCCCAGTGTTCAGATATTTTTATACCGGACCGACTTATTCTCTGACGCCACTTTATGCCGGGCATATTACGAACGTTACCGGGAAGCACTTGCCATTCCAAAGAATACAGATCAATATCTTCGTGTGGCAGAATTCTTTACCAGAGAATCTAACCCACATTCTCCAACCATTTACGGTGCCACCTCAACCTGTGGAATGGCAATTACTGCCTCCTGTGATTTCATGCCCTTTTATCTTGAAGGACTTGAAACATCACAGGAAAAAACGACTTTTGGCATCACAAAACTGGCAGATGCCCTTCAAAAATATTCAGCACTTTTCCAATACACCAATAAGCAGCAATCCCTTTGGTGGCAGGATTCTATCCGGGGTTTTGCAGATGGTGACACCGCTACCGCTACCACATTTTCAAACCATGCCGCTTATTTAATTAACAGCAAACGCTCCAATGTGGTAGGCAGAACCGGGGCAGCCATTCTGCCTGGAGGACATCCGCTCTTAGGAGGCGGGGTGATTGGAGTCAGCCGCTATAGCAGGCAGGAGGAAGCCTGCCGTCAATTCTTCCAGTGGTTTTATAGCAATGATATTGCTTCTGCTGTTGTACGCCTGGGAGGTACCTCACCCCTGACCAATGTATATAATGATTTCGAAAATCATGTACTCTTCCCATGGCTTCCCGCTTCTCGGGAAAGCTTAAAAGTCGGAACCAGAGGGGGCAAAGAGGTGCCAGTTGGAAAACTGTCCATAAGACAGTATGAAAATATCATAGGAATTGCCGTAAGAAATGTAATTAATAAAAAAATGACGCCTCTGGAGGCTGCAGAAAATGCCCAAAGAATTTTCTTTAGTCAGATTGAACCAGATTAAAAAAGCGGAAAAAGAGCGATAAAGTCTGCACTCGCAAAGACTTTACCGCTCTTAAAAAGTTTACTACTTTTGCATAATATGAATCGCAAAACCACCATATTCTCCATCTAAATAGATGTTTTTTAACGTCCCTTCCTCTGTATAAGCAGCCGTTTCCATACGAAAGGAGAATCCTTTTTCTTTTAATTCGTCTACAGCCGCCGTTAAATCAGGGGTACGCATGGCAATATGACCATTAGAACCCAGGAACGGTTCTTTCATACATTCAAAGAACGGACCAGCAAATTCTGATTTTTGTCCATGACGAGGTTCCAGGTTAAACATCACGCTTAAAAGCTGTGCAAGATTTTGCGCTTCCTCTGCATTTTGTGTATTAATTCCAATATGTTCTAATTCAAACTTATTTTTCACAGTAAACCCTCTTCTTTCTAAGTTTTATCCGTGCCCATTTGCCTACATTGGGAACATCAGCAACGAACCAGCCGTTAAAGCAATGAGACGAATAAAGTATTGTGGAATCGTAAATTTCCAGAACTCCGAAAGCTTATAATTTCCAACCCCCATAACCATTGCAGGCATACCGTCGATCGGAAGGAAATGTCCGCACCAGCCAGATATTACAATTGCGCATGCAGCGGCAGTGGGATCAAGCCCAAGGCTGGTACATGTGGCAATGGCAAGAGGTGTAAATACATAAACAGTTCCAATGGTAGAGCCGGTCATTGTTGCAAGCACACTTGTAAGGATACAAAATGCAAGAATCATAAGGAATGGATTGATGTTTGTTCCAAGCATTCCTGCTACAGTTGAACCAACGAGACTTGTTAATCCAGTGCTTCCAAGTGCATCGGCAATGCCGATCACTCCGGCTGACATCAGTATAATGGGAGCTGATATGGCATCTCTTATTTCTTTAAAATCCATGACTCCAATCACAAGGATTACGGCTACAGATAAACCAGGGATTGCATATCCAGCATCGCCGATAAAGCTTTGGAGTATCATTCCTATTACTGCCGCTACGAAGGCAACATACGTTACATGCTCTTTCCATTTTGGCAAGGTACTGACCGCTTCTCCCTGGGCTTTTGCTGCATCTGTAGCTTCCGCAATCGGGTGATCAGGAAGAAACTTATACTGAATCACACAGTTAAACAAAAAGCCAAGAGACAATATTAAGTTAATAATTGCAAATTTAACCACAGACACCTGAGCAATTACACCGGCACTGTTAAGTACTGCAATCACTATTCCATACTGCAATGCAGTGTTAAACGGAAGTAATGGATGATTTGCTGCAAACCCCGCAGTCATTATAACCTTTGACGGGGGCAGGTGCTTATTCTCCGGCAGTGTGGAAAGCAAACCAATGGTCAAAACATAGTATGCTGTGGAACCAGTTCCGAACAAACTGCAGCCCAGCATAACAATGACAATGATAAACAAAAAGGCTTTGAATTTTCCTTTATTCGCTATGTTGAACATAGATTTTTTAAAGGCAGTAATAAAACTGGTTTTTTGAAGCGCTGCAATAATCGCCATAAATTCAGCAAGCATAATGATGGTAGAATTTGAAAATCCAGCAAACGCGCCCTTAATATCCGTAATTCCAAAAATAACAAGCAATAGACATGCCAGTATGGGAGGTGCGCCAAATGGTAATTTGTCTGCCATAATCAGTATAATCATAAATACTGTGATTCCTAAAGCAATAATCATTTGAGGTGTCATATTCTTTCACCCTGGCCTTTCCTGGTCTCATAGTTTAATAAACTTATTCATTTCTCAGTTAAGATATCAGTTGCTCTTAGCGGCTGTTGGATTATACACACCAACCTGTTCCCGTTTTTCTCCAAGAACATCTTTTTCATTAAACTGTATATACTTTACTCCTTTACGGGTGCGGGCAGCATAGGCAAGATGTAACACTCCATCTCTGGTTTGCATGATAAAGGGATATTCATACTGCTTATTATTTGTTTTGTTCTCATCACCTATGAAGCCTTCCCCCCGCTCCATCAAACGTATTACTGGAAACGTCTTCCCTCCATCTTCTGATAAAGCCACTGCCACAGGACATCGCAGTCCCGGCCAGGAAGCCTTTCCAGGCTGCGGAAATGGAGTACAGGTGGGATTGTATGCAATAGCAATCCGCCCGCTTTGAAGCTTTATGGCACTGATACTGGAATTATTGTTTGGTAAATCTGTTGGTACCGGCTGACTCCAGGTCTCCCCCCAGTCAAAGGATTCACTCCGGTGAATGCGGTATGCCTCCCGGTTACGCATAAAAGCCACCAGATGCCCGGAATCAAGTTCTACCACATTGGCATGAACATGCCCGTTGCTCTTTGGCATCTCTACTGTCTTCCAGCTCTTCCCCTGATCATGAGAAATACGGAAAACCGTTGGATCTCCAGACAGGCCATCTAAAGAATCACTGCAAATCCAATTGGAGAATATCCAGGTTCCATTGGAAAGAACCTGAATCGGCTGTCTGCAAAAGGTTCCCTCTTCCGGAAAAACCTCCTCATATGGTTCCCAGGTCTTTCCGCCGTCACTGCTCTTCTGGCAGCGGATTACTGCCGTATACTGCATGTTATCTTTTCCTTCCTGCCGGTCAAGCTGTGCCGTGTACATTGCCCATACCTTATTATCCGGACCATAAAACAGGGAAGGGTTCTGTTCACTGCGGGTTGGATCATTGGAGATATCTACCGGCGGAAGCCATCTTGCACTTCCTTTTGGAAGAATTGAACCAATAATATGAACATCAGCGCTGCCTTCATAACTGCCGGCAAACCAACAGCAAATCAGATTGCCGTCAGGAAGTTCCAGCATTGCAGGGGCATGGGCAGTGGGATAACCGCCAGTGGGCAGCAATGCTTCATATACTGCCATCTCTTCATTCTCATAAATGGTTCCATCCCAGGTGAGTCCTTGAAGTTTTGGATATTGCATAATTCTCCTCCTTATTACTGACCTCTTCTCTCTTTCTGTCACCAGACAGATTGCTGTATGAGAAGATATGTATTATTGATGACATTATGACATATCCACTGGCAATTTACATTAAAAATTAAGTCAAAAATGTTGCATTTTAGAACATTATTATAAATGATAGTGTTTAAAATTGAAATATCACCATGATAACCACCTAATAATTTTATAAAATAGTATTTTTTTATTTCATAATAACAAAAAGCCATTGCAGAATAAGTGATTACTCACCTATTTTGCAATGGCACCAATTGGCATACGGGTAATTTCCGATAATCCTTTTACCTGTTTTTCTGCTGAATACGTCTTACAAGCTTCATCAGTTCCATAATTGGAATAATAGAAACAGCAATTAAAACTGCAACCGAATATTCCGCTATTGAAATATGTTCAAACTCAAAGGCTCTGCTTAAAAATGGCACATAAATAACCGCAGTTGTCAGGATAAAGGAAGCCAGAAGCGAACCAAATAAGAACTTATTTTTTGTCTTCAACCGAAAGATGGATTCATGTCTCGAACGCATATTAAAAGAGTGGAACATTTCAAGAAGAGACAGAGATAAAAAAGCCATTGTCATACCATCAGCACTTTCTGCAATTTCCCATAATCCGCTTTCCATGTAATGACCTACAAAATATGCCAGCAGAGTAAGTAATCCAATCACAGCTCCCTGAAATAACGTCTCACCGGCAACCCCATCGGCAAAAATTCCATCCTTGGCATTTCTAGGGTTACGCTTCATAATATCCGCTTCCTGCTCCTCCATACCAATGCCGATGGCAGGAAAACAGTCTGTAATCAAATTAATCCATAACAAATGAACCGGTTTCAATATGGTAAAACCAAGCAAACTGGCAATGAATACAGAAATAACCTCTGCCAGATTGGAGGACAAAAGAAACTGTATGGCTTTTCTTATATTGTCATAGATACGTCTTCCCTCAGCAACCGCACTTACAATTGTTGCGAAATTATCATCGGCAAGAACCATATCTGCAACGTCCTTTGTAACATCGGTTCCAGTAATTCCCATACCAACGCCAATATCCGCTTCTTTAATAGAGGGGGCATCATTGACACCATCTCCAGTCATGGCAGTCACCCTGGATAACTTCTTCCAGGTCTTTACAATACGGGTCTTATGCTCGGGCTGTACTCTTGCATACACCGAATAATTCTCAATGCTTTTTTCTAGTTCCTCATGAGATAGCTGATTAAGCTCTGCTCCTGTAATTGCCATACTGTTATCTTGCAGAATACCAAGTTCTCTGGCAATAGCAACTGCAGTATCCTTATGATCTCCCGTAATCATAATGGGACGGATTCCGGCTTCCTTACATTCAACAATTGCCGCCTTTACCTCAGGTCTTACAGGATCAATCATACCAGATAAACCAAGATAGATTAAATCATGTTCTATCTCTGCAGGTTCAATGGAAAGAGGTACTTCCGGCAATTCCTTCATGGACGCACACAAAACTCTCAGGGCTTTATCTGCCATTTTCTTATTGGAAGCAATAATATCTGCACGGAGTTTCTCTGTCATTTCCACTATATTGCCATCTTCATAAGCCCTGCTGCACCTTCTTAACACCTCATCAGGAGCACCCTTTGTGAATTGAATGACCGTGCCATCAGACCTTTTGTGAAAGGTTGACATCATTTTTCTAACAGAATCAAAAGGCGCCTCGGCTACCCTTACATATTCCTTCGCAAGCTCTGTCTTTGACAAACCATTTTTAAATGCATCATTAACAAGAGCACATTCTGTCGGCTCTCCCACTGCCTGGGATTTATCTACATCCATTTCTGCGTCAGAGCAAAGTGCCATTGCAGTCATAAGAAGTTTCTCATCAGAACCGGAATGTTCCACAACCGTCATCTTGTTCTGAGTCAGAGTTCCTGTTTTATCAGAACAGATAATCTGTGTACATCCAAGGGTCTCTACTGCAGTGAGTTTTCTTATAATCGCATGTTCTTTTGACATTTTTGTAACACCAATGGAGAGAAGTATGGTGACAACCGCTGCAAGCCCTTCCGGAATGGCTGCTACCGCAAGAGAAACAGCAATCATAAAAGTATCAATCAGAGCATCCAGGTGAATCTCACCTCCAGCCATCAAAATTCTCACAATGTCAATGGCAAACATAAAAGCACAGATAGCCAGAACCATAATTGATAAGGTTTTTGAAAGCTGGTTGAGCTTTATCTGCAATGGAGTTTCTTCCTCTTTGGCAGTGTTAATGGCACTTGCAATACGTCCGATCTCTGTATTCATTCCTGTATGGCATACAACAGCTTTGCCACGTCCGTAGACAATCGTAGAGCCTGTATAAACCATGTTTTTTCTATCACCCAGAGTCACTTCCTCTGAATCTGTCTGAATTATCTTTTCAGTCTTTGATACAGAGGTTGATTCCCCTGTAAGTGCCGCCTCTTCCACCTTTAAGCTGGCACATTCGATTAACCTTGCATCTGCAGGCACCGCATCCCCTGCTTCTAAAAGAATAACGTCACCGGGAACAAGCTCCTCCGATCGAACACTTTCAATTTTATTATTTCTAATTACATGTGATGTAGCTGCTGCCATGTCCTGGAGCGCCTCTATTGCCGCCTCCGCTTTTGATTCCTGATAAACTCCAAGTGCTGCATTAATTGTTACAACAAGGAGAATAATCACGGTATCTATCATACTTTCACCCTCATAAAGTGATGTAATACCAGAAATAACTGCTGCAACAATCAGCACAACATTCATAAAGTTAATTAGTTCATTAAAAAACCTTTGAATCAGTCCTGCTTTCTCGCCTTCTTTTAATTTATTTAGACCATACTTTTCTTTTCGTTCCTCCACCTGGGCACTTGAAAGTCCCTGTGGCGATGTTTCAAGCTTTTTAAGAACATCAGAGGATTCCATGAAATACTCTTTTTGCATTGTTTTTCTCCCGCAATTTATTAAAATAGTCTGCCCTGCGGCAACGTAAAAAGAACATATTCTACATTGCCAAAGAGCAGACATGGTCTGAACCGGTTAATTTACGATTGCTTTATCCTATAACTTTTTCTGAACTAATTCATACCCTTTTCTGCATTTTCTTTCAGTACGTTTTTAAGGGCTTCAACGCCTTCCTCACAGAGATCATTAAATGGCCGCCTGCAGTCTCCTACCGGATAACCCAGCATAGCCACTGCCTTTTTAACAACCGTGTTAGGATTGCCATATTTAAATACAGCTCTAAAACTTGCAATGGACTCCTGAGCTGCTTTGGCTTCCTCTAATTTACCCTCTGTAAACAATGTATAAATCGAAGACAGCACATGAGGATATACATTGGAGCAGCCTGCAATACCGCCAAATCCCCCTTCTTTTAAACTCGGAAGTATCAATGAGTCATTTCCGGAAAGTACAAAGAAATCTTTTTCCAGTTCACGGGTTTCTGTGATATAAGCTTTCAGATTATCCCAGTCACCGCTGGAATCTTTGGCTCCAATAATTAAATCCACATCCTTTGCCAGCTTTGCAACTGTTTGGGGCAATAATTTGTTGCCGGTACGGGCAGGAATATTATAAAGGACGATGGGCGTATCCACATGTTTTGCAATCTCCACGTAGTGGTCATATAATTCTTTTTGTGATGCAACCGCAAAGCTTGGAGTGATGATTGATAAAACATCGGCTCCCAGTTCCTGTGCTTTCCGGCTCATTTTAATGGTATCTGCTGTGGATATTAAACCTGAACCAGCATACACCGGCACTCTTCCCTTCACCTGGTCAATTGTTGCCTCTAAGACTTCAACCTTTTCTGTTTCACTTAATATGTAACCCTCCCCATTGGTTCCAAACGGAAAGATTCCATGTATTCCACCACTGATAAGACGTTCAATCTGGTTACGAAGCTCCGTAAGATTCACAGATTCATCTGCATTCATTGGTGTTAAAATCGGTGTAATAATACCTTTTAATTCCACTTTTTTCATGATTGCTGTCCTCCTAGACTTATTTGATTATTTTCAGTGCAATTCTGCACAATATATCCTCTGTTCCAAATCCTCCAGACTTAGAGATAATCTGTTGACAATGTCCATTCCAAATAAGCCTGGAAACAACCAGCCCTGGTTCTATCTCACACAAAGGTTCTATCTGTGTGCATCCCACCAGTTTCATATATCCCATAAGCGTATCTCCGCCTGTCATAAGAACGGTCAAATCCATCTGTTTCTCCGCAAGAGCCTTTACAATCGATCCATGTGCCTGTGGTATCCGGGTTCGCATCTCGTCTATATCCCTGGTTTTATCAGCCATGAAACCGGCAATATGTTCTTCCGTATCAAAAGAATCCACAATAATCTTCTTATTGGTTCTGCACAAATCTGCAATCTCTTCCAAAAACATTTTTCCAGCCAAAGAGCTGTAATACCCGGGAGAAAACTTCTGCTCCATGGTAAGCCTTCTTCTAATAAAATTACCATTGCATTCCGCATACTCCAATTGTCTGAGGGTGATTTTATTTAAGCTTCCACATGCCACATATAAACCAGCCGTTTTTTCGTATGTTAACCCTTTTTTGGAATGACCAAATACTTTTTTTGCAAGCCTCTCTCCAAGCATGGCACAGCCTGCTATGAGTTTCAGTCCATTCCTCCCGACTAATTGATCCAGTATCGTATCTATATCATCCACTGTCTCTGTGTCACACACAATCACTTTCGATTTAGAATTCATCTCACTCTCAACCACTTCTTCCACACTTTGACAAATGACCGATATATCACTCTGTTCCTTTATAATATCTGGTATATACGACTTTGTAACCGGTTCAAAGGGGTCCTTCCCAAACACACTTTCCTCAAGAAGCTCTCCTGATATATAGTGTACTCCCTCTTTTGTTGTTCTTCCGATCTCAGGGTGCCCCGGAAGGAAATAAATGGGGAAATTTTTCACTGCATCTGCCACAGCCTGAAGCTCCGAACCAATATTTCCACGCAAAGCGGAATCCGTTTTCTTAAATATGACCTCCACACCATTTTTGTGTGCCCAATCCGTAATACTGTATACCACCTTATAGGAATCGTCTGCCGACATAGGTCTGGACTCTGAATCTACAACGATCACTTCCGTATCTGCTTTTACATCACATCCAAAAACCTTACCTTCCGTAAAAACCTGAGTACGGACACCACGTTTTGTAAATTGTATGCCTGTATCTAACGCCCCGGTAATATCATCTGCTATAATCAGCATCTTCACCATACCATTTCCTCCACGTATTACTTACTTGAAGCCAGGCGAATCGCATAGTCAATGGAATTAACAAGACTTAACTCACTGGACACTCCTTTTCCAGCCAAATCAAATCCAGTTCCATGATCCACAGATACTCTTATAATAGGAATGCCCAGTGTTATATTCACGCCTGCTACCGCATCCCATTTCTGAAGTTCCTTATTATAATGAAAGCCCTCTACCTTTAACGGAATATGTCCCTGGTCGTGATACATGGCAACTACAATGTCATACCAGCCGCCCAGGGCCTTTGAAAAAATGGTATCAGGAGGCGTGGGTACTCCTTCTGGAATACAGATACCTTCTGAAATTGCCACATCAATTGCCGGCTGAATCTCTTCAATCTCCTCTATACCAAACAATCCATTCTCCCCGCTGTGAGGATTGAGTCCTGCCACTCCGATTTTCGGATTTTCAATTCCAATGGCTTTACACGCTTCATTTGCTATTCTTATTACTTCTAATACTCTGTCTTTTTTTACCCTGTCACATGCCTGACGAAGAGAGACATGAGTGGAAACATGCACCACTCTCAGATCTTCATGTGCCAGCATCATGGTATACTTATCTGTGTGCGTATATTCTGCATAAATCTCTGTATGCCCCGAATAATGATGTCCTGCCCGATTAATTGCTTCTTTATTTAACGCATTGGTTACGGTTGCATCAATAGAGCCATTCATTGCCAGTTCAATCACTTTGACCACATACTGAAAAGCGGCTTCTCCACACATCTTTGATATCTTTCCGTAAATATGTTTCTCCATATCAACCATGCCCATATCAAAAACATCTATTGTCCCATATTCAAAGACCGCATCCTCCACTCTTTTCACTCCATGGATTTTGACTTCATCTTCTTTTTTCAAGATTTTTATAATCTCTTCCATACAGTTAACATCACCGATTACAATGGGGCGGCACGTTTCATATACTCTTTTATCCAGTAATGCCTTTACGGATAACTCAGATCCATTTCCAGCAGGATCACCCATGGTTATTCCGATAATGGGTCTTTTCTTCATCGTCTCACCTTCCTTATCAAAGAACTTTTAAATAAATATTTCTTATATCCTCAAGACTTAATTCCTTCCTGTTATTAACAAGCAATCTCTGCTGTTTACTTCCAGCTTCCACCAATCCCTCCAGATCTTCTTTTTTAACACCAAATTCTTTTAAATCTGTAGGAATGTTTGTAGCCTTCACAATATCAGCAATCTGATCAATCACATACTGTGCCTTCCCTGATTTTGTCTTCACCGGAAGATCACAAAATACAGCATCGCATAACTCTGCAAGTCTTTCTTCACAGGCATCCTTATTGAATTCCATTACATGGGCAAATAAAATTGCATTGGATACACCGTGCGCAATATGATATTTACCTCCAAGGGGATACGATAACGCGTGAACTGCCGTGGTACCGCTTCCCGTAATCGCAACTCCGCCGTAAAAGGCTCCCAGAAGCAGATTGTTTTTTGCCTCTATATTGTCTCCATCCTCATATGCCTCCCTGATATTATTGAAAATCAGTTTTGCCCCTGCAAGTGCATAGGTATCTGATAATAGTGTTGCCTTTTTCGATGTATAGCACTCCACTACATGAGCAAGGGCATCTACACCAGTAGCTGCTACGATTGACTTTGGAAGCTTCTTAATAAAATTCGCATCAAGAATCACATAATCTGGTATCATACTGTCATTTACAATCCCTTTTTTTGATTCTTCTTCTGGAATTGCAACAATTGCGTTACAGGTAGCTTCTGAACCAGTTCCACAGGTAGTCGGAATCATAATGGTCTTCAATTGTTTTTTTGCCTGAGTCGGATCATCTAACAAATCTTTTACAGAATATGGAGCGCCTTTTAAAACGGAGCAAAGTTTTGCAACGTCCATTACACTGCCTCCGCCAATGGCAATAATCAGATCACCATCATAATCCTTCACTTCTTTCATCACCCTCTCTGCATCCTGGTATGCAGGCTCTGGAGTTAAACTATCAAATACCTGGTATTCCGTATTACTATTCTCCAACAATCCTGTCAATATATCCAACAGTCCGTGTTCACGTATTCCTTTATCTGTAAATATAATAATCTTTTTTGAATCTTCTTTCTTAATTATGGCGTTTACATGTTCAACGCATCCCTCTCCGCCATAGACGCAAGATGGAATTTTAATCTGATATCCCATTTCAGTTCCCCCTATTTATTTATTATTTCGTCTCATTATTAAACATTTTCTTTACATACTTATATTATACTCCCATATTATGGTGATTCAAGCATTATTCTTTTTGTTTTTCGTCTTATATTAATACATACAATCTCTAAACCGTTGCTTTTTGCAACGCCGGAGATTATAATGGTGTTAAATCAATAAGAAAAAGTTTTAAAATGTCAGGAGGGTCTATGCAGAAGGTTAAAATACTTGCCATTGCTCCATATGAAGGAATGGCAGAAATTTTTGAGAACATTTCTAAAAACAGAGATGATATTGAATTGACAGTTCAAACCGGGGATTTAAATACAGGCAGAAAAATTGTAGAAGATCTTGCACATAAAAACTATGATGTCATCATATCAAGAGGTGGTACGGCAGAACTGATCCGATCCTCTGTTGAAATTCCCGTTGTAGATATATCCATTTCAGGTTATGACATTCTTAGAAGTATCAAGCTGGCAGAAAATTACTCCGGCAAATCTGTAATTGCTGGATTCTCCGGAATTACCAAACACGCAAGGGTACTCTGTGATCTGCTTCAATACGACATAAATATTATTACATTTACAAGCGAGGAAGGTGCCCTTTCCGCCCTTCGAACAGCCAAAAACGATGGCGCATCACTTGTACTGTGTGATATGACAGGAGCAAATTACGCGAAAATATTAAATATGAACTCCATTCTCATAACATCAGGTACAGAAAGCATCAACGATGCAATTAACGAAGCAAAAAAACTGGTACATTCCTCTAACCATGTGCACAAACAGAAGAATCTGTTTCAAAGCCTTCTCACCGATGAGGACCGGGAGTTTTTGATTTATGACCCTGCTGGTTCTCTATGGTTTTCCAGTTTTTCCATTGACGGAACCAGTGTATCCCTGATGAATGTAGTACAGACATACCTCAAAGCATTTTTAAAAGTTCCAGACCAAAGCGTTGCCAGACAGATCCGAGATAAAGTATACACGTTCACATGCCGTCATCTCTATCTTGATGAGCAAAAATACACCGCAATCACAATCAGTCAAAAGCTTGCACTTTTTTCTGAGGATGACATGGGAATCACCATATATAATAAACCCGACTCCGACTCCCCCAATTTTTCAAGCTTCTTTGGAGGTTCCGACAAAATCGGCAACATGGCTCATATCATCGAAGAATACAGCAAAAGTTACCTTCCCGTTTTAATCACCGGTGAAGATGGCACTG
The DNA here is from genome assembly GCF_007115105.1 of Clostridium sp. HBUAS56010. Classification (GTDB taxonomy): domain Bacteria; phylum Bacillota; class Clostridia; order Lachnospirales; family Lachnospiraceae; genus Lacrimispora. Next base: position 139,180 of record NZ_SULJ01000010.1, read on the forward strand.
GCAAAGGCAAGGTGGCATCAATTATGTATGAAAACGGTCCATATAATACCTCCCCTTTCTATATCATAGACTGTAAATTTATCAGCGAACGGAAATGGAATTATATCATAAATAATGAAAACTCTCCTCTTGCAGATGTACATTCAACCATCTATATTAAAAATGTCTGTACACTCTCCCATTCGCAGCTTGAAAAACTATTTAACTATATAGACCATACAGATCTGACGAAACGCAACCGCCTGATCTTTTCACTTTTGCTCACCAACGAAATTTCTTCCGAACATGAAACTATTAAATACCACTTAGAAAAGCAGCTCTCCTGCTTAACATTAAATCTTCTGCCATTAAGAGACAGAAGTGATGATATCCCCAGTATTACCGCTTTATATCTGCATAAGTTAAATATATCACTGGGAAAACAAATCATTGGTCTGGAGGCTGAGGCAATGGAACTTTTTACCGCCTTTCCCTGGCCTCACAATTTAGATCAACTGCAGCGTGTACTGAAAGAACTTGCAGTCGTCACAAAGACTCCTTATATAACCTGCCACGAGGTAAAATACTTCCTGGAGCAGGAAACCCCTGCAATTCCAAATCTCCCTTCCGTTGATCTGGATTTAACCCAGACTCTGGAAGAAATTAACTACCAGATTATTCTAAAGGTATTGACAGAAGAACACGAAAACAAAGAGAAAACCGCAAGCCGGCTTGGTATAAGCAGAAGCACCTTGTGGAGAATTCTAAAAACTCATAATGCGTTATAGGTTTCTCTTGCGGAATAATTTTTGCATGTTTTATATGTTCCCTTTTTTGTCTTGGCAACTTTCATGGACCTGGTATCTTTGGTTGGAAAATTTTTGATGAAATAACTGCCCGAGTGTTTATGAGAAATTGGTTTATAACGGATCTAGCTTATGAAGTGTTTTTTCTGCAGCTAATTCTGGGCTGTACTTGATTCTACACTGCACTTGATTCTACACTGCACTTGATTCTACATTGTATTTGATACTACACTGTATTTGATTCTACACTGTATTTGGAAAACCTGTTTTTCCTCTTCCTTATTGCAAAAATAACCTCTTAGAATTATGCTGATTCTACAATCCTAAGAGGTTATTCATATATTTTTTAGACAGACCAGACAGACCCACGATTCCCAATAATATCAGATATTAAACATCAGAATTCTCCATTAAATGACGAATCTGCTCTTTGGTAACTCCTACACCTTCAACTGCATCGAGTTTCAAATCACCCATTCTATATGCTGGGACTGCCCATACTCCAGAACGCTCAAAAGCAAGTTGGTTTGACTCTTCCAGTTTTCCGCTGTAAGTTCCCTTCTGAAGAGACAATCGAAAATCATCAGCATCAACCAGATCATTGACATACTCAGTAAGCACTTCAATATCTTCAATATTAATACGATCTTTCTGAGCTGCTTCAAACATTCTTTCATGATATTTCATAATATCAACTTCATGATCAACCGCATAGAAATACCCTTGTATACACAGATCGCTGTGAAGACCATGCCGTTCCGGTCTGGGGTGTGATTCACAAGGATGCCAAACCACATTAACCTCTGGAAAGTCTGAAATAAACTCCTTTAAATACCCATGAGCTCTCAGACAAAATGGACAAATATAATCAAAAAAAACATTCAATTCCCGCTTCATTCTTAACTACCTCTCATTTCCCATCATTTATTCATAATCACAGGATCAACCATTAAAAATTTACTATCTCTTTCCTTACAAAATTATCCTATCTATTACATTCCCCTATCTACTACGTTTATAATCAAAGAAACCTCATAATATTATTTTCTTGCCTGAAACCCTCTCTGATACTGCTCCGGCCATGGATATTCACTTCCCAGATTACGGGCTGCATGTAACACCCAATAGGGATCACGCAGAAGTTCTCGTCCCAAAGCAACCAGATCCGCCCTTTCTCCACCCAGAATCTCCTCTACCTGATGGGGGTCCGTAATCAGACCAACGGCAATGGTCGGAAGACCTGACTCTTTTTTCAGCCACTCGGCAATTTTCACCTGATAGCCCGGATAAATTTTCTTAGGAGGTGTAGGTACTACTCCGCCCGTACTCACATGAAGTACATCAATATATGGCTTTACTAACTCAACAATCCGTGCCATTTCTTCCATATGCATCCCATCTGGTTCATAATCCTCAGCAGATACACGCAGCAAAACCGGCTTCTCATCCGGCCATACCTCATGCACAGCCTTTAATATTTCAATCAGTATCCGGCACCGGTTTTCTGTTGATCCTCCGTAACCGTCCTTACGATGATTTGACAACGGGGACAGAAATTCGCTGATCAAATAACCATGAGCACCATGAATTTCAATGGCATCAAAACCAATCTCAGCCGCCCTGGCAACAGCACTCCGAAACGACTTAACCGTCTCACAGATATCCTCTTCTGACATCTCATGGGGCATAGGTGAATCCTGACTAAATGAAATTGCACTAGGTGCATAAATTATATCTTCCTGAGCTTCACATTTACGCCCGGCATGATTAAGCTGAATCCCCACTTTTGCTCCCTGCTTCTGGCAGGCAGTAACAATTGGCTTAAGTGCCTTCGCCTGATCATCATTCCAGAGTCCCAGACAATGGTCCGAAATACGCCCCCACGGCAATACCCCGGTAGCTTCCATAATAATCAGACCCGCTCCGCCAACCGCTCTTGACGTATAATGGGTAAAATGGAATTCATTTGCCATACCATCGGTTCCAGCACTATACATACACATGGGAGGCATAACAATGCGGTTTCGTAATGTCATATTTTTTACTGTAAATGGATCTAATAAGTACATGATAATTCTCCCTTCTACTCTATGATAGATATAATAATTAAACTATGTCTCATTTTTTTCCAAAATATATGTCTTATCTTATGGAATTTTTTTGCAGATGCAGTTAATGAAATAAATTAAATTAACTGCATTTTGAGCAAATATACTGCAAAGTTTAGGGTGAAGATTGAATCAATATATTTGTGTATCAACAAAATATATTGACAATAATATTTTTAATTAAATATTGTCTATATTATAAGTCTATATAAATAATAAGGCAAGCAAATTCACTTCAATTATAGAATTTTTCATAATACTATATTGTGGTATAATACAGGCACAAGGGTAATCTTTAACAGCCTTAAAAGAAAAAAATGCCCACGCAAACACCAAATACACAAAGCAAAAACCCCAGAAACCCTTATTTTATCAGGTTTCTGAGGCTTTTATCATAGAGGCGACAACCAGATTTGAACTGGATAAATAAAATATCGTTAAAAGCTGATAGTACCGGGATTCCTTGCTATTAAAGGGATTTCCCAGTACTATACAATGGGACGTTTTCCTTGCACAAATACCATTTTTACCCGTGCTGAACCCCCATGCAACACGAATATGCAACACGAATTTATGTTATGTATTTGTGTTATGCTCAGGCACCATTTTTCGTTTTGCATCCGCCTTAGCTATTATATTTTCAGCCATACGAGGAAAAGGCTCTCGTTCTCTCATCCATTTACAAATCACATCATACTCGTTTGATGGCAATTCAGTAATAAAATTATAAAAGTCCCATATTATTTCATCATTAGTCTTACTCATTTTCCCCTTATGCCTCCTTTATATGTCACTAAAATAACCCCCTTATCCACGATGTTTTATGTATCTTTTTAGATACCTTTGTTATTAATATTCATTTTCCTCCTAACTTCATGATCTAATTATAAGAACATACGTTCTTTTTGTCAATGCTATTTGATGTCCGGAACCTTTAAAATCATATGATATACACAATTATAAAATGGTAAATATTATAAATCAAAGACAAAATATACCTTATATGCCAAATAATGGTAGTGTCTTACTGCTTTATGTTAAATTAATTCGCCTATTATTGTGCAGTTTATACATTACATAATTTTTGAGTGCCAAATTTTGCAATGTTAAGTGCTAGATTTTGCAAGGATTTAGTCATATTTAACTAAATTCCGTAATATTCCATATTATTTTACCCATAAGATCAAATAATGGTAATGAAGTATTGCGGAGTTACAGCAAGGCAATGTATAATAAAGATAACATTGAATATAAACGAGGTGACTTTATGAGTATTAAAGGGGCAGGTCAGAAGTTATATGTTGGTAAAGAATCTTCCAACATCATTACTTTTTGGGGTAATAAAAAAAGAATTAACTATGATGAATTAAGTCGAATAGATTATATGTACTCTTCTGGTATCGAAACTGGATATTTAGAATTTGTGAAATATGGGAACAACATAATCCGTTTTGAGTTTGGCATACGCGCTAATGAAAAAATAGCAAAAACTATTGCTCTTATAAATGAATATAACCAAGAGCTTCAGATAAACGAATATAGACCATCTGATTTTAAATTTTATCAACATTCTTTATTTGCCATATTGGTCACTTTTATTTTGGGTTTCCCTCTTGGGTCTATAGGTTTATTCCTAGTTTGGCATTACAAGAAAGGAACAAGAATGTGGCGAGTTTTTATAACCGTTTTTGCAATACTATTTTGGTCTTCGTGGATCATCATTCCATACATAGAATACAGACTAGCCATGAACGACTTAAATAATGCCATGAATTCTTATTTTGAAATATTAGACGGGCTAAAATGGAGATAAACTGTTTTAATCACACGCACTGAGGAAAGAAGGGAAAAGTATATGTCATATTGGCAAATTCTTAATGATACCTATGAAAAAGCCAGGGATTATATAGGGAAAAAAGCAGAATAATATATGTTTAAAAGGCGGCTCCGTGAGGAAACCGCCCTTTATTGTTTTAACCTGCAAGCTGTTTTGTGTTGGTCTGCTCTATGAATGATTTAACCTGATCGTATCCCCAGCCACAATCTACCAGGCCACTTACCAGGGATTCCATGGACTGTATTGCTTTTAATTCTTCTGCAGTGAAACAGCTTCTTAGATCATCTTTTTTTCCTATGCCATACTTTTCCCTAAGTTTCTTTGCGTCCACGCCAAAAACAACTTTGTAGATACAGTTTGTGTATGTAGAATATGCGTGACCGTGCATTCTCTCGTTTTCGGTGGATTGTTGCAGGGCTTTTGTCAATGACTGCCTGACTGCTATACCCTTTTCTCTTTCAATCAGTTTCCCTGTAAGAGCTTTTTCCATTGCATTAAACTGTTTGATATAAGCGAGTTTGAACCGCATCGCCTTTTCTCCCGTATAGCCCATTGCCAGAAGCGTAAAGCCGTCTCTGGTCATAAAATACATTGGATTGCTCTTTCCGTTTGAAGCCTTGTATGAGACTAAATTGAATAGCATGGAAAATTCCGTTGTACTAACACTTGCTTCAATAGTCCTTATTGATTCCATTACATCATAATGGTTCTTGCTAAATGTTTCAGCCACATCAAGGCTGCTTACTACTGTTACCTCTTCTTTGTTGATTTTTGTAATCTCTACTAACATATTATCAATCCTTTCGCTGACTTTATTTTAACAGTATCAAAAAAAGAGCAGGGGTCCTCCCACTCCTTAGAGTAGCTTCATTTTATCAGACAAGCACCGTGACAAACGTGACACTTTTGTTTATCTTGCTAATCCCTTATATTCCAACGCTCCATCACTTAAAGTAGATAACAGTATCTTTCCTGTGACCATCTTTCCATCTGCGTCCACGGCATAAATCTTACCATTATTTTCAACAAGCTGTGACCGGCACATAACCCCGTCTGGTCCCAGGTAATACCAGTCACCGTTATATTTGTACCATGTGTTTGTGACCATGATCCCGGCACCATTAAACCAATACCACTTCCCATCAACCTGTACCCAGTCATTCCGGACCGGGAGCCCGGTATCTCCATTGTAATACATATAACCATCTGTTATCTGTACCCAGCCGGATTTCTTTTCAGGGGCTATAGGTGCCACAGTGATTGCGGCAACCCAAGTCTTTTTAAACTCTTCCGGGTTAGCATACGCCTTCTTAATACCGCTTGTGGAGCTTCCCCAGTCTGGGAGTTGGAAGTGAGGCTTATCAACCGGTGACTTCCAGTTACCACCCCACTCCAAGCCAATGGATACACCGATGGCTCCGACACGTCCAAAGAAGTTACCTACTTCGTTATACGCTCCTAGACCGTCGTTCCGGTAAATATCGAAAGCGGTCCCCCACTGATGATAGGAACTGTATGTACTCCCCGGGGCATTCGTCACTTTGTTTCCTGGCTTTGTTCTTCCCTGGGCGTAAAGCCCATCCTGCTCTGCCACTGTTCGGAAGGTTTCTCCAATTTTAATCTTCAATCCCTGTTTACTGCATTCATCTACCAGCTTCGCCGCCAAAACCTGCAGGCGAGGGTGGCATAATGTAATATCTCTCATAAATAAATCCTCCAATGAAATAGGTCCAGGAATCTCCCAGACCTATTATGTTGTGATGACAGGTTATTTGATATCGTCAGTCTTTGCATTAAGTAACTTTTCAGTAATTGCAAGCCCCTTAATTAAGAATGTAGGAACATTATAGCCACACTCTGTAAGGTTTTCCAGTATGCTACGAATTTCATTAATCAATAAGCAAGCGAGAGTAAACCAGCCCAAAAGTAACATGAAATCCAGATTTATGCCAAGCACATCTTTTCCAAGGTTAATAAGTAATTCCGGCAGCAAAAAGGCTACCAGTACAATTATCCAGTAGCCTACTTTTTTTAAGATACCCATTAATCCCGCCTTGCTACTCTCCTGACCTAATTTCCTGGCCTTATACCAACCCGTACCCCAATCTAGTACATTGCAAAGCAGAAAGCCAGCAAAAACATACCAGTAAACTCCGAATAATGCTGTTAAAACGGTTGCGATCATACCTACTGTGGCGTTGTATTTGTCTACAAATTTCATTCTCATTTTCCTCACTCTTCCTCTTGTTTAACGTAATCTTCCCCAGTAATCAATTTATACTCTTCTTCTGTGATCCACCTGCCTACTGCATTCCAAGCCATCTTTTTTGACCATCTGTTTGTATCGTAATACCCTTTTACTTCTTCATAGTGTGGACTCATAGTGTAAGCACCTCCAAATCATAACCCGTCATCATTGATAAATAAGCTAAGTTTGCATTGGTATCCTTAATCTGCTCACGCGTGTCTGGTGATCTGAACTCGGCAATCATTACATCTGCTTTTACCCCGGTGCTTACTTCATAATTTGATCAGCTTGTTAATATACCTGCATAAATTAGGTCCGAACGGCTCCAGTCGGGATCACCCGATGTGCCGATCTGTACGATGTCACCATTTTTTTTGAGGGTTTGATTTACTACATCAAAAGCTGTGTCACCACGGCAGAACATAATTGATCCGCCGCGGTCTGTTAAATTTACACCAGCAGTAACGAGGTCAAACACTTGATCTCCAAATTTTATTTTTTCATTGCTCATAAGTATCCTTTCTGCCATTTCGGCATAAAAATAAGAGCCTTTTGGCTCTGGTTTACAAGTTTATTTAGTTCGGTAAATAGCAATTTAGCTGATATACGTAGTGACATGGGCGGTGTGAAATTTGCTTATATTTCAGGCGGAACAGCCACCCTCAAAAC
>NZ_SULJ01000011.1 GCF_007115105.1 Clostridium sp. HBUAS56010
CATTCACAGTCATCAAACATGACTGATTTTTTAGAATTTTCAGGGTTTTACATACTGTTCAATCTTCTGTTTTCAAAGTGCTTTGTTGTTGTCCTGTCGATCAGCAACTCATGTAGTATACCATCTGGCTTCCCGTTTGTCAACAACTTTTTTATTTTTTTCAGTCAGTTTTATTTGACTGCTGATGTGGAGTATTCCGCATCGGAACTATAATATATCATGTACCAATATGATTGTCAAGGGAATTTGTTCCATTTGTTCAAACAATTTTTACTCTTCTGTTTTCTCTTCTATATATAGTAGTAATACGGATACTTTCACGCTTGATAGATAAGACTAAAAAATCTACAAACAAGAATATTCCGGACTCTGTTTGTAGATTTGTTTTAATTGGTCATAAGATAAATACAACTTCTTTCTTACTGGAAGCTCTGGAGAGCCCCTAAAACCAGCAGATTGAGAAAGTTATGGTTATATAAATAGGACAGCCATCTGCTGGACTCAATCTGCCTTGAAAGCGTAAGCCCCCATGAGGTTCCTGAAAAGGCAGTAATAAGAATACAGATCAGCCAGATAAAAACAAGACCCTGAATTCCTCCAAGCAATGCTCCTGTTATTTTATTAATTCCTGACAGGATCGGAAGTTTCGCAATAATATCCAGCCATCTAACGATTAACCTTATAGCCAGATGTACAATGGCAAAAAGGACAACAAAACCAATTGAATTTAAAATCTTATTTGCAAGATAACCTCCAATATAGTCTGCAAAAGCCTGAACTCCTAATAACTGATACATCTCATTGTTATTATTCTCAATAAGAGCACTCTTCATATTCTGAGGAAGATTCAGTTTTTCAATCACGGTTCTTTGCACGGATGGGATCTCAGAAGAATTATCAGGCAAGTCCTGTTCTCCTGATAAACCTACAGTCTTTTTCATATTTTCCGATATTGTCTGCTGAAGATGGGTGTGATCTTTCAAATAACCCGTTACCACCGGCAGAGAAACCCGGACAATCGTTAAAGTAAGTATCAGTGCAACCATTGATACTGCCAGCCGGATAAACCCTTTGCGATGACCATAGAGAACCATACCCAGAAGATAAATACCGGCAATGATTGACAGCCAATTTTCCATATATAACCTCGTCATAGATTTTCACCAAAAATAATATGATTAATCGCAGAAGCAACACCGCTTTTCTCGTTGGTTTCTGTAATATAATCTGCTTCTTCCCGTAACTGATTAATACCATTACCCATTGCTACTCCGACTCCAGCCATGCGAATCATGGTAATATCGTTTTCTCCATCTCCGATTGCCATCGTCTGCTCATATCCAATGCCAAGACGATCAGCCAGACGGCGAATCGCCTCGCCCTTTGTTGCGCCAGGTGCATTGATCTCCAGATTGTTAGGAATGGAAGATGTAACCAGGATATTATCTCTTTTATCCAGTTCCGCTCTTATTTGTGCTCTTTCCGCCATATTGGCAAAAAACAAATTAATCTTTTCTACCGGTTTATGAGTCTGCTTTACATATTCAATAATGCTTGGATAGACATCACGGGTCTTTTGCACCATGATCTTTAATTCATCAGACAGACCATAGTCAGACAGGTGATTATAAAATCGAGGCTCTGTAATTCCACGGCGTTCAATATAGGGATCATACATCACATGGTGGGAATCAATAAAATACAACAAATCCAGTGCTTCTTCAAAAGGAATCATACAGGTATCCAGTGCTTCTTCCTTTTCCATATCATAGATGACCGCTCCGTTGGTTGTAATTGCATAGCGGACTCCAGGTATCTCTTTTACCTCGTTTGGAACTCCGTCAACTGCCCTGCCAGTGCATGGAACAACCCATATTCCGTGTTCCACACATTTAGACAGTGCCTGAAGATTGGCTTCGGACAGTTTTTTATGATCATCCAAAAGCGTTCCGTCAAGGTCTAATGCAATAAGTTTAATATCCAATTTTATACTCCATTAATATATGAAATGTTCTTCTTTTAAAACCAGCAGTCCATCTTTATCATACTTTGAGGAAAACAGGTTTTTAATTCTCTTTCCTAAAGATGGTTTTTCTGCGCGATCTGCTGCACTCTCTATCAGACTCTCTGCATTGGCTTTATTCAGAGGAATTCCGTCTTCTTCCATAATTTCAATACGCTCGTATAATGCAAGCATGCTTTTGCCTGTAATGCTGCAGTCAATCTCATTGGCATAACGGCAGGCATACTGAGCAAACTCATCTAAATCCATCTCTTCCTCAGAATATGAATTCATAGGCTCAACTGCATTCTGGTCATTATAATGTTCCTCATCATATACAGCGGGTTGAGGAATTTCGTTATACTGATTATAAACAGGCTCTGAATTATAACGCGCTGAGCGTTTCTTTGCCTCCTGCTTATGACTTTCTGGTTTTTCAAAAGCAGGCTCTGCTTCAGGAATATACTGAGGCTGTGCGTATTCATCATAAAATTCTTTTTTCGGAATCTGCCCGTTATAAACTGGTGCCGGATAGTCTGATGGAGAAGATGCCTCTCCGCTTCCAATACACTCAAATTTACGAGCCAGAACTGGATGTTCTAAGTGGAGCATCTCCATCTGCTTTGGATTATCAATGAGCACTACTATCATGCCGCTATTATCCTGATCCATTAACTGGTTCAATTCTTCCAGTGCTTCCTGGCTAAGATCTCCAGCCTCTTCTATAATCAGGTCTTTTCCCGCCAGCTTATCTGCACAGGAAAAAATTCCTCTTTTTGATAGCTTGGAGCCGGTAATTTTAGCAACCGGGTTCTTTACACCATTTTCTTTATGGATCTGCTTTAACGCTTCTACAGCCATATGAAGTCCCTTTTCAGGGGTTCTTGCTTCTATCATCAGATGATTGCGGACCGGAACTTCCTCATCTTCCTCATACAGGTCTTCAAATTCCAGATCCTCATCCTCAAAGTCTTCGGGAATATTTTCCATATTCTCATTTTCCTCTGTCTGAGAAAACGATTCTTCTATAGAGTGAAACTGACTGGATACTTCTTCTCCAGCCAAAAGCGAATTCAACCCTTCTGCTGTTGCCGCTGCCTGTCGGGCTGCATAATCGGGACTTTCTAAACCATCGTCAAATTCATCATAGGAATCATTCTGCCCATACGCACTGCTTATGGAAGTACTTTCTGTTCCCGCTTCTAATGGCTCCTCTTCAAACACAGGGTCAGGAAATGCCTGAACAGGTGCTTCATCAGGAATATAAGCATTCTCCTGTCCACCTGCCATTGACAGAGGGCGTCCCACTCTTCGAATATCTTCCAGCACTCTTGTATGTTCGATCTTGCTCTCTTCTTCTTGAAATGGTTCATTGTAAGAAATCTTTGACATCTCTCTTGCCAGAGTCTCCTGAACATCAGCTTCCTGCATGGAGGTCTCAAATCCAGAAGTAATCGCAGGGTCCTGATACATCAGTTCTTGTTCCTGATCAGGCTCTGGAGTTTCATCATAATATTCTTCTTCCGGCTCTGGATCAGACTCTTCGTACACAGCCTTACCTGTCCGGTATTCCTGTTCCACTGCCCGAAGCTTTGCTTCATACTTATCTCTGTTTTCTACAAGATCCATCTGATAATTGGTTAAGGGCGCATATTGAATCTTTAGATCCATAGCCTTATCCACATATTTGCCAAGCCCAAACATCAACATAATCTTATCGCAGGTCTCTACACAGCGATCCGGCATTCCTGCCAGACTATACAATTCAGCTAATTCATAAAGCCACTTTTCATCCAGTTCCACACTGGTGTAGGATTCCAGGGAATGAATGAGCTGCTGGGCTGGTGCACCTTTCAGTTTTAAAATCATATAACGCAAAAGCTGCTGTCTGGGATCCTCGGAAGCAAGGTCGCCAAACTCTTTATAATAAGCTTCCGCTTCCTCAACGTTCCCTTCTTTAATCGCCAGTTCTGCCAGTTTATAAAGCAGACGTTTTCCAATGGGGGCACGTTCAAATGCCTGAAGGAGAATATCCTTAGCCTCCTGATATTCTTCATTCTTCTCATATACCATAGCTACCATGGACAGCAGATTGGTATTGCGGACTCTTCTCCAGTCTATTGTATCAGCTATTTTCATAGCTGTCTCATAGTCGTTTTTGCCGACCAGTTTTTTGATCTGTTCAACCTTTATATTAAACTCGTACTTATCCATTATTTATCTCCTAATGAGTCAAGCGGTATGCCTGCATATCCAGTTGATTCATAATATTAAGGCTGAAAGGTGTATCTCCCTCCACCTTATATCTCCTGACAAAGCAAATGAGTTATAACTCAACCCTGCCTTCCAGGGCCCGTAATAACGTTACCTCGTCTATGTACTCCAAGTCTCCTCCAACGGGAACTCCGCTGGCAATTCTGGTAACCCTTATTCCTGTTGGTTTGATCAGCTTACTGATATACATGGCTGTTGTTTCACCTTCAAGGCTGGAATTGGTGGCAATAATCACCTCATCTACGTCTCCCTGCAGCCTCTGCATCAATTCTTTCAGCTTTATGTCTCCAGGTCCAATTCCAAGCATAGGGGAAATGGCTCCGTGGAGCACATGATAAACGCCTTCAAACTTACCAGTCTTTTCATAAGCTGCTAAATCTCTTGTATCCTCCACAACCATAATTACCTTGTGATTGCGCTTTTCACTTTTGCAAATGGGGCATCGTTCCTGATCTGTCAGAGTAAAGCATTCTTTGCAGTAATGTACATTGCGTTTTGCTTCTGTAATGGATGAAGCAAGACCTGTCACCTGTTCTTCCGGCATATTAATAATGTGAAATGCCAGACGCTGTGCAGATTTGCTGCCAATGCCCGGAAGCTTTGACAATTCTTCGATCAATTTGGTTATCTGACTGCTGAAATAATCCATAATTAAAACGGAAAGCCGCCGCCCAGGCCGCCAAGACCGCCTGTAAGCTTTGACATGGCGGAACTGCTTTCTTCTTCCATCTGACGGAACGCTTCGTTTGTTGCAGCCATAATCAGATCTTCTAACATCTCAATGTCATCAGGGTCCACAACCTCTTTTGACAACTTCACAGATGTAACTTCTTTTTTACCGGAAACAGTGACCGTCACAGCGCCTCCGCCTGCTGCCGCTGTATATTCCTTTTCTTCCAGAGACTTTGTGGTCTCCTCCATCTGACGCTGCATCTTCTGAGCCTGTTTCATTAAATTATTCATATTGCCAGGCATTGCACCTGGAAATCCGCCACGTTTTGCCATGGTTTATATCCTCCTGATTTTCCTGTTTTATTCTTTCTGTTTTATTCTTCGATTGTTATATCCATTAAAATGTTTTCTTTTAATTCTTCTTCGCTGACGTATACAGTATTAAGCCTCTCGGCTCCGTCTCTGAGCCTTGTCTTAAAAGCAATGGACTTCCGGTAATGATCCTCCACATATCGCTCAATCTCCCGTATGGTGGTTTCCCGGCTTCCAATCATATAGTTGCTCTGATCAGAAAACACGACACACAGACAGCTTTCTCCTGCAGGCTCCACAACGGTATCCCGGAAACTCGCCCGGATAGGACCACCGAGTTCCCGCGTAATCTTCCCCCATTCATTCCGGATTAAATTCAAATCCTCTAACTGTCCTTTGGGAAGAGATACGCGCTCTGCTGCGGCCAGTTCCTGAACCGGTTCTTCCTTTTGATGAACCTCTGCTTTTGGAACAATTCCCTGTTCCAACTGCTTCTCAATATTTTTGATCCGCTCAATCAGCGAATCCAGATTCTGTTCCATCTGAGGACGGGTCAGCTTAATGAGAGTGACCTCAATGAGGACACGTTTCTGGGAAGCGTACCGGAGCTGGTTTGCCAGATCGGAAAATACCCGGATGTACCGGAGAATCGTCTCCTGGTCAACGGATCTTCCGTCCTCCCTTAGTAGAATCTGATTTTCCGTAGACATATCAAGGAGAGCATCTCCTCCATCAACAGACTTTAAAATAAGAAGATTCCTTAAATACCAGATAAAGTCAACGACAAACTGACCTAATTCCCTTCCCTGAATAACCAGCTCTTCCAGACAGGAAATGCAGTCCTTGGTCCGATTCTCGGTGACTGCCCGGAACAATTTACCAAATACAGTAATGTCTACAGCACCTAAAACATCAAGAACATTATCATAGGTAAGTACTTCTCCGTAATGAAATGCAATACACTGATCCAAAAGGCTTAATGCGTCCCTGAGAGCACCGTCAGCGGCTTTTGCAATATAAGTAATTGCCCTGTCCTCCACCTGAATCTGTTCCGCTTCTGTAAGATTCTTTAAATGTTCCGCAATGATCTCTACTGTAATCCGCTTGAAATCATATCTCTGACATCTTGATAAGACCGTTACCGGAATCTTCTGGACTTCTGTTGTTGCCAGTATAAAGATGACATAGGAAGGAGGTTCTTCCAACGTCTTCAGCAGTGCATTAAATGCTCCTGTAGAAAGCATATGAACCTCATCAATAATATAAACCCGGTATCTTCCCTCTGTAGGAGGATACTGGACCTGGTCCCGTATCTCTCTGATGTTTTCCACACCGTTATTGGATGCAGCATCAATCTCAACCACATTGAGAGATGCACCTGCTGCAATATTCTTACAAGTCTCACATTCTCCGCAGGGACTTCCGTCTGAGGGGTGTTCGCAATTGACCGACCTTGCAAAAATTTTTGCAATACTGGTCTTACCGGTTCCTCTCGTTCCACAAAACAGATATGCGTGTCCGATACGTCCGGATACAATCTGATTCTTTAATGTCTGTACGATGTGGTCCTGCCCTTTTACATCAGAAAAGGAAGAAGGGCGCCACTTGCGGTACAATGCCGTATATGACATGTCTATAAACTCCTTATTCGTCCCCGAAACTAATTCCTATCATCTTTGCTTCTTTTACAATAGAACACTGGGGATCGACTGTTTTTAATTTACCGGCAATCTCGGAAAGGGGTATCTTTACAATCTCATTGTTCTGAACCGCCACCATATTGCCATAATCTTTGTTCTTAATAAGCATAGCCGCTTCTGCACCAAGTCTGGTGGATAAAACCCGGTCATAAGGGCAGGGATCCCCGCCTCTTTGCATATGTCCTGGTACTGTAACCCGCACTTCCTGACCTGTCCGCTCTGTAATCATAGCACCGATCTCATAGGAAATGGACGGATAAACGACTCCGCTCTTTTTCTTTTCTTTTAATTCTTTTTTTGTCAGAGAGGCATTCTCTTTTGATATGGCTCCTTCTGCAACGGCTATAATAGAAAACTTTTTGCCGTTCTTTGTTCTTGTCTTTAAAGCGTCAATCACAAGATCAAGATCGTAAGGAATCTCCGGCAGAAGAATAATATCTGCTCCGCCTGCAATGCCTGCATATAATGTAAGCCAGCCCACCTTATGTCCCATCACTTCTACAATAAATACCCTGCCATGGGAGGCGGCTGTGGTGTGAATACAGTCAATGGCATTGGTTGCCACATTCACTGCACTCTGAAAACCAAAGGTAATATCGGTTCCCCACAAGTCATTGTCAATTGTCTTTGGCAGGGAAATTACATGAAGCCCTTCTTCCCGCAAAAGATTGGCTGTCTTCTGGCTCCCGTTTCCACCAAGTACAATCAGACATTCAAGCTTTAACTTCTTGTATGTGTGCTTCATGGCTTCCACCTTATCGAGACCATTCTCATCCGGTGTACGCATCAGTTTAAAGGGCTGTCTGGATGTACCAAGAATGGTTCCGCCTCTGGTTAAAATTCCCGAGAATTCCTCCTGCCTCATCACACGGTAATCTGCATAAATAAGACCTTTATAGCCATCTTCAAATCCTACAATCTCTATATCGTCGGATAGCCTGTACAGCGCTTTTGCAACGCCACGCATGGTCGCGTTTAAACTCTGACAGTCTCCCCCGCTTGTAAGCATTCCGATTCTCATCATGAAAGCGCACCTCTTTTTTATTTGGTTTTTTGAGAAATAGGTACTATTATACCCATTTTATTCTCAATTATAATACAAAGGGGAATGGCGGGCAAGGGAAAACTTCATTATAATAAGAAAAGTAAGAAAATATTAAAAATGATATTCAGGAATTGTAAAAGACACCGCAAAACAGGTTCCTGTTCCCGGTGTCTGAAATCTTATATTTAATCCGTGCGTCCCACTTTGAACCACTATCACAGGCGTTACCCTGACAGTTAACTCAGTCCAGGCTCCCTCACGGCACACAGAAACATTCATTTAGTGCTGCTGCATTCCTGCCCTGACACGGTTCATGAAGTTCTGTTGCGTAAGACCCAAACGTCATCGCCACTTATCAGGGGCAGCCCTGCAATAGCAAGCCCTGGGTGAGACATCACCCCTGCTAGAGCGGATTGCAGGTACAGGGCACCGCTATCTCCCCGGCTGCACGGAAGCTTTATGACATATTTTGGTTTAATCGCTGTTAAGTATACATGGAAATGCGGGTATTGTCAAGGATTTACCGGGTATTTGGCTCTTCCATTTTTTGTTTTTTCTTTTCTCTTAACTCTTTAAAAAATGTTTTCATCATGAGAGAGCATTCTTCCCCTAAAACGCCAGTCTTTGTCTCCGCCTGATGATTAAACCGTTCTTCGTGAAGCATATCAAGAATTGACCCGGCGCAACCGGCTTTCTGATTCATGCAGCCAATCACTACTCTGGGAATCCTCGCCTGGACAATGGCTCCGGCACACATGGGACATGGTTCCAGAGTAACGTACATGGTACAGTCTTCTAATCTCCAGTCTCCCATTTTCTTACAAGCTTTTTTTATGGCATTGATCTCCGCATGGGAGAGAACGTTCTGATCTATGGTCCGGCGGTTATAACCTCTGGCAATGATATGATCCTCATAAACGATTACGCAGCCAATGGGAACTTCTCCAATGGCACTGGCTTTTTTAGCCTGTCCTATGGCTGCCCGCATGTATTTTTCATCTGTGGTCATGTTCATTCCTCTTTAAAATTTATTGTGGTATAATGGTAGTATATCACGAAACAAAGGAATGGTGAAGATATGAAACTTTGCGGTCTGCAAAAGACAACGCTTCTTGATTATCCCGGACATGTTGCTGCAACCATTTTTTCAGGCGGCTGTAATTTCCGGTGCCCTTACTGTCATAACAGCGGTCTGATTTATGGAAATGCTCAAGTCCTTTATACAGAAGCAGAACTATTTGATTTTCTGAAAAAGCGGAAAGGAATTCTAGAAGGAGTCTGCATAACCGGAGGCGAACCGACTTTGCAGACAGACTTGGAACCTTTTATTAAAAAGATTAAATCTCTGGGATATTTAATAAAACTGGATACAAACGGATATCAGCCGGAAATTTTAAAACGTCTTGTTTCAGAAGGGGTCATTCATTATGTTGCAATGGATATCAAAGCAGGACGGAATAATTATGAAAATGCGTGTGGTATTACCAACATCAATATGAAAGCAGTAGAAGAAAGTGCCCGCTTCCTGATGGAGGGACATGTATTATGGGAATTTCGTACTACTGTAGTAAAAGGAATTCACACAGAAGAGGATTTCTCCGATATCGCCCTGTGGCTGCAAGGTCCCTCTTCGTATTTTCTTCAAAGCTATGTGGATTCTGATGAAGTACTATGCGGCGGACTCCAGGCATTTTCCAAACATGAATTAGAGCACTTTCTCCGCATTGTACAGCCTTCGATTCCTAACGTTTCCCTTCGGGGGATTGACACTTGATTCCGTACAAAAAGGGGGCTGGATCAGCCCCCTAATTTAATATCTGTATACCAAAAACCAAATCTTCCATCTTCTACCGGCTGCTGCTTTGAAAGAACAAAATTGGGGAAGCCAAACATGGATGCCATATATCTTTCATTGCTATAATAATGGCCCGGAATTCCCAGAAGATACCGAGGCATTCCTTTGGGATTGTTTAATTTTGCAAGTATTAAGTAACGATAATTATAATATCCATGGAGAAGGAAGCTGTTATTGCCATAAACCCATGCCTCTCTTGGTAAAAGACCGATATCCTGCGGTTTAATGGTCAAAATCTCACATCCGTCTTCATAGTCGAATGCCAGAATCCTTGTATGTTCCCGTTTCAGTTTATCCCACACCAGTTCATGGGGACTTTCTTCCTGATCCTCATTTTGAAGAAGACGCTCCAGTTCATCCTGATCTCCAAGTTTTGGTGTTTCTGCCTGATCCTTTGGTTCCTCTTCTACAACTGCATCTACCCGGTGAAGAATGGTTTTTCCAGGGGAAAGGGGTTCTTCCTCATACGCATTCTCTTCCTCAGCCGCTTCCTGACTCACAAGGTCACTTTGAGTCTCCGCAGAGATATCTTCCCGAACAGATTCTTTCCATTCCTGGGATATGGGACCGGTTGGTCTTAAATTTGGATCGGATACTACAGGTCTGGACCTTTGGGGCACTCCGGGAGCCGGTCCCGTGGAAGACGGAGCCGGGTTCTGCCACCAGCCCGGTATAGGACCTGTTGCAAATGGAGCCACACCCTGATTCCAGCCTGCTGTGGGACCAGTAATTGTGGGACCCGGAACAGTTGCTGGCGGAGGTCCTGTCATGAGCGGACTGGTTCCCGGTATCGGTCCTACCATAGCAGGAGATGCTACAGGCGCTGTTGTCATTGGCGTCGGCCGGGTAATGGGCATCGGTCCTGTCATGGTCGGAATACCAGATCCATCTTGTTCCACTGGACCTGTCGTTCCATCCTGCTGTGCCTCCAGAGATTCAGAGCTGTCTTTTTCTGATTCTTCCTGGCTTTCAATGACAGAGTCCTTCTCTGGCTCTGCAACAGTATCCTCTTGGTTCGTCTCCTCTTCTTCCACTTCAACAGACTCTTCTCCTGTCTCAGTTGAAGGTTCCGATGACTCCTTTTCTTCTGTAGTCTCACTTGACTGCAGCGGAAATTCTTCTTCGATCTCACGAACCGCTTTCTTTATCTGTTCTTCTGATATTCCAGGACGATCCTCTTTGGAATCTGCGGAGTGTGCTTTTTTTAATTCCACTTCTGCCGCATGGGCAACCGCATCTTCCCAGATGGTTGTGTAAGACCGCCATGTATTTTTAACGTCGTGGATGGTCAGTCCAAAACACTGATCCACGGTAACGCCGGAATGCTCCACATCAGTCGATGATACTACAGTTCTGAATTCACCAGAACCACCCCGAATAAATATATTTCCAAGGTATATCTCCTGTTCTCCGGCTAATAAGTACACTCCTATGTCATTGCCTCCAACATAAATCCGTTTGACACTTACCGTAATCTTGCATTGGATTCCTCTCGTCTCTATCTTGGCAAATCCGATGTTTTTTCCTTTGATTCCTCCTTCGTAGGCATAAATATATGAGATTAGTCTTCGATAGTTAGACATGCCACCACTCCTTTATAGTTATTTTATGCACAGGGGTATTTTTCCATGACAAAAATTATTTAATATTTCCCCATTTATGCGACATTTGCGTGCCCATGCAACAATTAGATAAAGCCTTTTTAGTTAGGAAATACCCCATATTTGCCCCATTTACAATCTGAAAGAAAAAAAGAGCCGATAACCCGGCCCTTAAAATGCACTTGCGATTTATTCCATTCCTTGCGCTTTTGCATCGTCTAAAACATGAGCATACCTGTTCATAGTCATTGCGTAGTCAGAATGTCCCAGTATCACCTTAAGTACCTGTGGGTCCATTCCTGATTCTATTGCTCTGGCTGCAAATGTATGCCTGAAACAATGCGGTGTAAACTTCTCAAACTCTATTCCTGCATTATTAATTATTTTAACAATCCGTTTTATTTCATTTTCGACTCTCCCTCTGCTAATGGGTAAACCATTATGCTTATAGCTTAGTGATTCTCCATAGCCTTGCCGTACCGGGACCACGAAAAAGTGTGAAGTTTCCAAGAAAGTTTCCAGTCAACCAAATCCGAACCATCTCCTTTTTGGAGAGCAAACGCTCCTGGGCAAGGGAATACCAGTTGCTTATAAGGTATGCCCATTCCTTGGGCTGTACTTCCTTTGCTGACTGCTTTGGGGGAAGCGGATTCATCATTCTTCTTGAAAGCAGTCTCAATTTGTTTGAAACGATATCCTTAAACAAAGGTTCTGCTTCCATTTATAACTTTCACAGTGTCATGAAATCGGAAGTTTATTTTCAGCAATTCCAAGCACGGTTAAATGCGCCCCCTCAATTAAATCAGGAATCCTTTTATATTTTAAAGGATATCTTCTATACAAAGAAATCAGACCATGATATAAAGTCATTTGAAGGTCGTGAACAGCGAAGACAGCTACAGACGGTTGATGTTCAGAAAGCAGTTCAACTCTATGCCATTAAACATTATGCCTATAACTGTCAGGGTGGCTTTACCACAACAAAGATTCCCCTTGCTTCTCACGTTGCTCCATTGAAAAAGACACATTTACTATATCAGTCTATCGAACTGTCCAATTACTACTACCGAAAGTTCCTGATAAGCCACTTATATGAAAAGGATTGCTTTATTATCATGGACCCTCCATACTTGCAAGAGTTCCGGGTACAAAAACAAAGTTATGAATTGGAATTTACTGACCGCCAACACCGCAGTATGCTACAGCTTTTAAGCAGACAAGACTACCCTGCAAAAGTGGTTCTTTGCGGATATAAAGAAAAAGAGAATGATATGTATAGTCGTTACCTGAAACGTGCCCCTGTTCCATGGCATTGCATTTAGTTTAAGCGAGCCGGACAAAGTAAGAAGAATACGGAATCCAGAGAATATATTTTGTGCAACTTTGAATTAGCAGACTTGTGCTCCGAGTACCCCCAGTTTTTTCATCTGATCTACTAAAAATCACTTTCTGCCACCTAGAGAAGCCCAATCCAGTATCAGAATTCGATTTTGGTTCGTTCGCTAATCATTTGTATTTAGAATCTTGCATTTTTTGCCTCATTGTGTTATATTATAATCACAAAGAAACAACCGCCCCTCTACAAGGGGTTTGGCCTGTTAAATAACGATAGAAAATCCACCCTATTAACCGCCAAAGTTTACAAGGGTGGTTTTTCTATGCCCATTTCTGGGACTTTATATCCCTTTCAGGATATTTATGAAAAACCTACTTACGATTATTAAATATAAAAGTAAGCAGTGCAAGAATGAACATTCCAAAAGCCATCCGGTCTTTAACATCAAAATTCATTTGCTTCCTGTTTTTTGAAGTTATATTGATAAATAAAATATTTTATCGTACTATCTTCATATAAAGAAAATTTGCAATATTCAAAGAAAAATCGTCAAATTTTGTTTCAGGATTTAATACTCTGCCTGAAAAGGAACAAGCTTTATATGATAAGGCTTATATAGCTAGAGATATTAGTAAATCGTGTTTTATATGGACAGCCATTATGGCTGTCGGTGCGTTAGGTTCTCTTATTCTAACACCTTGTTTTGCCATTGTTGCATACGCTGTCTGGGTGGTTTTATTTTTGAAAGATATCCACTTTGATACTCATAAAGCATTTGAAAAATACCTATTGAAATAATTGCTTATTTCCAGCAAAAAGCTCATGAAATCTTTGTAAATAGGAAAGGTTCATTTAAGGGTATATCGTGTACCGGATTGCAGTAACAATATATGAAATGGATAAGAAATAGAATCTTTTACTTTTATTCCAAATCCCATTGCACGCATGTTATAAAAATGTTATCCTGTTATAAGAATAGAATGAAAAAATTTTCCGTTTCTATGAAAGGGGTAAGGAATGAAGATTTATCAGGCAAACGATTATAACGATATGAGCAGAAAGGCTGCTAACATTATTTCTGCGCAGATTATCATGAAACCGGATTGTGTGCTGGGGCTGGCAACTGGGTCCACTCCCGTGGGAATCTATAAACAGTTAATTGAATGGTGCAACACGGGAGACCTGGATTTTGCCCAGGTTAAAACCGTTAATCTTGATGAGTATAAAGGACTATCCAGAGACAATGAACAAAGCTACTTCTTTTTTATGAATCAGAACCTGTTTCGCCATGTAAACATTGATAAGGCGAATACCAATATCCCAGATGGAACGGAAACAGACGCACAAAAAGAAGCTGCCCGCTACGAAAACACAATCAAGAATCTGGGCGGAATTGATCTCCAGCTTCTGGGGCTTGGGCATAACGGACACATCGGCTTTAATGAACCTTCTGATATTTTTCCAAAGGACACCCATGTTGTGGATCTGCAGGAAAGCACCATTGATGCCAACAAACGTTTTTTTTCTTCCATAGAGGAGGTTCCCAGACAGGCATACACCATGGGGATCGGCACGATTATCAGAGCCAGAAAAATTCTGCTGGCAGTAAGCGGTAAGGATAAAGCTGACATTTTACATGATGCTATTACAGGACCTGTTACTCCTGCTATTCCGGCTTCTATTTTGCAGCTTCACCCTGATGTTACGGTTATTGCTGACGAAGCAGCACTCTCCAGATTTTAGTCTTTTTATTGACGTTCTTTATTCAATATGCTATAATAATGCAAATTCTTTTTGAAAAGGAGGTGAGACGATATGAAACTTCTCTCAATGAAATCAACTTCATTATGGTTGAATCTTAAGTTTATTTCTGTAATTTTCTGTAACTATGGACCGTCCGTGTATAAGTGCGCCCATTTTTACGAAAATTACAGCGTCTCACCTCAGATTTCATCTGACATCCGGTAATCTTTTTGTGGATTTCTGAGTCATGATCTGACCGACGCTGCAAGTGTCGGTTTTTTTGCCCATTTTTCGTATCATAGGCGTTCGGAAACGGACGGAAACAGAGTTTAACTGTGAAAAACGCAAAATGGAGGATCTGTTTTCATGAAATGCTTAAAAGATATTCTTTCCGGCTATGGTTCTTTCTTCAAAGCCATAGGTTCTACCACAACAATCTGTGCAAAACAGATATTTGACGGGGCATTCTTATACGTTGCAGGCGGTTATGTGGTGCAGGCAGCTCAGTTTATTATGCTAATTTTTATCTGGAGATCCCTGGAGAAAGGAGGCGCCCTCTCCTTTGAGACTTCTCTGGACCAGCTTTTGACCTACACACTTATGTCAACTATTTTCCACCAGGAACTCAATATTATCTCTCCCGCGACTTCTTCTTTATGGGAAGGTTCCATTATTGGAAGATTTCTTCGTCCTATGCCCCTAAACGCAAGCTTTATTGCAGAAACCATAGGACGTTACTGGATCCCAAACTTTATTTTCTTTGGTCTTCCACTTTGGCTGATGTCTCCGCTTTTTGGAATCCGGCCTTTTCCGGCAACCCCCTGGTATGGGGTTCTTGCCATTTTAAGTCTCCTGCTGGCTGCTTCTCTTGGATTTGCCATTGACCTGCTTTTTGCGGCTTTTGCCATGCACTTGAAAAATGGATGCTGGGCTGCTTTGGCGGTAAGAGAGGCAATCTATGCCTTATTATCAGGGGAGATGATTCCGTTTTCTCTTTTTCCCAAAGAAATCGGAACCATATTTTCGCTGCTTCCTTTGGGTTCTATTGCTCATGGACCGCTGACCATATACACCGGAAATACCAGTACACCATTTCTTACTTTGGGACTTCAGATTTTCTGGAATGTCCTGTTATGGATTGCTGCAATCCGGATTTTTGAAAAAAGTAAAGAAAGGATGGTTTCATTTGGTGGATAATTTTAAAATACTATTTCGTTTATTTTGTTTATACGGAAAAATGGATTTTTTGTGGTTTCTTCGGGATTTCAGATATTTTGTATTACAACTGGTTTCTGACTGTATCAGCGGAGGATGCACCATTGCAGGAATTTATCTCTTATCGGCAAACTTTGAACATTTTGCAGGAATGAACCGGGATGAGATTCTATTTATGATGGGTTATTCTGTTTTGGTTGATGGAACTTTTATGGTGTTTTTTGCAGGCAACAATGCGGGGATTATAAGCCGGATCATCGGCAGAGGACAACTGGACCACGCTCTGCTCCAGCCGGTTCCTCTCTGGACAGAACTGGCAACTCAGGGGTTTTCTCCATTTTCCGGCTCTCCGATGTTTCTCTTCGGTGTGGGACTTACCTGGTATGGGGTTTGCAGATCCTCGGTTTTAATCAGTCCTGGCTTTCTGATACTTTTGGTCATCTATGTACTTTGCTCCTGCCTTTTAATTATATCTTTTTTATATCTGCTTTCCTGCATGGCTTTTTACGCACCAGCAGCGGCTGAGGATATTGCGGCAGTCGGAAAGGATATGTTTTCCTCTTTGAAGTCCTATCCTCTTGGCAATATCAATCCTGCAGTGAAACGGGTCTTTCTGACCGTACTGCCAATTGGACTTTCTGCCTGGTTTCCTGCTGTTATTCTTTTAAAGGCGGGAAAAGAAGGTTTTGACACCCTTCCCATACTATCTGCAATTGCTTTGCCGGCAGTGGCAACAGCATTTTGTGCGACAGCAATTTTATTTTTCAAGAAAGGAATGAAACATTATGAACTCTTTGGTTCCCCAAGATACACCGGCTTTGGTCATAGATAATGTAACAAAAATATATTCCCAGTGGCAGAGAAGCGGAAAAATAATTGATATCATTAAAAATATATTCCGCCCGGAAAAACGGTCAATTGCAGCGCTGGATCAGGTATCCCTTTCCATTCAGCCCGGAGAATTCGTGGCTTATGCGGGGGCAAACGGAGCCGGAAAAAGTACTACCATCAAGATTCTCTCCGGTATTTTAATGCCCACAAAGGGAACGGTAGAGGTCCTTGGCTTCAATCCTCAGACTGATCGGATTGCTCTGATGAAACGAGTGGGAATCTTATTCGGACAGCGGACGGAATTGTGGTGGGATCATCCCGTAATTACCAGTTTTGAGTGGAAAAAACAGGTTTGGAACATTCCTGACAATGTCTATAAGAAAAATCTTCGTATGGTTACAGAACTGTTAGACCTTTCTGATATTTTAAAAACTTTCGCAAGAGAATTGAGCCTTGGGCAAAGAATGAGGGCTGATATTGCCATGCTGCTTTTACACAGTCCGGAACTTGTATTTTTAGATGAACCGACTCTGGGTCTGGATGTACTTGCCAAGCAGCAAATGATTCATTTTTTAAAGAGAATTAACAAAGAACAGGGAACAACCGTTGTGGTCACAAGCCATGATATGGATGATTTAGAACAGATGGCACAGCGAATTGTATTGATTAACAAGGGAACCCTGGCTTTTGACGGAAGCTTTGACGATCTGCGAAGCCTGTGCGGAGGATTTCACCGCATTGTTCTATCCACACCTTGCGAGTGCGCTTCTCCTTCTCTGAAAGGCTTGAAGCTGCTTCATGGGGAAAATGGGACTCATGAATATGAATTTGACCCTGTTAAAATTCCAATCAATGAAATCCTTGGAAGCCTCTCTCATTTTCCTTATATACAGGACATTGAAATCAAAAAACCACCGATTGAAGATGTGATTGCAGATCTCTATTTAAGCTGGAGAGAAAAATAGTGATTGGATTTTTATATAAAGTGGTGTAAAATGGTAGCAAAAGCCGAAAAATGGAGGGTATCATATGGCATATACATTTACAAAAGATCTGGAGACAGGTAACCAGTTAATTGATACGGAGCACCGTCAGCTTATTGATGCAATTAACAACCTTTTAAGCGCATGTGCTACCGGGAAAGGCCGCACGGAGCTTGCCCATACAACGAAATTTCTTCAGGATTATACGGCAAAACATTTTAGTGATGAAGAGAAGCTTCAGCTCCAAAGCCAATATCCTGATTATGTAAACCACAGACGGTATCATGAAGATTTCAAAAAGGTTGTGGCTGGAATATGCCAGAAGCTGGAGCGGGACGGAGCCACCGTTTCTCTGGTAGGAGAGGTTAACAGCACAATTGCCGGCTGGCTGATCAACCATATTAAAAAGGAAGATGTAAAAGTAGCTAATCATTTAAAGAGCAGATCTTAATTTCGATGGAACCGCTCCTGATTATAAACATTAATATTGAGAAAGAAGGTACATGATTATGAAAGATCCTAACTGCGCATACTGCATGAAGGGAGATCTGGTAGCAAAATTTGGTTATCCAATCTGTGAAATGGAAACAGGATTTCTGTATTTATTTAAGGAACAAAGCAAACGAGGCAGAGTAATTGTTGCATACAAAGATCATGTCAGTGAGATGATTGATATCAGCGACGAGGAAAGAAACGCATTCTTTTCTGATGTTTCCAAAGCAGCCAAAGCAGTTCACAAAGTATTTCATCCGAACAAGGTTAATTATGGCGCTTATGGCGACACAGGCTGTCATCTTCATATGCACATTGTTCCAAAATACAACGGACAGGATGAATGGGGCGGTACATTTGCCATGAATCCGGACAAGACTTATCTGACCGATGAGGAATATGAAGAGATGGCAAAGGCAATCCGGGAAGCATTATAAAAAAGAAACGCATTCCCGTCTGAAAGGAAGGGGAAGATCATAGATGTTGGAAGAAATCAGACAACAGGCACAGCAGGCTGCGGAAGAATTGCTGGAAGCTGCAAGGTTAAAGACAGGGGATCTGGTTGTAATCGGATGCTCCTCCAGTGAAATATCGGACCACAAAATCGGTTCTCACTCCAGCGCTGAGATTGGAGAAGCAGTTTTTACCGCTATCTACGGGATATTTCATAAGCAGGGCATCCATATTGCCGCCCAATGCTGCGAACACCTTAACCGGGCACTTATACTGGAACAGGAGACGGCAGAACGGTTCGGTTACGAACCAGTTAATGTTGTTCCCCAACTAAAGGCAGGAGGTTCCTTTGCCACGGCTGCTTACCACACCTTATCCAATCCGGTTGCAGTGGAATGGGTTAAAGCACATGCAGGAATTGATATAGGTGATACGCTCATCGGCATGCACCTTCGTGCAGTGGCTGTCCCAGTCCGTCTTAAAATCAGTTCCATTGGTTCCGCCCATGTGGTTGCGGCACGCACCAGAGCTAAATTTATCGGCGGAATCCGCGCCTGCTATGATGATTCAAAGGAGTAATCATGAAGCTGTCACGAAATGAAGCTTTGATGAAAACTTATATGAAAAACAGGTTTTAGGTGACACAAAAATACGCCTTGAATGGGATTTTATGCCCATTCAAGGCGTATTTTATATTTACAACTTTTCAGAAGAGCTATTTTATAACAACTCCATACGGTTTTAATCCATGGTAGCGTACATAAAGAACCAGTAGCCCGATGGGGAATGCCATGTACCTTTTAATTCCGGCTTCTGAAGGTAGAAATCGTTTGAATATACCAAAGGTGCAACTGCTGCATCAGCCATGATCAGCTTTTCTGCTTCATGAAGCTTTTCATAATGCTCTGCTTTATCTACCGTATCTCTTGCCTGGGCTAACAGCGCATCAACTTCAGGGTTCGAATACTTTCCATCATTGTTACCGCTTCCGGAGGAGAATAAGGTGAGCATATTGGAAGGATCATCATAATCATATACCCAGCCTCCACGACAGATCTGGAAATCTCCTGCCCGACGGGTCGGAGTAAAGGTTGACCACTCAACAATCTTAATATCCATCTTTACACCAAGATCACTCCAGGCATTCTGCAAATATTCTGCCACCGGCTTGTTATAACCGGCATCATTGGTCATATACTCAATTACAGGAAAGCCTTTTCCGTCTGGATATCCTGCCTCTGCAAGAAGATCTTTTGCTTTCTGTAAATCTTCTTCATAGTTGCTGGCATGGAAGTAATCTCCGCCATTATTTTTTCTTGTAACTTCTTCAAAGGAAGATCCATCTTCCACATCACTTACTCCTGCCCCCACAAAGTTGGACGCCGGAGCAGCAGTTCCCATCATCAGCGTATTGGCAATGTAATCACGGTCAACAGCAAGGCTCAAAGCCTGACGTACCTTTACATTATCAAAAGGTGCCTTTTGTGTATTAAAAATGGTATAAGAAGTTGCCATACGAGGGTCCAGGTGGAATTCCGGCTGATCCCTCAGTCTTGGAATCTCTTCCGTTGGAACATCACGGATCATCTGAACTTCACCGGTCTGGTATGCACTGTATGCCGCATTAGGATCTTCCATCAGAACAAACTTTAAACTGTTTACAGTAACCTTTTGAGCATTCCAGTAATTTTCATTCTTTACAAATGTAATGTGGGAACCTGGTACCCACTCAGACATCTTTAAAGGACCGTTGGACACATAAGAATCCGGTGTCAGAGACCACTGATCTCCTTTTTCTTCAACCACTTCTTTCTTCACAGGTACCATGGTTGAATGTGTGGTGATTTTATCAAAATAAACACATGGGGATGATAACTCTACAACAAAAGTCCTGGCATCCGGTGCAGATACTCCCAGTGCATCGGTATTGCCCTGAATCGCCTCATCGTATCCCTTAATCATGGAAAGCATATCCTCTGCATAAGGAGCTGCCGTCATAGGATCTGCCAGACGCTTCCAGGTGTATACAAAATCTTCTGCTGTAAGATCTGTTCCATCACTCCATTTTAAACCTTCCCTTAAATGAAACGTATAGGTCAGACCGTCATCACTAACTTTAAAAGATTCTGCCTGTCCGGGAACAATCTTATTGTTCTCATCCACAGTCAATAATGTCTCAAATCCATGCAAAATAATGTTGGAACCGTCAATTGCCGAGTTAAGAGCCGGGTCAATTGTCTCCGGATCAGGTCCGATCTGTACTGCCAGATCCAGACCACCGGCAGATTCATTTCCTGCTGCCTGTGACTTCTCGCCTTTACCTGTTTTACCAGAACCGCCGCAAGCTGATAAAACAAGACCGGAAGCAAGAACAACCGCTAATACAAGTGCTAATTTCTTCATATTACTTCCTCCATTTTTTCTTAAGTCCGCCATTGGCAGACAACCAATGTTTAGCATAGCACAGAAAATTTATTCTTGCAATCTGATTTTTCTATCTTTTTCCCCCATATTTCAGCATATTAGCGTGATAATATGGAAAAGTATAATTTTCTCCGGCAAAGCACAAGTACGGTTAAGGCGGACATATTGACTGTTATTTCACAATGATTCTGAACCATAGAAAAACGGCACACTTCCGAAGAAGATGCCGTAATCATTCTTTAATCTGTATTTTTTAATTGTGTGAAGTAGTTGCTCAATCTGGCAAACTGCTCCAGGGTAAGGGTCTCTCCCCGGACAGAGGGAGACAGTTCCAGACTTTCTATTGCTTCTATAATCTGTTCTTTTGAGAAATTTATCTCCTGGGAATTATTTAAACCATTCTGTAAGGTCTTTCTTCTCTGGTTAAAAGACGCCCGGATCAGACGAAACATCAGATCTGGCTCCAGAACATTTACTGGAGAAATCTTA
The DNA here is from genome assembly GCF_007115105.1 of Clostridium sp. HBUAS56010. Classification (GTDB taxonomy): domain Bacteria; phylum Bacillota; class Clostridia; order Lachnospirales; family Lachnospiraceae; genus Lacrimispora. The sequence goes on from NZ_SULJ01000011.1 coordinate 21,428, forward strand.
TGTTTTGTCAGGCGGATTACAGCGGAGCCGACTCCCGGACGGGGCATGAAACAATTTGGAGGGACATTTGCCACAATATATGGTTCTGCATAATACTGAACCGCCAGAGACAATGCACCATAATCCTTGGAACCTGGTCCCACCTGCATCCGGTCTGCCACTTCCTTTTGTACCATAACCGTAATGTTATCAATGGGAACCTTTCCTTCAAAAAGTCCCATAATAATTGGTGTTGTAATATAATAAGGAAGATTCGCCACAACTTTTATGGGCCGTCCCTGATTATACCGGTCTACAATCTCTTTAATATCTGTCTTTAATATATCGCCATGGATAACCGTTACATTCTCATAATCAGCCAGAGTTTCATTGAGAATCGGAATTAAATTGGAGTCAATCTCAACAGCAACCACATGGCCGGCACTCTCTGCCAGGTACTGGGTCATGGTGCCGATTCCAGGCCCGATCTCCAGAACACAATCTTCTTTTGTAACACCAGATGCTGCAATAATCTTATCAAGCACATGGGTATCAATCAGGAAATTCTGACCAAATTTTTTCTGGAATGCAAATTCATATTTCTGAATAATCTCAATCGTTTTTTGGGGATTGCCCAGTGTTGCCATCCTTGTCCTCCCTTTGAATGTCAATGAAGCCTGTAAAGTTTTTTGGCATTTTGATTGGTAATTTCTATAATGTCCTCTTCGGAGATTCCTTTGATGGAGCTGATCTCTTCTATTACATAAGGAAGATTGAGCGATGAGTTACGTTTCCCACGATTAGGAACGGGTGCAAGATAAGGACAGTCCGTCTCTAAAACCATCTGATCCATAGGCATATATTCCACCACCTCTTTCAGTTTCCTTGCATTTTTAAAGGTAAGCACTCCGCCGATTCCAAGGTAATAACCCATATTTAAGTATTCCCTTGCCATCTCTTTTGAATAGGAATAACAGTGAATGACCCCTCCTGTCTCCTCTGCTTTTTCTACCTTCATAATATCCAATGTGTCTTTGGCTGCCTCCCGGCTATGAATGATTACGGGAAGACCCACCTCCTTTGCCAGGGATAACTGACGGACAAACCAGATCTTTTGTGTTTCGTGATCCGGCTCTTCCCAATAATAGTCCAAACCAATTTCGCCAATAGCCACAATCTTGTTATGAGAAGACTGGTCTTTCAGCCAGCCAAATTTCTCTTCGTCCAGCTCTTTCACTTCATTGGGATGCACTCCGATGGCTCCATATACATGGGGATACTGGTCTACCATCTTCAATGTATTCTCAGAGGTCTTTATGCTGGCACCGACATTGGTTACTGCTTCTATTCCATGACTGGGAAGATTGGAAAGCAGTTCTTCCCGGTCTTCATCAAATGCCTCATCATCATAATGGGCATGTGTATCAAAAATCATAAGTATCTCCTTTTCATTTACTATTTTATCAGAAAATATGAAAGAACATAGAGAAACAGGAGATGACCCGGATAAAACCAGTAGAAGGCATATTTAAAATTTTTATTTCCTCTTTCTCCATTGTAAAGTCTTATGGGAATCAGGGCAAGGACAGCCGCTCCAAAACAGGGCAGACTTTCTAATGCAGCTAAAACTCCGGCAAAAATAGTCTGAAGCTTTTTATTCTCCCGAAAGATATAAAAGATCAGGATCATGAGGATTCCAATAATATTATAATCCGATTTCAAAAAAACAGACGCTCCACAACCGGCTATGATTGCCAAAGACTGTTTTAAGGGATCCCCATAAGACTTCTGATACGTAGAAATAACCCAAAGTCCAAGAAATAAGGTGAAAAATACATTCTGGTATTCCATATGAAACAGCTCTCCATATATTGCAAGATCGAATGGAATCTCAGAAATCAGAGCAAATATTAATAATCTCAGCCCATACCGTCTTACATTCCTGGTGTGAAGAAATCCTTCTACTAACAAAAAACAAAAAATAGGAAAGGCAATTCTGCCTGCAGTACGAAGGAATACATCAATCAGAGTCCAATACGTCTGGGCTGTTCCTATTTGATTTTTTAAAATTCCATTTTCAATCATGACTACACCAAAATGATCCAAAAACATAGAAATAATCGCAATCATTTTCAACGCAGATCCAGTAATTCCTCTTCTTGCAGAATTGCTTTTTTCAATCATGGAACTCTCCTTTTCAACATGATAGACCGGATTAATTCACCCGGCCTATCCTCATCTACGATTTCGTATCTTCTGAATTTTTATATCAGCAGATTTCTGCTCCTGATGGCATTGTCTTTTCCGGAACCATAAGCGATAAGTTACCGTCTGCATCTTCTGCACATAAAAGCATACCTTCTGACATAATACCAGCCAGTTTTGCTGGTTTTAAGTTTACCACAACCATTACCCTTTTGCCAACCATCTCTTCTGGTGAGTAATGTGCCTTGATTCCGCTGACAATCTGCTTCATCTGACTTCCAATCCGGACCTGGGAACATAAAAGCTTTTTGGACTTTGGCACTGCCTCACAGGAAATGATCTCGCCTACCTGGAATTGAAGCTTGGCAAAATCATCGTAAAGAATCTCTGGTTTCGCCTCAATGTCAATGCCTTCACTTTCTTCTCCCTGTTCTGCCTCATCTGCCTGAACCGGTGGAGCCAGTGTTGCTTCCACTTTTTCCATAACTTCTTTGCTGTCCATACGGGCGAAAAGAATCTCTGGTTTCTCTGTAACCTTATTACCAGACGGATAAAGTCCAAATTCATTCATCTCCGTAAGTTCCCTTTTGCTTGTACACAACTGGGTTAATATCTTTGCTGAAGTCTCGGGCATAAAGGATTCAAGCAGGGAAGCTCCGATTGTGATGGCTTCTGTCAGGTTATAAAGAACAGTCTCAAGACGTGCCTTTTTCTCTTCATCCTTTGCAAGAGTCCATGGTGCGGTTTCATCTATATATTTATTGCTTCTTCTAAAAATATTGAATATAGCTGTCATCGCATCTGCTACACGGAGTTTCTCCATCTTCTCCTGAACTTTCTTTACCTCTTCCAGAACTACCTTCTTTAAATCTTCATCAAACTCATCTGTTTCGTTTCCATTGGTAACAATTCCGTTAAAATATTTATTGGACATGGAAATGGTACGGTTTACAAGATTTCCCAAAATATTGGCAAGATCAGAATTCATACGCTCTATCATCAGTTCCCAGGAGATGATTCCATCATTTTCAAATGGCATCTCATGAAGTACAAAATAACGGACTGCGTCTACACCGAAAAAGTCCACCAAAGTATCTGCATAGAGGACATTTCCTTTTGACTTGCTCATCTTTCCGTCCCCCTGTAACAGCCATGGATGACCAAATACCTGCTTTGGCAGCGGAATATCCAGAGCCATAAGAAAGATCGGCCAGTAAATGGTATGGAAACGGATAATATCTTTCCCGATTAAGTGAAGATTGGCAGGCCAGTATTTTGCAAACTGATCCGTACTTTTTCCGTCGCAGTCATAACCGATTCCGGTGATGTAATTGGTCAGCGCATCTAACCATACATAAGTCACATGTTTTGGATCAAAGCTTACGGGAATCCCCCAGGTAAATGTGGTTCGTGATACGCAAAGGTCCTGCAATCCCGGAAGTAAAAAGTTATTCATCATCTCATTTTTTCTGGAAACCGGCTGAATAAAGTCCGGATTGTCATTAATATGCTTAATGAGACGATCTGCATATTTACTCATACGGAAAAAATATGCTTCTTCTTTTGCAGGCTTTACATCACGTCCACAGTCAGGACATTTTCCATCTACGAGCTGGGATTCAGTAAAAAAAGATTCACAGGGTGTACAGTATAAGCCTTCATAGTATCCCTTGTAGATATCTCCCTGATCATATAACTTTTTAAATATCTTCTGCACCTGTTTTTCATGGTCTTCATCAGTAGTACGGATAAATTTATCATATGAAGTGTTCATTAAATCCCAGATGTTCTTAATCTGACCGGCTGCCTGATCTACAAACTCCTTGGGCGTAATTCCTGCTGCCTCTGCCTTTTCCTCTATCTTCTGGCCATGCTCATCAGTTCCAGTCTGGAAAAATACATCGTAGCCCTCTGCCCGTTTATAACGCGCGATGGCATCTGCCAAAACTGCTTCATAGGTATTACCAATATGGGGCTTACCGGATGCATAGGCAATTGCAGTCGTAATATAATAAGGTTTTTTATTGAAATCTTTAGACATGTGAATTCCTCCTTGTTTCTCAAATAAATATAAATAAATTGCTGTTGACTTTTCTGCAAAGAAAACCCCGTCTTTAGACATCCATTCGGAAATTTAAAGACGGGGAAATATCCCGTGTTACCACTTTAATTCATTCATACCTTACGGTATAAACCTTACCGGCTGCAAAAAGAGCAACGGATTCATAGTAAATCTTCCGCTGTACATAAACAGTCTGACACGATAACGGGTGTAACCGTCGAAACTTAAAAGCAGATTCCATGCCATTCAGTTCCGCTGCTCCAAGGCCATATTGGGAAATAGATTCATGCTTCCTTTTCAGCTTCCGGAAGTCTCTGTACATGAAAGTTATCTCTTACTCTTCTTTTCTCAGCATTCTCACTTATATTTAGTGTTTATGATCCTAGTGTAATAGCTTCGTTAAAGTTTGTCAAGCAGGGAACGCAGATATCCCTTGTTTTGTCATGAGTTTTTTTATATGATCATATAAATAGTAATAGTGAATTACGGAGGAACCCATATATGACAAACTTATTTTTGAAATGGGGGCAAAGAGGGCTGTGCATTCTTCTCTCGGCTGCCCTGTTGGGTGCATGTACACCGCCCCCAAACTCTACCGCAACTCCTTCCCACCCAGGATATGAACAATACAAGGCCACTGATTTATCCATGCAAAAGGAATTTGACTCATTCACCAATGATCTGTTCCGCCAGGAAATAAGCAATTCCGGAATCAGTTTTCATTTCAGCCTTGCAGATCCGGCTTCCAGAGGGATTGATACCGTTCCCCTGACTCTTGGGGATTTTTCTTTGGAGAAGATGAAAAACAACTCCAAAGATCTCATGGATTTAAAAAAGAAACTTACCCGCTTTAATCCAAGACTGCTTACCAAAGACCAGCGTCTTACCTATCAGATTCTATATTCTTACATAGAAACAGAGCTTACTTCCGAAGGGCTGGAGCTTTATTCCCAGCCGTTAACAAGCACCATCGGCATACAGGCACAGCTTCCGGTACTCCTTGCAGAATATACGTTTTATAACCGGGGTGATGTTGACAATTATCTACAGCTTTTATCTACCATTGACGATTACTACGCCCAGATTCTGGAGTTTGAAAAACAGAAATCAGAAGCCGGACTTTTTATGTCAGACACCTCTGCGGACCATGTATTAAAGTCCTGCGAGGCTTATTTAATCCAACCGGATCACAATTTTCTGTCTGAAACATTTAACAGCCGGATTGATGGCTTAACAGATCTGACAGAGGAAGAGAAAGCAGCTTATAAAGAAAAGAATTTAAAGGTTTTAGAAGAACATTTTATACCGGCATACAAAAACTTAATTGATGGTATTACAGCACTTATGGGAACAGGGAAAAATGACAAAGGATTATACTGGTACCCTGATGGAAAGCGGTATTTTGAATATCTGGTTCATACAAACACCGGAACATCTTATGATACCGTAGGAAATCTAAAAAAGGCCATTGAAAAGCAAATGAATTCAGATATCAAAGAACTGGGGAAAATCACCAAAGAACACCCCCAGGTTCTGGAACAGCTTGATACCTACTCATTCCGGTACAGTAAACCGGAAGAGATCCTGGAATCTTTAAAAACGGAAATCAAGAAAGATTTCCCAGAGCTTCCTCCCTGCCAGTATACGGTTAAATATGTTCCGGAGGCACTCCAGTCATCTTTAAGTCCTGCTTTTTATCTGGTTCCTCCTTTGGACCGGTATGAGGATAACACCATTTATATCAATGGCAATCCCCGTTTTGCAAATGACGACCTTTATACCACTCTGGCTCATGAGGGTTATCCTGGACATTTATATCAGAATGTATATTTTTTAAGCAAAAAACCCAGCGACTTGAGAAGCATCCTTTCCTTTTCCAGTTATTCAGAGGGCTGGGCTACTTATGTAGAATTCTATTCCTACACATTAGATAACGGTCTGGACCCTGAACTTGGAAAATTACTGGCACATAATACGGCTGTAACCCTTGGAATCTATGCTTATCTGGATATTTGTATTAATTATGAGGGTTGGGATAAAGAACAGACAGAAAAGTATTTAAGTACCTTCTATAATGTGAAGAATACGGATATCGTGGATTCCATCTACAACAGTCTTGTGGATAATCCCACCAACTATATGGAATACTATGTTGGATATCTGGAAATCATGGAGATGCGCCATGCCGCAGAGAAGGTATTAAAAGATCAGTTTAATCTAAAAGATTTTCATACATTTTTACTTGATATTGGTCCTGCTCCATTCTCTGTCATTCAACCGGAATTCCGCAACTGGCTGGCAAAAGAATTAAGGAAGGGCTAAATAAAACAGGCAGGAGCTTTGCATGTGCTCCTGCCTGTTCTATTATCCGATCTTTTTATAGTCTTTTACATATTCAAGAAAATCATTATCACTCTGCTTAATGGTTTCACTGGAATAGTTCTTTCCATTTACAAGAAGTTTTAATTTATCAAGTTCAAAGTTCTCAATAAAAGTATTACCAACTGCGGTCAGCGTAATTAAATCTTTGGTAGAGCTTTTGGCTGGTACCTTTGACAGATTAAGAGTGCCTGTCCCGTCTTTGGAGTCAAACTTAAGAACTTTGGTATCTTTTTCAAGAACCCCATATTCCACCAGCTTTTCAACCAGGGCATCTGCTGTCAACTCATCTACTGCATCCATTGCCTGGTTCAAACCGGTAGAATCACTGTTCTGGCTATATATCGAGATGATCTCCATCGGTTCCACATTAGGATCAGGAACCTTATCACTTGCGCCTCCTGTAGAAGCCTCTACCTGCGGACCAGGTGCCTCTGTCTCCACTTTACGCTGTGTTGGTGTACACGCTGCCAGGGACATCATCATTATAACACTCATTAATATCACGATGAATTTTCTCATAATTGCGTATTGCCTCCTTAAATTCTCTTAAAGACTCCGAAACCACTGATTTAAATTAGTGAGAGCTTTGATTAAAACTTCTATCTCATCCTTGCCTAACGATTTTATTATACCTTCAATCATCTCCTGATGAAATTTTGCATGGTGCTCATAGGCTTGTTTCCCTCTTTCAGAAAGGGAAATGTATACAACCCGCCGATCTTCTTTCCCTCTCTCACGGATTACATATCCTTTCTTCACAAGGCTGTTCATGGCTATGGTCAGTGTTCCAACCGTAACAGACAACTCTCTGGCAATGGTCGACATATTCTTCGGTTCACCAATACCGATGGCTTCTATTACATGCATATCATTATTTGTAATATTCTTAAATTCCTGCGTAATGATAGCCTGTTGTTCAATATCCATAATATCCCGAAACAGTCTTACCAATACTTCGTTAAGAGTTCCGTAAGTATCCACGTTTATCCCTTCCATATCGTTATGACAATAAAAGCTTCCTCGTAATTATACATGATTATGTATTTATAGACAACCACTTGAATTCTTATGAAATTCTTAAAATAGAACTGAAATAATTCCTTTTATACCAAAAAACGGCTTAAAAAGACACTGGCTGCAATCCCTGCTGCTGTAGCTGCCAAAGCACCGGTCAGAGTATACCTGGTTTTTCTGATTTTCACGGTTCCAAAGTACACACTAAGGCAGTAAAATAATGTCTCCGTACAACTCATCATCACAGAAGTCAGCATCCCCACATAAGAGTCAGTTCCGTACTTTTTGAAAATATCCAGAACCAGCCCGATTGCTGCAGAATTGGATACCAGACGTACCAGAATAACCGGAACCACCGGTGCGGGGAGGAACAAAAATTGTGCAGGCTTTGTCAGCAGTTCTGCCAGAAAATCAAGAAACCCGGAAGCTCTTAAGACCCCAACTCCTGTCATTAGTCCAATGAGCGTAGGAAGAATTCCCGCTACCGTCTTCATTCCGTCTTTGGCACCATTTATAAAATCATCAAAAACAGGTCTCTTAGATAACACGCCAAAGCCTACCATATAAAAAATGATAAGAGGAACCAGTGCTTCCGATAAAAATAATAAAAATCTCATTGTTTCACCCAGTTATTCTTGATTATTACAGTCTATTCCAAATCTCACCTTTTCATTCGAAGGGTTTCAGGGTAAAATAAAGGGAGAATTATAAAATGGAAAGGAGAATTGATTCTATGAGTCTGTTATTTTTACAATATCCACCATGCAGTACCTGCAAAAACGCGAAAAAATGGCTGGACAGCCATCAGATTTCTTATGAAACCAGAAATATCAAAGAGGATAACCCTACGGCACCCGAACTGACTGAGTGGATTAATAAAAGTGGATTTCCTATTAAAAAGTTCTTTAATACAAGTGGTCTTATCTATAAGGAAAAACATTTAAAAGATCTGCTTCCACAAATGAGCGAGAAGGAACAGATTGATCTGTTAGCAACAGACGGTATGCTGGTAAAACGTCCTTTGATTATTGGAAAAGACTTTGTTCTTGTAGGCTTTAAGGAAGAACAGTGGCAAAGTACTCTAAATCCTTAAATACATTGTTACATTTTCACAATAACAAAGAACGCCCAGGCGTTCTTCTAATCCCGCTTCTTTAAAAGACAATGATTTTCTGCTATGGCATCTGTATTGATTCGCCTTTTCAGAAGATAAATGAATGGAGGTTGCTGCAAGCAGCACACAGACTACCATTGACAGGAGAAACGGCTTGTGCACATGGTAAGCCAGTCTGCGGCAATAATGCAGTACACTTAACTGTCTCCTTAACAAACATTTCACTCCCCTGCGATCCATCTCTGCCATAATTTTCTGAAACTCATCCGGAGGCGGAGACGGCGTTACAGGTGTTAATTCCGGGTGTTTCTGCATATAATCAATAAGAGTTCTGTTTGATTTATTTTGTCCTAAAATGGAACATTTTTTTAATCGTTTTTTCTTCTGCTCCATATCTGCACCTCTTAAATACAAGTTATCCTTTCATTCCCACACTCTTTGGGGTTGACTTTTTTCAGTCAGCGTTTACTATTAATAGTATATCGAATTTGGGAGGCAACATTTTATGAAAAAAATTATATTAACCGGTGGAGGAACGGCCGGTCATGTTACCCCGAACCTGGCTTTGATTCCCTCCTTAAAACAGCGGAATTACGACATTCATTACATTGGATCTTACCAGGGAATTGAGCGAAAGCTCATAGAAGGTGCTGGAATTGCCTATATTGGTATCTCCTCAGGAAAATTCCGGCGGTATTTTGATTTGAAAAACTTTTCCGACCCATTCCGGGTTATAAAAGGGTATGGAGAAGCTTTGAAATTTATAAAAACTTATAAACCGGATATCGTTTTCTCAAAAGGCGGATTTGTAGCTGTTCCCGTGGTATTAGCTGCAAAACACTGCAAAATACCCGTCATTATACACGAATCCGATATGACTCCAGGATTGGCAAATAAACTTTGTATTCCCTCTGCCACCCATGTATGCTGCAACTTTCCGGAGACACTTTCTTATCTTCCAAAAGACAAGGCGGTTCTTACCGGTTCCCCAATTCGAAAAGAATTGTTAGAAGGCGACCGGTTAAAAGGCATTCAATATGCCAGATTATTTGAGAATAAACCTGTAATCTTAATCATTGGAGGGAGTCTCGGATCTGTAACGGTAAACAATGCCGTCAGAAACATTCTTCCTAAACTTTTAAAAAAATACCAGATAATACATATCTGCGGGAAAGGCAATCTGGATGAAAGTCTGATTGGAACCGAAGGATATGTACAATATGAGTATGTTGACGCTCCACTTAAACACCTGTTTGCAGCGGCAGACCTCATGATCTCCAGAGCGGGAGCCAATGCCATCTGTGAGATACTTGCCCTGCGTAAACCAAACATCCTCATTCCTCTATCGGCTGCTGCGAGCAGGGGAGACCAGATTTTAAATGCAAAATCTTTCGAAAGACAGGGATTCAGTTGTCTTTTAGAAGAGGAAAACTTATCTGGGGAATCTCTGTTTCAGGCAGTTACAGAGACATATAAGAACCGGGAACAATTCATCTCAAACATGGAACAAAGCGAACAGCATAATGCGATTGATTCCATAGTTGAAATGATTGAATCCATGACAAAAAACTAGAACCCTGTCCCGCTAATATAAGGGGACAGAGTTCAAAAATAATAGTCATAAATCAAAGCTGGGTCCCAGAATCTTTTTTAAACAGACTCTTGTCCGGTATATCCGGGAGCGGCATACTGTTCCCGGAATCTCCAGTAATTCGCAAATCTCAGAAATCGTAAGCTGTTTTAAGAAGTATAAAACAGCCATCTCCTTCCATTCTTTCCTCATATTGGAGATTTCCTCTGTTATCTTTCTTAGTGCTTCCTCCTCAAGAATCACCTCCAGAGGATCTGTAATTACATAATTCGCCAACAAAGCTACTTCGTGAGCAGCATCCTTCTCATTAAGGCTAACTTTCTCGTAATGACCATTCTTTCGAAGACAATCAATGGATTTTCTCTTGAGTATTTTAATCAGCATGCCTTTTTTACGCGTATCCGTCCAGGTTAATGAATAATTCTCAAAATATGCAATAAAAGTTTCCTGTACCACATCATCCAATTCCATATCCGGAACATGGTATGTTTTAGCAATTCTTCGGAGCAGTCCCTGGTACTCTCCATATATGGATTGCAGCAACATATTTTCATCTTCATGTATGCTCATTGATTATGCCCCTCTGGTTACAGGGCGCTCCTTATAGCGGCTCCTGTCTGTGCTAAGTCTTGCGGACTTTCTTTGCCCGATTCCCATGAAACCATAACAGGACCATCCTCATAACGAGGGATTAAATGTACATGAAAATGAAAAACGCTCTGACCGGCTGCTGCTCCATTATTCTGTACCACATTGAAGCCGGCACATCCCAATGAGGTCTTCATGGCGCCTCCAATTTTAGCTGCTAATGGAAGAACCCTGGCTGCTACCTTTCCATCAAGTTCACAAATATCTTTGTAATGCTGTTTTGGAAGTATCAGGGCATGCCCTTTGGAAGCCGGTCCCAAGTCCATAATAACGCGAAATGTATCATCTTCATATAAAGTCTCAGAAGGTATTTCGCCATTTGCAATTTTGCAGAAAATGCAACTTTCTTCTCTCACACGCTCACCTCCTTCCAATTTGATTATTCCCAATTAGTTATACTACAGGCCTTGCGGGTCTCCGATACAGGATTATTGCTATCAAAATCCCAAGGATAAGCCCTGCAATGTGAGCCGCATTATCTACACCTGTGCTGGAAAAACCAAAATACAGGGAACATACAATTACAACAACAAGCTGCCGGGTGCTTATGTCTTCCAGGCGCCCCCGGTTTACTGCCACTGCATATAAAAGTCCGCCAATTACACCAAAAATCGCACCAGAGGCACCTGCGGAAACCACCAGCCGGTAATCACCAAGATTACTAAACATAGATACAACATTGGCTCCCACTCCACAAAGCAGGTAAAAAAAGAAATATTTTACATGTCCCAGTGCTCTCTCCAGATTATCACCTAAAATAAACAGGATAAGCATATTATTCATAATATGATTAATTCCAAAGTGCATAAAAACGGAAGTAAGCAGGCGGTAATACTCCCTGCCTTCCACTACATAGGGTGCAAACAAAGCCCCATGGGATACCATAAACTCCGTATTCTCTGAGGACCCTGCTATCTCCAGATATAGAAAATAGATGACATTTACAGCAATTAGACCAAAATTCACATATGCTTTTTTTCGTCTGCTCCAGTCGTCCATTCCACATCTCCTTCAAAATATTATGTTTATTCTAGCACAGATCGACATATTATGTAAATATAAACCCAAAATTTGCTATAAAAACTTCATCTCCTTTTTTCAATGGTACGGTCTCATTTGTTTCTAACGTCTGGCCATTAACTGATGTTCCATTTGTTGAATTTAAGTCACTTAACAGGTACTCTTCTCCCGACCGGTCAATTCGTGCATGAATGCGGCTGATGGTTTCACTCTCAATTACATAATCTACAATTCCCTCCTGCTTGCCAATTAAGTAAGGAACATAAGATATTATGGCATCAGGAATATCTGTTCCCATTGAGCGCAGGCAGCAGACCTCTTTATCTTCTTTCTTATCAGTCAGTAAAACCGTCTGCATAGTCTCTGGTTCCGCTTTGGGTATAGGGGAAGAAGGATTGTCTATGAAAGCATTTCCTGTATCTTCCTCAAATGCCATCTGCCATTCACAATGTTCCTGTACCTGGGTCTCTGTTTCCTTCCCTTTTAGAACCTCCCCAGACAATGATACGATTCGTTTACAGGAAATCAAAAAAGCGGCGGCAGCTCCTGTAAGTCCAGCGGCAACAGGTGCATACCAGAATTGGTAAATTCTATGAATCCCCAAAAACAGACATAGAACGGCTGCACTGAAAGCGGCTGAAAACAGCCCAATGATAACCGCTTTATATATTGGCGTCTTTCCCTGCTCCTGACCCTGAACTGGCAAATCTTCCTTTTCTAAAGCCAGTTCTTCAAAGGAATTTTGCTCACCGGATTGAGGCTGATACATCTTTTCCCCCTTATACTTTGTATTTGGAGGTGCCTCTTTCTTTTCCTCTTTTCCTATCACAGCAGTTCTTCCCGAAATGACCTCATAAAGATTATTCAACCCATAATTTTCTTTCAGACTCTCTTGATAGAGACCATAAGCCATAACTACACACTCTTTATCCTGATGATTGATTTTCCCAAGAAGGTAACGCAAAAGAGATGTCATGCTTTCGGGCAGATATCCCACTTTACCAGGAACCAGGCAAAGAGATATCTGAAAAGACTTTGGTTCTACATAGATATAATCTGGTTCTAAGAGAACCTGATTCTCATCTAACAGATAAGGTTCCAGATTCTGAAGAGACTTCATAATCCCAGAAATTAATTGTCTTAATTCCTCCTCTCCAAGGCTTTGATATTCCAGTATCCGTGTTAAAGGCTGCCTTGACGTAATTTCATAATAGTAATACCTATGAGCATCTACCTCCTTTATATGAAATTTCATCAACCCTTCTATGGTATTATTCTTCAGCATGGAAACCTCAAACTGTTCGGGAGGACTTTCTTCCAGGTCTATGATCAGATAATTATGTTTCATTTCCCTTTTGTATGTAATCTTCATTTTATTCCTCCTGACTGACAAGTGTGAGCATCCGTAAAAAATTCTCCGGATCAAACACCTTTTGTTCCAGGGAAAGATTCCATTGCCCACCAGATGCGGATGCTTTCACAGTCCTTCCTGTAACGGGACCGGAAGATATTCCTATTTTAAACTGGTACCGTTTCCACGATAAGGGAATTCCTGCTCTATTCTCTGCCCAGGAGACTGCTTCTTTTTCTGATTCTGATTCATTATGCCGAAGTCTCTGGACGGATTCTCCAAGAGCCATTGCTCCAACTGTCTTATCCCTGACTTTATAGGCTGACTGTATGGAAAAAAGAAGTGCCCATAAAACAATTGCCATGACAAACGCCGCTTCTACGGTGAAACTCCCGGAAATACATTTTCTCATATCATCACCATCCCAATCCATAATGGTAGTAAAACCGGAAGAAACGGAACCGATATATGCTTTGCATCTTCTCCCCTTAATTTACATAAACAATAAATTCCGGCACAAATAATTCCATTAATAAAAATTCCATAAATCAAAAGTTTAACATTTAAAAGAAAATTCAGGTAAAATCCGCTGACCACAAAAAACCACCCATCCCCCTCTCCAATTGCCCCTCTGGTAAGACGGCTTAAAAACAATAATAACACCCCGACCAGGCAACTACAGAAACGATCTAATGATAACTGTCTGCAGAAGAATGACAACATTACGCCTGCCATACCTGCTACAACAAACAGCCATACTTTAATACTTTTCTCTTTTCCATCCTGCAGGGCTGCAATAATAAGAAACAAGGAAAAAATAATTCCGGTTATGCCTTTTGGCATTTTAGTTTACCTCCTGCTGAGAACAATAAGAACAAGGTCCAAGGTGACGAACTTGGGACAGAGGAACCGTTGATACATAAGAGATAATAGAAGAGCAGTTTTTATCTGTATGGTATTTTTCACCCCATGGCATAACGTAAACTTTTCCGCTGAAACCCAACTCTTTTTTGCACCGCTCACAGGGCTTATATTTTCCTCCGGAACGATTACGAAGATCTTTCACCTGGTCCAAAGACCTCTCCTGCAAATCATTATATAAATAATGGCAGGTTCTTAATCTGTGATATCTCTGACTTCCTCTTCCAATATAGACAAACTCTTCTTCCTCTCCACCTGCACTCCTGCTGACTCCCTCTTTTCCAATCCATGCCCTGCGGCAGGATCTTGCTGTCATCGGAACACTCTTTAAACCAAAAACAGAAAAAGGGAGGCAAATGCGGTAATTCATTACTAAATCAATGGTTTCTCCGTCCTCCATGAAGGAGGATTTTACAAAAGATATATCTGCCACTCGTTTTGAGTGAACCTGCTCCTCTACCCTATTTCTGACATACAGCAGAACCCCTGTCTCCGTAAGTTGCTCTGATAGCTTAAAATCAAGCTCTTCTTTAACTTCATTCACCTTCTTTCCCTGATTAATCTGTTCCAGAACATACGCATACTGACTCACCGTCTCCCCCGCAGACTCTAATGAAGTCTGAACCCGTCTCGCTTCATTCATAATTTCCATAGGCATCATCATAAGAATCATGGAAAATAAAAACAGTGGCAGGATCAGAGATGCTTCAAGGGTTAAACTTCCCTTTTTGCTAAATTCGAAGGCAGATGATAATACCCTCTTTGCAAAAAATCCTATTATCCTAAAGGGGGATTGTACCTGGAGAGTAACACCTTGTTTGTCTTTTAACACCGACTCTTTGAAAAAGGGCATAATCATCTACCTCCTCCCTATTAATATGCCTTTTCTGTCCGTACTTCTATAGAATAAAAAGGAGCACTTCCTCCAAAAAACAAATGTTTTGATTTTATTACTCCACTGATCTCCGCCTGATAAATACAGTCTTCCATGCGGAAACCAGCCTGCTGCATAGAAATATTCCATTGAATCACATCCATAAGGCGGTATCTTTGCATCTGACTATCCTTAATAAAAAGTAGAAGCTTTAAATATCCCATGTAATTAACGCCCTTATCTCCACCTTTTCCTCCAAATCCCTTGTCCTGATTTCCCATCTCCATCAGATTAGACAGACTTAGATTCCAATTATCTGAGGTTTTAAGCAAAACCACCTTCTCTCCTCTTAAAAGCATTCTTAAATCAACAATTGTTTCCCCAAACGCCCATACAGTCATAATGAAAAAGGCAATTACTCCAGTTAATGGAGTCATACCTGTAACACCGGTAATCACTCCCGCCAATGTCTTTGCTTCTTGCCGCTTTTCACTATCAGACAGAATATGAACGAAATTAAGCCCCTCTCTGACTGCCAGAATATCTGTCACCGCCTGTCTTAAATTTTCTTCATCAGACCTTAAGCCAGAGATCAGATATTCCATCTCATACTGAACCTCTTTTTCTTCATCAGATTGAAAATTAGTTAGAAAACGGCTGCAGTACTCTTCAAATAAGATTCGGTCAAGCAGACTTTCTCCGGTATCTTCTTTTTCAGAAAATTTCCCGGACGGAAGAAGACTTTCTGTTATAACACCTTTTGATACTGTGGCATCTTCGGGAAGCACCAGAGTTAAAAAACCATTACCAGACAGACCTATGATTTTTTCCAGTATACGCTGCTTTTCAGGGTCTTTTACGCCGTTGGAATAAGAAAATACAGGAATCTCTAATCCGGACCAGATATTCTCTACACTTCCCCACAATCCAGAATAATCCGGTTCGTCATCCTCATCTTCATCGCTTTCCCAATTATCAATCATCTCCTCCACCTCAGCCGCACGATCTCGTGCACGGACAATTACAGACTTCATGACTGCCATCTTTTCTGGAAGGTTTTCTATTTCAATTCTTCTTTGCCCCTCCTGACTGACATAAGATTCATAACTAGAAGTATCTTCATATAGATTTTTGCTGATCTCCGGGCTTAAATCACCACTTAGCTCTGCGTTTATATTGTGTGTGTCTTTTAATCCAGCCTGTAACTGATCTGCTGTCCTTTTATAATTCCGAACAAATTTCGAGAGTTTCTCCATCTCTTTTTCCAGCCGGTCCGCTTCTTTACGAAAGCCATTCCCATCATACTGATTCAGTCGCTGGAGTGCTCTCTGCCAACAGTCTTTTTGCTCTTTTAACGATTGATTGATGTCTGCAACCACCTGTTCTAACCGGACGACTTCCTTTGTATGACCGGAAAATGATCTGGAAAGTTTCCCCACGGCAGATGCCTGCTTTAAGCTTTCCATCAGATTATTTGCCCCCTCTGCATCAGGCAAATCTTTAAAAATCCCAAACTTCATATAATCCTTTATTTCCTGGTTTAAATGCTCCCCTCCATTGTCTGTAATCCGGATCAGTTCCTTTTTATCAGCGGAGACCATGTCCATAGAATACCAGCCGGAACTTTCCATATACGGTTCCATATATTTCTTCCAGTTATCATAGATCTCACCCTCATCCTTGAACTCCAAAAGAAAAAGGCGGTACTTGTCCCAGACTTCTCTGTGGTATTGACTGAATACAGAATCCATGGCAGAATCAGCCGCCAGCTTTAAATAACATCTGGCTCCAGCCGTCCGGGCGGACTCTATAAGTCCGCACATCAGACTGAATATGCACAAAAGAGCCAGACTTAAAAATACAGTTATCTGTCCGCTTTTATCCATTAGTACACCTCTTTTGACTGGTTATCAATCTGCTTGAATATAAGTTGAAGAAGTGCGTTAATTCTATCTTTAAAAATAATTACAAGTCCAATTAAAACTACTAAAATCAAAACCACTTCTATCACACCTACACCGTCTTCCTCCTTTATAAAATCCATAATCTGCTCATTTAGAAATTGTCTCATTCTCTCACCTCCTTTCAATAAAATGATAAAAATGCAGGAACTACAATCATAATCATGACAACAAGAAGCATAAGGAACAGAGGAATTAAAAGTTTGGTTCCAGCCTCTTCTCCTAGCTTTTTAGCCAGGTTTTTTCTCTGTTCAAAGGCTGATACCATCTCAAGCTCCAACACCTGACGGAGCTGGCGGCTGCCATTCTTCTGGCTTTGTTCCAAAAGCGTTGAAAGCTTTAAATATGGCTGCAGTGCACACCGCCTGCCAAAATCTCCAAATGCTTTGGATTCCGATACTCCGCTTCCGAGTTGAGACACCGTTCTCACAATCTCCTCATAAGCCGGTCGGATTCTCCTCTTCTTGCCGTCCCCTTCATAACCAGATGCAATCCTGGAAAACGCACTTCGAACGGTAAGACCTGCACCAATATAAACCACCAGCTTTGAAACCACCTCCGAATAGTCAAATAAAAGCTGCTGTTCCCGAAGCTTATCCCCTTTTCTCTTCTTCACACCTTCTTTTGCATAAAGCAATGCTGCCATAAAAATCCCCAGTACCGGAAAAATACGGTAACTGTTATCCGAAGGAAAATAATAGTTCAATTTCTGCCCAGAATATGATTCTGGAAGTTTGAGATAATCTTCTGTCTGCTGCCGGATATCTTCCTCTCCTGCTAACGCAAGAAACTGGTCTGCGGCTTTCTCCTCTTCGGTAAAGACTCGAGGCAAAATTCTAAGATTAAACTTATAGATTTTTTCATGAACTCCAGACGTGGCACGGGCAAGCACCATAACAGCTTCCCCCTCTTCGTTTACCTTTTCGTTATGAACAGTACCAAGGGTATCTACTAAGTCCGGGTTCTCTGATTCCCAACGCAGTTTTATGCCATAATCGCCGAGGCTTGTCTTAAAATTCAAATCTTTTCGAACCTCTTTCAGGGAATTATTCTCCCCTAAAATCTGTTCTTCTAACAGGAGCCGCGCTTCCTTAAATACCTGGTCTGCTTCTTCCTCAGAATAGGTCCTTTCCCGGACAGGAATCTTAACAGATATCTTTTTTTGCTGCTCTTTATCAAGTCCGGATACTTCAACCTCATAAATAGTCTCCCCCTGCCCAGGTCCTGCCCGTTTTAAACTTGTACTTTCTGACATAGCTCTGGCCTGCGCAGAAGATATTACAGCACCGGCTGCACATAGTATTATTCCAGCCGCAACACATGCTATCTGCGTTTTTGTTATGGTAAACTTTCCTTTATCTCTCATGTATTCTCCTATATCTCAATCTCCATGATTTTATGGGCAAAGAAAAAAGATATTATGTAAATCAGCATACAGACTGTCATCAGTATTCTGCCAATTCCAGTGGTATACATAATCGTAAAAAAACCTGGCGATGTAAGGTCAATATAAATTACAATAAAAAATGGAATCAAGTTCATAATCTTCTGTTCAAACTGTTTGGAAGCAGTCATTGTAAGAATCTCCTGTCTGACTGATACCTTGTCCCGGATCACGTTTGCCGTGTGACTAATAATGGATACCAGTTCTCCCCCACTTCGTTTAGCGGCAGCAAACACTTCTGCGAAATTTTTCACATCATCAAGACCACTGCGGTCTGCAAATTCTAAAAGTGCCTGCTCTACAGAACGGTTGACCTTTATCTGATTCTCAATATGTCTGAACTCTCCGGTAACAAGCCCTTTCTCACCGTATAGCAAAACCAGTTCCTTTACCGTAGAAATAAAGGCATTCTCTACAGAATATCCGGCACTTAAAAAAGAGGATAAGAGTAAAATCCCTTCTTTAAATTCCACATTAAGCTGTTGCAGCCTTTTTTCTTTCTGTTGCCTTTTCTTCATCACCGGAACTATATATCCCAATGGAATGAACAGCAAAAACGCAATGATACTGCGGTAAAAAACATAAGAAAATACGGCTGCAATCACCAGCCCCTGTCCCCCATATAAAAGCCATTCATAAGGTGTTAAAACGTATCTGTCATATCTCAATGCCTGCCGCTTTAAGCTTTTGGGCATTCTCAATGGTTCCCACTCTTTTAAGGCTTCCCTGCACTGTTTTGCTGTTGTCTTCGTTTTTATAATCTTCTTCAAACCGGTATAACGGATTGAGTCTGATCTCACCACTTTCATAACCTGCTACCTCCACAATTGACAGTACCCGTCTGCTTTTATCTCTTAATCTTCCAAGATGAATAAGAATGTCCAGTGCTGCACCAATCTGGTTTCTCACTGCCGAAAGAGGGATGTCTGCTGCCATAAGCACCATGGTTTCAAGTCTTGACAACATGTCCTTGGGACTATTTCCATGTCCCGTACTAAGGCTTCCGTCATGTCCTGTATTCATAGCCGATATCATGTCAAGAGCCTCCTTTCCTCTTACTTCTCCTATAATAATTCTGTCTGGATTCATCCTTAAGGATGCCTTAATCAGATCTCCAATGGTGATCTCACCCTCTCCTTCCCCATTCGCACCTCTTGTCTCGAGCCTCACCAGATTCTTAACCTGGGTGATCTGAAGTTCAGCGGAATCTTCTATGGTGATGATTCGTTCCCCTTTTGGAATATAGGCCGACAGGGCATTTAAGAATGTACTCTTACCAGAGTTTGTTCCTCCGCATATGAATATGTTGTATCCCGCCTCCACAATACATCTTAAGAAATGGGCAGATTCTTCCGTTAAGGACCCGATCTTTAAAAGCTTCCTCATGGTAATAGGCTCTGGAAATTTCCTTATGGTCAGCACAGGACCATCTAATGCAACGGGCGGCAATACCACATGGACTCTGGAGCCGTCAGGAAGTCTGGCATCTGCAATAGGTTTTGAAACATTCACCGTGCGGTTCACACTGCTTACAATCTGCTGAATGGTGTCCTCTAACTGCTCCTGACTGTCAAAGGTTTTTTCCCAAAGCTCCATATTTCCATTCCGCTCTACAAATACATCATTAGCTCCATTAACCATAATCTCGGTTACTTTCTTATCATCTACCAGCTCCTGCAAAGCTCCCAGCCTGCGAAAGGAATCGAATAACCTTCCTTTTAACTCCAACTGATCCTTTAATGGAAGAAAAAACTCCTGCCCATATTCCAGGACTTTTCTGTCAATCAAAGCACACAATTCCTCATCCATAACCTGCTGCTGATCATTTAATTCCCTTAAAATATCTTCCCGCATGCGTTTTCGATGTTCTTCATCCATATCTTCCTCTCCCTTCCCCTATTTTCTCAATAACTGTCTGGTGTAATCTCCTAATTCCCCCCATAAAAGCTGCTCCAGATAGGAAGTACTCTTTCCAAAACTGTGATGATAAGGAAGTTTGATCTTTTGAATCCGACTCTTCATAGATTCATGACCAGAAACAGATAAATATGTTTCAAACTCTTCCACTTTGGCTTCAGAAACACAATCTTCTATTATAGGCATATAAACGACATCACAGATTTCAAGAACCTGAACTGCCCCCTTTCCAAACTGCCCAAGGTCCAGAATAATGGCTTCATATGTACTTTCCTTCGCTATGTGCCCCACCAGTTCAGACACTTCCAAAGCCGTTATCTGTTCCAGGTCTTCGGGATAGCGGACCGGGGGAACATAATCCAATTCGCCCCAGGTATAAATTAAGGATGCCAGCCTCACCCAGTTGTAGTTTTCCTGGCTGTAATAATAAAACAGATCGGATAATCCCTGCTTGTGTTCCTCTCCAATTAACTTTCCCAGTCCGGAACAGTCCTCAAAATTCAAATAAAGCACCTTTAAATCCCTGGACAAAAGCTGTCCCATCGTAAGAGAGAAGGAAGTCTTCAAACAGCGATTAACAGGAGAATATACTCCTATTACTCTGCCTTTTTTCGAAATTATGGTGGTATCCTTATCCTGAGCGCTGCTGCAAAAATATTCCATGACCTCCCTTATAATTGCTTCGGCTGACTGGAATTTATAGATACTTTTTTCAGACTCCTCATAAAGTACGTCTTTTCCTTCCGTAAGAAAAATCACCTGTAACGCACGAATCCCGGCAATCTCTTCTCTGGAAACCTTCCCATGAATCAGTAAAAGCTCAATCATATGCACCTCTCCATAACTCTTTAGTTTTTCAAGTTCTGTAAATGCGATTATAGAAAATGGAATCTGACCTCTTTTGTTTACAAAATCTGCAAATCTCTCTGCATATAAAGGATCTGCATCATAGACTGCCATCACTCGATCTGCCAATTAAAAACCTCCTTTTACCGCAAAATTACCACTGTAATAAATGTTCCAAGGAAAAGACATAGCCCGAGAGGGATAACATCTTTGTATCCATCCCTTTCCGGGCGGTAATATGCGGTTATTTTACCTGTTTGGATTACATACCTGATATAGGTGTGAAGACAGGAGAAGCGGTATCGAAACCTATGCCCGCCTGCCATTTTGATCAGGGACCAGAATGCCCCTATAAGAAAACCGGCTCCAATTGCCCATGCACCGGCTGAAAAGCCAAGATATCCACATATAAGTGCCGCCATTTTTATATCACCGGCTCCAATCATACGAAATAAAAACAAGAAAAAAAGTGCTGCTGTTACAACAAACATGCGGAGCAGGAACATAAAAAGCGGCTCCAATAATGAAAACCCAGCGGTTCCAGTTCCTGCCTTTAGAATCTGCAAAAAACCTCCGTTAAGGACGCCAAAAAGCACCCACCAGTTAGGAATTCTGTGTTCCCGTACATCAAAAAAAGCACCTGCTCCCAACAGAAACAGTATAATAAAATTAAAAACAATATCATCTCCTTCTTATTCATGTCAGTTCTAACAATACAAATTAACATAGGAAAATATGCTGGATTATCAGCTAAAATATCTGAAATGCTGTACACAGAACGCGTACAGGAATATGAATCTATTATGCACAGCTTTTCTGGAAATGTCAACCAGTTTTTTTTATTTTTTGTGTTTTATTTTTAACATCGAATTTTCACGAATTAGCTCACTTATTCAATTATTTTGTATTATTTATACAATTATTCTTGTATATAATTATATTTTCAAGTAATATTGACGATATATTTTTATCAAATTATTGACTCCTGCTGCACAGAATGATAAGATAGAATTAGTCTATTTTTTACCAAAAAAGAAAGAGCCAGAGCTTTCATGTGCTTTTTCGGACTGCACGCCCTGCCCTCTCTCATTATCTAAGGATTTTAAAAGAAGCAGGGAAAGAACCACCTATACAGGTAATATATGAATAAAAAGCCATTTTCCAGTTATAATGAGTTTTATAGGGATTCTATAAAAGATCAGGAAACGGAGCTGGAAAAATGAAGCATATTCTCTTTAAAAAGCATCTGACTGAATGGGAAGAGGAACAAAGATTAAGACATGAGATCGAATGTTCCAAGACAGCCATAGATGCTGCCAGGAACCACTTTGAACATGTGGTAGATCCAACACTTATTGATTGCTATATCTACGAACTGAACGCAGCACAGTTGCGTTATCAGTTTCTTCTGCGGCGTTTTAAAAGCAGAGAAATGAAACTGCAGGAAGCAAAGCCGCTTCCAATTGCAAACGGCAAGCACAGAGTGCTATCTTAGAGATCACGGAGGAGTGAGCAAATGGCTGAAGAAAAAGTGGAAATGGGAACTGGGTTTATTACAGAGGTAGACCGCTATCTCTATAACAACGGAAAACATTACGAGATTTATGAAAAGCTGGGCGCTCACCCAAAGACTTACAATGGCAGAGAGGGAATGTATTTTGCTGTCTGGGCCCCTCATGCAAGCCAGGTCAGTGTCGTAGGAGATTTTAACGGCTGGAATTCCGATAAGACTCCCATGACCTGTCTGGCTGACTCCGGAATCTGGGAGGTCTTCGTCCCGGATCTTGGTATTGGCGCACTTTATAAATATGCCATTACCCAGGAAAGCGGAAAGATCTTGTTTAAAGCTGACCCATATGCGTTTGAAGCGGAATACCGCCCTCAGACCGCCTCTGTTACCTCTGATCTTTCCGGTTATGAATGGAACGATAGTTCCTGGTTGGATCAGCGCCGGAAGCAGGATCCCATGGAAGGTCCCATGAGCATTTATGAAGTACATCTGGGTTCCTGGAAGAAAAAGAACCGGGAAGAAAAAGACGGATTTTATACTTACATAGAAGCCGCTCACGAACTGGGCGATTACGTTTCCTCCATGGGCTACACCCATATTGAACTGCTCGGAATTGCAGAACATCCTTATGATGGTTCCTGGGGATACCAGGTGACTGGTTACTTTGCTCCCACCTCCCGTTATGGAACACCAAAAGAATTCATGTATTTTGTTGATTATATGCACCAGAAAGGCATTGGCGTCATCCTGGACTGGGTGCCCGCCCATTTTCCAAAGGATGCCCATGGATTATCTGATTTTGATGGGGGAGCCTGCTACGAATACGCAGACCCACGAAAAGGAGAGCATCCGGACTGGGGAACAAAGGTCTTTGATTACAGTAAATACGAGGTAGATAATTTTCTTATCGCCAATGCTCTTTACTGGGTGGAAAAATTTCATATTGACGGACTGCGGGTCGATGCGGTTGCTTCTATGCTTTATCTGGATTATGGAAGGGACAGGGGGGAGTGGATTCCAAATAAAGACGGCGGCAATGAAAACCTGGAAGCCATCGCATTTTTTAAACACTTAAATACTGTTATGAAAGAACGGGGAGGAAATGCGGTAGTAATTGCGGAAGAATCTACTGCATGGCCGAAAGTCACCCATTCTCCTGATGACGGTGGTTTGGGATTTTCCTTTAAGTGGAACATGGGATGGATGCATGATTTCCTGGAATACATGAAACTGGACCCTTATTTTAGAAAATACAACCACCATAAGATCACCTTTGGACTTACATACTTTACCAGTGAAAAATATATACTTGTGCTGTCTCATGATGAAGTTGTCCATTTAAAAGGCTCCATGATTGAAAAAATGCCTGGACTTCCTGAAGATAAATTCGCCAATTTAAAAGTCGGATACTCCCTTATGTTCGGTCATCCGGGGAAAAAACTTTTGTTTATGGGGCAGGATTTTGGACAATATCACGAATGGGATGAAAAAACCGCTTTAGACTGGTATCTTGCCAGTGAGCCATTGGGACAGGATTTAAAGAACTTTGTCAGAGATCTTTTGCATCTTTATAGAGAATATCCAGCTCTTTATGAAAGAGATTATGACTGGGACGGGTTTTCCTGGATCAATGCCAACGATAGCGACCGGAGCATATTCAGCTTTATCCGCAGAGGTTCCAATCACAAAAACGGATTGCTATTTGTCCTTAATTTCACACCGGTGAAACGGGAGGATTATCGGGTTGGAGTTCCCCAAAAAGGCAAATATACACTTGTATTAGACGAAAGCCATGGTCTTTACTCTTCGGACAAAAAAGCGCCCTCTTTTGCAGCAGAATCTTTGGAATGGGATAAACAGGCATACTCATTTGAATTCCCCCTTCCAGCTTATGGTGTAAGAGTCTTTCGCTTTTAAAATTAATAGATCAGTCTAAATGGAAGGGAGAGGTATAATGGAAGTGGAAGTAATTGCCGAAACAGCAGCTAAAACCGTGTATCGGGATGGAGAAAAAGCAATTAAGGTCTTTTGTAAGGGGTTTCCAAAGGCCGAGGTCCTCAATGAAGCATTAATCACCGCAAGAGTGGAGGAAACAGGAGGAATTCAAGTTCCTAAAGTACTGGAAGTTGGAGTTTTTGAAGAAAAGTGGTCCATTACTTTTGATTTTATTAAGGGCAGGACTTTAAAACAGCTTATGGATGAGCAACCGGATCAACTGCACGAATTAATGGATCAGATGGTAACACTCCATCTTTCTATTATGGAAAAACAATGTCCTCTTTTAAACAAACTGAAAGATAAGATGGCAAAGCAAATCTCCGACAGTGAAGATCTGGAAGATGTGATGCGTTACGATTTGCAGACCCGTTTAGACAGTATGCCAAAACATACGAAACTCTGCCATGGAGACTTTAATCCCAGTAACATCATTGTCAAAGAGGACGGAACCATGTATGTTCTGGACTGGGTTCACGCCACTCAGGGTAATGCCAGTGCAGACGTAGCCAGAACTTATCTTCTCTTCTGCCTTGAGGATCAGCGAAAAGCAGACCTTTACATGGATCTTTTCTGCAGCAAAACAGGCACTGCCAAAAAGTATGTACAATCATGGCTTCCCATTGTAGCTGCAGCACAGCTCTCAAAGAAACGACCGGAAGAAACAGAGCTTCTGCTTCAATGGGCAAATGTTTTTGAATATCAGTAATGCATCTGACCAAAAAGAACCTTGCATGGTTTTCTGTACCATGCAAGGTTCTTTTCTCTATTCTGACTGTGGCTGCTGACTGCCGGACATCACATCGTGTTCCTTCTTAAGTTCTACGTATAGTTCATAGAACGTCCACTTACTGTTGGTTCCGGTAACGACTGCCTTTAACTCAATCTTTGGCACTCCAGCCCGTCTTAAATTCATAATCAGTTCGTCCACCCGCCGGTTGGAAAAGTTCTTCATTACAAGAATCTCCTCCTCTGCAGGAATGCACGCTTCCAATGGTTTTTCTTCAAACCCTTCATATCCAGCCAGATATCCTACTGTCTGATTCATCTGATCTCCGGAAACATTCTTAATGCGGATTCCCATTCGCACCAGAACTGCCTTTAATTTTGCTGCTTTGGTGTCATTTCCACTCTTTTTGGTATGCTCCGGCTGATAGTAAAGAACCATCTCCTTTGTAGCTGCCATAGTTTCCCTCCTGTTGCCCTATTATAACAGTTGTCTTCTCAAATCTTCCCCGCTTAACGGACTTAAATACGCTGGTGCAATATCAAACACGGTCTTACAGCCCTTCTGCCCTTCCTTATTGAGCCGGTAAGCTGCGCGGGCATATGCCGTCAGTACAGACGATGTAAATTCAGGGTTAGAATCTAATTTTAAACTATATTCAACCACATGGCTGTTCTCATCATCCCAGCCGGTCGTACCTGTTCTGATAACAAAACCACCATGGGGAATGCCCTTATGGTCTCTCATAAGCTCTTCTTCACTGATAAAGTGAACCGTAGTGTCATAATCAGAAAAATAATTAGGCATGGTTACAATCTCCTGGCGGATTCGTTCCAGGTCTGCGCCGTCTTCCGCCACAACAAAACATTCTCTGGTGTGCTTCTGTTTTGCTGTTAATTCTGGATTGGTTCCAGCCCGCACTGCCTTTAACGCATCCTCAACAGGAATAGTGTATTGTCTGGCATTCTTTACACCCTGGATTCTTCGAATGGCATCAGAGTGTCCCTGACTAACACCCTTTCCCCAGAATGTATAGTCGTGTCCTCCAGGTAAAACAGAACCTCCATAGAGTCTGTTTATGGAAAACATCCCCGGATCCCAGCCTACCGATATAATTGCCACTTTACCACTCTGCTCTGCCACAGAATCAACGGTCTTAAAATGATCCGGTATTTTGGCATGAGTATCAAAGCTGTCTATTACATTAAAATATTTTACCAGCTCCGGAGTCTGAACCGGCAGATCCTTTGCGCTTCCGCCGCACAAAATGAGTACGTCAATGGAATCTTTTTTTGATACGATTTCATCATAAGGGTAAACTTGTACTCCCTGGGTCAAAAGCTTTACTGATTCCGGCTTCCTTCTGGTAAATACAGCGGCAAGTTCCATGTCCGGATTATGACGAATGGCACATTCCACGCCTCTTCCAAGGTTTCCATATCCTACAATACCAATTCTAACTGTCATATTTTCAACACCTTTCTAAAATTGCTGATATTCATTATAACCCTAATCTCTATATGCTGTAAATAATAGATTTTTTTGTCTCTTATAGAAAAATCCGCAGACAGCACCTTCAACTGTCTGCGGACCTCTTATTTTTTATGCAAGTACTGCTTCTGGTACATCCATGGCAGTGGTTTCATATTTGTCTAAAATCACCTTCTGGATCATATCCCTGGTATTCGAATTGATGGGGTGAGCAATGTCCCGATATTCTCCATCTGCCGCCTTACGGCTCGGCATGGCAATGAACAACCCCTTCTCTCCCTCAATCACCTTAATGTCATGAATTACAAATTCATTGTCCAGTGTAATGGATACGATAGCCCTCATCTTTCCTTCTTTTTCGATGCGCCTTACTCTTACATCTGTAATCTGCATGTTAAACCCCTTCCCGTCACATTTCCTATAATGTGTATCTTTCGTTTTTTTCGAGGACAATTTTTATCTTGTCCGGTGTCCCTATATAGGTGGTATTGGCACGGATGGTATCCCTGCTTTCCACAATACAGTTTTCAATCACCGTATTGTCCCCTATATAAACGTCATTCAAAATAATGGAATTTTTAATGACGCAGTTGTTACCAATATAAGCTTTCTTAAAGAGTACAGAGTTCTCAACAGCTCCGTTAACAATGCTGCCGCTGGATACCAGACTGTTCTTTACCGACGCGCCCTGATTATATTTTGCTGGCGGAAGATCATCAACCTTGGAATAAACATCTGGATACTGGCGAAAAAAGTAGTCCCTTACTTCTGGTTTCAAAAAATCCATATTGGTTCTGTAGTAAGATTCCACGGAAGCAATATTTCTCCAGTAAGTACTCATTTTATAAGCATATATTCTCTTTAAACTCCGATAACGTACCAAGATGTCATTGACAAAGTCATAGCGGTCTTCCCTTGCACACTTCTCGATTAACTCAATCAACTGTCTTCTGCGGATTACATAGATCCCGCATGACACGGTATTGGAGGAGGCAACCATGGGCTTTTCCTCAAAATCTGTAATTCTTCCATCCTGGTTTGTCTTTACCAGTCCAAAACGGGTGGTATCTTCTCCAGGCGGCAGTTCGGTACACACTACGGTAATATCTGATTTCTTCTCAATATGATATTCCAGAACCTTGCTGTAATCCAATTTGTAAATGCCGTCCCCAGCGGCAATTACTGCATAGGGTTCATGGCTGTTTTTTAAAAATGTCAGATTCTGATACAGGGCATCTGCTGTTCCACGATACCAGTCACTGCTTTCTGACGTTATGGTAGGCGTAAATACGAACAGCCCTCCCTGCTTTCTTCCAAAATCCCACCATTTAGATGAACTTAAATGAAGATGAAGAGAGCGTGAGTTATACTGGGTCAAAACCGCCACATTCTGAATGTGGGAATTGGTCATGTTGCTGAGTGCAAAATCTATGCTTCGGTAATTTCCCGCAATAGGCATGGCTGCAATGGCCCTTTTGCTGGAGAGTTCTCTCATTCTCTTACTGTTGCCACCCGCTAATAATATTCCTATCGCCCTCATCGCATACCACCTGCCTTTATGATATAATCTCCACCAGCCAATTGCCCCTCTGTATAATCTTCCAGTGTGGTATTCCCTACAATTGCTGTATTCTTTCCCACTTTTACCTGTTCTGGTATTATGGAATTTTCTCCAACAGTGACCAGATCAGACTGATAAACCTTTGGATCATACCGGCTCTTCTGGTACTCTCCCACGCCAAGCTCTGCTCCCTGTCCTACTTTTACATTTTCAGCAAGAATGGATTTATTAATCACAGCACCTTCTCCGATGACACATTCCCTCATAATTATGGAGTCCTTTATAACTGCTCCTTTTTTTATAACTACCCCGGGACCAAGCACAGAGTTTCTCACTTCTCCATAGACTTCGGTGCCCTCGCCGATGATACTTCTTTCTATCACCGCATCTTCTGAAACATACTGAGGCGGAATGATATCGCTCTTTGTATAAATCTTCCAGTATTCTTCATAAAGGTTAAACTCAGGTATGATATCAATCAGTTCCATATTGGCTTCCCAGTAGGAAGCAAGGGTACCCACATCTTTCCAGTAGCCGTTGTATTCATAAGCAAATACCCTTTTTCCCTCTTCAAAACAGAAAGGGATAATATGTTTTCCAAAATCACAGCCAGGTACATCAGACATGCGGATCAGCGCTTCCTTTAATACCTTCCAGCTAAATATGTAGATTCCCATAGAGGCAAGGTTGCTTCTTGGCTCCACGGGCTTTTCTTCAAACTCTGTAATTTTATTATTCTCATCAGCAATCAAAATTCCAAACCGGCCTGCTTCCTCAATTGGTACAGGCATTGCAGCAATGGTGATATCTGCATTATTGGCTTTATGATATTCCAGCATCACTTCATAATCCATCTTATAAATATGATCCCCGGAAAGGATCAGTACATAATCCGGATTATAGGTCTCCATGTATTCCAGATTCTGATAGATTGCATTAGCTGTTCCTGTATACCAGTCACTTCCTTTGCTCCTTTCATAAGGAGGGAGTATGGTAACACCGCCCACATTACGGTCTAAATCCCAGGGGATTCCGATTCCGATGTGAGTGTTCAAACGCAGCGGCTGATACTGAGTCAGAACTCCAACTGTATCCACCCCTGAATTAATGCAGTTGCTAAGCGGGAAATCGATGATACGGTACTTGCCGCCAAAGGATACTGCTGGTTTGGCAACTTTTTGCGTCAGTACACCTAAACGGCTTCCTTGTCCACCTGCCAAAAGCATGGCAATCATCTCTTTTTTAATCACGTTATCACCTCTTGCTGTGTATTTATTGCTTCTACATTATACCATACTTCCCAAAAATAGTGAACAAATATTTCATTTTACTTCTTCTTTTTTTGTGCAATTTCCGACATTTTTCGTGCATTATACCATTTCTTTACATTTTAGGACTTATTTAACGTTTTTACTTCCTGCCCCCTTGAATCAAGTCTAAAAATACAGTATAATCTTAATAAGTATGCGAACATATTAAAAGGAGACGCAATTATGGATTTAGCAACAGTAAGACAAATATATAAAAACCGGGATTCATTTCTCAATACAAAAGTTACAGTCGGTGGCTGGGTAAGAAATCTCAGAGATTCCAAGACATTCGGCTTTCTTGTTTTAAACGATGGCTCTTATTTTGAAACACTCCAGGTAGTTTATCACGATACCATGGTGAATTTTTCCGAAATATCCAAGCTTAATATCGGTGCTGCTGTAATTGTTAAGGGTACTCTGGTTCCAACTCCCGATGCAAAACAGCCGTTTGAGATTCAGGCAGATGAGATTACAGTAGAAGGTGCTTCTGCACCGGATTATCCTCTTCAGAAAAAGCGTCATTCTTTTGAATATTTACGGACAATCTCTCATTTACGTCCAAGAACCAATACTTTTCAGGCAGTCTTTCGGGTACGTTCCTTAATCGCCTATGCCATTCATCAGTTTTTTCAGGAGAGGGACTTTGTCTATGTGCATACCCCCCTTATTACTGGAAGTGACTGCGAAGGTGCCGGTGAGATGTTCCAGGTAACTACCATGGACCTTAATAATATTCCTAAAACAGAAGACGGTAAGGTGGACTTTTCTGAGGACTTCTTTGGCAAGCCTACAAACTTAACCGTAAGCGGTCAGTTAAACGGAGAGACCTATGCCATGGCTTTCCGCAACATCTATACCTTTGGACCTACCTTCCGTGCAGAGAACTCCAATACTACCCGTCATGCAGCCGAATTCTGGATGATCGAACCGGAGATGGCTTTTGCTGATTTAAATGATGACATGGAGCTGGCTGAATCCATGCTTAAATATGTCATCCGATATGTTCTTGAGCACGCTCCGGAAGAGATGAATTTCTTTAACCAGTTTGTTGACAAGGAATTGCTTAACCGTTTAAATCATGTCCTTAATTCTGAATTTGCCCGTGTTACCTATACAGAAGCCGTAGAGCTTCTCACCAGGCACAACGATGAGTTTGACTATAAAGTATTCTGGGGCTGTGATTTACAGACAGAGCATGAACGTTATTTAACGGAGCAGCTCTTTAAAAAGCCTGTTTTTGTTACAGATTATCCAAAGGAAATTAAGGCTTTCTATATGAAGATGAATCCAGATAACAAAACAGTTGCTGCTGTGGACTGTCTGGTGCCTGGAATCGGTGAAATAATTGGCGGAAGCCAGAGGGAAGATAATTATGACAGACTCGTTGCACGAATGGACGAGCTTGGACTTGAAAAAGAAGATTATGATTTCTATCTTGATCTTAGAAAATACGGTTCAACCCGCCATGCAGGCTTTGGTTTAGGCTTTGAGCGCTGCGTAATGTACCTGACCGGAATGGCTAATATCCGTGATGTAATTCCATTCCCAAGAACCGTTAACAACTGCGAACTTTAAGCCTGTACCACAAGTTCCCTGCTAAATGAGGCGGGGGATTTGTGGTATCTTTATACATAGGACCAGCGAGGTAACGACAATGAAATTTATACATATTGCAGATGTCCACTGGGGCATGAGTCCTGACAGCGACAAGCCCTGGAGTAAGGAACGGTGCCAGGATATTAAGGAAACTTTCGCAAAGGCTGTAAACCAGGCAAAAGACCTGGAAGCGGACTGTCTTCTGATCTCCGGTGATTTGTTCCACCGGCAGCCTCTTGCCAGAGATTTAAAAGAAGTAAATTATTTATTCTCCACCATTCCTGCCGTTCATGTGGTCATCATCGCCGGCAACTATGACCGCATCCGTAAAAACTCCGCCATATTAAGCTTTGACTGGGCACCTAACGTGACTTATCTTATGAGCGAAGAACTGGACAGTGTGTATTTTAAAGAGATCAATACGGAGGTTTATGGTTTCAGCTACTACTCTGCCGAGATCTTTGAAAACCGTCTGGACCACATCAAGGTACCCAATAACGGGCGGATTCACATTTTACTGGGTCATGGAGGAGATGCAAACCATATTCCTTTTGATAAGGGTGCCATGGCAAACCTGGACTTTTCTTACATTGCAATGGGACATGTCCATCGCCCTGAAGTGCTGATTGAGAACCGGATGGCATACGCCGGCTCCTTAGAGCCTCTTGATAAGACAGAATCCGGACAGCACGGTATGATGGTGGGAGAAATCAATGAGGTAACCCGCATGATAACCTCTCTCAAGTTTGTCCCTCTTGCAAAACTCCAGTATATCTCTCTTGCCGTTAACGTAACAACCGCTACCACCAATACGGAGCTGGCTATGAAGATTACACAGGAAATCCAGAGCCGGGGTCCAGAGAATATCTTCCGCTTCCGCATCAAGGGCATGCGTGATCCTGATATCTCTTTTGATCTTAACATGCTCTCTGCACGGTTTAAGATTATGGAGATTGTGGATGAATCCGAGCCTCAGTATGACTTTTCTGCTCTTTTTGCAGAGCATTCCAGTGATATGATCGGATTTTACATTCAGGCTCTCCAAAAACCAGAGATGAGCCCGGTAGAGAAAAAGGCACTCTATTACGGCATTAACGCGTTGCTTCGTACCACAGACGAAAGGAGTTAATTCCATG
This sequence comes from Clostridium sp. HBUAS56010, assembly GCF_007115105.1. GTDB lineage: Bacteria > Bacillota > Clostridia > Lachnospirales > Lachnospiraceae > Lacrimispora. The sequence continues at coordinate 54,083 of NZ_SULJ01000011.1, forward strand.
AAAATACTGGATATTTACATCAATGGTTTTGGAAAATTCCATGGCAGGAATTTAACCTTTGGGGATGGTCTTAACATTGTCTATGGAAAAAATGAAGCTGGCAAATCCACAATCCATACATTTATCAGAGGTATGCTTTTTGGCATCGAGCGTCAGCGGGGAAGAGTCTCCAGAAACGACCTTTACCACAAATATGAACCTTGGGAGAACAGCCAAACCTATGAAGGTCAGATTCGTCTGGAACACAAAGAACACATTTACCGGATTGAACGGACCTTTCAGAAGAATAAAAAGGAATTTAAGATTGTAGATGAAACAGCGGGACGGGAAGTTGAACCGACCAAAGCTTTTTTAGATGATCTTTTATGCGGTCTCAGTGAAACTGCCTATATCAATACCGTCAGTATAAGCCAGTTAAAAAGTGCAACAGACGAAGGCATGGTTTCTGAACTGAAAAATTACATTGCCAATTTGAACAATAGCGGAAATCTTGCCCTTAATGTTACAAAAGCTGCTGCATTATTAAAATCCCAGAAAAAGGAACTGGAATCACAGATGGTCCCAGAAGCAGCACGCACCTATACTTCGTTATTAAGCGAAATCCGCAATACAGAAAAGGAAATTTCCTCTCCGGAATATGAAAATCAGATTACAGAGTTTCATACTCTTCGCACAAAAGTAAAAAGCACTCTGGAAAAACAACAGCAGGAGAAGGAAGAACTGATCAAGAAAGCTGCGAAAGGCAGACAAGTATTAAGCAGTAACCAGTTTACGGACCAGGATTCCATTAATGCCTATTCCTTAAAGGCTCAGGAGAACTTTGATGAGTATATGGAAGCCAGAGAAGCCTGCACAAAAAAACCTCAAAAGGTATTTTCCGTCCTTTCCCTGATTCTTGCAACTCTTCTTTTATGTGGAATGGGGCTTTTGTATTATCTGGGAGAAGCCAATTACCTTACCTCTTATTACGGTCTGGATCTGTTCCTGCTTATGGGAATTATCTTGGGCGCAGCAATTATCTTTTACTTGATCGGACTGATTTTATTTCTCCGGTTGAAGCACAATCAAAAGGATATGGAGATGAGCGCTAAAATTCTCCAGGAAATTCTCTCCAGACACCTTGGCAATACAGAGATTTCTACAGAAGCAATAAGGGCATTTCAGAGCAGAATGACAGAATTCACCAGACTTTGTACGGCTGTTGTAAAGTCAGAAGCCGCTGTCAGCCAAAAGGCAAAAGAAATTGAGGAACTGCAAAAAAGGCAGGATGACTGTGGAGAATCCATTGAAAAACAGCAGAAAAACCAATGGGAGCTTGAAAAGAAGTTAGAACACCTTTCTAATTGTAAGACTCAGGCGGAAGGGCTGAAACATATCCTGGAGGAAAATGACCGGATTCGTGAAGAGATCACCTCCATTGATCTGGCTCTGGAGACTATGATCAATCTCTCCTCCTCTATCCGGGATTCCTTTGGTCTTTATTTAAACCGGACGGCATCTGATTTAATTGCGGGCATTACGGGAGGAATCTATACCAGTATGAGTGTGGATGAAAATTTAAATGTCTTTTTAAATACAAAAACCAAACTGGTTCCCTTAGAGCAGGTCAGCAGCGGAACCATGGACCAGGTATATTTAGCACTCCGTCTTGCAGCCGCCACCTTGATTCAGGAAGGCGGAGAACGTATGCCTTTAATCTTTGATGACAGCTTTGTTCTCTATGATGATGACCGGCTGCGCACCGCCTTAAAATGGCTGATTGGCACCTATACAGATCAAATAATTATATTCACCTGCCATCAGAGGGAAGCACAGATGCTGACAGCTAACCTGATTCCCTATCACCTGGTAGAAATATAAGAAAAAATATGCCCAACGGGATCTTCTGATCCAGCCAGGGCATATTTTATTTTTGTCATGCAGTTCTATGTCTTTCCGTCTTTTTACTTCTCATCATATCAAAAAGCAATCCGATTATACAACCAAAAAGAGCAGGAACAAGCCAGCCCAATCCAATGGGATATGCGGGAAGCTTTGCAAGAGTGCCATGTAACAATGCAAATCCTGCCTGTTCCAGAGATAATAGCACGCTGGCTGCCCCGGTCAGACTAATGGTACAAAAGTAAACTCCTCTCCAGCGCTTTCCGTTGTGGAATACAAAGGAAAGAAGGATTAGTACGATTGCCACGGGATAGAGAGCATTTAAAATCGGAACTGAGATTTCTAATATTCTTGTCAATCCAATATTGGAAATAAGGAAACTTATAAGAGCAAAAATCAATGCCCATACCCGATATCCAATTTGAGGAATAATCGTGCAAAAATACTTACTGCAGCAACTGATCAGCCCAATACAGGTATTTAAGCAGGCAATGAAGAAAATAGCCGCCAGAATCATCAGACCGGCATTGCCATACAGGTAACGCACTGCCTGATTGAGTGTCTGTGCCCCATTTTCTAAGGAACCAAAGGCACCCCCGGTGGCAGCACCAACATGAGCCAACGCTCCATATACAAGAAGCAGAATCACACCCGCAATCAGACCGGCCTTTATGGTTTCGCCTACCACAACCGACTCTTTTCTCACTCCGATCGCCTGGATATTAAGAGATATTACGATTCCAAACGTGAGGGCGGCAAGTGTATCCATGGTCATATACCCCTCTAAAAATCCCTTCATCAAAGGATTAGCGGTATATATGACATCCGGTACGCCATAAGATCCCGGCGGAAAAATTACAATTCCCCAAAAAATCACAGCAATCAGAATAAGAAGACAGGGGGTTAAAATCTTACCCAACCGATTGGTCAACTGATCTGGATTTAATGAAATAAAAAAGGCAATTGCAAAAAATACAGCGGAATAAAGAAACGGAGCTGCCGGATATTCCCCTTTTCCAAGAAACGGAACCACCGCCATCTCAAAGGATGTACTGGCTGTTCTTGGAATGGCAAGACACGGACCAATGGAGAGATAATTAAGCAAGGTAAAAACAAAGGCAAACCTTGGATGAACCCGCTCTGCCAATTGATAAAATCCTCCTGCCTTTGCGACTGAAATTACTCCAAGAACGGGAAAACCAATAGCAGTTAATCCAAAGCCAGCCATGGCAATCCATGTATGTGTTCCTGCCAGTGAACCTAAAAAGGGCGGAAAAATCAGATTTCCCGCCCCAAAAAACATGGAGAAAAGTGTGAGACCAACTAAAACCAGATTACGCTTTGATAATCGTTCCATTCGTCCCCCAGATTACCTGTCACCAGAACGATAACGTTCCAGTACCCGGTTAATTCTTGTTGTAGGATTCAACAGATCACTTAAAGAAGCATCATGATTCAAGTTGTCTATAATCAATGCAATATATTTGCTCATATCCACATCAATGTAATAAGGTCTGGAAAGAAGATCCGGAGTCTGATATACAAGATTGGTTGTAAGAATCCGGTCAATAAAACCATTCTCATAATATTCATCAAACTTGGCAAGGCCATTGGTGAACAGACCAAAGGTTGCACACACAAATACCTTTCTTGCCTTTCTTCTCTTCAACTCTTTGGCAACGTCAAGCATGCTCTCACCAGAAGAAATCATATCATCAACAATAATTACATCCTTGCCTTCCACACTGCTTCCCAGGAATTCATGGGCAACAATCGGGTTGCGTCCATTTACAATCTGTGTATAGTCACGGCGTTTGTAGAACATACCCATATCAAGACCTAACACATTGGCAAAATACACAGCACGTCCCATACCGCCTTCATCCGGACTGATCACCATCATATGATCGCTGTCAATCTCCAGCTCTTTCTCATTCTTCAACAGATGCTTGATGAACTGATAGATGGGTTGTACTGTCTCAAATCCCTTTAATGGAATGGCATTCTGTACTCTGGGATCGTGAGCATCAAATGTAATGATATTCTCCACTCCCATGTTCACCAGTTCCTGAAGAGCAAGAGCACAGTCTAAGGACTCTCTGCTGGATCTCTTATGCTGTCTGCTTTCATATAAGAAAGGCATAATTACGTTGATCCTGCGTGCTTTTCCTGCCGCTGCAGCGATTACACGCTTTAAATCCTGGAAATGATCATCTGGAGACATATGGTTTGTCATACCGCTCAAAGAATAGGTCAGGCTGTAGTTGCAGACATCAACCATAACATATAAGTCATCTCCACGAATGGATTCCTGTAATGTACCTTTTGCTTCTCCAGTTCCAAATCTTGGCGTACTGGCTCCCACCAGATAGGTATCTCTCTGATAACCGGAAAAAGCAATGGTAGACTTATGCTCGCTCTCGCGTTCCTGCCTCCATTCAACCAGATAATCATTCACCTTTCTGCCTAATTCCCTGCAGCTCTTTAAGGGTATGAGGCCAAGGGGACCAACTGGAATGGTCTCTATCGTTTTCTCTTCGTAAAGCATTCTTTTCTCCTCCAACGTATCTAAATACAAAGTAACATTTATTTTATAACATTATGTACAGAATTAGTCAAGTTAATCGGTTCTTTTCGCTTTCTTTCTTATGCGGATATCGTCTCCATAAATCGGGATGATCGTATAGTGGCTGATCAGCCTTGATGTTACCCGTTCTGTATACCGGTCCCGCAATTCATTGATGGGATGATTGGTGGATATAATGGTTGACTTTCGGGAATTAAGCCGTTCATTGATGCAGTAAAAAAGCTCTGATGATGTAAAGCTGTTATTCAGCTCTGTTCCAAGATCATCAATGATCAGAAGATCACAATCTAAAATGTACTGGTACATTCCTTTCATGTCCTCTTCATCCTGATAATCGAACCGGTTCTTGGAAAAAACTTCAAACAGATCGTTGGCGGATAAATAGATGACCGAATAGTACTGGTCAATCAGCTCTTTTGCAATACAGTTTGTCAAAAATGTCTTTCCAACTCCTGTCGGACCTGTAAAGAGCAGGTTCCCGCCTTCTGTGGAAAACTCTCTGGTAAAATTCCTGCAGGTCTCCGCCACTTGTGCCATGTATTGCTTAACGGTACGGTTTAACTGGGGAATCACCCTGGTGTCGTCAAAATATTCTGTGGAAAATGTATTAAAATTCTCCACTGTCACGATCTGTTCAATGTTTGACTGGGCATAGAGGTAACGCATCTCGGATTGGCGGAAACAGTGACATTTAACTCCGTCTGAATATCCTGTATCCTTACAGTCCCCACACCGGTACCGCATCTCCATATAATCCGGGGCAAAACCTGCAGACCTTAAGAGCACCCCCTTTTGTTCTCTTAAGTCTGCAATCTCTTCCCGCAGTTCATTCAACGCTCCCTTATCCCCTTCTAAAAGTCTGCGGGCACAGGCAACAGCTCTTGAACTGATGGACTGATCCAGCTCTTTTATGACCGGAACCTTTTGGTATACCTGTGCAACCCGCTCCTCCTGTTCATGACGGTTCTTAAACTGCTGCTGCCCGTAAGCCCTCATGATGGCATCGTACTGTGAATTGCTCAGTGCCATAATAACCTCCGTTCTATCTTTCGATCTGTAACACGATTACTGTTTGGTTAGTTCTTCAAGAATCAGGGCATCGTAATCAATCTCCCTCTGAGGAAAGTTCTGAAACTGATTCTGGCTGCTCTTTCCCTTAAAGGACTGGGACTGCTTATATCCTCCCTCTGTTCCCGGCTTCTTTCCATTTTTGAATTCTCCGCTCTTTGAACGGTCTGCATACAGCTCGTCCTGCTTCTTAACCTCTGTCATCGTACGGACTCCCGCCTTCTTCCAGCCTTCCAGGATCTTATCTGCATACTGGAAACTGGGTTTGTTGGTTGCTGACAAAGTTCGGTTGCATGCTTCAATCACGATCTCCCTGGTGAAACCATAAGAAGAAAACCATCGCTCTAAAAATCCCCGTTCCATATCACCAGGATTCCTGTCACTTAATCCAAAAGCTCTCATAACTGCATAATAGTCCTTAGTAAAAGAAACGGCATTCCCCTTGGCTTCTTCAACAGTCTTAAAGCCCTTCTCATGCCAGTTAATGGCAACTGTCTCAATATAGCGAATGCTTTTGTGACCCGCCTGTACACAGTATTCAACCAGATACTCAAGAAGTTCTGCCGGCATATGAAGCCCATCATAAAGATAGGCAAAGACTTCACACTCTCTCTGTGTAAAAACCTTATTCATATATTTCTGGGCAATATAAAGGAGCTGGGAAAAATCCTCATCTCCTGCAAGTCCGCTGATCTTCTCCGGGGTATAAGCGGGACGCTCCGCCGGTGTCTCCGTCTTTTTCAGAACAGAAGGTGCCGCCGCCACGCTTCCGGAACAGGCGGTCTCAGAAACTGCCGGAGAAGCCTCAGATTTCTTCACAGCTTCCTCAGCAAGTACTCCCGCCTTTTTCCAATAATTCAGCGCACGCATCACATCCGCCTCTGTATGGTTCAGTGCATCTGCGATCATGGATACCGTTACGTCTTCTCCTTCATGACGCAGAAGGAACAAGTACTCTTTGATGTATTCTCCGTTGGCCTGAGCCATATATTCATCTATGAAATCGTTGGATATCACCGTTGCACGGACCCTTAAACTACTCTTCACATTCACTGCCATAACCTCACCTTTTTATCATGTTCTTATCATAACACAGGTACGGAGAAAAGAAAATAGGGGCAGTTATCCACCAAATAAATTGTGGAAATTGTGGATAATGTGGAAATCAGGTATACATAATACGGATTTCCTCTTCCTATCATGTCGATTTGCTGATAAAACCGACATTTTCCAAATTGTGAGACTTCAAATTATGTAAATCAAAAAATCCACATAGTTTCTTAACATAAAATGTTGAAAACTATGTGGATAATGTGGATAACTACAATCCCAACAGAGTTTCTCCCACTTTTACAATGTCTCCAGCTCCCATAGTTATCAACAAATCACCGTGTATACAATTATTTAAAATAAATGTTTCAATCGCTTCAAAAGAAGGGATGTAATGAGCTTTTACCCCATTTTTCTCGATTCTTTCCACAATATCCCTGGAACTGATCCCCAGATTGTCGGTTTCCCGTGCAGCGTAAATATCTGCCAGCACCACTTCGTCAGCCAGTGACAATGCCTGCGCAAAGTCATCCAGAAAGGCTTTTGTTCTGGTATAAGTATGGGGCTGAAAAACAACCCAGAGTTTTTTATGTGGATAATGTTTGGCAGTCTCCAAGGTGGCTTTTATCTCCTGTGGATGGTGTGCATAATCATCAATGATTGTAACGCCTGCTATCTCTCCCTTTTTTTCAAACCGTCTGTTTGTTCCGGTAAACCGTTTTAATCCTTTTTTTACCATCTCAAGGGTAATTCCCAGTTCGGAGCAAAGAGCAATTGCCGCCAGAGAATTATACACATTGTGTTCTCCCGGAACGCCTAAAACAACCGTATCTACCATAACTTCATCAATCTTTAAATCATATGTTGCCCTGGCAAGATCATCGAACCGGATGTTCTCCGCCTGATACCTGCTTTTGTGGCTTTTTCCGAAGGTGACCACCTTACAGGGAAGTTCTTCAATGATCTCTTCCATGTGGTCAATATCCTGATTCATAACTAATAATCCATTCTCTGGAACCTTTTGTGCAAAAAGGCGGAAGGAATTCCTGATATCTTTTATATCTTTAAAGAAATCCAGATGATCTGCTTCTATATTTAGTATCACTGCTGTAGTTGGGAAAAAGGATAAGAAGCTGTTGGTATATTCACATGCTTCCGTTACGAAAAGATCTGGTCCTCCCACCCTTATATTCCCGTTGATGGAGTTTAATATTCCTCCTACGGAGATAGTCGGGTCTGTGTCCGCAGATAATAAAATTTCAGTAATCATGGATGTGGTTGTAGTCTTTCCATGAGTTCCTGAGATAGCAATGGCATTTGCGTAATTCTTCATCATCTGTCCCAGAAGTTCTGCTCTGCTTAAAATGGGAAGTCCCACCTCGCTGGCTCTTGCAAACTCTGGATTATCCGGATGTACGGCTGCTGTATAAACCACCACATCAATTCCTTCTGTTATATTCTCCGGTCTTTGTCCGTATGCCACCTTTGCACCCTTTGCTTCTAAATGGCGGGTTAGATCTGATTCATGAGCGTCCGATCCAGTTACCGTAAATCCTTCATCAATCAGAATCTCTGCCAGCCCGCTCATGCTGATTCCACCTATTCCAATAAAATGAATTGCCTGTGGTTTATTAAAATCAATCTGATACATGTCTTTTCCATCCTTAATTTTGTATTCGGCATTTCTTAATACTTTCACTTACTTTTACTGCTTTTTTCTTCGAAAGTCAACTGCTTTCTCTTCTATTATATAAGAAAGCATACAGAAAATCTACTGTAGAATCCCAATCAAAAAAAGGCACCTTACAGATTTTATGACCTGTAAAGTGCTTTTTATGACATGATTATCAGAAACCGTCCGCTTCCAGAACTCTCCCAGAGACTAACATAGCCTCCAGAACACCGGAAATCATGCACAGCATTTCTTTAAAACTACGAAACTGCTGCTGTACCCTTGCTTCACGCCAGTATAGAATCCCCTGCCAGGTAAAGTGTTCCCGAAACATCACTTTTACGGAAAATGAGGCATTTCTTCCAACTGCCTGCAGCAACGGACCTGCCTCGGTGCATACCAGTTTATCAAGACAGATGCCAAATACGGGTGGGGATTCCTGCCCCATATCAATATCCATATAACTCTCGCTGGGCTTCCACTGTTCATTATAGGAACACGCAGGGTTATTTAAAGCAAGGGCAGCCCGGTTCACTTCTCGTTTATTTCCCTTTAAAATAGCATCCGACAGCAGAATAAACTGCAGTTCACTTTCAAATGCTTCTTTGCACAATCCATGATTCCAAAATATGTTTCCCTGCCAGCTTGCATGGTAACGAAACCTGAGATAAATATAAAGTGTATTAAGATTTCCTGTATGACGCTCCCGCCTTATCCTCTGCATAGGAAATTCCAAAGGATTGGCTCCCGGCAGACTGCGTGTCTCAAAAGTCTGCCTCGGACCTTCTATCGCATCAAAAATCCGGTCCATATAAATCATCATTTCTGTAAAACTGTTAAATGGAACCCCAAGGGAACTGCCGCTTTGAAAGATCACGCCCTTAATATTCCAGTTCTCATAAGAATCTACTGCTATTGTCAAATACCTGTCTGTCTCATTGACTCCACTTAATCTTCCAACTGCCATCTTTCCATCCCTGTCCTCATGTAATATTCTAATTATAAACATAGATGGTTACATTCTGGTTACATGTTTTATACTTTATAAAATATTATTTTTTCACTGTAACTATACCAGTTTATCTATAAATGGATAATAGAAAGCCCCTGGTCATGTCAGACAACCAGGGGCTTTCTATCAATAAGAATGATCTATTCTGATAAAAACGGTCCAAAAATCGTATGCCTGTAGCGTTTTAAAACACCAAGCAATACATTACCCAAAATACCAATTGCCAGAATCTCTCCTATTCCAACAGTAATCATGGCATACCAGATAAGGTCCTGTGAACCGTAGGCGAACCGGAGTACCCATGGAACCACAATGGTATTGGCAATAATTGGTGGAAGGCATACCAGCCACTGTTTTTTCCGAAGCTGATAGGAACCAATGGCTCCAATTAAAGTGGCGAGACTGCCAAATATCACATCAAGCGTTGCCGCTCCAGCCAGGAAATTAGACAACAGACAGCCGATAAATAAACCTGGGATTGCTGCGGGTGTAAAAAAGGGAAGGATACAAAGGATTTCTGAAATCCGGAACTGGATTGGACCGAAACTGATTGGTGCAAAGATTAAGGTCAGCACAGTGTAGATGGCTGCAATGGCTGCGGAAAAAACCATAAAGTAGGTTCTTCCTGAGGATTTAAAATTCATATTGACTTCTCCTTTAGTTTTGTTTTAAGTGTGGAAGGTTTCGAACACACTTTCTTTTTTTGTAAAATCCCTTGGTTTTACAAGGAATTTTGCAACCTTGGTGATTCAAAAAAGCTTTGTTACGGTAACTTATGTACAGTTTTTGTACAGTTTCTGAAAAATATGGATATTTACCGCTTTGCACTGCTTATTTTGACTTATACAGTATAACACTACGCATTTGCTTTCGCAATCCCCTTTTATTTACTGCCCCCATAAACTTAAAACATAATTGACCGTTCTTTTTATCAGACAGTTACAATTTTTTTGTCTGGTAAAAACAACCGTCTAAGTATCAATCAAGAAAAATATGTTCGTTCTAAACTTAACGATACTCTAAATAATAATTTATTAAAATTGCCCAAATTTATACATGTTTTTTTTCTATCTTTCCTGCCACACCCCCATAAGTATCACCCTTTGTTTTTTCATACCACGCAAACCACGGTTTCCCGCAATATCTTTTGAGATATGTCTAAGCAAGGAAAAATAAACAAAGTTTTCAGCCAAAATTCCTTTTATGGTTGCCTCATCAGCACCAGCTCTGGCAATAAAATAATGTGCAATTCCTATATCCAGAAAATAAAATCTGGCATTCTCTTTAATGTTTAAATAATCACAATCTATGCTTTTGCTTGCATAAGCAATTATGTGGGTAGCCCGAAGCCAACCGATTGCATGGTTGATCATCTTTTTCGTAAATCTTCCACTTTCTTCCTTATACACGATCTTGCTTAAATCCTCAACCAGGTCTCTTATACCCTCTTTTTCTTTTTTCAGAGTAACTGCAATCCCATGGAACAATTTTTCAAATGTATTTGTCTCCATTACATCATCAAAATACTGTTTAGATTCATTGGTAAAAATCTCCAACAAACGCCGCAGTTCCACATCACATAGTTCAAAGCCTTTATGCTCTAAATATATATTAATTACGGAGGGATAACCTCCTATTCTCTGGTAAAGATCAAAGATTTCCTTTAATTCCTTATATTGAGCCGGATCAGAACCTCCAAACAAGTCAACAGAATCATATAAATCCCGCTTTCCAAAAACCTCTGTATAAACCAGAGCAAACTTCGATAAAAAATAAGAGTCATCCCCTGCCCTGAAAAGGGAGGAAATAACTCTCTATAAACTGATAGAAAATACACCTGGATTAAGTTTTGTTTAGGTGTGAAAGGTCTCAAACACACCGGCCTGTTTTTATGAAATCTCCTTTGAAATCAAAATTCATCCGCTCCACCTCCCACCTTATGATGGAAGGACAGAACCCTCCACCCATATGTATGGAAGCCACTCCCCAAACATCTTAAGAATTCCAGCCGTGTTTATTCCGGGCATATGCTGGAATCTTGGAAATGTCATATAGTGTTGACTTCCCGGCTCCATTTTCTGGCACTCTTTATATAACATTTTCAAGGCATCATTTATTAACATGTCATCACGCCTTCCTTGTAAACGCATTATAACACAAGCACATAACAGAATACAATGCAGCAGTCATAACAATTGGGGGAAGTACTTTTTATGCCGCCTCCTCCACAAACTCCCCATGAATTAATAGCAATGTAGATATGTCAGTTGTGCCTTATAGTAGAACTCGCTTTTTATTTACAGGATCACTTTTACCGGACATTTTTCCGCACATTTTCCACAACTCGTGCATCTTCCGTAATCGATTACCGCTACGTTATTGTCCATGTGAATGGCATCATATTCGCACTGCTTTGTACACAGCATACATGCGATACAGCCAACTTCACACTTTGCTTTTACTGTCTTTCCCTTATCATTAGAATTACATGCAACCAGGTGCTTCGCCTTATAGGGGACCAGATCAATCAGATTGTTTGGACAGGCTAACATGCATTTGCCGCATGCCACACATTTCTCCTTATCCACCACTGCTATCCCGTCAATCACATGGATGGCGTCAAATTCACAGACTTTCACGCAGGAACCATAGCCCTTACAGCCATAAACACAGGACTTTTCCCCAGAGCCGGGAACAACGGAAAGCATCCGGCAGTCCTCAATTCCGTAATAATGATACTGAAGGTTTGTCTTATGACAGGTTCCCTTACATTTTACAAAGGCAGTTTTCTTATCCAGGGAACCGGCCTTAACGCCCATGATCGTTCCAATTGCCTCTGCCACCAGGGCACCGCCCACCGGGCAGGCAAAAACCGCTGCCTGACCCGATACAATGGCCTTAGCCAAAGCGTCACAGCCCGCGTATCCACAGCCACCGCAGTTATTACCCGGAAGCTGGTTTCGAACAAGAAGCTCCCTTTCATCTTCAACCACCTTAAATCTTTCGCTGGCAAGCCCTAAGAACACACCGGTGAAAATACCAATGGCTCCCACTACTGCCGTCGCTAATACAATACCTGTTACCATGCTTTCGTCTCCCCCTTATTTGATTAATCCGGAAAATCCAAAAAATGCGATTGCCATAAGGCCCGAGGTAATCAGGACAATGGGAGATCCCTTAAAAGACAAAGGAACGTCATTGTACTCAATTCTCTCACGGACACCTGCCAGCATAATGATGGCAATGGTAAAGCCTACGGAAATACCCACACCGTTAATAACACTTTCCAGAATACCATACCCTTTCTGAACGTTGGCTAAAGCTACACCCAGAACTGCGCAATTGGTTGTAATTAGAGGAAGGTACACTCCCAATGCTTCATAAAGTGAAGGCATGGACTTCTTTAAAAACATTTCTACAAACTGGACCAGGGCTGCAATGACCAGAATGAAAACGATTGTCTGCAAAAACTCCAGGTGAAGTTCCATCAGGATCCCCCTGTAAATTACACTGGTAACAAAAGCCGCAATGGTAATGACGAAAATAACAGCCACGCCCATGCCGGCGGAGGTCTTTACTTTCCTGGATACCCCAAGGAACGGACAAAGACCGAGAAACTGGCTGAGCACCACATTGTTGACCAGGGCTGAACCAATGGCAATCAATAACAATTCTTTCATCAATCCATCCTCCTATTTCTCTTTTCCAGAAACCGTATCACCTGCACTAGCCGGTTCCTTTGCGGATTCCGTCTTGGTTTTTTTCTTAAAGCTACAGGCAGTACAGTTCCCTTTGCAGGTCAATTCAGACTTTAAAACCGGGCCATTGGTCGCAGAAGGTGCCTTAAACTTATTTTGAAGAGCGGTCAAAACAGCCAATACAAAGAACGCACCGGGGGCCAGAACAAAAATAGCAATATGAAAATCCTCTGGTATGACGGCCTTTCCGAATACAGCTCCCGAGCCTAACAACTCCCGTACAAGGCCTATGCAGGTAAGGGCAATGGTAAAGCCCAGCCCCATTCCGATGCCATCAAATGTGGATTCTAAAACACCATTTTTAGACGCATAGGATTCTGCCCTTCCTAAGATAATACAGTTTACTACAATTAGAGGAATGTAAATTCCCAGTGCAGCATACAGGCCGGGGACATAAGCCTGCAAAAACAGCTGCACAATGGTAACCAGTGTCGCAACCACAACAATATAAGCTGGGATTCTCACCCTGTCGGGAATGATTTTACGGAGAACTGATATCAGCATATTAGAAAACAGCAGCACCACGGTGGTGGAAAGCCCCATGCCTGCACCATTTACCGCCGATGTGGTAACAGCCAGAGTCGGGCACATGCCAAGCATCAGGATGAATGTGGGATTTTCCTTTACAATCCCGTTAAATAAACGTTCCATACATTTGTTGTTCATCATTTCTCCTCCTGCCGGTCTATACTGTGATGGACGTAATACAATGCAGCATTGACCGCATTCGTTACCGCGCCTGATGTAATGGTAGCACCGCTGATGGCATGGATTTCCCCTTCAACGGCATTTCCGGATTTTGTAACTATAAAGGCTTCCTCCTTCTTCCCAGCGTACTGATTCTTAAAATCCGGTTCCCTGGCCTTTAACCCCAGTCCGGGTGTCTCGCTGATTTCCAGAAATTCAATGCCATTTATAGTTCCGTCCTTTTTGATCCCTACAGAAATTTTCAGGCGGCCTGCATAGCTGTCGTCAGAATGTGAAATGACCACATATCCCAGGACAGTCCCGCCTTCATCCATAGCCAAAAGAGCGTCTTCCACAGCCACCTTTCCTAATTTCTGTAAAAGCAGTTCTTCATTACATGCCTCCACAGAAGCTATCATTTCATTATTCGTCATAAAATCCGTCGCTTCAGGAAATACCTTTTGATACGCCGCCAGGTTTGCCGATTGGGTCGCCCGTTCAATGGGCCTCTTGGTAACCTCATAACCGCTGCCCAGCAGAAAACCAGATACCAGAGTGATTAGACATAAAACCATTGCATCTTTCATATACCCAGCCTTTTTCATCTCACCTTCCCCTCCTTTCCAAATGCTGCAGGAAGAGAAACCTTTTCAATCAAAGGTACCAGAATATTGCCAATGATAATCGCATAGGAAACACCTTCCGCAGTGCTGCCAAATAAACGAAACAGGCCCGTCAGCACTCCCAGCAGAATGCCAAAAAGGATTTTCCCTCTTGGAGTAACAGGGGTAGTCGCATAATCCGTAGCCATAAAAAATGCCCCAAAAATAAGACCGCCACCGCATAAATGCGCCAGCACATACGGAATATTCTGATGTCCAAACACAAAGACAAAAACTGCAACAGTAAGAATATAAGCCCCCGGAATTTCAATGGAAATCACCTTTTTAAACAAAAGATAAACCGCACCCAGGAGCAGTGCTATGACAGACACCTCTCCAATGGTTCCTGAAATCCTTCCTATAAACATGGCCGTAATATTAACGTTTTGTTCCGCTTTAAGTGCGGCAAGAGGCGTCGCCCCTGCCACTACATCACGATATGTAAAATCCGTCATTTTTCCCGCAAAGGAAATCATCAGAAAGCATCTTGCTGCCAGCGCAGGATTCATGAAGTTCTGGCCAAGACCTCCGTAGAGCTGCTTTACCACAATGATAGCAAATACACCTCCTAAAAAGGGGATCCATAATGGAATGGCAGGAGGCATGTTAAGGCCCAGAATCATTCCTGTCACCAGTGCGCTTCCATCACTTACTGTGATGGGCTTTTTCATCAGAGTTTCAAATACATATTCACTGAGAACACAGGCCAAAACACTGACCAGCAAAACCAGTGCCGCCTTTATTCCAAAATGATATATTCCATACCCTGCCGCCGGAAGCATGGCAATGGCAACATCCAGCATAAGATTTCTGGTTGTAACCCGGCTTCTTATATGAGGTGATGACGATACGTTCAGCAAATCACTCATGGTTTCCTCCTTGCATTCTGCCTGCTTGCCGCCACTTGTCTGCGCATCTCTTTAAATGCCTGGGTAAGAGGGATTTCAGCCGGACAGATATAGCCGCAGCAACCACATTCACAGCATTCCATGCCGTTTAATTTTACAAACTGTTCCAGATCAAAACGCTTTGCAGTCTCCATTAGCATCACAGGAACAATATTTCCAGGACACACATTTACACATCTTCCGCACCGGATGCAGGCGTCAGATACCTGCTTTACTGCCTCATCCTTTGTCAGGCAGGTCAGGGAAGAAGAAACTTTTGTTACTGGAATATTTATATCAAACAGGGAATGCCCCATCATAGGTCCACCGGAGACCATCTTTTGGGGTTCGATGCGAAAACCACCGCAGGCTTCTATAAGTTCCCTATAACTGGTTCCAGTCCTTACATGGAAATTTCCAGGATTTTTTACCGCGTCCCCTGTCACCGTAATGATACGGCGGATTAATGGAATTCCCTTTGCAACTGCATTATAAATAGAAATCACCGTATCCACATTATCTACGATACAGCCTGCATCTGCAGGAAGCATGGAGGAATTAATCTTTCTTCCTGTAACTGCGTAAATCAGGGTCCGCTCACCGCCCTGTGGATATTTTGTCTGTAAGGGACAGACCGTGATTCTTGGTTCATCCTTTACAAGCGCTGTCAGCCGCTTAACAGCTTCCGGCTTATTGCTTTCAATGGCGATGACTCCTCTCGCCCGTTCAAACAGATGAAGAATGATATTGAGTCCTTTGATGATGCTTTCCGGTTCTTCCAGCATAAGACGGTAATCGGAAGTCAAATACGGCTCGCACTCCGCACCGTTTACAATGACCGTATTAATTTTAGATTCATCCTTGGGCGCCAGCTTTACATGGCTGGGAAAGCCGGCGCCTCCAAGACCTACGATTCCTGCTTCCTTTATCATGGTCCTGATTTCTTCCTTTGACAGGGTTTTATAATCACGTCCTTTGCCATAGCCGTCTGCCACATGATACATACCATCATTTTCAACGATCACAGAAGGAATTAAGGTTCCATTTGCAACCCTTCTTGATTCAATCGCTTTCACTTTCCCCGAAACAGAACTAATCACACAGGCAGAAATAAGGCCATCCGCCTCCCCAATCTTCTGACCGACCAGCACCTGTTCCCCTGCTGTTACCAAAGATTTTGCCGGTGCACCGATATGCTGGGATAAGGGGAAAACCATCTCTCCCTTTGGATGCACCACCATGATTGATTTATCTTCCGACAGTTCTTTTCCATCATAGGGATGGATACCGCCTTTAAATGTAGCCAAACCCATTTTATTGACCTCCTTATCTGTAACCCCTTACTTCTTTTGCAATGCCCAGACCTTCCTCCCGCAACAGATCGAATCAATTGGGTCTGGAAAATATCCTGAAATATTATATAACTCTTACAAAAACTGATCAGGAAATGTCCTGACCAGTTCTAGTTTTACTTCCATAATTGTTAGGCCCAGCAAAAATCTCACTTATAACCAGCCAGACCAGGTATGAAGGTTGACAGCCCCGGAACAAACGTCACCAACATCAGTATGACGAAAATAGCCGCATAAAATCTTAACAAGATAGGCATCACATGTTCCAGCTTTCTTCCGGCTATCTTTATTCCCACAAACAGTATGTTTCCTACCGGAGGAGTGATACATCCGATGGAAAGGTTAAAGACAATCATTATTCCGAAATGAAGCGGTGACATACCTAACTGCTGGCAGATAGGTAATAAAATAGGTGTAAAAACTAAGATTGCAGGGGTAAGATCCATAAAGGTCCCTACGAAAAGCAGCAGTAAATTAATGGCAATTAATATAATAATCCGATTATCTGATACAGACAGCACAACGCTTGCAATCGCATCCGGAATGCCTGTAAACGACATTACCCATGCCATAATATTAGAGGAGCCTACCAGAAACATGATGATACCTGACATTTTAGCACTGTTGACCAAAATGGTGTAAATATCTTTTATGTTAATCGTTTTGTAAAAGAATACCGATAAAATCAGACTGTAAAGAACCGCCACCGCAGATGCTTCTGTTGCAGTAAATATTCCGGCACAGATTCCGCCGATTACAATAATAATTAACAAAAGACTTGGAATGGCTTCCAGGGTATAATTGAGAAATTTTTTTAAAGTAATCTCTTTTTTGCTTACAAGATTCTGTTTCTTTGCATATGCATATGTAATTACCATACAGCTAAGCCCCCACAAAATGCCGGGAATATATCCCCCGAGGAACAATGCTGCAATGGAAGTTCCCCCACTGGCAAGGCCATATGTGATCAGACCCGTACTAGGCGGAATCAGTAACCCGGTAGGTGCAGTTGCCACATTCACAGCAGCCGAAAAATCTTCATTATATCCTTCTTCTTTCTCTATCGGACCAATGATAGAGCCCATGGCAGACGCTGCTGCTGTTCCTGAACCGGAAATGGCACCAAACAGCATATTTGCCACAATATTGGTGTGTGCCAGCGAACCGGGAATTTTCCCGGTCAAAGCCGTTGCAAAATTAATCAGACGTATGGCAATTCCACCCTTATTCATAATATTTCCTGCAAGTATGAAAAACGGAATTGCCAGTAAGGTAAAAATATTGATTCCCTGAAACATTTTTAATGCGGCAGCCGGAGCTGCTCCGCTAAAGCCCAAGGACTGGACGATAACGGTCAAAGACGCAACGCATAACGATATACCAATCGGTACTCCTGCTAACAACAGGATCACAAGAATTGAAAAGATTAAAATACTTGCTGCGGCTGTTCCCATGGCCTTATCTATCCTCCTTTGCTCTGTAAGCTGCAATAAGCTCTGCAATATTAATTAAGTTGAACAAAATAATCAGTATGCCGCTGAAAGGCAATATGAGATAAACCACATCCATGGTGATCCCCAACGTTGGTGATACCTGGATTGCCCCAACTCCTAAAAAACTCATTCCTCCTACAAGCAAGACCACGAATGCGGTAGCCATTACCAGAAGTTCAGACAGTATCGACAGCAATACCTTTATAATTGGTGAAAACTTATCCAGAAAGAACGTAAGATTCATGTGCTCACGTTCCCCAAATACCAGGGCTGTTGCAAGTAAAGAAATCCATACAAAAGAATAACTAAGGATATCTTCTGACATGGTAGATGGATTTTTCATGACATAACGCATAAATACCTGATAGATTGCCAAAAACGACATAAAGGCAAATAGTAACGCTACCGTACCGCTTAAAATTTTATTTAACCATGCTTTTAGTATTAAAATTGTGCGCATACCCTATTTTCCCTCCTGTATTTCCTGCAGTCTGTCATAAAGTGGCTGTAGTACCGGAGTTGCAGCAAGCAATTCCTCCCGCACCGTTTTTTGTACATTTTCGAACGGAGTCTTATCCACTTCAATAAATTCAACTCCTATTTTTTCTGCCTCTGCAATACAGTCAGTAATCTGCTTATCCCATTCTTCGCATTCGACGTTTGTAGCAACTTGAAAAGATTCATATAAAACCTTTTTTTCTTTTTCTGACAGGGAATCGAGAAATCCCGTATTACCCACCAGCATATCTGTAAAAATCTGATGTTCCGTACGGCTGTAATATTTGGCAACTTCCCCATGTTTCATGCTGATCAGCGCCATCTCCGGATTCATTGCCGCATCAATTACGTGGTTTTGCATTGCTGTGTATACTTCTCCATATACCATAACAACTGCTGCCGCACCAAATTTCTGAACAAATTTCACATTGGCCTCACTGGATTGAATTCTTACTTTAAGCCCTTTAATATCCTCCGGTGTATGAATTGGTTTTGAAGCGTATATGTTGTTGACTCCATTGGCAAACCACGCAACTCCCCGGATTCCTTTATCAGCAGTGCAGTTATAAATCAGATTTTTAAATACCTCATCGTTCATACATTTCCGGAAACTTTCCTCATCACGAAACAAATAAGGCAGCCCAAAGATTTTATAGCTGTCATCAAAGGATTCTAAATTACTTCCACTTGTAGCAACCAGGTCTAACGTCCCCATCTGAAGAAGTTCCAGCGCTTCACTGTTTCCTCCCATAATTCCGTTATAATAAATCTTCACCTCAACAGAATCACCCATCTGCTCCACTATGTAATCCTTCATAGCCCGTAAGCCAAAGCTGATTGGATGACCCTCCGGCTGGACCGTTGCAACACTTATAATACGTTTTTGGCTTTCTGCCTGGCCAGACACAGTTTTTGAACAGCCATTAAGGAAAATAATCATAAACAACCCCAATACCATTACCCATGTTTTTTTCATGTTAATACCCCTCTGAAAGCTTAATAAACTCCGCATAAAAGCTTTACACCTGTAACTTTAATCAAAGCCTGAGCGAACTGCCCAGGCTCAAATAAGATTGGTTTCCTATACCAGAAGTTCTCCGTCCTTCATGATTACAAGTCCATCAATGTCACAAGTGATCTTTTTCATTACAAGATCCATATGTAATGGGGAATCGGTATGGCCCCCAAACATTAAATTCTTTCCGATTCCAATGTGAAGATTTCCAAAGGAGCCTTCATCTGGTGCCATATGACCGCAAAGAACATTTTTTTCATTAAGCCCAAGCCCAAGTTCCCCCACATTATATACGGAAGAATCATGATAATCCTCTAATATTTTACGCAGAACATCTGCTTCTCTTCCTCCGCGAATGGCTACGATCATTCCATCTTTTACATCCAGATAAATGGGTTCTTCAATCAGATTCAGCTGAGGGTGAGGAATACTTCCATCAATGACTATAACTCCATTGGCGCTTCCTTCCACCGGTCCTAAAGCAACCTCAGCATTGGGCGGAAATGAAGCAGAACCCGGATGGATTGATGTTCCGTAATCAATCACCACATTGCGTCCCTTTACGCTGCAGACTAAATTGGTTCCTCCTTCTGAAGTGAGGGTAAAGGTCTCTCCATGGAATTTTTCAGCTACCCGGTTGATTACTCTTGCTACTTCATCAAAATCAGCCGTCAAGCCTCCTGTTTCAAACATATCAAGTGTGTAATCCTGCACTCCGACCCAACGGAGTCTGCCTGCCTTACACGCCTCGATGCGTGCCTTGCTGTGCATCAATGACATGGTGGTGCAGCCAAATGCAACGTCTACATTTTTCATCGCTATTGCAATTGCCTCTGTCGGTTCCGCGCCATGTCCGGCAGTGGGAGGCATTACTACCATTGTTGTTTCAAAGTAGTCTTTTGCATATTTGTAAACCATTTCTCCGATCTCTCTCTTATTATCATCGGTTATAACAAGAACCTTTTCGCCTTCTTTTAAATGGGTAACGGTGGTTAATAATTGCTTTACTCCCAATGGCATTTCTTTTGACATTTCTTTCATGAAGATTCTCCTTTTTTTATATATTTCTGATTTTTTATTTTACTTCTACAATAAGTTCCACTTCTACCGATGTTCCTCCAGGAAGTGAAGCTGCCCCAACTGCTACACGGCTATGTTTTCCAGCCTCCTCAAACACCTGATTTACAAGGTCTGAAACGGAATTTATAACAAGGGGCTGATCCTTAAATTCAGGGGTACTTGCCACATACCCTTTGATATTTACAATCCTGACAATTTCATCTAAATCACCGGTTAAATCCTTAACTGCCTTCAGACAATTTATAAATGCTGCTTTGGCTGCTTCCTGTGCCTGTTCCAGGCTGACCTCTCCTCCTACAATTCCTTTATGAATCAGCTCTCCATTCACTCTTGCCGCATGTCCTGAGACAAAAACCAATTGCCCTGTACGAACAGCACTTTCAAAGGGGCGTGCATGGAGTGCCTTTTTCCCTGCAAGCGTAAATCCGGCGTTTTTCAACTTTTCCTCGTAATTCATTCTGATGGTCTCCTTTCTTATCTATCCTTAGAGTACCATACATCATTTTCAAAAACTAATGTGAAATTTGCCCTATATTTATTGATATTGTCTATAGATCAGAGTTGAGATTCAATAATATATTAAAAATACTTCTATTTTAATTTTATTTTTCTTGTATTTTTTGATATAATAGTCAAAACAGCAATGTCAGGAGGGAAGACTTGAATTTTAATAATCTTTATTACTTTTCTGTATTAGCCAGTTTTCAGCATTATACAAAGGCTGCGGAATATCTCTGCATAACCCAGCCAAGTCTCAGTCATGCAATTGCTTCACTGGAAAAAGAATATGGGGTTAAGCTTTTTGAAAAAGACGGACGCAATGTAAAGCTAAGTAAGTACGGAAAAATGTTATACTCCTATATATCAAAAGGGTTTAAAGAAATTGAAAACGGCGACCGGCTGTTAAAGCAATTTGCATATAATGATGCCGGCTATATTGATCTGAGTTTTTTATTTGTTTTAGGTTATCAGTTCGTTCCCCAATTAATTAAAAGTTTTAATCACCATTCCGAATACAAAAATATTGCGATTAATTTGAAACAATACAATACACAGGATAGTATTAACGAACTGAAAAGCGGAAACATTGATATCAGTCTCTGCGCTTATATTTCTAATGAACCTAAAATTACATTTTTACCTGTTTTAAAGCAGGAACTGATCTGTATCGTATCCGATCAGCATCCCCTGGCTGTTTATGATTCAGTAGAAATGGAACAATTAATACCTTATCCTTTAATAAAATACTCGGAGGCTGTGGGAGAAATCCAGAATGTAATTGATAAACTATTTGATGGCTGCAGAGATCATCCTCAGACGCAAAGTTACCTTAATGAGGAAATTACGATTGCCGGACTGATCTCCACTGATATTGATCATTGCATTGCAATTGTACCTGACCTGGAACTGCTTGATCGATATAATATAAAAAAAATCAAACTGAATCATCCGGATGCATCTAGAAATATCTATCTTGCAACCGCCAACAATCGCCCCATGCCAAACTGTGTAAAACTTTTTTATGATTTTATCAAGGAATTTTGTCAGTGAGAAAAAGAAATGTCTTATTGAGATCAGAAACATTCAGAGGAAGTCACGATCTTGAAAAAAAATACAAAAGGACAGATCCGTCAAAGAACGGTCTGTCCGGTAAAACTACTATATAAATCAAATACCTGGGATCTGAAAAGCTTGTGTATGAAAAAGCCGGAATTAAATTCCCATTGTATTACCCACTAGAAGAAGAGAATCTGAATGTGTCTGTTGATGGAGCAAAACTTTGAAATTATAGGTTATTGCTCCTTCTTCCACCATTTTACAGGAATCTCATCCAGTTCCATGAGACAGTTGATCTGATTTGACAAAATTTCTTTTGTAACCTCATACACTTTGTTGGCATCACAAAGGATGCAGGACGCATCACCAAATGAAACCTTTTTCGCAGCATTTCTATCGTAAAAAGCCTGCTCCAGTTTTGTGTAAGCTTCTGATATATGATCTGTAAGAGGATTGTAGTGTCGATGCACATAAGAAGGCTTTCGTGTCCCGTCAGGCATGACAATCTCAAAATGGACCGGGTCCTTGGTGAAGCGCTCAGGTACATTTAACAGCTCCTCTACGCAATGGATAAAGGTATTTCTCTCATGCCCAACCCCAAGAAGCAGAATCTTTGCATTCAGCTCTCTCAAACGGTCATAACTTCCCCCTGGTTCGCATGGAGTAGAACAGGTTTCCTCCCCTTTGACAAACGTTTCACAAGCCTTCCCAAATGCCGCCACACTATGGGTCGGATGAAGAGATCTTACCACTCCCTTTCTTTTCAAAAACAGGTTGGGCAGAATCCCAACACAAGCCGGTTCCTTTGCCGGATCATAAATGTTATGGTCCGCTGACATTGTTGCCCATGTATGAGTCGGCAGAATGAGCAGACCGTCTGTGAGATATTCCATAAAAGCATCCAATACCGTTTCAGCGCCTCCTGCTACCTGCCCAATGGATTTCATGGACGAATGGATCAGCAACGTATCATCAGGTACAATTCCCATGGTTTTCATATCCTGCCAGAGATTCTGTTTCGTATACATAATAACAACCTTTCTTTTTCATCCTTTATCCAGGTGTGTATGAAAATGCCGGTTCATGACATGCCCTGGTTTGCAGATTCTTATGATATTCCCCCCATTATAGCCAAATTAGCTCCTTTATGCAATGCCATTCCCGTTTTTCCTGAAAGAGCCCTGCAAAGGTGAGTAACTTCTTCCTCTGCAGGGCTTTTATGTTTTGCCTGTTATTTTGTAAGGGCTTCGCACAGCGCAAGAATCGTCAGGGACTGTCCATATGCCATGGGCGCAACCAGAATGTTTTTATAATGATCCTTATTATATCCCATACCTGTTCCGCCAGACACATGGAGGACCGTTCCGTCGGAATCAATGTTGTTAAGGATTCCGGCAATGGCTTTATTGGCACACTCCAGATAAGAATCATCGAGAATTCCCATCTTGATGCCTTTTAAGATTCCTGCTGCAATAGCTGCGGAGCCAGACACCTCTTCATAGCTGTCCCGGTCATCCAGTACCGTGTGCCAGAGACCGCTTTTGCTCTGTAAGTGAATAAGAGCTTTTGCCTGGGCTTTATAAGTATCTGTCACAAACTGCCGGATTGCAACATTCATGGTTCCCTGGAATAAATCAATGTATTCCAGGATTCCGGCTGTAAACCAGCTATTCCCCCGGCACCAGAATACTCCGCCAAAGTTATTTCGCTCCTGGAAGGTCCAGCCATGATAAAACAGTCCTGTTTTCTTATCATACAGGTATTTAATGTGCATGAGAACCTGATGATATGATTCATCAATCCAGTCCTGTCTGTTGTATTTCAGTCCCATTTTTGTGAGGAATAATACGGTCATGAACAGAGTATCGATCCACATCTCATTTTCATTTAACCGGACACCCAGGCGGTCCCCATTGGCACTGGTTACATGCTGGAATCCGCCCTCTTCCGTTCTTGGAAGGCATTTCATCAGCCACTGTGCCCAGCTAAGACAGAGATCCTCCATCTCCTTGTCTTTCCATGATTCATTTAAGTCTGCAAGAGCCAGAAGGGGAGTTGTGGTATTGATGTTTTTAGAAGGAAGACCTTCCTTTATGTTTTCTTTATACCACTGATACAAAAAATCATTGTAAGCTTTTTTTTCCTCAATTTTCTCCATCTTTGCAAGACCGTAAAGCCCTACGCCCTGGGGCCAGTCCCATTCTTTGATTCCAAAGTCTCTTTTAAAATATCCTACAGACTCTTTGCGGTCTTCCTCTGCCAGAACTGCTTCTGTTTCGCCAAGATGCAGCAATTTATTAACTACAAGATCCAGCTTCGTTCTGATTTCACTGGTGTCTGGTCTTTGCATGTTTTTTCTCCATTCTGCTGATTTTAATAGTTACCACATATCTACGGCATGGCCATTGATTTTTAAAATTGCTTCTATGAAATAAAAATCGCCATAGATAATCGGATATTCGTGAATTGCTTCTTTATAAGAAGCAGAGCATTTATCAAGAAAATAATCCACATCTTCTCCCCACTGGCATCTCTTTTCAGATAATGTTTTTAAAAGATCAAGGGCTGCATCTTCATAGATATTTTTGTCTTTTTCCTCCAGACAGGCAGCCAGTTCAAGAAGACCGGATGCAGCAAGTGCGGCTGCAGAGGAATCTTCCCAGGTACAGGTCTTAGGCTGGCAGAAATCAATGGGAATTAATCCACTTTCCGGAATATGGTTCACATAATAATCTGCAATACGGCAGGCAGTGTCCAGATACTCCTTTTTTCCAGTGTGTTTATAACTGAGGGTGAAACCATAGATGCCCCATCCCTGTCCTCTGGTCCAGGAAGAACCTTCTGCATATCCCTGCCCCTTGTGGCTTTTTACCATACCGCCATTTACCGGATCAAACTCTACGATGTGAGCAACGGACCCGTCTTCTCTGACAAAGTTTCTCATGGCTGTATCCGCATGGCTCACTGCCATCTGATAAAATCTTGGGTCCTTTGTCTCATTTGATGCCCAGTAAAGCAAAGGAAGGTTCATCATACAGTCAATAATGGCATATCCCCTGTGATCTTCCTCCCCCCGGTCATTCCAGGCCCTAAAAAACTGTCCTGCCGAATTGTACCTTCCCGCCAGATTTGATGCCGCCAGAAGCGCCCGGTTAAGGGCATGTTTTGATCCAGTTGCCTTATAATTCACCACTGCGGTGGGAAGCCATTTAAATCCGTTGTCATGATCCATATATTCATAGTGAAGAAAATTTTCATCCAGTTTTTCTTCAATTTCCAGAGCATTGCCAAGTCCGGTCTGATCTCCGGTCCGGTCATATAAAAACCACATGATTCCTCCAAAAAATCCATTGGTCCACCAACCGATTTTCTCTCCGGAACAGTCGTCAAATATGCCGTTTTCCGCCGTATAGGGAATCTTATGCTGACTGCGCTGTGCCACCTTTTTCAGTTTTGCCATAATACGGGCTTCTGCTTTTGCAGCCCAATCCTGATATTCCGCTCTCATCCCGCTTCCTCCTGATTTTATCCATTTACTGTGATTTCTTTTTCTTTATATTTCACAACAATTCCATTTTTAATTATTTCTACTTCCGGACGTTCTTCATAAAAAGTACTCGCTTCTTTTGAAGCATCTCCAAACACACAGCTTACCAGTACATGGCTACCCGCCTTTAGGTGATGACGAATCAGGGGCATGACTGTAAGGGAGTGCATGACGTTGGTATTTGGAAAGCACTGGATTACTTCCGGTGCTCCGCCTGACAGACTTACCATTGCAGAGATTCCCCATGGTAATCTGGCTTCTGCAGATGATTGATTGGTTCTTATCTGACTCTGGGAGTATTTTATACCTGTGCTGCTTTCTGCCTGAATGCTGAATCCCCCGTCAATGATATCAATCTCTGCCTCACAGGTAATCTTATGAATTCTGACATGCCATGGAGAACAGGGAATAATAATACTTTCTGCCCAAACATCACGAACAGGTTCATAGACGGTTTTTAAATAGTCCTCTTCTACCAGGAACTTTTTACACCCCTGCATCATGACAAACCGGTTTTCCCCTCCATGGGAAAAAGCAATGGTATTGTCAAATGCTCCATCGTTGCACTCATAACCTCTGGATATGCTGAAACCAAACTGATTGGAGTAGACAAATTTCTCATACTTTTCCGAAATATGACCATGATTTCCAGGACAATGCTGACCAGCCGGGTATGCCATGACACTGTGATTAGCTCCATGAGTGATAATCATATGAGGACTTTTTAACCTTTTATGAGTTTCATAGTGAAATTCTTTCTTTTCTGCCTTCCAGAATTCATGATCTTTTGGAAGGGCAAGAATAAGAAATGCTTTTAAAGACCAGTAAGGAGAACCCGGACCATTATAATGTTCTGCCATGATCATATTGGGGTAAGAGTAGCCAATTGTCAGGATTCCAGCCTGATCAAAGATTGGTTTCTTAAACCAGCCCTCCATATGGTTTACAAATATCTGTTTCACCACACTGGTATCAGTGCCGGAAGATCCGCAAAACGCAAAAGCGCTCCAGAATGCGCCCTGGGCAAACCGGTAGATCAGGCTTCTTCCAAAAGGAATGCTGCTTCCGTCATTGGCAAAGAAATATAAGAACTCTTTTGCAAATGCCTCTGCCCTGTTCTGCAATACCTTTGCCCACTCCGGATCTCTTTCTTTCATGAAAGTCCCATAAATCTGTCCATAAAAATGGAAGGCAAATGCGATATAATAATCCATCTTATCCTTGCCCCCATCCACGTACCAGCCATGTTCCAGATAGGAGTCTTCAATGAGTTTTTTGTCCTCAGAAAAACGCTCAGAAGAGGAAGGCAGGCCCAGAAGTTCAAATAAAGCATTGGCAAGCACCCGGAAGAACCGCCAGTTGTTCTTTGGCATCTCACAGCCATTCATCTGATTGAGCCACTGATAGAGATTGAATTTCTCCTGTTCTTTCAATCCGTGCCACATGTCTCTGTTTAACAAAAAGAGAACCACAATGGCGGCTGCCTCTACAATTCTCTGATCGTAGTCCTCCATGTCTCCCCAGTATTCGTCCCCTTCTGGATCAGTTCCTGCAATTATTCCCTGTAAGATCAGGTTTTTCCACTCTTTTCCTTCTGTTTGGATTTCCTCATCATCATAGGAGCATAACTGGGAAAAAAGGGGACCAAGCCCCCATAGTATTCTTGCGAAGCCTTCCATGGCAGCAATTCTGCTGCCATAATGGACTCCTGTTGCTCCAATATTTAAATATGCCTTTTTCGGACTGTAATGTTTTTTCAAAGGTCTGATTAATGTAAGCAGACTCCTTGCCATATCTTCCCTTGTTTGAAAACTGTAATCAGCCATCATTATCCTTTCACACCTCCTGAAGTGATCCCTTCTACAAAGTATTTCTGTGCAAAGAAATAAAGAAGTATCGGTGGTATCATAGATACAAATGACATCGCCAGTACCTGATTCCACGGAGTGGATGATCCCTGACCGTCAATGGACATCTTTAGGGCAAGAGATAATGTGAAATTTTTCACACTGCTGATATAAACCAGATTGTTAAAGTAATCATTCCATCTCCAAAGGGTCTGGAAGATTACTACGGAAAACAGTGCCGGTTTCATCAGCGGAAACAGTACCTTAACAAATACCATGAATGGGTTGCAGCCATCAATATATGCGGATTCATCCAGCTCTCTTGGAATTCCGCGGAGAAACTGAATCTGCATAAAGATAAAGAATGGATAACAGGCAAGAATCGCCGGCATCCAGAATGGCATATAAGTATCCACCCAGCCAAATTTATTAAATGCCACATATCTTGGGATAATAACCACGGAATCGGGGAGCATCAACGTGGAAATCATCAACAGAAAAAACAGTTTCTTTCCCGGAAAACGGAATCTTGCAAAACCGTAAGCAACAATTCCCGTTGATAAAACAGTAAATACTACCGTGGGAATAACAAGCTTAAACGTATTTAAATAAAAACTGGTATAAGTAAACTGTCCGCTTCCTCTCCAGCCCTTTTTAAAGGGATCAAAGGAAAAATGCTTTGGAAACAGGTCCATCTTTCCAAACAGTTCCTGGTTTTCTTTAAACGTTGCAAAGAACAGCCAGATTAACGGATAAATCATAAAAATACCGATAAAGATCAGGATGCCGTATGCAGCTAAATTTTTTCTATCTCTCATTTTCATCAGTCTGTTCCTCCGTCATTATAAAATACCCATGCATCCGAAGACTTGAACACAACCATGGTAACTGCCAGAATTGTTAAAAATAAAATCCAGGATGCCGCAGAAGCATATCCCATTTTTAAATTCTGAAATGCGTCTTCATAGATTTTTACTCCCATTAAATAAGTTCCATGGTTGGGGCCTCCATTGGTAATAATAAAGGCAGAAGTAAATTCCTGAAGGGCATGGATAATCTGCATCATCAGGTTAAAGAACACAATCGGAGTGATCATAGGAAGTGTAATCTTCCAGAACTGTCTCCATTTGCTGGCTCCGTCTACAGAAGCGGCTTCGTAAAGTTCTGTTGGAACATTTTTTAATCCTGCCAGAAACAATACCATGGAAGAACCAAACTGCCAGACAACCAGAAGGCTGATGGAAACAAGCGCAATCTTAGGATTGCCAAGCCAGTCTACGGATGGAATTCCAATGACAGCCAGTGCTTTATTTACCATACCTTCTTTCATAAACATGAACTTCCAGAGAATGGAGATTGCCACACTGCCTCCCATAATGGAAGGAAGATAATAAACAGTACGGAAAAAGTTAATTCCTTTTAATTTCATATTTAAAACCATTGCAATTGCCAGTGCCATGATCAGCTTCATGGGAACAGACAGCAGGGAATATTTTATCGTAATGAAAAAGGACTTCCAGAAATATTTGTCCTTATTAAACAAGTTAACATAATTTTTTAATCCTACCCATTTTCCATCACTTAATATAGAAAAATCTGTGAATGAATAATAGAGCGACATTAACAGGGGATAAGCCTGAAGAAGCGCAAATCCAATTAACCATGGGAAGATAAAAACCAGTCCCCATTTCCAGTTTTTGGGGTATTTTCTTACACCCGCACTTGCTGCATATTGATTTTTCATGTATTTCCTCCATCAAAAAAGGAATACCGGCCTTCCACATGTCTGTTCAGGCAGAATCCAGTATCCCTTTATTTCGTTCCTGCTGCCAGTTACTTCTCTGATTTCAATGAGGAAAGTACCTCTGTATACTGGTCAACAATATATTTGGCTCCCTCTTGCGGAGTGAGATCTCCGTAGATAACTTCCTGGATTACATCTTTTCGGATGGTTTCCAGTTCTGTGTTGGCACTGATTGTGTTGATGTTATAAGAATCAGGCTGGCAAAGAGCAACTGCCTTTTTCTGGGTCATATTTAACAGACCTTTTTCTTCCAGAGTCTTTTCTGCTATTTCAGTGGGACAATAGCCTCTTGTTGTCTGTAAGATCTCAATCGCTTCCGGATCATTTTGCAGGAAGTTTAAGAATTTTGCAGTTTCTTCTTTATTCTTTGAGTTGTCATTAATGCAAAGCCCCATATTACTGGAGAAATCAACACCGCTTGACACAGCATTTTCAATAACCGGAATCTTCATAACATCAATGTCACTGGATGTGGAAGATTCATATTTAGGACTGGAACCGGTATTGTCAAGAAGCATTCCAACCTTTCCATTCACCCATTTGTTGTTCTGATCCATCTGACCTACAAAGACTGCCGCTTCACCAAATGGTTCTAAGGTATTTGTCTTATACAGATCCAATATGTTCTGAAGGGAACCTGCCATCTGCTCCTCTGTAAAATTCAGCTCATAAGTATCCTCGTTTACCAGGCTGTCTCCTGTCTGCTGTGCAATATATGCCAGTACAATCAGACGGTTCAATACGTCAATATCTGCAGTCATTAAGTAAGACTCTGAATCCTGTGCATGTATGCTTTCACCCAGTTTTTTAATCTCATCCCAGGTATACTGCTTTGTGCTGTCAATGCCGAAACGGGAAGCAAATTCTGTATTAATATAAAGAACCTGTCCTCCAACCGTACAAGGGAACATCACTGGTTCACCATCGTACATTCCAGATTTTTCAATGGTATCCTTCTTTAAGGTTGTTAAGTCTACCGGAAGTTTGGAAAGGTCTGCAATGTAATGCTTTGCATTCTGCACATCACCGATCCAGTCTCTGGAAAACTGGAAGAGGTCCGGAGCCGTTCCGCTCGATAATGTGGTCATCATCTTTTCATAATAACCATCATATCCCTGATATTCACCCTCAATTTTTACGTTGGGGTTTTTGCTTTCATATAATTCAATTGCCTTTAACGTTGCTTCATGTCTGGAATCACCGCCCCACCATGCAAATCTTAATGTAACCTGTTCCCCGTTGTCTGCGCTTCCAGCCTTTGATGACTCTGCCTCTGTCTGAGCACTTGTTGTTTCTTCCTTCTGGCTGGATGAATTACATCCGGTCAGAGAAAAAGCAAGTGCCGCCGCTGTAATCAGTGAAAATACCCCACTCCATTTCTTTTTCATCATAATCCTCCTCATTACTGAAATAGTTAGTGCTTGTTTGTTCTTGCATTATCTTACCATAGATTCCTAAATTTGAAACTGATCTGCCATTGGCTGTAGATATCATAAAATTCTATCTTTATTTTTCCAGACTATCTTTATTTTATAGAATAGTAGGTTGTCTTGCATTCAATTTTCTTCTTTGTTATACTGAACACGAAACTACATTCTATGGGGAAAGAAATGCAGGGGGATTATATGTATCAATTATTGGTAGTGGATGACGAGATTCATTCAAGAAACACGCTTGCCACATGTTTTCCCTGGGAAGACTTAGGATTTCAGATCTGTGGACAGGCAGATAACGGAAAAGAAGCACTGGATCTAATGAAAGAGAAAGTGGTTCATGTAATCTTTACAGACATCAGTATGCCGGTTATGGATGGCATCGGACTGGCGAAATCCATTGCTTCTTTCAAAGGGACAAAACCGCTTGTGGTATTTTTAAGCGCACATGATGATTTTAAGTACGCACAGGAAGCGCTTCGGTATGGGGTGAGATATTATGCACTGAAACCTTCCAGTTTCTCAGAATTAAAAGAAATATTTGGTCTGATCCGGGAAGAACTGGATGTGAAATTCCAGATTCAGCCTGCTTCTGAGAAAACAGAGAACGGAGATGAAACAATTAAAAAAGTACTGGAATACTGTAAAACTCATTATAGGGAAGGGTCTCTTTCTGATTTATCTGAGTCCCTTTATTTAAATCCATCTTATTTAAGCCAGCTGATCAAACAGAGAACAAGCATGACATTTTCCGATCATCTTGTGAAAATGCGCATGAAACAGGCAGTTCTGTTTCTACAGGACCCTGATGTGAAGATCTATCATATCAGCAGCATGGTTGGATACATTAACTCCAATAACTTTACACGGGCTTTTCGGGCTTATTACGGAATGACGCCCTCGGAATACCGGATGAACATGGAGAAACCAACATGAAACAGACCAAAAAGGGCGTACGCAAACGATTATCTGTGAGGTATAAGTTTTTTACCAAAAGTCTGTTGACCAATTGCCTTCTCCTGCTGATTCCAATTATGATGGTAGGACCTTACAGCATCTTTCAATCCTCTAAGGCAAATACCACCTCCATTGAAAAGAGCACTTATCAGACCCTTCACCAGCTTGAGAAGACCATGGATCTGCTTTACTCGAACATTGATAATGCAAATATCTTCTTCTCCTCCAACCCAAGGGTTACCATTCAGATGAAGAAGGCATTTAACGAAAAAGCTCTGTCTTTAGATTCGTTAAAAAACATTGAAAATCTATCGCTATATTTTCAAAATCTGATTTTTACAGATCCATATATCGAAAATATTTATGTGTATTTTGATAATGGTAATAATCGGATTTATCTTCCTCAAAAAGGAGCAATTCAGACAATTTCTTCTCCAGAAGAACAACTTTTTGTTGATACCTATCAGGCTTCCGGCAACCGGGATTTCTGGATGGAGATCAGTCATAAAAAGGCAATTCGTTCCAAAGGCACCATTGACTCGCTGATCATCTACCAGAGACTTTATACCCGTTTTGCTAAAAAACCAGTGGGTATGATTGCTTTTGAATATAATTTAAACCGTATGGAACAATACTTTCAGACTCTGCTGCAGTACACCAGCCAGACCGTATACTTCATGGACCCTGAGGGAAATATTCTCTACACCAATCAGAAGTCTCCGGATTCTGCAAAAGAGCTGAAATCCGTTTATCACAAACTGGCTGCCAGAGAGGAACAGCACCTGTTTGACATGGAATTTGAGGGTGTGAGTCAAAAAGCAGCCTATTTAAGTTCCAAACGAACCAACGGGCTGACCTATATTACGTTTACGCCCTCTAGTGAGATCTATAAGACTACAAGAAATCTATCCGGCACCTATATGCTTCTTATGTTTTCCGGTATTTTTCTCTCATTTATGCTGGCTTTTTATAAGACTAATAAGGAATACCGGTATTTAAACAGTATAATTGATATATTCAGTGATCCTTCCGCTTCCCAGCAGCATTTTGAGAAGATGCCTGCAAAAGCAGGAAATCCGTTTGAATACATTATGCTGAATATTATACGGTTGTTTTTGGAACAGAAATACTTAAAGGTTCAGGCTTCCGAGCGGGATTACAAACTTCAGATTTTAAAGATGCAGGCTTTGCAGCATCAGATC
Source organism: Clostridium sp. HBUAS56010 (assembly GCF_007115105.1). Lineage (GTDB taxonomy): Bacteria > Bacillota > Clostridia > Lachnospirales > Lachnospiraceae > Lacrimispora. The sequence continues at coordinate 87,132 of NZ_SULJ01000011.1, forward strand.
AATCCCCACTTTCTTCATAATACATTAAACACCATTTACTGGGAGTCCATAAGGCTGACATCTTCGGAAAATTCGTGCAGCACCATGGTTTCCAGCCTTTCCTCCGTCATGCGCTATTCTTTAAGCGATCCTCAGGAAAACGTTATGATACGGGAAGAACTAAACTATTTAAAGACTTATTTAACCATTATGAAAACCAGGTATCAGGATCAATTTGAGATCATTTCCCGCATTGATGAGACCAGTAATCTCTATCCCATTAAAAAAATGATTCTCCAGCCCATTGTAGAGAATGCCATCTATCATGGAATTAAGGAAAAAAAGGGAAAGGGCATGATCTATGTGGGAGTAAAACGTCTGAAACGATCCATACTGTTTTATATTCTGGATAACGGGATTGGAATTCCTTCTGATCAACTGAAAGACCTGCAAGAAAAGCTTTCAAAGAATTCAGGAATTTCCTCCTCTCACATCGGACTGACCAATACCAACCTCCGGTTAACACTCGCCTATGGAAACCAGTGCGGTCTGCGGCTGAAAAGCATCAATGGAAGGTATACACTGGTTTACTTCCGTATTCCGCTGATTCAGACTTCCATAGGGCAGAATAATTCTTAAACGATCAATCATCATGCAAAAGGAGGTTTTACCTATGGCTCACCACTGCAATTGTCACGGTCAGCTATGTACTTCACGAATCTCCCTCTTTGAATCCCTTTCCTGTGAGGAACAAAAAGAATTAATTGCAAAAGCACAGCATCTGGATTACCAAAAGGGGGATACTATCTTTTATGAACATGACCCAGCGGACAAAATTATGATCATCCGATATGGAAAAATCAAAATCAACCGTTACTCTTTAGAAGGAAAAGAATCTGTTCTTGATATTCTGGATGAAGGGGATTTCTACGGAGAGCAGAACCTGTTTGGAGGCAATTTACTGGAAGCAAATGCGGTATCCATGGGAGAAAGCGGTGTCTGTCTGATTTCTGTAAAAGACATTCAGGAACTGATTTTAAAACGACCGGAGGTGGGAATTAAACTTCTTAACGTTATTGGTCATAAGCTTTCCCTTGCCAATGAGCTGGTTCAGTTATTATCCGTCAACGATGCCAAAGCAAGAATTGCAGGTTTTATCTTATATAGAAGCAACCGTACCAGCCTTTCCACCATTGAACTGACCAGAGAAGATATCGCAGCATACATCAACATCCGGAGAGAAACCATCAGCCGGAAGCTGGGAGAGCTGCAAAAAGAAGGCGCCATTATGCTGGAAGGGAATAAAAAGGTTCGGATTCAGAACAAAGATATTCTGCGGGATCTTTTTGAAAATAGCCGGTAAATAAAAAGAAACTTTAAAATAATGATTCAAATCACATTTTTCTTTCTGTTAACGGGTTATACTAGGTTTACAAAAGCGGTTGACGCTAAGAGAGAGAAATATATATCTACAGAAAACTCACAGTTGTTTTTTTAATATGAAGGAGGACTTTAAGATGAAAAAACTTGTAAAGAACAATGTAAACTGGGTAGGTATTATTGACTGGGAGCTGGAATCCTTTCACGGTGCAGATTACTCCATCAATCACGGTTCCAGCCAGAACGCTTATCTCATACAGGAGGAAAAGACCGTTCTGATTGATACGGTGTGGAAACCCCACTCCACTGAATTTATTGACAACCTTGAAAAAGAGATTGATTTAAAGAAAATCGACTTTATTGTAGCAAACCATGGTGAGATTGATCACAGCGGCTCTCTTCCTGCATTGATGGAAAAGATTCCTGGAACTCCCATCTATTGCACAGAAAACGGCGTGAAATCCTTAACTGGACAGTATCACCATCCGGAATGGAACTATCAGGTGGTTAAAACCGGAGATTCTGTGGATATTGGAAACGGCAAAAAGCTTGTATTTGTGGAAATGAAAATGCTTCACTGGCCAGACAGCATGGCTACCTATCTGACAGGAGATAATATTCTTTTCTCCAACGATGCCTTTGGACAGCATTTTGCTGTGGAAGAGCTGTTTAATGACAAGGCAGATCAGTGCCGCCTGTGGGAAGAAGCTCAGAAATATTATGCGAATATCTTAAATCCATTTTCTGTTCTTGTGAAAAAGAAGGTGGAAGAAATCCAGGCGTTAAACCTTCCCATTGATATAATAGCAACCAGTCATGGCTGTATCTGGAGAGATAATCCCATGCAGATCGTAGAAAAATACTATGAGTGGTCCCAGAACTATAAAGAAGACCAGATCACCATTGTCTACGATACCATGTGGGATGGAACCAAACAGCTTGCCCATAAAATCAGCGCTGAGATTGCGCAGATTGCTCCTCAGACCCGTGTGAGAATCTATAATATCTCCAAATCAGACAAAAATGATATTATGACAGAAGTATTCCGGTCAAAAGCGATTGCCCTCGGTTCCCCAACCGTTGGCGGAAACATTCTTTCCTCCGTAGGGGGCTGGCTGGAATTTTTAAAAGAGCTTCGATTTAAAGAGAAAAAAGCGGCTGTCTTTGGCTGCTACGGCTGGAGTGGGGAAGGCACAAAAGTTCTTAGAGAGCGGCTTAGCGGTGCTGGATTCTCCGTAGTCGACCCGGAAATCAAATGTCTCTGGAACCCACGGGAAGACGATTTTGATCAGGCAAAGGATATTGCAAAAGCCCTTTGTGAATAAATCTTCAATTCAAAAGAATATCTGCGATTTTTCTGCAAGCAGAGCCATCTCCGTAAGGATTGCTGGCTCTGCTCATCTTTTTGTATACCTCTCCTTCATCCAGCAGCGTCTTAACTGCCTGATGGATCTTCTCCTCTTTGGTCCCCACCAGGAGAAGAGTCCCCGCCGTTACTCCTTCTGGGCGCTCTGTTGTATCCCGCATTACAAGTACCGGTTTTCCAAGGCTTGGAGCTTCCTCCTGAATTCCTCCGCTGTCAGTCAGAACCAGATAAGACCTTGCCATAAAGTTATGAAAATCAAGGACATCAAGAGGTTCAATCAGATGAATTCTTTCTTCTTCTCCCAAAAACAGTTGTGCCGTTTTTCTGATCTGAGGATTTAAATGAACGGGGTAGATGACTTTTACATCTGGATATTCCTCTATGATTCTTCTGACCGCACGAAACATATGAGTCATTGGAATTCCCATGTTTTCTCTTCTGTGGGCAGTCAAAAGAATCAGCCTGCTGCCTGCTGCCCACTGTAGCTGTTCATGACTGTAGTCCCTGCGTACCGTTGTATTTAATGCGTCAATGGCTGTATTTCCGGTTACAAAGATGAACTCAGAAGATTTCCCCTCTTGCAGAAGATTCTGTTTTGCCTGCTCAGTTGGGGCAAAATGGTATCTGGCGATCAGGCTGACTGCCTGCCTGTTGAACTCTTCAGGAAAAGGAGAATCCATACAATACGTTCTTAATCCTGCTTCCACATGTCCAACTGGAATATGAAGATAAAAGCTTGCCAGTGCCGAAGCAAATGTGGTGGTGGTATCTCCGTGAACCAGCACCAGATCCGGCCGCTCCGTTTCAAGAACTCTGCGAATGGACTGCAATATACTGGCAGTGATTTCGAATAACGTCTGATTCTCTTTCATAATAGAAAGATTATAATCCGGTTTGACTTCAAATACGTTCAGCACCTGATCCAGCATGGTTTTGTGCTGTCCGGTAACACAGACCTTCACCTGTACGTGCTCCCGCCCTTTAAGCTCCTTTACAAGAGGACACATCTTGATGGCTTCCGGTCTTGTTCCAAATATGATCATGATATGTTTCATATACAGTACCTCTCTGATTAATTGGTGTATTCATAAGCCAGCATTGCCATAATCTGGTCAAAAGACATAATTCCTGTTCCATCCTTCCTGCCAAATGCCCCATGGTAGGCATAATCCATATTTACTATCCTCATTTTTTCCATCTTCTTTAATGCTTTTCCCATCAGATCCTGATCCCCTGTTTTCTCACCAATCATGGCAGCAAGGGCATAAACAGCCGTGGAATCATAATTATACCCTTCCACCACCTTTCCCTCCACGCTATATCGTGCTTTCAGTCCCTCCCTGTCCATCTGGTCCTTCAACCAGGCGACCGTATCCTCTTTCAGAAGGTCCGCCTCTGCCAGATGAAGAAGAGTAACCATTGCCTCTGCTGTGTTTAAATCATCGGGTTCATATTGACTGGTTTTAAGATTATACCAACTGTAATATAAGGGAAATGCAGTGCTGATCTTTCCCTCTGTCAGCAGCTTTCTGGCATTCTCATAAGGCTTTCTTAATTCCTGATTTTTCTCCGCCAGTACAGCCATTGTCTTAAGGTCCCCATAACAAAGAGTAAATCGTCTGGCATACTGTTTATAACGGTTATCATAGAAGTCAACATAAAGCCCTTTCTTTACCCCGTATCTGGATAGAGAAGCAATATAACGATTAAGGTCACGGTTATATCCGCCCCATATCTTATCCGCTTCCATTAAAGCATCAATAATCCGCAGATCATCCAACAGAGAGTTGGTGTGTGCCGGCTTCCCCCCGGTCACCTTCCATGCCGTAAGCCCCTGGGAATTCATATAGGAATCAATATAATGGAAAATCTGGTCAAAAAGCGGTCTGTCCTTTTTAAGCAGGGCATATTCAAGCATGGCACCCTGGGATTCACTTAGAACGTCACTTTCCCTCATTTTTTCTCTTGAAAGATCATAGACAGAATGAATTCCTCCGTTTTCATCCATCATACCGCCGATTACAAAATCACCAGTCACCTTACCGCTTCCTTCAATGGCATCCTTTAACAAGCCCTCAAACACGGACACCTCTGTAATGGTTTTGGAACTCCATGCCCGAATCACTCCCCGCTCATCCAGAAATATGGTTGTGGGGATGCTGTGCAGTCCCAGCCTTTTATATGCGGCTAAGCCATTGTCATAATAGGTTGTTAACGGGATATTCTGACCGGACAGATACTGGCGGGCTTTTTCCTTTGTTTCCTTTTTCTCATCCAGACGGTTAATCAGAATAAAATTGACCTCCCCATAATGATCTGCCCGCTCCATAAACTGCTCCGTCAAAGGAAGCTCTTTCTGGCAGTCTCCACACCAGCTTGCCCAGAAGGTCAGAACCGTCGGTTTCCCTTCAAAAGACCGGACAGACACTTCTGTTCCATTCTCATCCTCCAGAAAAAATTCCGGTATCTTCTGGTTTAAATTGCATTGATCTGGAAGGGAGGCAGTAATATCATCAAGAGATGTGGAAGTCTCCTTTACAATCTGCTCTGGTTCTCTCTCCTCTTTTACAGAATATACTGCCAGAAGACCTCCGCCTGTCATTACAATAACCATCAAACAACAAAGAATGGTCCATAATACTTTTTCCATTCCAGTCAGAGGTATTTTTGTTCTCATGATTTCTTGTCTCCTTTCCCGGAATTTCCTCTTTTTATTTTCTCTAATTCTTCAATCAAAGCTCCTACCTGATCCATTAACGCTTTATTTTCACGCTCCAGCTGTTCAATTTTTTCTAATAACTCCTGATATTCCTCTTTTTTGTATTTCTCAGAAACAGTCACAGTTACATTTCCATTCTGAATGGCAGAATCCATATCAAAGGAATTGGTCATGGTTTTATAGCGGGTTTTAATTGCCTGATGTTCTTCCTCCTCAAACTGCCTTAACAACTCTTCTTCTTTGATTCGCTGCTTTTTCTTTTCCTCTTTCTGGATTTCGTTGGACCTTACAAACCCTCTGGCATTTTCAAATATATAACCCACTCCCACAGAAGCAATGATCATAAAAGCAGGAAGCACATGATAATGATATCGGTTCTGACTTTCTACCAGCACATGTATGGCAGCCGTTCCCAGAAAGATAAGAACGGGCAGATAAAGATAAGAAAATCTCCGATACAGTAAATAAATCAGGGTCATAAAGGAGAACAGTATGGTTACCATATATACCATATGATTCCCGGTCTGCATGGACGAAAGAAAGTCTGCCCTGGAAGGGGTCAAGTGCCCCTGCTCTTTTAAAAAAGAGAGATTCCAGGTTGTTCCATAATCATCATTTCCCCACAGCAATTCGTATTTCTTCACAAACAGTTTAAAGTTTTCCATTAAGTCAGAAGAAAGCCGGTTTACTGCCTTTTCCCGACAGGCCCTCTGAGCTTCTACAGGTGACCCGGTCCGTTCTAAATTCTCATATAAAAATTTAGAGTCCTCTTCATTCCAGCCCCCGGCTGAATCCACATTTAACCCCACCAACAGGTTGTACCCGGAAGATTCACTCATAGAAGGCACAGACTGGTTGATGGTCAGTTCAATATTGGTGGTAAGAATGCTGGAAAGAATGAAATAGGAGACAACAATCAAAAGTCCCCTGATCCAGCCTTTGCCTATGAGCTGTACCCAGACAGAAAGGCTGGTCTTTGGTATATTGGGAAGTTTCATATTCTGAGGAACAACACAGATGACCATTGCAATGAGAAGAATCAATGCCATAGGGCGGATGGCGGATGTAACAGCAAGAAGACAGCCTAAAAATATATGAAGAAGCAGACAGAACGCCGCATGCTTTGATACCGCTTTATAATCCATGACAAGGTGAAGGAAAAGAAGCAGGGAAAGATAAAAGAAGAAAGAAAAAGAATATTCCGCCGCCAGCATGTTCACATACAAAATCTGAGAAGGCCAGAATGCCGCCGCCGTAAGGACAATGGCTCCGGATAATCTCCCTCCCAGCTTTCTTCCTATCCGGTAAAGTAAAAATACAGTACCAACGGAAAAAAACACATTGGCAAGCTGACCATGAAAAACACTGGTGCCAAACATGACAAATACATGTTTTAAAATATAACAGTACCCAATGATGTGAGGAAACATTGCAATATAATTACAATATCCTTCCCCCTTTTCCTGAAGAGTTCCTTCTTTTAACAACCTTGCAATCTCATAATAAGTCTTATAATCCGATGCCGGCTCCATGGGAATGCGGGTAATCACTGCATAGCGGGCAGCAAATGCCATACTAAGTATGACTACCACATAAATAACCTCAATCCCGGTTAAAAAACCCTTTTTTTCTCCGGTCTTAAACCTTGCTCCCAAACGGGCAAGCAGCAGCGCAAGGAAATGAGTTCCTGTCCACACCAGAAAGAACAGCAGAATCAGAAATCCTTTCATCTCATAGGGATAACTCTGGCTTCCACCACCACTGGAGACGCCCACAATGAGAATATAGCCAAAAGCCATGACTGACAGTGCCACGGAAAATTGATAGAACAGGTTTTTATCTTGTCTCATTCTTTTCTCTACTCCCCATCTCTTTTCTGATACATGCGAAGCCTCAGCAAAATAATAATAACTGAAACCAGCATCAGAAGCATTGCAGAGGTTGCAACCACAGTAAATATGGCGGACCGTTTATTTTGAATAAATTTCTCCACTGGGCCAGGTTCCTGTTTTACCTCTGAGGAATGAATAAACTGGAATGCAGAAAAACTGGAATCAGGTGTAATTATCACGCAGTCCTTTGTCAGTTTTCCACGGGTCTGGCTGCTTCTTAAGAACTTTTCCACATTTAGAAGACTTTCTTCACTGATTCCTGTGGCTGCAAGCATCCCCCGGTTCCTGGCATAAGGGGATTTTAATAATTGGAGAATTCCGATGGTCTTTGCATAATCCCCGGACAGAATTAACTGGCGGTTACTTTCAAACCCAAGTCCATCGGGGGCATAGGAAAAGCTGAGATTTCCGTTTATTTCAGAAAGAAACTGGTTGGTTTTAAAAGTTCCTGCTGTCATGATGTTATAATCCCCCTCATCAGGATCAAACTCCCCCGCCTTTTTTACTGCAACCGTTCCATAAGGTTTTATTCCAGTGCCATACATGGCAGCCATCTGCCCCAATAGATTCAGTTCCCTGGTAGAAGGCGCATCAGAAACCACAAACATTACATCATGAAATCTTCCTTCCCTGCGAAACGGAGAGGATTTTATATGAAAAGACAGAAGCAGTTGGGAATCCACAGGCAGAAACACACTGGAATCCTTTGATACATAAGCCCAGGGCATCTCATTTTGTCTTGGAGTGCAGATCAGATCTGCAATCTCTAAGTCAAAAGCAATTTTAATACTGCTGGCAGGCGTCTTTGACACATCACCTGGAATCTCAAAGTTCAGTTCATCGCCAGAAGCACTTTCCTGGTTCAGCCGTTTGCTGGCAATTGGAATATCACCCCAGGATACGGTTATAAGGGATCGGGTAAAATCAAGATTCTCACTATAACGGAACTTCAAAGCAATCTTTCCGCCTTCTGAAAGAACATAGTCTCCCGATACGGGAAGATACAGATAACTTTCCTGATGAAAGGGACCTGAGAATTTCATTCCTCCCCCCATAATATCTTCAAATGTATAATTCCCTGCGGTCCGTTCATCCTGCCCGGCTCCCTCTGCTGACAACTGAGAGCTTCCCTTTTCCACCACTGCATAAGACCCATTCTCCTGCATGGTTCTGTTTTCATCCATTAACATATCAGCAGCCTCTAATAGGCTTGAATCTTCTCTTGATGTTACAATCAATAACGGATTCCCCCAGGCATCGTCCGTATATGTTACAGCGGCATACTCCGCCCCCTCCGGGATATCCGGTACCAAAGTTCTGTACTGCTGAGGAAGGTTGTCATAATCAGAGATGAGAATGGTTCTGTCTGGATTGAGGTTTAAAAGATCGGATAAAAGGCAGACCTGGATTTCATTGTTCTCCCTTGTACTTCCGCTTAAATAAGCCATTAAATTCATGGCAGCGCCAATCTCTCCTTCTGCTGCCTGATCGGATACTGCAAGGGCAAGACCATGCCCATCGGAGTTATCAGTTGATACAAAGGGATACGGAAAATACGAAATCTGATGTTGGGGATCTTTGCGCTCGTACCCACAACGAACATGAGAGGTTTCATCAATTCTAAGCCAGTTTGCATCAGAATCCTGATCCACACAGCCCTGTTCATCAAAAAGTCTGGCATAGGCAGATATGGTAACGGAATTAAAACCTGTCCGGATCTGTTCCACTGGAATCTGAACATCAAGAACCTGTGAGTTTCCCTCTTGATACTCCAGTTTATAAGAATTTAAAGGAACATCATTTATGGAAACCGTCATGGAAGATAAGGTTCCTTCCAGAAGCTGGCTGACTTCATACTGAATCTGTGCATACACATATTTCACATCCCAGTAATCCTGAACATTAAAAAACAGCTCCTCAGAAGCATAGATTCCCTTTAATGTCTTCGGAGCAAAGAATTCGTCCTGAGTATAGGTTGCTTCTCCAGGAACTTCCTCCGTTGACATACCCGGTTCCTGATTATCTCCATATGCACTTCCTGGCATTCCTCCTATCAAGAAAAGGAACAGCATCAGATATATAACCGTCTTTTTCCTCATTTTATCAACCTCTATTTCTCCGCCCGCGGCGGTATGATCTCTCTTTTGTTCTGGACTGTGTTTCCTCAAACCGTTCTGTCTTGTCCCAGATTACTTTCCTGCCATAGATGGTGTCCTCCACACCTTTTATCACACCGTTTAAAACCACCAGAACCCACAGTTTTGCATAAGTAAACAGCATAAAAAAGGTAAGCAGAAGATTGCTGAAATTAAATTCATTTCTCTCCACAGATAAGGTAATTGCCACATTTAAAACAAACAATAGAATTGCCATCTCCCATAAAAGGGAAGAAAAACCGCCTAAGGTCACATGCCAGAACCCTAAAATCCCCATAAAAAAGATTAAGTCGGAACAGATAAGGGAAGAAAACATCAACAGATATACCATGGCATAGTAGATCACATCCAGCCTCATTCTCCCCGCTTTTTTATCAAAGGCATATTTAAAATTACTTCTTAACACATATAGATTTCCCTTCACCCATCGGGTCCGCTGTTTAAACCACTGTTTTAAAACCTGTGGTTCCTGCTCCCAGGTAACTGCCTGAGGAATAAACTGAATATAATATCCCATCCGGTATAAACGGAAACTGATTTCTGTGTCCTCCGCAAGCGCATTGACATCCCAGCCCCCCATCCGGTCAATCAATTCCCTTCTTATTACATAGTTTGTTCCGGGAATGGTGCATAACCGAAAGAAGAAAAACCTTCCCGCCTGATTCATACACTGGTAAGCCAGCGTTTCTATGTTTACAAAACGGGTCAAAAGAGAGGCATATTTGTTTCTTGTCCGAAATTTACCTATAACAGCCCCTAGTTTTTCATCACCAATCAGATTTTCCACCAGAATTTTCAGTGCCTGTGGTTCCGGAGTATTATCTGCATCATAAACTGCAATTACTGTTCCCGACGCCACAGATAATGCAATATTTAACGCATTGGACTTTCCCTTTCCCCCGGTTTTATGATCTGTATTAATCACAATCACCTTATAATCTGGATTGTTCTCCTGAATCTTTTTAAGAATCTGAGCAGAATCATCGGTGGAATTATCATTAACCACAATCACCTCATAGCGGTCTGCTGGATAATCGAATTGTAACAGGGCTTTCATTGTCTTTTTTATAACAATTCCTTCATTGTGAGCCGGAACCATAACCGTTACCATGGGATACTCTTTTACTGGCTTATGTCCGTCTGTGCGGTACATTCTCATAATGTAGATAAATCCGCCAATGGAAAGCAGAATGTTTAAAAACATCAGCCCCCATATGACAAAGATGGAATACAATGCCAGAACATCGACAATTGACATAAGACCTTCCCTTCTCTTTACGGTTTTTCCTCTCCCTGATTTTGAAAGAAATAATTTTTCCGGTTCCTGTATCTGGCAAGCGCAATAAAGATTACAAATAAAACAGAAGTAATTCCAACGAGAAGAATCAAAGTCCGGTTTTGGGAACTTAAATCTCTGGAAAACCGCTCCAGCATATTCCGGTGGTAATCATAGGTTTCGGGAAACGTGCTGGGAACATAACTTAAATCCTTTTTCTTTCCATTAAGCATAAGGCTCTGCCCATCGTATTGCATCAGATCTTTTTCTGTCCAGAAACTGTGCTCCATATCCCACAGACTTTTTAAGGGAATGGGGGAGCTGCGGCTTGCACTGATTGCTTTTAGAATCTCTTTCTCATCTGAATGAAGGTTGATTCTAACGGCAGTGGAGTAGGAAGAGGTGCTGCTCACTCCAGAATCATCAAGTTCTGCACCACTGCCAATCCATTGATGCCCGTCCCGATACACTTCATTGGTATTCATTTCAGAAGGCTCCAGGTAGGAATCCTCTCCATCATAGGTAACAATGGTTTTAAAATGACTCATGACTTCAATGGCATCCCGGTTAAACATCCAGTTGCGGGGCACTTGAAGTGCCAGCGGATAGATGTCCTGTTTTTTGTATACCTCCATCGCCTGAGAAAGATATTGAAGCATCAGCGTCTTATCAAAGGGGCTCATCTGGTTATTGGGTACATGAATGATGACTGCCCCACCATTTGCCTGGGCGTAACGAAGGATCTCACAAAAACGGGTCATGGCGGGATACTCTCCATGCACATACAAAGGCATGACCGATATGGCAAAGGGTATCTTTTTTCTTGTAAAAATTTTCACCACTTCAAGAAGCCGTTCCGGGTCTTCATAAGGGTATACGCGGTCAATAAGAAGATACTGGGGGTATATGGGAGGATTTCCCCGGTAGGGCCATTTCCATTGAGCCAGTTCTTTCATGAATACAGCCTTAATCAGACGATCAGAAAGCTGTGTAACCGGAATATGGGCAATCACTCCCAGTTCACCGAAGACATATTTCTCTCTTTCATTAACAATAAGACTTCCACTTTGTCTCTGTGCCCCTTTTAAAAACAGATAACAGGGTTCCTTTACAAGCCCCTCTTTAACAGACAGCCCATCAAAGCTATCGCTAAGCTTACCAGTAGAAAAATTCTGCACTTCATATTCGTCAGACCTTTCGGTCTCATCAAAGTACGCTTTTAAAAACAGATTACCAACAAATAACACATGAGGCTGATATCTGGTGCCGCCTGCCGCTCCTGCCTCATATTGTTTCATTGTCTCCATAAAGTCTTTGGGATATGTGGTCAGATCATAACAGATAATATAAGAAAAATCCTTCATGGAGTTCCTACACTCAGACGCAGTTCCATAGCTTACTTTCATATTCTGGTAAGTAAGAATCTCCACAAGAATATGAACCTGAGAAAGAACCTTCTCCCCGGAACCGTCACTGTAGATCAGCAGCACATCTTCCGGTGCCGGCTCTCCGGCCTCCAGTGCCCATGCTTGTGACACAATCCCCAATTCCAACCCCAGTATAAGCAGTATTGCAAACAGAGTTCTTCTAAACATCATATTGAAGCTCCTCTTCTGCCATCTGCTTAAACATCATCATATTCTCTCCATGTTCTTCCTTCTTATATTCCAGACTGGCAATCTTCACTTCAACTTTAATCGCATCATTGGTTATGCCCAAAAAAGCATCCTTTTCCCGAATCCGGTTCTGCAATCTGCCTTTTACAACATCACTTCCAGCCTTATCACAGGTCATAATAATTGCCAGACCACCTTTGTCATCAATGGAATAAGTTTTATCTTCTACCCGCACCGTATCCACCGCAATCTGTGCCAGCCTTTGAATCACCTGTTCATAATTATTTCTGGATAAAATACGTTTCAGTTCCGCCTCATATTTAAATGCAATGATCATCAAGGATAGAGGAAGTTTGTTTCTTTCCACATAAGATGCCTGGACATGAAGATCATAGTACAGACTTCTAAGGTTATATAGTTTCGTCAGGGGATTTACCATGACCAGTTCCTCCACCTGTTCCCTTAATACATCATTCTCCAGCTCCAGTCTGTGATTGCCGTAGACAAACAGATACATGGCGGCAACCGATGCAATGGGAAGAAAGACCCATACAAAAGACAAAAGAGGAATCTCTATATCAAAGGATAAAAAGAGATATAGGCGGTAAGCCGTATAAACTGTAACCTCAAGCCCTGCCAGTACACAGGCAATGCCAAACAGTTTAAATCCAGCAAATAGGAGGGCTGCAAACATTGCAAGCAGCATAATTACAGCTTCTAATCGTATGAGCGCTGGTGTATCACTTACCGTTATGGCACCTGCAAACAAACAGGCGAGCAAAAACACAAGCCCCAGATCCTGAAACAGATAGCCAAAAGACTTTTTACCTGCCATTGTTTTGTCTCCTCTCTAAACAATCTTTATCTTATGCTGTAACTGGGCAAAAACACAGTACGTCATAACATCCAAAGACAGACCTCCAAGAAACATACGCTGCACCATCTCCACATCCCCGCTTCCAATGATGACAACCACAGACTGGGATATAAAAACTCCAAAAACTAAAATCAGCATGTCTAAAAATACCGTATTTCTCCAGTCTTCTCTCGGACGAATAGAATATCCTTTGTAAAATAAGAAGAATATTGCAATTATAAGAATCAGCACATAACCAATGGTTCTAGGTGCGGAAGTCATTTTAAACGTGCTCCACCCGGACCAGAAGATACTTTTTGCCTTTGGCGGCAGACCTGCTGATCTTTCATAATTTCCACAGGTACTTCTTCGTATTTCCATTCCAGCACCAATGGAAACATCAATCATCTGCACCAGACTTGCCGGATGACGCAGATAATAAAATCCGATATCAGATGTGGTAAACTGATCCATAAATCCATGATACAACGATTGATCCCCTGCTTTTACGAAAGGCAGATAATCATAAGCGGAAGCATCTGTTAAAAGCTCATAGGACGGATCAATTCCAAACTCATGAAGTGTCTTTTCCGGATTGGAGGATCCAAATAAGACTCCTCTTGTCATTGCATGAAATCTGCTGGTTTCACTAAAATCATCAGGTACCAGAAACAGGCATAAAACTGCAAGGCTGCTTAGAATGAATGCAGTTCCCAGACAGGCAGTTCCCCATAGAAAATTATTTCTAACAAATATCAGACGGATTGCATAAAACGCAAATAAAAATCCAAGAACTGCACACTGCCATCTGGAAACAGTAAGAATTCCGGCAAAGGAAAGAAATAACAACAGGCTCAATAAATCTTTGCTTAAGCTCCGTTTTTTCTGAAAGGTCATGGAGGCACCCACGCAGTATAGCATGGCAACGAGCCACACCGCTTCTGGATAAAAGGAATTAAAATAGGTAATATAACCAACGTCTGAAAATATAAAAAGCCCTGCTGCTGCAATCAGCAATCCTTCTGAAAACCGTTTTACTCTCTGGCACACCTGCCAGACTACAAGAAATACTGCCGGAAGATAACAAAGAAGATAAATACCTCCCAAAAACCGGATATCAAAATAATTATCCCTGGTAAAAAGATCATCGACTGCTCTGGCAAGCCGGATTACGGCTTCCTGACTGTTTCTTATTCTGCCAGGCAGATCCTCCCCTGATGGAACTGTGGAATAAGTCTTTATAAAGTAATTGTTATATCGTTCCTCCGGTTCTTTCTGGATATAATAGATACCTGCCGCGTGCATGGCTTCATCCGTGGAACCGTCTAAAGCCACTCCCAGATAATTGGGGGAAAATAAAATAATACAGGCAAGCAAACCCGTAACAGCCGTTACCGCCGTTGCCAGAAGAAAAGGAGAATATTTACCTTCCATTCTCAGATTTACTCTTCTTATAAAAGCCCGGATTGCACCAGGGAGTTTGAACAAACGACCAAAAAGTCCGGCTGTTTTTAACTTTTCACGATTTTTCATGAGACATCTCCATCAGATGATTTACTTCAATGTTGTACCTGGGACGATGCTTCACTTCTATATATATCTTTCCAACATAGGCTCCAATCAGCCCTACAGACAAAAGCTGTACACCTCCCAGAAACCAGATGGACAAAATAATGGAAGTCCAGCCCGCAACCACTTTTCCCGTCAGATAAGAACAGAGTGCATATACAGCCGCCAAAATACTGCAACATACAATCGCAGCACCAAGCCCCGTAATCATTCGGATGGGTTGAATGCTAAATGATGTGATGCCCTCAAAAGCCATGGAAAGCATTTTCTTTAAGGGATATTTTGATTCTCCTGCTACCCTGGATTTTCTGTCATACGTTACAATGGCAGAACGGTAACCAAGCAAAGGAATAATCCCTCTTATAAAAAGATTTCTCTCCGCATATTGGGAAAATGCTTCCACTGCACGCCTGGTCATCAGCCGGTAATCTGCATGATTGTAAACAATCTCAATCTTCATCGCCTGCATGAGCCGGTAAAACCAAAGTGCAGACACTCGTTTAAACATGGTATCCGTATCCCTTTTATTTCTCACTCCATATACAATATCATACCCCTGTTTTGATTTATCAATCATCTCTTCAATCACAGAAGTATCATCCTGCAGATCCGCATCAATGGATATGACCACATCCGCATAATTTTTTGCAGTAAGAAGCCCTGCCGTAAGGGCATTCTGGTGTCCCATATTCCTGGAAAGCTTTAACCCAAACACATTTTGGGATTGCCTGCGGTACACCTCAATCAGATTCCAGGTCCGGTCACGGCTTCCATCGTCCACATAAAGAATAAAACTGTCTTCCTCTATCGCTTTCTTTTTAATGAGTTTTCGTAAAACCCCCATTAATTCTACATTGGTATAAGCCAGCGCCTCCTCTTCGTTATAACAGGGTACAACAATACAAAGCCTTTTCATCCGCATCCCTTCTCTTTCCACCAGCATCAATGGATTTTGTGAAATTATCATACTTGTATTATTTTACCTGGAAATGCAAATATGATACAAAACATCGTTATTTGCAAAAAAGCCACGGCTCAATAAAGAAAATTCCTCTATCGAGTCCGTGACTTTTTTATTCCCTATTTTATTATCTGATTACTGCACCGCTATTCCTGCTGCAATTAAATTTCGGTTTGCAGCCTCTGCATCCACATAGGTAGAACCAACTTCCACCCATTGTCCTCTAATTCCTGTGTTTTCCTTATTAACAGGTCGGACACGGAAAGAATAATTACCGTTTTTCGCCAT
The DNA here is from genome assembly GCF_007115105.1 of Clostridium sp. HBUAS56010. Taxonomy (GTDB): domain Bacteria; phylum Bacillota; class Clostridia; order Lachnospirales; family Lachnospiraceae; genus Lacrimispora. The sequence goes on from NZ_SULJ01000011.1 coordinate 103,190, forward strand.
GTACTGGTTTAAATTAATCCAGTTATTTTCTGTCCTCTTCACCGGTCCAACACGCTTTCCATCCCGGTATATGCTTACCTCATAACTTCCTGCATTGATACAGCTTGTCCAGCTTGCCACAAAGCCATCTGTCCAGTCCGCCGCTTTAATTTCCTGGGTATATTCACTTACAGGAGCCAGATCCACGACAACTCTTATGGTCATCTTCCATTCATCGTCATCATCTTTCACTTCTTCCTCTTTTATCTGCTTTACATAGGTTCCGCCATCAATATGGAAACTGTAATCACTTGTCTTAAAGCAATACCCTGGCACAGTCTTTAATGTAATTTCCAATCTTGGTACATCTCCATCGGGCCACAATAGTCCCTGGTTCGTAAACAGATAATCAATAACTTCATATCTGTCATTGTCAACATCAATTTCAACTGGCTGGTGCATGACCGATCCACCTGGAACAATATTAGTTTCGATCTTCATTGCAACCGTTCTCACTCTTTTTTTTGCTTCTGCAAATGCAGTCATGGAGGGAATTACTGATGCGAACGCTACAGCAAGTAATACAATTAGAATTCTCTTTCCAAACATTGGGGTACCTCTTCTTTTCTATAATATTGGATATACCAATTGGTATACCACTAAAAATGGCCTACAAACTGCGGTTTATTTATACTTTACCGCCATTGGTTAGCCATGTCTAACCGCAATTTTAGCGAATTATTCTTCATCTGTCAATTGTTTGGAAGCGGTATTACTGATGTAAATTTATCAAAAATTAGAAAAATATAAGAAATTCAACCAATTTTATATATTATAATATTAATGGAAAAATAAGGAACAAGACACAAATGAGAAAATATTTTTATTTAAAAGGATACTTTACGAAAATAGTACAGTATTGGCATTGACTATTTAACAAAATATAACTATAATAAATCTAGTAAGAAAGAGTATACAATACCACAAGAATATCGTGCTATTTTATAGATCAAAACGCTTTTGTAAGCGGATATACAAGAGAGGAAAAATTATGCTAAACAAACTAAAAGTTAAAAACCGGCTATTTGTTACATTTTTAATTGTCGTACTATTTTCGTGTCTGGCTGGAATAATCGGAATTCAGCTCATTCGCAATCTTGACAAAGAGTACAACAGGGAACTAAATGATTATGGATTTTCCCAGGGTGATATTGGAAGTCTTGGACAGGCATTTCAGGCACACCGTTCCACGGTTCTCTACATCATTTCTGCCAATGATGCCGCAGAATCCAAAAAACAGAAGGAAGTTCTTACGAATCAGATCAGCACAATCAACGAAAAGCTGGAAAAAGTGGGAGCCCATATGAAAACGGCTTCTGAAAAGGAACGTTTTGCCAGCCTTTCGGAGAAGCTGAAAACCTACGAACAGGTTCGCAATGAGACCATTTCCCTGGCAGATAAATCCCCCCAGGAATCCATGACCTACTTTCGTTCCAATGCCGCCCCTCTTGCCGCCGAGATTGGAGACCTGATTAATACCATACTGGCAGACAAATCTGCTACCGGAGAACTGCGCTCTGCCCAGCTTCAAAGGCAGGCTGTTATATTTATTGTAATCATGATGATCATTATTATTTCCTCCATTGCAGTCTCCATCGTCTATGCAATGCACATTACAAAAGGAATTACCAGACCCCTTGATGAACTAAAGGATGTTGCCGACCGCATGGCTCAGGGTAATTTAAACGTAACCCTTGAATACCGTTCCGGGGATGAACTTGGAAGTCTTGCAGACAGTATGAGAACCATGATGGCGCAGACCTCCCACTATATGCAGTACATATCAGACACCACCGAACGTATGGCTCAGGGAGACTTTGACATTCCCAATAATCCGGAAGAATTCAAGGGCGAATACCGCAAGGTACAGGTTTCCATTGAAAACCTTACAAGCTCCTTAAATGATGTTATGGGACAAATTACCCAAGCCTCCGATCAGGTGGCTTCCGGTGCCGACCAGGTGGCAAGCAGTGCCCAGGCATTGAGCCAGGGAGCCACAGAACAGGCATCTTCGATTGAAGAACTGGCAGCCACGATCAACGATATCTCCAATAACATAAATCATAATGCGGAAAATGCAAAAGAAACCAGTACTCAGGTTAATAATACCTCCCTGGAATTGAGATCCAGCAAGAAGAGAATGGAAAACTTAACAGATGCCATGGATACCATCAGCAATGCTTCTTCTGAGATCAAGAAAGTCATCAAAACCATTGAAGACATTGCATTCCAGACCAATCTTCTGGCTTTAAATGCAGCCGTAGAAGCCGCAAGAGCAGGCGAGGCAGGAAAAGGATTTGCAGTTGTTGCTGATGAAGTCAGAAACCTTGCCAATAAGAGCCAGGAAGCATCTCAGAATACAGCCGTTTTAATTGAAAGTGCCATCAACTCCATTGAAGACGGAAACCATATTGCCAAGGAAACTGCAGAATCCATTGATCATGTGGTAGATTCCGCACAGACAATGGCAAAACTGGTTTATGAAATCTCCAACGCCTCCAAAGATCAGGCACTTGCTGTCAACCAGGTTACACAGGGCATTGACCAGATTGCCAGTGTAATCCAGACAAATTCTGCCACATCAGAAGAAAGCGCCGCAGCCAGCCAGGAGATGTCCAGCCAGGCGAATATGCTCAAGATGCTTATGAAACGATTTAAAATAAAAGAATAACAATCAAAAGAGGTATGAGAAATCCGTCAATAGACACAGATTCCTCATACCTCTTTTTTAATGCTTTTATGTAAGCAGTCCAAACCGTTTCTCCATGATAGATCTCAGTTCATCAACAATATCCCCTGCTTCCAGTCCGCTTTCATCAATCGTGATGTCAGCATATCGCTCATAGTAAGGGGTTCGTTCCTCATAAAGGTCTTTTAACGTCATTCCATCCTTTAACACCACACCACGGTCAACCAGGTTCCCCAGACGTTCCTCCAGACTGTTATAATCTAATTTTAAGTAGACCACAACGCTGATATCCTTTAAGTGCTCCATTGCCTCTTTCCCGTAGATCACGCTTCCGCCAGGTGCGATAACGCTGTGACTGACAGAAAGTTCCCGGTTAATCCGGTTTTCCACTTCCAGAAAACCATCATCCCCTTCATCCGCAATAATCTCTTTTAACAGGCGTCCTTCTTTTTCCTGGATCACAATATCCACATCCACAAAAGAATAACCAAGACGTTTTGCCAGCAAAACTCCTATGGTACTCTTTCCAGAGGCAGGCATTCCAATCAAAGTTATATTATCCCGCTTATCCATTACTTCTTTTTCCTCCTGCCCGTTGACTTCTTGTCTGTCTTTCTGACGGAATATCCAAAACTTCCAAGCTTTTTCCCCAGTTCAAAATACTCGCCATGGGAATAGGAAACCAAGCCGCTTTGGTTCAGATGAAATTTATTCTTCTCATCCATATATCTGCTGTCCACTGTAACTCCTAGAATTTCTGCAAGAAACAGATCATGGCTTCCTAGAGGTTTTACTTCCACCACCTTACAGGCGAGACAGACAGGGCTTTCTTCTATACCAGGCGCTTTAATATGTTTCAGGGTACAAGGCGTCAGTTTCATCTCCGCAAATTTATCCACATCTCTTCCCGACCGGACCCCGCAGTAATCCGTTGCCCTCACAAGGTCTTTTGTCACCAGATTGACCGCAAATTCCCCGGTTTCCTTTATAATGTTATAGGAATACCGTTCCTTACGGATGGAGATAGAAAGCATGGCAGGAGTGGAACAGACCGTTCCCGCCCAGGCTACAGTGATAATATTCGGCTTCTCTCCCTCTCTCTGGCAGCTAACCATAACAGCCGGCACCGGATAGAGCATATTCCCTGCTTTCCAATCTACTTTCTTACTTTTTGCAGGCAGACTCTTTTCCTTTATCTGTTCTCTTTTCATTGAATCTCCTTTTCTAACCCTGAACAGCCAACATAATGCTGGGGACCAACTGCTTCTTTCTGGACACCACCCCAGGCAGACTTATCACATGATCCTGCTTGTCGGCATTCTCATCCTCTGCACGGAATGCACCTGCAACCATCTGTTTTGCTCCCTGACCTTCACAAAGCAGTTCTGTGGACTCCGTCAGAATGTTGGTAAGCATAAAAAACATCATATCCACCCCGTGTTCGTCCTTTGCCTTCTTCATATACGGAAGCATACGTTCTTCCAGTTCTCCTAACTCCTCTGCATTTAGAGAACTGATCTGCCCGACTCCAAAGGTTACCTTTCCAACTGTAAACCTCTTAAAATCCTGATAAAAGATCTCCGCATCTGTCTTTCCCTTTAAGTTGCTGGCTGCTGCAAACATGGAAGACGCATACTTTTCAATATCAATTTCTGCTGTCTTAGCCAAAGCCAGCGCCGCATTCTTATCCGCCTCCGTGCAGGTGGGAGAACGGAACAAAAGAGTGTCCGAAATAATAGCACTGCACAAAAGCCCTGCGATCTTAGGCTCAATGGCAACATCGTTTTCCTGATACATCTGATACACAATTGTAGCTGTACATCCTACCGGTTGATTGCGGAAAAAAACAGGTGCAATGGTTTCCACAGTTCCAAGACGATGGTGATCAATGATCTCCAGAATCTCTGCACTTTCCATTCCTTCCACTGCCTGAGACCGCTCATTATGATCTACCAGAATCAGCCGCTTCCCTTTTGCTCCCAGCAGATTCCGTCTGGAGATCATTCCCTTGTACTTCCCATGCTTATCAAGTATCGGGAAATCCCGGTGGCGTTTACTTGCCATCACGTCCTTAATCTCATCAATATAATCCTCGTCTTCAAAGGTAATCAGCCCCTCCGTTTTCATAAAAAAGCTGATAGGAATGCTCTGGTTTACCAGACGGGCGGCTGTATAAGTATCATACGGAGTGGTTACCACCGTACAGCCCCGCTCCTGAGCCAGTTTTTTGATGGTCATGGAAACAGCAGCACCTTCACAGACAATGATACAGGCAGCTTCCATCTCAATGGCACAAAGCTGGGACTCATACCGGTTTCCCAGAATAACCAGATCTCCTTTGGAAATATAATACTCCATCATATCAGGATTGGCTGCAGCAATAAGCACCTTTCCCTTATCAAAATACGCGTTCGAATCTCCAACCAGAACCTCGCCTTCCAGTGTCTCCACAATATTGGCATACTGGGTGCAGGCTTTCGATAAAATACTGCTGTCATATACATTCATATAGGACTTGGCAATATCTCCTACCGTAATCAGTCCCTCTAACAATCCTTCGGGGGTAACTGCAGGAATGGTGACTACATTTGCCTCCTGCATAAGATTCCATGCCCTTTTCAGAGAAAGGTTTTTCTCCACCCCTTTTGTCTCCCTGATATCAATATCCAATACCTGGGTTTTTACATTCTCTACAAGCTTTGGGGCATCCACACCAAAGTAATTCAGCACAAACTGAGTTTCCTCATTCACTCTTCCTGCACGGCCAGGCTGGTAATCCTCTCCGGATAAGATCTTTTTCAAATTGGCATAACAGACAGCAGAACAAATCGAGTCAGTATCCGGATTCTTATGACCTATGACAATTGTCTTTCTATTTTTCAGGCTCTTTTCCATGATTTCTCCTTTTCATAATCTGTTTACAGGCGGTTCACATTGCGTTCATATCTATTTTTTATACTATTTGTATAGAAAATCAGTTACACAAATTAGTTTATCAGTTAAGTTGCACATAGATTTTTCATAATTGCCCCGGTTGACCATCAATCGGGGCCTCCTCATGTCAAAAAATAACCTCTGCTAAGTATTCCCATTATATCATAATTTAGTAAATTGTAAATAAGTGTCCCCCTACGAAAAAGAGAAAGAAAATACCAGGTATGCCGAAGAATAACCCCCTCGCCCATACCTGGTATTTTTTATCAATTAATCCAGAATCAATCTGGCTGCCCCATAGATTCCGGCATCATTGCCCAGGGTTGCAAGAACGATTCCGCTCTTATTTTTAGAAATAGGAGTAAATCTCTCATAGCTTTGTTGAATGATATCAATCAGAAACTGCCCCGCCTTTGACACACCTCCGCCAATGACGAACACATCAGGGTCTGTAGTCATGGAAATCTGCGCAAGAATCAGCCCCAGATAATGACTTACCACATCCATCACCTGAAGAGCCAGCGCATCACCAGCCTTTGCGCCGTCAAGCACGTCCTTTGCTGTGACTTCATCTCCATAAGTTCTCAGCACAGAAGGAATCTCTTTAGAAGCCATCATTCGCCTTGCTTCTCTTGCAATTCCTGTTGCACTTGCAATCTGTTCCACACAGCCGACTCCACCGCAGTTACAGGTTTCCGTTTCCTCGTCACGGATATGAATGTGACCAATCTCTCCCGCCAGACCATGTTTTCCGGCAACGATCTTCTGGTTTATTACCACACCTCCGCCAACACCGGTACCAAGAGTGACCATGACAATATCATCATAGCCCTTTCCGCCTCCCTGCCACATCTCACCCAGAGCGGCAACATTGGCATCATTGGCACTTTTTACCGGAATTCCCTGAAGCTTTTCGCTCAATTCCCGCTCCGGGTAACAATCTTTCCAGCCTAAATTGACGCAGACCTCCACATAGCCATCCGGCAGAACAGGACCTGGAAGTCCCATTCCCACCCCACAGATCTCTTCCATGGAAATATTAAGATCTTTCAGCTTCTTTAATATGGAGGCGGCAGTGTCTCCAAGAATATATTTGCCGTTCTCTTCTTTTCGGGTTATGACTTCCCACTTATGCAAAAGTTTTCCTGTGACTTCAAACATGCCAACCTTTACAGAAGTACCGCCAACGTCAACACCAATACACTTCATACCCATGACCTCAAACGCTCCTTTTCCTTTTGTATCAGGATGTACCCCATCTCTTATAAGGATTTTGCAACTTCTGCCACATGCTCCGCTGTAAATCCAAAATGTTTGAATAACTGTCCGGCAGGACCGCTGGCACCAAAGCCTTTCATGGTCACATATGCACCGTCAAGTCCTACATATTTGCCCCAGCCAAAGTCACTTAACGCTTCCACTGCCACACGTTTGCGAACCTCTTTTGGAAGAACAGATTCTTTGTATGCCTCAGTCTGCTCCTCAAATAAATCCATACATGGCATGGAAACAACTCGCACCTTCTGACCGGCGAGAAGTTCTTTTGCCTTCACTGCAAGTTCCACCTCAGAACCGCTGGCAATCAGAATGATGTCCGGTGTTCCGGCACAGTCGTCAATAATATAGCCTCCTTTTAAGGCGTCCTTGCTGCTTCCTGGCATTGGAGTCAAATTCTGTCTGGTAAGAACAAGACCGGTAGGAGTCTTTTTAGAAGTCAATGCAGAATACCATGCTGCTTCTGTCTCTGTCTCATCACAAGGACGGAATACATGGAAATTCGGCATAGCCCGAAGCATGGCAAGCTGTTCAATCGGCTCATGGGTTGGTCCGTCTTCACCCACACCAATGCTGTCATGGGTAAATACAAAGATCTGCGGAATTCCCATCAGAGAAGACAAACGAGCCATTGGCTTTGTATAGTCACTGAACACAAAGAAAGTTGCAACAAATGTACGAAGACCGCCGTGAAGCAGCATACCGTTTCCGATTGCAGTCATCGCCAGCTCTCTTACACCAAAGTGCATGTTTCGTCCGCCCCGGTCTTCCTTTGAGTAATCTCCCACATCAGACATGTTAGTCTTATTGGAAGGAGCAAGGTCTGCAGAACCGCCGATTAAGTTTGGCATAAAACTCTTGATCCGGTTTAAAACCTGACCGGATATATTCCTTGTGGCATCTGCCTTTTCAGAATCTTTCCAGAAATCTTTGCATGCTTCAATGGACTTCTCGGCTCCATCGGGGTCATGATATGCGTTCCAGAGATTTTCCATATCCGGGTATTCCTGGCAATATGCTGCAAACATTACATTCCATGCAGCTTCTACTTCTGCCTTATTCTCTGCCAGCTTTCTGTAATGGCTGTAAACCTCTTCGGGAACAAAGAACGGCTCTGTAGAAGGCCAGCCTAAATTCTCCTTTAAAGCAGTGATATTATCCGCTCCAAGAGGCTCTCCGTGAGCGCTTGCTTTTCCCTGCTTTGCAGGACAGCCGTAACCGATCTGGGTCTTAATTGTAATAAAGGAAGGATGCTCTGTATCTGCTTTTGCTTCTTCAATGGCACGGGCAATTGCACCCAGATCATTGCCGTCTTCTACGGTAATTGTCTGGAAATGGAATGCCTCCATGCGTTTTTGAACATCCTCTGTAAATGCAATGTCCGTACTTCCTTCAATAGAAATCTGGTTGGAATCGTAAAGAACGATGAGTTTTCCCAGACCAAGGGTTCCTGCCAGTGAAAATGCTTCTGAAGAGATTCCTTCCATGAGACAGCCATCTCCGCCAAGTACATAGGTGTAATGATCTACAACAGGAAAATTGTCTTTATTAAATACAGATGCCAGATGAGTTTCTGCAATCGCCATACCAACTGCCATACCCATACCTGCGCCAAGAGGACCTGTAGTCGCCTCGATTCCTACGGTATGACCATATTCCGGATGACCCGGAGTCTTTGAACCTAACTGACGAAAATTCATCAAATCTTCTTTGGATAAATTCCCATATCCAAACAAATGAAGGAGGGAATATAATAACATGGAACCATGACCTCCAGATAATACGAAACGGTCCCTGTTTGTCCAGTCTGGATCCGCCGGATTGTGATTTAAGTGGTTTGCCCATAATTCATAAGCGGCGGCTGCACAGCCTAAGGGAAGTCCGGGATGTCCGGAATTAGCTTTCTGGATCGCATCTGCGGATAAGATGCGGATTGCATTGATTGACATGGATTCTACGTTGCTCATTGGTAATGCCCTCCTATTTGTAATCTAATTTCTTTCATATTTTGAGGACCAGTCACGATCAGAGTATTAGGAAATCTGCCGTTACGGACCTTGGATACCGGAAAATCAAATGTGCCTGAAAACTTAAGCCTGCCGGACAGGTTATAAACTCTGCACGAATTCTCATTATACAGAAATACTCGGTCGCCGTCAATATCGGCATTGGTATACGAATACTGGAAATCACTTGTAAATACCTTGTCCCCATTGGCTTTATACACCTGAAGACGTTCTTGCCCATCGGAACCTGTAACAACAAGTCCAACATACTTCTTTGAGTAAAACACACTCTTTATCTCATCCTCAATGGGAATCTGCTTTATAAGCTCTGGTGAAAGTGCATTTTTTGTGGAATAAAAGGATACACTATTATCCGCAAATGCGCAGGAATAAGTATCATCAAGAAACCGAACCTGGGCAACAAGAGAAGAAACATATGGCTCATCAAAGCCGCCCACCAGCCTGTCCGGTACGCTTTTTCCAATTTCTGCAAAATTATGAAATGCCACTCTGCCGTTTAAAGTGCCATTTTTTACATAAGCATAGGCTCCAATGAGCTGAGTCCCATCCGGAGACAGGCTAACATCTACCGGGTAGCCGGAATCTCCGCCTAAAAGAGCCTTGATCTTTACATCAAGCACTGATCCATCCTGTTTAAAGAAATATATGTAATTGGAGGTGGAGTCTTCTAATATGGCTGCCACCACTCCATAAGAAGATACAGAAGCCTTTACAATCGGAAGCACAGTAGTGGCAACACCTGTATTACCTGCTTTGTCAAAGATATAGATCGAATTCCCCTGCTGGTCTGCAATGGCTGCATAATCACCGCTCACATACGCTTTGGGGGATTTCATCTCATAACTTTGAATCCAAACTTCCTTTCCCTTCGAATCTATATAGGAGGCGCCATCCTTGCTGTATTTCAGCACGTTGGAGCCAAAATTCATATATCCTTCAAAACTCCCCTCATTCATCGCCTTTTCCCATACCACACCAAAACTGGTGTACTGATGAAACTGGAAATACTGATAGACACCAATTCCTCCTGCCAGACATACAACAGACAGGACCAGGAAGATTCTGAGCCTCTTTTTCTTCACTTTAACCCGGGCTTTTTTTATGATTTCCTCGCTGGATTCGTCCTTATTGGCAGAAGTGGGGACAATCTGTCGCCTTAGCTGGTTTTTTTTAATCTCTCTGTTCATAGAGTTCAGTTCGCTCATGCAGTTTTCTCCTAAAAATGCCCATATATAGTTGTAGTATACATCATTTTCAGAAGAAACGCATTATATTTTTCTACGGAAGCAGTAATTTCTGACCCTCAATGATCTTATTTTCATCCTCCAATCCATTTAACTCACAGATTTCTTTTACCCGGTTTACCGTATGGTATTCTGCTATACTGATTCCGTAAAGCGTTTCCCCTTCCTGCACCACATGGATTCTTTTTCCTGCCGCGGATGCTTCTTTTGTTTCAGCCGGAGTCTCAGTGCTCTCCTTTAGAGGCTTGCTCTCAGATACTGCCTGACTGGTTTCCGGTACAGCCGCACTGGATTGTGCAGTACTGGTCTCTGTCGAAGCTTTTGTCTCTGCGGAAGTTTTTGTCTCTGTCGGAGCTTTTGTCTCAGCAGAAGCTGCACTGGTCTCACTGGCTTCACCAGAAGATTCTTTTTCTGAAGCCGTTTCAGCCTGAGCCTGTCCGTCCCTGCCTTTTGTTTCCGGAATTGTTTTCGACATAGTTTCCTTATTTACTGCTGTGGTGGGACTAATTCCACCCTCCACTTCCTCTATCACTACCTTTGATTCGGATTTTCCCCCTTTCTTCACACTTTTACCCAGAACCTGTTCCGCCTTTGCAGGAATGGCAGACGCAATCACACTTTCCATACTTCTCATCCGCTCATAGTTGTTAAACATAACAATTCCGCCAGCTAATATGACGACCGACATGGCAGTACACATGCCCTTTAGAAGCCCGGCAGTCTGATGCCTGTCCGTTACTTCTTCTTTACGATCGTCCATTCGCTTGCGGAATTCTTCAATTACCTTATCATTTGTATCGGTTTCGATACGTTTTACATCTTTACGCAAAACCATATAATCCTGCATCATCTGATTTCGCTCATAAAATATACTATAACCCTGAAGCCTGTAAAAACCGTCTTCGGACGTTATGTATATTGTTTCATCCCCCTCTGTTCCACTGCTTAAATACATCAGTTTGTTGCTTCCTTCAAAATACTGGATATGCTGTTTCCAATAATTCAAAGGAGTTAAATCATCTCCTGGACTGCCACATAAAAACCAGCCCATAATTGATCGTTTAGGGAAAAGCTCTTCCAGGCTCTGGTAAGCTTTTTTCCAGGCAATTTCCGTAAAAACCACCTTTCCTCCTGCTTCGGTAACCTCTTCCATCTCCAATGCACCGTCGATGAAAATATATGGTGTCCCATCATTCATTTCAATGGTTCCCAGAAGCAGTCCTACCCGCAGTCCTTGTCCCGGCGCAGGATACAAACGTTTTAAATAAGTGTTTACATAATCCTCAACATACAGTTTTACGATCTGATCCCGTTCCCCGATCTGCCTTATATTCTTTGGCAGCTTCGGGAACGGATTGTATAATTCACCCATTGGCTCACCCCGCTATTCTTATTAATCCAATGAATCATAACATAGCAAAGATGAGAATCGTGTCAAAGTGTGGACGAGTTTTCCCATAACTTTTCGACAAGATAAATACTACGGCTAATGCAGTCAGCCATACGCATAACAATTGACAGCCGGATACTCTGGAGCATAAGAGGATCGTAATTTCCACAGCTTCCCACGATTCCAGTTATAAAAAGATCCCCAACCGCACGCAGTTCCTTGCTCACTCCAAGCCCTGGTTTTAGTGCGCCCCTTCCAAGGGTTACATAGCCGATATGCTCCATATTACCAACGGAGGCATCCACTGCGACCACCACATAATTGGGATAACGCAGCCGTAAAATTGTCTGATACGTCTCAAGATTCATTGCATGAACCGGACGGTCCAGTGTTCCCATAACTTCAATATGTTCCAGTCCCGTTTCTTTTAACTTGTAACCGATTAAGGGCCCAAGGCTGTCTCCCGTGGAACGATCAGTGCCTATACACAAAAAAAGTACACCTGATGCCTTCTTTAATTCCAGCTCCGTACTTATCATATCGTAAAGCCGGGAAGCAAAATCTTCTGCCTCAAAGGTATGCTTTGTGTCATAATAAAAAACGTCGCGGTTTCCCCGGATCGCAATTCTTTCCCATAGTTTCATAATATCCTGCCTTGCTGTCCTTATTTTCTCTGTTCTATTATAAGCCGCTATTTCTGGAATTATTCACCACACGGTCCGGGAAAGTTTCAAAAAAAACAGGCACAGGAAAACCACGCTTCTGCGCGTTCTTCCTGCACCCTCATTCTAGTCCTTAAGGCTCTTATAAAGATTCTTGGCTTCACTAATGGAGGAAGCCTTCCCCATCCGGATTATATCAGCCAGTTCATCAAGCCTGTCCGGTACCATAAACTCTTTTCCAATATAAGACGCATAATTATCATTAATAAACAAGGTCTGCTCCTTGACACGAATCTCAGCTTCCTTTGCACTGGCAGAAGCTTCTTCATAATCCTTTAAAAGCCTGGTCAGCTTGTCCTTAGTATTGGCAGCAATCTCATCTGAAATAATGGTCTTTGTCACCTTATCAAATGTGTTCAAAGCTTCCCTCTTTTTATCCATAATATCCGCCAGATCCTGCTCCGTCCTGGCAATCTCATCATCGAATCTTTCCAGGTTATAAACCGCTTCGTCACGATCCCGTTTAATGGAGCGGATAATCACTTTCATCTTCCTGTCATTGGATTTCATAAGATCTCTGATGGACCTTCCCTTTTTTAAGGCAGTCAGATGTCTCACTTTTGTCAGGTTATTAAAGAAAATATAAATACCCCCAAAGATAAGAATCGTAAAAAAATAAATTCCAATTAAATAAATCAGACTTCTTTCCGGAATGAAAAAATAGATCCCGCATGGAATTGCAAGAAAGCATAATAAAATAAAAATAAGCAAAATCAGCCATTCCCCAAATCCGCCTGGCAAATAAAGAGAATAAAACAGCCTGCTGTTACAGATCCCAGGAACGCCTTCCTGTCTGAATAAATCTTTTGTCTGTCGTTTCAATTCCTTGTTGTGGCTCTTAAGTTCGGCAGTTTCCTCTTCAATCCGCTCTCGAATTCCCTGGGTTTTGGCTTTCTCCCGTTTGCTTCTTATGCGTTTTAACGAATCCTGTTCTCTGGCAATTTCTTTATCATAGGTACTTTCAATCTCTTCAACTCTTTTTTTTACCGTGAACTGAATGGCATCTGAGACTGCCTTTTTTTCCGCCTCCAGCTCCTTTTCCAGACTTTTCTTTTTCTGATAGAACTCATCCAGAAGATTTCTGCTTGCCGCCAGCTCCTGAACGGCTCTACAGGCTTCTCCAAGAAAACCAACCTGATCTGTTATGGGTTGTGCCATCTTAAGTCTTCCTCCTTGGGTTTTTCCTATGAAGATTCTATCATATTTCTTATTGTTTTACAATGTCCGTCATTTTCCTGCTTGCACTGCATACGCGTATGGTGATATAATCATTGCATCATAAAACTTACGGTATACAACGCTTATTTAGAAGGGAAACCATTATGTTTCGCATGTGGGCAAAATTAATAAAAGACACAAAGATTCTAAAGGACACAGTTATCTGTATCTCTGATTACAACCTCTCCAGAACTTCTATGGTTTTTGAATCACTGGAACAGATCTGCTATGAGTTTGACTTAGGCAAACCCATGTGGCTGGAAGCTACTATCCAGGAATTTAAAAAACACTCAAAAGCCAGATTTAACCAGGATAACTTCATCGAACACATCGAATTTGATTTTTTAGAGATTCAGGTAATTGAAGAATAAAAAAAGCTCTTCCGCACAGCATTTCTGCCAGGGGAGAGCTTTTTTTCGTATTATTTTTACTGTGCCTGTAAAGCACTTGGATCAACCTCTGTATATCCTTCTAAATCTGGGGCAGTCACTTCTACTGGCTGACCAGGATTCTTATAGGTTGTATCTGTAACCATATCAATGGTAATTGTCTGTCCCTCTAAAGTCATCTCCATAGAGAGATTAACCTTCTGGGCTGTAATGTATCCGTCTTTATTCACGGTTGCTTCACCATCTACACTTTTAATAGTGTAAGTAACACCCTCTGCGCCTGTTCCTAACTGCTCCATGATCTGCTTGGCAAAAGTTTCCATCTTGGAAGCATCAACGGTAAAGGTAAGTACCTGATTCTCCCCATCCTTTTTCACTGCAAGCTTCTTCATATAGGAAGAATCCATTGTATTCTCTGTACTCTGTTTTATCTGCTTCATCATTTCATCTAAATCCATGGCATACTTGATCTTCTTTCCTGCTGTCTCCATGTAATAGTATCCACCTTCATAATACATGGAAAGATCAACATTCTGTCCCATTACAGAAGTCTTTCCTTCTGCCAGATATCTCATATTTTCTGTATTAAGATCTACCATCTTCATATCCAGATCCATGGTGACATTCTCTTCGTCTTTCCCTTGAGCCATCTTCATATCAATGAGAGATGTTGCCTCAATGGATGTCAGTTCTGAAGTCTTCTTTGTTGCATCATCATAAACGGCCTTTGCTTCGTTTCCTCCGGAGCATGCGGTCAATGCAAATACCATTGCTGCGGCAAGAAAAACAGTTACTTTCTTTTTCATATCGTCCTCCTAAAATGTATGTTTCTTGTGACACCTATTAAGTATACAATATACTTATTAAAATTTCTAATTAAGTTTTGTTAAATATTAATTAAATTAACCGTAAATAAATACCGGTACGGCAGTCCTGCTTCCCTGGGACCACCATACCGGTACTCTATAAAAATATATTATAATCGCTTTAATAATTCTTCCCGCTCTTTTTCATAACCCGGTTTACCAAGAAGTGCAAACATATTTTTCTTATAACTCTCCACTCCCGGCTGGTTAAAGGGATTCACCCCGAGAACATACCCACTGACACCACATGCAAATTCAAAAAAGTAAAACAACTGTCCCAGACTATATTCATCCTGTTTGGGAATTCCTATAACAAGATTGGGCACACTGCCGTCTGTGTGTGCTAAGATTGTTCCATTCATGGCGCTTTTGTTGACGAAATCAACGCTCTTACCCGCCAGATAATTCATTCCATCGGTATCCCCCTCTTCCTCTTTTAGAAGAATCTCTTCTGGAGATCCCTCAATATTGAGCACAGTTTCAAACATAATTCTGGCTCCATCCTGAATAAACTGTCCCATAGAGTGAAGATCCGTGGTAAGATCGACTGCCGCCGGGAATATTCCTCTCTGGTCTTTTCCTTCACTTTCTCCAAACAACTGTTTCCACCATTCGGAAACATAATGGAGACTGGGCTCATAATTGGCAACGATCTCAACTGATTTCCCCTTTCTGAGAAGAATGTTACGGACTGCTGCATACAAAAGAGCATGATTAGACTCATAAGGAGTTTCAAGTGCTGCTTTTCTTGCCTTCTGTGCCCCTTCCATCAGCCGGTCTATATCGGCACCTGACACTGCAATAGGAAGAAGCCCTACGGCAGTGAGCACAGAAAAACGTCCGCCTACATCATCAGGAACTACAAATGTCTCATATCCCTCCTGGTCTGCAAGATTTTTCAGGGCACCTCTTGCCCTGTCTGTTGTTGCATAAATTCTTTTATTTGCTTCCTCACGGCCATACTTTTCAATCAGCAGATCCTTGAATACACGGAATGCAATTGCCGGCTCCGTAGTGGTTCCGGACTTTGATATAATATTAACAGAGAAATTCTTTCCTTTCAGCACATCCTTTAAATCATGGATGTATTTGCTGCTGATGCTGTTCCCTACAAAGTAAATCTCAGGAGTTTTACGCAATTCTTTCGGCAAATTATTATGGAAACTATGGGATAAAAATTCAATGGCTGCCCTTGCGCCGAGATAAGAGCCTCCAATGCCAACGACTAACAGTACGTCAGAGTCTTTTTGAATTTTCTCTGCGGCTGCCTTTATTCTATGAAACTCTTCCTTATCATAATCAGTCGGAAGATCAATCCACCCAAGATAATCATTGCCTGCACCAGACTTGTCCATCAGGGTCTCTCTGGCACACATCACAGTGGCTTTCATATTCTCCATTTCTTCTGCTGAGACAAAGCCGGACGCCTTAGAATAATCAAAAATTATATTTCCCATTGCTTATATTCTCCTTTTTCCTTATGTTCAGGTTGCTGACTGCCTGTTAAGGAAAATTATACCACAAAAACTACATGATTGCGATACACTTTTACTCTGTCTGCCAAAAATTCATGTCAGATATTCCTGAAAAATTTCACCAATAAGTTTTAATTCCTCCGGGTTTAATTCTTTGATCCAGTCCTCGCCGGATTTGTTTCCCCGCTCTCTTTCCCTGCTGGCGGCAATCTGTTCCAGACTTCGTTTTAAGTAGTCCACATCCCGCCTGGAGGAGACAGGCTCCTGAGAAACTGCCTTTTTCTCCGCTTCTGCCTCGTCAGAATGGGTTTCCGCCTGTTGGGTCTGCAAACGGTTTCTTACCGGCTTTTCCGGACGTTCTGCTTTTAACCTCTGTCTGGCACTGCGGCGGTCCTGCCTTGTCTCCTTCACCGGCTCTGTTGCCTGGGAAGGATAAATAGACCTTATATTTTCACGGGACTCAGGACTTGGACCCGATACTCCATCAAATTCATCTCTCGCCTGATCCAGACGATAGATCAGAATATTTTCCAGATAATTATCCAGCACCGCAAAAAGCTGCTGCCTCTTTTCTGTTATTCCCGCTCCATGATCCACTAAAATGGTAAAGAGTCCTGCCATAATTCCCACGGACCCGTATAGCACTATGTAATAAGGATCCGTCCGGTACCAATAAGAACCAAACGCGGCTGCGCCTCCCGCCAGAAAACACCAGAGTGTCATCTGATTGGAAAATATATTCCAGCCATGGAGTGTTACTCCCATATATTTAAAATCATACATCTGCCGTTCCAGATACGGCTTTATTCTTGGAATTCCCTGGTTCATCTGATAAGTAGACTCGGTCTTCTGTTTAAAAGCCCTCAGACACTTGTTTTTGGTCAACATCATGTTATCGGATTCTTTAATCAGTCTTTTGTAGAGGTTACGTGTCAGCCATCTTGTAATTACTCCGATGCCGCAAAAAGCTGCCAGCACGTATAACGCTTTGCCTGTCTGTAAAATTTCCAGCATAATAATAGCTCCCCTTTCTTGCCCGGTCTCCCCGGGTGATAGGTCTATTATAAACACCCGGAAAGGCTTTGGGAAGATGAGAGAGCCTAGAATCGTTCGTCAAATCCTGCCAGGATTCGATTCTGAACTTAAAATGAATACCTTTTTGCAATAGCCAGAATAAGGTTGACAGAGTGCTTTACAGCCAATGCCTCAAACTCGCTATAGTCCATGTTTGCGCTGTCATCCGCCTTATCGGAGATGGCTCTGATAATTAAAAACGGAATGTTGTTTAAGTATGCTGTCTGAGCAATCGCAGCCCCCTCCATCTCGGTACAGGAACCGCCGAAAGTTTTGTGAATCCAGTCTTTTTTAACCCTGTCGGAAATAAACTGATCCCCGGAAACAACCCTTCCGATAAAAACTCCAATCTCAGGATTGACCTCTTTACAACAATTATAAGCCAGTGTCCGAAGGTTTTCATCGGCTGGAAAAGAGAATTCTTTCATCTGGGGAATCTGCCCTACCGGATATCCGAAACCAGTTGCATCCATATCATGGTGTACTACATCCGTAGACAATACCACATCAGCTATATTGATCTCGTTTTTTAAAGAACCGGCAATTCCTGTATTAATTACAGCGCTTACCTTATAATGTCCAGCCAAAATCTGGGTGCATACCGCCGCATTGACTTTTCCGATTCCGGAACGAACCACAACAACCTGAAGCCCTTCTAAGATTCCTCTATAAAAATCCATTCCTGCAATGGTCTCTACGGTTACCTGTTCCATGGATTTTTTTACTTCTGCAACTTCCACATCCATAGCGCCGATTATTCCTAACATATATTTCCTCCTTCATGATCTGATATCTTTTTATTATACCGTCTTTCCCCATGTTTGAAAAGTGCTATTGACACGGATGAAAGGTTTGACTATAATTTAGGTTGTTTACAAGGAGATAGACCGGAATCGGAGGTACCAGTTATGAATTATAAGACACGCGGAGTCTGCTCAAAAGAAATCAGTTTTGACGTAGAAGATAATAAGGTCATAAATGTTCAGTTTGTCGGAGGATGCTCCGGGAATACCCAGGGTGTTTCACGCCTGGTGGAAGGAATGGATGTAGATGAAGCCATCAGACGTCTGGAAGGAATCCAGTGCGGTTTTCGCCCTACTTCCTGCCCAGACCAGCTTTCCATTGCATTAAAAGAATATAAAGAGCACACTCATTGACCCATTCGCTGCACAACTTTTCAAACGGCACCAAGATATTTGTACAAAACAACGATCTTGGTGCCGTATTTTTTATTTTTTTACGATATTTGTATGTAAAAGTATAATATTTTATAAACTTACTGATTAAATATTGACAATATATGGAAATCATCCTAGTATTGTTTTATAAACTACTTACAAATGACAACCAATTATTCTTTTACCAGATATGTCTGAAAGCTGTCTGCTTCAACATGCGTGGTATACTTTGTGATGGGTTTTCCTCCAAATAAATCTCATACAAAGCATGATGTATCCGCAGAAGCCATATGTGCTCAGACATTCTCTGGAAACTTCTGAACAAATAACTGTTCAGAAAACCAGATATAGAAAGGGGTTATCATATGAAAAAAGTGAAAAGAATCACCAGTATCCTAATGACTTGTCTTGTAACTGCCAGTTTGATCTCCTTCCAGCCGCTTCCTGCAAATGCTGCTTCGGCAACATATTATGTGTCAACAGGCGGAAAAGACTCCAATAACGGGCAATCAAAGGACAAACCTTTTAAGACCATCGAAAAAGCCATTTCAAAAGCAGACGCCGGAACAACCATTTATGTAATGGCAGGCACCTACACTTCTTCCAGTACATTCAAACTGACCAAAAATGGAAGTTCCAGTGCTCCGATTAAAATCCGGAATTACAATGGTCAAAAACCCGTCATAGACTTTTCAAGTCAGCCATATGCAGATAGTTCCAGAGGATTCCAGATCTCCGGAAGCTACTGGCAGATTGAAGGGCTGACCATTCAAAATGCAGGAGACAACGGTATTCACATCAGTGGAAAAAACAATCAGATTAAAGACTGTTTTATTACTAAATGTGGTGATACCGGGCTTCAAATGAGCAATGGAGCCGCCAATAACCGGATCATCAATGTGACCTCTACCTATAACTACGATTCTAAAACCGACGGGGAAAACGCAGACGGTTTTGCTGCGAAACTAAGCGTCGGACCTGGCAATGTTTTTGAAAACTGTACGGCATTACATAATTCCGATGATGGTTTTGACTTTTATTCCGCTGGCAATCCAGTAAAAGTCTACAACTCTGAAGCTTCTTATAATGGAAAGAAAAGCGGCAATGGCCAGGGCTTTAAAGTAGGCGGCAATCACACCGCAGATAAACACTATCTGGAAGGCTGTGTAGCCATTGGAAATAAATCCAGAGGTTTTGACCAGAACAATAACACAGGTGCTGTTACTTTAAAGAACTGCACTGGTACAAATAATAATATAAACTTTTATTTTCCAAAAGCACCTAACTCAGGAAAACATGACTTTAACGGCTGTATCTCCAATGGAGGTAAGAAGAAAGATGTCATTGTAGGTGCAAAGGAAGTCAACTGCTCCTTTAATAAGTAATATAATAATATTTAAGGAAAAGAAGGAATCGCTCCAAAAGAGGGACTCCTTCTTTTCCTTTGCATTACCGGTCCAACAGTTTACATGCCACGACTCCCACCAGAGTGGAGAACAGGGTTGCCGCCAGAGCGGGTCCTACCACAGCCGTTGGATTGGCGCTTCCGTACTGGCTTCTGTAGGCAATCATGGTAACCGGAATCAACTGGAGGGACGATATATTTAAAATAAGAAAATTACACATTTCATTATTGGCAGTTCCTTCTGGAACAGACTTTTTCTTTCCTTCTTTTCTTCTGTCCTCCTCCAGTTCTTTTAAAGACTCCATGGCTTTTAACCCCGCAGGCGTCGCCGCCCAGCCAAGTCCCAGAACATTGGCAATCATATTGGTTGCAATATAAGCCAGGGATTCATGATCTCCAGGAATTCTGGGAAACAGAAAATGAAGAACAGGACCCATTCTTTTTGACATCCGCTCAATCAGCCCTGATTTCTGTCCAATCTCCATAATTCCAGTCCAGAACGACATAATCCCAAGCATAGTAATGCTCAACATGACCGCTTCCTTCGCTGAATTTAAAGCGCCATCTGTTACTGCACTTAAATTTCCATGCAGTGCTCCCCATAATACTCCAACAAGAATCATAAATGCCCATAGATAATTTAACATGAACGTTTCCGTGTTCTTTTTCTTGTTTCATCTTATTCTTCAATCAGACACCTTATGTGTCTTTGCAGTAAAAAGAAAAGAACCGGCCCTGTTGGGGAGCCAGCTCTTTTGCTCTATTTAAAAGGTATCATCCTTTTTGATCTTATGAGGAATCAGACGATGACGATACTTATGAAGTTCGCGGATATTGGTCTGATTATCAATAACTTTTCCAATTTCTGCCACAACAGTAGGAATTAAAGAAAGTCCTGCTGCCAGAAGCCAGTGATAAGTACCGATAGCTGTTAAATCAAAGATTCTTCCCACTGACGGAACTGCTGCCAGAAAGCTAAATACAGCAATCATTGCAACCGTACTGTAAACCACTGGAAGATTGTCTCTGACCGTTCTCTTAAAGATGGATTTTCTGCTTCGAACCGTAAACAAATGAAGAATCGAAGTCCAGCCTAAGATTAAGAATGCAACGGTCTGGCCAATTGCCTGAGAAGGTTCATACATTCCAGGAAGTACATGGAATGTTGCGATATAATAACCAATCAAAACCACTGCCGAACATGCGATGGTCTGCTGAATAATAACCGTTAAAAGTCCTCCGTTTAAAAACCCTTCATCCCTTCGGATCGGTTCACGGTCCATCAGACGGGGATCGGACCGCTCTCTGGATAAATAAAGTCCTGGAATACCATCACCCAGTACGTTAACCAAAAGTAACATAATAGGGGTAACTGGAATTCCCCAGCCTTTCAACTGTGCCACAAGCATAATTACAATCTCAGAAATATTGCATACAAGAAGGAAGTAAATGGTCTTTCTAATGTTAGAATACACATTCCGGCCTTCTGAAACAGCATCAATAATCGTAGCAAAATTATCATCGGTCAACACCATGTCGGAAGCACTTTTTGCCACTTCTGTCCCGCTTCGTCCCATGGAGATTCCCACGTCTGCGGCTTTTAGTGCAGGCGTATCATTGACACCATCTCCGGTCATGGATACAACTTCCCCATTCTCCTGCCATGCCTCAACAATCCGGATCTTATCCTCTGGTGAAACACGGGCATAAACGGAATACTGATGAATATCCCTGCATAACTCTTCATTGGAAATATTTTTAAGTTCCTGCCCGGTTAAAACCTTTTCATTCTCTCCCAGTATACCAATATTTCTTGCAATGGCACTTGCCGTTACTGCATGATCTCCCGTAATCATAACCGTTCTGATTCCAGCCATCTTTGCCTTTTTAACAGCCTCTGCTGCCTCTGGACGAGCCGGATCAATTAAACCAATCAAACCGCATAACTCAAGATCCCGTTCGATTTCTTCCGGTCTTTTCATATCCGGTGCTTCTTCTGTACGACGGATTCCAAGAGCCAGTACCCTGAGGGCTTCTTCTGCAAAATGTTCATGTACAGCCGAAACTTCTTTTTCAAAAGCTTCATCAAACTTATTAAGTGGCAGACGATCTAGAGCGCCCTTTGTAAGGATCAGATATCCTCCTGACACATCTTCTAACACCATTGTCATCATCTTACGTTCTGAAGAGAAGGGAATCTCTCCCACCATACGATACTGGGCAGAGATACTTTCGTTTGATAATCCCTTATTATGCAGAAGCCGCATAATTGCCTTTTCAGTAGGATTTCCCATAATGGTTAAGGTACCATCTGCTTCTGTCTGGACAGAAGCATTACTTGCAAGGGCAAACTTTGCCAGAAAATCTTTCTGCTCCTGTAAAAACTCCTCATCAGCATCAAATGGATCGTTGCCTGGTATCCAGAGTTTCTCAACGGTCATTAAGTTCTGTGTAAGGGTTCCTGTCTTATCCGAACAGATCACTGAGGTATTGCCAAGCGTCTCTACCGCTGTCAGTTTTCTTATGAGGGCATTTTTATGAACCATGTTTTTTACACCCTGGGACAGAGACAGTGTTACAATTAAGTTTAATGTCTCAGGCACAGCCGCTACGGCAAGTGTTGCTGCCAGTGTAATCATGGACCAGAACGGTTCTCCCTGTAACACACCAATAAGAAGTAGTAAAATGGCTGCAATGATTGCGATCATACTGATCGACTTTGCCACCTTCTCCAGACGCTGCTGCAGCGGAGTCTTAATCTTCTGGGAATTGTTTAAATAACCAGCGATTTTCCCCATCTCACTGTTCATTCCGGTACCAGTAACAACTGCCACCCCATGACCAGATGTTACATGACATCCGGAAAATACCATATTAAGCTGATCTCCTAAGGGAACCGTTCCCTGGAGCAGGATATCTGCATTCTTCTCAGAAGGTTCACTTTCGCCTGTAAGTGCCGATTCATCCACCTGTAGGTTCGTGCTGGTAAGAAGACGGGCATCTGCCGGAACAATACTTCCAAGCTGAAGCACAATCACATCTCCGGGCACCAGTTCCTCTGTATCGATCTCCTTTTGCACACCATCTCTCAATACAACACAGTTTGGCGAATTCAAGCTGGTCAATGCCTCAAGAGCCTTTTCCGCACTCCGTTCCTGAGTAATTGCCAGAATCAGATTCAGGATAACAATGGATACAATGACAACCGGCTCAATAAAGCCATGACCATCCCGTATTGCCATGCAAAGGGAGAGAAGCGCTGCCAGAAGCAGGATAATTGTAGAGATATCCTTTAACTGGTGCAAAACATCCCTGACCAGGCTGGATTTTTCCTGTTCTGCAAATTCATTTTTTCCATAGGTGCTTTGCCTGTTTCCTGCCTCTTGATCCGATAATCCCGTTTTCTCATTCGTGTTAAAGTGTTTCAGTGTTTTTGATATACTAGCTTCATACCAATTTTCCACTCTATCAGCCTCCTTTCAATTATGATGTTTCATTGACTGGTTCCTTCAGTGTTGCATCAACCAGCTTCTCAAGCTTCCGTTCCATACTTTCCGCACAGTGATTCACTTCTTCACTGATTCTCTCTGTGGCGTGGAATGCGGCATCGTAAACAACCCTTGGTTTATCGTGCACTGCTTCCCGGATAGAATCTATAGGTACCGAAAGCTTTTTAAGCTTTTTCACCGGAGCAGCAATGTCATCTTTTAAATCCTCATAGCCATAAAGCAGTCCCCGCACCTGCACACAGCAATGATTCATGACATGAACCACTTCCTCTGCCATATCTAACTCCACAGACTTTTCCAGAGCCTCAATCAAAGAAGATACCACTTCCTGAATCTCTGGCTGTGGAAGTTTCTCCATAATTCGAAACAGAGTTTCCGACTTTTTAAGAGAGATTATCTCATCCCTTTTATACCGATATCCTGTTCCTCCCATAAGAAACTCCACCGTCACGCCAAAATAGTCCGCTAGATGTCTGGCAAAATCAATATCCGGAGCCCTCTTTTCATTTTCATAGTTATTGACAGTCATTCGGCTGACCCCTAACTCTGCTGCCAGCTTCTCCTGACTTAAGTGTTTCTCCTCCCGGAGAACCTTAATACGCTTCCCTATCATAATTCCTCACACCTTCCTTGTCATTTATTATAAAGGAATATGATAACAATGTAAATCTTTTTATAAAATGATATCAAACGTTATCATTTTTTATATCTTCTCTTCATATTAATGTAAACGGAACAATACAGTCGCATTTATTGCTCTGCTTCACTAATTTAATCTTAATACTGTTCCGAAAACCACGAGCTTTTTTCAAGCTTTTTCTGTCTATTCTTATCATTTTTTGTAAAACAATCCTACTTTATACCTATATTATCTTTATGTGATCTTTATATAAAAAAAAGAGAGATCACTTAGACCTCTCTTCTCTTAAAAGGATATATTACACGCAGCCTTCTCCCATCAATTCTTTCATAACCTCATCTACCGTCTCAAGCTTCTCAGCACGATAAGCATTGCTTCCACAAAATAACAGCCCTTCATCAGTTCTTCCTTCCGCGGAATCCACCAATGCCTTTGTAATGCAGTAAGGGATTGTCTTATGGTCGCATTTTTCCAGACACTGATAGCAGTGTTCCAGTTTAAATGGAACCTTTCCCACATCCTTTAAAAATGGGTTTACAATGGCTCTTCCAGGCATCCCAACCGGACTTTTTGTAATAATAATATCCTCTTTTTTTGCATTGATGTATGCCTGTTTATAGGATATTGGGGCATCACACTCAAACGTAGTAACAAACCGTGTACCAACCTGAACCCCGTCTGCACCCAGTTCAAACTGGCGAAGAACGTCTTCATGGGTATACACACCGCCTGCTGTCACAACAGGAATTACTTTGTTATATTTTTCACCATACTCTTTTACCAGGCGGATAATTCCACGAATTTCTTCCTCATATTCCTCCCGCTTATAAGTACGATCAAGATCTTCTGAATCAACACCAAGTTCTGTCAGATGCTCTTTGGAAAATCCCAGATGGCCTCCTGCCAGAGGTCCCTCTATGACAACAAGATCTGGCGCCTGATGGTATTTCCGATCCCACATTTTGCAGATTACCATGGCAGACTTTACCGTTGATACAATTGGTGCAATCTTTGTCTTCAGCTTTATTCCAGCCTCTTCTGCTGCCTCTGCCACATATCCGGGAAGGCTTACCGGAAGACCTGCTCCTGATATAATCAGATCTGCCCCTGCCTTCACTGCATTTTTTACATAACTGGCATAATTTTTTGTCGCAACCATAATATTAAATCCCAAAATGCCATCCGGTGCGATCTCTCTTGCCTTTTTTAATTCTGTTCCAATGGCTCTTAAATTTGCTTCCAGGGGATTTTTTAAAAAGTCTGGTTCCCGAAAACCAATCTGAGCTGTTGAAATAATTCCGATCCCGCCGGAATTTGCTACCGCTCCAGCTAAAGATGAAAGGCTGATTCCAACTCCCATCCCTCCCTGAATTACCGGATTCCTTGCCACAAGATCTCCTATTACCAAAGGTTTTAATGTTCCCATTACATTCTCCTAAATCTATCATATCTTTGATTTGCAAGTTCTTCCTTACTCATAGTAAGGTATTTGAGGAAAAATTCCTCCAGAGCCATTGTCATTTCATCTGCAATAACGGTAATATTCTCTCCGCTTGCCGGCTCTTGTTCCGGTATAATCCGCTCAATCAGTCCCAGCTCCAGCAAATCATTTGCTGTAATTTTCATAACTCTGGCGGCATCGCTTGCCTTTTTGCTGTCCTTATAGAGAATCGAAGCGAATCCCTCCGGAGAAAGAATGGAATAGATGGCATTTTCCATCATCCATACCTCATTGCCAACTGCCATTGCCAAAGCACCGCCGCTACCGCCTTCTCCAATGACAATGGACAAAACAGGCACCGTTAAATCGGTCATTTCGAATAAGTTTCTGGCAATTGCTTCTCCCTGCCCCCGTTCTTCCGCTTCCAGACCGCAGAAAGCACCAGGTGTATCCACAAAGCAGATAATTGGTCTGCCAAAAGTCTCCGCCTGTTTCATCAGACGCAGAGCTTTTCTGTATCCTTCCGGGGAAGGCATCCCAAAGTTATGTTTTATATTGTCTTTTGTATTCTTTCCTTTTTCCTGACCAATCACAGTTACCGGCATTCCATGGAAAGAAGCGATTCCTCCAACGATGGCTCCATCATCTTTATAATAACGATCTCCTGCAAATTCCATAAAATCATCAAACACTGCATGAATGTAATCCGTAGCAACCGGACGATCTCCCTGCCTTGATAAAAGTACGGTCTCCCAGGCACTTCTTTTCTCACATTCGCCGGAAACAGAATTTTCTTTTCCACGAAGTTCTTCTTCCTCAGCCAGTTTTTCCACAAAAACTTCTTTATGAACATATGGTTTGTGGAGTTTCAAAATCTGGGATAAAGCCTTCTTCATCTCATCCCGACAGACAATCTTATCAATAAATCCATGTTCAAGAAGAAATTCTGACCTCTGGAATCCTTCCGGAAGCTTCTGTCCAATGGTCTGCTCAATAACACGAGGACCAGCAAAACCAATTAAGGCTCCCGGTTCTGCAAGAATAATATCCCCAAGCATGGCGAAACTTGCCGTTACACCGCCAGTCGTTGGATCAGTAAGAACGGTAATATAAAGCTGACCTGCCTCATGATGGCGTTTTAAAGCCGCAGAAGTCTTCGCCATCTGCATCAGAGATACAATTCCCTCCTGCATTCTGGCACCTCCGGAACAGGCAAAAAGAATAACCGGAAGTTTCTCCTTTGTCGCCCGCTCCACGGCTCTGACAATTTTTTCTCCTACCGCATACCCCATACTGCTCATGATGAACCGGGCATCCATGACCCCAAGAACTGTTTTTTGTCCGTCAATCTCACAAATCCCTGTAACGATCGCCTCTGACAGCCCTGTCTTTTCCTGAGTTGCAAGGACCTTTTTTTCATATCCCGGGAATTTAAGGGGATTTCGAAATTCCATCTCTTTATCCCATTCCGTAAATGTTTCCGGATCCGCTGTCATTCCAATTCTCTGAT
Source organism: Clostridium sp. HBUAS56010 (assembly GCF_007115105.1). Classification (GTDB taxonomy): domain Bacteria; phylum Bacillota; class Clostridia; order Lachnospirales; family Lachnospiraceae; genus Lacrimispora. Next base: position 130,215 of record NZ_SULJ01000011.1, read on the forward strand.
AGGCATGAAGACGAAAGTAGCCGGTACATTTGGGACAAATATAATGATTGGTTTTTACATCCTCAGCATAAATAGGCTGGCCGCATTTATTACATTTCTTCCATAGTCCTGCGGGAATATTAGGTTCCCCTGCTTTATCCGGAGTCTTATATTTGCTGTCAATCAGCGTATAGGTCTTCTTAAACATGTTTTTTAACATAAGATACACTCCTTTATCTGCTTATCGGACATAATCTGGAAAATACCGGGGAATAAAGTCTGTGTCCACTTTCCCGTCACGATAAGCCTCATGACTTAAAATATCAAACTGAAAATCTACATTTGTTTCAATTCCCTCAATAATCAGTTCCCCAAGAGCGCTTCTCATCTTAGCGATTGCTTCCTCCCGGTCTTTTCCATGAACAATCAGTTTCATTAACATAGAATCATAATTGGCAGGAACTTTATAATCATTGTAAATGTGGGTATCCACCCGGACACCATTCCCACCTGGAACATGAACATATTGAATCCTTCCAGGACAAGGCATAAAGTTCTTTGAAGGATTCTCTGCATTGACTCTGCATTCAATGGCATGCCCCTGAATAAGAACCTCTTCCTGCTTCACACTTAAATGTTCTCCTGCTGCAATGCGGATCTGTTCCTTGATCAGGTCAAGTCCGGTTACCATCTCTGTCACCGGATGTTCTACCTGAATTCTGGTATTCATCTCCATAAAATAAAAATTCTTATATTTATCCAGCAAAAATTCAATGGTTCCTGCATTTTCATAACCAACTGCCTTTGCTGCGCGGACAGCGACTTCCCCCATCTGATGGCGGAGGTCCTTTGAAATGGCTGCTGACGGAGATTCCTCCAGTACCTTCTGGTGACGTCTTTGAATGGAACAGTCCCGTTCTCCCAGATGAACCACTTCCCCATATTTATCTGCCATAATCTGAAATTCAATATGACGGGGATTCTCAATATATTTTTCAATATACATGGTATCATCGGAAAATCCTTTTATGGACTCCATCTGCGCATTATTAAAGTTTGCTTCAAAGTCTTCAGAACCTCTGGAGATCCTCATTCCTTTTCCGCCGCCGCCAGAAGAAGCCTTAATCATAACCGGAAATCCAATCTTTTCCGCAATCTTCTTTGCTTCCTCTGCATGATGCACTGCTTCTTTTCCTCCTGGAACAACCGGAACGCCCGCTTCCATCATGGTCTTTCTTGCCTCTGATTTGTTTCCCATCTTGTTAATTAAGTCTGCCGACGGACCAATAAACGCAATGTTACATTTTTCACAAAGTTCAGCAAATCTGGCATTCTCAGACAAAAAACCAAATCCCGGATGAATGGCATCCGCTTTCATGGCTACTGTTGCCGTAAGAATCCGTTCTATATTCAGATAGCTCTGGGTCGAAGGAGCGGAACCGATACAGATTGCCTCATCTGCCAGTAAGGTATGGAGACTATCCTGATCTGCCTGTGAATAAACGGCCACTGTTTTAATGCCCATCTCCCGGCAGGCTCTTATAATCCGCACTGCGATTTCTCCCCGGTTGGCAATTAAAATCTTATTAAACATCCCATGCACCTATCCAATCATAAATGTCAGTTCAGCACTTGCTGCAATTTTTCCATCTACTGTTGCAACGGCTTTTCCAACGCCCACAGGACCTTTCCGTTTTATAATCTCACATTCCAGTTTCAGTTTATCTCCCGGAATGACCTTTTTCTTAAATTTTGCTTTATCAATACCGCCGAAATAAGCGATTTTCCCTTTATTGTCTTCCAGGCTCAGAATCGCTACCGCACCTACCTGGGCAAGCGCTTCAAGAATTAAAACCCCTGGCATCACCGGCTCCTGCGGAAAATGTCCCCGGAAAAACGGTTCATCAAATGTTACACATTTATATCCCGTTGCTTTCTCTCCTGAAACCAGTTCCTCGATACAATCCACCAGCAAAAATGGATGTCTGTGAGGGATAATCTCCTGAATCTCCTTTATTCCTAACATCATACTCTCTCCTTATGTTTGAAAAGAGAGGTCAAATCCCGGACCTCTCTTAAATTTCACATTCATTTACCGGATACGGAACAGAGGCTGGCCGTACTCTACCACATCTTCATTCTCCACCAGCACTGCTTCCACTACCCCGTCATATTCACATTCAATCTCATTCATCAGTTTCATGGCTTCGATGATTCCAAGAATCTGTCCTTTTTTCACCACGTCTCCAACCTTTACAAACGGTTCTCCTTCTGGTGAAGAAGCATCATAAAAAGTTCCAACCAGGGGAGAGGAAACCACTTTATCCGAGCTGATTTCCATTTCCTGTATCTCGCCTGATTCACGCAATGCTGGTTCTCCCGCTGCTATGACCGGCTGATTGCTGCATGCCGCATTGCCTGAATTAACCAGTTCCTTCTCTTTTTTTATACAGAGTTTTAAGTCTCCCTCTTCCAAACGAAAACTGGTCAGTCCCTGTTCCGATACTGCCTGCATCAGCCTTATGATATCATTGATCTCCATTGACTGCCTCCTAAGCCTCAAACTTCTTTACAAGAATACTGGCATTGTGTCCGCCAAATCCCAGGGAATTGCTGATGGCATATGTTACATCACAAGCAACACCATCACCCTTTGTATAATTTAAGTCACAGCCTTCTCCTTCTTCTAAAAGCCCTGCTGTGGCATGAACAAATCCGTCTGTAATTGACTTGATACATGCAATGAATTCCACTCCGCCTGCTGCACCAAGTAAATGTCCAACCATGGATTTTGTAGAACTAATCTTCACATTCTTCGCATAATCACCAAGAGCCGCCTTAATCGCAAGGGTCTCAAATAAATCATTGTGATGGGTACTGGTTCCATGTGCGTTAATATAATCAAGATCTTTTGCTGTAATGCCTGCATCTGCCATGGCATCTGTCATCGCTCTTGCAGCACCGCTTCCATCTTCTGCAGGAGAAGTAATATGATATGCGTCAGAGGTTGAACCATATCCAACCACTTCTCCATAGATGGTTGCGCCTCTTCTTATTGCATGCTCCAATTCTTCCAATACAACCACGCCAGCGCCTTCTCCCATTACGAATCCGCTTCTGTCCTTATCAAAAGGGATAGAAGCACGAAGGGGATCTTCTGATGTGGTAAGGGCAGTGAGTGCCGTAAATCCAGCCACACCAATAGGCGTAATACTGGATTCCGCACCACCGGCTACCATTGCATCTGCTTCTCCATACTGAATGGAACGAAACGCCTCGCCAATGGAGTTGGTTCCTGTGGCACATGCCGTCACAACGTTAATACATTTGCCCTTTAGTCCAAACTGAATACTCACATTTCCAGCAGCCATATTGGATATCATCAAAGGAACCAAAAGGGGATTCACTCTTCCCGGCCCTTTTTCCAGCAGTTTCTTATATTCCCGTTCCATTGCCTGCAGACTTCCGATTCCACAACCTACACTGACACCAATACGGAACGGATCCTCTTTTTCCATATTAAGCCCGGACATCTCCAGCGCACCCTTACTTGCAGCAACCGCAAACTGTACAAACCGCTCCATACGCCTTGCTGCTTTTGGGTCCATATATTCCTTTGGATCAAAATCTTTTACTTCTGCTGCCAGCTTTGCCTTATATTCTGAGGTGTCGAACTGGGTAATCGGCCCGATTCCAACCTTTTTTTCCTTTAATCCATTCCAAAAACTTTCGACATCATTTCCAATCGGTGTAATGGCTCCCATACCGGTTACTACGACTCTTCTCTTCATCTCATCTCTCCTCTGCTCTTTTAATGCCCATAATCAGGGCAAGAGGTTTCCCTTCTGCCTTATGCCATACCGCCATCTACGCAAAGTACCTGGCCTGTAATATAACCTGCTTCTTCTGATGCCAGAAAAGCCACCGCACCGGCAACATCTTCCGCAGTTCCGAACCGTTTCATTGGAATCTGCTCTAATGTGGCTGTCTTTACGGAGTCTGGAAGCACCTCTGTCATATCTGTCTTAATATAACCTGGAGCAACTGCATTTACCGTGATCCCCCTGCTGGACGCTTCTCTTGAAAATGACTTTGTCATGCCAATCACCCCTGCTTTTGCAGCACTGTAATTGATCTGACCTGCATTGCCCATTACTCCGGTAACAGAGGAAATATTAATAATTCTTCCGCCCCTCTGTTTAATCATCTGGCGGGACACATGCTTCATGCAGTTAAATACTCCTTTTAAGTTAGTATTAATCACTGCATCAAACTCTTCCTCAGACATCTTCATCAAAAGATTATCTCTGGTAATTCCTGCATTGTTCACTAAAATATCAATTTTCCCGAATTTTTTAATAACAGATGCAAAAAGCTCTCCTGCACTCTCATAATCGGATACATTGCATTTTACTGCTTCTGCCTTTCCGCCATTCGCCTCAATTTCCTTTACCACTTCCTGAGCCTTCTCTTCAGAACCATTATAATTCACAATTACGGTTGCGCCCTGACTTCCCAGTTTTATGGCAATGGCACGGCCGATTCCTCTGCTGGCTCCGGTTACCACCGCTATTTTACCTTCTAACATCTTATTACCTCCTCTGCAATCAAACAGATAACTTATTAAGATCTTCCAGTTTCTCTATATTAAAGACTTTCACATCTCTCGTAATCTTCTTCATAAATCCTGCCAGTGTTTTCCCTGGTCCGATTTCAATAAACGTATCCACACCATCCAACAGCATAGTCTCCACACTCTGCTGCCAGCGCACGGAAGAGGATACCTGCCGTTTTAACAAATCTCTTACCAATGCTTTATCTGTTACAAGCTTAGCTGTTACATTGGATATGTATGGGATCTGAGGATCATTGATTGTAACACTCTCTAACACCTCACCCAGCTTTTCTCCTGCCTCTGTCAGCATCTTAGAATGGAACGGGCCGCTTACATTCAGCATAATGGCACGTTTCGCTCCTGCCTGCAAAAGCTTTTCGTTGGCGTCTTCCACCTTTTCTTTCTTTCCGGAAATAACAATCTGTCCAGGGCAGTTATAATTGGCGATCTGGACTCCCTCCATGCCGCTTAATACTTCTTCAATTGCAGAAGCATCCAACGCAAGAATGGCAGCCATTGCCCCAACCCCAGCCGGAACTGCTTCCTGCATAAGAATTCCTCTTTGTCTTACGGTCCGAATCGCATCTTCATCGCTCATCACACCAGAGGCCGCAAGTGCACAGTATTCTCCCAGGCTCAGTCCTGCAGATACAGAAGGTTTGATTCCCGTTTCTGCTTCCAGAACCCGCATCATGGCAATGCTGGTGGTCACCATGGCAGCCTGGGTATATTCTGTAATATCCAGCCGGTCATTTTTCTCAAAACACAGCTCCGGCACAGAAAATCCAAGAAGGGCAGAAGCCTTGTCGTATATCTCTTTTCCAATTGATGTCTGTTCATAAAAATCCTGACCCATACCACAGTACTGGGCACCCTGGCCCGGGAAAATAAATGCAATCTTGCTCATTGTCTCAAACTCCTTATTAACGGCGTAACAACTTCTTCGCCTGTTCCATCATCTCTTCAATCATCTCTTTACAGGTCTGTTCCCGACTGACCATTCCTGCAATCTGTCCTGCCATCACCGTACCATTGGTAATGTCTCCCTCCTGAACTGCCTTTCTAAGGGCACCAAGAGTTAAATACTCCAGTTCTTCAAAGGATTTCCCCTCCTGCTCCAGTTTCACATACTCTCTGGTCATCTGATTTCTTAAACTTCTGACCGGATGTCCGTGTGTACGCCCTGTTACTGCAGAATCAATATCCTTTGCTTTGATAATACGCTGTTTGTAATTCTCATGGACAATGGACTCCTTTGAAACCACAAACCGGGTTCCAACCTGGACTCCTTCGGCACCAAGCATGAAAGCGGCTGCAATACCTCTTCCATCACCAATTCCGCCTGCTGCAATCACTGGAATGGACACTGCATCACATACCTGAGGTACCAGAGTCATTGTCGTCTGTTCTCCGATGTGACCGCCAGATTCATTTCCCTCTGCAACCACAGCGTCGGCTCCATACCGCTCCATCCGTTTTGCAAGTGCCACGGAAGCAACCACTGGAATCACCTTAATACCGGCTGTCTTCCACATATCCATATATTTCTCCGGATTACCAGCCCCTGTTGTTACTACATGGATGCCTTCCTCCACAATCACCTTTGCCACTTCCTCTGCGTGAGGACTTAACAGCATAACATTTACGCCAATCGGCTTTTTTGTCAATTCCTTTGCCTTGCGGATTTCTTCACGCACCACTTCTCCCGGCGCATTCGCTCCGCCAATCAGTCCCAGACCTCCGGCTTCTGATACCGCTGCTGCCAGATGATGCTCCGCCACCCAGGCCATTCCGCCCTGAACAATCGGATATTCGACTCCTAAAAGTTCCGTAATTCTGGTTTTCATTACGCTTCCACGCCCTTTGCTTTTAAATAGTCCATAACCTGCTGAACGGTTGTCAGTTTTTCTAAATCTTCGGAAGGAATCTCAACAGAGTACTCATCCTCAAGTGCCATAACCAGTTCAAATAAATCCAGTGAATCAGCTCCTAAATCCTCTTTAAAAGAAGATTCTGCGGTAATGGTTGCTGCCTCCACATTTAACTGCTCTGCGATGATTTCCTGCATTTTCTCTAACATAATTAAAATCTCCTCTTCTTTTCTTAATCAAAAATTTTTATATTCTATTACTTTGATTTTCAAAGTATTAGTTAAAATCATTACCACTCTAACAGAGTGGCTCCCCAGGTAAGTCCTGCACCAAAGCCAGCGAGTATAACCTTATCTCCCGGCTCTAACTTTCCTTCCCGGTTCATCTCATCCAGTAAAATCGGTACCGTAGCCGCCGATGTATTCCCAAACCTGTCTAAATTGGTCGGAAACTTCTCCATAGGTATCTTTAACCGCTTTGCGATGGATTCAAAAATCCGGTAATTTGCCTGATGCAAAATAAAATATTTAATTTCATCTATAGGAGTTCCGCTTTCAGAAAGCACCTTTTTAATTGCTTCCGGCACTGTCTTAACGGCAAACTTAAACACTTCCTGCCCATCCATGGTCATATAACCAAGCTCCGGTTCCTTTTGTGTAAGAAAACTCTCCGTTGTCCTCGCCCTGCATTCCAAAGCACTTCCCCGGCTGCCGTCAGATCCCATAACCATATGAATCAGTCCTGTTTCCTCTGCCCGGACCACGGCTGCTCCCGCACCGTCTCCGAATAAGACACAGGTACCTCTGTCCTTCCAGTCAATCAGCTTACTCAAAGTATCTGCTCCAATGACCAGCCCTGTCTTATAGATTCCTGCCTTAAAAAAGCTATGGACTGTATTCAGTCCGAATATAAATCCGGAACAAGCGGCACTGATATCAAAAGCCACTGCATTCTTCGCTCCAATGGCTGCCTGCACTTCACATGCTCCGCTTGGAAAACAGTAATCCGCTGAAGAAGTAGCCAGAACAATAATGTCTAGATCTTCCGCTGAAATTCCTGCCTGTTTTATAGCTTCTCTGGCAGCAATCTCTGCCATATGGGAAGTTCCTGATTCTTCGGACGCAATCCTTCTTTCCCTGATTCCGGTTCTGGTACGAATCCATTCATCATTGGTTTCCACGATCTTTGCCAGATCGTCATTGGTCACCACCCGTTCCGGGACAGAAGAACCTGTTCCAATAATTTTAGTTGTCATATATTCCCCCACTCATGCCCTGTTGTAATGCTTCTTCCAATGCTTTACTCCCGCATGTTTCGTTGGATTGTTTAATCTATCAAATATTTTGAAATTCAAAGTAATTTTATTAAAAGATCAATCAATTGTCAAGAGAATTTTTATAAATCATTTTTTATCAAGTACTGATAAACCTCTCTTTTGCTGATTCCCCGGTCTTTTGCCACCATACGCATAGCCTCTTTTTTCTCCGTTCCCTGAGCCGCATAAAGTGCCATATGTTCCTCAATGGACATCTCCTCAAATGCCTTTGTTTCCTCTTCTCTTATCTCCTGAATGCTCTTTCCTTCAATCACAATCACGCATTCTCCCCTGGGTTCTTCTAAGCCATAAACTCTTATTGCCTCCTCAAAACTGGTGCGATAAGCCGTCTCATACCGTTTAGTCAGTTCCCTGCATATGGTAATGTTCCGGTTTCCCAATGCCTCATAGAGTTCATTTAAAGTCCTTAACAGCCGATGGGGTGCCTCATAGATTACAATTGTCCTGGTTTCATTCTTTAATTCCTCTAAAATCCACTGCTTTTCCTTCTTATCCGCAGGCAAAAAAGCCTCAAAACAAAACCGTCTTGTAGCAAGCCCTGAGAGAGTCAGAGCCGTAATACAGGCAGCCGGTCCGGGAAGGGAGGTAAGTTCAACTCCAGCCTCATAGCACTGCCTTACAAGCTCCTCTCCCGGGTCTGAGATACCCGGAGTTCCTGCATCTGTAATCAATGCGATCGTCACTCCCTGTTTCATCTGATCCACCAGATATCTTGCCTTCTCCACCTTATTAAACTCATGGTAGCTGGTCATAGGGGTCTTTATATCAAAATGATTTAAAAGCTTAATGCTGTGTCTGGTATCCTCCGCCGCAATTAAATCAACTTCCTTTAATGTGTTCAGAACCCTTAAAGTAATGTCATCAAGGTTTCCAATCGGCGTTGCACAAAGATACAATTTACCTTTTTTTTCTTCCACTTCTATCACTTCTGGTTCCTTTCTTTCCCAATATAAACTCAATACCCATAGATGGTATATATCTCTTCTGTATACACACCCTGTTCCTTGTATACAACAATCGGTGATTCTACTTTAATCATGGTTCTTCCACCCCTTACCGACTCGATTAAAACCATATTGGCATCCCGGTCCACAAACGGATGAACCATCTTCATCCGCTTCGGTTCCAGTCCATAAGATTTTAAAGCTGTTATAATCTCAATCAGACGATGGGGTCTGTGTACCATATAAAACCTTCCTCCAGGGCGAAGCAGCCTTGCAGATTCCCTCACTACATCATCGAGAGTACACAGCACTTCATGCCGGGCAATCGCCTTTGGCACATGAGGGTTTTTAAGTCCATGAGCATCATTCATATAGGGCGGATTGGACGTTACTACGTCAAAGGAAGCCGCACCAAATAGCCGGCTGGCTTCCTTTATATCTCCCGTAACAATGTTTATCTTCTCTTCCAGATGGTTTAATGCCACACTCCGTCTTGCCATATCCGCCATCTCTTCTTGTATCTCAAGACCGGTATAATGAATTCCGTCATACTTTGCTTCCAGTAGTAGGGGAATAATACCAGTGCCTGTCCCTAAATCAATGGCTCTTTCCCCTTGCTTTACCTGCGCAAACCCTGATAAAAGAACTGCATCCATTCCAAAACAGAATCCATCCCTCTTCTGTATAATCTGGTATCCATTCCTTTGCAGATCATCAATCCGTTCGTTCTCTTTTAATTCAGTTATCATCTAATTTGGATTTTCCTTCTTTTTTTTCCAGGGCCTCCAATGCCTTCAATTCAGCATCCGTTACCTGGTTCTTATCCCTTCTCCGTCTTGGTTTGAACTTCAACTGTTCCACCTTATACTCCCGGATTTCTTTTTCATCTTTTACTGTCACCACAACCTTAACCAACTGTCTTAATACGCTGACTGAATGAACCTCCCCTTTCAGATTATCGTCCGTGGTAACAAAATCACCTACACTCGGAAGTTTGCTGTTAAGCTCCTCATAAGTTTCCTCTTCATTCTTTAAACAGCACATCAGTCTGCCGCAGACACCAGATATCTTGGTTGGGTTCAGAGAAAGATTCTGTTCCTTCGCCATCTTAATAGAAACCGGTATAAACTCTGATAAATAAGAATGGCAGCACAAGGTCCTTCCGCAGATTCCAACTCCGCCTATAATCTTGGTCTCATCCCTTACACCTACCTGGCGAAGTTCAATTCTGGTCTTAAATACGGAGGCAAGATCCTTCACAAGTTCCCTAAAATCAATTCTTCCATCGGCTGTAAAATAAAATAACACTTTATTATTATCAAACGTATACTCTGCATCAATCAATTTCATCTGTAACCCATGCTTTTTGATCTTTTCCCTGCAGATTTTAAACGCATCTTTTTCTTTGTCATGATTCTTTTTTTCCACTTCATCATCAGCTTTTGTAGCCATGCGGATCACCGGCTTTAAGGGCTGAACAACCTTGTCCTCTTCCACTTCCCGACATCCCAGAACAACATAACCATACTCAACGCCTCTGGCTGTTTCCACAATCACATGATCCCCTGTCTTAATTCCAAGATTCATGGGATCAAAGTAATATATCTTCCCTGCATTCCTAAACCGAACGCCAATCACCTTTACCATTAATTAGTTCTCCTTCATAACAAGCAGCATAAGTTCCATTGCCAGTTCCATATTTACATTGGCTTCCAGACGGATTCTTGCCTTATCAATCGCCTTCAATATCAGTTCAATGCCGTCATAAGCACTGGCAGCACTCATCTCTTTCATTGTATTATATTCTTCCCTGAAAATCAGAAGATTCACATCCTGTGTTACTTTATACATTAAGACATCCCGATACCATAACTGCATAAAATCAAGACAATCATAAATATCCAGATTCTCATCCTTCATCTTCCTGATAAAAAGAAGCAATTCCGTAATATCCATGTCCTTCAAATGCTTTAACATATGAAGAAACTCCGTGTACAAAAACTGAAACTCTTCCGACGACGCCAAATGAATCGCCCTTCCTAAGTTTCCCCTTGCAAATGCAGCATAGATCTCCGACCTGCTCTCTCCTATCCCTAAAGCCCCCATCAGATAAGACTTTACGACCGAATCCTGCAAAGGTTTTAACTTTAGCTGTACACACCTTGAAAGAATGGTTGGCAGAAATGCCTCCTGATTGGTAGTTAGAAGCAAAATAATTGCATAAGACGGCGGCTCTTCGATGGTCTTTAACAGTGCATTCTGCGCCTGTACCGTCATCTTCTCCGCCTCATCAACAATATAAATCTTATAGTAGCTGCTGTAAGGACGAATCATAATCGTATCATTGATCTGATCCCTGATATCATCTACACCGATGCTGGCTGGTTTCTCATGGCTCACATAAACCAGATCCGGATGATTTCCGCTCATCACCTGCTTACACGCATGGCACTGCATACAAGGTTCATCAAGTCCTTTTTCACATAAAAGCGCCATGGCAAACGCATTGGCAAGAGACTTCCTTCCCATTCCAGCTTCTCCTGATAATATATAAGCATGAGAAACATGGTTGGACCCAATGGCCTTTTGTAAATGTTCCTTGATTCTTTCATGACCGATAATATCCTTAAACCCCGGCATACAAGCACCTCCCTACTATAATTCCAATTCATCTTTCTTTTCATTTCTTTCACCAGAAAAGAAAAAGAATTAAACTCATTATATCATAGAATTTTTCCCATCACAAGAAAGAAGTATTGGCAAATCCCTCATACAAAAAGAAGCATGGAAATCCCCTGTCCACAGTAATTTCCACACTCTTTTCTTATCTCCGTAAATTTTATCTCATTTCTATAATCCCAGACTTTTCCTGATCTCCTCCAGACACTTCTCCAGATCGTCATTTTTATATCTTTTTTTAATTCCGCACTTCTCTAAGTTTTCCTCTTTAAAATCCTCTTCATCTGCCAGAAATCTTCTGCAGATCTCCTTATACTTCTGAACCCTCTGATTCCGTTCCCGCTCCAAAGCCCTTAAAAGTCTCTCTCCATCCTCAACCTCAATGTAAAGAGGAACCACATGATCCCTTCCAAAATAATCTCTTACCTTCTCATAGGATTCCAATGTCCCAATCATCAGATACTTATTTTCTGCTGTCAAATCAATCTGCCCGTCATCCACAGTAAAATAAGTCCATGGTCCATATACGGTTTCATAAGTTCTCTCTTCAATCAGCTTTTTCTGCTGTCTGAATTCCTCAAGTCTCATAAACGTTGTAAAATAATACTCTATCCCCTCTCTCTCCCCATCCCGCCTGGGTCTGGTTGTATAAAGAACAACTCTCTTTAACTGCGGAAACCGCTCGGATAACTTCTGATAAATAGTATCTTTCCCCGAAGCACTTTTTCCCATCACATAAAATATTTTTCCCATCATATACTCCATATTTCTCGCAAACGATATCTATTAACTCTATTTATTAAACACACACATACTAACTTTATCTATTAAACACACATACTAACTCTATTTATTAAACACACACTAACTCTATCTATTAAACACACATACTAACTCTATCTTCTAAACAATGCAGCATTTATCTCTCATCACTCAAAACAAGCACCTCTTCAGAATCCTCATCTTCCAGCCCCTGAACAGAAAGTCCCTGCCGCTTATACGCTTCAATCAATTCAATGATACCCTTATCCATCACTTCCCCAGGAGTAACAATTGGAATTCCTGGCGGGTACACATAGATAAACTCTGCTGAAACCTTCCCCTGTGCCTTTCTAATATTCACTCTGTGCCTTGGTGCATCCATAGCTTCATACATGGAAAACCGACTCTCTGGCTTTTTATTAAGCCTCATTACCAGATCCATGCCTTCATAAGATTTTAAATGTTCCCCACACATTACAGTCTGTTTTCCATCCTCTATACCATTCATCTCATAAAGTTCTTCATCAATTTCTAACAACCCATTGCACAACCTGGATAACCCCTCATCGGTATCGGCAAAGGTTGTTATTGCTGTTACATAATCAAAACCACACATCTCCATCTCCAAATGGTAGTGATTCCTCAGCCTCTCTCCCAGTTCATTTCCAGACATTCCAGTTCCTCTTGTGGATATAATAATCTTAGATATATCCAAATCAAACACATCCTGCTTTCCCTTTATCTCTTCCCCAAGGATACGAAGACATTTCATTTTTTGAAGCCTGCAGCGAGCCTCATGAAGTCTTTTTGAGAAGTCCTTCATTTCCCGTTGTCCCTCTTCAACCATATACCGGATACAGTTTTCAATTCCCGCCATCATAATATAAGATGGACTGCTGGTCTGATACATCTGTAAATAACGCTCTAATTTTGCCAGATCAACAAATCCCCTTTTTCCATGCACAATTGCAGTCTGGGTAAATGAAGGTAGAGTCTTATGGAGACTCTGAATTACAAGATCCGCCCCTAATTCCAATGCAGAAACAGGAAATCCAGAAGCCTTTCCGAATGGGAAATGAGCTCCATGAGCCTCATCCACAATCAAAGGTTTTTGAAATTTGTGAACTACCTCAGCAATTGCCTTTATATCAGAGACAACACCATCATAAGTTGGGGAAACAATAAATACTGCCTGTATATCTGGATGATTTTTCAACAATGCTTGTATTTTTTTAGCAGATAATCCACCTTGTACCCCAAAATCCGGTACCAATTGTGGATAAACGTACTCCGTTTTTAACCGGTTGAGGAAAACTCCATGAAATGCAGATTTATGACAATTTCTGCTCATGAGAATGGTTCCTCCATTGGTAACAGTCCCACCAATCGAACTCAGAATTCCACAACTGCTTCCATTTACGAGATAATAACTCTTATCACTTCCATAAACATCTGCAGCCCACTTCATAGAATCCTTTAGAATTCCCTCTGGATGATGCAAATTATCAAATCCATCAATCTCTGTTATATCAATTAAAAATGGATTGGGGATACCCTCTCCAAATTTACTCTTCCACTGTCTTTTATGTCCTGGCATATGAAACGGATAAAAATCCGAATTCCCATAATCAATTAATCGCTTCAATAAATTAGGCTTATCCATGATCCAACCATTCCTTTCGTCCTTTCAGTATAGCATCCTTGCCCTTTCTTTACAAATCATTCTGACAGCGTTATAATTAACCCATGATTTCCCAAAAGACAATATAATATAAAAATTTGGCAAAGCTAACTATTAAATAACAAAACTAAAAGGGAGAAATAGAAATGAGAAGGATCGAATTTAAAATGGAACGCCCTGGTCTTGTAAAAGCAAATGACGAGGTCCATATTATAGAAAGAGAAGGAACCAGCAGCTATAGTTATATCATTGAACCAGCCGTTGCTATGTCTGGTTGCTATACCGGGCGAGATCGTATAAAATCCGACCATGGCATTGTAAAAGAAGTAAAACATAATGACCGAGGATATTATGTGATTGTAGAATTTGATGAATGATTCTACAATCTCTTTTCACTGTAGCCTTTTATATTCAGATAATATAAAAAGCCTCGAAACATTTCTGTTTCAAGGCTTGTCCTGAGACACCGGGGATTCGAACCCCGGACAACTTGATTAAAAGTCAAGTGCTCTACCACCTGAGCTAGTATCCCATATGCCCAAAGCTGGAATCGAACCAGCGACACGAGGATTTTCAGTCCTCTGCTCTACCAACTGAGCTATCTGGGCTCATGTACACTTTAGTAAAATACCCACTAAAACTACATAAAAAATTGCGGGGGCAGGATTTGAACCTACGACCTTCGGGTTATGAGCCCGACGAGCTTCCAGACTGCTCCACCCCGCGCTATTAAATTATATGATATTATATGCAGTGATTGAGATTTTAATCACTGAATGGATGGAGATGGATTCGAACCATCGAAACGTGTCGTAACAGATTTACAGTCTGCCCCCTTTGGCCACTCGGGAACCCATCCATATATTGTTTTTCTGATACAAGCCGATGATCGGACTCGAACCGATAACCTGCTGATTACAAATCAGCTGCTCTGCCAATTGAGCCACATCGGCACAAATCTTTTAATACCTATCGCGCTTACATACTGAATGGGACCTATAGGGCTCGAACCTATGACCCTCTGCTTGTAAGGCAGATGCTCTCCCAGCTGAGCTAAGATCCCATAAACAAATTGTAGTTGCGAAACGACCCGGATGGGACTCGAACCCACGACCTCCGCCGTGACAGGGCGGCGCTCTAACCAACTGAGCCACCAGGCCAAACCTATTTGAAGGTTAATACATATACCCTCAAAACCACACATTGTTATATATCTTCTTCATCCGTTCTTTCCTCTTTATCAAAATACTAAGCTCGGTAATACCTCGCTAAGTGTTTTGATATGCCTCGCACTAAACTCGTTGAATAACTCGTT
>NZ_SULJ01000012.1:0-131688 GCF_007115105.1 Clostridium sp. HBUAS56010
CAGGTTGGTTTAGGTCGCCAGAGCACTTAACGAGTTATTCAACGAGTTTAGTGCGAGGCATATCAAAACACTTAGCGAGGTATTATCGAGCTTAGTATTTTGATAAAGAGGAAGAACGGATGAAGAAGATATATAACAATGTGTGGTTTTGAGGGTATATGCCTCAATCGTTGCAGTAATGCAATAATCCTCGATAGCTCAGTCGGTAGAGCAACCGGCTGTTAACCGTTGGGTCGTTGGTTCCTGTCCTACTCGGGGTGTTCGTAATACTCTGGCAAAAGACTGTGAGGAAAGCGAAAAGAGAAGTTGGCCCCATGGTCAAGCGGTTAAGACATCGCCCTTTCACGGCGGTAACACGAGTTCGAATCTCGTTGGGGTCATTGAATGCCGATGTGGCTCAATTGGCAGAGCAGCTGATTTGTAATCAGCAGGTTATCGGTTCGAGTCCGATCATCGGCTTCACAAAAAACTAAATATATATCAGATCATTATGTTTAGGACCTTTAGCTCAGTTGGTTAGAGCAACCGGCTCATAACCGGTCGGTCCTGGGTTCGAGTCCCCGAAGGTCCACTAACACTGAACTAAATATTTGATAATCTGGCCTGGTGGCTCAGCTGGTTAGAGCGCCGCCCTGTCACGGCGGAGGTCGTGGGTTCGAATCCCATCCGGGTCGTTCTGTATACATATACAGACTTTATAACCAGCAGATAAGCTTAATTGTTTATCGCAACATTTATGGGATCTTAGCTCAGCTGGGAGAGCATCTGCCTTACAAGCAGAGGGTCATAGGTTCGAGCCCTATAGGTCCCATTTCCATGAGAAATCATGAGAATGCCGGCGTGGCGGAACTGGCAGACGCACAGGACTTAAAATCCTGCGGGCTTAATCGCCCGTACCGGTTCGATTCCGGTCGCCGGCATTTGTCTAACGAGACAAATAATTGAATATGTGTGTGTAGCTCAGCTGGATAGAGCACTTGGCTACGGACCAAGGTGTCGGGAGTTCGAATCTTCTCACGCACGTAGCTAGAACTTTTAAAGTTCTTAAAAGAGACATTCTTTATAGAGTGTCTCTTTTATTATATAAACTATCATATTGGTAATAGAAAGTGAATACAAGATTATGCTGATGGAATATCAGCTTTACACTTTACAAATAGATCAATTAGGTGTATAGTAACCTTTGTACAAAGGATGCGTTGGTAGCTCAGCTGGATAGAGCGTCTGGCTACGGACCAGAAGGCCGCGAGTTCGAATCTTGTCCAGCGCATGTGAAGAACAGTTTTATGAATTTTAAGACTGTTCTTTTTTTGTTGTAAATTAAGAATGTCAAAAGTTAAGATTGACTGTTAGAGAAAGATGCAGGCAAAAAATAGTAATAATGAGTATATGTTACTAATAAATTAAATATAGACAGGCTATTTTTGAAAAAATATATATTAAAAAAAAACTTGATTTTTTTCTATATTTTATTCTACTAATTATAGAATAAAATTTTATATTCCGACGCGATGAGGCAACTGCAGGCTATTGATACAGTGCCTCTTTTTTGTATCTGGTTCTTTGGTTAGCTTGTCAAGTGCATTGAATAGAAGTGATTGTTGGATAGAAGTAGTTGTTGAAAGGAGTGATGAGAAACAATGGTATCTAAAATTATAAAAAGATTGGAACAGCTACCTGGAAAAATAGGGTTTTATTATGAGAATTTAAATACAGAGGATGTGATTTTCTATAAAGACCAGGAGCCTTTTTTGGCAGCAAGTGTAATAAAACTATTTATTATGGCTGTGGCATTTGAGCAGTTGGAAAGGGGAGACTACAATTGCAAGATGCTGTTTTCCATAAAACAAAAGGATTGCGTTCCATCGTGTGGTGCTCTTACCTATCTGCATGAGGGAATTGAAGTAACGGTAATGGATCTGATCACACTGATGATTATTTTCAGTGATAATACGGCAACGAATGTATTGATTGAACACATGGGAATAGAAGAGATTAACACAGCCATTAAGAGGTTTGGATTTGAGAAAACGGTACTTCGCAGAAAGATGTTTGATCTGGAGAAAGCAAGGAACGGAATTGAAAATTATATTACGGTTGGAGAAGTAGGAAAACTGTTAAAAATAATGTACGCTGGAACGTTAATCAGTAAGCAGGCTAGTGAGAAAATGCTATCAATTATGAAAAACCAGCAGTTAACAGGTAAAATTCCTTTTTATCTAAAAGCACTTTCCCACATGCCAGAGATTGCTCATAAAACAGGCGAAGATATGGGAATCAGCCATGATGTAGGAATTATTTATGGAAAAAACCCTTTTATTGTTTGTTTCTGTGGAAATGAGACAGACACTCCCCGCTTTGAAAGGGTTATGGCGGATATTTCCTTGGAATTATATAAGGTACATAACTCAGGACATGAAAAAACAGATTTTATATGAGATAAGGATTGGAATATATAAATTGGAATAGAAAGAGTAATATAGAGAGAGCAATATAGAAGGATCAATATAGGGAGAGCAATATAGAAGGATCAATATAGAAAATCAATATAGAAAGATTAATCGAAAGAGCAATATAGAAAGATCAATAGAAAATCAATAGAAAAAAGTAAAGAAAAATAATTAAAAAAGGAATACAAAATAGCCCAAAAACATGATAAGAAAATTAATATAAATATAAGATCATAGATTTGGGATGAAAAGATTGGGATGAAAAGATTGAGATGGAAAAGTTGTGATGAGAGGATTAAGGTGGAAGGATTGGAAAGATGAATCCACGTCAAAGAGTCGAGGTGGAATAAGAGGGAAAATATTGAGAGGATCAGTTTTAAGTGGCAAATTTTATTATAGTTGAACATAAAATAAAAGAACAGGGATTCAAAGTAAAGTTTGATTTATTCAAGACTATTATTTTAAGACTATTATTTCAAGATTATTATTTCAGAATTATTTTTTCAAGATTAATAAATCAGGATAATGGAGGAAAGTGAATGAAAAAAGGAAAATTTATGGCAGGAATACTCTGTGTGGTGATTGCAGTGTCTACTATATTAAGCGGCTGCGGAGCAAAGAAACCAGGGGATCAGGAATCTAAAGGAGTAAATGGAAAGGGTTCAGTTCAGGAAGCAAATCAGGCGGTATACACGAAGTTATATGGAGCGGAAGCTGCAACCTTGAATTATCTGGTTTCGTCCTCGGAGGGGGACTATAAGATTGGGGCAAATTGTGTTGATACATTGGTAGAGTATGACAGCAAAGGGCAGATTAAGCCGGGGCTTGCATTGGACTGGAGTTTTGACGATTCTACGATGACATGGACATTTCATCTGAGGGAAGCAAAATGGGTTGATCATACTGGAAAAGAAGTGGCAGAAGTTACCGCTCAGGATTTTGTTGATGCAATGAAATATCAGTTGACACCTGAAAATGAAAGCTCCAATGTCCAGAATCTGTTTGGTATCATTGCCAATGCAGATCAGTATTACAATGGACTGGTTTATCAGGGCGGCAAAGATGAGAATGAAACGGTGTGGGACCAGATTGATTTTTCTGAGGTAGGAGTGAAGGCAATTGATGCCCATACACTTACCTATACATTAGAACGGGAAGTACCCTATTTCCTATCTTCCTTGGCTTATATTATTTATATGCCTGCATACGGACCTCAGCTTGAGGAGCTTGGTAAAGAGTTTGGAACCGGGGCGGATAAAATGTATTACAATGGAGCTTATTATCTGGAGGAATTTTCACCTCAGGAAAAGCATGTATTAAAGAAAAATCCCTTAAACTATGATGCGGATTTTGTTTACATAAATGAAATACAGGAAATTTATAATGCAGAATACAATACCATTGGACCAGAGATGGTAAAGCGGGGGGAGATTGATTATGCGGAAATTTCTGCAGATATTCTGGATGACTGGTTACAGAATGAGGAGACAAAAAATCTGGTAAGCAGGGAGAGACCGAAAACCAGTTATTCTTACTTTTATAGTTTTAATTTTAATCCCCAGTTTGATGCGGCGTATGAACCGGATAACTGGAGAAAGGCGGTAAATAATGAGAATTTTAGAAAGGCATTGTTCTCCGGATTAAATAAGACAAAGCAGGTTGCAGTCATGGAACCGTCTAATCCGGATGATTATGTAATCCAATCCATCACACCTCCAGATTTTACATTTAATGAAGATGGAACGGATTATACAGCAGTGGGGGATGTGGCGGATTTAGGCAATACCTTTGATGAAGCAAAGGCAAAAGAATACCGGGATCTTGCAAAAGAGGAATTGGGGGCAGAAGGAGTTACGTTCCCGGTCAAGGTTCTGATGCCTTATAACCCCTCAGAAGTCAACTGGGATAAGGAATGTCAGGTGGTAAAACAGCAGATGGAGAGCCTTCTCGGCAATGATTTTATTCATGTGATTGTTGAGGCTGGTCCGGCAGATGGATTTTTGACAGAAGTGCGGAGAGGTGGGAAATATGCACTGATGAAATGCAACTGGGGAGCAGATTATGCAGACCCGGAGACCTGGACAGATCCATTTTATCAGGAAAAAGAAGAAAATGGGTATGATCCTGGATTTAAATATGGAAATATTGCAAAGGCTGTTGAAGAGGGGACACCTTCTGCTAAAGCAGCCCAGGAGTATTTTCAATTAGTGGAAGCAGCAAAAGGAATTAAAGTGGATATTAATGCACGGTATGAGGCATTTGCAAAGGCAGAGGCAAGTTTAATTGAACATGGGTTTGTATTGCCTTACAGCATTTCTGTCAGCAAATACGTGGCATCCAAATTAAATGTATTTGAGGGGCAGTACGCACCGTTTGGGGTTTCGAATCTTCGGTATAAAGGACAGCATCTTCTGGACCACTATGTTTCTATGGAAGAGTTTAAGAAAAACAGGGAAGCAGATGTAAAATAAAAGAATCGTCCAAAGAAGAGGAGACAGGAAGCTGATGGTAAAATATTTAGGTAAAAGAATTGCCCGTTCTTTTCTTACCCTGGCAATCATTTTAACGGCAGTGTTCTGCCTGCTTCGGTTTATGCCGATTGAGGGGTATTTCCAGAACTTTGATAAAATGACTTCCCAGCAGATCCAGGTTGGGTTAAAGGAAATGGGGCTTTCTGATCCCCTGCCGGTCCAGATTATTGGCTTTTTTGCAGATTTATTTCATGGGGACCTGGGGGTGTCACGGATTTATCGTGCTAATGTTCCGGTTTCCGACATATTGGCTGATAAGATTCCTGTTTCCATAAAACTTGGGGGCTGGTCCATGGTGGTATCGCTGTTGATCGGATTGCCTTTAGGTGCTTTGATGGCAAGATTCCAGCATGGTCTTGCGGATCGGATTGGAACCTTATTCATTGTTTGTATCCAGGCAGTTCCGGCTACTGTCTATTTTCTGTATATCCAGCTATATGGGACCAGTATACTAAAAGTAGGGCTTTTATTTCAGATTGATGATCCAAGATACTGGATTCTCCCCATTCTTTCCATGTCTTTGGGAAATATTGCATTTTATGGTATGTGGCTTAGGCGGTATATGGTAGATGAAAGCAACAGGGATTATGTAAAGCTGGCAAAGGCAAAAGGATTATCAGAGAATCAGATTATTGTTCGGCACATGTTCCGCAATGCCTTTGTTCCTCTGGTTCAGTACATCCCTACAGCGTTTTTAAATACTGTAATTGGATCTATCTATATCGAATCTCTTTATAGTATTCCTGGAATGGGAGGACTGCTTGTGACAGTGATAAAAAAGCATGACAATACTATGGTTCAGGGAATTGTGCTTCTCTATGCCTGTGTGGGAGTCTTAGGGCTTTTAATCGGAGATGTGCTGATGGTCATGCTGGACCCTCGGATCAGTCTGGGAAGGAAAGAGGGTGACAGGTGATGAAACAGTTTTCTTACCGGCATACAAAAGAAGCGGATCTGATGAATCACATGGAGGAATCGGAGCTGTTTTCCTTTGCAGAGTTTCAGGAGGGAGAGGCGGAGCGGACAGGGTATAGCAACTATTCCTATTGGGGCAGTACCATTCAGTCTTTTTTAAAGAACAGGGGAGCAGTTGTTTTATTTGTTCTGCTGCTTCTGCTGCTTGCATTTACATTTATTCAGCCTTATCTGCCTGGTCAACATGATCCAAATACCATTATGAATGACAGCAGTGGAATGCAGTACCGGAACGTTCCGCCTGGAAAAGGGTTTCTTCTTGGGACCAATTCCATCGGGCAGGACTTATGGGCAAGAATCTGGGCAGGAACCAGAACCTCTTTGATCATTGGATTTCTGGTTGCCATGGCAGAGGCAGTTATAGGCATTACGGTTGGTGTGATCTGGGGGTATGTGAGAAAGGCAGATTTTCTGCTTACAGAAGTTTATAATATTATTGATAACATCCCAGGTACCATTATTTTAATATTGATTTCCTATATTTTAAAACCCAGTGTACAGACTCTTGTATTTGCCATGTGTCTCACTGGCTGGATTCAGATGGCGAGATTTATAAGAAACCAGATCCTGATTATCCGGGACAGAGACTATAACGTGGCAAGCCGCTGTCTTGGAACACCGGTGAGCCGGATTGTTGTAAGGAACCTTCTGCCTTATCTGGTATCCGTAATCATGCTTCGTATGGCGCTTACCATTCCTGCTGCTATTGGAAATGAAGTGTTTATTACTTATATTGGACTGGGGCTTCCGGTGGATACTCCCAGCCTGGGGAATCTGATTAATGAAGGGCGGGTGCTGGTTACCAGTGCCGCACTGCGTTATCAGCTTTTATATCCAACTATAATTCTTTCTTTTGTTACCATATCATTTTATATCATCGGGAATGCTTTTTCTGATGCAGCTGACCCCAAAAACCATGTGTAAGGAGGAAAGAGATGGAGCGTGAGAAGATTATTTTAGGGGTAAAGGATCTGGATATCCATTTTGAACTTCGTGGAAAGACACTGCATGCAATCAGGCAGATATCTCTGGATATTTATAAAGGAGAAGTTCTGGCGATTGTAGGAGAATCGGGAAGCGGAAAGTCTGTATTTGCAAGATCTTTTATGGGCCTCCTGGAGAAAAACGGTTCTGTAGCCGGAGGAAGCATTATTTATTATGGGGCAGATGATGGGCAGGAAGTCGTTATTACCTCTATAAAAAAAGAAAAAGATTTCAGGAAAATACGGGGACGTGAAATCGCCATGATTATGCAGGACCCTATGACCAGCTTAAATCCCCTCAGAACCATCGGAAGTCAGATTATGGAGGCTGTTGTGCTCCATCAGAAGGTAGGACGCTTAGAGGCAATTAAGAGAACCTTTCAGTATCTGGAGGATGTGGGAATAGAGGAACCGGAGATCCGGTTTGAGCAGTATCCTCATGAATTTTCGGGTGGAATGAGGCAGAGAGTGGTCATTGCCATTGCAATAGCATGTAATCCTAAGATTTTAATTTGCGATGAACCCACAACGGCTCTTGATGTGACTATTCAGGCACAGATTCTTGATCTGATTAAAAACCTGCGTTATAAATATGGTCTTTCTGTTATTTTCATCACTCATGACCTGGGAGTGGTTGCAAACATTGCTGACCGGGTAGCAGTGATGTATGCCGGAGATATTGTGGAAATCGGGACAAGTGATGAGATTTTTTATGATCCAAGACATCCATATACCTGGGCACTTTTATCCTCTCTTCCTCAGGCAGGGCAGAAGGGGGAGGCGCTTTTTTCCATTCCCGGAACTCCTCCCAGTCTTTATACTGCCATAGAAGGGGATGCATTCGCACCTCGCAATCCAAAAGCACTAAATATTGATTTTGTAAAACGTCCTCCTGCATTTTTCGTGTCTGCTACCCACAAAGTAAAGACCTGGCTTTCAGATCCAAGAGCGCCAAAGGTACCTTTGCCGTCTGCGGTTGAGAAAATCAGAAGGGGAGGTATGATGTGATGGAACGGGAAATATTATTGGAAGTGAAAAATTTGAGTGTGGCATTTGGAGAACGGAAAAAAGCTTATTATGCAGTAAAAAGTGTGAATTTTCAAATATATAAAGGGGAGACACTGGGACTTGTAGGGGAATCGGGATCTGGAAAAACCACCATTGGGCGTGCAATTATGCGGATTGTAAAGGCTTCAGGGGGAGAAATCCGGTACAAGGGAGAGAAAATCAATGGGGATATTTCCAGGCAACTGGATCATAAGGTGATTAGAGAGATTCAGATGATTTTCCAGGATCCTCAGGCGTCTTTAAACGAAAGAGCCAAGGTAGATTATATTATCAGTGAGGGGCTGATGAATTTAGAGCCGGAACTCAGTAAAAGGCAGCGGAAATGGCGGGTGGAGCAGGCTCTTTGTGACGTAGGTCTGCTGCCTGATTTTGCAGGACGTTTTCCTCATGAGTTTTCAGGCGGGCAGAGACAGAGGATTGGAATTGCAAGAGCATTAATCATGAATCCGGATTTTATTATTGCGGATGAACCAATCTCTGCTTTGGATGTATCGGTAAGGGCACAGGTGTTAAATCTTCTGAATGAGATGAAGAAAAGGAAACAGATTACCTATCTGTTCATTGCGCATGATCTGTCTGTGATGCGGTTTATTACAGACAGGATTGCCGTGATCAGGAAAGGGGAGATTGTGGAGATGGCAGAAACAGAAGAACTGGTTACCCACGCCATTCATCCTTATACGAGAGCACTTTTATCTGCAATTCCCATGCCTGATCCAAGGAGGGAAAGAAATAAGAAGCTTGTGATTTATAATCCGTCTGTACATGATTACTCTGAGGATAAACCATTTTGGCAGGAAATTCGTCCGGATCATTTTGTGCTTGCAAATCAAAAAGAAGGGGAAGACTATAGAAAGCGGTATAGAAATTAGGTTCCCAATCAGAAAGGAGTTTCATGGAGCTGTTTGGAGTGATAAATAAACCGGTAGTAACTCTGTGGGAATTGCCGGGAGAAAGTAAGGAGAATCCGCATGGAGAGGAAATCTCTGCTATCGCTGATGAAGTTTTATATGGAATGGGTCTAAAGATCACTGGAGATCTGATTGGAGGATATTATCCGGCAGAAACGTTCTACGGATATTCTGGTTTTGTCAGAGAAGAAGAGATAAAAGTCCTTTCCCTGGCGGAGATAAAAGAATATGAAGCAAGTGGACTGATGGTTGTTGACAGAAGTCATGGAGATGTGCTGTCCTTGCCCAGAGTGCAGGGAGTCCGCCTTCTCACACTTCCAAGGGGAGCGGTAATAAAAGCAGGAGCGTCTGATCCGGGCCATGAAGGCTGGCTGGCAGCAGAACTTCTCAATGGAGAGAAGGGGTATATACGAAAAGAGGATGTGAGAAGAAAAGAATTTTCTCAGGAAATGTTGTGGACGAATGTTCTGCCTCAGAAAGAAATTGCGGATGAAATAAAGTTTCGAAAGGCAGTTGTGGAAGATGCCTTAAAATATCTGGGAACCCAGTATCGCTGGGGAGGAAGATCGGCAGATGGAATTGACTGTTCTGGGCTTACCTCGGAGAGTTATCTGCTTAATGGAGTTCTGATTTTCCGGGATGCAAAAATAAAATCAGGATTTCCGGTTCATGAGATTGCAAAGGAAGCAATGATGCCAGGGGATCTGATGTATTTTCCAGGTCACATTGCCATGTATCTGGGAGATGGTGCTTATATTCATTCAACAGGAAAAGCAGGGAGAAGTGGGGTAAGAATCAATAGCCTCAATCCTTCTGCCAAAGATTACCGTAAAGATCTGGCAGAAAGCTGGTACGCTTCTGGCAGTATATTTTAGTTCAGTCTGATGAAATGGAGGATCATATGGATTCCAGGCTCACATTGGAAAAAAGAGTGGAAGCAGAAATAAAAAGCTATGATGGATTCATGGGAATTTATCTTGATGATTTTCATGGAAATGTAGTGAAAGTACATGCAGATGAAACCTTTGAAACGGCAAGTGCCATTAAAACTCTGATTCTTGCCAGTTTATTTGATGAGGCAGAGAAAGGAAATGCTTCTCTTACTGATATGCTGAAATATAAGGAAGAGCATATCGTTGAGGGAAGTGGTGTGCTTTCAGCATTAACGCCGGGGGCAGTTCTCCGTGTTATTGATGCGGCAACTTTTATGATTATAGTAAGTGATAACATTGCAACCAATATGCTGATTGATTATCTGGGAATTGATACCATTAACAACTGTATAAAAAGGCTTGGATGCAAGGATACCATACTTTATAATCCCATCCATTTTGAGCAGTACAAAAGACTGGGAACCAGTACACCGGCGGATTATGCAAGTGTGTTTATCCGGCTGGCAAAAGGAGAGCTGATCAGTACCGGTGCAGACAGCCAGATGCTTGAGATCTTAAAACAGCAGCATTACAACAGCATGATTACAAAGGACTTTCCTCCGTATTTTATGGACAGTGACAATACAGATGATGTATTAATAACGGTGGCATCAAAAAGCGGAAGCATGGATGGATGCAGAAATGACGGAGGAATTGTATTCACTCCCTATGGACCTTATGTAATTGTAATGTTCCATAAACAATTCTCCGATGCCATGTATTATCCGGGACACCCTGCCATGGTATTCGGAGCAAGGGTATCCCGGATGATCCTTGACCAGTATCTGGCACTGGAAGGAAGATTCTATCAATAAATGTTACAGGGAAAGAAGCTCCCTCAAATCAGAGATGGTATGAGTTGCCTTTAAAGAGGGATTGTTTCCTGTTGGGGAGTAAAGACAGGAAGCAATTCCAGAATTAAGAGCACCCTGTATGTCAGAAGTCAGGCTGTCTCCAACCATAATCGTTGTGGTTTTATTAAAATCTTTGATATTATTAAAACAATGGTCAAAGAAACCGATATTTGGTTTTTCAAATCCCACTTTTTCTGAGATAAACATACCTTCAAAGTAGTGAAAAAGACCGGCGATTTTCAAACGTCTGATCTGGGTTGCGTACACACCATTAGAGGCAGAATAAAGTTTTTTTCCAGCGTCTTTTAAACAGCGGAGCACTTCTTCGGCATTGGGCATCATCTCTTTGCCATCGCTAAGATGGTTCTGAAAACGGTGCTCTGCTTCAGAAGGATTAATGTCCAGTTCCAGAGAGGAAAAAAATTCCCTGAACCGTCCTGTCAATATGGTGGGTTTATCAATCTTGCCCTGCTCCAGCAGATTCCATAAATTTTTATTGATCTCCTTATAGCGGGTAAATAAATCTTCCTGGAATGGAATGTCGTAGGATTCCATGAGTTTCCGAAAGCTCTCTTGTTCAGCGGCATCAAAGTTAAGCAGTGTATTATCAATATCCAGTAAGTAAAACTCATACATGGGTCATTCCTCCAGTGTAAATAACATTTTAGTCATTATATCATACTCCCGTAAGCAGGGGCAAATAGTTCTGCAATCTTGTTGGAGTGGGATATTTATCCATTTGAATACTTTTCACCAGATTGTCCTATGATAACACATGTAATATGTTTAAATTCACCATAAAAATGCAACAATATATAGATATTGTTGTATTTTATAATAAATATTATAGGTAATAATAACTGTTGTGTCAATAATATGTGTTTTTTTCTGCTTATTTCTCCAATTCTATAGTTGAACAAGGGCATAAAGCTCATCTTTTTCATCTTGATTAATTCCAATATAACGTAGTGTTACTCTGGGGGAACTGTGATTAAAGGTATCCATAATCAATCCAATATTGTACTGTGACATCCGGTAAGTCCAGTACCCCCAGGTTTTTCTAAGGCTGTGTGTTCCAAAGTTTTCAATATCAAGTGAACAGGCTGTCTGTTTGAGAACCCTGTATATCTGAATTCGCCCCACATATCCCCCTTTCTGACTGGGAAAGAGGTAATCATCGCAGGTTAAGGATTTTTTCAGGACATAATCGCGTAAGGTATTTCTTAAGGTCTCGTTAAGTTTGATTTTCTTTTGTTTTCCTGTCTTTTTTTCTGTTAATGCAAAGTAATCTTTAAAATGTTCCTCATCCAGAAAGATATCAGATACCCGAATGGATATGATGTCGCTGATTCGCAATCCTGTGTTGATTCCAAATTTAAAAATTACCGCATATTTGGGATTCCTGCTATAGAGGAGGCTGTACATTTGTGATATTTTTCCCTTTTCCCGTATTGGCTCTACTGTCATTTTTTGTTCCTCCATTTTATTTTCTTACTAAACCGTAAGCAAAAATTGTCCAATATACAATAATACACTGAAAGAAGTAAGAAACGCAACAATATCTATAGAGTGTTACATTTGAAAGACAAAAGAGAGCAGGTGACAAGATGAGCAGCAATCATTGGGCTGATAATCATTGGAAAGAAACCAGGTGCCTGGTGAAGCTAAAAAAAGAAACGGAATCCAGTAACCAGAAAGTGCTTGATGAGGCATATAAAGTGATGAATCAGATTTTATATGAGTCGGATCAGGAACCATGGAGTGAGTATATTAATACATTAACGCTAAAAAGTGATGAACTATATCCTCATTCACTGGATGTTGCATTGTTATCCCTTATGATGGGAGCGGAGCTTAATTATTCTGAAAAGACTTTAATGGAAATTGCTCTGGGAGCCTTGTTTCATGATATTGGAAAACGTCTGATCTCAAAACGGATTTTAAACATCTCTGGAAAGCGGACCAGGGAGGAGGAGGCGATTTTCCAGAAGCACTGTGTTCTTGGTGTCCGTTATGTCTCTGGAAGTGCGTTGCCGGAAAGCAGCAGGGACATTATTCTGCAGCATCATGAGAGAATGGATGGAAGCGGGTATCCCTGGAAACTGACGGAGGAAAAGATCAATGAATACACGAAGATTGTTATGGTTGCAGATATGTATGATTATTTTACCACAAGTCATTCAATGAGGTCCTGGGAAGCATTCCGGCTGATACGGGGGGAGCGTTCTTCCTATCCGCAGAACTATGTAAATGTACTGGAGAGAGTGATTGACCGGTTTGATACGGAAAGGGGATAGAACGAAATGATAAATAGAAAACAGATTCACAAAGCCTGTACATTCATGACAAGAGCAGTCAGAATCAGTACAATGCTTGTCTGCATACACGGCAGAAAAGAAGGTGCTCTTTATGGCGAGATTCTTAATTGTTATATGGAATATCCGGTTCCTTTTAAAAATGAAGGAGAAATGATCCTTCGGATTGATGAAATGTGTGACTGGATCGGAACCCCTCACCCCTCAACGGAACCCAGATTTTTAAATGATGCCATGGAAAAAGAATTTATGGAGCACAGAAAATTAAAAAGTAATGTTCCGATTAAGGCAAAAGTGAGGTTTCAGGACAGCAGCAGTCTGGTATCTTATTCAGTGAAAGCGAGGGCTACGATGCTGATAACCGTGGAATACCGGCTTCATTCCAGTTTGCAGGGCAGAGTGCAGGGGAAAATGACCAATGGAAAAGCAGTTGGGTTTCGCAGTGCCATGGAATTAATGCGTATGATGGAGGCAATTGTCTTTCCTTAAATTTATCAGAAATGGAGATATCTCTTGTGAATAGATGTCTCCTTTTTTTTATTTTTATGGTATAATATGATATTTGAGAGAGAAATTTAAAGCAGGGTCATTTTAGGATCCGTAAAGGTTATGGTGCAGAGAATGTCAGAAAAGAATGTTGCGTACCGGATTGTGTTTTCCAGAAGGAGCTCTATGGCAATCCAGGTAACAAAAGATGGGGAAGTTGTGGTCCGGCTGCCTGACTATGCTTCGGAGGAAGACGGGCGGAAGCTGATCCTTAAAAATAAAGAGTGGATTTACAAACAATTAGACCGGATACAGAAAAGGGCAGAAGAGAAACAGGAATTTCACTGGAGCGAAGGGGCAGGTGTACTGCTTCATGGAAAGGATATCGTCCTGCATGTAAAGGAAAGCCCTGATTTGAAAGCCCGCATTACTCTTGATTCGGAAGAGGAGATTACCGTTGCCGTTCCCTTTTTAAAAGCAGCAGGGGCGGCTGATGAGGAAGAAGTGCAAGGTGTCATGAAGCAGTGGTACAGGAAAGAGGCAAGAAGTTATTTAGAGGAGATAACCTCCTTCTGGGCGCAATGTATGAACGTATCTTATAAAAAGATTGCCATACGGGATCAGTCCACCAGATGGGGAAGCTGCAGTTCAAAAGGGAATCTGAATTTTAACTGGAAGCTTGTTCTTCTGCCCCAGACGCTGGCTGATTATGTGGTGGTTCATGAATTGTCCCATCGGATTCATATGAATCATTCCAGGGCATTCTGGAATACAGTGGCTGATGTATTGCCGGATTATCTGGTAAGAAGAAACCAGTTAAAGCTTTGGGGAGAGAAGATAGAGGGGATTTATTAGTACATAAGTCGTCATCTGGCTTGTAAGGGAGAAAAAACATGGCAGCAGAAAAATGGATGGTACAGACGAAACGGGCAGATTTTAATGAAATGGCAAAATGTCATGGTATAACTCCGGTAACTGCCAGAATTATAAGAAACCGGGATGTAATAGGAAGAGAATCCGTGGAACGATATCTTCATGGCGGTTTAAAGGATTTATACAGTCCTCATCTGCTGAAAGATATGGATATAACGGTTGACATCATAAAGAGTAAGATTAAGGACTCAAAACCCATAAGAATCGTTGGTGACTATGATATTGATGGGGTGTGTTCCACATACCTGTTATATAAGGGACTAAAAGAAGCAGGGGCAGTTGTAGATTATGAGATTCCTGACCGGATTAAGGATGGATACGGAATTAATGAATCCATTATCAGGGCAGCAGCAGCAGACGGGATTGATACCATTCTGACTTGTGATAATGGCATTGCGGCCGTGGATCAGATCAGGCTTGCAAAAGAGCTGGGGCTTACAGTCCTTATAACAGATCACCATGATATCAGAAAGGAAGAGGGCAAAGAACTTCTTCCTCCGGCAGACACCATTGTCAATCCCAAGCAGATGAGCTGTACTTATCCTTATAAAGAGATCTGCGGCGGTCTGGTGGCATATAAGCTGGTTCAGGCGTTGTATGAGTCCTGTTCCATTCCGGCAGATAAGTGCGTTGAGATGCTGGAGTTTGCTGCCATTGCTACAGTGGGAGATGTGATGAAGCTTCAGGATGAGAACAGAATCATTGTTAAGGAAGGGTTAAAGCGGATTGGCAGTACCAGAAGTTCCGGTCTGTTAAAGCTGATTGAAAAGAATAATCTGGATAAAGATGAGATGACGGCATATCAGATTGGGTTTGTAATCGGTCCCTGTTTAAATGCGGGGGGACGTCTGCAGACCGCCAAACTCGCTCTATCCCTATTGCTAAGTGAGGATGAATCAGAGACAGACCGTCTGGCGATGGAATTAAAGGATTTAAACGACCAGAGAAAGACCATGACAAAAGAAGGGACAGAGCAGGCAATGGAACAGGTGAAATCTCTCTATGCACAGGACAAGGTGCTGGTGGTCTATCTTCCTGAGTGTCACGAGTCACTGGCGGGAATCATTGCCGGCAGGCTTCGGGAGCATTTTCAAAAGCCGGCATTTGTTTTAACCGATGGGGAGGAGCATGTGAAGGGTTCAGGCCGTTCTATTGAAGCTTACCACATGTTTGATTCCCTGGTGGAGGTAAAGGACCTGCTTATAAAATTCGGAGGGCATCCTCTGGCAGCAGGGCTATCTTTAAAAAGAGAAGATGTAGATGAATTCCGCCGCCGGTTAAATCAACTGGCAAAGCTAACAGAAGATGATTTTATCCGCAAAGTGTGGATTGATGTTCCCATGCCTTTTGAGTACATCAGTGAACCATTCATTGAGGAATTGGAACGGTTAGAGCCTTTTGGGCAGGGAAATGAAAAACCTTCGTTTGCCCAGAAGGATTTATACATAAGAAGCGTAAGAGTTATGGGGAAAAATAGAAATGTTGTGAAATTTTCTCTCGCAGCCAAGGACGGAGTGCCTATGGACGGACTTTTATTCACCGATGGGGACCGGTTTATGCAGGAACTGGGAGACAGTCGGATGCTTGATGTCATTTATTATCCTGCAGTCAATGAATACAATGGAAACCGGTCTCTTCAGATTGTGATAAAGAGTTATAAGATTTCAAAGATATCCTAGAAAGCCTTGACAGAATCGGGAAGTGGCTATATAATCGACCAAAATACAAAAGTCGTAGTTTTAACGGAAAAGTGAGGGAATGGACATGGTAAATGAAGTAATGAAGTTTATTACCGGCTATGATAAGGAAGTCGGGGAAGCCATTGAGAAAGAGTGTGCACGCCAGAGAAGAAACTTAGAGCTGATCGCATCAGAGAATATTGTTTCTGAGCCGGTTATGATGGCAATGGGCACAGTACTTACGAATAAGTATGCAGAGGGATATCCTGGAAAGCGTTATTATGGTGGCTGTGAAGAAGTGGATGTGGTTGAAACCATTGCCATTGAACGTGCCAGGGAGCTTTTTGGCTGTGATTATGTCAATGTGCAGCCTCATTCCGGTGCTCAGGCGAATATGGCAGTATTTCTTGCCATGCTGAAGCCAGGGGATACAGTTATGGGAATGAACTTAAATCATGGTGGACATTTGACTCATGGAAGCCCTGTTAACTTTTCCGGTTTATATTTTAATATTGTACCTTATGGTGTTAATGATGAAGGAATTCTTGATTATGATGAGATGGAGCGTCTTGCCGTTGAGCATAAGCCAAAGCTGATTGTAGCCGGTGCAAGTGCTTATGGAAGAGCCATTGACTTTAAGAGATTCCGTGAAGTAGCGGATAAGGTGTCAGCATATTTAATGGTAGATATGGCTCATATTGCCGGTCTGGTGGCAGCCGGACTTCATGAAAGCCCCATTCCCTATGCAGACGTTGTTACCACGACTACCCATAAGACATTGCGGGGACCAAGAGGCGGAATGATTCTTGCCAATCAGGAAGCTGCTGATAAGTTTAACTTTAATAAGGCAATTTTCCCAGGAACACAGGGTGGTCCTTTAGAGCATGTTATTGCAGGAAAGGCAGTATGTCTGGGAGAGGCGTTAAAACCGGAGTTTAAGGGTTATCAGGAGCAGGTAATTAAGAACTCCAAAGCCCTGGCAGCCGCTTTAATCAAGCAGGGATTTAATATTTTGACAGGTGGAACCGATAACCACCTGATGTTAATTGATTTAAGAGGAATGGAAGTGACTGGTAAGGAGCTTCAGAACCGTTGTGATGAGGTTTATATTACTCTTAATAAGAATGCAGTACCAAACGACCCAAGAAGTCCTTTTGTTACCTCTGGTGTCCGTATCGGAACTCCAGCCATTACTTCCCGTGGTTTAAAGGAAGAAGATATGGCTAAGATTGCAGAATGTATCTGGCTTGCTGCCACTGATTTTGAGAACAAAGGCGATTACATCAGAAGTGAAGTAACAAAGATCTGTGATAAATACCCATTATATGCTTAATTCATAAAATAAAAGCTGCCTGTTGGCAGTTTTTATTTTGCATTAAAATACTGCGCAGGATCAGTGCGCAGTATTTTAGGAGGAAATCAGTATGGCTGCTTAGGCCTGGTTGCTGAAAGACATGCAGTCGGTACACTCTTTTTTTGTTGGATTCTCTTCATGAGTTCCTACTTTGATTTTGTCCAGTGTACAGTAGTCTTCACTTTTTGCGTGATAAGCGCAGTTGTCGATAGAACATTCAATACATTCATTTTTCCCGTTTACTATCATAGATAAACCCTCCTTCATTGATTGTTACGTCTATTATTGTGAACGGATTTGTCAGAATTATTATGCCAATTATTTCTTAAAATAAAAAACGGACTCTGAAAGGTGTGTGTTACCATTTCAAAGCCCGTTTTTACTTAGTGTATTAGGATGTTAGTGCATAATTATGATATTAGTGTACTGTGATGTTCATATTATGATGTAATGAATTGGATTATTTAATTTTTTCGTAACTGGATTCTTTGATAGTTCCGTCACTGTTAGTCTTGTAGTATTTCTCGTCTCCGTCTTTCACGTTTGACTTATTCTTAGCAAGTTTGCCGGAAATTCCAACTAAGTATTCTTTGCCGTTGAATTCTACTACTTTATACTTCTCATCTCTGTCAGCTTTTAACAGACGTCCCTGAATGTAAATGCTGTCATCGTTGATACCGTTGTAGCCTGCACCCTTGTTGCTTCCGGATTTGCGGAAGTTATAGGTATACTTTTCGCCATCAAGGTCGATTGTAGTCTTACCAGTAGCCATAGCACCCTCTTTTGGAGAGTTACCGAAGTAGTAAACGAAAGCTTCGTCATCTACGCCTGGGAATTCATCTTCTGTTTCAATTTCATCATAAGATGTAATATTTCTGTTTGAATCAAAGGTCAGCTTGTAAAGTCCTGCAAGCATTTCGCCTTTTTCATTAAACGCATATCTTAATCCGTTGATGGATTTGATCTGGTTTGTTACCAGGTCTCCGCTGTTATTTGCATAGAACCAGTACTCATCACCGTTTTCATTTGCTTCCTGGTCAACAGTTTCGCTTGGAACGGTTTTGAACCAGCCTTTTGCAAGCCATGACTGCTCTGGAAGGTTATAGTACTGATTTGGGTTGCTTGCAGTAGCAGCAGAAGCTTTCTCATACCATTCGGATTCAGCAGCACCGTATTCATTGAAACGGTATTTCTTGCCGTTAATGGTTTTAGAAGTATCTTTCATCTTCTTACCATTGTTGCCGAAGTAGAACCAGTAAGTGCCGTCAAAGTTATCTTTGTTATTGTCATCATCAACAACTTCGATTAATTTCCATTCGCCGCTTGCTTTTACACCGCTGTTAGCAGCTCCTAAGTAATAGGTTCCTTCTTTCCATGCATCATCACCAGTTACACGGGAAGCGTCTTCGTTTACCCAGCCAAAAAGCATTCTTCCTTCGGTATCGAAGGCATAATCGTTGACTTTACCATCTGCTGTTTTAACAGACTTGAAGCTGGTCCTTCCGGAATTTCCTGCTTTGTAAGCTTTTCCGTTACTACCGAAATAATACCAGTAAGTATCCTGACCATCTTCGTCATCAGTTTCATCAGAAGTGATTTCACGCCACTCGTTGGTTACCATAGCACCTGCGGAATTGACATAGTAGTAATTGTCATTGTCCTCAATTAATGTGCTGATTGCCATCTGGCCGTCGGAATCTAAGTAGAACCAGTTGTCTCCGGATTTTCTCCAGGTCTCTGTTGTCTGATCCCCGTTGTTATCATAATACACCCATGTATTATTTTCCTCGGTCCAGCCCTGGGCTGCAAAGGATGTCATAGAGGCACCTATGGTGAAAAGCGCAGCCGCGCAGGGAACGATCCATTTCAGTTTCTGTTTTCTCATGTGTTCAGTCTCCTTTCGTAATACCTGTTTGTTTGCCAGCGGGTTTCGCTGTTGATGTGACTTTAAACCATGGAGTAGCTCCAGGGTCAAGGCAAGTAAAAAAGGCGTAAGAATGCGTAAGAAATGCGATAAAAGTTAATACTTTTGTAATATTTCCGTATTATGGTAACAGTAAAAAGAGTAAAAAAGTTAAAAAAGTCTTTTATTATGAAAGCTTTTATAGAAAAGAAAAAACAGTTCCTTTCATTAAAAATGGAAAATTTAAGAAAATAATATGTGTATTTTATAAAAAAACACCCTGATTTGCCAGAAAAGACTGGTTCAGGATGTTTTTTTATTTTAAATAATCAAGTATTTCTTTCGGTTGGTGCCTGCTCTTTGGCAAGATTTTTCTGTGCCGTTGAAAGCATCAGTTTAATACGGTTTAACTGGTTTACTTCACTAGCACCGGGATCATAGTCCACGGCAATAATATTGGAATCCGGGTGGGTTTTGCGCAGTTCTTTGATTACCCCTTTTCCAACAATGTGGTTAGGAAGGCAGCCAAATGGCTGGGTGCAGACAATATTATTGGTGCCTGTATGAATCAGTTCCAGCATCTCTCCGGTTAAGAACCAGCCTTCACCGGTCTGATTACCGATGGAAACATAGTCTTTTGCCATGTCTGCCAGATTGCCGATATGGGAAGGAGCGATGAAATGTTTGCTCTTGGTCAGTTCCTGCTTTGCTGTCTTACGGAAGAACTCAAGCAGAGAGATTCCCATGTTGGACAGAACAGCGGTTTTCTTTTTCCCGCCTAAGTTTTCTGCCTTAAAGTTGTTATTATAGAAGCAGTACAGTAAAAAGTCCATCAGATCCGGCATCACTGCCTCTGCTCCTTCTGATTCCAATAGTTCTACAATATGGTTATTTGCCAGAGGAGAGAACTTAACCAGGATTTCCCCTACAACACCAACCTTTGGTTTCTGGATATTGTTGCGTTCCAGTTGATCGAAGTCTCTGATGATTCCCCTGATATTTTTGGAGAAGGTCATCATATCCGGCGTCTTCTTAGAAAGAGATTCAATGCATCGCTTTTTCCACTTCTCGTGAAGGGAATTGGCTGAGCCAGGAATCTTCTCGTAAGGGCGGGTGGCATATAAAACCCGCATAAACACATCACCGTAGACAACCGCCTGCATACCTTTTGTCAGCATAGGCAGTGTAATATTAAAGCCCGGGTTGGTCTCCATGTTGTTGGCATTTACAGAGATTACAGGAACCTGGCTCATGCCTGATCGGTCCAGTGCTCTCCGGATAAAGCCAATGTAGTTAGAGGCACGGCAGCCTCCGCCTGTCTGGCTCATGAATACAGCCGTACGGTCTAAGTCGTATTTACCGGACAAAAGAGCCTCCATAATCTGACCAACCACGATCAGGGAAGGGTAACATGCGTCATTATTCACATATTTCAGTCCCGTGTCAACCGCAGAATGGTTGTCGTTTTGCAGCACTTCGATCTTATAGCCAAAGGTACGGATGGCAGGTTCAATCAGATCAAAGTGAATAGGTGACATCTGAGGGCAGAGAATGGTGTAGTCCTTTTTCATCTCCTTGGTAAAGGTAACTCTGTGATAAGCACTTGATACCGGTTTCTGGTCAAAATGTTCCTTATCCCTCACCTTTAATGCAGCAATCAGTGAACGGATTCGGATTCTTGCGGCCCCCAGATTATTGACTTCGTCGATCTTTAAGACCGTATAAATCTTTCCGGAGCCGGTAAGGATATCACTGACCTGATCTGCGGTTACAGCATCTAAACCGCAGCCAAAGGAGGTGAGCTGGACTAAGTCCAGGTTTCTCTCTCTTTTAACCAGTGTAGCGGCGCGATAGAGCCTAGTGTGGTACATCCACTGGTCTGTTACCACCATTGGCCGTTCAATCTCGGCGAGATGGGAAACAGAATCTTCTGTAAGAACCGCAAGACCAAAAGAAGTAATAAGTTCCGGGATTCCATGGTTGATCTCAGGATCTGTATGGTAAGGACGTCCCGCCAGAACAATTCCGTGGCGGTCATTCTCTTTCAGCCAGAGCAGGGTTTCTTCCCCTTTTTTCTCCATATCTTCCCTGGAAGCCATCAGTTCACTCCACGCAGCGTGGGCAGCATGGGAGATCTCTGATGCAGAAATTTGAAATTCATTTTTAAATACTTCAATCAGACGTGCAGTTAAAATATCTTCGTTGGTAAAAGCCATAAACGGATTGAGAAAACGAATCTGTTCTGTCTTAATTCCTTCTACGTTGTTCTTTATATTTTCTGCATATGAGGTAACAATAGGGCAGTTAAAGTGGTTACCCGCATCCGGCGATTCATTCCGCTCATAAGGGATACAGGGGTAGAAAATAGTCTTAATTCCCTCCCCTATAAGCCATTCCACATGACCATGTGCAATCTTTGCAGGATAACACTCAGATTCACTTGGAATGGACTCAATGCCCATCTCATAGATCTTTCTGGTGGACTGAGGGGAAAGGATAGTACGGAATTTCAGCGTCTTAAAGAAAACCGCCCAGAAGGGGTAGTTCTCATATAAATTAAGGACTCTGGGGATTCCGATGGTGCCTCGTTCTGCCTGTTCCTCTGTTAATGGTTCATAATCAAACATGCGGTGGAACTTGTATTCAAACAGGTTTGGTACATCATTGGAAGCTTTTTCTTTTCCAAGACCACGTTCACAGCGGTTACCGGAGATGAATTTACGTCCTCCGTCAAAACGGTTTACCGTAAGAACGCAGTTATTGGTGCACTTTCTGCAGCGTGCCATGGAAGTTTCATAATGCAGATTTAATATCTCATCAAGGCTTAACATGGTGGTCTTTTCAGACTGGTTATAGCGTTCCCGTGCAATAAGGGCGGCACCGAAAGCACCCATAATACCTGCAATATCAGGACGGACTGCGTGGCAGCCGGAGATTTTCTCGAAGCTTCTCAGTACTGCGTTATTATAAAATGTACCGCCCTGGACAACCACATGCTTGCCAAGATCTTCTGCGCTCGTAATCTTTATAACCTTAAATAAAGCATTTTTAATTACGGAATAAGCAAGGCCGGCGGAAATGTCTGCTACATCAGCGCCTTCTTTCTGCGCCTGCTTTACATTGGAGTTCATAAATACAGTGCATCTGGTTCCTAAATCGGTTGGATTTTCGGCAAACAGTGCTTCGGTTGCAAAATCTTCCACCTTATAATTCAAAGATTTGGCGAAGGTCTCAATAAATGAACCGCAGCCGGCAGAACACGCCTCGTTTAACTGAACGCTGTCTACTGTGCCGTTTTTAATGCGGATGCACTTCATATCCTGACCGCCGATGTCCAGAATACAGTCTACATCCGGTTCAAAGAAAGAAGCAGCATAATAGTGGGAGATTGTCTCAACTTCCCCTTCGTCAAGGAGAAAAGCCGCCTTTAATAAAGCCTCTCCATATCCGGTGGAACAGGACCATACGATCTCGCTGTCCTCTGTCAGCTGTTCCTTAATCTCTTTCATGGCACGGGTGGCTGTGGCAAGAGGACTTCCGTTGTTACTGCTATAGAATTTGTACAGAAGAGTCCCGTCTTCCCCTACCAGGGCAACTTTTGTAGTTGTGGACCCTGCGTCAATTCCAAGGAAACATTTTCCGTGATAGGAAGACAATTCTCCTTTTTTCACGGTATAAGCATCATGCCTTTGTATAAATTCGTCAAAATCAGCCCGATCCTTAAACAGAGGTTCCATTCTCTTTACTTCAAATGCCATGCGGATGCCGGTGGATAACCGGGTAATCATATCTTCCAGAGAGATGATCTCTTCAGAAGATTCGGAAGCGTTCATGGCTGCGCCAATGGCAGCAAAAAGATGGGAGTGATCTGGTGCAATGATCGCATCTCCAGACAGTTTAAGGGTACGAATAAATGCTTTTTTCAGTTCCGGAAGAAAATGCAAAGGGCCTCCCAGGAAGGCAACATGACCTCTGATCGGTTTTCCGCAAGCCAGTCCGCTGATGGTCTGGTTTACAACCGCCTGAAAAATAGAAGCCGCAAGATCTTCCCTGGTAGCCCCTTCGTTAATGAGTGGCTGGATGTCCGATTTGGCAAATACACCACAGCGGGCAGCGATTGGATAAATTGCCTTATAGTTGGCAGCATATTCGTTTAATCCAGAAGCGTCAGTCTGTAACAGAGATGCCATCTGGTCAATAAAAGAACCGGTTCCGCCTGCGCAGATACCGTTCATACGCTGATCAATGCCGCCGGTGAAGTAAATTATTTTTGCATCTTCTCCGCCCAGTTCGATTGCAACGTCAGTATGTGGGGCATAATCCTTAAGGGAAGTGGCAACTGCAACAACTTCCTGGACAAAAGCCACCTTTAAATGTTTTGATAAAGTCAGTCCGCCCGAACCGGTAATGCCTGCCCGTAAGTTCATGGGACCAAGTTCTTTAAAAGCTTTCTTTAGAAGACCGGCAAGTGCTTCCTGTATGTTGGCAAAATGCCGTTCATAATCAGAGAATAACATTTCGTTTTTCTCATTTAATATTGCAATTTTAACGGTAGTAGAACCGATGTCGATTCCTAAAGTATTGTATGTAATCATATGTGCGGGGGTATCCCCTGCCTCCTTTTGTGTAAAAGTAAGTTGCTGGCTCACCGAACATCAGTTTAACATAAAATAAGAAATAATACAATTGTCATTCCATGATAAATTACTGCTAAAACAGGCAAAAATTGTTTAAGTTCACAAAATACGGATTCATTTTGTTTGACAAAAAGGGTTGGGGATTTTATAATGTATAAGTCGAAGTCTGTCAAGGAATTTTTTATGATTTTTTAGTGGAAGGGGGAAACGCTATGATACAGATATATAAAACAGAGGATGGTCTGTTGCAACAAAAGGATGAGCTTTCTCCAGGTTCCTGGATAGCGCTTACAAACCCCACTGCTACAGAGATTCTGGAAATCGCAAACACTTACAGGATTGATCCGGATGATTTAAGAGCGCCTCTCGATGAGGAAGAGCGTTCCCGTATCCAGACGGAGGATCATTACACACTGATTCTGGTGGATGTTCCAACCATTGAGGAGCGGAATGACAAAGACTGGTATGTGACCATACCTATGGGGATTATAACAACGGACGAGACCATTATTACAGTCTGTCTGGAAGATACTACAGTGCTCAATGCGTTCATGGACGGCAGGGTCAGGGATTTCCATACGTATATGAAAACACGTTTTATTTTACAGATTCTGTATAAGAATGCGTCACTATATCTGCAATATTTAAGAGTCATTGACAAAAAGACTGTAGTGATAGAACAAAAACTTCATGAATCCACGAAGAACAGGGAATTAATTGAGCTTCTGGAACTGGAGAAGACTCTTGTGTACTTCACTACTTCCCTGCGTTCCAATGAGATCGTGCTTGAAAAACTGATGCGGAATGAAAAAATCAAAAAGTATCCGGAAGATACGGAGCTTTTAGAGGATGTAATCATCGAAAACAAGCAGGCGATTGAGATGGCGAATATCTACAGCGGTATTTTAAGCGGAACCATGGATGCGTTTGCTTCTGTAATTTCCAACAACTTAAATATTGTAATGAAGTTTCTTGCTACTATTACGATTGTTATGTCCATACCCACCATGGTGGCGAGTTTTTACGGGATGAATGTGAACAGCAAGGGAATGCCCTTTGCCAACAATCCTTACGGGTTTTTGATTGTATTGGGCTTTACACTGGTCCTGACCCTGATTGTTGCCTGGATTTTTTCGAAAAAGGATCTGTTTTAGTCTTATACTATAATTAGGAAAAGGAAGGAAACATGAAATTTTTTTATAATCTGGAGCGCAAATTCAGAAAATATGCGATTTCAAATCTGATGTATTATATTATCGGATTGTATGGTGCAGGGCTTGTTTTAGAGCTTGTTGCACCTGGGTTTTATCTGGAATACCTTTCCCTCAACGCAAAGATGATTTTAAGAGGGCAGGTCTGGAGAATCATAACATTTATGATTTATCCGCCGGGAGGTACGAATCTGTTCTTCAGTCTGATCGCTATGTATCTTTACTATATGCTGGGTCAGAACTTAGAGAGAATCTGGGGAGCGTTTCGGTTTAATGTTTATTTTTTTATGGGAGTAATCGGTCATGTGGCAGCAGCCCTTATTGTGTATTTTTTAACA
The DNA here is from genome assembly GCF_007115105.1 of Clostridium sp. HBUAS56010. Classification (GTDB taxonomy): domain Bacteria; phylum Bacillota; class Clostridia; order Lachnospirales; family Lachnospiraceae; genus Lacrimispora. Next base: position 25,561 of record NZ_SULJ01000012.1, read on the forward strand.
GGGAATGTCGTGTTCCTTACGACAGAATTTCTTAATTATTCTCTGTTCTTTGCTTTTGCTGCAACGTTTCCTGATTTGGAATTTTTAGTGTTTTTTGTGATTCCGGTAAAAGCGAAATGGCTGGCGGTATTTAATGGTGTTTATTTCCTTTATGGCTTCATTGCCGGCGGAATGACAACCAGAATCACAATCGTTATGTCTTTATTGAACTTCTTCATCTTCTTTCTTTTAACCCGGAATGTAAGCCGGCTGAATCCAAAAGAGATAAAAAGAAAGAATAATTTCCATAAACAGATGAAGATTATGCCCCAGGGCGGAACACATCATAAATGTGCTGTTTGCGGACGGACGGAGAAAGATTCCCCGAACCTGGATTTTCGTTATTGCTCAAAATGTGAAGGCAGTTATGAATACTGTACCGATCATTTGTATACACATCAACACGTGACGTCAGACAACCCCACAACTGACAGCACGACCAATTAGCTACGGAGGATAACAATGAAGAAAACTAAGATTATTTGCACAATGGGACCTAATACTAATGACCGCAACCTGATGAAAGCTCTGGCTGAGAATGGAATGGATATTGCCAGATTTAACTTCTCTCATGGTGATTACGAGGAACAAAAGGCACGTCTTGATATGTTAAGAAGTGTCCGTGAAGAGCTGGATCTTCCGATTGCAGCACTTCTTGATACAAAAGGACCGGAGATCCGTACCGGTGTATTGGCAGATGGAAAGAAAGTTTTATTAAAAGAAGGCGAGACTTATACTTTAACAAGTGAAGAGATTGTCGGAGATGCCAAAAGAGGATATATTACTTATGAAGGTCTTGCAGAAGATGTAACTGCAGGCAACCGTATTTTAATTGATGATGGACTGATTGAACTGGTTGTGGAAGAAGTAAAAGGCAAAGAGATTGTCTGCAGAATTGTTAACGGCGGTGAGCTGGGAGAGAGAAAGGGTGTTAACGTACCGAATGTTAAGATCAAACTTCCTGCACTGACAGATAAAGATAAACTGGATATCCAGTTTGGTATTGAGCAGGGATTTGATTTCATAGCTGCTTCCTTTGTCCGCACTGCAGATGCAATCCGTGAGATCAAGGATATTCTGGCTGCCAACAACTATCATATGGGTGTGATTGCCAAGATTGAGAATGCAGAGGGAATCGAGAACTTAGATGATATCATCGAGGCAAGTGATGGAATTATGGTTGCCAGAGGAGATATGGGTGTTGAGATTCCTGCTCAGGAAGTGCCTTTTATCCAGAAAAGCATTATTGATAAATGTAATGTTGCCTGCAAGCCGGTTATCACAGCAACTCAGATGTTAGATTCCATGATCCGTAACCCACGTCCAACCAGAGCAGAAGTGACTGACGTTGCTAATGCTGTTTATGATGGTACAGATGCTGTTATGCTTTCTGGTGAGACTGCTATGGGTAAATATCCGGTTGAAGCTCTTTCTATGATGGCTTCTATCGTAGAAGAGTCAGAAAAGCATCTGGATTACAATTCATTCCGTCAGCGCAGAGTATCAGAAGCCAATGAGCAGAACGTATCCAATGCAGTATGCTATTCTTCTGTAGCAACTGCCCATGATTTAAATGCGAAAGCAATCGTTGCACCAAGTATCAGCGGCTTTACTGCAAGACTGTTATCAAAATGGAGACCAGAGTGCCAGATCATCGGATTATCTCCAAGCGCTGCTGCACTTCGTCAGATGCAGTTATACTGGGGTGTAAAACCATATCAGGCAAAACGTGCGGAGTCTACGGACGTACTGATTTATTCTTCTATTGAGCTGTTAAAAGAAAAGAACGTTGTAAAAGAGAATGATACAGTAGTTGTAACCGCAGGCGTGGTTAATCCAGTGAGAAAGCATGAATCAGCAGAGCATACCAATATTATGCGTGTTGTAAATGTAAATTAATTGCAATCAGAGAATTTTGAATAAATATACAAAAAACAGTAGACAAAGGAGTCTATCCCCGGTACAATGTAGCTTACCAGCAGATGTGCCAGGGACAGGCTCTTTCTGCATAGTTTAGCTTACGAGAGGAGAGGAAGGCTTTGGAAAAAAGACCATTTGTAACCAAGGAACAATTAAGTGAAATAGTGAAAGAATATCCAACTCCTTTTCATATTTATGATGAAAAAGGAATCAGGGAGAATGCAGCGAAACTAAAACAGGCATTTTCCTGGAACAAAGGATACCGGGAGTACTTTGCAGTCAAAGCCACACCTAATCCATTTATTCTAAATATTTTAAAAGATTATGGATGCGGAGCCGACTGTTCTTCTATGACGGAACTTATGATGTCTGATGCCATGGGTTTTTCCGGTTCTGATATTATGTTTTCATCGAATGATACACCGGCAGAGGAGTTCCAGTATGCGGATAAAATCGGAGGAATTATCAATCTTGACGATATTACCCATATTGATTTTCTGGAAGAAGCAATCGGACACATTCCGGAGACCATAAGCTGCCGTTATAATCCAGGCGGTGTATTTAAGATCAGCAATGATATCATGGATAATCCGGGAGATTCCAAATATGGAATGACAACGGAGCAGATCTTTGAAGCCTATAAAATTTTAAAAAGCAAGGGTGCTAAGAAATTTGGCATTCACGCTTTTCTGGCAAGTAATACCGTAACCAATGAATATTATCCTTTGCTTGCAAAGGTTCTTTTCGAACTTGCAGTTAAGTTAAAGCAGGAAACAGGTGCTGAGATAGCGTTTATCAATCTGTCCGGCGGAATTGGAATTCCTTACCGCCCAGACCAGGAGCCCAATGATATTTTTGCCATCGGCGAAGGGGTAAGAAAGGTTTACGAAGAGATTTTAATTCCGGCAGGAATGGGAGATGTGGCGATTTATACGGAGCTTGGCCGCTTTATGCTTGGACCTTACGGCGGACTTGTAACAGAAGCAATTCATGAAAAACATACCCATAAGGAATATATCGGTGTGGATGCCTGCGCGGTAAACTTAATGCGCCCGGCGATGTACGGCGCTTACCATCATATCACGGTTATGGGAAAAGAAGAGAATGCCTGCAGCCACAAGTATGATGTAGTTGGCTCTCTCTGCGAAAACAATGATAAGTTTGCAATTGACCGGATGCTGCCGGAGATTGAGATGGGAGATTTGCTGTTCATTCATGATACGGGTGCCCACGGATATGCCATGGGATATAACTACAATGGTAAATTAAGATCAGCAGAGCTGCTTTTAAAAGAGGACGGAAGTGTTCAGATGATCCGCAGGGCGGAGACACCAAAGGATTATTTTGGAACATTTGATTTCTGTGATGTGTTAAAGGCTGTAAAGTATTAAACAGGTTATTAATAAGGAAAGGACTTTTACCGGTCCTTTCCTTTTTTTGCCTTAAATAGAAAAATCCCCGTGTCTTACGACACAGGGGAAATTTTCTTAGGATTTTCGGATTTTCAAAAAGGGTAAAAGGATAATTGCTATACATTGTGCATTTCTTATGACACAAGTATATCACACCCACCGTAGAAAAGTTTGTATTTTATTTGAATAGATTATGAAGATTTTCTTAATATCGTATTTGAGAGAAAGCACAGGAGTGGAAAATTTTAGCCTGGAAAAGAAACCTTAGACCACGGATTTGAATATCTTAATAAAAAAGGGATCAGGTAGTGGACTGTGGATCATGTAAGAGAGGCGATACATTGTGAGACTGCTTACCGGATGGGATATACCGGACGCGGAGTAGGGGTTGCAGTGCTTGATACAGGAATTTATCTTCATGAAGATTTTCAACATAGAGTTGCAGCTTTTGTAGATATTGTGCATCGCAGGCGTGATGCTTATGACGATAATGGCCATGGCACCCACATCGCAGGGATTATTGGCGGAAGCGGGGAAGCCTCAGGCGGGAAATATATGGGAATTGCGCCGGAATGCCATTTTGTTATGTTAAAAGTTCTTGATAAAAAAGGAAACGGATATGCGTCTGATGTGCTGGCAGGATTAAAATGGGTCCGCGATAACCGGGAAAAATACGGAATCAGGATCGTAAATATTTCTGTAGGTTCCTTTTCAAGGAAAGGAATGACAGAAAATTCTGTTCTTGTACGAGGGGTAAATGCAGCCTGGGATGATGGTCTTGTGGTTTGTGTCGCAGCAGGAAATATGGGACCTGGCACCAACACCATTACCACTCCGGGAATCAGCCGAAAGGTGATAACGGTGGGCTGTTCCGATGATTATAAAGAAGTAAATGTTATGGGCAACCGGATGATTGATTATTCCGGGAGAGGTCCTACCGGTGCATGTATCTGTAAACCCGAAATCATAGCACCTGGCGCAGGAATTATGAGCTGTGCCAATGAACCTGGAGAGTATCAGAGCAAAAGCGGAACTTCCATGTCGACGCCCCTGGTTTCAGGGGCAATTGCACTTCTTTTGCAGAAATATCCGTATATGAGCAACAGGGATGTAAAGCTGATGCTGAGGGAACGGGCCGTGGATCTAGGCCTTCCCATAAACCAGCAGGGCTGGGGACTTCTTGACGTGGAACAGCTTTTACTATAGATTATTTTTTATTGTGGTCTGGTCCGCCTCCGTTCCTGTGAGGCGGGCCGATAAAAATACTTGCAGACTACGGGCTGCTGTGCTATAGTTGATTCATAGTCAGAAGGTATCTTGCCTTCCGTTCCATTCAATGTCTGGCAGATCGCCGGAGTTTCCGTAACATTTTTGAATTTTAGCCGGACAGGCAGGGAGTGCTGCAGCCGCTGATGTCAGAAGAAGTTTTTTTCTGGTTGACATTTCCGGAAAAGTATACTATTATTATAACTATAAGAAGAACGTTTGTTCGTGTTGGAGGAAAAGATGAATAAAGATGATAAGCTGAAAGCACTGGATGCGGCCCTTACACAGATAGAAAAGGCATTTGGAAAAGGTTCTGTCATGAAACTGGGTGATAACGCAACGAATATGAATGTAGAGACAGTTCCCACAGGGGCGTTGAGCCTGGATATTGCTTTGGGACTTGGCGGAATCCCCAAAGGCAGAGTGGTTGAGATCTATGGACCGGAATCCAGTGGTAAGACTACGGTTGCTCTTCATATAATCGCAGAGGTACAAAAGCGGGGAGGAATTGCCGGTTTTATTGATGCAGAGCATGCCCTGGACCCTGTATATGCCAAGAAGATCGGAGTAGATATTGACAACCTTTACATATCCCAGCCAGATAATGGAGAGCAGGCTCTGGAGATTACAGAGACCATGGTTCGTTCCGGTGCAGTTGACATTGTGATCGTTGACTCGGTTGCAGCTCTGGTTCCAAAGGCAGAGATTGAAGGAGACATGGGAGATAGTCATGTCGGCCTGCAGGCACGTTTAATGTCCCAGGCACTGAGGAAACTGACAGCCGTTATCAGCAAGTCTAACTGTATTGTTCTCTTTATTAACCAGCTTCGTGAGAAGGTAGGAGTTATGTTTGGAAGCCCTGAGACAACGACAGGCGGCCGTGCTCTTAAGTTCTATGCGTCAGTCCGTATGGACATCCGAAGAATTGAGACTTTAAAGCAGGGCGGCGATATGGTCGGAAACCGGGTGCGTATAAAGGTAGTAAAGAATAAGATCGCTCCTCCATTTAAAGAAGCGGAGTTTGATATTATGTTTGGAAGAGGAATATCCAAAGAAGGTGATGTGTTAGACCTTGGCGTGAAAGAGAACATTGTGGAAAAGAGCGGAGCATGGTTCGCTTACAACAATGTTAAGATTGGACAGGGACGTGAGAATGCCAAGATCTATCTCCAGGACAATCCTGCTATCTGCCAGGAGATCGAGAATAAAGTCCGTGCAAATTATAATCTTCCAGGAGAAGGTGTTGCTGTTGCTCCGGAAACCAGTGCAGCGGGAGCGAAGGAAAGTAAGCGAATCAAACCGGAAGAAAGTAAGGCAGCTCCAGAAAAAGAATAGTCTGCCAGAATAACCGCGATTTATAATTAGAAGAAAGAAAAAAGACGAGATAAGAGGCATATATGATAGTAACAGAGATTGTGCCCGTCGATAAACGCAGGAGTAAAGTCGTTCTTGATGAAGACTTTACTCTTGTTCTTTATAGAGGGGAACTAAAAAAATATGGAATCGAAGAGGGAGAATCACTGGAAGAGGATACTTACCAGGAGATTGTGAATGTAGTATTAAAAAAGAGAGCCAGGGAAAGGGTTTTATTTCTATTAAAGTCTGCAGATAAGACGGAACAGGAACTGGTGAGAAAGTTAAAGGACGGAGGATACCCGTCAGAAGCTATCGAGTATGCCATTAGTTTTGTAAAGGAGCACCGCTTTATCAATGATGAAAACTATGGCAAACGCTATGTGGAGTTTAATTCCAATAGAAAGAGTGAAAAGCAGATTCAGTATGACCTTCAAAGGAAAGGGCTGGATAAAGAGATGATCCGGGATATTTTGAAGGAACAGCCGGTGAATGAGGAAGCACAAATCCAGGCATACATCAGAAAAAAGTGCCGAAATGTTGAAAATATGGATCGAAAAGACAAGAGTAAAGTCATTGCAGCCCTTGCAAGAAAGGGTTTTTCTTATGAAGTAGTGAACCGGGTTTTTGGCGGTATTTATGATGATGACTGACAATACGGAAAATGTGTATAAGTATACCGGAAACAGGGGCGAAATACTTGACATAATGTATAAAACAGTTTAAAATTGAAGTGTTGTATTGTTGTACAATGAAAATCTAATAAGGAGGTGCTCCTGTGTCAGTATCAGTATTCACGACTGTATTGGTTGTAATTTTGGCATCAGTAGTAGTCGCTTTTATTGCCTGGTCTGCTGCAATCACATATCGTAAGAACACTTACGAGAGTAAAATCGGTTCCGCAGAAGAAAAGTCCCGGGAAATAATAGATGAAGCGTTAAAAACCGCTGAGACAAAGAAGCGTGAAGCTCTCCTTGAGGCGAAAGAAGAGTCTTTAAGGACTAAGAATGAACTGGAAAAGGAAACCAGGGAAAGAAGAGCTGAGCTTCAACGTTATGAAAGACGAGTACTAAACAAAGAAGAAAACTTGGACAAGAAGTCTGAGGCAATGGAAAAACGCGAAGCAGGTCTTGCTGCTCGAGAGGATGCCCTGAACAAAAAAAATGCCGAAGTCGAATTGCTGTATGAAAAAGGCATTCAGGAACTGGAGAATATCTCCGGACTTACCTCCGAACAGGCAAAAGAATATCTTTTAAAATCTGTTGAAGATGATGTAAAACATGACACTGCGAAATTAATTAAGGAACTTGACAACAAAGCGAAAGAAGAAGCCGATAAAAAGGCAAAAGAGTATGTAGTTACAGCCATTCAAAGATGTGCGGCTGATCATGTAGCAGAGACGACAGTTTCTGTTGTACAGCTTCCTAACGATGAGATGAAAGGCAGGATTATCGGTAGAGAAGGACGTAATATTCGTACGTTAGAGACCCTTACGGGTGTGGAACTCATTATTGATGATACCCCGGAGGCAGTTGTATTATCCGGATTTGATCCGGTTCGTAGAGAAGTGGCAAGAATTGCATTGGAACGCCTCATTGTGGATGGTAGGATTCATCCCGCCAGAATTGAGGAGATGGTAGAGAAGGCGCAGAAAGAAGTAGAGACCAATATGCGTGAAGAAGGAGAGGCCGCCGCTCTTGAAGTGGGAATTCACGGTCTTCATCCAGAACTCATCAGATTGCTTGGCAAGCTGAAATACAGAACCAGTTACGGACAGAATGCGTTAAAGCATTCCATGGAAGTGGCTCAGTTATCCGGTTTATTAGCTGGAGAGATTGGCCTCGATATCCGTATGGCCAAGCGTGCTGGTTTATTACATGACATCGGGAAAGCCGTTGACCATGAGATGGAAGGTTCCCATATTCAGCTAGGTGTAGAACTTTGCAGGAAATACAAAGAATCTGCGATTGTGCTGAATACGGTTGAGTCCCATCATGGTGACGTTGAGCCTCAGAGCCTTATTGCCTGCATTGTCCAGGCAGCGGATACTATTTCTGCCGCAAGACCTGGAGCCAGAAGAGAGACTCTGGAAACATATACAAACAGATTAAAACAGTTAGAAGATATTACCAATTCCTTTAAGGGAGTGGACAAGTCCTTCGCTATTCAGGCAGGACGTGAAGTTCGGATTATGGTAGTTCCCGACCAGATCAATGATGATGATATGATTCTTTTAGCCCGTGATATCTCAAAGCAGATTGAAGAATCCTTAGAGTATCCCGGACAGATTAAAGTCAATGTAATTCGGGAGTCCAGAGTAACAGATTACGCAAAGTAAAATAGTGCCCTAAAACCGTATAATACTCTTTTTGCGGTTTTAGGGCATGTTTTATGTTGGAGGATTGATACGTGAAACGTAAGTTGAAAACACTGCTGTGCTGCATGTTAATCAGCCAGCTATTTATTATGACTGTATACGCAAAACCAGACTGGCCGTCAGATACAGATATCCAGGCAGAGGCGGGGATTGTCATTGATGCAGATTCAGGAGCAGTGATATTTGGTAAGAATATGCACGAAGCATATCCTCCTGCCAGTATTACAAAGATATTAACCGCACTTATTGTGCTTGAACATGCCAAACCAGAAGATATGGTTACCTTCTCCAAAGACTCTGTCTATAATGTGGAAGAAGGAAGCGGCAATAAGTTAAATGTAACGGACGGGGATCAGCTTTCTGTAGAAGACTGCCTTTATTCTCTGATTCTTCATTCCTGCAATCAGGCTGCCAATGCTCTTGCAGAACATGTGGCAGGCAGCAGGGAAGATTTTGTGAAGATGATGAATGATAAGGTAAAGGAGCTTGGCGGAACAGAAAGCCATTTTGATAATCCGTCAGGGCTGAATGGGGATACCCAGTATGTATCTGCTTATGATATGGCTCTGATAGCGAAAGAGGCGTATAACAACAAAAAACTGGTGGAGATCAGTTCTTCGTTAAGCCGCAAAATTCCCCCAACTGCCAATAATCCGGAAGGATTGACTATTTACAATGAGCACCGTTTGGTAAAGACAAAGGATTCTTCCAGTGAATTTTATTTTCCCGCAGCAGTTGCAGGAAAAACCGGATATCTGATCAAAGCTGGGAATACTCTGGTGACTTATTCTGAACAGGATGGGAGAAGGTTGATTTCAGTTGTCCTAAAGGGAAGTCCAAGACAGTATTTTATTGATGGAAAGAATCTTTTGCAGTTTGGATATGACCGGTTTCAGAATATAGAAGTAGATGGAAAAGAAACGCAATACATTCAGGGAGAAGAGCCGGTTAAGATTGGAGATACCCAGTATAAGCCTTCGGACTTAAAGCTGCAAACCGGAAGCCAGATCACTGTTCCCAAGGAAGCCTCCTTTTCTGATGTAAAAAAAGAGTTGGTCACAAAACTACCGAAAAACAGTCCGAAGGGGGCAGTCGCCTTCATTCAGTACACTTATAATGACAGGAAGATAGGGCAGGCATACTTAATTGCATCAAATGGAACCGGTGGAGAGACGGAAGAAACGTCTGAGCAGACAACGACCGGGGCCAATAAAGCAGAAGATCCCTCAGGAGCAGCAAAAACGGAAGGCAAACGGAAATCAGGGATTTTTCCTGCTGCAATTGCAGGAATTGTATTGTTAGCCGGAGCAGGAACTGGTTTTGTATTATACAGAAGAAAAAAAGAATTCAGGGAAAGCGAACGCAGAAGAGAAGAAAGAAGGCGCCGGCTGAGAGAAGAAGGCGACCACGAAGCGTTTGAAAAGATTTTAGAGAAACGAAGAAATGGAAAAAAATAAGTAAGAAAATGAAAAAGACCAGCTGGGGTAGCTGGTCTTTTTTCGGAGAAGGTATTTCGTTTCTTATGGGGTGTAGCAAAAACTATATAATGTATTGGGGGGGTTACAAATAATAATATACCCTAAAATGATTAAAAAGTGTCAACAAATATCAAGATTATTCAAAAATAAAATTGTGCATATTGGATAGACGCAGAAGAAAAATTAGAATATTTGCATAAAGGTGGACAAGAAGAATACTATGTTTTAGACTCAATCCACTGAAAATCTTTTTGATTTAAAGAAATTCTTTATTATGAAAAGATTTATAACGAAGAAAACCGGATTCTATTTGAAAGAATGATAAGGATTTGTTAAAAAATCAGAAACAGAGAAAAAACAATAAAAACAACTTGTACAATGGTGCGTACAAGTTATACATTGGTAATAAGAGGATGGGATTCTCATCCTTATGGAGAAGGCAGGGGGAGGAGGTATAAGATTATTATTAGTCAATAAGATTACTTTAAGACGTTTGGTGATTGAATCATAAGGAAAAACCAGAAAGGTTGGTATATCAAATGGCATATAGCAAAGTAAAGATGGTAATTGATAAAGAATATAAAATTGCAGATATTGACGAGAGAATCTATGGCTCCTTTATTGAGCATCTTGGTCGTGCCGTGTATGACGGCATCTATTCTTCCGGACATCCGGAGGCGGATGAGTATGGTTTTCGCAACGATGTGAAAGAGCTGATTCGAGAGTTGAATGTTCCTATTATCCGGTATCCGGGAGGCAACTTTGTATCTGCATTTTGCTGGGAAGACAGTGTGGGTCCTTTAGAAGAACGTCCAAGAAGGCTGGAACTTGCATGGAAGAGCATTGAAGAAAATAAAGTGGGGCTAAATGAATTTACCAGATGGGCAAAGGACGCAGGTTCTGAGGTGATGATGGCAGTGAATCTGGGAACCAGGGGAATTGCAGATGCGTGTAATTTGCTGGAATACTGCAATCATAAAGAAGGCACCAAATATAGCGATTTGAGAATCAGTCATGGATTTAAAGAGCCTCATAACATAAAGACCTGGTGTCTTGGCAATGAAATGGATGGACCCTGGCAGCTTGGACATAAGACCATGGAGGAGTATGGTCGTCTGGCAGAGGAGACGGCAAGAGCCATGAAGATTATTGATCCTTCTATTGAACTGGTGTCCTGCGGAAGCTCGTCTTTAACCATGCCAACGTTTCCCCAGTGGGAGGCTGTTACCTTACAGCATACATATGATTATGTGGATTATGTTTCCATGCACCAGTATTATGGGAATAAAAAGGGAGATACCGAAGATTTCCTTGCCTGCTCGGATGATATGGATCATTTTATCCGTACAGTTATTGCTACCTGCGATTACGTGAAAGCGAAAAAAAGAGGGAAAAAGGACATAAAAATCAGCTTTGATGAGTGGAATGTATGGTATCATTCTAATGCGGCTGATAATGATATTACGGAAAACCATCCGTGGCAGGTTGCCCCGCCCATGCTTGAGGACATTTATAATTTTGAAGATGCTTTGCTGGTAGGGCTGATGTTGATTACTCTGTTAAAACATGCAGACCGGGTAAAGATGGCATGTCTTGCTCAGCTTGTTAATGTGATCGCACCTATTATGACGGAAGCAGGTGGAGGAACTGCCTGGAAACAAACCATCTTTTATCCGTTTATGCACGCATCTTTATACGGAAGGGGAACCGCACTTCTTCCTGTAATCGCAACTCCTAAATTTGATACAGCAACCCATGAAGAGGTAACCGCTGTAGAGGCAGTAGCCGTATATCAGGAAGAGACAGACCAGGTAACCGTATTTGCGGTAAACAGAAGCGTAAAAGAGAATGCGGAAATGACGGTAGATGTCAGAAGCTTTGAAGAATATCATGTTTTAGAACATATTGTATTGGAGTGCGATGACCTAAAGGCGGAGAATGGACCTTTTAGTCAAAAGGTAGCGCCAAAGCATACCAGCCAGTCCGTTCTTCATGAGGGAGTCATGACAAGTACATTACATAAGGCATCATGGAATGTGATACGTCTTGGAAAAAACAAGGTTTAAGGAGGAGTTGAAATGAAGGAGAAACAGGTCGCAGCCATTCGGCAGGGAAAGACAGCCCTTGGAATTGAACTTGGTTCCACCAGAATAAAAGCTGTGTTAATTGACGAAGACCATAATCCTATTGCATCAGGAAGCCACGACTGGGAAAACCGGTATGAGAACGGGATCTGGACTTATTCCCTGGAGGATATCTGGAATGGAGTCCAGGAAAGTTATAAAAGTCTTGCAAATGCGGTGGAGGAACAATATGGAGAGACTCTGACAACCATTGGGGCAATCGGTTTTTCTGCCATGATGCACGGATATATGGCATTCGATAAAATGGGGGAATTACTGGTTCCTTTCCGGACCTGGAGAAACACGATGACAGAAGAGGCTTCCAGGCAATTAACGGAGCTGTTTTCCTATCAGATTCCCCAGCGATGGAGCATCGCCCATCTGTATCAGGCAATTATCAATAAAGAAGAGCATGTTTCTTCCATTGATTATCTGATTACTCTGGAAGGGTACGTTCACTGGAAACTGACAGGGGAACGGGTATTGGGAATTGGTGACTGTGCAGGAATGTTTCCGGTGAACGGTGAGGCAAAAGATTTTAATCAGCGTATGATGGATCAGTTTGATGATCTTGTGAAAGAAAAGCAGTTTCCATGGAAACTCAGGGACATTATGCCAAAGGTCCTCACCGCCGGGGAACCGGCTGGAATGCTGACAGAAGAGGGAGCGAGGCTTTTGGATGTCAGCGGCAATTTAAAAGCGGGAATTCCCTTATGTCCGCCAGAAGGGGATGCCGGTACCGGTATGACAGCGACCAACAGTGTGGCGAGAAGAACCGGTAATGTTTCAGCAGGAACCAGTGTGTTTGCCATGGTAGTCCTGGAAAAAGAACTGTCAAAGGTGTATTCTGAGATTGATCTTGTTACCACACCGGCAGGCGATCCGGTGGCAATGGTGCACTGCAATAACTGCACTTCGGATTTAAATGACTGGGTATCTTTATTCGAAGAGTTTGCCAATATGATGGGACTGGATACGGATAAAAACGCCTTATACTCCGCTTTGTTCCAAAAAGCATTAGAGGGAGACAAAGATGGAGGAAACCTTCTTTCTTACGGATATTTATCCGGGGAACATATAACCGGCTTTGAAGAGGGAAGACCACTTTTTGTCCGTACGCCAAATAGCAGGTTTCATCTGGCTAATTTTATGCGGGTTCATCTTTATACGGCTTTAGGTGCTTTGAAGGTGGGAATGGATATTCTTAAAAAAGAGGGCGTAAAGCTGGATGTGCTTTTGGGTCATGGAGGGCTTTTTAAAACCAGAGAGGCAGGACAAAAAATCATGGCAGCAGCAATGAATGTTCCGGTTGCCGTCATGGAGACAGCAGGAGAAGGCGGTGCCTGGGGTGCGGCTCTTCTGGCAGCTTATATGATTCGAAAGGATGAGGATGAGACTCTTGACAGATATCTCTCTGATAGAGTTTTTGCAGACAATACCGGTACGGTTCTTGCCCCTGATCCTGAGGATGAAGAGGGCTTTGCAGTCTTTATGGAGCGTTATAAAAAAGGCTTAGCCATCGAGCGTGCGGCAGTAGACAATCTGGATTAAACACAGGAAAGGCGATAAACATGCTGGAAGAATTGAAAGTAGCAGTATACGAAGCAAATATGGAACTGCCCCGGAAGGGGCTGATTACTTACACCTGGGGAAATGTCAGCGGCATTGATCGGAAAAGGGGGCTGTTTGTTATTAAGCCAAGCGGTGTTGAGTATGATAAGCTTCAACCGGAAGATATGGTGGTTATGGACTTAAATGGGAACCAGGTAGAAGGAACACTGAACCCGTCTTCTGATACCGCCACCCATCTGGAACTTTATAAGGCTTTTGAAGAAGTGGGAGGAATTGTACATACCCATTCTCCCATGGCGACATCCTGGGCACAGGCGGGAAGAGCCATTCCCTGTTACGGAACTACCCATGCAGATTATTTTTACGGTGAGATTCCATGCGCCAGGAATCTGACTGATGGTGAGATAGAAGAGGATTATGAGAAGAATACAGGACTTGTCATTATAGAGACTTTTAAAGGAATCAATCCCATGCACGTTCCCGGGGTTTTATGTAAGAACCATGGACCTTTTACATGGGGAAGCAATGCTGCCAATGCAGTTCATAATGCCGTTGTGCTGGAAGAGCTTGCAAAGATGAATCTGATGACAGAACTGTTAAATCCGTCTGTGATTCCTGCACCCAAAAGTCTGCAGGATAAGCATTTCATGAGAAAGCATGGTCCTCATGCTTACTATGGGCAGCGCAAAGAATAAGGAGTTATCAGTGACAGAGGACAGTGGTAAAACAAAGTATTATGTATTAATGGAAGAACTGAAACGGGATATTATTTCAGGAAAAAGGAAACCAGGGGACCGTCTGCCATCGGAGAATGAATTATCCGCCGCCTGCCATGTCAGCCGCCACACCGTAAGAAAAGCACTTTCTATTCTGGAACAGGAAGGGTTTATTGAGGCAGAACATGGCAGGGGTACCTTTGTATCCAGGAGAGCTGGAACAAAAAAGGGATCAGGTAACATTGCGGTGATTACCACGTATTTATCTGACTACATATTCCCAGGGCTGATTCAGGGGATTGACAGCGTGCTGACCGCAAAAGGCTACAGTATTATTTTAAAGAATACGGGGAACAGTCGGTTGAAGGAAAGCAGATGTCTGGAAGAGATCCTTGAAAAAGAGGTTGACGGCTTGATTATTGAACCTAGCAAAAGCGAAATCATGTGCGGACATAAAGGGCTTTATGACAAACTGGATTTCTATGGTATTCCTTATGTATTTATTCAGGGATATTATGCCCAGATGAGACAGAAGCCCTGTATTCTCATGGATGACTGTATGGGAGGATATCTGGTGACCCGGCACTTGATCCGGCTGGGACACAAGAAGATTCTTGGAATCTTTAAGGCGGATGATGTGCAGGGAATCCAGCGTCACAAAGGTTATGTAAAAGCATTGCAGGAGGGGGGATTTACCTATGATCCTGATCTGGTCATCTGGTTTCATACAGAAGACCGGAATATGAAACCATCAGAAGTCCTGATCTACCTGCTGGAAGAGGGGGAAAAGATGGATGGAATTGTCTGTTACAACGATCAGATTGCCCTTGAAGTGATTAAAGCTTTGGAACGGTGCGGGTTATCTGTTCCTGAGGATATTTCAGTGACAGGCTATGATAATTCTTTCATTGCGGAGAATGCGGTGGTAAAGCTTACCACCATCGCCAACCCCCAGGAACGGCTGGGGGCTATGGCAGCAGAACTTCTTCTGGAAAAGATTCAGGGAATACCAGATGCAGAAAGCCAGGTAAAGCGGATATTAAAACCTGAACTGGTAGTAAGGGAATCCTGCAAAGACCGGAGAATTTAACGGTATGTGAATCGCTATAACTGTGATTTTCTGTATTCTGCAGGAGAAAGACCGGTGTATTTTTTAAAGATCCGGCTAAAGTAGAGGGGATTCTCATATCCAATAATCTGTCCGATCTGTCCAATGCCGTAGTTTGTGCTTTCTAAGAGCTCCTTTGCTTTTTGAATCCGGATAGAGGTCAGGTATTGCCGGGGAGGAAGTCCGGTATATTGCTTGAAACTCCGGATAAACCAGCAGGTACTCATATGAAGTTTTTTTGCATACGCCTCCATTTGGATATCCTCTGTGAAGTTCTCATGGAAATCGTGAACCGCCTGTTCCATATCGTTTCTGATTCCGGATTTTTTATTTCCTCCTTCTCTATGAAAACGCTCCAAATACAGGAAGAGCTGACGGAGGAAGAGGGTGGATAGTTCCTCAGAACAGGATCTGGGAAGCTGTATTTCCCGAATGATGGAGAGAAAGATGTCCTGATATCTGGGCGAAATCCCGGTATATACCACAGGATTTTCTGAAAATCCAGCACGTCCTAAAAGATCATGGACTTCTTTCCCTGTAATGTGCAGCCAATATACTTCTGGTTTGTCAGCCAAACAGTAGGAATAATGCTGGCACTGATGGGGAAGGTATAAAACCATGTTTCCGGCTGGAACTTCCCTTAATTCATTCCCCAGTTGAAAGGTGGCCTTTCCTGCTGCAATGTATAAGATTTGATAATCGGGTCTGCCAAAGGGGCGGTTTGTGACCATGACAGGAAGGGTGAGAAGGCGGTAGACGCCGCAGCAGTTGATTCTTAGAGAAACCTCATAATCTTCCAGTTGTTCATCATTCAGATTCCTATATCCGGTATTGGTATACATGGTTTCAGCTCCTTGGATATTTTCTTGATTGTATCATCTGAGGTATGTTTTGTCTATGGAATGACAGGAAGATTCTAATCTGTACATGTCTTATATTTAATATGCACAACTAGTCTGATCGTCCCATATACTACTTATATAATCAAAGAAATGAGGTAGTTTATATGAGTTGTTCATGGGGTAATAGAAATAATTGCTGCAGCAATTCCAATAAATGTTGTAATTCTGGAAATAAAAGCAATGTAGATCCTTGTGCAGAGGAAAAAAGAAGATGTTATTGTGAAGGTTACCGTGCTGGCTGCAACGATGCTTCCTGCCGTCGCAGTAATGATGATAATTGCTGTTAATTGTAACAATGCCAGGTTCCCATTTTAGGGACCTGGCGTTTTTTCGTTACAGGATCGTTTTGCGATTCTCCTATAAAAAGGGTTTGTATCATTTTGTGTATATTTTGTCTCATCAGAGTTATGGATTTTTCATTCTTATCTCTTATAATAAAAGTAGTATAGGGAGGAGGAAAATACCATGCTTGTACCCAGACATTATGAGAATCTGCATCTGCTGCATGAAAATACCATGCCAAACAGATCCTACTACATTCCAGCATCCAGAGCGCTGTTTGATCTGACCTCTAACAGGGAACGTTCGGACCGGTTCCAACTGCTTAATGGCAACTGGAAATTTCGTTATTATGATAGTATTTACGATTTGAGTGAGGAATTTTACCGAGAGGATTACGATGCCAGTCATTTTGATGAGATACCTGTTCCAGGTTGCTTTCAGAATTATGGCTGGGATAAACATCAGTACACCAATACCCGCTATCCATTTCCCATGGATCCCCCCTATGTGCCTCAGGAAAATCCCTGTGGTGCTTATGTGCATCATTTTTCTTATAAAAGAGAAGAACAGGCACCAAGGTCATATTTGAATTTTGAAGGAGTGGATTCCTGTTTCTATGTCTGGTTAAATGGAAGCTATGCAGGATACAGCCAGGTATCCCATGGAACCAGCGAATTTGATGTGACTGCCCTGATCCGGGAGGGAGAGAATATTCTTGCTGTTCTGGTTCTCAAATGGTGTGATGGGAGTTATCTGGAGGATCAGGACAAATTCCGTATGACTGGGATTTTTAGAGATGTGTATCTGCTAAAGAGACCGGAAGAGGGGATTTATGATTACTTTTTTCATACCGTTCTTAAGGAAGGAAAAGCCCATATTCAGTCGGATATTACTTTTATGGGGAAAGAGGTTCCGATAAAGGTTACGGTTCTTGATGGGAATGGACAGGTGGCAGCCGCAATGGAAGAATCCTTATCCGGTGGAACCATTGATTTAATTGTTGATAATCCTTTTTTGTGGAATGCGGAACAGCCTTATCTGTATACGGTTATACTGGAATCCTCAGGGGAAGTTCTTGTTGACCGGCTTGGAATCAGAGAGATTGCAATGAGAGAGGGAGTTTTTTATTTCAATGGACAAAATATAAAGTTTCGTGGGGTAAACCGCCATGACAGTGATCCGGTAACTGGATTTACCATTAGCCTGGAGCAGATGAAAGAGGATCTGCGGTTGATGAAGGAGCACAATGTAAATGCAATCCGCACCAGTCATTATCCCAATGCACCGCAGTTCTATCAGTTATGCGATGAATACGGATTCTATGTCATTGATGAGGCGGATAATGAGAGCCATGGCGCTGCTTATATTTATATGGAAGACCGTTCTTCTGATGTGTGGAGAAACCGGTGGAACCATGGGATTTCTGATAACCCGGAATTTACGCAGGCCACAGTTGACCGGGTAAAGCTTTTGGTGGAGAGGGATAAAAACCGTACCTGTGTTGTGATCTGGTCCATGGGTAATGAGTGCGCCTATGGTTGTACCTTTGAAGCGGCTCTTGCGTGGACGAAGGAATTCGATCCTTCCAGACTGACCCATTATGAGGGAGCCCGTTACCGCTCAGCAGATAAAATCTATGACTATTCCAATCTGGATCTGTACAGTCGAATGTATGCCAGTCTGGAAGAAATCCATGAATATAGGAAAAGAGAGGAAAAGAAGCCCTTTATTCTCTGTGAATACAGCCATGCTATGGGCAATGGTCCTGGGGATTTAGAGGATTACTTCCATGTATTCCATCAATATGATGAGGTGTGCGGCGGATTTGTATGGGAATGGTGCGATCATGCAATTGATCAGGGGAGAAATCTGGACGGAAAACCCATGTATCTTTATGGCGGAGATCACGGGGAATATCCTCACGATTCTAATTTCTGCATGGATGGGCTGGTATATCCTGACAGAACGCCACATACCGGTCTGAAAGAGTATAAGAATGTGTACCGCCCCATCCGGTTAACAGACTTTGACCAGAAAGACGGGAAACTGGTATTTCATAATTATATGGATTTTGTTTCGGTAAAGAATTATGCCTCTCTTGCATATGAAGTGACCTGTGACGGGGAGGTCCTGGAGCGGGGGGTTATGGAAGAAAAACATTTTGAAGATATTCTTCCTCATAAGGACGGAACTGTTTTTTTAAACATCAGTGTTCCGGAATCGGGAGTATGTTATCTGAAGATTCAGTACTTATTAAAGAAGCCATCTGCATTTCTGGAAGCGGGATATGTTCTGGGGTTTGATGAGGTTCATCTGCTCAATCAGGATGGAAAAAACCAGAAGACCATATTCTTGTGGGAAAAGGCCAAAGGGCAGGAGGGGACGTTTGAAGTGAAAGAAAGTGACCGGCATCTGACGGTCTCTGGAAAAGACTTTTCTTATATCTATAATAAACTGACCGGATGCTTTGAGAATATGTCATTTCAAAACAATTCTCTGCTGAACCGGCCTATGGAGTATAATATCTGGCGTGCACCAACGGATAATGACAGCAGGATAAAGTCCAAATGGCTGGAGGCACACTACCACAGGGCGGGAGCGAGAGCTTATGATACTACATATGCGGTGGAAAAAGACCGGGTGCAAATAAGAACCACGCTATCTATTCTGGCAGTTTCGGTGCAGAGAATTATGGATATTCATGCACTTTGGACGATCTTGCCCGGTGGAGGGCTGGAAGGAAGGCTGGAAGTGAAAAAAGACAGGGAATTTCCGGAACTGCCAAGGTTTGGACTCCGGCTGTTTCTTCCAAAAGGGATGGATCAGGTGACTTATTACGGACTTGGACCTTATGAGAACTATATTGACAAAAAAAGAGCCAGCTTCCATGGGCTGTTTACCTCCTGTGTAAAGGATCTTCATGAGGATTATTTAAAACCTCAGGAGAATGGAAGCCGGGGGGATTGTGATTTTGTTACAGTAAAGGGAGAAAACATTTCCTTAACTGCTTTTTCAAAAGAAAAGTTCTCTTTTCAGGCATCGGTTTATACCCAGGAGGAATTGACTCAAAAGGCGCATAATTTCGAGCTGGTTCCCTCTGACAGTACGGTTCTCTGTCTCGATTACCGGCAAAATGGCATTGGATCAGAAAGCTGTGGACCTGATATGCAAAAAAGGTATATGTTTGATGAGGAAGAATTTTCTTTTATCCTAAGGCTTGTTCCTGCTCTTTAAAAGTTTCAGAAATGGGTCCAGCCGTGCCAGACTGGTCCATTTCCTTTTCCAAGGTTCAGTTCTGCCAAAAGCGCACCTCTTAGATACTCTTTGGCAGAAGAAATGCTTTTAATTAAGTCTGTTCCTTTTGCAAGACCGCAGGCAATGGCGGAGGATAAGGTACAGCCTGTGCCATGGGTGTTCTCTGTCATAATCCGCTCACCTTTGAACCAGGTAAGAGAACCGTTGTGGCACAGAACATCGCTTGCCTCCTGATCCAGATGCCCTCCCTTTAATAAAAAGGAGGTGTGGAATGTCCGGGACAGTTCAACAACCGCAGATTCCATATCCTCCAGGGAAAGAATGGGGCTCTTTGTGGATAACAGGACTTCCGCTTCTGCCAGATTGGGGGTAACCAGACAGGCAAGAGGGAATAGGCGGCTGGTCAGGGTTTTCACCGCTTCTTTCTGAAGAAGGGTTCCTCCGCTGGTAGACACCATGACCGGATCCACCACAACAGGAATGGAAGGCAGGGCTTCCAGATGATCTGCAATGATTTCAATGGAAGATACGGTTCCGGCCATACCAATTTTAATTGCCTGGGGCGGAATGTCAGAGAGGACTGCTTCAAGCTGTGCCAGAAGCATCTGGGGTTCCACCGCTTGTGACAGATAAACTCCTGTTGTATTCTGGGCGGTAAGAGCGGTGATCACACTGGAACCGTAAAGTCCCAGTGAGGTAATGGTCTTTAAATCCGCCTGAATTCCTGCGCCTCCGCTGCAGTCTGAGCCTGCAATAGTCAGTACTGATGGAAGAAGAAGGCTCATGACAGCACCGCCTTTCCGGCTTCTTTTTTTAAGGCATGAACAGCAGCAGGAATATCCTTCTGTCCAAAGATGCCGGAAACTACAGAGACACCGGAGATTCCAGTTCCCTTTAAAAAGGAAACATTCCCGGAAGTAATTCCCCCAATGGCAGTAACGGGTATGGGAACACAATTGCAGATTGCCTGTAACTGCTCCTTTGTCATGACAGTGGCATCTTCTTTGGTGCTGGTTTGAAATACGGCTCCGGCACCAAGATAATCAGCACCGTCTTTAAAAGCCTGCTTTGCCTGTTCTGGATTTTTCACAGTGACTCCCACAATCTTATCTGGACCCATCAGACGGCGGGCTTCTTTAGCGGACAGGTCATCCTGTCCCACATGAATCCCGTCTGCTTTGCATTTTAATGCAATGTCCACATCATCATTAATAATAAGAGGCACTCTGTATTGATTGGTCAGTTTTCTTACTAAAATTGCTTCTTCTAAGAACTCAGATTTGCTCATATTTTTTTCTCTGAGCTGTAACAGAGTAACCCCTGCTGCAAGTGCTTCTTCTATCTGCTCGTACAGCGTCTTTTCTCCTGTAAATGTCCGGTCTGTAACGGCATAAACAAGGAGCATGTCCTTATAAAAATTCAATTCGTAACCCTCCCTTTAACTCCTGTTCGCTGGCGCAGCTTATTTCATCCATAAGAAAAGTATGGAAACTTCCGGTTCCTGCCTGCTGTTTTTTTACCTGGCGGGCAGCCTGTTCTCCGCATAGACCATACATGGCAGTTGCCAGAGAAACGGTTTCTAAGATCTGGCTTTTGGAAGGCTTAGATTCAGTGGTGTAATCAGAGGCGACGCAGGCGGCAATTACGCCATCTAACATACAGCCGCTGCCCGTAATTCCGGACATGTCGGGACAGCCGTTTTTCACCAGTCTGGTTTCACATTCCGTTGATATGATATCCGTGGCGCCGGTCATGACGATAACTGCACCTGTCATACGGCTTAAAGCTCTGCATGTTTCTATGAAAGAATTCAGATTATCTCCGGTGATTTTATCTTCAAAAGAGGCATCAACTCCCCGTATGGCAATGGAATTGTGTTCCCCTTTCGGGTCTGTTAAGCTTTGAAGCAGAATACGCAGTTCTGAAACATTTCCCCGGATCACCGTAACGTTTACATGGTTTAGTACTTCCAGAACCAGTCTGGTGCGAAAGGTGGAACAGCCCATGCCTACCGGATCAAAAAGAACGGGAATATGCAGTTTGTTTGCCTGTATTCCAGCCTGTATCATGGCTGCTTCTGTAGTATCTCCTGGTGTTCCCATATTCAGTAAAAGACCATTGGAGCGTGCAGTGATCTCTGAAACCTCCTGGGGAGCATCTGCCATAACCGGAGACCCTCCACAGGCAAGAATGATATTTGCCACAGATTCTGTTGTTACATAGTTGGTGATGCAGTGAATCAGTGGGTTTGTTTTTCTGACGATATGGTTCATGCAAGTGTCCTTTCTATTCGTTTATCAGCCGGGTGAGATAGGAGATCAGCCCCGTGCGATGCAAGATCAGTAAGAGAATGGCTGCCAGAATAGTTCCGCAGACTGTACTCATAAGAAACGGAGTTACAAAGAAGAAAACTGCAACCTCTTTTCCCATCAAAGCGGTGGCAATGGGATAGCAGAGAACTGCTCCGATCAGCCCGGTTCCAAAGATTTCTCCCAGACAGGCTGGGACAAAACGGCAGGTTTTCTGGAAAAGGAATGTGCTTAAGGCTGCACCTGCCATGCTGCCAGGAAAAGCGAGAAGGCTTCCAGTTCCCAGCAGATTGCGGATGAAAGAAGTACTAAATGCCATGGAAATCCCGTAAACAGGTCCTAAGAAAACGCCTGCAAAAACGTTAACCAGATGCTGGATAGGAAAACATCTGGAAGCACCAATGGGGATAGAAAATCCTGAGAGTGCAACGGTAAATGCCACCAGCATTCCACTGACTGCCAGTTTTTTTATTTTCATTCTACGGATCGTTTGTGTTTGATGATTCACGTTATTCATGAAAATTCCTCCTGTTAATATTATTTACACAATGAATCATTCATCAAAGATGGTAATGGGTTTCCCCTCCAGAATCCGGTTCATATTTTTCATGGCACAGAAATTGCCGCACATGGAGCAGGTATCTTCTTTTTCTGGTTTTGATGTTTCCCTATAATGTCTTGCTTTCTGAGGATCAATGGCAAGGCGGAACATGGCTTCCCAGTCTAAGTCTTTTCTCGCCTGGCTCATCTGGTGATCCCAGTCTCTGGCACCTTTGATTCCTTTGGCAATATCAGCGGCATGGGCAGCGATGCGGGCGGCAATAATGCCTTCCTTTACATCTTCTGTATTGGGAAGTCTTAAATGCTCTGCAGGAGTGACATAGCAGAGAAAAGCGGCTCCGGCAGCAGCGGCAACAGCACCTCCGATGGCAGAAGTGATGTGGTCATATCCAGGTGCAATGTCTGTTACAAGAGGTCCTAACACATAAAAAGGTGCCCCCTTGCAGATGGTCTGCTGAATCTTCATATTGGCGGCGATCTGGTCCAGAGGCATGTGTCCGGGACCTTCAATAATCACCTGTACGTTCTTTTCCCATGCCCGTGTGGTCAGTTCCCCTAAGGTAACCAGTTCTTCAATCTGGGAGATATCGGAAGCATCTTCAATACAGCCTGGTCTGCAGGCATCGCCCAGACTTAAAGTCACATCGTGTTGGCTGCAGATATCTAAAATGCGGTCATAATACTGGTAAAATGGATTTTCCTCTCCCGTCATTTCCATCCAGGCAAAGATAATGGATCCTCCTCTGGAAACAATGTTGGTCAGACGCTTTGCTTCTTTGAAGCGCTGGGCAGTCTGTCTGTTAATTCCAACATGGATGGTCATGAAATCCACCCCGTCTTTGGCGTGCATTTCCACAATCTGAATCCATTCTTCGGCAGTTATATCCTTTAACGCTTTATGGTAATAAACAACTGCATCATAGATGGGAACGGTTCCAATGATGGCAGGACATTCTTTTGTCAGCTTTTGACGGAAGATTCTGGTGTCTCCATAGGAACTTAAATCCATAATGGATTCCGCTCCCATTGAAACTGCATCCTGAACCTTTTCCAGTTCCATGTCCATATTATTTAAGTCTCTGGAAGTCCCAAGGTTTACATTGATTTTGGTTTTTAACATGGAGCCGATTCCATTGGGGCTTAAACAGGTGTGATGTTTGTTGGCGGGAATTGCAACTTTTCCTTCTGCAACCAGTTTCCTGAGTTTCTCCGGTTCCCATTGTTCCTTGTCTGCAACTGCCAGTAATTCCTTTGTCAGAATGCCCTTTTTAGCAGCATCCATTTGCGTGGTGTAATTCATATGTATCCTCCTTTGATTATCTGGAGGGATTTACGAGTACTTTTCGAGCAAAAAAAAGAACCCGTACCAACAGGCACGGGCTCAGAAAATTCATTCGTCTCGTATAAATCCCTACGTTGGCATTACCCAAATCAGGTTATAAAGGTCGAAGTTTGATTACTTCCTCTCAGCCCGCTTACGAGCTCCCTCTTGTGGCATTAGTGTAGCACCGGGTCAGACGGTTGTCAAGATGAAATTAACAGTCTTCTGTAATGGCTTTTTTCATTTCTGTTACAAAGCTGCAGATAGGACCAATGCAGTCGCTGCCATATTGAGCTGCCAGTTTTACAATGGCACTGCCCACAATCACACCGTCTGCCGACTGACTGATTTCCCTTGCCTGCTCTGGCGTAGAAATGCCAAATCCAACGGCACAGGGAATATCCTGCTCCTCTTTTACAAGGGCAATCATTTCTTTCATATTGGTTTTGATTTCACTTCTTACTCCGGTCACACCCATGGATGATACACAGTATACAAACCCTTGGGAATCTTTTGCAATGGTTCGTATCCGCTCTTTGGAGGTAGGAGCAATCAGGGAGATCAGATCAAGGTTGAATTCCTGACAAAAGGGCAGCAGTTCCTCTTTTTCTTCGTAAGGCAGATCCGGCACAATCAGTGCATCAATTCCGCATTCTGCGGCTTTTTTAATGAAGCGCCGGCTTCCATATACAAAGACAGGATTTAAATAGGTCATAAACGCCAGGGGAACACTGGTTTTTGTCCGGATGCGTTTAACGGATTCAAATAATTTATCCGTGGTAGTACCTGCGAAAAGAGCACGCTGATCCGCTTCCTGGATAACGATTCCCTCTGCCACAGGATCAGAAAATGGAATCCCGATTTCGATTAAATCTGCGCCTGCTTCTGCCATGGCAGGAATCAGTTCTTCGGTGATGGAGAGACTGGGGTCTCCTGCAGTGATAAATGGAATAAATGCTTTTCCCTTTGAAAATGCTTCCGATACTCTACTCATAGATTTCAACCCCCTTATAACGGGCAATGGAAGCCACATCTTTATCGCCCCGCCCTGATAAATTAATAACAATAATCTGGTCTTTTCCCATGGAAGGAGCCACTTTTCTGGCATAGGCGATGGCATGTGCGCTTTCAATTGCCGGAATAATGCCCTCCATACGGGATAGATATTCAAAAGCCTCCACCGCCTCTTTGTCTGTAACCGGAACATAGGAGGCCCTGCCTGAATCAAAAAGTGCGGCGTGCTCCGGTCCGATTCCAGGATAATCAAGACCGGCGGAAATGGAGTAAACCGGTGCGATCTGTCCGTATTCATCCTGACAGAAGTAAGATTTCATACCATGGAAGATTCCAGGGGTGCCATTGGAGATGGTGGCGGCATTTTTATCTGTATCAACGCCGTGACCGGCAGCCTCACACCCTACAAGACCCACAGACGGCTCATTTAAAAATTCATAAAAAAGCCCTATGGCATTGCTGCCTCCCCCTACGCATGCGATTAAAAGGTCGGGAAGTTTTCCTTCTTCCTTTTCTAACTGACCGCGGACTTCCCTTCCGATAATACTCTGGAAATCCCTTACAATCGTGGGAAATGGATGGGGACCCATCACAGAACCGAGAACGTAGTGGGTGTCATCTACCCGGTTGGTCCATTCCCTCATGGTTTCGTTGACTGCATCTTTTAAGGTTTTTGTTCCGCTGGTAACGGCATGAACGTTTGCACCCAGAAGTTCCATGCGGAATACGTTAAGTGCCTGACGCTTTGTATCTTCTTCTCCCATAAAAATCTCACATTCCATGCCTAAAAGTGCAGCAGCTGTGGCTGTGGCAACCCCATGCTGTCCGGCACCGGTTTCTGCAATCACCCGGGTTTTACCCATTTTTTTGGCAAGAAGAACCTGCCCAAGAGCATTGTTAATCTTGTGGGAACCGGTGTGGTTTAAGTCCTCCCGCTTTAAATAGATTTTTGCTCCGCCCAGATCTTTTGTCATTTTGTCCGCATAAGTAAGGAGAGAGGGTCTTCCGGTATAGGTTTTATTAAGAGCGTCAAGTTCCGATAGAAAATCATCGTCCTGACTGTATTTTTTGTAGGCTATTTCTAATTCTGTAACTGCGTTCATCAGCGTTTCAGGGATAAACTGTCCGCCGTGCCGTCCAAATTTTCCTTTTGACATGATGTTTTACTCCTTATTAATTGAATGATGTTCCTGATTTTATCAGGATCTTTTTTGCCTTCTGTTTCCACTCCAGTGCTGATATCCAGACAAAACGCATTGGTTTTCATTGCATCATATAGATTAGACTCCTCAATCCCGCCTGCCAGAAAATAAGGCTTTTTTATGGCAGGAATCATGGTCCAGTCAAAGGTTTTCCCGCTGCCGCCGTGGATGCCTTTGCAGTAAGTATCAAAAAGCAGAAAATCAACCGAGAGAGAATCTGCCAGATGAAAATCTGTTTTCTCCTTTATCCGGATGGCTTTTATAATGGGAACAGAAGTTTGCATCTCCTGTTTCATGTTCCTGATATAGGTTTCATCTTCTTCTCCGTGAAGCTGTATGGCGTCGATCACATGGTCCCTGACCAGGGGAAGAATTTCTGTCACCGGACTGTTTACAAACACGCCTACGGCTGAGATTTCTGGTATCAGTGCTTTTCTCAGCAGAAAAGCTTTTGAAGGAGAAATCTGCCGTTTTCCCGGTGCAAAGACAAAACCTGCATAGTCTGGTTTGAACCTGTTTACTGCGTCTATATCTTCTATGGTTTTTAAGCCGCATAGTTTGATCTGTTTTTCTTTCTGCATCATGTGGCAGCCCTCTGGAATGATTCAAGAAGTTCCTTTTTATTTTCTGATTTCATCAGGCTTTCCCCGATTAAAACCCCGTTGACTCCTGCATCAGCCAGAGAGCGGATATCTTCTTTGGTTCTGATTCCGCTTTCTGCAACAAAGATTACAGGGTCGGGAACCAGAGATCTTAGCCGGAGACAGGTATCTAAATTGACGTCAAAGTTTTTAAGATTCCGGTTATTGACTCCCACAATTCTTGCCCCTGCCATGAGAGCAGAGTGGATTTCCCTTTCATCGTGGGCTTCTGTCAGTGCACTTAAGCCCAGGCTGTCACAGATGGTTAAATACTCTTTTAAGGTACTGGTATCCAAAAGGGAGCAGATCAGAAGAACTGCCGATGCTCCAAGAACCTTTGCCTCATAGATCTGGTATGGGTCCACCGTAAAATCTTTTCTTAAAAGCGGGAGAGAGACGGACTTTCTGATCTCTGAAAGATATTCGTTTTCCCCCAGAAAATAGTCTGGTTCTGTAAGGACGGAGATGGCATCTGCTCCTGCCTTTTCGTATTCTTTTACAATTTCCACATAGGGAAAGTCCTCTGCAATGATTCCCTTGGAAGGAGAGGCACGTTTGACCTCGCAGAGAAAGGACATGGACTTTTTTTTAAGTGCCTGTTCAAACACTCTGCCATCAGGGCTGTCTTTTTCGGCATCCAATGCAGCCAGGGCAAGTTTTCGCATCTGATCCATAGGGATTTTTTCTTTTGCCGCCTCAGCCCTTTTTTTAGAGCCGGCAGCCAGAGTATCTAAAATCATTGGTACACCTCCTTAGAAGCCTGGATAAATTCTTCCAGTTTTTCGTATGCTTTCCCGGAATCAATCAAGCGTGCAGCAGTGTCCATGCATTGGGAAATGGTACAGTCATCGGTTCCAAGATACAGACTCAGAGCAGAATTCAGCAGAACAATTTCTCTTTTTGGACCTTTTAAAGTTCCCTTTAAAATTGCTCTTGTTATCTCTGCATTGTCAGAGGGAGTCCCCCCTTTCAGCTCTTCAAGAGAGGAAGAAGTAAGACCAAACTGTTCCGGTGTGATTTTGTAATGGGTCAACGCTCCAAAACGGATTTCACACACATGAGTGGGACCGGTAACGGTGGCTTCATCAAGTCCGTCTTCTCCGCAAACCACCAGTCCACGGTTCACGCCAAGGTTGCTTAGCACCTGGGCAAGAGGTTTCACCAGCTTTTCGTCGTAGACTCCAAGAAGCTGCATGGTGGCACCGGCAGGATTGGAGAGCGGTCCCAGAATATTAAAAATGGTCCGCACGCCCAGTTCTTTTCTAACCGGACCGGCATATTTCATGGAGGAGTGGTAGGTCTGTGCAAAGAGAAAACACATTCCTGTGTTCTTTAGCAGAAGTTTGGATTGTTCTGCTGTCAGGTCTAAATTCACTCCAAGGTGCTCCAAAACATCGGCAGCTCCGCTTTTGCTGGATACACTGCGGTTGCCATGTTTGGCTACCGGAACTCCTCCGGCAGCCACCACAAATGCACTGGTGGTGGAGATGTTAAAGGTTCCCGCTTCATCTCCCCCGGTTCCTACAATGTCTATGACCGGAAAATCCGGTTCCAGACGAAGGGATTTTTCCCTCATGACAGTGGCGCAGGCTGTGATTTCATCAATGGTTTCCCCTTTCATCCGGAGACCTGTGAGAAAAGCGGCGATCTGGGCGGGTGTTGTCTCTCCGCTCATAATCTCGTTCATAACCTCTTTGGCGGCATCAAAGCTTAAATCCTGACCTGTTATTACCTCATGAATTGCTTTCTGGATCATGGTTTTTTGCTCCTTTCCTTGCTTTCCCTATGGATAAAAAATTTCTTAGAATGGTTTTGCCATCTGGTGTAAGAATGGATTCCGGGTGAAACTGAAGCCCATAAACCGGATAATCCTGGTGCTTTACTGCCATAATTTCTCCCTGGTCGTCGGTGGCAATCACAGAGAGAGAAGAGGGAAGAGATTCCCTTTGGGCAATGAGAGAGTGATACCTTGCAGCCGGAATCTGTGCGGACAGACCGAAAAAGAGAGGATCTGTCCGGGAAACCGTAAGAATACTTTGCTTTCCGTGCATCAGCTTTCTGGCAGGTGTTATGGCAGCACCAGACACCTCACAGATAGCCTGATGCCCCAGACACACACCAAGTATGGGAATTTTCCCGGTAAATGTCCGGATTGCTTCTTCACAGATTCCGGCATCTTTTGGATAGCCGGGACCAGGGGAGAGGATCAGATAATCGGGAGAAAACTCTTTGATTTCCCCGATGGTTTTCTCGTTGTTACGGATTACTTTAATCCGTGAGTCCAGCCCGCCAAGCATCTGAACCAGGTTGTAGGTAAAACTGTCATAATTATCAATCATCAGAATCATAAGCTGTTTACCTCCGCCGCTTTCTGTAAGGCATAAATCACCGCTTCTGCTTTATGTCCGGATTCCTCATATTCCAGTGTTGGAATACTGTCTGCAACAATTCCGCTTCCTGCCTGCACAGTTACAATTCCATCTTTTTTTGCTGCCATCCGAATGGCAATGCAGGTATCCATATTTCCCGTAAAATCCACATACCCAAGGGCACCTCCGTAGACCCCTCTGGGAACGGATTCCAGTTCGTCAATAATCTGACAGGCGCGAATCTTTGGAGCACCGGATAAGGTTCCGGCAGGAAGAACAGATTCAATGGCAGAAAATGCGTCGCAGTCTTTTTTGATGACAGCCTCCACCTGGGAACAGATGTGCATGATCTTGGAATAGCGGTGGATGATTTTGTATCCGGTTACCTCTACGGTGGAGAATTCAGCAATCTTTCCAAGGTCATTCCGCCCAAGATCTACCAGCATGTTATGTTCTGCCAGTTCTTTTTCATCTGCCAGCAGTTCTTTTTCAAGCCTTTTATCTTCCTCCTCATCAGCACCCCTTGGTCTGGAACCGGCAACAGGAAACGTAGTAAGGCGCCCGTCTTTTAGCCGGACAAGAGTTTCCGGGGAAGTGCTCATAATCTCCATATCCCCGGTGCAGAGATAGACCATATAGGGGGAAGGATTGGTGGTTCTTAATACCCGGTAGGCATCGAACAGGCTGTCAGAATATTCACTGGTAAATTGTCTGGAGAGAACTGTCTGGAAAATATCTCCGTTAACAATATACTTTTTTGCCTGTTCCACCATAAGGCAGTAGTCCTCTTTCGTCACATTGCAGTGAAAGCTGGGAGAGCAGGAAGAGGCGGGCTGCTTTTTAACCGTTGTTTCCCGAATGATTTCTGTCAGTTGTTCTATTTTTTTACAGGCATTTTTGTATGCTTCTTCCACATGCTCTGTCTTCATGTTTACCACAAGACTTATTTTTTCTGTCAGATGGTCATAGGCAATCACCGTATCAAAAAGCATAAGGTCAAAATCATTGCAGTTTCCTTCCTTGATGGAGAGAATTGGTTCTGCATAGCCGATCATGCGGTAGGAAAAATATCCTACAAAACCTCCAGTAAAGGGAGGAAGACCGTTGATTTTTGGTGACCGATACTCTTTTAGAAGATCCCTTAAAACGTCATAAGGCGTATCAGTCTCAATGTTTTTGGTTTCTTCCTTGCTGGAATAATGATGTATGGTAACTTCTTTGTTTTTGCAGGTAACCTGCATGATGGGGTCATATCCAAGAAAGGAGTAGCGGCCCCAGGTTTCTCCGCCCTCAACGCTTTCTAACAGATAAAAACGGCTGTTCCTGGCTGCTATTTTCTGCAGCAGGCTAATGGGAGTTACAGTGTCTGCAAAGATTTCCCTGCAGATCGGAATTACGGGATAGGAAGCGGCAAGCTTTTTTATTTCCCTGATGTCCGGTGTAGTATTCATGGTTTCCTT
Organism: Clostridium sp. HBUAS56010; assembly: GCF_007115105.1. Taxonomy (GTDB): domain Bacteria; phylum Bacillota; class Clostridia; order Lachnospirales; family Lachnospiraceae; genus Lacrimispora. The sequence continues at coordinate 56,241 of NZ_SULJ01000012.1, forward strand.
ACTCCTTTCTTATACAATAAAAAAAGCTCCCGTCCCTCCTCCATATGATTATGGATAAGAGGGACGGAAGCTTATGATCTGATTTCCGCGGTACCACCCTGATTGGAGAAGATAGACTTCTCCCGCCTTTCAGCACACCAACATGTGCCTCCCCTTGATAACGGATAGGAAACCCGTCAGCATCTACTCCCGGAATATTCCGGTTTCAAGCCGCCCTCGCAGGTCCATTCAGATCGGACACCAACGCTTCCTCTCACCAACCGGAAGCTCTCTGTGCATGATGAAGTGATCTTACTTACTCCTGCTCAACAGTTTATTATTTTGCTTTGCTACAGTATATGAGATGGAAATACAAATGTCAACATTTATTTTTTTAAAATGATTTTGTTGTCATTGACATGATTTTAAGAATGGTGCTAGAATGATGCTGATTGGTTTTGATTTCTAACAGAAAACAGGAGGATGTTTCATGGCAAAGATCGGTATTATAGGAATTGGAAATATGGGGCTGGCAATATTAAAAGGGCTTCTTCATGTATATGACAAAGAAGATCTTATGTTCACAGATGTCAATAAGGACCGGTGCACGCAGATCACAGAAGAACTGGGAGTTTTGCACGCAGATCATAACGGCCAGCTTGCAGGGAATGCGAAGTATATTGTACTGGCTGTAAAGCCCCAGTATTTTACTCCGGTTCTCGCAGATATACGCAATGCTGTATCGGAAAAAAATGTGATTATTTCCATTGCTCCTGGCATTACCACCACCCAGTTGAAGGAAAAGCTGGGAGATGAAAAAAGGGTTGTCCGTGCCATGCCAAACACTCCTGCACTTTTGGGCGAAGGGATGACTGGAGTCTGCTACGAAAAAGGTGTATTTTCCGACGAAGAGCAGAATGCAATTAAGAATATCTTCAGCTCTTTAGGAAAGATGAGAATTGTAGAAGAACGGCTGATGAATGCAGTGGTCTGTGTCAGCGGAAGTTCTCCTGCTTATGTGTACATGTTTATTGAAGCTCTGGCAGACAGTGCTGTAAAGTACGGACTTCCGAGAGATGCTGCCTATGAAATGGCTGCACAGACGGTTCTTGGCAGTGCGAAGATGGTCTTAGAGACAGGGGAGCACCCGGGAGCATTAAAGGACAAGGTCTGTTCTCCGGGAGGAACCACCATTGCAGGCGTTTCCGCACTGGAAGAGCATGGACTGCGTAATGCGGTGATAAAAGCGACGGATGCCTGCTTTAAAAAATGCACAGAATTTTAACAGGGAGGGATCACATGGAACAGCCGCCGGTAAAACGTATAAAACGGGAATTGAAATACCAGGGAAGTATATTAAAGATTTATCAGGACACGGTCCTTGTAAGCGGTCATGAGGCACATTGGGACTTCATTCATCACATGGGAGCAGCGGCAGTGGTTCCTGTCACAAAAGAGGGAAAGATTTTAATGGTACGGCAGTACCGCAATGCATTGGACCGCTATACCCTGGAAGTTCCTGCGGGAGCACTTGACAGCCCGGAAGAAGCCAAAATAGACTGTGCGCACAGGGAGTTGGAAGAAGAAACAGGATTTAAGACCCGGAAAGAAAATCTGGAATATTTAATCAGCGTGAACACCACGGTTGCATTTTGCGATGAAGCCATTGATATCTTTGTAGCAAGAGATTTAGAAGAGTCAAAACAGGATCTTGATGAAGATGAGTACATTGAGGTAGAAGCCTGGACGGTAAAAGATCTGGAGGAAAAGATCTTTAAAGGAGAGATTACTGACGGAAAGACCATTGCAGCCATCCTTGCTTATGCCCGTAAATATCAGGTGAAATAACAGACCGAATAATTGTCCCCCTTAAGGCATAAATTATCACAAGACCTATAGGGGGAATGTTATGTCCAGTTTATTGTATGCACTGAAAGTGAGATTAAAAAGGAAACCAGAACCCGTTTATCTGCCCGCAAACCGGAGCACCAGCTCCCTGGATATTTATATTTTCTGCCTGTTTGGAGGACTGGTTGTTGGAACAGTACTGGCTAATTTCTGCTATGCTTCTTTCGTGGATGAAGCCGGGTACTATCTGGGACTTTTAGACAGAAATGTGAATCTGGCAAAGGATGAAAAACTGCAGTTGTTCGGTCAGGTTTTAAGCCAGAGAATGATGGAAGTCTGGCTGGTCTGGCTGGTGGGTCTGACTGCCTGTGCAGTTCCTCTGTTTTGTGCATTTGCAGTGTTATTCGGATTTTCTATCGGGTTTGTTATGTCGGTCATAACCATTCAGAAAGGGCTTATGGGTCTGCCTGTTTTTTTTATGACTGTCATGCCTCAGTCCTTATGTTATCTGCCGATTTTTGCAGTATTGCTCTTCTGGGGAAGCCAGAAAGGAAAAAAATTCAGGATTCCTGCATTTTTCATGCTCCTGGTTCTGACTGCAGCAGGCAGTGCACTGGAGGCATGGATCAATCCTGTTTTTTTGAAATTTGTCCTGTAATATGCTCCAAATTCAGTTGGCGTAGCCCAATACGCTGCCTTCCTCTGGAACAAATCTCTCACGAAGTGTAACCCGCATCTTGAAACAGGCAGTTTTCAGACACGCCCTGGAAAAAACGGAAAAAAATACAGAAAAATATAAAGAAAAAAATCACCATATCTTGCGAACAATACCCCGGTTTTCCCACATCTTGTATATGTTATGTTAATTTACCTGAAAATGCCTGTCAAGTGGGAAAAATGTGTTTGATTTTATCGAAAATAGTCTATATAATGGTAGAATGAAGCCTTATTTTAAGGCATTTTTGAAACCGAACGGTTAGGGGACATATAGAAATGGTAGTTGAGATTGGTCATTTTATTATTTATTTAAGAGATATTAAAAAAACATCAAAAAACACAGAGGTATCATACCAGAGGGATTTGATGCAGATGGCTTCCTTTTTGGGACAGCAGGGGATTACGGAAGTAGGCAAAGTCACAAAGACAAGCCTTAATTCTTATATCCTTTATCTGGAAAAGGCAGGAAGGGCAACGACTACCATATCAAGAACCCTGGCCTCCATGAAGGCATTTTTTCATTATGAGCGGGAGCAGGGAAATATCTTAAAAGATCCGGCAGAACTGATCAAGGCTCCTAAAGTGGAAAAGAAAGCACCTACCATACTTACGGTGGATGAGGTGAACTGCCTGTTAAGTCAGCCTGACGGGGATTCCCCCAAAGAGCTGAGAGATCGTGCCATGCTGGAACTGCTTTATGCCACCGGAATCCGTGTGTCAGAGCTGATTCATTTAAAAAAAGTTGATTTAAATCTTTCCGTTGGTTATATTACCTGCCGGGATGAGCACAAAGAGCGCATGATTCCCTTTGGAAAGGTTGCAAAGCTCGCTCTTTCCGCATATATGGAACGGGGGAGGGAATATATGCTGAAGGAACAGGATGGAGAATGGCTCTTTACTAACTGTAACGGCAAGCCCATGAGCCGTCAGGGCTTTTGGAAGCTTATTAAGTTTTACGGTGATAAGGCCGGGATCGAAGCGGATATTACACCTCATTCCCTCAGACATTCCTTTGCCGCACATCTGCTGCGCAACGGTGCTGATATTCATGTGGTTCAGACCATGCTTGGTCATTCGGACATGGCGACTACGCAGATGTATATGAACTATACCAAAAAAGAGGTGGACCATCGTACTTATACAGGAGTTCATCCAAGAGGATAGGGATTTCAGCAACACTTCGATGCCTTCCGTAAACGATTACGGAGGGCATTCTGCCTGCAAAAAATCAACAGAGGGAAAACAGTATTTGCCTGTATAACAGGTTTGCGCTATAATAAGTAAGGCTTTATATTTTGCCTGTGAAAATTAAAACTATAATGAGGTATAAGAAATGAAAAAGTTAGAAGAGTACGTCACAAGCATTCCGGATTTTCCGGAGGAAGGAATTATATTCCGGGATGTGACTACCATACTGGAAGATCCGGATGGTCTTTCTCTTGCAGTAGACGGGGTTCGCGGGATGTTAGAGGATGTGGAGTATGATTCTGTAATCGGGCCGGAATCAAGAGGATTTATCTTTGGAGTTCCAGTTGCTTATGCAGAACATAAAGGATTTATTCCCATTCGTAAAAAAGGCAAGCTTCCAAGAGAAGTTCTTTCCGCAGATTACGAACTGGAATATGGCACAGCAACCATAGAGATTCATAAAGATTCTATAAAACCAGGTCAGAAAGTAGTTGTTATTGATGACTTAATTGCGACAGGCGGCACCATTGAAGCCATTATTAAACTGGTGGAAGAGCTTGGCGGTGTTGTGGTAAAGATCTGCTTTATCATGGAACTGGCAGGACTGAAAGGCAGAGAAAAACTGGCAGGTTATGATGTAGAATCCCTGATTGTCTACGAAGGAAAATAAATACATGAAAAAGAGAATCCGCAGTATGGGTTCTCTTTTTATTTATCGATATATTTTTATCAAAATTTATTTTTTTCGATACATCTTCCGGTGCTATTGATTTTATGAAATTCCCTATGCTATGATATGAATTATGTTACAGGCTGTATTGAAAGTGCAGCATATGAGAAATAGCGGATAGAGAAAGGAAGACATAAATGGCCGTACATGTAATAGACGAAGCAAACAGATGTTTGAACTGTAAAAAGCCTATGTGCCGTCAGGGCTGCCCGATTAATACGCCGATCCCGCAGATGATCCAGGCATTTAAGGGCGGGGATATCAATGAAGCTGGAGAGATGTTATTTGAGAACAACCCCATGTCTTTGGTATGCTCCCTTGTATGCAATCATGAAAAACAATGTGAGGGACACTGCATTCTGGGAAGAAAAGGACAATCTGTCCATATCAGCAGCATAGAGAATTATATTTCTGACACTATTTTTGATAAGATAAAGATTGAATGTAAGCCAAAGAACGGGAAGATGGTAGCAGTTATTGGTGCAGGACCTGCAGGAATTACCATTGCCATTTTGCTGACAAAAGAAGGTTACAGTGTGACGATTTTTGATGCAAAGGATAAGGTTGGAGGCGTACTTCAGTACGGAATCCCGGATTTCCGTCTGCCAAAGTCCATTCTGGAACGTTATAAAAAGAAACTGCTGGATATCGGTGTGAAGATCCGCCCCAATACTGCCATTGGCAATGCTTTGGAGATTAAGGATCTGGTCCGTGACGGATATCAGAGCATCTTCATCGGAACTGGTGTATGGAGACCGAAGACCCTGGGCGTAAAGGGAGAATCGTTAGGCAACGTTCACTATGCCATTGATTATCTGGCGAATCCTGATGCCTATGATCTGGGAGATAAGGTAGCAATAATTGGCATGGGAAATTCAGCCATGGATGTGGCAAGAACTGTAATCCGACATGGAGCAAGGAAAGTAACCCTCTATGCCAGAGGTCTGCACAGCACAGCCAGTGAGCATGAGACTACCTATGCCAGGCTTGACGGCGCTGATTTCCAGTTTGGAAAGCAGATTAAGGAGATCAATGAGGATGGTCCTGTATTCACTACCATTTTGTATGATGAAGAGGGCAATCAGATAGGAACCGAAGAAGAACCGGATCAGGTTTATGCGGATTCCACCATCGTATCCATCAGCCAGGGACCAAAGAGTAAGCTTGTCAGTACCACAGAAGGCTTAAAAGCCAGTCAGAACGGACTTCTCATGACCGATGATGAAGGCAGGACCACCATACCAGGTGTGTTTGCTTCCGGCGATGTTGTTCTGGGTGCAAGAACTGTAGTAGAAGCTGTGGCATATTCCAAAAAAGTTGCACATGCCATGGATGAATATATGAAGTCAAAAGAGGACTGATCCTGATGGATTACAGTAGTCTTATCAATCTTCAGGGAATGCTTTTTCTTCTGGTTGCAGCAGGAATTATTCTCAGAAAGACGGGAATAATGCCAGAGAGCGCAAAGTCTGTTTTAACAGATCTGGTGATCTGGCTGATTCTTCCCTGCAACATTATCAGTTCTTTCTTTCTCCAGTTTAATCTGGAGATATTAAAAGGATTTCTGGTGATTCTCGTTATTGCCACGCTGATTCAGTTTGGGTGTCTGATGATTGCCCGGACCTTTTATAACAGAGAATCTTCCGGAAGAAAAAAAGTGCTTCAATACGGAACCGTATGTTCCAATGCAGGTTTTATGGGCAATCCCATTGCAGAAGGCGTTTACGGAGCAGAAGGTCTTATGTATGCTTCCATATTTCTGGTTCCTCAGCGTATTGTCATGTGGTCGGCAGGGGTATCTTATTTCACAGAAAGCCCGAACCGAAAGGCAGTTGTAAAGAAGGTGTTGACACACCCCTGTATTATAGCTGTTTTTATCGGATTATTTTTTATGCTTACCCAATGGAGACTACCGGAATTTGTTGAGAATACCATAAGGAATATTGGTGGCTGTACCACTACCGTGTCCATGGTTTTAATAGGAACCATACTGGCAGAAGTCAGGCCATCGTCTATGTTTGACCGGGCTATTGTGAAGTATACGGTTATCCGGCTTTTGTTCATTCCCCTTCTGGTGGTGGCAGCCTGCAGGCTGGTATCCGTAGATCCTCTCATTACAGGAGTGTCCGTACTTCTTACGGGAATGCCGGCTGGAAGTACCACAGCAATTCTGGCGGCAAAGTACGATGGAGATTATATTTTTGCGACAAAATGTGTGGTAGTGACCACACTGTTATCCTTAATTACCATCCCTTTCTGGTGTGTGGTTTTGTAAAATGGCAGACGGTTTTATTCGTCTGCCATTTTCCGTGATTCAGAAAACCGATTGTTGACTGCTCCGGAATATGATAGAATATTTTTATTGAAGAAAAGGAGGGATCGTTGATGAAACGACTCGAGACAGATTTACATTTGCATTTAGACGGATCCTTATCCCTTGATGTGATCAAACATCTGGCGGCTGAGACTGGATATGATTTTTTAGGACGGGAAATTAAAGAAAGTGTTTCTGTAGGAGATAATTGTGAAAGCCTGACAGACTATCTGAAATGTTTTGATTTACCAGGACAGCTTCTGCAGACCGAAGAAGCTTTGGAACTGGCAGCAAAAGACTTAACAGAGCGTCTGGAAAAAGCGGGTGTGCTCTATGCGGAGATCCGGTTTGCGCCCCAGCTTCATATGCAGAAGGGACTGACCAAGGAAAAAGCGGTGGAAGCCGTAATCCGGGGAGTGGAAAAAGGAAGCGGACAATCTCCTTTTAAAGCTGGAATTTTACTCTGTTCTATGGTCAATGGATCGGACCGTGAGAATGAGGAGACATTTGAGATCGCCTCTTCTTATCTGGAAAAAGGAGTGGCAGGCGTGGATATTGCAGGTCCGGAAGGATTGCTGCCCATGAACCACTTTGAATCTCTGTTTCGAATCGCATATGAAAAAGACGTTCCTTTTACCATTCACGCAGGGGAATGCGGGGATAGTGAAAATATTAGAAAAGCAGTATCTTACGGTGCAAAGAGAATTGGTCATGGTTGTGCAGCCATTCACTCTGAATCATGTATGGAGCTTCTAAAAAAGGAAAAGATTACATTAGAGATGTGTGTAATCAGTAATTTGCAGACCAAGGCAGTTGCTTCCATCAAAGAGCACCCATTGAAGGCGTTTTATGACAGAGGCATCCGTGTAACTTATAACACGGATAACATAACCGTTTCTGATACATCTCTGGAAAAGGAAGCAGAACTGATTAAGAAAAATATGGGATTTACCGAAGCAGATTTAAGGCAGATGAACCGTTATGCTCTGGAAGCAGCTTTTTTAAATGAGACAGAGAAAGAAAAAATAATTGCATTTTTCGACAATAATAACTATAATGAATGATAACTGCGTGTAAAAAAACGAGGAATACTGGGAATGCTACGAAAAAGGTGACGGTATATGGCGGACTATCCAATGGTAGATAAAGATAAGATGATAGCGATGGAAATGGAAAAAAGAGAAAAAGGAAGGCTGGATGCAGATTTAGAAGCGCCGGCAGATTTCACCAGCCCTGAAGTGCTGTATGAGGACCTGGTAAAAAGCATCAAGCGGTACCATCCTTCCGATGATCTGACCATGATAAAAAAGGCATATCAGATCGCATATGATGCGCATAAAGATCAGAAAAGGAAATCGGGTGAACCCTATATCATTCACCCTCTTTGTGTTGCGATTATTTTGGCAGATTTAGAGATGGATAAAGAAACCATAACAGCCGGTATTCTTCATGATGTAGTGGAAGACACCGTTATGACCCTTGATGAGCTGAAAGCGGAATTCGGCGAGGAAGTGGCTCTTTTGGTGGACGGTGTTACGAAGCTGACTCAGATATCCTGGTCCATGGACAAGATGGAGCTTCAGGCAGAGAACCTGCGGAAGATGTTCCTTGCCATGGCAAAGGATATCCGGGTGATTATTATTAAACTGTCAGACCGGCTCCACAACATGCGTACGCTCCAGTACATGAAACCGGAGAAGCAAAAGGACAAGGCAAGGGAAACCATGGAAATCTATGCTCCCATTGCCCACCGTCTTGGTATATCAAAGATTAAGATTGAACTGGATGATCTGTCTTTAAAATATCTGGACCCGGATACCTATTATGAACTGGCTGAGAAAATATCACTAAAAAAGGAAGCAAGGGAATACTTTGTAAAGAGCATTGTCAGTGAAGTAGAGGAACATCTGCGCAATTCCGGAATAGAAGGGAAGGTAGATGGCCGTGTCAAACACTTTTTCAGCATTTATAAAAAGATGGTGAATCAGAACAAGACGCTGGACCAGATCTATGATCTGTTTGCAGTCCGGATTATTGTGGAGAGTGTCAAGGATTGTTATGCAGCTCTTGGAGTCATCCATGAACTGTATAAGCCTATTCCAGGACGGTTCAAAGACTACATTGCAATGCCGAAGCCTAACATGTACCAGTCTCTTCATACCACGTTAATTGGCAATAACGGGCAGCCTTTTGAGATTCAGATCCGTACTTATGAGATGCATCGCACCGCAGAATACGGAATTGCTGCACACTGGAAATATAAAGAGGGCGGCAGCGGACAGATGGCAGCAGCGAGAGAAGAAGAAAAATTAAGCTGGCTGCGTCAGATCCTGGAATGGCAGAAGGATATGTCTGATAACATGGAATTTCTTAACATGGTAAAAGGCGATCTGGATCTGTTTTCTGATAGTGTTTACTGCTTTACTCCGTCAGGAGATGTGAAGAATCTTCCAAGCGGTTCCACTCCCATCGACTTTGCCTATTCCATTCACAGTGCAGTAGGAAATAAGATGGTAGGAGCCAGAGTCAATGGAAAGCTTGTCAATATTGAATATGTGATCCAGAACGGCGATCAGGTTGAGGTCATCACCTCCCAGAACAGCAAAGGTCCAAGCCGGGACTGGCTGAATATGGTAAAGAGCACCCAGGCAAAGAGTAAAATCAACCAGTGGTTTAAGACAGAACTGAAGGAAGATAATATTCTTAAAGGGAAAGAGATGGTGGACCGTTACTGCAAGACAAAAGGAATTGTTTATTCCGATATAAACAAGCCGGAATATCAGGCCAAGGTCATGAAACGCTATGCGTTCAGGGACTGGGAATCGGTTCTTGCATCCATCGGGCACGGAGGCTTAAAAGAAGGCCAGGTCATCAATAAGATGATTGATGAGCGGGACAAAAAACTGAAGAAGGAAGTTACGGACAATACCATTTTAAATGGGATTGAAGATATGAGTAACAAGCTGCCTATAAAAAGGCGCTCAGGAAGCGGGATTGTGGTAAAAGGCATCCACGATCTTGCCGTTCGTTTTTCCAAATGCTGCAGTCCGGTACCTGGGGATGAGATCGTTGGATTTGTAACCAGGGGAAGAGGAATTTCCATTCACCGAACGGATTGTGTGAACATTTTCAACCTGCCGGAAGATGAGAGAAACCGTCTTATTGATGCAGAGTGGCAGGAGCAGGAAGGCGACGATACCAAAGAACGGTATTCCACAGAAATCAAAATATTTGCCAATAACCGAATCGGCATGTTTGTTGATATATCAAAGGTGTTTACGGAGAGACAGATTGATATTACTTCCATGAACTCCCGAACCAACAAACAAGGCAAGGCTACCATCACCATGACCTTTGACATCCACGGTGTGGAGGAACTTGGAAAACTGGTTGATAAGCTGAGACAAATCGAGGGAGTTATAGACATTGAGAGGACTGCGGGATAACGCAGTTTTCTTAATTTATGCCGAAGAACCGGGATCGAAGGGAGAATTTGGATGATACAGGGAGTTTATTATAATCCACATACGATCAGACAGGCAACGTTTTTCATGTTGCCGGTTCCAGGATCTGACCAGCAGTTTCCGCTGCTGCAGTTGGATACAGACAGCTATATTGTAGGTGCTGAGATCCAGTCCGGAATTAATTTTAACTACGGAGAAGGAGTTCATTGTATACAAATCGGCAGATATTCTGCGCTTGCAGAGAAGATAACATTCCTTGTTAATTTAAATCATGATTACAAATCAGTATATCAGGGAAGTCCCGGGTTTGCTCCAGGAACAGCAAAAAGCAGACTGAGAAGGAAAGGTTCCGTTCTTATTCAGAATGATGTCTGGATTGGCCATGGAGCAACGATTTTAAGCGGAGTTACCATTCATAACGGAGCCATTGTAGGCGCAGAAAGTGTGGTAACGAAGGAGGTTCCCCCCTATGCCATTGTAGCTGGGAATCCGGCAAAGATCATCGGATACCGGTTTGAAAAAGAGCAGAGAGAGGCATTGAATGCCATCGGCTGGTGGAACTGGGATTCCGATCTTTTGATGGAGCGGAGAGAGGATTTTGAAAAGCCAGTGGAATTGTTTATTAAAACTTATCAGGAAGAAGCAGACCGAATGTGGAATCAGGCAGTTCCCATTTATAGAAAAGAGGGGCGGAAGAATATTCTTCTTCTGATGGATGCGGAGGAACCTTTTCCAGTCTGGCCCAAAGTGTTGAATGAATACGTCTCTACACCAGGGCTGTGGTCCCAAACCAGACTTCTTCTTGGTATGTTTCCCCCGGCAGAGGAAAAGGGATACAGGCAGGTGGTGCTGGACTTTTTAAAGAATTTAAATAATCAGGAAGCGGAGATTATGATTCCAGAGGGAATCACAGAGGATAATGTGAAGAATTTGTTTGCATCAGCCGATTACTTTGTTACCACAAGGCAGGAAAAGAATCTGTTGTGGACGGAATATGCCTGCCACTATGGAGCAGAGATAAGATACGGTACGGATATCCCTGTATTATCCTAAAGGGTGAAATACATAGAGACTATAAAAGCTAGGAGAGAAGATATGAGTGATTTCAGAATAAAGACATATCCGGTAGGTCAGATCGGCACCAATTGCTATGTGGTTTACAGGGAGACCTGTAAAAAGGCAGTTATCATAGATCCTGGTGCACAGGGCGGTGATATTGCAGACCATTTAAAAGAACTTTCGGTAACTCCCGAGGCGATTTTTCTGACTCATGGACATTTTGACCATATTTTAGGAATTGAGGAACTGAAAAGAGAGTATCCCGGAATTCCTGTTTATGCAGGAGACCAGGAAAAAGACCTTTTGTCCAATCCATCCATCAATTTGTCTGCAGGTTTTGGAGAAGCTTATTCCGTTCATGCGGATCAATATCTGGAAGACGGTGCCAGTGTAAAAGCAGGAGAGATCTCTTTTAAAGTGCTGCATACTCCTGGTCATACGAAAGGTTCTGTCTGCTATCTGATTCAGGACGAGGACGTTTTGATCAGCGGAGATACGCTTTTTCTGGAATCACTGGGCAGGACTGATTTCCCTACCGGAGATCAGTCCATGATTATAAAATCCATTAGAGAACGTCTTTTCCCACTTCCTGGTGATACTCTTGTCTATCCGGGACATGGAGATATGACAACCATTGGACATGAAAAAACATATAACCCGGTTGCATTGTACAGAGGATAAGGATGAGAATATGATCGCATTAATACTTGATGACCAGTCCTTTGAACAGGATATCAGAGAACTGCTGATGGCATTTTACCCAGGAGAGAGTTTTTTACATGAGGAAGACCAAAGCCAGGAATTCCACCTGCTGGTTCACAGCCTTACAAAAGAAGACAGTTTTTTTCTTTCTATTAAAGACATGGAAAAAGAAGTGGAGTGTTCCGATACCGTAATTGTGGATTTTTCCGATCGGTTTGAGACCAAGAACCGGATTAAGCGGATGCTCTATCTCATTGCAAATAAATTAACAAAAAAAACACTGCCATGGGGAACTTTAACAGGAATCCGCCCTACAAAGATTGCCATGGGAAAGCTGATGGAGTATGATAGAGAGGAAGAGGTTGCCGCTTATTTAAAGGAAACCTATCTTGCCAGCGATGCTAAAATCAGTTTGAGTATGGAGATTGCAAAGAGAGAGATGGAACTTTTATCCGGCATTGATTATGTTCATGGATACAGTCTGTATATAGGAATTCCATTTTGCCCAACAACCTGTCTTTACTGCTCCTTTACCTCATTTCCCATAGCACAGTGGGAAAAACGGATGGAAGAATATCTGGAAGCTTTGTTTAAGGAGATGGATTATACGGCAGCAAAGATGGCAGGCAGATCCTTAGATACTGTCTACATTGGCGGAGGAACGCCAACCTCTCTTTCTGCTATGCACTTAGACCGCTTGATCGGCAGATTAAAAGAAACGTTTGATTTTCGCACGGTAAAGGAATTTACAGTGGAAGCGGGAAGACCGGACAGCATTACACAAGATAAGTTAAAGGTTCTGAAAAACCACGGAGTAAGCCGGATCTCCATCAATCCCCAGACCATGAAAGAGGAGACTCTTTCCTTAATTGGAAGAAGGCATTCTGTGGACATGGTAAAAGAGCAGTTTGCTTTAGCAAGATCTCTGGGCTTTGATAATATCAATATGGATTTAATCATCGGACTTCCAGAAGAGGATTTAGAGGATGTGCGCCATACCATGGAAGAGATAAAAGCTTTGGGACCGGACAGCATTACGGTTCATTCCCTCGCAATAAAACGGGCAGCAAGGCTTACCATGTTTAAGGAGAAGTATGGAGATTTAAAAATCACAGGAACTCAGGAGATGATTGATCTGACTGCAGCCTATGCCAGGGAGATGGGACAGGTTCCCTATTATCTATACCGGCAGAAGAATATGGCAGGCAATTTTGAGAACGTTGGGTATTCCAAGCCAGGGAAAGCCTGCATTTATAACATTTTGATTATGGAAGAAAAGCAGACCATTGTTGCACTTGGAGCAGGAACCAGCACCAAAGTTGTGTTTCCGTCAGAGAACCGGTTAGAACGGGTAGAGAATGTGAAAGACGTGGATCAGTATATAAAAAGGATTGATGAAATGTTGGAAAGAAAAGAAAAAATGCTTGCAAAATTGGAAATGTAATTTACAATAGAGGCAGGATCTGGTTATAAAATGAGAAAACGGAGTGAATAAAATGGCATTGAAAAAGAAACCGGTTACCGGAATGAAAGACATTCTCCCCGCAGAGATGCAGGTGCGTGAATATGTGATGAAACAGATACGCGAAACCTACCAGACATTTGGATTTCATTCCATTGAGACTCCCTGTGTGGAGCATATTGAGAATCTCTCCAGCAAACAGGGGGGAGACAACGAGAAGCTGATCTTTAAGATCATGAAACGCGGTGAAAAGTTAGATTTAGAACATGCAGAAGAAGAGAATGATCTGGTCGATGGCGGACTTCGCTATGATCTGACCGTTCCTCTTTCCAGATATTATTCCAACAATGCAGCAGGTCTTCCTTCTCCATTTAAATCCCTGCAGATGGGAAGCGTATGGAGAGCTGACCGTCCCCAGAAAGGGCGTTTCAGACAGTTTGTACAATGCGACATTGATATTCTTGGAGATGGCACAAGATTAGCGGAGATTGAACTGATCCTGGCAACTACCACGCTCCTTGGCAAGATTGGATTTCACGGTTATACGGTTCGGATCAATGACCGGAATATCTTAAAAGGGATGGCGGCGTACTGCGGTTTTCCAGAAGAATCATACGATCAGGTATTTATTATTCTGGATAAGATGGACAAGATTGGCATGGATGGAGTCGCAAAAGAACTTTCTGAAGCAGGATACGAAGAGGAAAAGATTAAGAAGTATCTGGCTCTCTTTGAATCAGCAACGAAAGACGCCAAAGGTGTCCGTGGTCTTGGTGCAACCTTAAAAGAAGTAATGGACCCGGAACAGGCGGAGAATCTGGCTTCTATTATTGACAGCGTAGAGGAGATATCCACCAGTCAGTTTACCATGGAGTTTGACCCTACTCTTGTCAGAGGAATGTCTTATTATACGGGAACTATTTTTGAAATCCAGGTAGATGGATTCCCGGGATCAGTAGGCGGCGGCGGACGCTACGATAAGATGATCGGGAAGTTTACCGGTATGGACACACCTGCCTGCGGATTTTCCATTGGATTTGAACGGATTATTACCATATTAATGGAGAATGGTTTCACAGTGCCAGGCAGCAATGAAAAAATGGCTTATTTAATTGAAAAAGGAGTAAGCAATCAGATCATCAGCCAGGCAATGAAAGAAGCCATGGAAGAACGTTCAAAGGGTGTGACGGTTCTGGTTTCCCAGATGAACAAGAATAAAAAGTTTCAGAAGGAAAATCTCATCAGCGAAGGATACACCCAGTTTAAGGAATTTTATAAAGAAGGATTGAAATAAAGAGACAGGAGGAATACCCAGGCATAGCAGTGTGCCGGAATATATGGGTAGAAAAGAGAAGAATATGGCAGAGTCAATGTTGGGATTAAAAAGATCCCATAGATGCACAGAAGTTACCTCAGCCAATGCAGGCAGTGAAGTGACTGTAATGGGCTGGGTTCAGAAAAGCAGAAATAAAGGTGGAATTATTTTTGTGGATTTAAGAGACCGTTCCGGGCTTTTACAGATTATTTTTGAAGAAAGCGAATGTGGAACTGAGAACTTTTCAAAAGCAGAAAAGTTAAGAAGTGAATTTGTTGTTGCAGTGACTGGCATAGTAGAGAATCGGGCAGGCGGTATCAATGAACATCTTGCAACTGGTGCCATTGAGGTGCGGGCAAAGAGTTTAAGAATTCTGTCTGAATCTGAGACTCCTCCATTTCCGATTGAAGAAAACAGCAAGACGAAAGAAGAACTTCGTTTAAAATACCGTTATCTGGATTTAAGAAGACCTGACATTCAAAAGAATATCAAGGTGAGAAGCCAGGTTGCCACTCTTACGAGAGCATTTCTTGCAGAAGAAGGTTTTCTGGAGATTGAGACACCTACTTTGATTAAAAGTACACCGGAAGGCGCCCGTGATTATCTGGTTCCAAGCCGTGTTCATCCAGGTTCTTTTTATGCTCTTCCCCAGTCCCCACAGCTTTACAAACAGTTATTGATGTGTTCTGGTTATGACCGTTACTTCCAGCTTGCCAGATGTTACCGGGATGAGGATCTGCGGGCAGACAGACAGCCGGAATTCACCCAGATTGATATGGAACTTTCTTTTGTTGATGTGGATGATGTATTAGATGTCAACGAAAGGCTTCTGAAAAAGCTATTCAAAGAAATCTGTAATTATGAAATAGACCGTCCTCTGCTTCGGCTTACATGGAGAGAAGCTATGGATCGTTTTGGTTCCGATAAACCGGATATGCGTTTTGGCATGGAATTAAACGATGTATCTGACGTGGTAAAGAATACAGAATTTGCTGTATTTAAAGGCGCACTGGAGCAGGGCGGTTCCGTACGTGCCATCAATGCAAAAGGACAGGGCTCTATGCCTCGTAAAAAGATTGATGCACTTGTAGAATATGCAAAAGGCTTTGGAGCAAAAGGGCTGGCTTATCTGGCAATTCAGGAAGATGGAACTTATAAATGTTCTTTTGCAAAATTTATGTCCGAAGAAGAACTTCATGACCTGGTAAAAGCAATGGCTGGAGAACCAGGAGATCTTCTTTTATTTGCAGCGGACAAGGACAAGGTTGTATTTGATGTGCTGGGCAATCTGAGATTGGAACTGGCAAGGCAGCTTGATCTTTTAAAGAAAGATGACTTTAAGTTTTTATGGGTAACAGAGTTCCCGCTTTTGGAGTATTCCGAAGAACAGGGCCGTTACACAGCCATGCATCATCCATTTACCATGCCAATGGAAGAAGACTGGCATCTGATTGACAGTGACCCAGGTGCAGTTCGTGCCAAAGCATACGACATTGTATTAAATGGTACAGAGCTTGGAGGCGGATCAGTCCGCATCCACCAGGGAGACATTCAGTCTAAGATGTTTGAAGTGCTGGGCTTTACAAAAGAGCAGGCGCAGGAACAGTTTGGATTTTTATTGGATGCGTTTAAATACGGAGTACCTCCCCACGCTGGTCTTGCTTATGGTCTGGACCGTGTGGTAATGCTGATGGTAGGTGCTGACAGCATCAGAGATGTAATGGCATTCCCAAAAGTAAAGGATGCTTCCTGTCTGATGTCAGAAGCCCCCGCTCCGGTTGATCCAAAACAGCTTGAAGATCTGGGAATTGGAGTTACACAGGAAGAGGAATAAATAGCAGCAGTTTTATTATCGTAGAATCAATAGGCCTGTCCCAATTCTTTGGGGCAGGTTTTTGCATAAGAGGAGGAAATAACATGGTATTACATCATTCACAGTCCCGTTTTGAAGAGATTTACGGGATTTATGAAGAATCATTCCCTGCTATTGAGCGGAGGACGAAAGAAGGACAGAAAGAGATCTTTGAAAATCCTTTCTACCGAATCCGTATTGTGGAAGAAGAGGGAAGAATTCTGGCATTTCTGGGATATTGGGATTTGGATACCTGTGTCTTTTTAGAACACCTTGCAACTACGAAAGAGTGCAGGGGAAAAGGTTATGGAAAACTGCTGGTAGAAGAGACCATAAAGGAAACGGATAAGCCGGTATTTCTTGAGATTGAGCCAATTACACAGTCAGACCCCATGACCGGACGCAGAGCAGGATTTTATCAGAGACTTGGTTTTTTCCTGAATGATTTTGACTATATGCAGATGCCCTTAAAACCGGAAGATGAACCGGTAAAGCTTATGATTATGAGTTATGGACGTCCAATAACAAAAGATGAATTTCATTCTTATAAAAAGGAGATATATAGCCGGGTTTACGGAGTAGAAAAAGGAATTTAAGATTTGTGTGGTTCACAGAACAAGTCCCAGTCGCATATATTGGATTTAGTAGAATAAAAGGAGTTGTTCAAGTGAATCACTACAAAATATGTGTATATGCAATCAGTAAAAACGAAGAACAGTTTGTGGACCGCTGGATGGATGCTGTATCCGAAGCGGATCAGGTGATTGTAACAGATACTGGTTCCACGGACCATACGGTGGAAAAGCTTCGGGAGCGGGGAGCAATTGTATATGAAGAGAAGATTTCTCCCTGGCGTTTTGATACTGCCCGGAATGTGGCTATGGATCATGTGCCAGAAGATGCGGACATCTGTGTGTCCAATGATCTGGATGAAGTTTTTGAGTCAGGGTGGAGAAAAAAACTGGAACAGTCATGGCAGAAAGGTCAGACAAAAGCCCGTTACATGTTTAATTTCAGTCTGAATTCTGACGGAACACCAAGAAAGCAGTTCCCGATGGAGAAGATTCATATCAGACATGGATACCGTTGGGTTCACCCGGTTCATGAAGTATTAGAATACACAGGTAATATTCCTGAAAAGTCTGTATGGGTAAATGGATTAATTCTTAATCATTATCCGGATCTAAAAAAACCAAGAAGTCAGTATCTACCCCTTCTGGAGTTGTCTGTAGCGGAGAATCCTTTTGATGACAGGGCAACTTTCTGGCTTGGCAGAGAGTATGTGTATCATGGAGATTATGAAAAGGCAATTCAGACTCTGAAAAAACATCTCTTAATTCCCTCTGCAGTCTGGAAAGAAGAACGCAGTGCATCCATGCGCTTTATTGCCCATTCCTATGACCGGATTGGCAATAAAAAGGAAGCAAGATCCTGGCTGTTCCGTGCTCTTGGAGAATGCCCGGAAGTAAGAGAACCTTATGTTGCTTTAGCAAAAGCTGCATATCTGGAACAGAACTGGCCTCTTTGCTATGCCATGGCTGAACGGGGACTGACCATTACAGAAAGCACAGGAAGTTATCTGGTAGATCCCTATAGCTGGGGTTATGCTTTGTATGATTACTGTGCCATCAGCGGTTACCGGCTGGGAATGTTTGAAAAGGCGCTGGAATATGCAAAAAAAGCGCTGGAGAAAGATCCGGAAAATGAACGACTGAAAAACAATATTCTCCTTATTGAACAAAAATGCAAAACAGACAGAACCGAGGAGGTATCCTCATGAAAAAGCTGAATATCTGTGTTTATGCAATCTGTAAGAATGAAGTTCAATTTGTAGACAAATGGATGGATTCCATGGCAGAAGCAGATTCCGTGGTGGTTACGGATACTGGCTCTGAGGACGGAACCGTTGAAAAATTAAGGGAACGGGGTGCCGTTGTTTATGTGGACGTTGTAAAGCCCTGGCGGTTTGATGTGGCAAGAAATCTTTCCCTGGATCATGTTCCCGATGATGTGGATATTTGTGTCTGTACGGATTTGGATGAACTCTTTGAGCCGGGCTGGAGAAAGAATCTGGAAAAGGCATGGCAAAACCATAAACCAGTCCATCAGGGAGCGATTGCAAAAACCGGAAGATATTTATATAACTGGAGCCTGAAGCCAGATGGAACACCAGATGTGCAGTTTTATTATTTTAAAGTACATGAGCGTCATGGATTCCGTTGGAAATGTCCCATTCACGAGTTTGTACAGTATGTTGGACCTGTGCCTTTAGAAACTGTGTATATAGAAGGAATGGTTTTGAATCATTATCCGGATGCCAAAAAATCCCGTGGTTCCTATCTTCCTCTACTTGAACTTGCAGTGGAAGAAACCCCGGAAGATGAGCGGATGCGTTATTACCTGGGCAGAGAATATATGTATCGGGGGCAGTGGCAAAAAAGCATTGATACTTTAAAAGAATATTTAAATCTTCCTTCTGCCAACTGGGTGGATGAGCGTTGTGCAGCCATGCGATGGATTGCAAAATGCTATCACCGGCTTCACGATGCCAAAGAAGCATATAACTGGTATTATAAAGCGATTGCAGAAGTTCCTGCCATGAGAGATCCCTATGTGGAATTTGCCAAGATGTGTTATGAATTAAAAGACTGGTCCATGTGCTATTATCTGGCAGAAGAAGCATTAAAGATTAAAGAGAAATCCAGAACCTTTGTCAATCAGGGGTATTGCTGGGATCATACACCGGATGACCTTTGTGCCATTGCTGCATACCGAATGGGAATGTTTGAAGTGTCAGAGAAGCATGCAAAAAAAGCGTTGGAGCATGCTCCGGAAGATGAGCGTTTAAAAAATAATTTAAAACTGATTGCAGCAGCAGTTAATAGATAACCGGAGATAGCAGGTCCGGTTTCCATACACGCCCAGTGGAGTGCAGACTCCGTTGGGCGTGTATTTGGTATTAACGGAAATTTCACATCTTATAGTATTTTATTCCTTTTTCACAATTAATAGAAGAAGATGTTGAATAAAGAACCTCCTTGTGATACCATGAGAGTGGTCAGTTATTTCAAATACAAGAAGGAGGGTTTTAATATATGGATATCCGTTATTCAGCAAATCAGAGGGATTTTAAACGCTACACAACAGAAGAGACAAGGAATGAGTTTTTAATCGAAAATTTATACATTGCCAATGAAGTAGTTGCTGTGTACTCTCATGTAGACCGTATGGTTACGTTAGGCTGCATGCCCACGACAGAGACTGTTTCTATCGACAAGGGTATTGATATTTGGAAAAATTTTGGTACAAGCTATTTTCTTGAGAGACGCGAGGTTGGTATCTTTAATATCGGCGGAGCAGGAACCATTGTAGCAGATGGGGAAGAATTCAAGATGGGTTATAAAGATTGTTTATATATTACAAAAGGAACAAAAGAGGTGACATTTGCAAGTGAAGATTCTTCCAAACCGGCAAAGTTTTATATGGTAAGTGCTCCGGCTCATAAGTCTTGCAAGACAACATTTATTCCAATTGAAAAAGCAGCTAAGAAGCCTCTTGGTGCTATGGAAACCGCCAATAAGCGTGTCATCAACCAGTTTATTCATCCAGATGTGTTAGAGACCTGTCAGCTTTCTATGGGCATGACTGTTTTAGATGCGGGAAGCGTATGGAATACAATGCCATCCCATACCCATGAAAGACGCATGGAGATCTATATGTATTTTGAGATCCCAGAGGACAATGTAGTATTCCACATGATGGGCGAAGGCAATGAGACCAGACACATTGTTATGCAGAATGAGCAGGCAGTCATCAGTCCTTCCTGGAGTATTCACTCCGGAGCAGGTACAAGTAACTATACCTTTATCTGGGCAATGGGCGGAGAGAATCAGGCATTCGATGATATGGACAACATTCCTACCACAGAATTAAGATAATAAAAATTGAAAGCAGATGTATCCCATTGGATGCATCTGCTTTTTCTATGCCGGAAAAAGGAATACTGTTAAAGCTTCCGGGAAAAACTTCTATGGAGACATTTCTCTGTAAATGATGTGAAATCTCTGTGAAAATATAGAAATTCTTACTTTCATTTGCTACAATAAATAAAATAGGGAATACATAGAGAGAATATCTGATTTCAGGAGGTTATAATGGAACAGTTAAAGATATTGGTGGTTGATGATGAATCCAGAATGAGAAAACTGGTGAAAGACTTTTTAAGCATCAAGGGATTTACGGTGGTGGAAGCTGCGGACGGAGAAGAAGCGGTGGACGTGTTTTTTGAACAGAAAGACATTGTTTTAATCATTCTTGACGTGATGATGCCTAAAATGGATGGCTGGGAGACTCTCAGAACAATCCGCAAATACTCCCAGGTTCCTATTATCATGCTGACCGCAAGGGGAGAAGAGCGGGATGAGCTTCAGGGATTTGATCTTGGAGTGGATGAGTATATATCAAAGCCTTTCAGCCCTAAGATTTTAGTAGCCAGAGTGGAAGCCATTTTAAGAAGAAGCAATGCAGTTCCTGCTGATGAGGTGGAAGTAGGAGGAATCTGTATTGACAAAGCAGCACATCAGGTTACCATTGATGGTGCAAATATAGATCTGAGTTTTAAAGAGTTTGAACTGCTTGCTTATTTTCTGGAGAATCAGGGAATTGCGCTCTCGAGAGAAAAAATTCTTAATAATGTATGGAATTATGATTATTTTGGAGATGCAAGAACCATAGACACTCATGTGAAGAAGCTGCGCAGTAAAATGGGCGATAAAGGAGAGTATATTAAAACCATATGGGGTATGGGATATAAATTTGAGGTGAGTCAATGAAACATTCCATCAAAGTGCGGTATGCCATGATTTTTGTTGGTCTGATGGCGTTTGTACTGATGTCAACCTGGTGTGTGAATACCTTGTTCCTGGAAAGTTTCTATACCAGCAATAAGGTGCGCATTTTAGAAAAGGCATACACTGAGATTGATGGTATGGTAACCCGGGCAAATAAAAATGGAAAAGGGATTATACAGTACTATAAAGATACCTACGACCAGGATTATAAAAATGAGGGTCCGGCACAGAAGATGTTCCGTGCCATGGGCGAGAAATATAATCTGATGATGGTACTGATTGACAGCACCACCGATGAGGCGCTGATGTCCACAAGCGGTGACCGGCAGTTTTTGAAGAACAGAGTGGAAGACTATATTTTTGGAAAAGATATGCCGGATGCCAATGTACTGAAAAAACATGATAATTATGTCATCCAGAAGACTTATGACCATCGTTCGGATTCTTATTATCTGGAAAGCTGGGGATATTTCTCTGATAATAAAACTATTTTTCTGGTATCCATTCCCCTTGCCAGTATTCGGGACAGCGTATCGCTTTCCAACCGTTTTCTGGCTTATGTGGGAGGAATCGCACTTTTAATAGGAAGTGGAATCATCTATCTGACGACCAAGAGGATTACATCTCCAATCCTTACCCTTGCTAATTTGTCAGAGAAAATGTCTGATCTTGATTTTGATGTAAAATATAACGGTACAGAGATGGATGAGATCGGAATTCTTGGGAACAGCATGAATAAACTTTCTGACCGGTTGAAGGAAGCTATCGGAAAACTTAGGACAGCCAATGAAGAGCTGCAAAAGGATATTGAAGAAAAGGTGAAGATTGATGAAATGCGAAAAGATTTCATTGCCAATGTTTCCCACGAGCTGAAAACTCCGATTGCTTTGATTCAGGGCTACGCAGAAGGTCTTACGGAAGGGATGGCGGAAGATCCGGAGAGCCGGGATTACTACTGTGAAGTTATTGTGGACGAAGCCAATAAGATGAACAAAATGGTCCGTCAGCTTTTGAATCTTACTGCGATTGAATTTAATGATAATATTCACAAAGACCGGTTTGATCTGGCGGAACTGATCCATGGAGTTCTCAGTTCCGCTGAAATCTTAATTCAGCACAGCCAGGCATCTGTCAGTTTTGAAAATACCGGCTCCATCTACGTCTTCGCTGATGAATTTAAGATTGAAGAGGTTATCACCAACTATTTGAACAACGCTTTAAACCATCTTTCCGGCGAACGTGAGGTTGTTATAACTGCGGAAAAAAGCGGTGAAGAGGCGCTGGTAACCGTGTTTAATACGGGTCAATGGATTCCAGAGGAAGATTTACCGAAACTCTGGACAAAGTTCTTTAAAGTGGACAAAGCACACACAAGAGAATATGGAGGAAGTGGAATCGGACTTTCTATTGTAAAGGCGATTATGGACTCCCATGAAAAATCCTGTGGTGTGCGCAATGTAGTGGGCGGTGTAGAATTTTGGTTTACGCTGGATTGCTACCCGGAAGATTAATTGAAGAATCCCTGCCAGGACAAACGCCTGCCAGGGATTTTTTTTAACATTATTCTGCTTTTATAACAAGGACAAAGTAACGGTTTAAATGTTCTGTACGGTCTTTCTTTAATTCCGCAGGCAGATTAGGTTCCAGTATGCCCTTTACTTTAACGCTTAAATCAGGTTTATTTAGTATAAAGAGTGGTTCTGAGATGGGAATCAGGGTGAGGGAATGCTTTTCGTTTAACAATCGTTCCTCTTCCAATTCTTTTTTTATATGAAGCCCATAGGGATTGTTTACATAAAATGATAGAACCCCTCCTGGCTTTAGTCTTTGTGTACATTCATTTAAAAGCTCTCTATAATCAGGGTAAAGAGATAAATCTTTTCCGATTATGATATATTGATATTCTCCTTGTGGAATATTTTTGTGCAGTTCAAAATTATTTTTTGAAACCAGCACAGTTGCGTCCAGAGGGGCAAGGTCATCCAACAGATCAGGTTCACTTATGGCAAAAGAAAAGGAAGTCCGTTTTCCCAGCCTTTTTAACGAGGTTCTTAACTGAATTACATCAGCACCATACCCGGGATCTATTCCAAGAACAGGAGTGTCATGGGGTTGGTGGGAAAATGTGGATTCCAGATGCTCTAACAGGTAAGGGTCGTAACAAAAATTATTTCCCCATGGATCAACTCCGTGTTTTTTTATAAAGAGATTTCTTCCGTTTTGCAATGTACTGAACCGGACCTGCCCTTCCTTCCCGGAGACACTTCCAAAATGGTAACACCAGGTGTCTTTGCATAATATCTGTTTGTAACCTGCTCTTCTTGCACGGAGGCTGAAATCATCATCCCAGAATTCCAGTGTATAGAAAAAACGGTCCGCAAAACCAATAGAGTTTACCTTTTCCACATCGTAAAGGGCGATAACCGGCATGAGACGGCATCGTTCTTCCCAAAGGTAAGGGGTTGGCGTGTTATGCTTTTTTCCTGTTTCTTCCGCATTTTCCGGTGTGAAATCAGCTACCATGCCCTGACGGTTGCTGGTATTGGGTGTGCTGGGAGCGACGGAGATAATATCAGGAGAGGACTGGATGCAGGTGAGCAGGTTATTCAGCCAGTTACTGGTCAGAATGGTATCATTGTTTACGAAAGCTGCATATTTTCCCTCACATACCCGGTACATGAGAGAGAAAATCATGGTTTTAACATTTTCTTTCAGCGTTATGATCTTACGGATTCCAAGTTCTTTAAAATATTCCTCTGTGCCATCGCTGGAGCCATCATTTAAAAGAATCAGTTCCCAGGGTTTTCCGGATAAATCTGTATTTCTCATAAGACTTTCCAAACATTTTTTTGTGTATTCCAGTTTATTATAAACAGGAATAAATATGGAAACTAAGTATTTTTCGCCTCTGTTTTCATAGGTGTTTTTATGATTCGGTATAAATTCCTCTTTGTAATACTGTTTCATCTTCTCTTTATCCGGGTAAACGGTGAGCCAGAAATAAGTATCTTCCTTCCATTCTTTAAAAAAAGGAATCAATTGAAATTCCACCATATCCTGTGCCTGGTTTATTAAATTATTTTCCATAAATTCTCTGATTTTTTCCAGGGTCCATTTGATATTTTTGAACATGGCAGAATAAGATACAGGAAGATCTGCCATCTTGGGATCTTCACAAAAAGGTTCCAGTTCAGACAAAGCAATGGAGATAATCTTTAAATGACTTTTGCTATAGTCAATTGACCCGTTGCAAAGGGAAATATGCAGTTCACAGCTTGCAGTTGTCAGAAACTCCTGGAGCTTTATCACTTTATTGTATTGACTTTCATTCTCATCAGGAGAATTGATTTCGGGAAGTAATGTCTCAATAGGGTTCATGATAAGGTCCTCCGGCGGATGGATTAAACGGGTTGCCAGGCAGGCGCATTTGCCTGCTGTTTTATTATATGAATAGAAGTCTCTTTTCTTGAGTAGAATCGGTTTAGACCTTAAAAAAAAGTCAAGAAGTTAAGATACTGATAAAAAGACATTATTCGACTAAAATCACTTATTATTTCAGGGGACGGTTTCGATATAAGTATAGATATGGTAATAATTGGAAATATATAACCGGAATTTATGGTATGTAAGCATAAATTTTGTGTCTCACACTGTTTTTTGAATCACAGCCTGAGATAGTGAATGATTTTATAGATAGGTTTCGGTAATACAATAACCATCAGATGGTTATGAAAGAATGAAGGGGGGAGAGGTTTGTATAGAATATTGGCAATTGATAACACTTTATCTTGCTTTAAAGCGATGAATGACAGGCTTTTAGAACAATATGAAGTGTTTACCGCTGTTTCAGGAGCAATTGCATTTCAATACATGGATCGGGAACAGGTTGACTTGATTTTACTGGATACCGCTATTTCGCAACCGGACTGCTGGCAGATGATAGAACTTCTGGGATCCAATCCCAGGTATTCTGACATTCCAGTCATTGTCCTTGCGCCAAAAGCGGATCAGGAAGCGGAAGCCAAAAGTCTCAGACTGGGAGCTTATGATTTTATTACAAGACAGGTTTCAAAAGAGGTCTTTACGGCGAGAATCCAGAGAGTGCTGGAGATAAAGGGCCGTAATGGAACCATGAAGGAACAGCTATCCGAAAAAGCAAAAGAACTGGAGCGTGTTTTCCTTACATCAGTGAATGCCATGGCTGCGTTGATTGATGCGAGAGATCCCTATACAAAGGGCCATTCCGAACGAGTGGCTCATTATTCTGTATTGATTGCGGAGAATTTAGGCTGGAATAGGGAAGAGGTCAGAAGAATCTATGAGGCCGCCTTGCTCCATGATGTGGGAAAGATAGGTGTGCCGGACAGAATTCTTTTAAAAGCTTCGGAATTATCCAAAAGCGAGATGGAGATCATGAAGAACCATACGGTATTTGGTGCGGATATTTTAAAAGGAATTGAGAGAGTGAAAGATCTGGAACTGGGAGCCAGATACCATCATGAACGTTTTGATGGGAAAGGATATCCGGAAGGGTTAAAAGGGGAGAAGATTCCTCTTATCGCCAGGATTATCTGTGTGGCGGATTCCTTTGATGCCATGAGCAGTGACCGGTGTTACAGATTAAAACTTCCCTTTGATAAAATCAGAAAAGAACTGCTGGCTGGATCAGGAACTCAGTTTGATCCCAAAGTGGTGTCTGCCTTCTTAAAATCCTGGGCTGAATTGTCCAATATAGAAGAAGAAATGCAAAAGAAAAGCGAAAGGTTTTCTATTTCGGACAGAGGAATATAAGGATTATACAAATTGCCTTATAGAAAGGGCTATTATAACCAGTATTTGGATATTGGAGTACTAGAACTTTCTTGACATTATTTGTAATAAAATGTAAAATAAAGTATGCCAAAAATTACAAAAAAATAATAATTTTGGAATAGGTTGTCGAAATTTAACTGTATTTTCCGGGTTTAACAACCTGATATTTTTTTGATGTTTTACGGAAAGAAGTGAAAGTGAGGAACAGTCCAATGAATTCAATATTTGGAAACAATATTTCCATGGCGGAAAAATCTCTGGATTATTTATGGGCAAAACAGAAGATTACGCTCAATAATATCGCCAATGGAGAGACTCCTGGATACAAGGCACAGTATGTAACGTTTGAAGATGAGTTCCGCAAACGGCTGGTAGCAGGGAGAAAGGGTACATCTCAGGATATCGGCAATGTCATAGGAAGTTCCAGACACTTTATACGGAATAAGGAAGATGAATCTGCAAGGATGGATGGAAACAACGTGAATATGGACGTGGAGAACGTGGAATTAGCCAGAACAACATTACAGTACCAATATGAACTGAATGCTTTAAACAGTGATATAAGCAGAATACGGACGATTATTAAAGGTTAAAACAGGAGGTACATAATAATATGGAACAGATGTTCATTACACCCATCAGTCCCTGGAATTCGATTGGGAACATAGGAAGCGACAAAAAAGCAGCATCCGGACAGGCAGGAAGTGCTGTATTTCAGAATGTATTTAAAGAAGCAATTCAGAATGTTAAGGATACAGACAGAGATCTGGCTACTCAGGAATTTTTGCTTTCTACCGGACAGATTGACGATGCTCATACGGTTCCGGCAGCAGCAGCCAAAGCCCAGTTGTCCGTAGATCTTTTAGCAGCGCTTCGCAACAAAGCACTGGAGTCTTATAATGAGATCATGCGAATTAATATTTAAGATGGATAACGGGGCGGACAGATGCTATGGAGAAAATTAAGGAATTACTGAGCAGTATTAACAGCAGAACAAAGAAGATCATGATCGCCGGCATTGTTGGCGTTTGTGTAGTAGCAGGAGCGGTAATCATTGCCTTATCAATGCGGGAAAAACCCTTTGATGTCATGTTTAACGGTGTGGGCAGTGAAGAAGCAAAACAGATTATAGGAAAGCTGCAGGAAGACGGTATATCCTATCAGTATAAGAATGGTGACATTTTAGTACCGACGGGGCAGATGGATATTACCAGAGCAAAGCTTGTTTCTGAAGGGTATCCAAAAAGTGGTTTTACATACGATGTATTTAAGAATAATGTTAATTTAATGACTACAGATTCCGATCGTCAGACGTTCAAACTTTACGATCTGGAGACAAGAGTAGGATCTACCATTCAGCTTTTTGATGGTGTAAAAGAAGCATATGTTACGATAGCCCTGGGAGAAACTTCCAAATATGCGCTGTCTGAGGATAGTGAGAAGGAAGCGAGTGCCCAGGCTGTTGTCGTTATGAAGGATGGAGGTTCTCCCACGCAGGAGCAGGCAAAGTCCATTCAGCTTCTTATTTCCAGAAGTATCCCTGGAATGGTGATTGATAACGTTGCTGTTTTTGATGGCAATGGACGCGAGGTTTCTGTTAATTCAGAAGAAGAGAATGAAGATAACGGAAAAGCCAGTGAAGAAATCGCAAAGGTCATTGAGGATCAGATATCAGCAAAGGTCATCAATGTTCTGGGACCTGTATATGGGAATGGAAATGTACGGGTTTCTGCAAAGTGTACGGTTAATATGGATAAGCTGGTCCGGGAGAGCATTGTATACAATACTCCTGACAGAATTAATGACCAGGATAAGACGGGCATTATATCAGAAGAAAACATTGGCAGGGAGTTTTCCGGCGACAGGCAGACGGCGTCTGGTGTGGCGGGATCAGAGGCAAATGCTGATATTCCGGAATATAATGCAGGGGAAACGGGAACGGGAGCAGATGGTTCCTACGCTTCCAGTAGTCTGAACAGAAAGTATCTTATTAACCAGATTAAGGAACAAGGTCAGGTGAATCCGGGAACTCTGGAGAACCTTACAGTTTCTGTCGTGGTCAACGGAACTGATTTCGGTACATTGAATGCAGATGATATTCGGAATCTTGCGGGGAATGCTGCGGGGATTGCCCAGGCGGACAGAGCAGAAAAGATTACTGCAGTTGCAGCACCTTTCTATACCGTTGATGTTCCAGGAGAACCGGATGCTCCGGTTGAAGCAGCAACAGGAGGGCTTATCATAAACCAGTGGATACTTATTGCAGCAGCCGTTGGCGTATTATTGCTTGTGCTGATTATTGTATTGGCGATCAGATACAGGAATAAGAAAAAGGCAATGATTGCAGATACAGAGGAAAGTCAGGAAGATGTTCCGGTTGTTCCTGAGATTCCAGAGGAAGAGGAAGAAGAGATAGAAGAACCAGAAGAGGAAGAAGAGCCAGTGGAAGAGGAGGAAGAGGAACCGGAGATATTTGTTCCAGAAGTGGACCGGGGTGCAGAGCTGCGTGAGAATGTCCGGGATTTTGCGGAACAGAATCCGGAGATTTCAGCTCAGTTGCTGAAAACATGGTTGAACGGAGGGGAAAACAATGACAACTAACCTGAGACCAGAGCAGAAAGCAGCAACTGTTATTGTTTCGCTTGGTGTTGAAAAGGCATCTAAGATCTATAAATATCTTTCAGAAGAAGAGATTGAGAAACTGACAGTTGAAGTTGCTAAACTTGGGCATATAGAGGCGAAAACCACAGAAGAAGTGTTGGACGATTTTTATAAGACCTGTCTGACCCAGAAGGTGGTTACAGACGGAGGACTGGAATATGCCAAAACAGTTCTGGAGAAAGCGTTTGGTGAAAGTACAGCCAGCAATCTGCTTCAGAAAGTGAACCAGTCCTTAAAGTCCAGATCCTTTGGATTTATCCGAAACAGCGATTCCAAGAATCTTTTCTCGATTTTACAGCATGAAAGAGCGCAGACCATAGCGCTGGTTCTTTCCTATACAACAGAAGATATGACAGCGGAGCTGATCTCAGCCCTTTCCCCTGAAAAACGTCTCAAAGTAGTTGAGGCGATTGCGAGAATGGAAAGTGCATCTCCGGAAGGAATAAAGATTGTAGAAGATGAGATTAAAAGAAAGTTCTCGGGAATTATTACAACAGATTATACAACGGTCGGCGGTATCGATTATATTGCAAACGTTATGAACCGTATGGACAGAGGCAACGAAAAACTTATCTTCGAGGAATTGGGAAAGAAAGATGCAGACCTGGCAGATACCATCCGCAAGAAGATGTTCGTATTCGAAGATATTGTTACCATGGACAATCGCTCCATTCAGCGTTTTATCCGCGAGTGCGATTTGAAAGATATGGTTTATGCTCTTAAAGGAGCCAATGAGCAGATTGCCGATGCTATTTTCGCCAACATGTCCAGCCGTATGAAGGAAAGCGTTCAGTCTGATATGGAAGTTACTGTAAACGTTCGTGTCAAGGATGTCCAGGAAGCACAGCAGAGAATCGTTGCTGCCATCAGACGTTTGGAAGAAGAAGGTGAGCTGATCATCAGCAAGGGTGGAAAGGATGATATCATTGCCTAATATTGTGAAAGGTAGAGAAACTGCCGAACGGGTTATGAATTACGATTTCAATAAAACCTTTGATGACATAGTTAAAATTCCTCCCCAAAAAGAGGAAGAACCTATTCCCGAAATAGAAGTAGAGGAAGAACCTGTTGCAGAGCCAGTTATAGATTATGAAGCCATACGGCTTCGGGAAGAAGCGGAGACTTTGTTTCAGCAGGCTGCAGAAGCCTATGAGAAAGCTCAAAGAGAGTCAGAAGAGATTCTTTCCAGTGCTGGCGAAGAAGCTGAAAAGATCTGCATAGAGGCAAAAGAGAATGGTTACAGGGAAGGTTATGATGCAGGGCTTTTAGAAGGAACGGATAAAGCGTACCAGGATCATAAGATGGAACTTGATCAGCAGTTAGAACAATTTAAAACCGAATTTAAAGCTTCTATTGAAAATGTAACCCGGGAAAAGGACAAGCTTCTTGAAAAATACATTGATGATTTAAAGAAGATCACCATGTCCATTGCAGAAAAGGTGATACAGACCAGTTTGAAATCCAGTGGTGAGATTATTAAACGTATGATCGTATCGGCTGCCGGCAAATTAAAGAAGACCCAATGGGTAAAGATTTATGTTTCTCAAAAAGATGCAGGAATGATGATACAGGGAGATGTGGGACTATTGAATGAATTGTCCCATGTATCCGGTAATATTAAGATCATATCCATGGATCATGCAGAGGATGGAACCTGCATCATTGAGCTTCCGGAAGAGGTTATTGATGTCAGCGTGAATACCCAGATTGAGAATATTAAGGGTATTTTAAACAATGCCAGACTATAGGGGGAATCCGATGTTTAAGGAACTATCTGATCTCATTATGAAGACAGAGACAATCGACCACATTGGAAAGATTGAGAATATTGTAGGGATGTCTATGGAGGCATCTGGAGGCAAAGCCAGTATCGGAGATATTGCTTATATCTATAATGAGGATAAAAAAGAACAGATTCCGGTAGAGGTAGTTGGCTTTAAAGATGACAAGATTCAGCTCATGGCTTATGAGAATATGAATGGAATTGCTGCAGGCAGTTTTGTCCGTAATACCAAACGGCGGTTGAAGATACCCGTAGGAGATTTTTTAAGAGGACGGATTATTGATGCAAAAGGGGAACCGATGGATGGAAAAGGTCCTTTTGAATCCCCCAAATTTTACTATGTGGAGAATCCATACATAAACCCAATGACCCGTCCTCCGATTTCTGAAAAGCTGGAGTTTGGTGTAAAAGCAATTGATGGAATGAATACCATTGGTAAAGGGCAGCGTATCGGAATCTTTGCAGGCAGTGGTGTAGGTAAGAGTACACTGCTTGGAATGATTGCAAGAAACGTAAAGGCGGATATCAATGTTGTCGCTCTTGTAGGAGAGCGAGGACGTGAGGTTCGGGAATTTATTGAAAAAGACCTGGGACCGGAAGGTATGAAACGGTCTGTTTTAGTGGTGGCGACTTCGGATCAGCCTGCCATGCTTCGCATGAAGTGTCCTCTGGTGGCAACTACCATTGCAGAATATTTTAAGAATCAGGGGAAAGATGTATTGCTTATGATGGATTCCCTTACCCGGTTTGCTATGGCGCAAAGAGAGATTGGCCTTGCGATTGGTGAGCCACCGGTAGCCAGAGGATACACTCCTTCTATTTACGCAGAATTTCCAAAGCTTCTGGAACGAAGCGGGAATTTTGCAGAAGGCTCTATTACAGGGATTTATACTGTTTTGGTGGAAGGAGATGACACCAATGAGCCGATTGCGGATACGGTCAGAGGTATTGTTGACGGGCATATTGTGCTGAGCAGAAAGCTGGCCAATGCAAACCATTTCCCGGCTATTGATGTGAGTGCCAGTATTTCCCGTCTGATGACAAATATTGTATCGGACGAGCACAGGAAGATGGCTTCTCAGATCAGAGATATTTTGAGCATCTACGAAAAAAACGAAGATCTGATATCCATTGGTGCTTACAAAAGTGGTACGAATCCCAAATTGGATGTAGCAATTGCCAAGATTGACAAGATCAATGAGTTTTTGTGTCAGGGAATTAAGGAAAACAACAGCTATGAAGAGATACTTGATCAGATGAAAGAAATATTAAATTAAGATACAGGAAAGCAGGAAGCAGATGAAGAAGTTTCATTTTCCGTTGGATACCGTTTTGAATTATAAGGATCAGGCTTTGGATAATTTAAAAAGCGAGCATGCACAGATCATTGCGCAGATCGCCCAGCAGGAACAAACGCTCAGCGCATTGGCAGAGCAGAGAAAAAGCGCCTGCTTCCGTTTTAAAGAGGAAACCCGCTGTGGTATGACCGTTAATGTAATGCGCGAATATGAGAGCTATATTACGTTTGTACAGCAGAAGATTGTTACAGAAGAAAAGATGCTTAAAAGGCTTCAGAAAAAAGAAGAACAAAAACGCATGGAAGTGGTCGAAGCCAGAAAAGAAAAGACCTCCATTGAGAAGTTAAAAGAAAAGAAGCTTGAACAGTACAACAAAGAAGTGACACGGAGTGAAGAACTTTTTATTGAGGAATTTGTTTCTAATACCATGTCAGTACAGGGAAGAAGGTAGTCTGTGTGGGAAACCATACAGTTACCATAGATAATAATGCCGGAGGGCAGAGGAGAAAGGAGGGATTATAGTGGAGATGAAGACTGCATATACGGACCTGGTTGACAGATCTGTGTCCGGGACCCAGAAAAAGACCTTGAAGTCAGAAGGAAATGTTTCTGGATTTAAAAGCTTATTAAAGAACAGAGATCAGAAAAAGCAGGCAGAAGACAAAGGGAAGGATATTCAGACCGTTTCTGAAGCCACACTGCCTTATAACAATGGAACTGCATCTGAGCCTTTAAAAGAGGAACAGTCATTGGGAAAACAGGGAGTATTAGGAGTTCAAAGTCCTGGAGAAGATGGTTTTGTTACAAAAGACCAGCTTGCCAGTGAAGAAAACGCCGCTCTTTTCGGCACAATAGATCCGATGAGTCTATTCCGTTCTATGGAAGTAAATGGGCAAAAAGGTACAGGCGAGAGTGCAGATTCCAGTGAGAACATGGCTGAAATGATTGCAGCATCAGAGAAAGTATCCGGTTTTCTTTTAAAGGGGCAGGATTTAATGCCGAAGAGTGATTCTGTTACTGGTTCTGAAATTTCAAACCAGGGCGAAGAACAGATTTCTTCCTTACAGCAGGAAGGAACAGAGAGATCCTTTGAGAATCTGATATTTGGTGATGCTCATAAAAAAGCGGGAATTTCTCTGAGTGAGGATAATGGAGAAGATTTAAAACCTTCTGGTTCTGAAAAGGAAGACGCAGGTTTACAGAATATGGTGGATGCTATCCGTAGCAGAATCCCCCAATCCTCAGATGGGATTCACAACAGCAAACAGGATATTGTGACGGTATCTGTTAATGAGAGCAATCCCCAGGAACTGGAGACCAGGTTATCAGAACAGATTTTAAGCCAGATCCGTACTGGAAACCAGAATCTGGAACTTCAATTAGAACCTCATAATTTAGGAAAAATCCTGCTTAAAATTTCTTATCACAGGGATCAGGTCAATGTATCTATCGTTTGTTCTGAAAGCAAGACGTTAAAGCTTATTTCACAGTCAGCCAGTGAGATTGGTTCAATGTTGGAGAATAATATGGAACGTCCGTTTCAGGTTGTTGTTGACAAACAGCAGGCGGATTATCTGGATAATCAACAGCATGGCCGTCAGGAAGGCGGGCAGAACCAGCATCAGAACCAACAAAAAGGATCCGATGATCATCGGGAAGATTTTTTACAGAAATTAAGGCTGGGAATTCTTGATTCTGACCAGGAAGAATATTTTGGAAAAATCATATAAGGAGGAAAAAGAATGGCAGTTGATGGATTAGGTGCACTAGCAGGAAGTAAGAATTCTGTAACTGGAGAGGTAAGCACTAAGAAGAACAGTGAATTAAGTACAGAAAGCTTTTTCCGGCTCTTAGCCGCTCAGTTACAGAA
Organism: Clostridium sp. HBUAS56010; assembly: GCF_007115105.1. Classification (GTDB taxonomy): domain Bacteria; phylum Bacillota; class Clostridia; order Lachnospirales; family Lachnospiraceae; genus Lacrimispora. The sequence goes on from NZ_SULJ01000012.1 coordinate 90,145, forward strand.
TCAGGATATGTCCAGTCCTATGGATAACTCAGAGATGATGACCCAGATGACTCAGATCGCTATGATGCAGGCGATGGATAACTTCTCTACAGCCATGAATGATTTCGCACAGGTTAATACCATAAACTATGGAACTTCCATGATTGGCAAAAAGGTTCTCGTTGCAACCGTGGACAAAGATGGTAACGTTGTTAATAAAGAAGGAGTAGTAGCGAGAGTGGATATATATAACGGCGCTCCAACTCTTTTTCTGGAAGGCGACTCTACCAATGGATATCCAGTGTCTGGTATCATGAGCGTGTATGATAAAGCAGAGACGGCGGTACCAGATACTGATAATAAAGAAACCGACGGTGCTGACGGTGGGGAGTCGAAAACGGATTTGGCAGATAAAGAATAAAAAGACAGGCGATGATAAGCATGATCAGTAAGTTGAATCAATATGAAGATGTCAGACAGTTAAAAATGCGAAGTTCTGCAGCGGCATCAGAATGTGGCAGTAACTTTAGTGATTTGCTTCATAGCCGCATTAATCAGAAGGAAGACCTTCAGTTTTCCCGTCATGCGGCAGAGCGGGCAAAGGAAAGAGGGATTGATATGTCTGATTCATTTTTAAGTGACTTACAATCCGCTGTTGAAAAGGCCCGGACAAAAGGAGCGAAAGATGTGGTGATTATCAGCGAGAGAGGGGCATTTATTGTAAATGTACCCAATAATACAGTGGTAACTACCATATCTGGGAATGAAATGAAAGATAATATTTTTACTAAAATTGACAGTGCCGTTTTATTATAGCTGGACCTTGTATGGAGGCTTATTCTGTACATCTGATTGATGGCAGGAGAACGGCGAGGCAATATACAGAAGGGAAAAAAAGAATATGGTTAGATCAATGTTCGCTGGTGTAGCAGGTCTTAGAACACATCAGTCAAAGATGGATGTTATTGGTAACAATATAGCAAATGTTAATACATGGGGATATAAAGCTGCAAATATGTCATTTAGAGATGCAATGTATCAATCCACATCTTCCGGATCAGCAGGAAGTACAAAGAATGGAGGATACGGTGCAATTAATGGCAATCAGATTGGATACGGTGTTACCACCGGTTCCATCTCTTATGATTTTGATACTGGTGCAGTTTCACCTTCTTCCAGAGGTCTGGACTGTATGATTGAAGGCAGCGGATTCTTTCTTGTTGGTCCTATGCTTATGGATGGAAATATAAGTCTTGATACGGATGATGCAGTTAAATCAAGTGGCTTATATCTGTCCAGGGTTGGTAAATTCGAAGTAGATCCCAATGGATATCTGGTAGATGACAGTGGTAACTATGTTTATGGTTTTATGAACGGTAATTATTCTGGTGATCCTGAATTTGCAAAAGGTTCCCTGTCACCTTTGAAACTTCCTACCAATGCAGATATGGAGCAGTTAACTAAGAATAAGGGCAGTGAAGGCGTAAGCGCTGCAAAAACAAAATATGAAGCAGCACTGGCTGCAGCTACTGCTGCAAGCCTTGCAGTAGGAAATGCAAGACAGGCACTTTTTGATGCTCAGACGGTTTATGATAACGCTTTAGAGACGAATAAAATTGATGATTTTACAACAGCGAGGGATAAAGCTTTAGAAGAAATGGAACAAGCTTATTCAGAATATAAGAATAACACAGAAGGCACTCCTGCTGAAATTGCAGCAAGAAAAAAAGATTATACGGATAAAAAACTGGTTTATGATAAAGCTGAGTTTGACTTAACTGTAGCGAAGTCTAAAATCAACTTAAAAGAAGAGAGTAAAGATTACCCAGAAGCAACATTAACCACCATTTTCAGTGATTATGAAGCTGCATATAATGCATTGCAGGCAGCGGTTCCAGGCACAGTAGCTTATGAAACCGCCAATAAAACATTAACTGATACCCAGAATGCCATGAAAGAGGCAATGAAGGCTCTTTCTGTTACAGAGCCAGGGTCCATACAGGATAAACTGACTGCTGCAAAGTTAGCAGTTAAGTCTGCAGATGCAAAATTAACAGCAGCCAATGACCTGGTTAAAACAGAAAAAGGTAACTTGACCCAGGCAGAGAATGCCAATGCAGAGAAGCAGGAAAATTCAGCAAAGAAGCCGGACGAAAGAGCAACATTTACCAATTATAAAATCCAGGAAGATGGAACCATCGTAGGAACGGCTGATGATAATTCCATGATCGTTATTGGTAAGATTGCACTTGGAAGTGTTTCCAACCCTGGTGGTCTTGAAAAGGAAAGCGGTTATTATTATTCCGTAGGAGCCAGTGCAGGAAATGTCAGTGTTTTCGAGCCAGGCGGCGTTCAGGGTAAGATTAAGGGAAATGCTCTTGAGATGGCAAAGGTTGACCTTGCTACAGAGATGACAGACATGATCACCACCCAGAGAGGTTTCCAGGCAAACTCCAAGATTATCACAGTCACTGACCAGATGTTAGAAGAACTGGTTAATATGAAACGATAATTCATAAGTCATTGAATAAGCCGGAAGAGGCAGAAGTTGCCTCTTCCAGATTAGGGGGATCATGCTGTGATACGTTTAACGAGACTTAATGATGAAGAATTCGTGGTCAATTGCATGCAGATTGAACGGATTGAGTCTATACCGGAATCCAATGTAATATTAGCCAATGGCAAACATTACGTTGTAAAAGAAAGTGTAGATGAGATTATTGACCGGGTTGTGGAATATAATGCAAAGATCTATGCACTGGCACAGACCATGAAACAATAATCGGAAAGTAATAAGATTGGGAGGTCATTCATGGATGTATCTTTGATTGTAGGGTGGATATTGGGGGCTGTTCTGATTGTTTTGGGGATTGGAATAGAAAGAATTGTTAATTTTGTTGATATACCCAGTATTATCATCGTCATCGGAGGAACGGCGGCGGCACTTATTGCCAGTTATCCATTCAGAATGCTTGCTCAGATGCCAAAACATATTGGAATTATGCTGGGGAACCAGAAATACGATGCAGGTGACGTAATCTACAAATTTGCTGATATGGCACAGACCGCAAGGAAAAGAGGGTTGCTGGTATTAGAGGAGCAGGCGGTTGCAATCGAGGACCCATTTTTAAAACAGAGTGTTATGCTGATTGTGGATGCAATTGATGGGGAACGTATCCGGGAGATTCTGGAGGGAGAAGTAAACGCATTGATTGACCGTCATGATCAGCAGATTAGTATGTATGAACGATGTACCTCACTTGCCCCGGCTTTTGGACTGGCAGGAACCCTGGTTGGTTTAGTCAATATGTTAAAAGGTATTAATTTTGAACAGGGACCTATGGGAATCGGTGCAGATATGTCTCTGGCGCTTGTTGCTACCTTTTACGGCTGTATTCTTGCTCATCTGGTGTTTGCCCCTATGGCAAGAAAACTAAAGATCCGTAATGAAGAAGAGATTCTCTACCGGCGTATTATTATTGAAGGTGTATTATCCGTACAGGCTGGCGATAATCCCAAGTTTTTGATAGAAAAGCTTTTTTCATACTTATCCCAGAGTCAGCAGAAGAAATTTATGAACAACAGAGGTGCCGGAGGATATGATTAAAAAACATAAAAAGCAGGAAGAATCAGGAGGGCTGCCGGATACATATGGTGGAATCGTTACGTTGCTTTTATGCTTTTTTATCCTGATATATTCAGTTTCTTATGTTGACCAGAATAAATGGAAGATGCTGGTTGGAAACTTAAATCCCGCAGCAGTGGAGAGCAGCAGTGCCGATGTACAATCATTGAGTGGAGAGGAAGAGGAATCTTCTGCATACGCTGTTTCTGAAAATGGTGATATTACAGATTTTAATCAGCTCTATCCGGCTTTAAAGCAGGTGATTGAAGCGCGGAATATGCAGGAGGGTGTGGAATCTGTTTCTGGTAATGGATTCACATTTCTTTCGTTTCGTAATTCTGTGTTTTTTGATGGGGAAGGCTCGGTTCTCCGGCAGGAAGGAAAGGAATTTCTGGACCAGATTGCTGGTACATTAACAAGGGCAGACCGCACCATAAAAGAAGTGAAGGTTTTAAGTCATACTTCTCAGAAAGATCCGGGAAAACCTAATAATATCCGCAATGACCGAATGCTGTCGGCACAGCGATCTGCGGAACTGGTTATTTACCTTCAAAGCAGGAATGCAGTTTCTCCAGAAAAGCTGGTAAGCCTGAGTTTTGGTCAGTACCGTCCCATAGCACCAGTTGATTCAGAGGCTGGAAAAGAGAAAAATGGCAGGCTGGAAGTCCTTATCACCCAGAGTGATACAGCAGAGAATTCTCTGGAAGAATATTACAACCAGATTTATCATCAGAGTCAGTTAGAAACGGACAATTAAATAAAAAGCGGGAGTGAAACAGATGGCTGAAGTATTATCCCAAAGTCAAATTGATGCACTGCTCAATTCCCTGCAGGGAACTGATGAGCCTATCGATGAGATTGATAAAAAAGGAAATGAAACAAAATATAGGAAGTATGATTTTTACAGTCCTAAAAAGTTTACAAAAGATAAACTGAAGATATTAAAGAGTATATTTGATAATTACTCCAGAATTGCCGGTTCGCAGATCAACGGGCTATTTCGTACTTCAAGTGAATTATCCGTTATTACGGTAGAGGAACAACGGTATTATGAATTTGGGAATGCCCTGAATGATAATGACGTTTTGACAATTGTCGATGTAACCATGCCTAATGTTGCCCAGGGACCGCCTCTTTTAATCAATGCCAGTATGAGCCTGATGTTAAGTCTGATGGACCGCATGCTGGGGGGGGTTGGGGAAGAAGCAGATGTTGATGAATATTATACTTACACAGAGATCGAAATGGCTCTGTACCGGAGAGTGATTCAGTATCTGATTGGAGCATTAAAGGATTCCTGGTCGACTTATATTGACTTAAATTTCGAACTGAACAGACTGGAGGAAAATCCGGGAATGTTTCAGGAGATTGGTGTAGATGAGACCATTGTAATTGTCGTAATTGATGTGGAATTAAAGGAATGTACGGGCAGGCTGAATGTATGTATTCCAGGAACCTTGCTTTCCAATATTTTCTCCATCATGGACAAGAGAAAACACAGTGCCATGGGCGATGAATTTAAGAGCCAGGATAACAGGCAGGATATCTTTAACAGCATCAAAGGATCGGATCTTCTGGTTCGTGCCAAAGTTGGAGATGCCATGATCACACTTGATGATATTTATAATCTTCATGTGGGAGATGTGGTCAATCTAAACACACCAAAGGATTCTGACATAGAAATTTATGTTGAAGAACAGCCATGGTTTAAAGGCCAGTTGGGTGTTCATAAACGGAATGTTGCGGTGCAGATTGATGAGTTAGCTGACAATGGAAATTACCAGACCGGTGAAAACTGAGTCAGGGATTATATAAAGTAATATAGGATAATAAAAGGAGATGTAAAGAAATGGCAAAAATATTATTAGTAGATGATGCAGCATTTATGAGAATGATGATTAAGGACACCTTAACTAAAAATGGATACACAGACCTATATGAAGCGTCTGATGGAGCCCAGGCAGTTCAGATGTTTGCAGAAGTGAATCCAGACCTGGTAATCATGGACATTACCATGCCGAATATGGACGGTCTGGAAGCGTTAAAAGTAATCAAATCAAAAGCACCAGATGCAGCCGTAGTTATGTGTTCTGCCATGGGTCAGGAAAGTATGGTAATTGAAGCAATCAAATCCGGAGCAAAGGATTTCATTGTAAAGCCATTTAAGCCAGACCGTATTCTTAAAACTGTTTCCGGAATTATCGGCTAAGCAGACATCTAAGGAGGATACTTATGTCGTTTTTGAGTTCTATGAACATCAGCGCATCGGCTATGACAGCACAGCGTCTTCGCCTGGATGTCGCATCTGAGAATATTGCTAATATCGATACAACAAGAACAGAAGCAGGCGGCCCTTACCGGAGAAAAATGGTAGTACTTGAAGCCAGAAATGAAAATAATTTCAAAAAGGTGCTGATGAATGCGGCAGGGAAAAGCCGGCAGCAAAGTACAGGCGGCGTCAGAGTTTCTCAGATCATAGAGGATACCAGTCCTTTAAAGTCTGTATATAACCCGGAACATCCGGATGCAGATGAGAATGGCTATGTACAGATGCCTAATGTAGATTTGATTAAAGAGACTGTGGACAGCATGTCTGCCACCAGGTCCTATGAAGCCAATATAACAGCATTTAACGCCATAAAGATGATGGCTTCCAAGGCATTGGAAATCGGGAAATAAGGCAAAAAATGGCATAGAGGGCTAAATGAGTATAAAGGGAGAAAAGTTGTATGGATTCGAAGAATTTTAGCGCATTTGAGATTGATGCCATAGGTGAGATTTTAAATATAAGCCTGGGTGCCTCAGCCACTGCAGTATCCAACTTGCTCGATGCCAGAGTTGATATTACAACACCAGTGGTCAGGGTTTTAACGAGAGAAGAATTTGAAATTTCAAACCTGGAACCAGCAGTTGGAGTAGAGATTACATATATTGCAGGACTAAGCGGAAGCAACATCATGCTGTTAAAGAAACATGATGTAAAGATAATCGTAGACATGATGATGGGAATGGAAACCCCAGAAGAAGAGTTCGAGTTAAATGAACTCAATATCAGTGCGATTTGTGAAGTTATGAATCAGATGATGGGAGCGTCTGCAACGGCTCTGTCTGAATTCTTAACGAAATCAGTTAATATTTCCACACCAAGCTCATTTGAGATTTCCGATATAGATGATTTTAAGAATAAATACTATAAGACAAATGAGATTATGGTGGTTGTAGGTTTTACATTAAAAATTGCAGACCGGTTGGAAAGTGAATTTATCAATGTAATGCCTCCAGAACTTGCAAAAGAGCTGGTTGGAGGATTTTTCACACAGGAAAGCCAGGACCAGGAACCGGAACTGAGACATGAAGAGGAGAAACCGGTAGTAGAATCCTCAGGGAATGCAATGCTGTCCCAGGCTGAGATAGAGAGACTTTTAGCTGAAAGTGCAGCTTCAAAGGTAGAAGAACCAAAGGTAGAAGAGCCAAAGCCAGAACCAGAACCGGTAATAGAACCATCAGGCGGAGTGATGTCTCAGGCTGAGATTGAGAAACTTTTGGCTGGCAGCCAGGCTGCAGAGCCGCCTAAAACAGTACAGCCTCCACAGGCAGCACCGGTAACAGGAGGACAGATGTCAGAAAACGATAACTCATCCATGCAGCAGCTTATGGCACAGATCCAGATGCAGCAGCAAATGATGAATCAGATGCAGCAGATGATTTTACAGTTACAAAATGGACAGCAGAATACGGGCAGAGATGTAACTGAACCGAAAAAGATCAATGTTAAACCAGTTCCGCAGAAAGATTTAAAGGACAATGCCGGAAGTTATGAAGAACAGGAAGAAAACAGAGAATTGATTATGGGAGTGCCGCTGGAAGTTTCTGTAGAAATCGGCAGAACCAGAAAGCTGGTAAAAGATATTCTGGAATTTACAAAAGGTTCCCTTGTTGTTCTTGATAAATTAGCAGGAGATCAGGTTGATCTTTATGTAAATGGGCGTTGTATTGCAAAAGGCGATGTAGTAGTTGTTGATGACAACTTTGGTATTCGTATCACAGAGATTGTAAAAGGAAATATCATGTAGAGAGGAAGTGGCAGTCATTGAACAGTGTTTTAAGTCTGGCATCGGTGCTGATTCTTACCATTCTGATTCTGTACTTAAGCTATGTATTTACGAAAAGTCTGGGAAAGGGCATCGGATTAAAACGTGGGGGGACATGTATGCAGATGCTGGACAGGCTTCCGCTGGGGCAGGATAAGGCGGTTGCAGTTGTTCGAATGGGAAGCCATTACTACCTGATAGGAATTGCTTCTTCACAGATTACACTTCTGGCGGAAGTATCAGAGGAAGATATAAATATAGAAAACAAGGGTACTGACACAACAGAAACAATAGAAGGGTACCCGGATTTTAAAAAGCTATTAAAGAAATATACAGACAGACATAAGAAAGATCAGTAAGGAGGAACAGAATGAATACAGATGCCTTAGTTAACATTAACGGCGGACGGGTGCCAACGCTTGAACTTTTTCTCGTTCTGACCATTATTTCATTGCTGCCTTCTATTTTAGTGATGATGACGTCCTTTACCAGGATTGTCATTATCTTGTCTTTTACCAGAAATGCACTTGGAATCCAGCAGACACCTCCTAACATGGTTTTGGTAGGAATTGCATTGTTTTTAACCCTGTTTATTATGGACCCTGTGATAAAGGATATTAATACCAATGCTTATCAGCCCTATGTAAAAGAAGAGATAAAACAGGACGAGGCACTGAAACGGGCAGAGGTTCCCATGAAGAGATTTATGCTCAAACAGACGGAGACGTCTACCCTCAATGTTTTTATGGACCTGTCCAAAACAGAAAAACCTGAAAATTTGGAAGAACTTCCTATGACAGTTGTGATTCCTTCCTTTATGACATCAGAACTAAAGCGGGCATTCACTGCAGGATTTATGATCTTCTTGCCGTTTATGCTGGTAGATATTATTGTATCCAGTACGCTGATGTCCATGGGTATGGTAATGCTTCCTCCCGCAATGATCTCCTTGCCGTTTAAGCTTCTTTTATTTGTAACGGTCAACGGATGGGAATTATTATTTACCAATCTGGTTAAAAGCTTTCATTACTGACAGGAGGAGTAAAGATGACAGAAGTTGCGCTTAGCAGTCTTATGTACGAGATGTTCGGGATGGCTGTAAGGCTTGCTGGTCCCGTTTTAATCATAAGTATGATTATTGGTATTATCATATCTATTTTACAGGCAGCTACTCAGATTCATGAACAGACCATTACATTTGTACCAAAACTTCTGGTAATCGGTCTGGTGTTGTTAATCATGGGAAGCAATATGATGGAAATGCTTGGCGATTATACGATTCATATATTTAATACAATGCTGGGATAGATAAAAGCAGGGAAAGGAAGAGTTAAATGCCGGATGTAGGACAGATGATGCTGTTGTCCCTGATTTTTATGAGAATGTCAGGATTTATCCTGCTGAATCCTATTTTGGGAAGAAAGAATATTCCGGTGCAGGTGAAAAGCGGAATGGTAATGGTATTTACTCTTCTCGTTTATTCCTTCTCCTTTGCACAGGTTCCGGAGCCGGTCAATTCGATAGAATATGCCGTACTTCTTATAAAAGAATTTGCCATGGGATATGCCATAGGGTTTGTAATAGATCTTTTTTTACTGGTCATTACATTTGCAGGTTCCATTATTGATTTTCAGATGGGACTGTCTATGTCTACCATATTTGATCCCCAAAGCAACGCACAGATTGCTTTAAGCGGCAGTGTTTATCACGCATATTTTATGTTGCTATTTTTCGCTGTAGATGGACATCTGGCACTTTTTAAACTGCTTCTTACTTCGGCTGAGATCGTTCCGTACGGGCAGGTGTTATTTGGACCACAGGTTGCGTGGGCGCTGGTAGAAGTGTTCATTCATTGTATCGTTATGGCGGTTAAATTTGCATTTCCTATTATGGCAATCGAATTTCTGACAGAAATAGCGGTTGGAATTTTAATGAAAATCATTCCTCAGATTAATGTGTTTGTAGTGAATATACAAGCAAAGTTAATCATTGGTTTGTTAATGCTTGTTTTTCTGTTTTCCCCCATGTCTGATTATCTGGGTGATATTATAAGTCAGATGCTTTTAACTGTAGAGAGTGTGATTCGCCTTTTATAAATGCAAAGGATGTGAGAAACCAAAATGGCTGAGGGATCAAAGACTGAGAAAGCCACCCCGAAAAAACGGCGGGACGAACGAAAAAAGGGACGTGTTGCAATCAGTAAAGATGTGGTTATGATTGCATCCCTTCTTGGAACATTCATTATGCTTAAGATGCTGTTTCCACTGATTTACCGGACTATACGGGATTATATGATCAAGTATTTAAGCCTTGCACCCATGGTTGAAACCGTGTCTGATTATACAAAAAGTGCTTATATAGATACGGTGACAGCAGTGTTAAAAGGAGCGGTTCCCATACTTGTGGTTTCCATGGTGTTGGCAGTCATTGGAACCGGAGTACAGACTAAATTTATTTTCACAAAAAAGAATCTGGTTCCTCAGTTCAACCGGCTTAATCCATTAAAAGGGATTAAGAATATTCTGTCACTGAAAAGTCTGGTAGAATTGCTGAAAAATCTTGTAAAGATTATTGTCCTTGTCATTATTCTTTATCAGATTATCATGGCGGATCTGCGGGGAATATCCAGAACCATTGATATGGATTTCAGAGAATCCGCTGTTTATGTTCTGGATGCTGTAATGCAGATGGTATATAAGGTGTCAATTGTGTTTCTTGGAGTTGCAGGCTTCGATTATTTTTATCAGTGGTGGGATTACGAACGCCAGATGAAGATGTCAAAGCAGGAGTTGAAAGAAGAATATAAACAAACAGAAGGAAATCCGGAGATTAAAGGAAGAATCCGGAATCTGCAAAGGGAAAGAGCGAAATCCCGTATGATGCAGGCAGTTCCTTCCGCAGATGTTATCATTCGTAACCCGACCCATTATGCGGTGGCTCTGCGCTACGATCTTGATAAGGACAATGCACCGGTTATGGTTGCAAAAGGGCAGGATGAGCTGGCACTTAGAATTGTGGCAATGGGAGAGGAACATGGAGTCTATGTGCTGGAGAATAAGCCATTAGCCCGCGGCATTTTTGCCAGTACGCAGGTTGGGGCGGAGATACCTCCGGAGTACTATGGTATGGTAGCGGAGATTTTGGTTTTCGTATACCGTATGAATAACAAAATCATAGAATAGAAAAAGCAGAAGAGATACTTGAAAGAAATGGTGTAAAAGAATGAAGAGTTTACTGAAAAATTCCGTAGTTGTATTTGTCATTGCGATTGTACTTCTGTTGATTATTCCATTGCCTCCATTCCTTATGGACGTAATGATTATCATAAATATTGCCCTTTCCATGATTATCTTACTGATAAGCATGAATATCAGGGAGCCATTGGAATTTTCCATATTTCCCTCATTGCTCTTAATTACTACTTTACTGAGGCTGGGACTGAATGTCTCCTCTACCCGTAATATTTTAGCACATCAGGGGTCGTCCGGTCAGGTAATTAAGGCATTTGGTGATTTCGTTCTACAGGGAAATATCGTTGTTGGGTTTATTATATTCATAATCATTGTATTAATGAACTTTCTTGTTATTACAAAAGGTACGGAACGTGTATCAGAAGTGGCAGCCAGATTCACCCTGGATGCCATGCCTGGAAAACAGATGGCGATTGATGCTGATTTAAGTTCTGGTCTTATTAATGAGCAGGAAGCAAAACTCAGACGATATAAGATTCAGAAAGAAGCCGATTTTTACGGTGCAATGGATGGTGCCACCAAATTTGTAAAAGGTGATGCAATCATGGCGATTGTAATCACAGCAATCAACTTTATTGGTGGTGCAGTCATTGGTGTAGTACAGTCAAGCCTTCCTTTCTCACAGGTGCTGACGATTTACAGCATTGCAACGGTAGGTGATGGACTGGTTTCCCAGATTCCTTCCCTTTTAATTGCAACCGCAACTGGTATGATTGTTACCAGAGCCGTATCAGAGGGCAGTCTGAATGAAGATGTGTCCGCACAGTTTTTGGCACAGCCCAAAGCCATTATGTTTACCGGTTTTGTTATGGTTGTATTGATGCTGGTTCCCGGAATGCCCAAATTACAGCTTGCAGTGATGGCTGTTGTGTTAGTCGGCTGTGGATATCAGTTAGAACGGAGAGTCAAAAGAGCAGCCATCAGAGAAGAGGCATCAGAGACTGCCCAGGCAATGGAAGAAGCCGCCCAGGCACCTTCTGACGAAGAATCCTATTATCGTGACGTAAACAATGTCTATTCCCTGATTAATGTAGAACCCATTGAGATGGAATTTGGCTATAGTCTGATTCCGCTGATTGATGAGACCAGCGGCGGCAAGATGATTAACCGGATCGTCATTTTCAGAAGGCAATATGCACAGGATATGGGATTTGTCATTCCTTCTGTCAGACTTAGGGACAGTTCCAGTTTAAATACCAATCAGTATGTAATCAAAATACGAGGAGAAGAAGTATCCAAAGGGGAGATCCTGGTAGACTATTATCTGGCTTTAGAGCCACCTGTATTGTCCGGTGAAGTTGATGGAATTGAAACCATTGAACCAGCTTATGGAATTCCAAGTAAATGGATTCGCCCAGAGAATAAAGAGATGGCAGAAATTTATGGGTATACCGTAATTGATCCGCTTTCTGTTATGCTTACCCATCTGTCAGAAACCATCAAGCAGCACGCTCATGAATTACTTGGAAGGCAGGAGGTGATGCAGTTGTTGGATAATGTGAAAAAACAATCTGCAGAGCTGGTGGATGAACTATTTCCTGGACAGTTTACATATGGAAACCTTCAAAAAATCCTTCATAATCTGGTAAAAGAAGGTGTCCCGATTAAAGACATGGAAACGATTTTAGAGACGATCTTAGATTCACTTCCAGTTACCAGAGATATGGATGTAATAACTGAAAATATCAGAATTGCCTTAAAGAGAACCATTACCAGAATGTTCTGCGACGGAGGCCAGATGAAAGTGCTGACTCTGGATGCGGATCTGGAAAAGAATATTATAAGCAGTATGGCGAAGGGGGAGCAGGGTGTGTATCTTGCTTTAAGCCCTGATGTAATGCAATCGGTAATTGTACAGATGGGAGAGCAGATTAAGAAGTTCAGTGACCTGAATCAGAAACCAGTGGTTTTAACAAGTCAGGTTGTCAGACTGTATTTTTATCGCCTGATTGAGCAGTTCTATCCCAATGTATATGTCCTTTCATTTAATGAGATTGCAAATAATATTCAAATTCAGGCAGTCGGAAATATTACCGTTTGACATGGGGTTATGTCAGAAAGGCAGTGTTAGTCGGAATGGAACAAGATTTTAGCCAATATACCAATGAAGATTTACTAATTAAATATAAACGGACAAAGGATATTAAGATCAAGCATGAACTTGTGATGCGCTATATGTATATGGTTAAGAGCATATCAATCCAGATGCGGGATGTCTATTTAAGCTTTGCGCAGGTGGAAGACATTGTAAATGAAGGTGTGCTGACGATCATGGCTGGAATTGAGAAATTTGATCCGGAGCTGAATGTCAAGTTCGAGACATATATTTCCAAGCGGATAAGAGGTATGATCATTGATATGGCAAGAAAGCAGGACTGGATTCCAAGAAGTGTGAGAAAAAATGCCAAAGATCTTGATAATGCAGCAATGGAATTGTGCAATCGTCTTGGACGGTTTCCTTCACCTAAGGAGATTGCAGACCATATGGGGGTCAGTTTAGATAAGTATCAGGAGGCACTTGGAAAGACTAACATTTACAGTGTTCTGTCCCTGGACATGGTTTTAGAAGCTGGAAATGAGAATAAAAAAGTTCTTCAGCTTCCTTCCATTAATGAAAATGATCAGCCGGAAGACCATTATTTGCAGGAAGAGTTTAAACAAGTTTTAGTTTCTGCTATAAATAATTTAAAAGAAAACGAACAAAAGGTTATCTCTTTGTACTATATGGACGAATTAAATATGAAGGAGATTGCTCATGTGATGAGCGTCAGCGAGCCGAGAATTTCGCAGATTCACTCCAATGCCATACAAAAACTGCGTTTATATCTGAATGATTTTATGAACGGGAAGTAAGAAAGGGGACAAAATATGTTTCAGGGATTTTATAATCTGGCTTCTGGAATGCTTTACCAGAACCGGAATTTGAATACAATCAGTAATAATATGGTCAATGTGAGTACTCCGGGGTATAAGTCTGACCGTATGGTCAGCACAACCTTTAAAGATGAGATGCGTTACCGCAGCGGTAATCTGAATAGGGGGAATGCCACCCAGATTGGTTCCATGTCTATGATCCGTGCTGTTGGAATAACCAGCACCAGCCATAATCAGGGTAATGTAGAAGAAACTGGAGGGAATTTGGATTTTGCACTGACAAAACCCGGATTTTTTGCGGTTCAGGATACTGCTGGGAACCGAATTTATACCAGAAACGGTTCTTTTCAGATTGATCAGGACGGATATCTTAGTTTATCCTCATTAGGAAGAGTCCTGGGAGAAGACGGGAACCCCATTGAGATGACTTCCGATCATATCTCAGTTGATAAATCAGGCAATATTTATGAAGTTCCGTTAAAAGGTCTGGGCGGTGAGGAAGAGAATGATTCGGATTCAGAACAGGAACCTCAATTGATCGGCAAACTGGGAGTATTTGATTTTGCCGATTATAACCAGCTTGTGAAAGGCAATAACGGGACATTTACATCTGCTGCCGATGCCGACGCAGTAGATGGGGGAATTCAGTGGAAATCCATAGAAAGGTCCAACATTGATCCCATTGACGAGATGACCGGCATGATGAGCAGCCAGAGAGCTTCTCAAAGTGCAGCACAGGTACTGAAAATGTATGATCAGCTTATGGGTAAGATTGTAAGTGATATCGGAAGAGTATAGGAGGTATAGGGAATGAATCAATCCTTTTACATAGGGGCTTTGGGAGCTGGCAATCAACAGACCAGGCTCAACATTGTATCCAATAATATTGCAAATGTCAACACCGTTGGGTTTAAGTCCCAATACGGTGTATTTTCTGACTTAATCTATTCACAGGTAAGGAATGCTCAGGGACAGGATGCCGCAAAATCAGGAAGCGGATCAAAGATTGATACCATAAAGTCGAATATGAGCACGATGCCATATCAGACAACGGGAATAGATCATGATTACGCCATTGCAGGAGACGGTTTTTTTATGCTGAAGGATCCCGTTACAGGTGATGTGACTTATTCAAGAGATGGACGTTTTCAGCTTGCAAAGACAGAAGATAAATTCTTTCTGGTTAATACGGAGGGAAAGAGAGTCCTTAATATGGACAAAGAAGAGATTTCCTACGATATTAAGCCCACATCCTATCCGGAGGAGGAAGAGGAAGCGGAAGATGACGAAACCGAAGAGTTGGATGAGGGGGAACATGATCCCCGTGCCATCGGTGTTTATACCTTTTCCAGAATGGATGGAATTCAAAGTGTAGGTGGAAATGGTTTTGCCGTTTCCGCAAAGAATGGAGAACCGATTCTTCTTGAGAATGCAAAAGTTGTAAAGGGTGCTTTGGAGAATTCCGGTACGGATTTTGCTCTGGAGATGACCAGAATGATGGAAGCACAGAGAGCGTATTCTTATGCGTTAAAGATGGTTCAGACTTCCGATGAGGTGGAATCTACAATTAATTCATTGCGGTAAGGAGTAGCAGGAAGGAAAGAGGCGATTAAATGAAGATAAGACGTTATGATGAAATGAATGGATTGGGTCTTGATCTGATTCGTGAGATCGGCAGTATTGGAACTGGTAATTCCGCAACTGCCTTATCATCCTTGCTTAATAAATCAGTACGCATGACGCTTCCTGATGTTCAGATTTTAGGATATAACGAAGCGATTAAATTCCTTGGAGATCCTGAGGAGATTGTAGCAGCCATTCTGGTAAAGATGACCGGAGAGATAAACGGTCTTATGCTGTTCATCCTGAAACTTGATTTTATTAATGAGGTATTAAGCAGTGTCATGCAAAAAGAGATTGAGGACTATTATCAGTTAAATGTAATAGAGACATCAGCTCTTGAAGAGATCGGTAATATTATTATTTCATCTTATGTCAATGCAATGTCAACACTGAGTGATGTGGCAATTAATTTGTCAGTACCCGATACGGCAGTGAATATGTTAGGCGGAATATTAAGCGTTCCGATGGTAGAATTTGGCTACCAGACAGATAAGATGATGATGATCAGCGGACAGTTTCTCATTGATGGAAAAGAACTCCACAGCGACCTTCTCATGATGCCTGATATTGAGTCATTAAACTTTCTCATGGAAAAACTGGGGATTACGAATGGATAAACAGATTACAGTAGGAATTGCAGATATGAAATTTGCCAGGCAGGAAGGGACCTTGATTACTTATGCACTTGGGTCCTGCATTGGCATAAGTCTGTATGACCCGATGATTAAGCTGGGAGCGCTTGTGCACATTATGCTTCCAGAAGTATACGGAACAGGGGACGGAAATGTATTCAAATATGCGGATACAGGATTGGCTGAGACTTTTCGCAAGATTGAAATCATGGGAGCCAGGAAAAACAGATTGATTGCTAAAATAGCCGGAGGTGCCAAGATGTTCCAGCTCCAGGGGAACAGCACTCTTGGCAATATCGGAGCCAGGAACATTGTCAGTGTAAAACAGATATTAAAGACAGCAGGAATCCGTCTTACAGCCGAAGATGTAGGTGAGAATTATGCCCGTACCATGTCGGTGAATTTATGCACGGGAGAGGTCCGGATTCGTACATATGGGAGAGCTGAAATTGTTTTGTAAGCATTATGAACTGGCAGAAGAATGTCGATAAGTGAGTAGGCAGGTGTTTTTGCTGGATTATATTGGGATAAAGGAGAAAAAATATGGCAGAAACAGAGATTTTGTTAGAATCAGGGACCAATGAGATTGAAATAATGGAATTTACCATTTATGGTGAATTATATGGAATCAATGTTGCAAAAGTACGTGAGATTATGATGTCAGATAAGGTAAAACCTATCCCGCATGCCCATCCTTCTGTAGAAGGTATTTTTAAACCAAGGGATCTTTTACTTACGGTTATTGATCTTCCTCATTATTTGACTGGAAGTGAAACAGAGAAGCAGGCGAAGGATCTATTCATTGTTACGAATTTTAATAAGCTTCATATTGCTTTTCGTGTTCATAGCGTCGTTGGAATCAGCCGTATATCCTGGAAGAATATCCAGAAGCCTGATGATACCATCAGCAGAGGAGATGAAGGGGTAGCTACTGGCATTGCTCAGTGCGGAGAAGATCTTGTTACCATTCTGGATTTTGAAAAGATTGTAGCGGATATTGCGCCGGAGACTGGAATCCAGTTAGATGAGATTAGCAAACTGGGCAAAAGAACAGAAGTGAATTGCCCTATTCTGATTGCAGAAGATTCTATTCTCTTAACAAAGATGATAGAGGCTGCACTGAAAAAGGCCGGTTATGATAATTTAACCTTTAAAAATAATGGTCAGGAAGCCTGGAATTATCTTGAGAAGGTTCGTGATGATTCCGATCTGGATAGTAAGGTAAATCTGATTATTACAGATATTGAGATGCCCGAGATGGATGGACATCGTTTGACAAAGCTGGTAAAGGATGATCCTAAGTTAAAACATATTCCATTGATTATTTTCTCTTCTATGATTAATGATGAATTAATGGTAAAAGGGAAGAAGCTGGGCGCAAATGAGCAGTTAAGTAAGCCAGAGATTGGACATCTGGTAGAAGTTATTGATCATCTGATTCAGGGGAGGACTAAGAATGGATAAATATGTCACCCGACAACCGATTAAGGCATTAAAAGAAGACAGAATTGTCGGATATGAAGTATTGTTCCAGAAAGACTATAATTCTATTTACAGCAGTTCTGATGTAGCAGTCGCTGATACGATTTCAGACTTTCTTATGCAAAATTCTGATAGCTTTGCAGATGATAAACTGACCTTTGTCACCTTTACTCCTGCACTGCTGTTCCGAAACACTCCAAAGATTTTTGACAAAGAAAAAATGGTGATTCAGATTGAAGATCATGTGATGATTCATCCTCTTGCACCAACTATTATCCGGAAATACAAAGCAGAAGGATATAAGTTTGCTATCAATGATTTTCAGTTTTCTCCCAGCTATTTTGCAATGCTGGACTTTGCCACTTATGTTAAGATTGATATTGCTAATAAGCGTGATCCGAAAGATAGATTATCTCTGGTAAATATTGTTAATACTATGAAAGGTCTTGACAAAAAGTGCATAGCAACCGGTGTAAAGGAAAAAGAAGACTATGAACTTGCACTGGAGATTGATGCAGATTTTGTGGAAGGCAGTTATGTAGCAGAAGTGCTGGCGAAAAAAGTAAACCGCATGGAGTTCCTTCAGGGGAATTTCTTTCAGCTAGTTGTGGAAGTGTCAAAAGATGAACCAGATATTGAACAGATAGAAGCAATCATAAGCCGTGATGCTGCTCTTAGTTATGCACTCTTAAAGATTGTGAATTCCGCATATTTTGCCCTGCGATGCAGAGTATCTTCTATCCGGCAGGCATTGATTATTATGGGAATCAGCCAGTTAAAGCAGTGGGTATATCTGTTGAGCTTTAACAACAATAACCATCACGATCAGGCATTAGAAGCAATTATGAAGATATCATTTTTAAGAGCTAATTTTGCTATGGCTCTTTCCGATCACATCTGTGATTTTCCAATTCTTCGTTCAGAAGCTTATATGATGGGAATGTTCTCAACATTACAATTTATGATTAATGCACCAGTTGACGAGATTCTTGCTGAGATTCCGGTTGCTCAGGAGATAAAAGAGGCACTAACAGATAAGACAGGAGTCTGTGGAACTTTATATAAACTTATTCTCAGTTATGAGAATGCGGAGTGGAAGAATGTTAAGTCATATTCCGATGAATTATGCCTTCCTTCCGGATTACTTGCACAGACCTACATGGATTGTGTTGATGCTGTTAACGAGATATGGAATAGTCTGATTATCAGTGCAGATCAGGAAGTTGAACCAATAGAAGAAGAAAAAACCCACGCCTAATGGTGTGGGTTTTGTTTTACCGTAAAACAGGATTTTGTAAGTTCCACAATGACCTGCTGTGCATACCGATTGGTATAAAAGTTTAAAAGCGGAGATGCGGATGAAGAGTCAACCACAATATATTTAGGAGACAATTTTGTCAGTGTCAGTGCAGTAATGTCTGCAAGGCAGCGTCCGCAGGAACAGGTATCGAATTTGGCTGCATAATCTTTCGTCATGGATTTAACAATGTATTCCATAACATTCAGATACTGGTATGTAGGGGAATCAGCCTCTGGTATGGATTGTGCCGCAATTACCTCATCGGAAAAATCCTTTTTCGGTGTCAAGTCTTCTGTTTGGGAAGCAACCGGTTCTGTAGGCTCCTCTACCTCTGAATTCTCCGTCTTGAAATCTTCTATATCCGGTTCATCCAGTGTTTCAACCGGATTCATTGTTTCGGATACGGGTATTTCTGAATCTGGTTCCGGCAATTGTGTTTCTGCATCAGTCTTTTCAAGTGCTTCTGCAGATAATGATTCCTCTTCTTCTAACTGCTCACGAATCAGCTCAGATACAGGGTCAGGTGCAGAAGAGGACATGTCTATGATTGATATGGGGGAAGGGGTTAAAGGACCTTCCTGGGTTTGAATAGAGGCTTGATGAGCCAATACGGTAAGTTCTTTAATTGTTTCAGGGGAATCTGCAGTCAGGGTAGCAGCAAGGTTTTCTTTTGCAGCTTCTGATTTGGAAGATTCCGGTTCGTCACCAGCCAACAAATTCATAACATGGGCAGTTTTACTACTTTTTCTAGCCACGGTTTTGAACTCCTCTCATGATATATTAATTTTTACGCTGATGGATTAGTTTTAGAACCTCATCAACCAATGCCTGGAAATCCAATGCGGGATTGGATCGGGGGGCATAGTCCAGTAAGCTCTCGCCCTGTGCAGGTGCCTCCGCAACACTGACACTGGAACGGATATGGGTTTCAAATACAACAGTACCAATCTGAGCAGCAATATCCTGAGCCATTTCTTTCACTTCTTTGGAAAGCAAAGTTCTGGAATTATATTTATTGAGCAGAATGCCAAGAACATCCAGATTGGGGTTTACAGAGGCACGTACTGTGTTAATGGTTTCTTTTATCTGAGAAACACCTAACAGACTCAAAATTTCCGGAATCATGGGAATAATCAGATAATCCGCTGCCGCATATGCGTTCACAGTCAGAATATTTAATGCGGGAGGGGTATCAATAATAATGTAGTCATAATAACCTGCTACAGTAGAAAGAATGTTTTTTAACATGCTTTCCCGCTGTTTTCCGGTAAATTCCAACTCGGCACTGCTTAACAGAATATTGGATGAGATAACATCACAGTACTTTGAGGAGCGAATTGCTTCCTGTAAAGTTGCCGTTCCCTTAAAAACTTCATATATAGTAGCACAGGATTCGATCTCCAGACCAAGGCTGAAACCTAAGTTACCCTGTGGATCTAAATCGACAGCCAGAACTCTCTTCTGCTTCATAGCCAGACCGCAGGCAATCGAGCAGGAAGTGGTTGTTTTGCCTACGCCGCCCTTTTGATTTGTAATGGTAATTACCGTGGACAACTTCAATACCTCCATTCGTAAATTAAGATAATACTATTATCTTTAGTATACAGTATGTCGATAAATAAGTATAGTAAAAACAAGAAAAAAACCGATTTTTGTCGAAGGATCGGCTTTGTAATAATAGAAAGGAGCTTATATATGGCAAGTGTATCAAGCAGTACCAGTGGTGTCGGTTCAGCATCCAGTCTTAGAGGATTTGGAGGGCTTAGCAGCGGTCTGGACAGGGATAGCCTTATTGAAGGAATGACAGCCGCGACCAGAGCCAAGATTGCCAAGCAGCAAAAGAGCAGGCAGTCTTTATTATGGAAACAGGAGGCTTACCAGTCTGTCAGCTCTAAGCTGGTAGAATTTGCGAACAAATATACCTCATATCTTAATCCAACTACAAATTTATCAAGCCCAAGTTTTTGGGGGCGAAGCAGTATAACAGCTTTAGGAGAGAATGAAAAATATGTAAAGGTTACCGGCAGTTCTCCTTCAGTTAACACCATCTCCGTTGCGGGAGTGAAGCAGATGGCACAGCAGGCTTCCAAGGTTTCCAAAGGGGCCGTATCTGGTTCTGCACTTTCCACTGGCGGCATTAATATGGGAAAAGCTTCTGTAAGTAATTTAGAGGGTGGATATATAACCTTTCAATATGGAAGTAAGACTTACAGCGTTGATATGCTCACTGGTGAAGATTATGATTATTCCACTAGTGAAGGGATTACTTCTGCAATAAAGGAATCCTTAAAGAAGGTTACAATCGGCAATGGCCAGACTTTAGGGGATGTCATTCAGGTTTCTGTTACCGGAGAGAATGAAGACATGAGGTTAGAGTTTAAGCTGAATGAAAAGGATACGAACAGCCTTTGGGTTGCAGGAGGTAATGAAAAAGCGCTGGACGCACTTGGTTTTTCCAATATTAAGAGTATGAGCGATGAAGAACGCAGAATTGACAGCAATGGTTTTTCGGAATTAGTAAAAGGAAAACAGCAGGTCCTTTCTCAAGAACTGTCTTTTGCAGAACGTGTTGCAGATAAGAGTATGTCCTTTACATATAACGGAGTTACTAAGAGTATAAAGTTTGGCAGTCAAGAAGAAATAGAAAAATTGTTTCAGGGAAAAACTGATGCAGAGGCACTGGATCTGGTTGCTGAAGATATGCAGAAGAAGTTGGATGACCAGTTTGGTAAGGACAGAATTGATGTAAGAGCTAATGGAGAAAAGTTAGAGTTTAGGGCAATGATCCCAGGTAGCAGAGGTGAAGAGACAGATGAAAATGGGAATATACAAAAAACCATTAAAGTTGATTATTCTTCCATTCTTTCTATTTCTTCAGCGGACCGCGGGATTTTAGGCAGCAATGGTGCATTAAATGTATCCAATGGCGCGTCAAATCGCCTGAATCTTGATGTTTCTATTTTGAATTCAGGGTTGGATTCCTTAGCAGGGTCAGACAAGAAAAAAAGCGATCCTCTGAAAATTAAAATTAACGATGTCGAGATTACGGGGCTGACCTATGGAAGCAGTGTGAATGAAATTATGAATGCAATTAATTCATCTGATGCAGGCGTAAAGGTCAGTTATTTAAAGAACGCAGATAAATTCATTTTTGAGTCTACGGTTGATGGGGCTGCCGGACGTGTAAAGTTTGAAAGTACGGAAGAATATAAAGATATGTCTGGAATTTTTGGTACAAATTTTTCAGAAACAGAAGGTCTGGATGCGATTGTTTCCGTTAAATATGGCACAAACTCCGATCCAATCGAATTGGTCAGGGGCAGTAATTCCTTTAATTTAGATGGACTTAACATTACAGTTAGCGGTACCTTTGGCTATAAAGAAGACAATACTATTGATAAAACTCAGGAAGTGACTTTTAGTGGAAAAGCTGATGGAGACAAGATTGTAAATGCTTTGAATGATATGATTAAGGATTATAATGAGATCATTGAGCTTGTGAATAAGCAGCTGACAAAAAAGCCAAACCGGGATTATTCTCCTTTAACAGAAGACCAGAAGAATGAAATGACAGAAGACCAGATTAAAAATTGGGAAGATAAGGCAAAGGAAGGAATACTGTTTAATGACAGCGAGTTAAGGTCCTTATCCGATAGCTTACGCTTTATATTTGATGCTGGTTCAGATGACAAAGCATTATTAAGCTCCTTTGGAATTTCCACTTCCTCCAATTACGGGGATAAAGGAAAGCTTGTCTTCAATGAAACTGAATTCCGTGCTGCTTTAGAGTCAAGACCAGAAGATATTCAAAAGATTTTTACAAAGAAAGAAGACACTTCTGATGGACAGAGTGATGGATTAATGGCAAAATTGACAGAGATTACAGACCGTTATGCTTCCACAAAGGGGGCGGTAAAGGGAACTTTAATCGAAAAAGCCGGTTCAGTCTATGCGCCAAGCAATGTGTTGAGTAACACGTTACAGAAGTCCATTGACAGTATTGATAAGTATATCAAACAGCTTCAAACTCGTTTATCAGATGAAAATGATCGTTATATAAAGCAATTCACCAATTTGGAAAAAGTAATTTCTCAGATGAATTCCCAAAGTAGTTGGCTGAATTCATCATTAGGCGGTTAAGGACGGCGGTGTAAATAATGAATATGAACGGCTATCAGCAATATAAGCAGCAATCAGTCAATACAATGACCTCCGGAGAGATGTTGACGCTTTTATTTGATGAATTATTAAAGCGTATGACAAGAGCAGATCTTTCTCTGCAAAAGAAAGATTATGTGGTTTTCGAAGAATCTATTCAGCGCTCCATTGATATTGTAACCTATTTAAAAGATACTCTTGATTTTAAATATGAAATAAGTTCTGAATTGAAACGATTATATGACTTTTTTCTCTATGAGTTTAGTCGGATTAAAGCAGGAAGAAACTCTGCTCTTATTGGAGAACTGCGCCCTTTAGTAATAGATTTACGGGATACATTTAAGGAAGCACAACGATTAAGCAGCGAGAGAGCATAGTAGGAGCAGGCTGGAGGGGACAGTATCCTCTCCAGCCATTTATAAATGATTGGAATTATTTCAGGAGGCATATATGGAAGAAGAGATGTTGATTGAAATTTTAAAAGAAATGCAGAAGAAGTATCAAAGCATAAGTGAGATTGAACGGATAACCCGTGAGATTGCGGAAGCTCTGTCCCGAAATGACCAGACAACCGTACAGATTCTTCTAGGGATGCGTCAGGAAGAGATGGATTCTGCGGATATCAGCGAGAAAAATATCAGAATTCTATTATCTGTGTTAACGCCTGAAGACGCACTGCAGATTGGAAAGTGGCTAAAAGGCAGTGCTGAGACTATACCAGAGAATGTGTTTGCCAGAAAACTGGTGGAGAAGGGGAAAAGTCTTCATATGCAGCTGCAGCGGACCATTGATCTGGACCGCCATATCAACATGCGTTTAGCAGGAAAGGATTCTTACTATCAATAATCACTGTCCTGGGGGAAGACTAATTGCCCATAATGGTCCGCCATTGGAGGCTCTGCGGTTTAATTCTTTCAAAATGATAGCAGGATCCCAGTCGATCATTGTATTCTCGAAACTGTTTGGATCTGCAATCCGAAGTTTCCCTTCATCGGTCATACGGGTAATGATCAGGAAATGCCCTCTCTGTGTAAAGTGCCCCCTTCGGACCAGTGCAACAACCAGATGTCCCGAGTCCAGAACCTCCTTAATTCCATTGACAGAGTAGTCCCGAATGGGTCTGGCTTCAATTCCGTATGCAGCAGATACATCTGAAATCAGGCGATGATAAGAGCCATCTCCAGGAGCCCAGCATCTGTTGGCAGCAGCCCAGTCCGCAGTGTTAGGGGGCAAGACCTGGTTTCCCGTCAGACTGGTAACTAGCATGGCCATGATTGTAGGTCCGCAGCCATAGATGGAAAGAGGATCTGTCCCGCCCCACAGATAATCTCCCCAGCGGGAATCGCCCTGATTATAATAGGTAAGAGGGCCAGAGACGCTGTCAAGCATTACGTCATATCTACCTTCCTGTGGAATATCTGCATAAATGGAGAGGTCTTCCGGAACATTTGCTTCCACTGCATTCACCATTTGCTTTTCTGCATTTGAATAATTGGCAGTAAAAGTAGTGGTAAAAGGAACTGCAGTTAGTAATAACGTTTTAAATATAATATTATAAAATCCACTCACTGAATTCACCTTTTCTAAATAATATATTGATGTCTACAATATTTATCGTACGAATCCCTGACTAAGTTAAGATATTTACATAGAAACCGATATATAAATGTAAGATGTAACTTAATTCGTGACAAATAATAAAAAAATGCTATAATGAATGATATAATTGTTTCCATCAATGAATTGTGACAGGAATATAATATTGTAGTTTCATTGATAGATGATTGCCGGTGAGTCATTGGGCTTCCGGCAGCTTTAAGGATGGAAGAGAGTAATGAGAATAGGATACGAAGAACGATATTTAATGACAGTACTATCCACTGTTATGAATCAAAAAGCAACTCCAGAGCCGATGCGTCAGTTAGATTGGAACAAGATGTTTCGGATCGCAGATTATCATCATGTTGCCCATTTGGTATATTACGGAATTATGGGTTTAGATGAAGCCATTCCTCAGTCTGTCCGAAAGCGTTTCTTTGAAAAGTATTTACAGGGAGTTCATCGGGTAGATCGCCTTGGAAAGGCAGAAAAGCAGTTAAAGTCTTTGCTGGAAAAAGAAAAAGTGAATTGTTTCTTTCTGGATTATTCAGAGACGGCGAAGTCATATCCGATTGAGGAGATGTGCTGCCGGGAATTTATTGAAGTAGGATCAGATAAAAAAGGAACTGGAATAATTGCAGATAAGCTTCGGGTCAGAGACTTTTTGGAACGCCCTACAGAAGATGATGGATTTTTATATTACCGCATTCCGGGTATTAAAATATTCTTTTATAACTTTAATATTTTTATAAGCCGTCAAATGAGAAAATATTATAAAAAATTATTGGCAGGTGCCTCCGCTAAAAAAGACTGCAGACATGTGAGAGAGATAGGACCCGATGACAAGTATATATTCTATATGTGCCGCTTAACAGATTGTTATGCCAAGGGAGAGATTAGTCTCAATCAGATTATTGATTTCTGGATTTTCTATAAAAAAAATGCAGAAGATTTCACTTGGAAATATATTTATGAGAAATTAAAGAAGCTTAAGATTGATGTGTTTGCAGAAAAATTAGAGTATCTGGTTCTGCGATGGTTAGGAAGTGGAGCAGGTACGGAAAATGGCGAAATCTACGATGCAATGGAATCTTATATTCTGTCAAAAGGAATAGAAGGAAGAGATGTCAGCTCCCAGTTCCTTCCATTAATTAAGACGGTTGCAGATTGTTATGCACGCAATCAGAGGGCAGAAAAGCTGATGAAGTTTTTGGAATGGACATTTCCAGAGAGGGCTTATATGGAGACCATTTACCCGGTTCTGGAGAGGAATGGAATGCTTCTGCCTTTGTTCTGGGTTTTAAGATTGATTCGTTATGGGCTTCGCATATGCTATAGCAGATTCAGAGAACATGTATTGTTAGAGATTATAAAAGGAATAAATTCCGTGAAATCCTTCTTTCTAAAACTAAAACTGCGGCTACCAAATCCCAAGACGAGAAGAGCCTCTCCGTTGGAGGAAGCGCAGAAAATACAAGATGATGAAGTCAAAGAGGCAGAGCTTGAGGAAGAAGGATCAGACCAGGAGATAGAAGTAGAAGAAAACAAAGAAGTAGAAGAGAATAAAGAAACAGCGGAGATCCTTAAATAGATTAAGTTTCTCCGCTTTCTTTCTTTATTTGAAACAGTTTATTGATTTTATTGATAGAATCTGGACTCAGAACAGCAGAGGCAGCTTCCTGATTGGCAGAAGCAGCCTCAATCAGCTCTGAACGCAGGATCGGAACATCTCTTGGAGCATCAATTGCCAGCTTAACCCAGTCGCTGCCTACCTCTACAACAGTCACACGGACATTATCACCGATTGTAAGTTCCTGCCCTTTTTTTCTTTGAAGAATAAGCATTTTATTTCTCCTTTTTTACAAAGTCTTTAATTGAGTGCCGGAATTTATAAAGTGCATTATCCAGAATAATCTGGCGGGCATGCCTTGTGTCTGTGTTTACTGCAATAGGGCATTTTAAATTAACCGTGCTGTCTTCCATGGAATCATGTATCACACAGATAACATAGTATGAGATATTATCTTCGCTGTAATCGGCGCCTAAAAGCGCTTTATCATCCTCTGATAAAACAGGTGCGTAGTCTGGGTAAAGCTGAAACGGGTTCATTATAATAAATGATACACCGCTTTCCTCAACAGACTGAAGTGAGATAAGGGCATCACTGTTATCCTGAAAAGCCAGGGGCACATAGTCTTTTAAATGAGAAAAACCAAAAAGTCCATCAGAAAAATGAATGAGTTCTTTATCGGAACAGGTAATAGTGCCAAAATATTGTGTTTTGATTTCCATAGAAACCTCCGAGATTTCATTATGCAAGCACATCTACTGGAGCGTGATTAAAATGTTCTGCAGCGCTTGGGGGAACGTACATAGGGTTACCGATATATTCAATCTGCACATCTGGCATCTGGGTAATGGAGATCTGCACATTACCAGGCACAAACTCAAAATCTCCTTTTGCAACTCTAAATTCAAAACTTAACCGGTCCATCTGGTATTGCATGGATAAATCTGGGGCTGACCATTCAATATCTGGTCCGGTCGTAGGTAAAAATGTCAATCCAAACTCACCAGTAGGCATTTGAGCGCGTTGACTGTTAATCTGGTCAAGGGGATTAGAAATTCTTGGATCTAATAACATTGCACTCTCCTCTGCATAAGATGCCGTAGCTTCCTGAGCCGCCTGTATGCCGTCTCTGGCAGAACGGCGGACACTTTCCATTGTAGTAGGACATACGGAATTGCGGGCATCATATGTATCCAAACGTAATTTAGTTGGACGGCTTTCGATTTCCATACCGCCTTTTTCTTTTGACGCCAACAGGTCCCCTTTGGATTTTGAATATTCCAAACGGGCTCTGGTGACGTTCAACTCATATTTCATAGGTATAGTAGTGATTTTTAATAAAGGTTTCATGTTCATATACCCCCAATCAAGTCTATTTCATAAAATCAATAAAGGACGGAGACAAAATAGAAGTTCCTACTTTCAATGCGGCATTATAAGCATATTGATTCCACATATAGTCACTGATTGCTTCTGCCATATCAATACCCTCTACGCTTTCCATCTGTTCCTGTAAAGCAATATCTGTGTTTTCAAGGCGATCTTTGGTAGTGCTTAAAAATTCGGACTTAACACCTAATTCAGTAATATTATTTAATAAACCGGAGCTTACATTCTCAAATTTTCCCATAAGTTTTCTGTAGCTTTCTGCATCAAATTCTTCCTGTTCCAGTAAGTCAGCCAATTGTCCGGAGAGTACAATGGCATTATTGCTCATGCCATCTTTATCTTTTCCGTATCCAATAGCATTGATCCCCGGAAGAGACATATCAAAAGCACTTGAAGGGACAACACTGTTCCATTCGTCTGTAGAAAGCCCCATTCCCAGATCTACATATAAGTTCTCTTTGGAAAAGTTCCGCAACTGGGCGAAATCATCTGTCCCATTCGCAGCATCTACATTAACGTCCCGGTAAGTAAGGGTACCATCATCTAACAAATTAAAAGGTGGGTTTTTCCCGTCTGTTCCAGCAAATAAGAAGGTGTCTTCATAGGTGGAATTAAGGCTCAATACCATGGATTTCTGGAACTGACGGATAGCAGAAGCATATCCTTGTCTTACTTCCTTCGTCTGATTGGTTCCATTCAGTACCTGTATGCTATAGTCTTTGCTGATTGTCTTGACGATGTCAGAAACCTGTCTTAAGGAATCTTCCTGTCCATCCTGCCGGGACTGAACGTCTTTAAGCATACTTAGATTATCCTGGTTTTTGTAGTATTTACGGTGTAACTGGGAAGCTCTGGCAGCTCCGCCAGGGTCCTGAGCCGCGGAGGTAAACCTGCGATTCGTCATAACACGGTCTCTGGAAGTATTTAAAGTGCCAATTGTTGTTGCAAGATTACTTTTATAATTGCGTATAATTGCATTGGTTGTTATTCGCATGTTTATTCCTCCTATCTGCCAACGATGCCGGTATTATTGATCAGAACATCCAATGCCTGGTCAAGGGTCGTCATAAGGCGGGCGGCAGCAGTATAAGACCTCTGATACTGCATAAGATTAATTCCTTCCTCATCAAGAGATACTCCTGAGACAGAATCTTTATTATTAGAAGTTTCTTTTAAAACAGAAATATGATTATTTAAAACAGAAGCATTTTTTGAACTATCAATTCCCTGATTATTCTCAAGTGTGGAATAACATTGAGAGAAGTTACCGGTGTAGTAGGATATGATTCCGGTTTTTGTCTCTCCCTTTTCATCCTTATAAGAGTACTCATAATTAAATTCCCTGTCATCCGTCAAAGATTTAAGCATAAGAATAATATTATCATTGGCTGTGGAACCTGCATCTTTATCGTGGGAAGCAATGATATGAATGCTGTTGCTCATCCAGTCGTCAGATATTTTGATATTACCGGCATTAAAGGTTCTGGTGCCGTCTGAGGTTTGGAATAAATCGTAGTTTTTAATATTTAAAGGGTTTGCACTATACTGGATAGAGATATTCTGGTTATCCTGGTTTTTAAAACTTTTTTTGGTTATCTCGGTATTTGCCGGCAATACCTCTGTGCTTGTCCAGGTGAGAGCCTTTAAATCTTCATCATAGGACCAGGAACCTTCCACTGGTTCCTCATTTACCATTAAAGTTAAATTTTTTTCTTTTTTATTCAATTCAGCGGCCAGATTTTTCAGGGAATCTTCCAAAGTATCTCCAAGTTTAATGGTATTACCTTCTCCATCTCCAAACATGTAATGCTCACCATTAATTTCTATCATCTCATGCTTTAAGTAGTTGCCGGAAGCGGTTTGAAAGCCAAAAGAAAACTGAGCCTTTTCTGAACCGCTGGTAATCATCTCTTTTGCAGTGCCAAGAGAAGGAGAACCAGTAACACCTTTATATGGAGTTGTATTCTGGTTTAGCTTATTAAATGTATTGGCAAAGGTCTGTACGAAAGAATCGAAAGATTTCTCATAATACCCAAGCCCTCTGTAATCACTTGGAGGATTGTCCAGTTCTCCGGATTTATTCAGCATATCAACGGTACCCTGTAAAGTACCTTCTCTTAAAAGATTTGTGATGTCAATACTCATGGAAGGATCGGGAGACTTGGTGGGGTAGTTGGTTGCTGGCAGTAAAGAAATGGACACGGTTCCATCTTCCTGAGCTTTGGCATACATGGTAGCGAAGTTTTCTCCGTGTTCCCCTGCAGTAAGGTCATAAGTCAGTCCATTTGATCCAGTAAAGCTGACTACAGGATAATTATATTTTGCTCCATTTGCAATCACTACTTCTTTATAAGAGACATTAATAGGAAGATAGCCTGCAAGTTCATCTAGTTTGCTGTTTCGCTCATCCATCATTTCAAGAGAAGGATTCCCAAGCATTTGATTCTTCCAGATGGCATCATTCAACTCTCCAATATTGGAAAGCAGACTGTTGATGGTAGGAATTGTAGTGTCTTCCAGACTGCTGATATTCTCCGCACGGGTACTCTTTAAATCAGCCGCTTTCTGATGTATGTAGTTGATGAGAATCTGGCTGCGGGAACGGACAATGCTGTCAAATTCAGTGCTGTTTGCATTGGAAGATAACTTGTCTAAACTGCTGCTCAAATCGCTGAGAGCTTTTTTTAGAGCATCTTTATCGGTTTCATCAAATATATCAGCCAACTGATCAAGAACTGCCTGGTGAGCGTCTGCTGTTCCGACCTTTGCAACCTGATTGCGGTATTGAACGTCAAGAAACTGGTCACGTATCTGAGAGATGTTGCTGACCTCAACTCCGTAGCCAATTTTGGAAGCCGGACTGCTGCCATATATGCTGCCGCCTTTTAAATTCAAGCTGACAAGATCTACCTGCTGTCTGGTATATCCTGTTGTATTAATATTTGCGATATTCTGACCGGTTACATCAAGGGACCGCTGACTTGCAGCCATGGCAAGACGGGCAGTGGTGAAACTGGCAAATGTAGATCGTGTCATAATTGTCCTCCCCATTCTGGTTTATGTGGTGCAGCTCCTTCAGAGGAACTGCTTAATATATGATTTATCTTATGTAGGTTTAATTCAATCATTGTGCGGGCACTGTCATTTGTTTCCTGGAAGAAATCAACATAATGGGAAAGAGTAGAAAACAGTTGTTTTAATTCATTATGCTGTTTTCCAGATGTCCTTTTCAGTATTTCCTGAAAAGAAAGACCGTTGAAGCCAAGCTTTTCCTGACAAATCTCTCTTTTGCGGTCCAGACCCTTGAGCTTTAAAATAGAAGCCTGTTCCCGGTTCATACATTCCTCTACATGGGTAATGCGATTCTTTTTAACCGCATCCAGTTTGAGCTGTTCTATCTGAGTCAGTTCCTTGAATAATTCAGTTAAATCCTCAATGACAGTCATAAATTCATCCATTATAAATCCGCTCCTTTGTATAAAAGAATCTTTTCTGCAATCTTGTTTGCATCCACCTGATAAGTTCCTTCTTGAATCTGCTGTTTTAAAAGGCTCAGCTTTTCCTCAGCAGCAGGTTGTTTTATCTCTTTTACTAAGAGATTTTTCAGTTCAGATACAAACTTTGAGTCTATTTCTTCCGGTGATGCAGATCGGATAGTAATTTCATCATAATTGTTTTTTAAGGACTCCGAAGAATCAATCCCGGAGGGCGCCTGATTTTGTTGTATCATGGATGTATTATATAGCGTACTTAAATAATTCTGTGAAATACGCATTGAATGACTCCTTTCTAAGAGCTTACTATACCAATGTTCTATTTATATTATCGTCATGAATAAAAAAATATTAACTTTAGAATCGTCAATTCTTATATTTAAAGTGCGTATAGGTGTTTCAACAAAACTCTGGATATATTGGCACATGAAGCCTGGGTAACAATGGCATTAATGTTATAGGCAACCATAGGCATACCATACACAACACAGCTTTCTGCATCCTGGCCAATGGTGAATGCTCCTTTCTTCTTCATCTGAAGCAATCCTTCCGCTCCGTCTTTTCCCATCCCGGTCATGATAATTCCAACAGAATTAGGACCTGCAGTATCTGCTATGGATTGAAAAAGCACATCAACAGAGGGACGGTGTCCGCTTACCTTTTCTCCAGAAAAACAATTCACAGTATAGCGGTTGCCCATGCGGACTACTTTCATCTGCAGGTCACCTGGGGCAATAAGTACCTGGCCTCTTTCGATAGAATCCCCGCTTTGCGCTTCTTTTACTCTCATATGGCATAAACGGTTTAAGCGGTCCGCATACATTTTTGTAAACCCCTCAGGCATATGCTGGGTTACTAAAATACCAGGGGTATCGGCAGGCAGATCTTTTAAAACCTGAAGTGTAGCTTCTGTCCCGCCTGTAGAAGCACCAATGGCAATGATTGTGTTATACGCATTGAGGGAAAATGGTTTTTGCCCTCCAGCCGGATTGCCTGTAAGAGCGGGAGCGGGAGGAGCAGCATTCTGAGGAACTTTAATAGTTGCTCTGGAAGCAATGAAAATCTTCCCCATAAGGGTACTTAAAAAAATGCTGGAAGAGTTACTCAGACTCATGTCTGGCTTTCTTACAAAATCAACGGCACCTGCAGAGAGTGCCTCAAAAACATTTAAGTTTAGGGAAGAAACCAAAATAACAGGTACTTTATATTTGGGTAAAAGTTTTTTGACAAATTCAATCCCATTGATACGGGGCATCTCAACATCTACCGTTACAACATCAGGTTTCAAAAGTGGAATTTTTCGTTCTGCATCAAATGCGTCAACTGCATATCCAATTATTTCAATATTAGGATTTTTAGAAAGGTTATCAATCAGCACTTTGCGAAAGAGCAAAGAATCATCTACGATAAAAACCCGGATTTTTTCATTCATAATTCACTCCATTCTTGGCAGATAAACATTGCCAGGCAGATGTAAGTTTTCATTCTATCTGAAATTTTCAAATCTGTGTAATAGAAAATCCATTTACCGGAGGAAACCAGCAGTAAATAGATTTTATATTAAACAGATTATTCTTTTCGGTAAGTTGCCGGCATGATATACTTGAAAGGAGTTTTTTCTTTATTAATAGTCTCAGAATGTCCGATCAGCAGATATCCTCCCGGTGCAGAAGCATCGTAAAAACGTTGGATCAAACCGTCTTTGGTATTCTGATCAAAATATATCATAACATTTCTACAGAAAATCACATCAAATTTCAAACGAAACCGTATGGGGTCCATCAGATTGAATGTTTGAAAGATCACATTGGATTTGATGGAGGGCGCAACCGTGTAGATCCCCTGTTCCTCCGTTTTTGCAAAATACTTTGATCTCCAGGAAGGAGAGAGGTTTTTTAATGATTCTTCGTCGTAGACTGCCTGCTTTGCAGCCTTTAACGCATTTTGTGAAATATCCGTAGCCAGGACCCTGGTATCCCAGAGGGCGGCTTGCGCCCCCAGGGCTTCCTTTAAGATCATGGAAATGGTATAAGGCTCTTCTCCGGAAGAGCAGCCAGCACTCCAGATGCTTAAAACTTTATTTTTCTTTGTACTTAACAGATGAGGCAGAATGGTATCTCTCAAGAAATTAAAATGAGCTTCTTCTCTCATAAAATAAGTATAATTCGTTGTAAGTTTATTCAGCATTACTTCCAGATCAGCAGGATTTTTCGATGAAGTAACGTGGTCTATATAATCGGTAAATGAAGTATAGCCCAGAGAAATAATTGTGTTTGACAATCGTCCCATAATTAACTGCATCTTTTTTGATAAGTCAATGCCGTAATTTTTCTTCACGAACTGAACGAGCCTTGTGAAGTCTTGCTGAGAAAGTGTTAACATAGAGAAGCCGTCCTTTATGAGTTATTAACTAAAGTTTCACAATCCATTAACAGAACCACTTTATTGTCTGGCATGGATATCATACCGCTTACCAGTTCTTCACGGTTATTGGCAGGAACAGAAGAGATCTGTGAATAGTCAATATCCAGAACTTGCTCAACAGAGTCCACAATGATACCGATAAAAACAGAATCTACATTTAATACAATCACACAGGTTGCATTGGTGTATTCGATTGCAGGTTTTCCAAGCCTTAAGCGGATATCAATAATCGGCACGATCTGACCTCTTAGATTGATAACACCCTTTATGTAATTTGGAAGCATAGGCATGGTTGTAATAACATGATTGGTAATAATCTCTATAATATAGTTGGTGCTTACCCCAAAGGTCAGATTATCCGTCCGAAAGGTCAGATAACGTTCTGTTGCCTGTGAACTTTCAGCGTTTAATTTTTCCATGACTTCATAATCTGAAGCGGCTGTTTTGGTTTGTGTATTTTCTGCTG
The DNA here is from genome assembly GCF_007115105.1 of Clostridium sp. HBUAS56010. GTDB lineage: Bacteria > Bacillota > Clostridia > Lachnospirales > Lachnospiraceae > Lacrimispora. Next base: position 124,102 of record NZ_SULJ01000012.1, read on the forward strand.
ACATTTAAATTCCTCCAATTCCCAATTAGTATTGATTATGTGCTGCAGCATACAGATTAAGAACGTCCAGTATGATGCTGATATTTCCGTCACCAAGAATGGTACAGCCGCTGATTCCCGAATCCTTGATATTAAAGCTGTTTAAATAGGTTGGGAGCGGTTTTACCACCACCTGCTGCTCTCCAAGAAGATCATCGACGAACAGGCAGCAGGACTTATCTCCTGATTCCACCCATACAAGGATTCCTTCTTCAATGTTGGTGACTTCTGTCTCAATATTATAAAGGTCATGAATTCGGATAATCGGATAAAACTGATCCATACATTTAATGATCTCATTGCCTTCTGTATCGTAGATGACTTCTTCATTCTTTACCTTAAAGGACTGACGGATATTGGCAATCGGGATGGTGAATACAGACTTACCGACTGCGATCTCCATACCGTCTACAATTGCCATGGTAAGCGGTATCTTTAAAGTTGTACACATGCCTTTTCCTAATTCACTTGTAATGGTAACGGTTCCGCCAATTGTCTCCACATTTTTCTTTACAACATCCATACCAACACCACGTCCGGAGTATTCGGTAACCACTTCGTTGGTGGAAAAACCAGGGGCAAGAAGAAGTGCAAGAATTTCTTTCTGCGTATATTCATTTTCCGGTTTTGTAAGAATTCCATTTTTCCGTGCTTTTGCCATAACACCGGCTGGATCCACGCCGCGCCCGTCATCCTGTATGGAAATAATTACTTCGTTGGTTGTATGACTGGCTGATAAAGTGATCTCACCCTGAGGATTTTTCCCTGCGGCAATACGTTCCTCTGCGCTGTCTTCAATTCCATGATCCATAGAGTTTCTTACAATGTGCATAATGGGATCACCAATGCTGTCTACAATGGATTTATCAACTTCTGTATTCTCACCTACAATGGTAAGGCGTACATCTTTTTTCAGCTTCTGCTTCATGTCTCTTACGATTCGGTTCATCTTCTGGAAAACCCCGGAGACAGGCACCATGCGCAGAGACATAACGATATCCTGAAGATCATCAGTAAGTTTACGGAGCTGTCTGGTAGCCTTTAAAAAGCTGTCCATATTTTTCAGATTCTGAATGTCAGGAGAAGAAGTTACCATGGATTCCGTAATAACGATTTCTCCTACAAGTGCAACAAGATTATCTAACTTGGCCAGGTTCACACTAATCAGATTTTGTTTATTCGGTGTCTGATGACCGGAAGCGGCAGCCGGAGTACTGGGAGCAGCAGTTTCCCGTGCTGTAGGAGCAGCGGCAGCCGGTGAAGCAGCAACTTCAGCGCTGGAGATATTTTTAACACGGACATTTTCAATAAGTTCATAAGAACGGATATTATTGGAATTGTTGATCAGAGAGATGGCAGAATCTGCATCTTCACGGGATTCTAATGTGATGAAAAATCCCTTCTCTATGATTGTAGTACAAGTTTGACTGTTTGTCTCTATATCTTTCGGATAAAACCCGAATTCCAAACCTGATTCTTTTAATGAAGTAATAAGCATGAATGCACGGAGATTCTCCATTCCGCATCCTTCATCAAAGAACAGACGCAGAAAATAAGCAGCTTTATCATCCGGACATTCTGCAAGGTCCATTCTGATTTCATCTAAGCTGACAGCCGGAGTGTCTGATGTTTTGGAACTTTCTGTTTCTTTTTTTGTATCAGCAGCAGGTTTCATCTGATCAGCAACCGGCTCTTTTGTGCTTTGCTGGGGGCCATCCTTGCTTATTTTTTTCAGGAAGCTATTAATTTCCTCGGTCAGATTGTCGACATTATCACTAAGTGGTTCATTGTTTTCAATCTTTGAAACCTCTGCACGAAGCATATCGGTAGAACGGAACATTAAATCGAAAAGGATGCTTTTGTGAGAACTGTCAAAAGAGTCCAGACCATTCTCACGAATGAAAAAGAACAGATCTTCAATATGATGCGCAATCTGCATCAGGGAAGAGAATTCCATCATTGCAGAAGAACCTTTGATTGTGTGCATGATACGAAAGATTTCATTCACATCATCGACTGTAAAATCTCCTGCTTTTTCGGCTTCTATCAGGAGTTCATCCAATTGCTCCAGTAGGGAATTGGTTTCAAAGAGATACATATCAAGCATATTATCCATGCCGTTATCCATAATATTTACACCGCCTTGTCTAATTAGTATATATCTATTTATCGGTATGGCTGGTTAAAAAATAATAGCAAATAGCAGAACCTTTCTAAAAAATAAATGATACATCACATAAATGGAGGCATACTATGGCAGATGTTTTAAAGGTAACAACCCCTCTTTCCGGTTATGATAATTCCACAATTAAGAATAATCCGCAGGCAGGACAGGGACTTCAGATCCAGAATCCAGTGGACCCGTCAAAAGTAACCCGCGGTGACAATCGCACTGATTCAGGAGGAAGCAAAGACCAGCAGCTGGCTTTCCAATACAGATCAAATTTTGGTACATTCCTGAATATGGTGAAGAACACACCGGATTTGTCCAGAATTCTGACCAATGTTTTCTTTCAGGGAGAGGATATGCTGACAGGCGGAGTTATGGGGGAAGAAGCGGCTAAGAGGATTGCTGCCTTTTTTAAAGCGGCTCAGATGAATGAGGAAGATCTTCTGCCATTTTTAAAAAAACAGGCAGAATCTTCAGCCCGTTTCAGTGGAGGGATTTTTGACAAACTTCGTCAGGCAATGGCAGAGACGAATTCTGTAGATTTAAAAGCAGATATTTTAGATTTTATTAAGAAATTTAATGATATGTCTGCAGGCAGACACATTCTAAATGATATATCCCGAACGGTAAAAGACATGCAGAACCTTGTGTTTAAGCAGACCAGAGAACAGATAGAAGAATTATTAAAAGAACTGGATTTAACGGCAAAGGACGGAGATACTGCATCCAACAGTACCTTATTAAAAGAAAAAATTGTTCCATTTTTAGGCAGATATATTTCTGCAAACCATGATATGGGTACCATAAGGGATAAGATATCCCTGCTGACGGTGCTTATTTCAAGATATGAAAATGGAGACAGAGAAGAAGTACTCCAGGCTTTTTCAAAGCTGACAGGCTATCAGGGATTCCGCCGCTTCTTCGGAGATATGACTCCAGAGTTTTTTGGGCAGATGCTCAATCAGGTGGATATGGAGCAGGCAGCGGGAAAGAATGAATGGTCCGATCAGTTTCTGGAGTTTTTAAGAGCAGGAATCAGCGGTGGAGCAGGACTGGAGAATAAGCAGATGTTTCTTGGTATGCTTCAGTCTCTGGTAATGAGCGAAAGCGTTTACATGCCTCTTTTGCACCTTGCATTTCCTCTGAATTTAAATGGGAAAAAACTATTTTCTGAGATGTGGATTGATCCGGATGAGGAAGGCAGCAGTACTCAGAGCGGCGTCAGCCGCAGTGCCAGATTTTTCGTAAAATTTGATATAAAAGAATTAGGGGAATTTAAACTTGTCCTTGTCTATGGGGAAGACATGTCCTCCCTCCAGCTTTATTACCCGGAAAAGATGCAGAAATCAGAAAACAGCATACAAAAAGGGATTAAAGCAATCTTTGAACAACATCGTTTCAGGCTTGATAATTTATATCTGCAGGCTGGCGGAGGACCGTCTTCTCCAGTAGAAGTATTTCCTAAAATTCAGGAAGGAAAAAATTCAGTCGATGTCAAAATTTAAGAGTACATTAAATAAAAAAGCAGTAGCACTAAAATATGATGATACAAAAAACAGAGCACCGGTTATTGTTGCTTCCGGTATGGGGTATATGGCGGAAAAAATCGTAGAGGCAGCCAATGAAAATGGAGTTCCTGTATATGAAGACAATTCTCTTGCAACAATTCTGACCCAGTTAGAACTTGGAACCCAGGTTCCGGAGGAACTTTATCAGGCGATTGTTGATATTTACCTTTATTTTCTGGATTATGTACCGGAAAACAAAGAGAAGCTGTTAATCGAAGATTCTGTTGTTGAGCAGTCCGGGGACAACGGATCTGAGGAAGAAGAAACTGTTGTTTCTCAGGATTAAAATAGGAGAAAGTTCTTTGTTTCCTTATGTTTTCACGCTATTTTGACGATAGAAAAAGTGTGTGTTATGATGTGATGTGTGTTAATTAAGCAAAGGAGTGATTGAATGAAACAACGAAGGCGGGCAATTGCAGTTGGCATCCTGACGGCCTTTTGTCTGTGTATCATCCCGGATAAAGTCATGGCTACGGAAGCCATTAATTCGGTCAGCATAAAGGTAAAGCTCAATACAGAAGCTGGTGACCGTTTACCGGATATCAGTCTTGATAAAGCGGATTCGGAGTGCTATGTAAGTGCCGGAAGCAAGCAATACAGCATAACTGAGGCAGCATGGGTGACTTCTACCACGAAGAATATGACCATTGGAGAAGAACCTAAGATGAATGTGACGATTACGCCATCCAGCGAGTCCGATGCTTATTTTAAATCTTCTTATGAAGCTTCAAAGATAAAAATAAATGGAGGTTCCTATATCAGTGCAAAGCGTCAGGGCAGTGATCTGATTGTAACGTTCCGTGCCAAACCCATTAAAGGGCTTTACGCAGAGCCGGAAGATATAGGCTGGAAGGATACCAGGCTTGGGCAGGCGGTATGGTCGAAAGGGGACAATACCTCAGGCGCCTATGAAGTCTGGCTATATAGAGGAAAAAAGATTGTTTTTAAAAAGGAACAGGTAACTACCACTTCCTATAACTTTTATCCGTACATGACAGAGGAAGGAACCTATTCTTTTAAGATTCGTTCTATTCCTTTTAAACAGGAAGAGTTGAAGAATGGAAAGAAAAGCAACTGGGTAGAGTCTGATGAATTAATAATCAGAGATCGTGATGTGTCTGACGGAACAGGGAAGCAATCGGACCGGAAGGCAGATGATTCGGGGGCACAAGAACCGAAGGATGGCTGGGAGAAGCAGTCAGGAGTCTGGTATTACCGATATGCAGATGGAACTGTCCGTTCAAATTCCTGGCTTGCACTTGATAATGTGTGGTACAGGTTTGATGAAAACGGCAGGATGATAACCGGCTGGTTTATTCTGGGTTCTGATATTTACTACATGGATGCCAACGGAGCGATGCTGACTGACTGGCAGAAGATCAATGATACCTGGTATTATTTTTATCCGGATAACGGTTATGAGGCACCCCAGGGGGCTGCCGCTACTAACTGGCAGGTAATCAATGGTTATTATTATTTCTTTAACAATCAGGGAGCAATGCAGAAGGGCTGGCTTAATCAGGCAGGCAGATGGTATTATTTGAATACAATACAGGCAAATCTTGAAGGAGCCATGTTAAAGGGTTTGTTTACCCGTGACCAGAAGACATATTATACCAATGATGACGGTGTGATGGCAACTGGCTGGCAGCAGGTTGATGGATACTGGCGCTTTTTCCATCAGGATGGAGCCATGGCTGTCAAGACAGTCATTGATGGATATTCAATTAATGAAGATGGAGTGTGGGAGCAATGAGAATAGTAAAAAAACGCAATACATATCTGAGTCTGTTAACAGCACTTGTGATGTTCCTGATTTGTTTTGCTCCTATGAAGTCCTTTGCAGCCGATTCAATTGTTATAAGAAGTTTAAATCTTACATTTAAGAGTCAGGTTGGGGATCAGGAGATTCTGATGCCTGAGATTAGCACAACGACTTCAGGAGTTTCCATTCAGGATACGCTGTGGAAAAGAGATATCAGCAAATGGAAAGCGGCTTCCAATGAACGGGTCAGCGTAATATTGACATCGGATACAATGATATTTGCAGAATCTTATAACCGGTCTGATTTCAAGATAACAGGAGCAAAATTTGTTTCTGCCAAAGCATTGGATAATCATACTCTGGAAGTGAAAGCCGATTATGTACCTGTTGTAAAATTAGGTAATACTTCCCAGGCTGGCTGGTCTGACAGCAACAGGAACAAAGCGGTATGGAAGAAAGTTGAGTTTGCAACCGGATATCAGGTTGCTTTATATGCAGATGATAAACTGAAAAAAAGGATTTCTGTTTCAACCAATATGGTGGATCTCTCTCAAGAGATGGGCAAAGATGCGGTATACTATTATGAAGTCCGTGCTATTGGATTTACTGCAGAAGACCGTAAATACATAAAAGAGGGCGATTACGTTACTTCTTCCGATGTGACTATGGAATATGAGGGAGATACGACTGGAGTATGGAAAGGAAATACCTATAAGCAGGAAGATGGCGGAGTGCCAAGGAATAGCTGGAAGCTGATTTTAAATGACTGGTACTTTTTTGACGGCAATGGAGTACGCCAAATTGGCTGGCTGTTTATAAACCAGAGGTGGTATTATCTAAATCCATCCGATGGTAAGCTGTTAAAAGGCTGGCAATTCGTAAATGAAAAGTGGTACTATTTAAACCAGCAGGGCGGAGAGATGATGACAGGCTGGGTAGAGACACAGCCTGGAGTCTGGTATTATCTGAATTCCGACGGCAGTATGGCAGTTAATACAAAGATAGGGGAATATACAGTGGATGCATCAGGAAAGTGGGTATCCTAAATTCCAAAGATTCCAGGAGGGCATAATTTTGTCAACAATAGATCAGATCAAATTGTCTATGCTTGCAAAAGCGAATATAAAACCAGCAGGAAATACGGGAACAGCCTTAGGCGGAGATTTTAAGAAGGTAATGAATTCAATAAAGAATGTACCGGAGAATCTTGAGACCATATTCACTGAAGCAGCAAAACAATATGATATTCCCAAACAGTTATTAAAAGCAGTTGCCAAGGTGGAGTCTAACTTTAATCCCTCTGCAACCTCGAAAAAGGGGGCAGCAGGAGTGATGCAGCTTATGCCTGCGACTGCAAGATCTCTGGGGGTAAACGATCCATATGATGCAAGAAGCAACATTATGGGGGGAGCTAAATATTTGAAGCAGAATCTGCAAAAGTATGATGGTAATATCGAACTTACATTGGCTGCATATAATGCAGGGGGCAATAACGTTAAAAAATACGGTGGAATTCCTCCTTTCAAAGAAACACAGCAATATGTAAAGAAAGTCATGAGTTATATGGAAGATTCTCATATGGCAGGTGAAGCATCCCTGTATACTCCGAAGAATAGCGGACTTTCTAATACTAATAGTTCTCAATATACAAAAGGAATAACCCAATTGCTGCAGGCTTTCAGCCCAAACGCCAGTCTGCCAGAGAGTAATGAAGCAAATTCCCTTTTGGCAGATAAGAATAATTACCTATATTTAATAGAACTAATGAAGATGAGAATGCAGATGTCTTCTCATAGTATCTCTGATCAAGCAGAAGATCCCTTTGGTGGATCAATGATATAATACACGAAAAAGAACTCACGGAAACGGTGGAATGCCATTTCCGTGAGTTCTTTTTTGCCGCTTTCTATTAATTCTTCCAGGGGTATCCATACGGGCTTCTTATTTATTCTCAAATAGATAAAATAAATGTAAAAAAGATGTTGACATTTGTCGGAAAGCTTGATATGATATAACTCGCCGCTGAAAACGGCGGCAAACTTCTT
>NZ_SULJ01000012.1:131748-132058 GCF_007115105.1 Clostridium sp. HBUAS56010
GCACATCGTAGAAGCGATGAAAAAGTTTTAAAGAAAAAGAAAAAAATGGTTGACAAAAACAACCAGAAATGATAAGATATAAAAGTTGCTTCTGAAGCGACGGACACAAAAAGCACTTTGAAAACAGAAGATTGAACAGTATGTAAAACCCTGAAAATTCTGAAAAATCAGTCATGTTTGATGACTGTGAATGAGAAAATTCAGAACGAATACAAGAAATTGTATACGAACCAAACAACAAGTAAAAACGGGAAATAAATTAGCTAGCAAGTTGATTTTGACCGTGGATTGAACCATTTAATTTGAGAGT
>NZ_SULJ01000013.1 GCF_007115105.1 Clostridium sp. HBUAS56010
TCATTTGTAGTACCTCCTTGAATTATGTCGGGGACTTCCCTGTCCCCCAGATTATATATTCCTAATCTGTCATTCGGGCCCTGAACAACAGACTGAAACCTTGCTTGATACCATGTCGTTCTAATTAAGTGTTCAAAACAGCTATGGAGAATGGACTATCCGGTATAGATCACCGACCAGCGGCTTTTCTTCAACCATATCACATGAAGTGCATTCCATTCTAATTGCTATATCGTCAGTTTTTTTATTTTCATAATACCAATTTACATTTTTAATTAAATTTTTTCGGCCTTTTTCATGCACAGCGAAAGGGCACTGCCTCATGACCTAAAAATGTTTGTCACAAAGCAATGCCCTTTTTTTCTGATCAATCTTCCTATCAGTCTGCTCTGGCCTCTGAATGGCCGTAAAAGGTAAGCAGATACAATCCGCAGATACCTACCAGGCCATACACGACTCTGGTAAGCCATGTCATGTTTCCGAAAATAAATGACACCAGGTCAAAATTGAAGAATCCAATGAGTCCCCAGTTTACTGCGCCGATAATGGCAATGGTAAGAGCTGTGTAATTCAATGCTTTATTTCCCATAGCACTACCTCCTTTTCTTTCTTATTATGGAGCTATACTTTGGTTTTTATACACTATTTTCCTAAACTATCAATACGATTTCTTAAATCATCTTCTCTTTCTTTAAATAAAAGAGTTTCATTATACTGATAATATCTCTCGCATTCATACTCTTCCAGAAACTTCACACTATAATACCCGGTGTTTAACTCTGTGACAAAAACAACCATTTCCTGCCCTGCCATAAATGCAGCTTCCATAAAATCAAAGGCATATTCCAGTGCTTTTCCGCCCTCTAAGAGAAGAGTCTCATAGCTTTTGCTTTCTTCAGAAAAAAGCTGACGGATTCGCTGCCAGGAAGTTTCCCCATCAGAATCACCTTCTTTTTTAAGAGTTTCCTCGTAAAAGGCTAAAAGGGTCTCTACATCCCGGCACAGATAATCCTCCCTGCGGTTCATCAATCCGGCTTTACGCTTTTTATCAGAGGATTCTTTCCATTCTTTTCTTAAATCGGAAAGAGCTTTGACCATGGATGATTCTTTCTGATTACCTGTTTCAGGATTCAACTGTTTCAATTGTTCCATCAGCATAGCTGTTTTATCTGCCTGATCTGCAACTCCCCTGAAATGCTGGGAAAGTCTGGATAAAAGAAGTCCGATTACATTTAATTTTTCATCAAATGGCGCACGTTTTAAACGGTTACACAGGCTTTCCCGAATGGTTCCAGCCAAAATTTCATCAATCTGGTAATCGTCCTGATATTTATAGTATAGTTCCAGATAATTTGCAAAATCCTTGGAAATCTTTGGAAATTGAATGTATTGTTGCACTACATCCCGGTCTATTTTCTTTTGAAGGCGTTCATAGATCTGGATAAAACGGGATAAATCTTCCCAGCCTCTTGGTGTGGCAAAAAATTTGCCGTCTACCGTAGATTCAATGCGGAAAAAGTTCTCCGGTCTGGTATTTAAATAAGATATAACCGCAGAGTGAAGGTTGTTGTCATACGCATAGGCTTTCCATACACCAAAATCCGCCTCCACATGAACCAGTTTCAGCCGGTCCAGGGTCACCACGTCAAAATCACGGACAGACTTGTTAAATTCAGGGGGATTTCCTGCAGTTACAATGACCCATCCCTCCGGAATCCTGTGGTTGCCAAAGGTCTTATATTGGAGGAACTGGAGCATGGTGGGTGCCAGTGTTTCAGACACACAGTTAATCTCGTCAATAAAAAGAATTCCTTCTTTTAATCCTGTCTTTTCCATCTTATCGTATACCGAAGCTACGATTTCACTCATGGTATATTCTGTTACCCGGTACTCTTCGTCTCCAAACTTTTTATCCGTAATAAAAGGCAGTCCCACCGCACTCTGCCTGGTATGATGGGTGATGGTGTAAGCCACCAATCCTACTTTGCACTCTCTTGCTACCTGTTCCATAATCTGGGTCTTTCCGACTCCTGGCGGTCCCATAAGAAAAATGGGTCTCTGCCTGAGAGACGGTATTTCATAAGAACCATGGGCATCTTTTAACAAATAAGCCTCAATGGTATTTTTAATCTCTTCTTTTGCTCGTTTTATATTCATGACAGCATCTCCTGTTATTGAACGTTTAAATCGTCTTCTGTCAGTATCACTTTCATTGCCCAGCCTGGAACTGATATGTCCTCATACTGGTCTTCCATAAACACAAAGGCAGTTTCATACGGTGGCATGGAAAGAGGATAGATTCCCTTTCCATCGGTAAAATACAATAACCCCCGCAGTTTTTTAAATACACCTTTGTTTAACATGCCATTCACATACTCAAAGGCAGGACGGAAATCCGTTCCTCCAAAACCGGACAAGGTGAAATGTTCCATATAGTCTTCCATCTCTTCTTTGCTGGTTATGGTCACATCAGAGCGAATCTCTTCATCACACTGAATGATGTGAATGTTTACTTTTCTAAAATAACTTTCTGATTCCCCTAAAACGCCGTAAGTCTCCTCCAGAAAAAGTTTAACCAGATCTCCGGATACAGACATAGAAGTGTCGATAACAATCACAAACTCTTCAATTTTAAATACTTCTCTTGTCTCCAACGGTTCAATCAATGGCATATTTTTATAAAGAGTCATTCCATAAGTATAAAAAACAGGATCAAAAGAATCCGGGTCCACTTCCACTTCTTCCCTCAGTACTGCGAATTTCCTTAAAAACCCCTTATAATCATATCGCTCCCGGTTCTCTGCTTTTACCTGTTCTAAAAGGCTTCTGCCTGACTGGGCATCGTCCTCTCCAAAGGATTCCATCTCGGTCTCCATCTTTTCCCGCATTTCCTGCCATTTATTCTGGCGCTGAGTCCGTATTCTGGGTTCTTCCTCTTCATCCCACAGCTCATGGCTGTCCACATAAAACTCTGATGCCATTCTTCCCAGTTCTTCGGTGGAAAGATTCATGCCCTTTAAATCTTTATAAATTCCCTCTGCAGTGAAGACATTCCGCCTTGCCTTAATTCTTCCGTAAATTTCCCTGCGGTATGCCGACTGATGGCGATAAACGGACTTGACATAAAAACTGTCAAGAATTGATTCAATGGCAATGTCGCATGACACATCCCAAATCTCTTTTTCCCGGTTTCCCATCTCGCTTAAATGGCAGAACAGACAATGAAACAGCATATGAAGAAATGCCCGGTTAATTAAAATCCGGCTGCTTCTATAAAGAGAAAACAACAGATCAGGCTGATAATAAATCACATAGCCGTCTGTGGAAAACCTGGCACCTGTCCGGTCCGCTTCAAAGACAAAACTGCTCAGTGCCACATCAAGATATCGAAAATTCAGATAAAGTTCATTGCGGGCATTCATAAGAATCCGGTGCCCGACCTCTACCTCTTCCAGTTCTTTTATCTGCCTTTCTTTTACCGGATCAATCATGAAATCACCTGCCTTTCCTGTTTCCCCTTACAGAGAAAACACCCTCTTCCTAGCCGGAAACCTCCGCCTCCTTAAATCCATCAAGCGCCCTGATAATTCCGGATTGTCCCTTTTTGCCGCCATGTCCACCATAGAGTCAAACACCTCCTGGTTCTCGCCGTATTCTCCGGCAAACCAGTAAAACATATCCAGATCCTCTTTTAACGCCTGTTTTGCAATACTTTCCATATGATCTTTTACATAAGCTTCGTAGATTTCTTTGTCATGCTCCAGCAGCTGCAGGGGAGTATAAAGCCGGTTTACCACAAGGGAGGCAATCACCCGCTCTGATTCCTGTATCTGGAGATGGGGAAACAAACCATCGTATTTATGAAACTGAAATTCCGCTAAATCAAAACAATAGCGGTACATATGTCCGCATCCGTGCATCTCCCGAATAATAATTCTTGCCGGTGTATGTTCCACAGATTCCTCAAACATCTCCGGAAATAAAAGTCTCGCTTTTCCATGGCCGGTATAATAGTTTACATAAAGTTCCTGTCTTAACTCCGATAAAATCACCTTTAAACAGGAACGGGGTCCATCAACCATATGAATATCCAAAGTACGGACGCCGGTACATCCTGTGAACAGTCCGGAACCAAGATCTTCAATGGAACTAAAACATTCTATGCGCAACAATTCATAGCAATTATAAAACGCATAATTCCCAATCTTTTTAATGGAAGAAGGAAGGTAAATCTCTTTAAGGGTTTCGCAGCTTACAACCGGAGGAAGTTCCTCCGGATCTGGCCATATGGGATTGCCCTCTTCATCGCAATAGCGCATCTCCTGTTCCATTGATTCCATTACCTGATCTCTTCCCCAGCCTCCGGAAAACGCATAGGCAGACAGCCCTGTTACTGGCATGTCCTGAATCTTCTGGGGAATAATTACAAAACCATTATATCCCCGGTATCCAAGAATTACTATCTCCTGGTTATTTATGACTTGATATAAAAACATCCTCAAATCCTTTCAACTAATCATTTAACCTATCATTATAGCAGATATGAAAGGTCACTGCAATGCCTTTATCATATTTAAAGACCAGCCAAAGCTTTCAAACCGCTTTGGCTGGTCTTATGTTTTAACCTTTATTTTGCCTCGTCCAGGGTGGCATTCATACTGCCCATCCGGTATCCGTCCAGATCCATGGTAACATAGGAAAATCCCAGTTCGTGAAAATACTCTGCAATTTCTTCCCTTTTTGCCAAAAGTTTCTCCAGTTGGGCAGGAATTACTTCGATCCTGGCGATGGTGCCATGAATCCGTACTCTTACCTGCCCAAATCCCAGATCAAGCAGCTGCTGTTCTGCCTTATCCACCATGGACAGCTTTTCCCGGGAAATGGTCTCTCCATAGACAAACCGGCTGGAAAGGCAGGCAAAGGATTGCTTATCCCAGGTTTTTAATCCAAGCTCCCTGGATAGCTGCCGAATGTCATCCTTTGTCAACTGCGCATGACGCAGGGGACTTTTTATATGAAGCTCTGCAACAGCAACAAGACCAGGACGGTAATCTCCGTTGTCATCTAAGTTCGAACCTTCAGCGATCTCCCTCATTCCCTGCTCTTTTGCAATGACTGCAATTTTTTCAAATAATTCGTGCTTGCATAAATAACATCTGTTTTTTGGATTCTTGTCAAATCCTTCGATATCCAGTTCTTCACTGTCCACAATAAAATGCCGAATGCCCTCTTCTTTACAGAAATCTTCTGCTTCCTTTAACTCCCGCTCAGGAAATGAGCAGGAGCGGGCTGTTACAGCAATCACCTGATCTCCAAGGACTTCGTGGGCTGTTTTTAAAAGAAAGGTGGAATCCACTCCCGATGAGAAGGCAACCGCAAGACTTCCCATCTCTTTTATATAAGACCGCAGTGCATCATTCTTTTCCTGTAATGTCATAATCGCTCCTTATCAGACAAACCAAACCTCTTTGTTATTGAAAATTATACCAGTGAAACCAGACCGGTGTCAATCGTCCTGCCTGACCATCCTTACTTTTCTTCTTCACCATAAGATTCTAAATTCTCACACATCCGAAGCAGGACTTTACAAAATATCTCCACCTCTTCTTCCGATATATCCTCACAGACAATCCGCTCGAACCGGTCAAATACCTTTCCGATCTCTCTGGCTTCTTCCACACCTTTTTCTGTCAGACAGATTAAAAAGGAACGTCTGCAGTCCGGGTTATGCTTTCGCGTCAGTACACCCATCCCTTCCAGTTTATCTAAGTTCCTTGACATGGTAGCTGCTTCAAAATGGCAGCTTTCTGCCAGTTCCTTCTGCGTTACATGATCTTTTTGGAGAAGGTAGTATAAAATTCTTGCCTGCCCCTGACCAGGTGTCAATCCAAACCCGGACAACAGAGGGGAAAATATCTGTTTTCTCGCTCTTTCTCCACGCACCATTAATTCTCTTATATTGTGCTTTTTCATCATTCCCTCTTTTCACAATCCTTCTTATTCCAGTTCAAACTGTCCCATATGAAGCTGATAATATTTTCCCTGCTGCTCCAGCAGTTCTTCATGATTTCCCCGCTCAATCACTTTTCCCTGCTCCAGAACCAGTATGGCATCGGAGTTGCGGACAGTGGAAAGTCTGTGGGCAATTACAAATACAGTCCGGTCTTTCATTAACGCATCCATACCCTTTTCAATCAGCTTCTCCGTTCTGGTATCAATGGAACTGGTTGCCTCATCCATAACAAGAACCGGGGGCTGGGAGATGGCAGCTCTGGCAATGGCGATCAACTGCCGCTGTCCCTGGGACAGGTTGCTTCCATCGCTTTCTAACCAGGTTTCATATCCATTTGGCAAACGCCGGATAAAGGAGTCTGCATTGGCAATCTTTGCTGCCTCAAACACATCTTCATCGGTGGCATTCAGCCTTCCGTAACGGATATTATCTGCAATGGTTCCTGTAAATAAATGAGTATCCTGTACAATCAGGGAAATAGACCGCCGAAGGTCATCCTTTTTAATGTTGCGGATATTAATTCCGTCATAGGTAATGGTTCCATCATTTAATTCATAAAACCGGTTGATTAAGTTAATAATTGTGGTTTTCCCGGCTCCCGTAGAGCCTACAAAAGCGATCTTCTGACCTGGCTTGGCATAAAGACTGATTCCATTTAATATATTTTTGTCTTTATTGTAGCCAAACACCACATTCTGGAACCGGACATCACCCTTTAATGGAATAAGACGGTGTCCCTGTTTTTCATCCGGCACCTTCCAGGCAAAAGAACCTGTATAAGAATCTGACTCAGTAAGGGTTCCGTCTTCTCCTGTTTCCACCCGGCTTAAAGTCACAATCCCCTGATCTTCCTCCGGTTCAACCTCCATCATTTGAAATATCTTCTCCGCACTGGCAAATGCTACCATAAGGAAATTAACCTGATTGGTAAACTGATTCATGGGCATGGCACTCTGTCTTACATAAACCAGATAAGATGCCAGAGTTCCCAGGTTAATCAGTCCGGAAAGTGCAAACAGACCGCCCACACAGGCTGAAATGGCATAGTTAATATACGAAAGGGAAACAACGGTTGGAACCGTAATACCTGTGTAAGTATTTGCCATGGTTGAAGAGATGCGGAGCTTCTCATTAAGCTCACAAAATTGTTTAAAATCCTGTGCTTCGTGGCGGAAAATCTTTTCTACCTTCTGACCTTCTACCATCTCTTCCACAAAACCGTTCATATTGCCCAGATTCTTCTGCTGCTGTACAAAATATTTTTTGCTAAGTCTTCCATTTCTCCGGATATAAATAATCATAACCAAAAGGAAGAATACAACAATCAAAGACAGTCTCACATCAAGAATCACCAGCATCACAACCGTTCCGACTGATGTGATAAAGCTTTGGATCAGCAAGGTAAAGCTGTTATTAAGCGCCTCGGAAATGGTATCTACATCATTGGTAAAATGACTCATTAATTCCCCATGGGTGTGGGTGTCAAAGAATTTCAAAGGCAGTTTCTGGGTGGAACGGAATAAATCCATCCGGATTTCTCCCACCACCTGCTGGGATATATGGACCATCATCCGGTTATAGAAAAGGCAGGAAATGGCTCCGGCAAGATACACCAGCCCCATCACGGTGATCATACGGACCAGCCCAGGAATGTCTCCGGGAATAATGTAGTTATTGATTGCCGGTCTCAAAAGATAAGTGCCTGCGATTCCAGATAGTGCACTGATGCACACAAAAACAGAGATACATAATACAGATATCTTATGTCGCCCCAGATATTTCAGAAGATGAATCAGGGTTTTTTTCGCATTTTGAGGCTTTGCACGTCCTGTGGTTCTCATAAGCCTTCCCGCCCTCCTTTCTGTTGGGACTCATAGATATCCCGGTAAATTTCATTGCTGTTTAATAGCTCCTCATGGATGCCAATGGCATTGACTTTGCCGTCATCAAGAATTATGATCTGATCTGCGTGCATGATGGAAGTAATCCTCTGACTGATAATAATCTTTGTGGTATCCGGAAGTGTTTTCGCCAGACCCTCCTGAATCTTTGCCTCAGTAGCCGTATCCAGAGCACTGGTGGAATCGTCAAGAATTAACACCTTCGGCGATTTTAATATGGCTCTGGCAATGCAAAGGCGCTGTTTCTGCCCACCGGACACATTGACACCGCCCTGCCCCAGTTCCGTATCATAACCGGCATCCAGGCGGTCAAGAAATTCATCCACACAGGCAATGCGGCAAGCCTGTTCCAGTTCTTCTTCTGTGGCATCTTCCTTTCCCCACAAAAGATTCTCCCTGACTGTGCCTGAGAATAAAATATTCTTTTGAAGCACCATGGCAATGGAATCCCTTAAATGATCCTGTGTATACTCATAAATAGGGTGACCATCTATATAAATGTTACCGGAAGTGGCTTCATAAAGCCTTGGAATCAGATGTACCAGGGTACTCTTTGCCGCACCGGTCTGCCCAATGATTCCTACGGTTTGTCCTGGTTTAATCTCAAAGGATATATCAGAAAGAACATACTCTCTGGCTGTCTCCTTATATTTAAAAAACACATGATCAAAACAGATTCCGCCTTTTTCTATGGTGAGATCTTTTGCACGGCTGTCATTGATTACAGGTTCCTCATCAATCACTTCTGAAATTCGTTTCCAGGAAGTGAGAGAACGGGTAAAGAGTAAAAACACATTGGAAAACATCATAAGGGAGTTGAGCACCTGAAGCACATAGCTTAAAAAGCTAGTCAGGGCTCCCACCTTCATGGAGCCTCCAATTACCATATTACCACCAAACCATAGAATCGAAAGGATGGTTCCATACATCACAAACTGCATGGCTGGCATATTCAGGGAAGCCAGGGAAAAGGACCGTTCGGAAGTATTCTGCAGATTGGAATTTACCTCATGAAACTTTTGAACCTCATGATCCCCGCGGACATACGCCTTTACAACCCGGATTGCCACAAGATTTTCCTGGATAATCCGGTTTACCAGATCTATGGCGCCCTGCATCCTGCTATAGAGAGGTCTGACATTCTTTATGATGAAGAATAAAATAATTGCAAGAATGGGGGCAGCCAGGTAAAACACCATGGCAAGCCTTGGATTCAGATAGAAGGACACTACCATAGCTGTTATCATCATTACCGGGGAGCGGAAGCCAGGACGCATCCCGTTTGTAATGGAGTTTTGGATTGTAGTAATATCACTGGTCAGCCTTGTTACAAGGGAAGGGGTACTGAACCGGTCTGTGTTTGCAAATGAGTAGGTCTGCATTTTCTGAAATTCAGCCTTCCTGATCTCTGCACCGATTCCATTGCCGCAAAGAGCCGTATACCTTGCACAGGCATGTCCAAGAACCAGGGATATGACGGCAAAAATTACCATCTGAATTCCCTTCATCAGGATGTACGGCTTGTCTCCGGTGGCGACTCCAACATCAATAATATCAGCCATAACCATTGGTATGAGCAATTCAAATATGGTCTCAGCCTCAATGCAGATCACCGCCAGAATAAATTCCTTTTTGTACTTTTTCGCATAAAGAAGCAGGTTTTTCATATTCCATTCTCCACATTCATTCTTTTTCTATGTTGCACATGCAACAATTGCATTCACAACTATTATATCTATGTTTTTAGAATTGTCAATGGAAATCAAAAAAAGAACTGCACCCCAAAGGGAATACAGTCCTCTTGTTATCTTTATAGTCCTCTGCTCTTTACAGGAATTCTCTTTTTTATCTGGGAAAGCCTGTTTAATGCTTCATAAAGAGTATCATCTTTCTTTGCAAAATGGAACCGGATCAGATTATTAACCGGCTCTTTAAAGAAGCTGGAACCTGGAACCGCACCTACACCCACTTCTCTTGCCAGAACTTCACAGAACTCCAGATCACTTTCATAGTGGAAGTCTGTAATATCCATCATTACATAATAAGCACCTTCCGGTACGGTATGGGATAATCCAATGTCATCAAGACCTTTTAGAAACAATTCCCGCTTCTTTGTATATTTTGAAAGCAGTCCTTCATAGTATTCCGGTCCAAACAAAAGACCGGGAATCACTGCTTCCTGAAGAGGGGCTGCTGCTCCTACAGTCAGAAAATCATGCACTTTTCTTGCTACTTGAATGATCTCAGGCGGAGCGATGATGTAGCCAAGACGCCAGCCGGTAATGGAGTAGGTCTTTGAAAGAGAACTGCAGGAGATTGTCCGTTCCCACATTCCTGGAAGTGAAGCAATATAGGTATGTTTATTCGGAGCATATACAATATGTTCATATACTTCATCTGCAATCACATAAGCGTCATATTTCTTTGCCAGATCCGCAATGAAGGTCAGCTCTTTCAGAGTAAATACTTTCCCGCAGGGGTTCGAAGGATTGCATAAGATCAGTGCTTTGGGGCGCTGGGCAAATGCCGCTTCCAGCTCTGCCGGGTCAAATTGAAACAGGGGCGGATGAAGAGGAACATAAATCGGCTCTGCTCCCGATAAAATGGTGTCAGCACCATAGTTTTCATAAAACGGAGAAAACACAATTACCTTATCACCAGGATTTGCTACTGTCATCATGGCAGCCATCATGGCTTCTGTGCTTCCGCAGGTTACTACGATCTCGCTGTTTGGATCAATTTCATGTCCCATTGGACCGGACTGTTTTGCGGACAGGGCTTCTCTGAAATTCTGTGCTCCCCAGGTAATGGAATACTGGTGAAAATCTTCATCTGCCACTTCTTTTAAACGGTCAAGAATTTCCTTTGGCGGGTCAAAGTCAGGGAATCCCTGGGATAGATTAACCGCGTTGTACTGGTTGGAGATTCTGGTCATGCGTCGGATTACGGAATCCGTAAATCCCGCAGTGCGGTCAGACAGTTTCTGCATGGTTGTTGCCTCCTGTAATGTATGATTTGCCACTATTTAAAATTCCAAGGGGATCGAGGGCATCTTTGATCCGGTTCATTACCATAAGATTCTCTTTTGGGGTTTCATGAAGGAAATAGGGACGTTTGCTGATTCCGATTCCATGTTCGCCAGAAGTAAGACCGCCAAGTTCATATGCCTTTTTATAGATCTTTCTCATGGTTTCCTTTAATTCTCTGTTCCAGGTTTCTTCATCCCGGTCTCCCCGGACTACACACAGATGCACATTTCCATCACCTGCATGGCCGAAGCTGACCATCTGCATTCTGGAGTCCAGTTCCAGTTGGTTGACATATTCAATAAAAGAAGCGCTCTGGTTGATGGGAACCACAATATCCACCGGTTCCTGCTCTGATACTGCCTCAACCGCTTTCACAAGAGCTCCTCTTACCTTCCATATGCCATCTGCCAGTTCTTTGTCATCAAGAAGAATATAGTCCATGGCCCCATGTTTCATTACCAGTTCCCGAACCTGCAATGCGGAGGCTTCTACCTCTTCTTTTCTCCCGTCAAAGGTGAGAAGAATATAGGAGCCTGCATCTGGTCTTGGATAGCGGATTCCCATGAATTCCTCTCCAAGGCTTACTACTTTTCTTTCTACAAATTCCACTGCTGTAGGATTTGCATTTGCCTGTAAGATGGTAAGTACATTGTTTATTCCTGTTCTCAGGTTTTTAAAAGGAACTAATACGCTTAACGAAGTCTCTGGCTTTGGAATGATTTTTAAGATACATCTGGTGATCACTGCCAGAGTTCCCTCTGAACCAATGACCAGGTTTTTAAGGGACAATCCGCTGGCATCCTTTACATTTTTGCTTCCCACCTGCAAAACCGTACCGTCTGCCAGAACGATCTCAAGCCCCCGCACATAATCTCTTGTGACGCCATATTTGACCGCTCTCATGCCTCCCGCATTGGTACTGATATTCCCGCCGAGAGTCGATTCTTTTTCTCCCGGGTCCGGAGGATAGAAAAAGCCTTCCGCTTCAACATAAGCCTGAAAATCCTTTAAAAGAACACCAGGCTCCACAGTGGCAGTAAAGGTATCCTGGTCCAGTTCCAGTATGCGGTTCATACGGGATAAGTCAAGAATGATTCCTCCCTGGACCGGAACCGTAGAACCAACCAGATTGCTTCCCGCTCCTCTTGGTGTTACGGGAATCTGGTTCTTGTGGGCAAATGCCAGAATCCCGCTCACTTCCTCCTGAGAGACTGGGAAGACCAGCGCATCCGCTCTTCCCTTTAAACGCCCCAGATTATCACTTAGAAACCGAGGTTCTATCTGTTCAAACCGGATACGGGATTCATCCCTGATGATCTCCTTCAAAGCTTCTTTGTGAAAATCCATCATCGTCTCACGACCCTTCTTTCTTATTTGTTTAATAAATCCTGATCCCAGCCGGCTTTGATGAAGTATCCGCCAAATGTATCGTTGAATACGCTTTCTGTGTTTTCAGACTGGAATGTCTTTACAATGGTTTCATATAATGCTTTTTTCTCTGGATCTGCAACATCTTCACTGCGTGCTGCAATTAAGTTCCAGTAATTCTCTTCTCCAAGGCTTGTATCCTTAAAGATGGCTTCTTCTGTCTTTAAACCAAAATCAAGGGCATAGTTTCCGTTGACAATTCCTGCTGTCACGTCAGCAAGTGTGGAAGGAATGGTATTGGCTGCCAGCTCTTCAATCTTAATTTTAACTTTATATTCCTCAATATCATCAAGGGTAGGGTTAAAATCTGCTGATTCTTTTATCTGAATCAGACCGGCTGATTCTAAAACTTTAAGGGCACGTCCCCCGTTTGTTACATCATTGGGAATGGCAACCGTATCTCCATCTTTAAGCTCAGAAATATCTTTTACTTTGGTGGAATAAACGTTTAAAGGTATGATAAAGGTATTTCCAATGTTTTCAATCTTATAATTGTAGCTTTCTACCTCATTCTTTAAATAAATGCGGTGCTGAAATGCGTTTAAATCAATTTCTCCGTTTGCAAGAGCATTGTTAGGAGTTACATAATCAGAGAACTGTACAATTTCAAGGTTAATGCCTTCGTCTTTTAAGGTTTCTTTGGTTGGCTCCCATATATCTTCGTAAATACTTCCCACTACCCCCAGTTTTACGGTAACCGGATCTTTCTTTTCTGCAGTGGAAGCGGCTTCTGTTGTCTGTCCCGCTTCTGTGGTCTGCTTATCTGTGGTCTCTCCGGATTTTCCACCGCAGGCTGTCAGTGCCAGGGAAAAAGCGGCTGCTGATAAGGTAAGGGTAATTAATTTTTTAATTTTCATGTTTGTTTCCTCCATTTGGTTGTTATATGATTAAAAAGTAAGTGCCAGATCAAAGTTTTCCTTCATTGTCTGACAAGACTTGTGAAACTCTTCAAATTCTTCTTCTGTCAACGCCAGTTCTACCACTTGGGCAACCCCATGACGATTTAACACACAGGGAACGCTTGCGTACACATCGGTTTCCCGGTACTGTCCGGTTAAAAGAGTAGATACCGGAAGAATTCTATTTTCATCGCCGAAGATGGCACGAACCACCTCTGCAATAGCGGCTCCGATTCCAAATTCTGTAGAACCTTTTCCAGCCAGTACATGCCAGCCGCCGGCCTTTCCTTCTGCTGCAATTGCTTTCAGATCAAGTACTCCGTAGACTTCCGGCTTCTCTTTTTGAAGCTGTGCAAGGGGCTTGCCTCCAATGGTCACCGCTGACCATGCCGCCATCTGGCTCTCCCCATGTTCTCCAAGGGCATACGCGGAAATAGACTTCTGGTCGATTCCAATCGCCTCTGAAATAGCTCTGCGAAGCCTTGCACTGTCTAAAGTCGTACTGGTTGATAAAATCTTCTCCGCCGGATAGTGAAGGGTATGTTGAATGTAATGGGTCACAACATCGGCAGGATTGGAGATATTCAGAATAATCCCCTCAAATCCAGACGTCCGGATATTCTCGGTTACTTCCTTAATAATAGCAATGGTCTCACTCAGAGTATCCATTCTGGTCTGACCCTTGTTCATATCCGGAAGGGGACCGGCTGCTACGACCATTAAATCAGCATCTTTTGCATCGGTATAATCACCGGCGCGCACGATACAGCGTTTTGGTAAATATACGGTGGCATCAAATAAATCCAAAGCCTGTGCTGCCGCTTTTTTTGTATCTGTGTCAATGTAAACAATCTCCTCACAAAGTCCCTGGGAGATCAGGGCATAACCGGCATGGGAACCAACATGACCGGCTCCTATGATAACAATCTTTCTCTTTTGAATTTCCATTTACATACCTCCATTTGAATAAAACCTGCTAATGAGTATTTTTCTTTACCACCTGATTACCGATAATCTGAACAATACTCACCATGATAACAAGAACTAAAATGGTCACATAAGTCACATCTGTCTGATTTCTGTCATGCCCGTAACGTATGGCATAATCACCCAGACCGCCGGCTCCTACGGCTCCTGCCATGGCTGTCAGTCCAAGTAGACTGATGGCAGTAATGGTAGTACTGCGGGCAATTCCTGCAATGCTCTCCCGCAGATAAACCCGGAAGATAATTTCCATCGGACTTTTTCCCATGGAAAGAGCTGCCTCAATGAGTCCCCGGTCGATTTCAGCAAGAGCACTTTCAATCTGACGGGCAAAAAATGGAACAGTTCCAAACACAAGGGGAACAATGGCACCTTCCACGCCGATTGCGGTTCCCATAATCAGTCTGGAAACAGGCATAACACCTGTCAGAAGAATAATAAATGGAATAGAACGGAAGAAGTTGATCACCTTGTCAAACACCTGATAAACCCCTTTATTCTCCAGAATTCCAGCCGGCCTGGTTACGGTAATAATCACTCCGCATATCATACCCAGAACAAAGGAAATAGAACCAGACCAGAACGCCATAACTAATGTATCCACAATTGCCTTATAAAAAGTAGGAAGTTTCCCCATAACATTGGGGATTAAACTATGAAGCAATTCCAGCATCTTTAATCACCTCCACTCCTACATTTTTTTCTGCCAGATAATTCATCGCCTGATCAATCTGCTCTCTTTTACCGCTCATAATTGCCACAGTGCCGCCGATGGGAGCATCCTGAATGATCTCTATATCAGAAAAAATAATGTTTAAATCAATATCAAACTTCCTCGAAACCATGGATATGAGTGGTTCTGAAACATTTTTCTCCACATAAGAAAGGCGGACAATCATCTCCCCTGGTTTTAATCTGGTTACCGGAGAATCCTCTTTTAAAAGACCACTGATCTTTTGCAGGTTGGAGGTAGTTTTTATGAAATCCCTGGTCACATCCTCTTTGGGATTGGCAAAGATGGAAAACACCTCTCCTTCCTCCACCAGTCTTCCTTTCTCCATAACAGCCACTCTGCTGCAGATCTCTTTGATTACAGCCATTTCATGAGTAATCATCACAACGGTGATCCCAAGCTGTTTGTTCAATTTCTTTAAAAGCTGGAGAATTGACTTGGTGGTCTGAGGGTCTAAAGCACTGGTTGCCTCATCACACAAAAGAACTTTAGGATCATTGGCAAGTGCTCTTGCAATGGCAACTCTCTGCTTCTGTCCACCGGAAAGCTGGTTTGGATAAGCATTTTCCTTATCTCCAATATCCACAAGCCGGAGAAGTTCCCGTACTTTTTCTTCTTTTTCCTGCTTGGATAAATTGCTTCCTTTTAATGGAAACGCTACATTTCCAAAAACAGTACGGGAGGGCATTAAATTAAAGTGCTGAAAAATCATTCCAATCCCTTTTCTGGCAGTTCTTAATTCCTTTGGAGACAACGTTGTAAGTTCTCTTCCATCTACCGTTACCCTTCCGCTTGTAGGCATCTCTAACAGGTTAATACAGCGGACCAGGGTGGATTTCCCAGCTCCGGAAAAACCAATAATTCCAAATATCTCCCCTTTGCCAATGGACAACGACACATCGTCAATGGCATGGACTTCTCTCCCTCCGGTTCCAAAAACCTTAGAGATCTTCTCAAGTTCAATCACTTTCATTCCTCCTTAAATAGAAAAAAACGGACTCCCGAAGGCTCCCGTTTCTGGTCTATGGTAAAACTGTGCCATAAGCACGCTATAATCTACCTGACTGGGAGCATGAAGAAAAAAGCACAAGCGCAACACATGAAAGACATCGCCATTGCCATGCCCATACAGGATTCTCTACTTGCTGCGTTTACAATTTTCTTCATTGGTAACTCCCATCAGTATACTCTTTTACATACTAGTTTTGTTGGTATGATAGCACCCTGCCTGTCCCTTGTCAACTCAAAATTTATAATTATTCATATCTTTTTATTGGAAATAATACTTTGTATTTCTCTTTTCATACATAAAAATGTGCAGAGCCCCTTATTTTCAGGGTCCTGCACGTTTTTCTAATCTCCTATTTTCCGGATCTCAAACATCTGCTCAAGAAGAAGCCAGTTCGCCCGGAAAAACTGCATGATCTGCCAATACCCTGCTCCCGTAAGCCCGAACTCCTTAATCAGATCAAATTTGGCCTTATAACTTCTCACATCTTCAAACCACACCTCATGCTCCACTCCATATTGCCAGTAACGGAAAAATGGAGTCATGGCAACTTCATCAAACTGAATCTCAGCACCATGATCAATGGCAATCTGAATCGCCTGCAGATTATTGATTGTGGTAGCACTGGTAACGCCCCTCTCAAAGGGGAGAGGCCAATCGTATCCATAATTTGGTATTCCCAGGCTGATCTTTTCCCTTGGAATCTCTGTAAGTGCATATTCTACTACACGCCTTACCATATTAATGGGGGCTACCGCCATGGGAGGGCCATATGTATATCCCCACTCATAAGTCATTAAAATAACCCGGTTTGCCGCTTCTCCCAAAAGCCCATAATTCACCCCTTCATACAAAAGCCCGGGCTGATCCGCAGACGTCTTTGGTGCCAGGGCTACGGACACCTGGTACCCAAACTGATTCATGATCTGGGTAGTTTTCCTTACAAATTCCGCAAAGCCCGCTCCATCCTCTGCCATAATATACTCAAAATCAATGTCCAGCCCCCCATATCCCTTCTCAAGCATTGTAAGTCCCAGGTTCCAGATAAGCCTTTGTTCTACCTGGGGATTATGGACTAAATTTGTAACCAGATTGTTGTTAAACCTGCCATCCTCTCCAAGAGGTGTCAGAGTAAGAATCGGACGCACCCCCGTGTTCCATGCCCGTTCAATCATCCAGTTATCACTGACCATAGGAGGAACCAGTTCCCCTGTCTCCGTAAACCCATAGGAAAAAATATAAAGGTCTGTAAGATACGGGAGAGTATTGTCTAATGTATCCGATTGAATAAATGGATACGCATACCCAAACACGTATAGGGGCGTTCTGTCCTCCGGAAGGCTGTCCCCGCCAATATACAGCGCCTGCCCCACTGCCAGACGGTATGGCGGACTGATCTGATTGTCATAAACCAGAGTTTCAACCGGGATGCCCTGGGACTGGGCAATGGAATCCACATTGTCGCCCGGTTTTACCACATATATTTTCATAGAAGTATCCTTTTACCAGAATTGGTAAAGTTTATGTGAAAAAGAGAAAAAACATGATAGTAAAGCCCCTAATTTCTGATATCTTTAGAAAAAAGTAAAGTGATTTTTCCTTGTCTTCGTTGTATAATGGATAAAAAGGAGGGTTTCTTATGCAGAATATTTTAGTATGTGATGACGATAAACAGATTGTAGAAGCCATTGATATATATTTAACAGGAGAAGGCTTTCACGTTATAAAAGCTTATGACGGATTTGAAGCTCTGGAAATGATGGAAGAAAATGATATTGACTTAATGATTCTTGATGTGATGATGCCAGGGCTGGATGGAATCCGCACCACATTAAAGATCCGGGAGACAAGCAGTATTCCCATTATTATTCTCTCGGCAAAGTCTGAAGATACCGATAAAATTCTGGGTCTGAACATCGGCGCAGACGATTATATTACAAAACCATTTAATCCTCTGGAACTGGTGGCAAGAGTGAAATCCCAGCTTCGCCGGTATACCCAGCTTGGCAACATGAACCAGCAGCCGGCAGGTGCCGTTTATAAATGCGGCGGACTCTCCATCAACGATGATAACAAGGAAGTTCTGGTTGATGACGAACTCATCAAGCTGACGCCCATTGAATACAACATCCTTCTGCTGCTGGTTAAAAATGCAGGAAAGGTATTTTCCATTGATGAAATTTACGAACAGATCTGGAATGAGGAAGCCATCGGAGCCGACAATACGGTTGCGGTGCACATCCGCCACATCCGGGAGAAGATCGAGATTAATCCCAGAGAGCCACGCTACTTAAAAGTGGTATGGGGCGTTGGATATAAAATCGAAAAGCAATAGGAGACAATATGAAGAAACGAAAAGAGCGAACCGTCCTTTTGCATATCATCTTCGCTTTTCTTGTGGTGGTGGGCGTTACCATCATTTATAATAACCTCCATTACGGGGAAGGCATTGACTGGATTAATCACGAGACCTACGAGGATACGCCAGAGTTTACCCGGCAGCTGCGATCAGACATTAATGATATCTTTAACTATGTAAAATATAAAGAAGTATTTGAAACTGATGGAAAAATTGACTATTCAAAACCCATTGTCCGGGTTACAGAAGGGCCGGGAATGACCAGGGAATATACGGTCGATGAGATGGTCCGCAGAGCCAAGTCCCAGGGGTATTATCTGAACGAACAGTTTAAAGTCAGTGGAGGACACCCGTCCTCCGCCAGCGCTGAAAACCCGGATATACAGGTACAATACAGGGCATATGAACCGGATTTCGAAGCTACGGAGCCAGGACAGTCTTTTCTCAACATGGACCAGCTCTCCTACGAAGTCCTTACCCACCTTGGCAATTACTACTCCTTTTACTACCGCTTTATGCAAAATCCCAGTAACCTGAAATTCGAGATACGCTATGAAAATACCAAAGAGGACTACAAGCTGTACCGGAATGCAACGGGGAAAAGTTTAAACGATTTCAAAGCAATGGGGAAATATCTATATGTGACTGGAGAATCCTTATATGTGGATTCAAATCTTACCACAATTCCTAAGAATGTTTCTTCCCAGCTTGAGAAGATGAATCCATATAATAATGGCAACTACCATATGACCATTGGTGTGGATACCTCATACCCCATTAACGACGCATATGCCCAGGCATCCGCCGCCTATAACCAGATGAGAATGTTATATATCTCAGGTATTGTAAGTCTTATGGTGGGGATTTCAGGAACAGGAGCCACACTTTATCTCCTTGTATCCTTAACCGGCTCTCCGGAAAACGGACCAAGCATGCCAAAGCCCCAACGCTTTGACCGGCTTCCTGCCGAAAGCTGTTTCCTGCTTTTCTCTGGGGGAGCCATCATCCTGCTTTTTCTGGCAGACAAGCTGTTTAACAAGATCATTCATTTATTTTTAGCCTATGAACAGTGGTTTTACGGGGAACTGGTTATACAGGTCTTAATCTACTATGGCGCAGGACTTTTATTTGTCCTCAGTCTTTTAAAACGCTATAAGGCAGGAACGCTCTGGACCGGAAGTTTATTGTACCGCTGGAGAGGGAACCTGATTCTCTATATCAAGGGACACCGTTTTACCACCAGAATCTTTCTTGCCTACCTGCTGTTTATTGTATTCAACATTGTTATGATCCTGGCGTTTTGCATTCTTCTTTTTACTTATCATGCTCTTGCCTCACGGCTTTTAATGGGTGCAATCGCCATAGTGCTTTTTGGTTTTAACTGCTGGGTATTCCATAAACTCTATTTGAATGCCTGGGAAACAGACCAGATCAATCAAGCGCTTATACACATTTCCGAAGGGAATACTTCCTATAAGATCAATACTGATGAATTCTATGGAAAAGAACGGGAACTGGCTGAGAATATCAATCATATCAGCACAGGCCTGGAAGCAGCCCTTCAGGAAAAGGTACGAAGCGAGCGGCTGAAAACGGACTTAATCACCAATGTGTCCCACGATATTAAGACACCACTCACTTCTATTATCAATTATGTAGACTTAATCAAGAGAGAGGGAATTAAAGATACCAAAATACAGGGATACTTAGAGGTTCTGGAACAAAAATCCCAGCGGTTGAAGACTCTGACAGAAGATCTGGTGGAAGCCTCCAAAGCAAGCTCTGGCAATCTGAAACTGGAGATCGCAAGCATTGACTTTGTTGAACTGATCCATCAGACAAATGGAGAATTTGAGGAAAAATTTTCACTTCGCAATCTGGAACTGGTCTCCAGCCTTCCTGATGATTCCTTTTTTATCGAAGCAGACGGACGGTATTTATGGCGGGTTCTGGAAAACCTCTATAATAACGCTTATAAATACGCCATGGAACACAGCCGGGTCTATGTGGATGTTTCCAGACAAGAACATGATGTGATCTTTACCATGAAAAATATATCTGAAACCCCTTTAAACATTAACCCTGACGAACTGACGGAACGATTTGTACGGGGAGATGTCGCAAGAACCACAGAAGGCAGCGGTCTCGGAATTTCCATTGCCAAAAGTCTGACCGAACTTCAAGGCGGACAGTTTATGCTGTTTATTGATGGGGATTTATTTAAAGCATGTCTCACCTTTCCCGTGAAACAGCAAACAGAGGGAGAAAAAGCCTGACCAACGGCTTTTCTCCCTCTGTTCTTTTATTCACACACAATTTTAATTAGCCAAATATTCTCCAGCCGCAGATAAAGTTCTTTTTCCACCAATTGCTTAAAGAACGTTCCACGACCTTTCCGTTACTGGAAGAAGCATCAATAACCCTTCCGCCTCCTGCAACAATTCCCACATGTCCTTTTACAACAATAATATCTCCAGCCTTTAAGCTTCCAAAATTACTGATTTTTGTATATTTCCCTACACTTCTCCAACCAGAAGACGTGATGTAACTCTGTCTTACTCCCGCCTGATTGAGACACCAGTAAATAAATCCAGAGCAGTCAAAAGAACCGGAGCCCTTGGCTCCCCATACATAAGGACGTCCAAGTTTTGACCTGGCAATGGACAAAAGACCATTCACACCAGAGCCGCCTTTTACAGTACCACCCTTGCCTCCGCTTCCCTTTCCGGAATCTTTTGATGCTGAAGAAGCACTCTTTATTCCGTTTCCTGACAGTTTTGCAAGAGTATTCTGCCCCACCGAACCATCTGGCGAAAGACCATTATTTCTCTGGAATGCCTTCACTGCATTCTCCGTCACTTCTCCATAGTAACCGGTCACATTGGAGGATGAGAGATATCCATACTTGTTCAGAAGCTGCTGGATTTTTGATACAGAATCTCCCTGCTCTCCCAGCCTCATTCCGTTAGGAGTTGCTTCTGAGCTGTTGAGTGCCACTCTGGTGGAAGGTCCCAGGTAACCGTCAACGACAAGGTCATTGCGTGCCTGGAACTGCTTCACTGCGGCTACAGTGTCATTTCCATATGCGCCGTCCGGAACAGAAATCAAATATCCCAGGTCTTTCAGACGCTGCTGGCTTGCCAGCACCACATCACTCTTTTCTCCATAAGAAAGCATATTGGGTCTGACTTCCTCGCTGTAAAGAAGGTTCATGGTCTGACGCCCTACTTTTCCATCAATGTTTAATCCATTGACTTCCTGCAGCTTCATTACCGCCGCCTCTGTCTCATCCCCAAAACTACCGGATACCTGTTCTGCAACTGCAAGGTATCCCAGCTCATATAGACGAGTCTGAATTCTTGTAATGTCATCGCCCGATACGCCCTTTGCTACTGCGTAATACTTGGCAGACGGGGACATAATGGCTTCCAGCGTGGCAGAGCCTGCAATTCCATCCTGAGCCAGTTCATTCTGCCGCTGAAAGATCTTAATTGCAGCTTCCGTTACATTTCCAAAATACTGGGTCGGTTCATCGTTATCCATGAATCCCAGGTCCATCAGACGTGCCTGGAGACTTGCCACTACCGGATGCTCCACACCGTTTCTCAGATATTCCGGAATGGGGTTTTCCTCCTGCTCCGGCACATCATCAAGCTTTGGAAGTAAATCGCCGCTCATAGAGAGCAGCGTTACAGAATGAAATTCTTTCTTTGCTTCGGAGACACTTGCCTCAGAAGCGGTTGCAGTATGGTTTTTCTCGTTGCCGCAGCCAGACAGGCAAACTGCGGTTACTGCTGCTATAAAAAAAGAGCGGACACAACGTCTTCTCCAACGTATTTTTATGTTCATCAACCAGATTCCTTTCGTATGTAAAATCAGGTCTATTTTAGCACATTTTTGTCAGAAAGGGAAAGGGAATTTATCTCATTGCACCAAAATCTCCCATATGATATATTTATATAAATGATAAATTATATTAAAAACAAATTATTTTATAGGAGGGTTTGTCTATGACACCTATTTTATGGGCCGCAGGCGGCACTGGTTTTACATTTTTAATGACTACATTAGGAGCTTCTGTGGTATTTTTCTTTCGGAAAGAAGTGAATCAGTCCGTTCAAAGAATATTTCTTGGATTTGCTGCTGGCGTTATGATTGCCGCTTCTGTCTGGTCCCTTTTAATACCAGCCATTGAAGAAGCGGAAGCAGCCGGTGGGATCGGCTGGATTCCGGCTGCAGGCGGTTTTGTGCTCGGAGTGGTCTTTTTAATCGTTTTAGACTCTCTGCTTCCTCACCTTCACCCGGATTTAAACAATCCAAAAGACAGCCAGACAGAAGGAATCTCCTCCACCTGGAAACGAACCACACTTCTTGTTATGGCAGTTACCCTTCACAACATTCCAGAAGGCATGGCTGTGGGGCTGGCATTCGCACTGGCAGCACAACACGGAGATAATCCGGCACTTTATACCTCTGCCATGGCTCTTGCCATTGGAATCGGCATACAGAACTTTCCTGAGGGTGCCGCCATCTCTCTTCCATTGAGACAGGAAGGGCTTTCCACAAGGAAGGCATTTTTCAAGGGCAGCATGTCGGGAATTGTAGAGCCTGTTTTTGGAATCCTGACAGTTCTGATTGCCGGAAGCATTACTCCCCTCATGCCCTGGCTTTTGTCCTTTGCGGCAGGTGCCATGATGTATGTGGTGGTAGAAGAACTGATCCCGGAAGCTCACCTTGGGGAACATTCCAACGCAGGCACACTTGGGGTTATGGGCGGCTTTCTGATTATGATGATCTTGGACGTTGCCTTAGGTTAAAAAAAAGATATCCTGACAGTTACCTCAGGATATCTTTTTTATTTATTTTCTTTCAGATCCCATCTTCTCTTTTGTACGCAGTCTGGCCAGTGATCTGGCTAAAGATGCCTCAAAATGAGAGTGTTCCTGAATGCTCTTGCTCTGCCTCAGTTGTTCCTCAGCTCTTTCCCTTGCTTCCTCCGCACGGCGTTCATCAATTTCTTCCGGACGCTCGGCTGTATCCACAAGGACAGTAACACGGTTGTTGATAATCTGGACAAATCCATTGCCAACTACACCACTGGTCCACTGGCCGTTCCCGTCAAGAATCCGCATCTCCCCGATGGAAACAGCGATTACCATGTTTTCATGACGGGGAAGAACTGCTTTTTCACCATCCATAAGCGGAATGACGAGTTCCTGGCAGGAACCTTTATAAAACACTTTATCGCTGGCAAGAACCTGAAGGAAAAATGTATTCGTACTCACAGGCAGCACCTCCAAGTTAAGCCTCTAATTTACCGGCCTTTTCAATGACCTCATCAATGGTTCCAACATTAAAGAACGCTGCTTCCGGATACTGATCCATTTCTCCGTTTACAATTGCCTTAAATCCACGGACAGTCTCCTTTAAAGGAACGTACTTTCCTGCTACACCGGTAAAGTTCTCTGCAACAGAGAAAGGCTGGGATAAGAACTTCTGGATCTTTCTTGCCCGGTATACAGTTGTCTTATCGTCATCAGCCAATTCTTCCATACCTAAGATTGCGATGATATCCTGAAGCTCTTTGTATTTCTGAAGAAGCTCCTGAACTTTACGGGCAACTTCATAATGCTCTTCTCCGACTACATCCGGTTCCAGGATACGGGAGTTGGATTCCAGCGGATCAACAGCCGGATAAATACCCTGCTCCACGATCTTTCTGGATAAAACAGTGGTCGCATCCAAATGAGCGAATGTGGTTGCCGGTGCCGGATCAGTTAAGTCATCGGCTGGCACATATACAGCCTGTACAGACGTAACGGAACCATTTCTTGTAGAAGTAATTCTCTCCTGAAGTTCACCCATCTCCGTAGCCAGGGTTGGCTGATAACCAACGGCTGACGGCATACGTCCAAGAAGTGCTGAAACCTCAGAACCTGCCTGAGTAAAACGGAAGATATTATCAATGAATAAAAGCACATCCTTATGCTCTTCATCACGGAAATACTCTGCCATGGTAAGTCCTGTTTCCGCAACACGCATACGTGCGCCCGGCGGCTCATTCATCTGACCAAATACCAGAGCGGTTTTATTAATAACACCGGATTCTCCCATTTCAGTCCAAAGGTCATTACCCTCACGGGAACGCTCTCCAACACCGGTAAAGATGGAATATCCGCCGTGCTCGGTTGCAATGTTATGAATCAGTTCCTGAATCAGAACCGTCTTACCAACACCAGCACCGCCAAACAGACCTACTTTTCCACCCTTTGCATAAGGAGCCAGAAGGTCAATAACTTTAATACCTGTCTCCAATACTTCCGCAACAGGACTTTGTTCTTCAAAAGCTGGCGGGTCTCTGTGAATGACCCATTCCTTGCCGCCTTCAAGAGACTCCCCATTATCAATGGTCTCACCAAGTACATTAAAGAGACGTCCAAGAGTCTGCTCTCCAACCGGAACCTTAATTCCATCACCGGTTGCTGTTACTTCCATGTCTCTGCACAGTCCTTCGCTGGATGCCAGCATGATACAACGAACTGTACTGTTACCCATATGCTGGGCAACTTCCATTACACAGCGTTTCCCATCATTATTCACCTCAAGGGCATCTTTAATTGCAGGAAGCTCACTGCCTTCTAAAAACTCAACATCTACTACAGGTCCAAGGACCTGAACGATCTTACCTTTATTCATATTCTGTTACTCACAGTCGTGAGGACTCCTCCTCTCTCAATTCGTTGAAAACACGATGAAGCTACGCTTTCTTCCTTTTTTTCTTCTGGGCTTTTGCCCCGCTGATTACCTCAGTAATTTCCTGAGTGATAGCTGCCTGACGTACACGGTTATAAGTAATTGCCAGTTCATCAAGCATATCCTGAGCACTGTTTGTGGCAGCCTGCATCGCCATCATACGGGAATTCTGCTCACTGGAATAAGACTCCACCAGACCTCCATAGACGAATCCTGCCACATAATTTGGTACAATGGCATCAATAACAGCCTGTGGAGAAGGGCTCATGGTGATCTCCTCCAAATGTACATTGACCGGCACATTCTTTGTGATCTGTTTTTTTGGAATCGGAAGAAGCTGCTGAACCTCTGCTTCCATCTTCATGGCATTTGCCATTCTGGTGTAAATCATATAAACCTCATCAAGCTTACCGGACAGGAAATAATCCACGATCTTTTCCTGAATGATTCTGGCACGGCTCATGTTGGGCTTCTGAACAGTATACCGGAAATCCTGCTCCACCGGTATTCCCTTTTTTGTGAAATACTGCTGACCCAGCTCACCAACCACAAATAACATGGGGTTGCCGCCTTTATCAATCTGTTCCTGAGCCAGTTTAAATACATTATGATTATACGCACCCGCAAGTCCTTTATCCGCTGTTACCACGATATAACCGATCTTACGGTCTTCCTTTTTGATCTCCGGTCTTGTATCCAGATAAGGATCATTAATATCGGGAGTATGTCTGATAATTCTGGCAATGGTACTTTGCAGTGCATAAAAATAAGGTTCTGTATCAGCCAGGGTTTTCCTTGCCCTTTTCAGCTTTGACGAGGAAATGGTATACATCGCATTCGTTATCTTCATGGTGCTTTTGATGCTGTTCATTCTGCTTTGTATTTCTCTCGCATTTGCCATATCCTACACCCGTTTCTGTTTAAATTCCACCACTGTATCAAGAATTTTCTGTTTCAGTTCATCAGACAGCGCTTTGGTTTCTTCGATTTCCGTTACGATCTCCGGATGGACGCTTTCAAAGAATTCAAGCATCTCCTTCTGAAATGCCTTAATCTTCGGAACCTCTACATCTAATAACAGACGGTTATTGGCAGCCACAAGACTGATGACCTGTGCATGAAGACTTAAAGGATTACATAATGGCTGCTTTAACAGCTCTGTAAGTCCTCTGCCGTACTGGATCTGTTCCTGAGTTGCAGCATCTAAGTCAGAACTGAACTGGGTAAATACTTCCATCTCACGGCACTGGGCAAGATCAATACGGATACTTCCTGCCGCTTTCTTCATTGCCTTGGTCTGAGCCGCACCACCAACTCGTGATACGGAAAGACCAACGTTAACAGCTGGTCTCATACCAGAGAAGAACAAGTCACTCTCTAAGAAGATCTGTCCGTCAGTGATGGAGATGACATTGGTAGGAATATAAGCAGATACGTCTCCTGCCTGAGTCTCAATGATTGGAAGAGCTGTAATAGAACCGCCTCCAAGTTCATCTTTTAAACGGCTGGAACGCTCAAGCAGTCTGGAATGAAGATAGAAAACATCTCCAGGATAAGCCTCACGTCCGGGAGAACGCTCTAAAAGCAGAGACAGGGAACGATAAGCCACTGCATGCTTGGATAAATCATCATATACAATCAGTACATCTTTTCCTTTGTGCATAAAATACTCTGCAAGAGCAGTTCCTGAATAAGGAGCAATGTACTGAAGCGGTGCAGGTTCACTTGCTGAAGAAGTCACAACAATGGTGTATTCCATTGCGCCGTAATGAGTCAGTGTGTTCACCAGTTTTGCAACGGTAGATGCTTTCTGTCCGATTGCAACATAAACGCAGATCACACCTTTGCCTTTCTGGTTCAGAATTGCATCAATGGCAATGGAAGTCTTACCAGTCTGACGGTCACCGATAATCAGCTCTCTCTGTCCACGTCCGATTGGGAACATGGAGTCAATGGCAAGAATACCGGTCTCCATAGGAACGGATACGCTCTTACGGTCTACAATTCCAGGAGCCTCATTCTCAATGGGGCGGTAATCATCAGAAACAATATCACCTTTTCCGTCAATTGGTGCACCAAGAGAATCTACAACTCTTCCTACGAATCCTTCCCCTACGGGAATCCCTGCACGTTTCTTAGTTCTTGTTACTTTGGAACCTTCTTTTATCTCACGGTCAGAACCAAACAGAATGCAGCCGATATCACCTCTTCTGATATCCTGTACCATTCCCTTGATTCCACTATCAAAAATAACGATCTCGCCGTACATTGCATGATCAATGCCATATACCGTTGCAATGCCGTCGCCTACGCTGATGACAGTTCCCACTTCCTGGTCCCTGGCATGAGCATCATAATCTTCAATTTCACTTCTCAATATAGAAATAATTTCATCTGAATTGATGGAAGCCACGTTTTTCACCTCCGCATTATATTTTGTTCTAATTGTCTCAGACGTCCCTTTAAGCTCCAGTCAGTCTCCACATCTCCTACACGGATGATGAATCCACCGATTAAACCCGGGTCTTCGATCAAACGGAGTTCTACAGTCTTTTTGTCGTACTTTCTGCAAAGCATTGCCTTGATTTCCTTAAGCTGTTCTTCCTCAGGCTTCGTTACATAATACAGAGAAGCCTGTAAAACACCTTCCTGTTCGGCTGTAAAACCACGCCATGCTTCAAAAATATCACCAACAATATCCATATCCCGGCGGTCTGCCACAACCTTTAAAAAGGTTCTCATTTCCTTAGGAAATACCCGCTCGATCACACGATACTTGCTGCTCTTTGCAATAACCGGGCTGCTTAAAGCACGATTAAGCTCCGGTACTGTATCAAGCACCAGAGCTGTTTCCTCTATGGCCGTTTTGGAGATTGAAAGTTCATAAAGTACCCGTCCGTAATTAATTGCTGCCTGCATCATGGGAATCACCTGCTTCTGCTAAAAATGAATCGTAAAGTGCCTGGTCTGACAGGGCACTCGCTTCCTGATTAACTACCTTTGCTGCTGCCGCAATAACTAAGCCTGCAATCTGTGCTTTCGCCTCACGCAAAGCCTTTTCCTGGTCTGCTTCTGCCTTTTTATGTGCATCTTCCACCACACGTCCGGCATCTTCATCTGCACTTTTCAAAATGCGTTCGTACTGAGCCTTTGCCTGTGCTTTCGCTTCTTCAACAATCTTTGATCCTTCTTCTGCAGATGCAGCCAGCTTTTCTTCGTACTGCTTTTTAATTACTGCTGCCTGCTCTTCGCTGGTTCTGGCATTGGAAATGCTGTTCTCAATCATTGCCTGCCGCTTATTCATAATACCCATAACCGGCTGAATCAGAAAATGCTTAAGCAGAAGGTACAGGACAATCAGATTCACGATATTCCACACAAGGTTCATATCTAGTCTAAGCATCTCTACTGCCTGCCTTTCTTCACTTTATTTTCCGTACAAATCCTGTAGTCAGGCATTATTTAAGGAATAAGATGATAAGAAGGGCAATAACGAAACCGTAGATAGCAGTTGCCTCTGCAAGAGCACAACCTAATAAGAGTGCTTTGCTGATCTTGCCTTCTGCTTCTGGCTGTCTTGCAATAGCGTCTACGGATTTAGAAGTTGCTACACCGATACCAATACCTGCTCCAATACCTGTAAAAACTGCGATTCCTGCTCCAATTGCTGTTAACATAATAATCTCTCCTTTTAATTAAAAATTAAACTGTTTTTTACTCCACTGACTCTTTAATAAACAGTGCAGTCAGAAATACAAATACATACGCCTGAATCAATCCATCAAAAATATCAAAATACATAGAAAATGGAATGGGTACAATTGGCGCTGCAACCAGCTTGATCAGCTCCATAACTACGAACGCACCTAAAACGTTACCAAACAACCGCATACAAAGGGATAATGGTTTGATAAACAGTTCCAGGATATTAATCGGCGCAATGATGGGCACCGGCTCCGCAAAGCTCTTGATAAAGCCTTTCAGACCTTTCTTGTGAAAGCTTGCATATTCAATCAGCAGAATGCTCATAATAGCAAGCGCTGCGGTGGCATTTAAATCTTTGGTAGGTGGTTTTACTCCCAGCAAACCGATTAAATTGGCCACACCGACGTAAATTGCTACAGAAACCAGGTAGGGGATATAACGTCTTCCTTCTTCACCGATTAAATCGTCAAAGAAGCCGTAAAGTCCACCAATCGCCAGTTCCAGTACCTGCTGCTTCCTCCCAGGGTTCTCAACCTTTAAATTCCTTACCAGGCAAATGGAAAGCAGCGTTAAGGCCGCCATAATAAACCACGTTATCACGACAGATTCCGAAATAGGAATTCCTCCAAATACCGGAATGGTAAATACCGTTTCGCAGTTCAGTTCTTCCATTAACTTCTCTGCTAAATCCTCCGTAATGCTCACTTCCTTTCTTAGAGACAGTCTTTCTCTTTCATTTACTACCGGCAGAAATTGTACTTTTTGATGTACAATGTTCCGTGAGGTATATGGTGTATCATACTTTCATCCGCGAAAATTGTCAACTTTTTGGGTATTTCATAACATTTTATTAATGTCTACAATTGTTTGAACATTTGGAACAACTTTTTCACTATAATTCTTAATTTTCTATCCATTTTTTAACGTAAAAAGTAATGAAAATGTAAAGTTTTTTCTTCTTAGCAGATTTTTCTAGGATTTAATGGGGATTTTATGCTTATAATTTGTGAAACTTAACTACGTTTTTACTCTTTTTTTTAATTTCACCGTCATTACTTACTAATATACCTGTGTTTTAAAAGGAATACATGAAAGAATATACATAACCACCAATATCTCCCACGGGTTCGTGAGAAAACTGGCTTGATGCTCCCAGCCTGATAGTACACATTTAGAACGACTTTCTTCCTATTAAATGGAAATGTATCTGCAAGTTTATTGTGAATTACTATTAAGATTGATTTCGCTTTGGGAGCACAAAACCTTTTTTTATTAACAAAAGAGCTTCCGGGAGCATCCTTATTGAGGATCTGTCTTAACGCTTGTTAAGGAAAATCCCTGGAAATTCATATCATGTTCCATGACTGTTATTCTACATCCTTCTTATAGTTTCTGACCGGCTCATAATTGCACTGAATCATTCTGCTTACTTGTGAATCCTGATTATGAAACAGGGAAACTTATGATTGCCTTCCGGGTTATGATTGCGTACGGTCACATTCATGCCCGTTGACTGATAGATACGCTGGCTTATTATTATAGAAGAAACAGGTGCAGAGGAAACATAATTCTGCACAAAAAAAGAAAGCCATCACCTGCATGGCTTTCACTTTTTTCTTTTTTCGGACAAAGGAAAAGCACCGTCCCCAACGCTCTCCGTCGTCAAAAACAGTACTTTTTTAGTGCGCCTTCGGGGGCTCGAACCCCGGACAAATAGATTAAGAGTCTACTGCTCTACCAACTGAGCTAAAGGCGCCTGTCTTTTGTTTTTTGCTGTGCGCTTGTCTCAAGCACGAGTGTAATTATATAACTGGCTTCAACAAAAGTCAACACCTTTTTTACAAATTATTTACTATTTTTTATTATTTATTTATTTTTCTTATTTTTCTCTATTTTTCCTCCTAATGTTTTGTTCACTTCTACAAATGATTTGTTCAGAGTAAGCATCTTCTTATTGAGTTCTGTTTTATCACTGGTTGCCTGTAAAAGCTTATTTGTAACCTTATCTTTCATTCCCATAACACTGCACCTGGATCTGCTTTTGTATTATTATATGCAAATCCGGTGCTCTGGTTATAAAAAACCATGCACCGGCACCATCTTCCCTATCTTCTGCCTGCAATCAGTTTGTAAATAGGATTTCCTTTTGAAGAAAACTTTTCCTCATATTCCGTCATGACATTCCCTTTTCCCATCTCACTGTGATGGAGATCCCTGGTAAATTCTCTGATTTGCCATATATCGCTTGGAATCGCCTCAAGAGAATAATCAAACAGTCCCTTATTGTCGGTTTTAAATTCCACCACACCGTCCGGCTTTAAGATCTTATCATACACTTCCATAAATTCCTCTGATGTAAGTCTTCGCTTTGCATGGCGATCCTTGGGCCAGGGATCAGAAAAATTTAAATAGACCTTCTGCACTTCACCTGGTTCAAAAATCTCAGACAGATCCTTGGCATCCACACACATAAAGTATATATTGTCAAGTTCCATTCCTGCTCTTTTTTGAAGCCCCCGCAGCAATACGCTGGGATATCTTTCAATTCCAACATAATTAATATCCGGGTGAAGGGATGCCAGTTCCATAATAAAACGCCCCTTTCCCATGCCTACCTCTATCTCAATGGGATTATCATTGCAAAAAACTTCCCGCCAGTTTCCCTTTTTTTCTTCCGGATTCTGGACCACATAAGGACTTTTGGCGATCTCCTCTTCCGAACCTGGTATGTGACGTAACCTCATATTCTATTCCTCCAGCCAGTATCATCTTTCTTTTATCATAACTCTTTTTCTTTCCTGCAGAGTGATTGTATCATATCCTCCCCAAGAGGCGCAAGTAGGCACCAAAATTCGGCAAATAAGCCAATTAGAGAAAAATAACAGGTGCGCAATCACAGAGAATCGGGTATAATATCTTTATATTCGAATATAACCGTTTTTGCAAAGGAGGAAATATATGGGAACGACAGATAACACATTCTGGATCAGAATTCAACAGGGTCTTCGGGAATCTGAGATGCTTCTTAATCAAAAGCAATATAATATGTCCATGATTAAGGCCCGCCAGACCCTGGAATACATGGTGAACTATTTGGGAGAGAAAGCCCTGATTGTAGAAGGCGATTTAGCTGACAGCATTGACCAGTTATTTGAAGGACGTCTGATCTCCCAGGCCACCAAAGACCACTATCACAGAATTCGTATGATTGGCAACAAGGCAGTCCACGAAGGCAATGACAGTCCCTATGATGCAGGCGAATCACTAAAGCTTCTTTCACAGGAAATAAACGCCTTTGCAAATACATTCAATAAAGGGGGCGCAAAGGAAACTCCCCGTAATCCTTCTGTAAAAAGCGCACCGTCTAAAAGACAGCCCCAAAGGAGTCCTGTTCCCGGAACAGCTCCAAGAAAACAAACAGGTGAACGATCTCCCCGTCCGCAGCAGAGGAACGCTTCCAGAGGCCGGAGCAGACGTCGGTCTCCAAACAGCAGCCAGGATGTCAGCGGTCTTTTAAAACCTGCACTGATTTTTTTAGCCGTTTTAATTCTTGTGCTGATTTTTATTAAACTGGTACCTGGAAAAGGAGACGGAAAAAAGGCTTTCCAGCCGGAGACAACCGCACAGATTTCTACAGAAGCAGTTACAACAGAAGACGATACACCGGAGACTTCTGAACAGGAGACTGAATCGAAAAAAATTTATACAACCAAAAGTAAGCTTAACGTCCGTTCCACTCCTTCTACAGAAGGAACAAGACTTGGAAGCCTTGCAGCCGGAACTGTAATTGATTTTGTGAAAAAATATGATGAGAAATGGACCGTCATCAAGTTTGAAGAGAAAGAAGCTTATGTTGCAACAGAATTCCTGACCGTGTCCGAAGAAAGTTCTGAAACATCAACAAAAGCAAGTGAATAATTACCTTAAAACGAAAAACAGAGTGGAAATATCTCTGTTTTTCGTTTTTTATTATTCATTCATATTCGATAATTCTATAGCATAATTTATAGGTAGGGTTAATTTCTTGTAAATTTAGTAAATTTTACCGATTTACACTGGTATTTTTTTTTAAATATAGTATGATTATATAATAAGTTATTCAACAAACTTATTGATAAGGAGGCTACGATATGGATAAAGTAATTGAAAAGATTTCTGATATCGAATCGGCAGCAACTTCCATTATGGATAACGCCAACGAACGCAAAAAAGCTTTTGCGAAAGAAATGGAAAAGAGAACCGCTGCGTTTGATAACGATTTAGAGGCTCAGACCAATGCTAAGATTGACAAGCTTCGTGCAGACTTGGAGACTGAGATGAACAACCAGTTAAAAGCCCAGAGAAACGAATCCTTAAAAATTCTGACTGCACTGGAAACCCACTACAAGGAACACCATGAACAGTACGTTGAAGATCTTTTTCAAACCATGATAAAGGAGTGATTCTATGGGAGATTTGCTATCCTACAGCGGCATTACAACCAAAATAAGGGCAATGCAGAGCCATATGATCACGGAAAATCAATTTCGGGAGATGGCTGGCCTGTTGACGGTTTCTGACGCAGTAGAATATTTAAGCCGCTTAAAACCCTATCAGGGTCTTTTTTCCGATCTGGAGGGCGAAGGTCTTCACAGAGGAGCGATTGAACAGCGGCTGATCCTTTCCCTTTACCAGGATTTTGCCAAGCTCTACCGCTTTTCCAATGTGAATCAGCGTAAGTTTTTAGACCTGTATTTTATGCACTTTGAAATCGATATCCTGAAAAAATGTTTCCGAAATGCCATGGGAAACAATCAGCCGGATATCGATCTTTCTGTTTTTGAGGAATTTTTTCAAAACCATTCCAAACTGGATTTGGGAAAGCTTTCCGCTTCCGCCAATCTGGGGGATTTTCTTGCAGCTTTAGAAGGCTCGGTTTATCACGGTCTACTGTCTGGTCTGGCAGACACAGAGGAACCTACTCTGTTTGATTACGAGGTTCATCTGGATCTTTTGTATTTTAAAACCATATGGAAGGTCATGGGCAAACATTTAAAAAAGGAAGAAAGAGAAGTTCTCAGTCAATGCTTTGGGAGCAAGCTGGACCTGCTTAATGTCCAGTGGATCTACCGTTCTAAAAAGTATTACCGGCTACAGCCGGCGCAGATCTATTCCCTTCTCATTCCTACCAATTACCGTTTGAAAAAGGAACAGATTACCAAAATGACAGAGGCCGGAACCATAGAGGAGTTTTACGGAGTACTAAAGACCACCTTTTATGGACAGAAAGCTAATATAGAAACATTTGAAGCGCCGAATCTGGAACGGCTGACCATGGAGGTCCTTGATAAGATTCATCATTCCTCCAGTCAGCAAAATCCCTATTCCATTGCTACTCTGAATTCCTATCTCTATTTTAAAGAGGAGGAGATTCAAAAGGTTGTCACCCTCATAGAGAGCATCCGGTACCGTGTGAACCCGGATGAAATTATCTCCTATGTGGTAAAACAGTAAAGGGGGTTGTTTTTTTGTGATAGAAAAGATGAAATTCTTAAGTATCACCGGACCTAAGGAGGATATTGACCGGGTCATTGACACCTATTTATCCCGATATGAGATTCATTTGGAGAATGCACTGTCTGAATTAAAGACGGTGAAAGATTTAAGACCTTATGTGGAAACCAATCCTTATAAGGATATCCACCAGCGTGCTCTGGATCTCTGCCAGTTACTGCCGCCTGATGCCATTGCCTCGGGACCCGGCAAAGTTACTGTTACACAAGCCGTGAAGATTGTTGAGGAGATTGGAAAACAAACAGCGGAACTTAAATCAAAGGAAGAAGAGTTAGTAGCAAAACGGGATTCCTTAAAAGATTCCGTGGAGAAAATTCTTCCATTTACCGGACTGAACTATGATTTAAGTTCCATCCTTAAATTCCGCTATATCAAGTTCCGCTTCGGCCGCATTACCCATGAGTATTACAATAAGTTTGAGAACTATGTATACGATACCATTGATACGGTACTTTACAAATGTAAGGAAGATGAGGAATACGTGTGGCTGGTTTATTTTGTACCGGAGACTATCTCCGACCGAATTGATGCCATCTATGCTTCCATGCACTTTGAGCGGATCATCGTTCCGGATGAATATACGGGTACGCCCTATGAAGCGACCCAGTCCATTGAAGACCGCATGAAAAAGATACAGTTGGAGATTAAAGATGTCCGAAGACAGATTGCCTCTTTCTTGGAGTCCAGACAGGATGATCTGCTGGCTGCCAGGGAACGGCTTGACACCTTTTCCACCAATTTTAATGTAAGAAAACTGGCTGCCTGCACCAAACAGAAAAAAAATACATTTTATATTCTCTGCGGCTGGATGAGCCATCGGGATGCGGATGCATTCCAGAAAAATATTGCGGACGATGAAAAGACCTTTTGCATTGTGGAAGATGATCAGGAGAACATCATGAGCAACCCTCCCACCAAACTTTTGAATCCACGTCTGTTCAAACCCTTTGAAATGTTTATCCATATGTACGGACTTCCTGCTTACAACGAGATTGACCCTACCGTATTGATTGGTATTGTCTACT
Organism: Clostridium sp. HBUAS56010; assembly: GCF_007115105.1. GTDB lineage: Bacteria > Bacillota > Clostridia > Lachnospirales > Lachnospiraceae > Lacrimispora. The sequence continues at coordinate 35,392 of NZ_SULJ01000013.1, forward strand.
CTTTCCTGTTTGGCTTTATGTTCGGAGATGTTGGACAGGGACTCTGCCTGTTGCTTGGAGGATTGATTTTATACCGGATTAAGAAGATTGACCTGGCTGCCATCATCTCCTGCTGTGGCTTTTTCTCCACTATATTCGGATTCCTCTTTGGAAGTATCTTTGGTTTTGAAGATATTATTCATGCGTTCTGGCTAAGACCTATGGAACATATGACAGAGCTTCCATTTATTGGACGTCTGAATACCGTATTTATCGTAGCTGTATCCCTGGGAATGGGAATTATTCTCCTTTCCATGATTCTTAATATGGTAAACAGTTACCGTTTTAAAGATCCGGAAAAAACATTTTTTGATACCAACGGTCTGGCTGGCTTTGTCTTTTATGCGGCTCTTGTCCTCACCATTGTCCTTTATATGACCGGAAATGCTGTTCCGGCGGCGGCCGTTTTAATCCTTATGTTTGGTCTTCCGCTGCTTGTTATATTCTTTAAAGAACCGCTTACCAACCTGGTAGAACAAAAGGCAAGAATTATGCCAAAGGAAAAAGGGATGTTTGTGGTTCAGGGATTTTTCGAACTGTTTGAAGTTCTTTTAAGTTATTTTTCCAATACCCTCTCCTTTGTCCGTGTAGGCGCCTTTGCAGTGAGCCATGCGGCAATGATGGAAGTGGTACTGATGCTGTCCGGCCACGAAGCCGGCCATGTAAACTGGCTGATCGTTGTGTTGGGAAACCTGTTTGTATGCGGCATGGAAGGTCTGATTGTAGGAATCCAGGTACTTCGTCTGGAATACTATGAACTGTTCAGCCGATTTTACCGCGGCACCGGCCGTGCCTTTAAACCATACGGAAAGAAAATATAAAACATCTTAGGAGGTATACCTTATGTCCATGTTAGTAAAAATCACCTTAGCAACCGCTTTAATTTTAAGTATTGTCCTTCCCCTCTTCGTATTTGCCATGGGAGAAAAAACAAAGGGCCGTTATAAAACTGCTCTTTCCATTAATGTATTGCTGTTTTTTGGAACCTTAATCTTCTCCAGTGTTTTAATGTTCCAGGGCCAGTCCTATGCAGCAGAAGCTGCAGGTGCTTCCAGCAGTGTTGCAGGAATGGGCTATCTGGCTGCTGCCTTATCCACCGGACTGGCATGTATCGGCGGCGGTATAGCCGTATCCGCAGCTGCAAGTGCTGCTCTTGGTGCCATTAGTGAAGACGGATCTATTTTAGGTAAATCACTCATCTTCGTAGGGCTTGCCGAAGGTGTTTGTCTTTATGGTCTGATCATCTCCTTCATGATCCTTGGTAAGCTTTAATCATGAAAATGTATTTAATCAGCGACAACCTGGATACCTGGGCCGGCATGAGGCTGGCTGGGGTGGAGGGTGCCGTTGTTCATGAAAAGGCTGAATTAAAACGTGAACTGGATAAAGTCCTGGCCGACAAAGAGATCGGGATCATCCTTCTGACAGAAAAATTCGGAAGATCATTTCCGGATATGATTGATGATGTGAGGTTAAACCGTAAGCTTCCACTCATCATAGAAATTCCTGACCGCCACGGTACCGGCCGCAAGCAAAACTTTATCACAGATTATGTAAACCAAGCTATCGGATTAAAACTATAAGAAAGAGGTGGTCATCTTGACAACTGAGGAAAAATTACAGCATTTCCTGGAGTTTTGTATGGAAGATGCCAGATCCCGCAGTGCGAAGATGCTTGACGAATATACTACCGCTCTGGAACAGACCTTTGCGGAGCATCAGGCCAGCGCAAACCGGAGAGCCGGACAGCAGGTGGCATTGGAAAAGAAACAAATCGAACGGGAATTCAACAAAAAGCTGTCTCTGGAACAGATAAATATTAAACGGGAATTCGGGAAAAAACAGGATGAATTGAAAGATCAACTGTTTCTGGAACTTACAGACCGGCTTACCAGATACATGAAAACACCGGAATACACCACGCTTTTAAATTCTCAGATTAAGAAAGCATTAGAACTTGCAAATAAGGAATTTATCACAATCTATATTGATCCGGCAGATGAAGAGAAAGTTATGGATTTAACCCTTCCCCAGAGTGCGGATATCCGTGTCAGTGAATACGCCTTCATGGGAGGGATCAGAGCCGTTATTCCCTCAAGACATATTTTGATTGATAACTCGTTCCAGACGAAACTTTCCGAAGCGAAACGTGATTTCCGCTTTCATGTTAAGGATATAATGGGAGGTACCGCCAATGGCTAACACAGGTAAAATCTCCGGCATCAACGGTCCTGTTATTTATTTAAAGGGCGATTCCGGATTTAAAATGAATGAAATGGTCTACGTCGGACGGGACCACCTGGTGGGAGAAATCATTGGTCTGACAGACCGAAGAACCACGGTTCAGGTCTATGAGGAAACCAGTGGATTAAAACCTGGTGAAACCGTAACTTCCACTGGCTATCCCGTATCCGTTACCCTGGCACCAGGAATCTTAAACAACATCTTTGACGGTATTGAACGTCCGCTATCAGAGATTGCAAAAACCGGAGGGCACTACATTGACCGGGGAATCCAGGTAGCATCCCTTGACGAAGAAAAGCTTTGGGAGACTCATATCACTGTGAAAAAGGGAGATCACCTTTTCCCAGGCTCGATTATTGCTGAGGTTCCTGAGACCCCTGCGATTGTCCATAAGGTTATGATTCCTCCAGATGTGGAAGGCACCGTTCTTGATGTCGTTGCCGATGGCTCTTATACAATCAACCAGCCACTTCTCACCCTGGAACTTCGGGACGGAACAAAAAAAGAGATCACCATGACACAAAAGTGGCCCATTCGTGTGCCCAGGCCCACATTAAAACGGTACCCGGCTACCAGACCTTTAATTACGGGACAGCGAATTATTGATACGCTCTTTCCCCTTGCCAAAGGAGGCACTGCCTGTATTCCCGGCGGATTTGGTACTGGAAAGACCATGACCCAGCATCAGATTGCCAAATGGTCTGATGCGGATATCATCATCTACATCGGCTGCGGAGAGCGTGGTAATGAGATGACCCAGGTTCTGGAAGAATTTACAGAACTGATTGATCCCCGTTCCGGCAATCCTTTAATGGACCGGACCACTCTGATTGCCAACACTTCCAACATGCCTGTAGCCGCCAGAGAAGCCAGTCTGTACTCCGGACTCACCCTGGCAGAGTACTATCGGGACATGGGGTATCATGTGGCAATTATGGCAGATTCCACTTCCCGGTGGGCAGAAGCGTTAAGAGAACTGTCAGGCCGTCTTGAGGAGATGCCGGCAGAGGAAGGCTTCCCTGCATACCTGGCATCCCGGTTATCCGCATTTTATGAGAGAGCCGGAATGATGCAGAACCAGAACGGAACCGAAGGATCGGTAACCATCATCGGTGCCGTATCTCCCCAGGGAGGTGACTTCTCCGAGCCGGTAACCCAGAACACCAAACGTTTTGTCCGCTGTTTCTGGGGACTGGACAGAAACCTTGCCAATGAACGGCATTTCCCGGCAATCCACTGGCTGAGCAGCTATTCTGAATATCTCACTGACCTGGCTCCCTGGTATGTGGATTATGTCGATAAGAAATTCGTGGATTACCGGAACCGTATGGTATTTTTACTGACCCAGGAAAGCAGTCTGATGGAGATTGTAAAACTGATCGGAGGAGATATGCTTCCCGACGATCAGAAACTGATTCTTGAGATCTCAAAAGTAATCCGGATCGGATTCTTACAGCAGAATGCGTTCCACAAAGAAGATACCTGTGTACCAATGGAAAAACAGTTTTTAATGATGGACCTGATCCTGTATTTATACAAAAAAGCCCGTTCCCTGATTTCTATGGGAATGCCCATGTCTGTATTAAAAGAGGATCCTATCTTTGATAAGATCATTTCCTTAAAATACGACATTCCCAATGACCGGCTGGATCTTTTCGATGATTATAAAAAGCAGATTGATGCTTTCTATGATTCCGTCATTGAAAGAAACGCCTAGAAAGGAGGCAGAACATGGCAATTGAATATTTAGGCTTAAGTGCAATCAACGGCCCCCTGGTCGTATTAGAAGGCGTCCAGAATGCTGCTTTCGATGAAATCGTGGAAATGACGGTAGAGGGCAAAACAAAAAAACTGGGAAGAATTATTGAAGTTTATGAAGACAAGGCCATTATCCAGGTCTTTGAGGGAACTGACGGACTGGCACTGCGCAATGTGCATACCCGGCTTACGGGTCACCCTATGGAACTGTCTGTTTCTGAGGACATGTTAGGACGTACCTTTAACGGAATCGGAGAACCCATTGACGGGCTTGGAGATATTGGTTCTGATATCCGCCTGGACATCAATGGAAAACCGCTTAATCCGGTAACCCGTGAATACCCCAGAGATTATATCCGTACCGGAATCTCAGCCATTGACGGACTATTAACCTTAATCCGTGGGCAGAAGCTTCCCATCTTCTCCGGTAATGGTCTTCCCCACGATGAACTGGCTGCCCAGATCGTTCAGCAGGCATCACTTGGGGATGATGCAGAATCCAGCGAGAAGTTTGCCGTAGTATTTGCGGCAATGGGTGTTAAATATGATGTGGCAGATTTCTTCCGCAGAACCTTTGAGGAAAGCGGTGTTTCCGATCACGTTGCCATGTTTATCAATCTGGCAAATGATCCTGTAGTGGAACGGCTTATTACACCAAAAGTAGCCCTGACTCTGGCAGAATATCTTGCCTTTGAAAAGGGAATGCACATTCTGGTTATTTTAACGGATATGACTGCTTATGCGGAGGCGCTCCGTGAGGTTTCCTCCTCGAAAGGAGAGATTCCATCCAGAAAAGGGTATCCCGGATATCTGTACAGTGAACTGGCATCTATTTACGAGCGTGCAGGAATTGTAAAAGACAGACACGGATCTGTGACCCAGATTCCCATTCTGACCATGCCAAATGATGACATTACCCACCCGATTCCTGACCTTACAGGGTATATTACAGAAGGACAGATCGTTCTGGACCGGAATTTACACGGACAGTCCATCTATCCGCCCATCAATGTACTGCCCTCCCTCAGCCGTCTTATGAAGGATGGCATCGGAGAAGGATTTACAAGAGCGGACCATCAGGGCGTGGCAAACCAGCTTTTCTCCTGTTATGCAAAAGTTGGTGATGCAAGAGCGCTGGCATCGGTTATCGGTGAAGATGAGCTTTCTCCCATTGATAAGAAATATCTGGTTTTTGGTAAAGAATTTGAAAGTCGGTTTGTGGGCCAGGGAAACCATGCCAACCGAAATATTTTGGAAACGCTTACCATTGGCTGGGAACTGTTAGGACTTCTCCCAAGAGGAGAATTAGACCGTATTGATACCAAGGTTTTAGACCGGTACTACAAGGAAACCGCCCCTGACGCTTCGGAAGAATAGGAGGGAAGCTTATGAATCCCAATACATTTCCCACAAAGGGAAATTTAATTCTTGCTAAGAACTCTCTCGCTCTTGCCAGACAGGGTTATGAGTTAATGGATAAAAAGCGGAATATCCTGATCAAAGAGCTGATGGAATTAATCGACGAAGCAAAGGGCATTCAGTCTGAGATTGATGAAACCTTTACCTCTGCCTATAAGGCTCTTCAAAAGGCCAACATTGAGCTGGGCATTGATTATGTAAAGGACATTGCCATGGCAGTTCCGGTAGATGAATCCATCCGAATCAAGACCAGGAGCATTATGGGAACAGAGATCCCTTTGGTGGAACATGAGGAACGGCCTTTGAACCTGACTTATGCGTATTACAGCACAAAGGAATCTCTTGATGAAGCCCGGTACAAATTCGAGCGTGTAAAAGAATTGACTTTAAAACTCTCCATGGTTGAAAATTCTGCTTACCGTCTGGCAAACAGCATCAAACGAACCCAGAAACGTGCCAATGCCCTTAAAAACATTACCATTCCCCGTTATGAAACGCTTACAAAAGGGATTACCAATGCCCTGGAGGAAAAAGACAGGGAGGAATTTACAAGGCTTAAGGTGATTAAAAGAAACAAAAAAAGCAGTAATTAATATTGGAATGAAAAAGGCAGCAGGAAACCCACAGATCTGGTTTGCCTGCTGTTTCTTTTCTCTGCCGTCTGAACTGCCTGAATCTCATTTCTAATATCCAAATTCTCCGTTAACAAAAATAACTTTTATCCTCTCTTCATCAAACTGTCCTGTAATCAACACAAAATCATTGCAGATCCTTTCCCTGTGACCGCAGTCAATGCAACGGTTTAAAACCGTGCAGGGCGTTGATTTTCCAAGACGTCTGGCATCCAGGGGAGCTGCCACCTGTCTGGTTCTTTTCACCGCTTCTTCTGTATCCTTGACAATCTTATTGGTTCCAACTACAACAATCACCTGATCCGGTCCGTAGATCATTGGCGCAACCCTGCTTCCGTTGCCATCTATATTAAATAACATCCCAGCCTTGGTCACAGCATTGGTTCCTGTAATAAATGTATCCGCCATGAAATTCTTCCGGTATATTTCTTTTTTCTCTTTTTTTGTAAGAGATGGTTCAAACTTATCCAGAAACCGGATCTCCCTTTTTCTTAAATATTCAAACACACCAAGTTCCTCTAACGTAACAGAATCCCCACAGCCTACGGTGGTTTTATCTGGGATAAATTCACAGAGCTGTGTGAAAAGTTCTTCTTTTCCATTTACAAAATAGCCTGACATATGCTTTCTTTTAAGCGCCTTTATTGTCTCATTAATCTCTGCTGTCTGTTTTGAAAAATCATTCTCCATACCAGCCTCCTGTTCCCGGAAATGTTTTGTCTGTTTTATAATCTATCATAGAACTGTTAAAATGAAAAGGACAAGTAATCCAATGATAGTTGACAAAAATTATTCATTTGTGTTATGATACTAAAACACTTGAGGGAGTAGTTTGCGCAGAATATTCTGCGTGTCAAGTCAACACACTGACCTTAACGGTCTGGCTTGCCTTAATAAACGAGACTCATGTATAGCAATCGCTGTACATGGGCTTTTTTTGACTCATACATCGCTTTGCTATGTATGAGTTTTTGTTATTATAAACAATTTAAGGAGAACATTGCATTGAAGGAGTTTCAGGAAAACACACAAGATTTACTGGACCGGCTGAATACACACGAGTCAGCAGGACTAAAAAACAAACAGGTTGATGAACAGCGGGAAACATACGGCGCCAACACCCTGACAAAAGAAAAGCCCGAATCCATGATAAAGCGTATTGCGGATGCTGCCAGGGAACCCATGATTCTTATGCTGATTATGGCTGGGGTGATCGCTCTTCTCGTCAACATGATCCGTGCCACCACAGGGTCTGAGGCAGACTTTTTAGAATGTCTGGGGATCTTTGCCGCAATCTTTCTATCGGTGCTCATTACCGTCATTATGGAAGGAAAAAGCGCAAAAGCTTTTGAAGCCTTATCCCGCATCAGTGACGATGCCATGATTAAAGTCATCCGGGATGGCACCACTCATCTGGTGAGCCAGAGAGAGATTGTTGTTGGAGATATTGTTCTTCTTTCTACCGGAGATAAAATTCCGGCAGATGGCCGTCTTTTGCAAAGTTCCGAACTTGCCGCTGACGAATCTGCCCTGACGGGAGAAAGTGTTCCTGCAAAAAAAGATGCAGATATGCTTATCATTGATGAAAAGACGCCTCTTGCCGAGCGTGCCAATATGGTGTATTCCGGCAATTACATCACAAGTGGTTACGGAAAGATGGTAGTAACTGCCGTTGGCGACAGCACAGAATTTGGACATATTGCAAGAGAACTGACCAATACAGAGCGTTCCTCCACTCCTTTACAGGAAAAGCTTGCAAGACTGGGGAAGACAATTACCATTCTGGGAATTATTGCTGCTGTTATTGTCTTTGTTTCAGAACTGATCTCCTTCTCTCTCGAAGGCGGACTGACACTGGAGACCGTTCTTGATGCGTTTGTTACCAGCATTGTGTTGATTGTTGCTGCAGTACCGGAAGGACTTCCTACGATTGTAGCAGTGTCCTTATCCATTAATATTATCAAGCTCTCCAAACAGAATGCTCTGGTTAAAAAGATGATTGCCTCTGAAACCGTAGGCTGTATTAATGTAATCTGCTCTGACAAAACAGGAACACTTACGGAAAACAAAATGACTGTTTCCGCCTTCTATGATGACTCCTGGAAAGAAAAAACCAGTGATCTTAATTCCGACTGGCTGGTTCATAACATCTGTTTAAATACTACGGCAGATATTGCTTCGGATGGTTCCTTTATTGGAAATCCTACAGAATGTGCCATGTTAAACTTTTATCAGAAATCGGACGCCTTTAAAAGAAGCGGAAAAACTTATAAGGATGAAAGGTCAGACCACGATGTACTCCATGCCTTTCCATTTTCTTCTGAACTAAAACATATGACCACAATCAGCAAGGTTGACGGTAAAATTATTTCTTATGTCAAAGGCAGTCCGGAATGCGTATTTGCCATGTGCGCCCTCTCACAGGAAAAGCGGACAACCATTGAAGCCTTTATTGTAAAGGCGCAGAAAAAAGCCATGCGGGTTATCGCCTTTGCCCATAAAGAGCTTTTAGAGATGCGTAACTATGAAGAGGAAGCTCATCATAATGCAATGGAAAAGGACATGATTTTTGATGGTTTTATCGCCATCTCCGATCCTCTCCGCTCTGATGTTTATGAAGCTGTAAAAAATTGCCGTATGGCTGGTGTGGATCTAAAGATTCTTACAGGAGATAATATTATTACAGCAAAAGCCATTGCTGATGAACTTCATATTCTGGAAGATGGAAGAATCGCTGTGGAAGCAAATGATATTGCCGATTTAAGCGACCGTAAGCTCCTTGAGATGCTTCCTAAGATCAGTGTAATCGCCCGAAGCACTCCCGCTACTAAAATGCGGGTGGTAAAGCTGTTAAAATCCCAAAACAACGTGGTTGCAGTAACCGGAGACGGAATCAACGATGCTCCTGCTTTAAAGAATGCAGATGTGGGCATTGCCATGGGAATCTCTGGCACAGAAGTCTCAAAGGAAGCAAGCGACATTGTTCTTCTTGACGATTCCTTCTCCACCATTGTAAAAGCCATTGCATGGGGACGGGGCATTTATGAAAACTTCAAACGCTTTATCCAGTTCCAGCTTACTGTTAATGTATCTTCCGTAATCGTTGTCTTCACCTCCATTCTTCTGGGCTTAAAAGCGCCGTTTACAGCTCTGCAGCTCTTATGGATTAATATTATTATGGACGGCCCTCCTGCCCTGACTCTGGGTCTGGAACCGATTTACGACGATCTGATGAACCGTCCTCCTACAGGAAGAGGCGATAACATTATCTCAAAAACCATGTTTTTAAGAATCGGTCTTACTGGACTTTATATCTCGGTCATCTTCCTGTGTCAGTATGTATTTAACTTCTTAGGTGCTGCCCATGGGGAAATGAATACGGTGCTGTTTACTCTGTTTGCTTTATTTCAGCTTTTTAACGCATTTAATTGCCGGGAACTTCATGCCACAAGTATTTTCAGACATTTATTAAAAAACAGGATTATGCTTTTGGTCATATCCATTACGTTCTTTCTGCAGATTTTAATTATTCAGTTTGCCGGGGCATTCTTTGGAACCGTCCCCCTCAGTTTTGCCATGTGGGTGAAAATATTTGGTCTTACGTTCAGTGTCATCCTCATCTCAGAGCTGGTGAAACTTTTCTTACGCCGTAAGTAATCGAAAAAGCCAGCAGGAGTTTTCATGATTTTATGGAGACACCTGGCTGGCTTTTTACTTTTTATGGTTTGGTTTTGATTTGAATGGTATAATAAGATTAAATGATATGAATGAGGAGTGTTATGAAGATTGCAATATGCGATGATAATCGTTTGTTTCAAGAAGAGATGAAGCATCTTTTATATGAATACTTTGATAAGCTTTCTATAGAAATCAGGCTTTTTTCCAGCGGAAGTCAGTTTCTTCTTGCTGCCCAATCCCAGCCCACCCCCTTTGACCTTGTTTTTATGGACATTGAAATGCCTGGACTCGACGGACTGGAGACTTCCAGAATCCTTAGAAAAGAAAATCATGATCTGTTTTTAATCTTCTTATCAAGCCATACAGAACTTGCCTTTGAGGGCTATGAAGTCAATGCCTTCCGCTTTCTCACCAAGCCGGTGAATCAGGAAAAGTTGTGGAAAGCATTAAAAGACTGGGAGAACTTACGGCTTTCCAATGAGAGAATCTGTCTGAATCTGGGCGAACACAGCCAGTTGTTAAGCTGGAGCGATATTTATTATATTCAAAGCGAAAATGTCTATGTAAATGTGATTACAGCAAAGCAGCGAATCCTTGTACGCATAAAAATAAAGGACTTAGAAAAAAAGATGCCCAAATCCATGTTTTTTAAACCTCACCGCAGTTTTCTGGTGAATCTGCAGCATATCCATACTTTTGATTCAAAAAAACTCCGCATGGTTAACGGTGTAGAAATCCCTCTTAGCCGTACCAACGCAGAGAATTTCCGGAACTGCATGATGAATTTTCTGAATCGTTAAGCCTTAACCGAACATAAAAAACGAAAGGAACACACTTATGGCTAACTTGTATCTTTGGCTGGGAGGGCTTGAAGTTCTTATGGTGATGACCGCCATTGCCCAATCTGTTTTTCTGATTAAAGCTCCCAAAACACGAGAGAGACAGGTACTTTTCTGGGGGAGTTTTCTCCTCTTTCAAACACTGGGCACAATTTCTCCCTATCAGGAGACAGCAAATGCTTTGCTTCCATTTTTGTTTTTAATCATATTTCTACGCCGCAGAATAATCTTTTTCTTTCCCATTACAGGAATCGTCCTTTCACTCCTGTTTATTCCCTTTCTGATCGTATACATGTTTAACGGCTCTATGGATCAGGTACTGGAGATTGACAACACCTTCTGGATTCTCATGGATCTTTTGTTTTGGATTTTGTGGATTCTTTTTATCATAAAAAAGAGACAGTGGAACCGTCTGTATCCGGATTTCTCAGGACCGCAAAAACGCAGTTTCTGGGAAAATACCTTATTATGGGGAACCGGCACCGTATTACTGGTTCTGTTCTTTCTGCTCAGTGCTATTGATGATTTCCATTTCTTCCCTTCTTTAGCCAAAGGGTTTATTCTATGCGGCACTGCGATCTTAGGAATTATGCTGTATGCCATTTTGGCAGTCACGATTCAGGGAAACTTAAAGGCTCACTTTGAACGGGAAGCAGCTCTTAATGAATACTACTTAAATGCTCAGCTAAAACACTTTAAGTCTTTTGAAAAGACGCAAAAGGAAACCAGAAGAATCCGGCACGACATAAAAAACCATACTGGGGTTCTTTATACACTTTTAGAAAAAGAACAGTTTGAAGAAGCCAGACAATATATCAAAGAATTCAATGATGTGGTCAATCACCCTGGAGAACGGTTTCACTTGGGAGATCCTATTATTGATGCCATTATAAACGAAAAAGACTCCTATGCTTCCACACAGGGAATCCGGCTGACGGCAGAGGGAATTCCAGGCTTTCATCACATGGACCCGCTGGATGTCTGCACCATCTTTGCCAATGCCCTTGACAACGCCATTGAAGCTCAAAAAGAGTTAAGGGGACAGGACAAATGGATTCATGTATCCTTTGTGAATCAAAACGCCATGCAGTACATCCGCATAGAAAATCCTGCGAAAGAAGTCCACAAAAACGGCTCTTTCTTTGTTACTACTAAGGATCCCGGGAAGCACGGAATCGGACTGGGCAATATAAAACGGGCAGTTGAGAAATATTATGGACAGATGAATGTGTCTTATCATAATGGTATCTTTACGCTTGAATTGCTTTTCACAACAAAATAGCCACCATTCACAACAAAAAATACCGTTCATACTGTTCTGATGTTATATTGAATCTATTAAAACCGCAGGGAAGCGGTAGAATGGTGGTTCCTATGAATGAAAAAATAAAAATCAAAAAACATACCAATGGTGTTGCAAAAGGAATTTTGATCTATCAATTGATTATGATGGCAGTCAGTATCCTTGTTCCTCTCATAAAAGTCATACAGGTTGCACTTCATTACGCCAAAGATGCGGAACTGGATCAGAAGGTCAATGCCGTACTGGAACAATCTATGAACAGTGGTATGGGTATGATAATCTCTCTTGCACTCGGTCTTCTTCTCTTATTTTTTTACTTTCGGAAACAGGAGTTTTCCAAGAAATTATTCAATAAAAATAAGTCCATGAAGATTTCCTCATTTTGTTTTAACTTTGTCTTATTTATGTCCGCACAAGCGATCTTTATGGTAATCAGTGCAGGAAGCGAATCGATTCTCAACTTGTTTGGATACAGTATTATGGCTGAAATCGAATCGGCAACCGGACAAAGTACAATGCTCTCCATGTTTTTGTATGTCTCCTTTCTTGGCCCTATTGCAGAAGAAGTGATATTCCGCGGTTTTGTCATGAGAGCCTTTGAAGGATTTGGAAAAACTACGGCAATTGTATGTTCCGCTATTTTATTTGGTGCCTTTCACGGAAACCTGATTCAGGGAATATTTGCGGCAGCCGTAGGGTTGGTACTGGGATATGTGGCAATGGAGTATTCCATCTACTGGTCTATTATCGTGCATATTATCAATAATTTCGTCTTTGGTGATCTGTGGTCCTATGCGGTCGGCAGACTGAATGAAACGCTGCAGCAGATTCTCTTTGGTGTTTTTCACGGTTCTTTCTTTCTTGGTGCAGTCATTCTCATTTTTCTGAAACGGAAAGAAATTAAGAATTACTGGGAACAGAACAGAGGGGAAAAGGGTATTTATAAAATAATATTTACTTCTTTCTGGCTTCTTCTCTTTATGACGCTTCAGCTTGGAATCGGGCTAATGGGAATTCATAAAATTTAGGGGGATTGACAAACCCGCCTCCAACTCTTATACTTTGTTTAATTTATAAAAAGGGAATAATCCGGAGGTTATCCATGAAAGCTGAACTTTCCCTGTTTTTTTTCATTGAAGTCATCGGCACCATTGCTTTTGCTTCTTCCGGAGCAATGATTGCCATTAAGAAACAACTGGATTTACTGGGTGTGATTGTCCTGGGGGTCACAACAGCAGTAGGAGGCGGAATGATTCGGGATCTGATCATCGGCAACGTACCTCCTGCGCTGTTTCAGAATCCCATTTATGTATTACTTGCCTTTTTTACGGTTATGATTTTATTTGTAATCGTCCGGCTGAACCAGCAGATCATTGCCAGCCGTTCCATGGCAACCTATGAAAAGGTCATGAACATCTTTGATGCCATAGGACTTGGTGCTTTTACCGTGGTTGGCATTGATACTGCCATCTTTTCCGGATATGGGCAGTACCACTTTCTCACGATATTCCTGGGTGTCATTACGGGAGTGGGAGGTGGAATTTTAAGAGACATTATGGCAGGTCAGACTCCTTATGTTCTCCGTAAGCATATTTACGCTTCTGCTTCTATCACAGGCGCCATTCTCTATGCCGTCCTGTTAGAACACATTAATGGCAATGCCGCCATGCTGGCTGGTGCCTGTTCCGTAGTTTTGATTCGCCTTCTGGCAACTCATTACCGCTGGAATCTGCCCACTGCAACGAAAAACAAATCATGAAAGGGGAATAATCATGAACCGGCTGCTGCAATACACCATCGGAATTGTTTTTTCAATCTGTTTTATGATTGTTCTATTATTTACCTCTGTAGAAGCTGCTGTTTACTGGGTTCCAGGATATTTTGAAGCGGAATACAGCAAATACCAGGTTACCGATGCAGTCTCCATGACCATGGACGATCTGCTTGAGGTCACAGATGAAATGATGTTATATTTAAAAGGAAAAAGAGCGGATCTCCATGTCACCACCACCATGGGCGGCTTGGAACGGGAGTTTTTTAATGCAAGGGAAATTGCTCACATGGAAGATGTGAGAGGGCTGTTTTTAGGAGGTATTGCCATGAGAAAAGGCTGCCTTTTAATAATGGCTTTTTGTGTTATTCTGCTCTATTTATTAAAAACCAGTTTTAAGAAAACCTTTCCACGTGCAGTATGCGCCGGAAGCGGACTCTTCTTTCTCCTTACAGCTATTGTTTCATTTATTATCTCAACTGATTTTAACAGATATTTTATTCTTTTCCATGAAATGTTCTTTAAAAATGATTTATGGATGCTGGATCCCTCTACCGATATGCTCATTAACATTGTCCCGGAAGGATTCTTTTCCGACACAGTCTTCCTAATTGCGTCTTTTTTCTTCCTTTCTGTCCTGATTCTCATCTCTATCTGCCTGTTTGTGACACATAAATACGGGAAAAATGCCGATTAATCTTTACTTGTTACCCTAAATACCCTATACTGTAGACTGGAGAATTGTTTGAAACTGAATTTGAACTTATGGAGAGATTATCCAATATGACTCAATTTACAAAAAGGTTATCTACGTTTTCCCTATGTATGCTTCTATTTCTATCCTCCTTTGCAGGGACAGCCCAGGCGGCGGCACAATGGCCTTCTGATCTGTCTGTGAATGCACAGGGGGCTATTGTTATGGATGCAGACACAGGAACCGTTCTTTGGGGACAGAACATTCACAGCCAGTATTTCCCTGCCAGTATTACAAAGGTTATGACAGCCCTTGTGGTAATTGAAAACTGCAAACTGGACGAGACCGTAACATTTTCCCGCAATGCAGTGTTTAATGTGGAATCCGGAAGCAGCAATGCCGGAATCAACGAAGGGGACAAACTGTCTGTAAAAGACTGTCTCTACGCTTTGCTTTTAAAATCTGCCAATGAATCTGCCAATGCACTTGCCGAACATGTTGCCGGCAGTACAGAAGCATTTGCGGATATGATGAATGCAAAAGCAAAGGAACTGGGGTGCACCAACACACATTTTGCCAATCCAAGCGGTCTGAATAATCCGGATCATTATACGTCTCCTTATGATATGGCATTAATTACAAAAGCGGCGTTTGACAATCCGGTTTTTGAAGAGATTGACTCCACCACTTATTATAAGCTCCCCCCTAATTCCATCAACAAAGAGGGACTCGCTATCTCTCCGGGACACCGGATGATGAGAAAATCAAGCCCCTATTACTACCCCGGTATTGTGGGCGGTAAGACAGGCTATACCACACTGGCAGGCAACACATTAGTTACATGTGCAGAAAAAAACGGAATGAAACTGATTACCGTAATTTTAAAAGGGTCTACCCCTCTTTACTGGTCAGATACCAAACGCCTTTTGGACTTTGGTTTTGATCATTTTGTCTCTTTAAAAGCTGCAGATTATGAAAATACTTATAGTTCCATTACCAGCGACTTAAGTTTCAGCGGACTTGCAATTAAAAGGCCGGAAGCACTGGTGCTTGATCCCAACAGCCGCATTATCCTTCCAAAAACCGCAGATTTTTCTGATGCAAAGGCGGAGTTAAGCTATGACATTTCTCCTGGTGACCCGGAGGGTGCGATTGCCAAAATAAACTACCGCTACAATGACCGGGTGGTTGGAAGCACATTTCTGGAGATTAATAAAGACTTGTTAAAGGTCCCGGAGAAGAAAGAACTTCCTGCAGAAGACGCAGAAAAAACATTACCCAAATCCAGGCAGGCTGCTGCCAGTGTTTCTGAAGAATACCGCCAGAAAGCCCTAAGGCCGTTTCAGATTCCCCTTGCAGCATGGCTGGTCCTTGGAGGAGTCGGAATATTGGTCCTGACTGGTGCAATTGTGTCTTTTTTTCTATACAAAAGACGCAAAGACAGGGAAGATTCCATAATTCGAAGAGAACAACGTATGAAACGACTTAAGGATTCCGGGGTTTCAGTCGATGAATTCAACAGTATCTTAGAACAAAGACGCAGTTCGTTTACGTCAAAACGGAAAGGCCGGCGGGGTGGCTGGCTAAAATTCCGTTAAATCTATCAGGGGGAGGACATGAAGAATTTTAAGTTACCGACGAAAAAAGAACTGGCATGTAATATGATAACGACATTTGTCTTTCTGATGTCAGCTACCATTATCTCTTACATGATTGTGCTGTTCGGCGGTTTTACCAATAACGTGGGAATGGTTTATATCATGGCAGTGGTTTTAATCTCCCGCTTTTCCAATGGCTATATTCCGGGGTTAGTTGCATCATTTATCAGTATTATCTGTGTCAACTATATCTTTACTTACCCCTACATGGAATTTAAGCTTACCGGAATCGGGTATTCCATTACCTTTATTACACTGCTTGTTATTTCAACCATTACAAGTGCTACCACCACTCATTTAAAACAGCAGAACCGTATTTTAAGCGAACGGGAAAAGCTTCTCATGGAAGCAGAGAAAGAAACCATGAGAGCCAACCTTTTAAGGGCTATTTCCCATGACCTTAGAACCCCTCTTACGGGAATTATCGGTGCCAGCAGTGCTTATCTTGATAATGAAACCAGCATGTCGGAAGATGAAAAAACCAGTCTGGTATCCAACATCAAAGAGGATGCCAACTGGCTGCTGAACATGGTGGAGAATCTCCTTAGTGTTACAAGAATACGGGATACAGGTGCACATGTAACAAAGCAGATGGAGCCGCTTGAGGAAGTGGTCAGCGAAGCTCTCCAGCGCTTTAAGAAGAGACTTCCCAATGCCACAGTCCATGTAAAGGTTCCTGACGAGATGATTATGGTTCCCATGGATGCTACCTTAATCGAGCAGGTGATTATCAACCTTCTTGAAAATGCAGTGTATCACTCCAATTCCACAGAGCCAATCTGTCTGTCCATCTCTGTTCATGATGGATATGCCTGGTTTGATGTGAGTGATCAGGGAATCGGGCTTCCATCGGAGAGACTATCCACTTTATTTGACGGTTATACTTCATTGCCTAACAACAGCTATGATTCCCATAAGGGGATGGGAATTGGCCTTTCAATCTGTAAGACCATCATCGCTGCTCATAACGGAAGAATTACCGCTTCCAACAAAGAGCATGGAGCTGTTTTTACGTTTACATTACCATTAGGGGAGGATATTTATGAGTAAGTTTACAATCGTGATGATTGAGGATGAAAAGAATATTTGTAATTTCATAGAAAGCGCATTGGAGAGGCAGGATTATAAAGTCAACACCGCCTGCAACGGCAGAGACGGTCTTGCACTGATTAACACCCTGTGCCCGGATGTGATCCTACTGGATTTGGGGCTGCCAGACCTTGATGGAATTGATATCATAAAGAGTGTCAGAAGCTGGACAACGATTCCCATTATCGTCATATCAGCAAGAACCCAGGAGCAGGAAAAGGTGGCTGCCCTGGACTATGGTGCAGATGATTATATTACCAAGCCATTTGGCACCAGTGAGCTTTTAGCCAGAATCCGTACTGCACTGCGCCATGGTAAGCCTACGGTAAAAGCGGTTGATGGATACGTGATACAGACTCCCTACCGCAGTGAAGGGCTGGTTATTGACTTTGCCAGACGTCTTGTAACTCTTCACGACCATAAGATTCACCTGACTCAGATTGAATATAAGCTGGTATCTCTTTTAGCCGAAAACTCCGGAAAGGTTCTGACTTACGACTACATCATCAGCCATATATGGGGACCGTATGCGGACAATAACAACCAGATCCTCCGGGTTAATATGGCACATATCCGCCGTAAGATTGAAGTCAATCCGGCAGAGCCCAGATACATATTCACCGAGATCGGTGTGGGATACCGTATGAAGGAAAGTGAAATTTAAGAAAGGGGCTGTGCCCCCTTCTTCTTATTCTGTTTTCGGACTTTCGTTTTTTCTACACGCTTTTTTCTTGATTCTTCTTTCTTCTCATATATTTCATCAATCTCATCTTCACCAATCAGTTTCATGGTCTTCACCACATAAACCTGGCCATCATCATTACGCCGCATCCGAATCTTGCCTTTTACGTTTCCATGTACCGGACAGCAGCCAAGGGCCGTGTAAAACTTCTGGTTCACAGAAAACCACCGGATCTTTTTCCGCAGCATACGGTGGCATTTGCAGCAGATTAAATCCGTTACCACTTTATCTGCAATCGCATCCTGTTTGGTCTCAAATGGTTTTGATATATATTTGGCATATTCCGGAAACACCAGATATACCTCTTCTTCCCGATTCTGAGGCAGTCTGTAATAATCCGTGGACCAATACTCCCTCACCTTTTCAAACTCCATTCTGCTCATGATCCGCCCGGTATAATGAGCATCATCAAGAGCACGGTGAAACGGACGCTCCTCCATAATTCCCATATCTAAGACAGCAATGTCAAGGGACACCCGGTCTTTCCCGTTCCCATAAAGCAGGCTGAATAATTTTTGTATGTCATAATAAAGAAGAGGTTTTGAAAATGGATTCTCAATTCCATAGTAAGAGACATTCCGCTGCAGCTCTGTAAGATCCATGGACCCCCAGGTACAGTAACAGGCGTCTTGTCCGCACCATTCCATAAATTCCTGAAACGCACGTTTAAAATCCATTCCTTCTTTCATAAGAATCTTTTGATCCATATGGGTCACTTCCAGAATCTTCTCATGAAGTTCTTTATAAACTTCCGGTTTGATCAGCCGCCTGAACTCTGATACTTCTGAAAACGTTTCATCAAGCTTTACCGCACCTATCTCTATAATCTCAAAGGGAAAATGCTCAATGGTATCTTCTTTTCCTCCTGCACTCTGGTTCCATTCCAGGTCCAGTACAATATAATTCTTCATCAATTAAACCCTTTATTCTATCAGTCTTCTTAGCTTCGCGGCCATGGCCTCTTGGCGTTCCCTGGTTCCATCTGCATCAATGCTCCAGCCATTGTCCTTCCGGAGAATCAAATCCCCTTCCCTGGCGTCTTTTGGAAGCTCTGCAGCACTTATCTTTACGCTGTCTCCGTTCTCGTCCTCACAGACAGCGATTCCTCCGCTTATCCGGTCTATGGTATATCTCATAACGTCTCCTTCCATGCCTTTGTCTTATGGCTTACAGATTTTACAGGCATCATACCCATCTTCAACCAGTTTCTCCCTGCTGCCGTTAAATGTACTGCGGTTCTCTGCCTTTATGGAGCTCACAGAACTGCATGAGGGACGATGGAACTTGTGGGTCTTTGTATTAATCACATACTCCTGTTCCTGAGTAACACGCTCTCCCTCTTTCCCTTCACTGCCAGTCTCAGGTACCGTCTCAGATGGTACTTCTTCTGAGGATTCTGCTCCGCCCTTTATTCCTGGAAATGTAATCTCTGTTCCATCACTAACTGCCACAATGGTTCCAAGCTGATCGGTTCGAAAGACCTGTATGTTCTTTTCTTTCATCAATTCCAGAACTTCCTTATGGGGATGTCCGTAATCGTTATTCTTCCCGGAGGAAACAATGGCATACTTCGGGTTAACCCGTTGGATAAACTCTCTGGAGGAGGAAGTGCTGCTTCCATGATGGGATAGCTTCAGCACATCAGCCTTTAGAGAAAGCCCATTGGCTAACATGTCGCTTTCAGCCTTCTTCTCCGCATCTCCGCACAGGACAAAGCTGTTTTTTCCGTAATCAAGACGAATTCCTACAGACCAGTTATTCAGTTCATTGCCGTATTTCCCGTTCGGTGCTATGATCTGAAAGGCTGCCTCTCCCAACTCATAGCTGGTTCCTGGCTCTGGAAGGGTAATCTTAAGCCCCTTCTCTTCAATGGCATCCAAAAGACGTTCATACTGCTTCGTGGTATGGGCTTTCTCCGGCATGATAACTTTTTTTACGTCAAATGCCTTTATAACCGTTTCAAGCCCTCCAATGTGATCGGAGTGGGGATGGGTTCCAATGACATAATCAAGCTTCCCTACCCCCTGTTTTTTCAAGTAAGACACAACTCCCTGTCCCTGATCCCGTTCCCCGGCATCAATCAGCATAAAATGTCCGTCCTTCTCAATCAGGGTACTGTCTCCCTGCCCTACATCAATGAAGTGTACCTTTAAATCTGAACCGACTGCTGCCTTAGAATGCTCCACTGAGCCTGGTCCCGTTGCTGATGGTAATCCTGCGCATCCAGTCAAAACCAGAGCCATAATCAAAACCATGGTCAAAGCCATGCGTTTGTAAAATCTTACTGCCATCGTTTCTCTCATTCCGATTTGCTCCTTCGTGCTATTATATGATAGAATCTCTCATCCTACAAGTATTTTTCTGGTGAACACCAGTTCTTCCATTCTTAAAAATACAGGCTGCAAACAGATGCAGCCCCATTTTATCCGTCAATTGCTTATGAAATCTTTGCACCATCGCTGCCAACCACAGACCCGTTTGGTGCAGTCGTACCTGCCAGCATATGTCCGTCCTCCGGATCACAGTAATACTGTTTTCCGTTCCAGTCTACCCAGCCGGTCGCCATATAACCACTTTCTTCAAAAAAGTACCATTTCTCACCGATGCTTTCCCACCGGTTTGCGGCATAACCTCCGTTCCGGTACGCATACCACCAGCCAGTCTCATTTTTCATCCAGACGCCTGGTGCTTCTTTTCCGGTAGACGTCTGAGCGGACGCCCCTGACTCACCTAACTTGGGAAACTCAACCGTTACGGTCAAAGTCCTGCTTAAATCTGCCCTTCTCTGCTTTATGTAAGTGGCGCCTTTCACCAGAATGCCACTTTCATTGGTTGCGAAATAATATCCATCTTCTGCATAAAGCTTCACTTCCAGTCTGGGAACATCTCCCTCACTCCACTGAAACCCGTCATTTATAAACACACAGTCTCCCAGATAAACCCTGCTGTTGTCCACCGTAACTTCTGCCTGTTGTCCTGCAATGGATTCTCCGGGATTAATCTGGGCTGTGACATTCATCTTCACTTCCATGATCTTTTTCCTGGAAGCTGCCATTGCCGGAGCAGAAAACAGACCCGCCGCCAACATTCCGGCAAGAACTGCTGCAACTACCTTTTTACCAGTCATATAACCTATCCGCCTTTCCTTTATAACTCAATTACCAGCCAATTCCAACTGTATTTTTCTATTATAACTCATTTCATGGTATTTGAACATGGATATTCCGCCATTCCTCCATAAGAAACAAAATCTCCTGATTGTTTTATTTTTCACTAGGAATCCAATCTTTAATATGCTATCATAAATTCAGGGTGTACCTATTTGGAATAAATGTGCACTCACACAAACAGAAGATAAATTTTACAATGCTTTGAATGTTGTAAGACAAGGAGGAATCACACCTGATGGCCGCGAAGATGATTTTCTATCATGGTTCTGCTGGTTCCAAACCGGATTTTGCTGAAGACCAGAAAAAGTTTGAGCACTTTATCTGCCGTATACCGGATCAGGACACGGAATCCGTTTTTATACTCCCCGAGAACAAGGCTCTCTCAAAACCTTATTACTGGACCGGCATGGCACAGATCAGTAAGCTGGAATCCATTGGTGCCGTGGGACTTCAGACTGATCTCAGTGTTTCCATTGGAAAAGGACTAAAGCTCTTTGATATGGAAGGCGGGCAAAAGGAGAAACTTCGGCTTTGTGCCATTTTTCAACCGGAACATCTCACTTTAAGTAAATTTTTAAGTCAGTGCCAGAAACTAATAAAGGAAAATATCTCTTTCTCTGTATGTGTCTACGGACTGCCTGAGAATCTGAATCTTATAAAGGAACTCCGCACCTGCCTTCCCGCTGATATCTATCTATGGATTGCCCCTGCAGACCGTGGTCTGCCTTACGCTCCAGATGATCAGGCTGAATTTGAAACCATTGACCCTTTCTTCTTGAAAGAAGCTGATGAATATTTTGGACGTTTTCCTTTATTCCGTATCCCATGGAAACCCAAAGCGTTCTTTTTTTATGGAGACAATGTTCCTTACAAAGAACTTAAGGGGGAGACTTCTGTTCTTTTATCTGCCTTAAAAAGGAACAGGGAGACTGCCCCTCTTTTTATCATAACCTCCCTTTCGCACCAGGAAGCCAGCAGGCATTTTCACAACATACTTCCATTGTGCACAGGAGGGATTTTTTCCGGCGGTGCACATATTTTTCTCAACAGAAGAAGAAGACAGCCGTTTAAAGAAGAATATCGTTTTACGGATTCTTCCCTGACTCCTGTTCTGGAACATATGGAGGCAAAATACGGATGCCGTCTAAGAATTTCTGAAGAAAAAGCTATGGTTTATAAATTCACTTTGGAAAAGCCCTCCAGCCGGTTGTGGAGAGAAGAAGAACTGAATGAGTTAAAGAGACAGATTCCACCGGAGCATTATAATTGTATTATGGAAGGAAGCTGCCTCCATATTGTTTCTTCCAAGGCAGACATTACAAATGGAATACGAACCATCAGCAGATGGCTTTCTGTTCCAGAGGAATCCTGCGTAATTCTGGATGAATTTTTTAATTAGAACAAATCTTTTGATGTATGAAAATGATTATAAAACATTAGCAAAGGTGAGAAAATGACCGTTAAAGAAATTGAAGAGCGTTCTAATGACATAATAAAGTGCCTGCTTCATATTTGGGAGCATTCAGTACGAGCAACGCATTCATTCCTTTCAGAGGAAGACATTCAGAAAATTTCTAAATGCATTCCAAACGCATTGCTGCAAGTTCCTCATTTAATTGTTATCCAAAACACAGACTATGACGTTGTTGGATTCATGGGAATCGCAGACACAAAATTAGAAATGTTGTTTATAGTCCCAGAGGAAAGAGGCAGGGGAGTTGGAAAGCATTTAGTAGAGTATGCTATAGAAAAACATTCTGTCAATGAGGTTTGTGTAAATGAACAAAATCCGCAAGCAGTTGGATTTTATCAGCATATGGGGTTCTCCGTATCCAAACGCACAGAATATGATGAGCAAGGCAATTCATTCCCTTTGCTATTCATGAATAGAGCAGTAACCTGATTTTACAATTTTTAAACCAATATTCCCTTATTATTTTGTGGGAGCCTGGGCATGTCTGAAAACTGCTTGTTTCAAGAAGCTCGCTATACTTCGTGGGAGGTTTGTTCCAGATGAAGACGCGTAGCAGGCTACGAAAACTGAGTTTGGAGCAAATATACTGCTAAGTGGAACGCGTAGATTGAATCAATGAGTTTTCAGAACTTGTTTTTTCTCCATAATTGAGTTGAATTCATCGGTAGAAATGCCAGAATCCTCAAGCCGCTTTCTGCATCGCTCTCTTCGGAGTAAAACCAGCCATGCAATGAAAGGAATCTCAAAAGGATGTAACACTTCTCCTCATAAGTATATTTTTGTAGTGGCTTTTTCAATCGTATTGGGTCTTTGTGCCACAATTATTATTGTTCTCCCCTGTATAGCAGGGGTGTGTTTTTTGACACAAAAAATGCCGCCCCCTTTGCAAACCAAGGAGTTCGGCATTCTTTTTTAACGTTCCCGAGGTGATTTGAACACCCGGCCTACCGCTTAGGAGGCGGTCGCTCTATCCAGCTGAGCTACGGAAACATTGCTGTGTTACAATAATTGTTGTAACACAGTGCAATCATTATTATATTCATTATTATGCCTTTCGTCAAGACATAACTTCCATTATTCTGCTTTCTCTTTAAAATTCACAGTTCCCTGCATCCAGATCTCTCCCTTAAATCTGCGTCCAACCTCCGGGACTCCCGTCAGATCCTTTTTTGCAATGGCTACATGAAAGATTAAGTCACTGCACTCTAACGTAAAATCATAAACTTCTTCATCGGTGATCTGGTTCTTCTTCTCATCAATCTTTAAAATCTCGCCAATGATGGAATACTGGTCACACTCCACACCACAGGGCATGAAGCAGGAATCAATAATGGAATACAGGTCTTCCTTCATGGCTCTTCTGGAGGCCTGAGAATATAAATCAATGTCTTCAATGGTCAAAGTCTCCATGGCATCTTCATCACCGTTCTTTGCCGCTTCCAAAAGGGTGTTACGGTCTTTGGCGGCAACTCTGGCATTCTCTCTCTGCTTATCGGATTTCTGTATAGGAAGAAGAATCTTCCCTTCCACAGAAAGCCCTGACAGGCATGCATCCCTTGTATCCATAGAATGATGATCTATGAAACGCTCTCTGCATTCAAAGGAATTGTCTATATAAAAGATCAGGGAAATCCCAACCTTATAT
Organism: Clostridium sp. HBUAS56010; assembly: GCF_007115105.1. Classification (GTDB taxonomy): domain Bacteria; phylum Bacillota; class Clostridia; order Lachnospirales; family Lachnospiraceae; genus Lacrimispora. The sequence continues at coordinate 59,547 of NZ_SULJ01000013.1, forward strand.
TCATCTAAAAGACCTGCATAAGTCTCCCGTTCGGTATGACGCTGAATGGTACAGGGAACATCTGATGTCACGTCAATGGTGTTCAAATAAGGATAATAATAGCTTCTCTGGAACTTTCCTTCCAGGTCCATCTCTCCAAAGATGGCAACCCCCATTCCTGGTGCTACCTCCTTGCGAAGTTCACAAAGATTGGATTCTTCATCAATCTGAATCCGTTTTAAACCGGATAAGTCCTCACAGAACTGATCCAACAGTTTCTCTATGTCCCTGTCCTTCTGGTATAAACTAAAACCAATGGTTCTCAGGAATTTGTGCATAGAATCATCACCTGCTTTCTGTTTTCTAAGATGAATTTCAGGAAAACAATAAGGCGAAGAACACTCCGCCTCAAGTCTTATCGCTTATTATATAACAAAACCACTGACAATACCAGTAAAATTTTTGTGAAACGCCTGTATTATACGATTCCCTGGGCAATCATGGCATCCACAACTTTTTCAAAACCTGCGATATTGGCACCAGCCACATAGTTTCCGGCTACGCCGTAACGCTCTGCTGCGTCTGCTGCCTTTTTATAGATGTTAACCATAATTCCGTGAAGTTTTTCATCTACTTCTTCAAAGGTCCAGGAAAGTCTCTGGCTGTTCTGGGACATCTCCAGTGCGGAAGTTGCCACGCCGCCTGCATTTGCTGCTTTTCCTGGCATAAAGATCATATCATTGGCAAGGAAGAAATCAGTAGCTTCTCTGGTGGAAGGCATATTGGCACCTTCTGCAACTGCAAAACAGCCATGTTCCTTTAATGCCTTTGCATCCTCTAAGTTTAATTCATTCTGGGTTGCACAAGGAAGTGCAATGTCACAAGGAGTGGTCCAGATTCCCTTTCCTTCTGTATAAACAGCAGACTTCACGATATCCACATACTCCTTGATACGTCCTCTGCGTACTTCCTTAATCTCTTTTACCACATCAAGCTGAATGCCTGCCTGATCATAGATATAGCCGCTGGAATCGCTTAATGCAATTACATTAGCTCCAAACTGTATGGCCTTCTCTGCTGCATAGATGGCAACGTTTCCGGAGCCGGAGATTACGATGTTCTTTCCGCTTAATTCTTTGCCGTTGTGTTTGAGCATCTCATCAAGAATATAAACAAGACCATAACCGGTAGCCTGAGTACGAACCAGAGATCCGCCAAAATTCAGTCCCTTTCCGGTGAGTACCCCTTCATATAAACCAGTCAGTCTCTTATACTGTCCGTATAAAAATCCGATCTCTCTGGCTCCTACGCCGATATCTCCGGCAGGAACATCCTGGTCTGCACCAATGTATTTGGATAGTTCGGTCATAAAACTCTGGCAGAATGCCATTACTTCACGGTCTGATTTTCCTTTTGGATCAAAGTTGGAACCACCTTTTCCGCCGCCGATTGGAAGCCCGGTTAAGGAGTTTTTAAATACCTGTTCAAAACCAAGGAATTTCAAAATGCCCTGATTTACGGATGGATGAAGGCGAAGACCTCCTTTATAAGGTCCGATCGCACTGTTAAACTGTACACGGTATCCCTTATTCACCTGAACATTACCCTGATCATCAACCCAGGGTACACGGAAGGAGATAATTCTCTCTGGCTCCACAAGGCGCTCCAAAAGACCAAGCTTACGGTATTTCGCCTCATTTGCTTCAATCACCAGCTTCAGGGAATCAAGTACTTCTTTCACCGCCTGATGGAATTCTGTTTCTCCCGGGTTCTGTTTTACGACTCTGTCATAAACCTCATCCACGTATGACATAATTTTCTTTCCTCCTTGGATTATAATATGCTCAAACAGCTTTATTAAATTAAGTTTTTAAAAAATGGCAAAAAGGGACCAGAACTTATGAAGTTCCGGCCCCTTTGCCTGATCACTGCTTGTAAAAAATTATAGCAAGTTCATTTAATAAAGTCAATAATGGGTTTTATTTTATTTTATTCGTATTTCCTTTTCTTTTTCATAAGTATTCCTGAAAGAATTGCCATAAGCCCTGAAAGAGCGATGAACACCTCTCCTGCATTTTTCCTATTCTCTCCTGTTTTTGGGAGTCCGGCAAGGGGAACTGCCCCATCTTCGATCACAATCAGATCCTCAGGCATACTCCCTGGAAGATCCGAAAGGGGAACCGGATCAGGAATAATGGTAACTAACGGGTTATCCGGTGACGGACCGTCTGAGCTGCCTCCACCTCCGCCGCCTCCAGGAAGCCGCTCATCCTGAATGGTGATAACAAAAGCATGGATTCCGTCTAATGTCAATGGCGGAATATTGGTATTAATGGAATAACCGGCTGGAGCTTTTGTCTCAATAAACGTATAAGTATCTTTTGGAATTCTCTTTAACAGTATCTGACCATCTTCTCCAGTTACAAGAGTGGTGGCAGCCCCTTCTTCCGCTGTATATCCGGCAAAAGACCCACGCTCAAAACGGGCATACCTTCCATCCGAAGCTTTCAGAATAAATTCTGCTCCCTTTAGTCTCTGATCTGCATAAACTGCGTTTGTTTTTATTAGAGTCAAGGTGGAAGGCTTATTTTTAATAGCTCCTTCTGTTTTTTCAAACAACCGGGAATTGGTGTAGCGCACCTCCTTGTGTCCTTTTTCTATGGTAAATTCTCTGGTCCACGGATCTGTTCCCAGAATGTAGCCCCCCGGTGCCTTTATTTCCGTCAGACGGTAGGTACCAAAGGGAAGGTTCTCAATAATACCTTTTTCATGAAGGACAAAGGTTATGGTGTCTCCTTTCACCTGCTGCTCATTCCATGATGCTCCAAGTCCAGCAACTTCCGCCCGGTATTGTTCCCAGGCTCCCGGCACCAGGGTGGTCAGATTGGTCAGAGTAAATTCTGCCCCGTCAAGCCTTAAGGTCTTATTCTCACTGTCAACCTTTTCTAACTCCAGCGTTCCTGTACTGATCTGATTGGTTACAATCAGGGTAACCGGCTGCCGCGCCGATATCTGGACCAATTGTTCTGGTGCTTTTAATATTTCAAGCGTGCCATTTTGCTTTACACGGATATAAAAAGGCTCTATGGGATCATATTGATCGTTTGGAACTTCCCGTATCTCATAATCTCCATGTTTTAATCCCAGGCGGATCAATCCATTGTGATCTGTTGAAAATACTCCACGTCCTGAATCCACCTCTTTCTGAAACCGCTCTATGCCAAAGGCAGATAAGAACCCTGTACTGTCATATTTTCCAGGTCCCAGGATTTGGAACTGCATCCCTTCTATACTGCGTCCCAGATTATCCGATTTTTGAAGTCTGATTTCAAACTCTGCCCGTTGGTTTTCGATGACGTTGTTATTACCCAGTACAGCCGTTTTCTGATTTTCTGACAGGGTAAAGAAGTATTCCCTGCTTCCATTGAGGCTTAAATATCCGTCAGGTGCCTTCTCCTCCTTTAACTGATAGGTTCCATAAGGTATCCCGGGAATTTCCACATGACCGGTTACCAGTTCAAACTCCACACTAGTTTCCGACAGCTTCAAATCCGTAATTCCCATGGTTCTTAACTCTTGTTCTGATTTGTTTCTTAAGTCTGACATAAAACTTAAAAATGCGTTGTCAAGCTCTGCCTTCTCTTTTGTCAGTGAAAATCTGGCAGAGGAAAGTATTTTTCCTGTATCCTGGTCCACTTTATCAAAGCTCAGGGAACCAGTTCCATAATTATTCACCACAGTAACGGTGCTTGAAACAGGATCTGCTGCGACCTGAAACTCCTTACTTTTTAAAATCCATGCCTTCTGTCCTTTTACTTCATAAGAATCCATGGGTTCCATATCGGAAGATCCGGCTTGCTCCATCTCATATCCTGCAGGAGCACCATCTTCTGCAATAATATAATTTCTGTAATAGAGTAGTTCTCCAGCCTCCCACAGTGCCTCTCCGTTCTTTATAACCGTGGTTCCTGCTGCTGCAGGAGAGGAAAGTACAGAAGGATCTGTAACCGGTGACGTTTTCAGTGTTTCTATTTCTTCATTGGTAAATGGACCGTATATGGTAAAGTGCACTCCTTCTACCGGATTGTGCTCCTGATCGGTCTTCTTAACCGTTACGGAACGATAGGGAACAAAACCAATGTCCTTTGTGGTATCATAATCGCCTGATGTAGACCACAGGAAGAAATCTTCGGAAAAATAACCGTTTTTCTTTTCCATAAAATTACTATCAAGGCTTTCTTCATAGTTGATTCCCCCTGGCTTTAAGGTCTGGGGAAGTCTGGACCTTCCTGGTGTTTCATTCTCTCCTGCCGCCGTTTGATATGGCTTTGCCAGTTTTAAAACCAGATCTTCATATCCCTTGGGCATGTTTTTTGTATTCACAAAGATCTGATAATGAGCAGGGTGTTCCCCTTTTAATTTGGTCACATCGAGAGACGATCCCTGATACCAGCGATCTTCCTGTTCTTTGGTAAAATTATTTCCAGCAATTCCAAATGGTTTTGCCGGTGTCAGACCCTGGAATGTAAACCTGCCACGATTATCAATGGCCCCTGTTACCTCTTCCGCTCCGTCTTTTCCATACTTCAATAATCCTGCATGGAAATAACCAGACTCAAGCACAGGACGAAGATCGGTCAGAAAATGATCTTCTGCCGGATTGCCCTTTTGAATGCCGCTGTTGTCTTCATCAATGAAGAAACGACCGGATACGGCTGCCTCTTCCGGAACCAAAAGAACCTGGGGGCAGTTACTGTTCTGAAGCTGGCCAGTTGGAATTTCCACCCCGGACATTCCTTCCTGATAACTATAGGTAACTGCAAAATCATTGACTGCATATCCGTAAGCGGCTTCATCAAGCTCTTCTGCTGTTGTATAGGAAACGTTTGCTTTATAGGTAATCACCAGATTTTCCCCTGGTGCAAGATGAAACCCGGGGTCTGTAATCTGGATTCGAAAGGCAGTGGCATCCTCACTGCTGTCAGTCCAAAAACCGTTGCTGTTGTCATTCAGAACCCCTGCTTTAGCGGCTTTTACGGCATCAATCCGATCAAAGTTCTGACTAGAATAACTGATCTTATAGGCAAAATCCTCCCTTTTTCTTTCTGTTTCTTCACTGCTGATGTGTTCAATGGTCATGGACTCAATCTGATCAAAGGAAATCGGATAATCACTGAGACGATGATTGCCGTCTGCGTTTAAATCCCTTTTTGCAGGAAGAATATCCATAAGCTGCAGCTTTGTAATGTAGTTGGTGGTGGAATCATTGCTTATGGTCAATCGATACTGCACCGAGCCATCCCGTTGGGGATCCTGTTCCCCTCCAGCCGTTTTGGCTACTCTGCCTACCGTTGTTCCGGAGACATACCGGGTATCTAAATTTCCTTTTACTTCTTTATACAGGAGAAGTCCATTATCTGTCTCCATGTAGTTTTCTGCGGAATCTGAAACATATCCGTAGTTTCTATATGTTTCATCTGGCAAAACCACTTCGGAAGGCAGATCCGGACTGGGCCACTGATTGCCGGTTTTCGTCTCAATCATAAAGGAGGCACCGGTTTTATTCAGAGCAAATGGAGGCTGAAGCACATTGCTGGTTACAAATAATTTATTTAAGATATTTTTTCCGTAACTAACAATATTTCCGCCAACCTGTGCCTCCACTTCTACGGTTACTTCTTCATTGCGTTTTAACTCCCCATTCAGCAAAAGAAATAACGTTTCCCGCCCGGTTAACGGGTCTACTCTTTTTATGGTTTTTACCAGTTCCATATCCTTTGGTCCGCTGATAATACGGACCGCTTTCAAGATTCTGTTTTCTCCCTGGGATATTCCTGATACGGTAATTCCATCTGGAAGCTCATCAATCATTACGGGATCTTTCATAGGTACAATGGATGGATCCTGGCTTTTTGTTTCATTTTTTACAGTCAGGGTGTATTTCAGTGTATCACCAGGCTGAACTTTCTTTACCGGTGTTACGTGCTTTTGGGCAGAAATAACTGGCGCCTGGCTTTGTACTACCAAAATATCAGCAACTGCCTCTGCCTTTAATGTTTCTGCCTTCTGGATTAAGGTACCAGTCCGATCCCATTTCCGGTAAGTCTCCAAAACCTCTGCATTGTTCCGAATGTATTTGATTTCTTCTTTATAAGAACCATCTGCCAGTTTGGCATCCTGTTTCTTTAACTTCACAGTTACCCCGACTTTTCCAGGAGTAAAATCCTGACCCAGAATATAGGACTCTTTGGTTGATGCTTTTAAACTATCATCACGGTAACGGATTTCAAAAGACTGAACTGGCTTATTTCCCTCCGGTTTTACTGGTGGAATGGGATTGTCACCGGATACCTTTACCGTGTGCACACGCCCTGCCTGGTTTCCGTCAAAATCGTAGAAGATGACATCTGCCAGAATGGTACCTGTTTTCCCATCCCTGATCCAGTTTTTCTGGGTGGATGCCCCTGGCTCAACCGAGGTTATGGAATACGTTTCATAGCTATAATCCGCCTCTGGTAAAACATTTTTCCCCTCATCCAACATGGTAATGCCAGTATCTCTGATGGTAAATCCATCTAAAGGAATGGTGTTAGTCACATGAGGCGTAAGTGTATAAGTCACCTCCTGATTATCGTTCCACCATACATCCTTTATGGATTTTACTGGAGATGTCTTTTCCAGTGCCACTTCTGTCTTTTGCCTGATATTGGTGAAATCTACAGGTGCGGGGACTTTTCCCTTTTCAATTGTTACTTCTTTTTCATAAGTAGTTCTGATGTCATCCCGGTTAATAATATACCCCTGAGAATTATCTGAGACTTCCATTTCCTCAATCTTATAAGTTCCAGGTAACAGATAAATGCTGGTCTGTGTCTCGCCATAAGGCACTTCAACCGGCTCTCCCACCTGATTTCCAGTTTTCTGATCCGTAACCTTCATTAAGACCTTTATCGAGGGATCTGGTGTTTCCTGCCTGCTCCAGTCATATTTTAAGAGGGTCAGCGGGACTGCCTCCTGATTGTGAGCCTGGAACCGGTACACCCCTGGTGAAACAGTGGTCTCATCAGTTAATACATAAATCTTCTTTCCATCTGCAGTTATCGAAGAAAGCGGCCCTTTTTCTCCCTTGAAATCAGCCATTTCGTACAGAGGGAATCCCTGCTGCCTTTCTACAACTTCTGAAACTCCGTAAGACTCCCCTGGCTGAAGCAGCAATCCCAGGAAAGAAATAGTTCCATGCTCATCAGTAACCTCTTGGGAAACATAATTCCATTCCCCGGAAACAGACTGATGATAGAGTTCAAATGCGATTCCTGATTTTGGCGTTTTCTGCTCCCCGGCACCGCTGTATTTGGTAATCCAGAAATCCACACCGCTTTGATTGTTAAGGGTAACTTCCGTGGTCTTTCCTGTCTGGACAACAAGACCGCCTTCTGGAAGAGGTGCTTCTTCTCTTCTATAGCCTGCCGGGGCAAGCTGTTCTTTTACATAATAAGTTCCTTCCGGATAGAGTTTTGTGGAAAACACAGCCTCATAAACACCACTTTTGTGGATTTCTTCAAATGATGCCACCCGATTGTGAAATTCCGGATCTGCAAACAGATCAAAAGATGCACCAGTCAATTTTTTATCCTGGTCTGCAGCGTCTACCTTTGTAATTCTGACTTTTGCTTTTGCGTAAACATTATTTACCTTTATTCCAATCGGGATGCCAGACCGGACTTCTCCAATATCAATAAATCCGTCTGCAAGCAGCTCTCCTCTATCAACAGGATCCTGGGCTGAAACTGCCCAGTCCTGATGTTCTGTTTCTTTTAGGTAATAACGCCCACCAGGTGGATTCTGAGGCAATAAAACCTTATTGCTTCCGCTATAAAAACCGTCTGCTTTTACAAACTGCTTAATCTTAATCTGAACGGGTTTCCCGTCTTCTCCAAGTACCTGGCTGTAGCTACCGTCCACACGGGTATACACACCAAACGAAATCTCAGAGGGCAGTCTTTCTTCCAGATCAGAATCATCTTTAAAGCCATCTCCGAAATTCAGAACTTTTGTTACTGTCAGTTCTGCCTTTTTTCTGTTTTCAATGGAAATCTCCGCCTGTTTTTCGTCTTCTCCCATCTCTCCAGTCACTGCCACGATCACGGGGCTGGAATCTCTGGTATAACCTTCCGGGGCTTTTGTTTCTGTGATACGGTACCAGCCTGGTACACAATTCTTTAAGAGGTAAGATCCATTTCCCTGATCTGATAAGGATTCTGATATTTTTGTAAATCCCTGATCTGGTTTTTCATAATCCGGAGCTTTTACCTGGTTAAGCCTGCCCTCAGTAAAATCCAGATCAGTACGGAACGGCCTGTAATCCAACTGAAACAAAGCTCCCTTTAGCCCTTCGTTTGTCTTGTGCGTCTCCCCATCTGTTTTATAGATGATCAGATCAGTCAGCCGGGGATTTTTAACCGTATGGCTGACCACACGCTGGGTTACACTGGAATCAAGGGGCTTTAAAGTTACCCGTTCCTGTTCTACCTCTGGTTGATAACCAACCAAAACTGTTGATTGTTCAAAATACTGATCCGTTACCACACTGGAAGCTTTCTGGTCTAATTCTTCTTTCACAATGGTGTAGCGTCCACTGTCAAGTCCGTTTAATACGGCTACATATCTTCCGTCTTTTTGCTTTTTGACTTCCGCTGTCCGCACCTGCCCGTTTTCATCACGAACAGAAAAGATAATTCCCTCAAATTCCTTGTTTCCCTTTCCTCTCCAGGTTGTTTTTTCAATTTCCAGACCTGGTTTTTTCGGGTTATACACAGAAACAGTCAATGGCGAGTTTTCCACGGTAAAGTAACGGAAACATTCATCTTTTCCAGAATACAGCGTCATATAATATTTCTGCTGTTCTGGTGTAAGCTGTTCCTTTATCCGGTACCGCCCTGATGGAAGCCCTCCGGGAATCCTGATCGATCCATCTGAATTTGTTGTGTAAGTATCTATATAATCATAGATATAGCCTTCTTCAGTCCATATATAGCGCCATAGCCCAAATTTAACATCATTTAAAGGCGTTCTTTCTATATTCATGCCATCGAGAATATCATCACTTTTTCCAAATGTGCTGGAATCTGGTTCGTACCCGTACTTTACCAGTTTCACCGGATATTCCTTAGAAAGAGTATTAATCAGACGGTAATTTGCATCCTTGCCCTCTTTCCAGAAATACTGATCATCAATATAATCCGTATCCATTGGCACTGTAACAGAAAGCTCATGAAGTTCCGGATTAAGATTAACTTTCGAAGGCGTTCCAATTTCCTCCAGGGCAAACGTCGCCTTTATCTGATTCTTTGCAGAATCAAGGTCCAGGATATCCTCCGGATTCCACCCATTGGCTTTGATCTGTTCCTCTAACTCCTGGAAACGGATAATTCGGGTAATCCCGTAACCAGTTTTATGGTTGCTATCAGACTCAAGTCCTGTCTCAACCTCATCAATAGCAAACAGCTTTTCTTTGGTCACCGGATTCAACAGCCATATCCGGAATCGGACTCCCCCTAAAAGAGTTAAGTTATTCTGAGCACCTTCCTCTTTCAACCACTTATTTAAAGCAATCTGAAAATGATAACGGCTCAATCCACCGGATCCCTCTCCGTGGATATTTTTAATTTCAACAGCTTTGTTATCCCGTCCATTTGTATAAGGATGCTGTATTCCATCTTTTCCTGTATATCCCTGGTTTTCTGGTACGAATACCACACAGATTACAGGACCCTCCGGCAGGATATATCCTTCCGCCGGTTTTTCCTCCACCAGCCAGTATACCTTTCCAGCCTCTAAAATCGCCGTATCAAACTCTCCATCTGCCCGTACTCCGGTTTCCGGATTGATTCTTGTGCCGCTTTCATACTGTCCTACCGGCTCAAATCTGGCTGTATCTTTTAAATCCTCCAGTTCAATGGAAGACAGATCTTTACGATCCTCCAGCATTTTATAAAGCGTAAATCTGGCACCATTTACCGGCTCTGGCTGATGTTTTGTACCATCCGCATACACTCCTGTACAGATTTTTTTAATATGAAACTGAACCCAGGAACGGTAATTATAGATGGGATCTGTTTTCTGAACCAGAGAATCCGGGGTGTGGGATAAATCCGTTCCTGTGTATTTCACCGCATTGTAACGGTTTTCCAAATCCTGAACGGAAATAACGGATACAGGATTTCCCTGCTCTAAGGGCAGTGGAATTTTTTCTCCCATATTCAGGTCAAAAGAAAGCCCTGTTTCCTCTCTGGATGGAACTTGAACTTCCGCCACATAATAAATATCGTTCCGGTTAATATCCGTAAATGACGCCATTCCATCAAACGGGCTGGTGATTTCTGTGGTTACATAGTCGGCAATCTGGGGGTTTTGGGGATTTACTTTATAAAGAGCCAGTTTCACATTTCCAAGTATCCTGTGGTTTTTATAGAACTGGTCACTCCAGCCGTCCACCCAGTATTTCTGGGTTCTCAAAGTCAGCTTTGGTTCGTTTTCAATTACAAGAGCTTTTGCTCCGGCTTCTCCATTTACCGTTTCAGTTATCACGCCTTCCTTTAGCGTTGTGGAAAGTACCTCATAGGACTGTAAATACCCGGAAGGTGGCTGAATCTCTGCAATTACATATTTAATCCTGCTGCCATCCGGATTAAATATCTTTAAATCCGGGCTGTCAAAAACCACTTCTCCATTCCATTCTGTGCTTTTTTCCTGGATTGGATTTTGTATACTGGACTGCCAGTCTTCCGGATTAAAATCTGATTCACGGAAGATACCAAGCACTGCATCTTTTACAAAAGTCCCTCTTAGTGCATCCTTTTTTATAACTTTTACTCTTCCTGAATTCTGATAATTCTCAAAGGGAGTCCATTTTCCGTCAATGGTAACATCCATCTTCTTATTGTTCTGGTTTTCTGCTGCAGTCACCGTAAAAGGCCCGTAATAAACCTGAGAATTTAGAATTCTATATCCATCGTATTTCCCATCCCTCTGATCCGGAAGAAGGAACAGGGGATTAATATTTCCCTCCGGCACTACTTCTTTAAAGTAATATTCCCCTGGTGCCAGGAAATCGTATTGATTGGACATAAGAACATGATTGTCGGTGTTTATTTCCACCCGTTCCAGCCCCTGAGCCCCATCCTGATATACTTCATAAGGTATGTGTACATCGCGTAACAGGGTTGTATCCGCCTGATACTGAATCTTTTTTATGTTAACTTCTTTATAAGGTCTGTTATAAATTTTGGTTTCTAACCGTTTCCCTTTGTCATACCATTCCTCCATCATAGCTCTGGTTACAGGTCCCTCTGGGGTGGTAATTTCGAATGACTCACTCATAACATAGTTTTCCGGTGCCTGTATTTCTTTTACTTCATAAACCGTTCCAGGATCAAGCAAAACCATGGTTCCATTATACCGGGAAACATCTACTGTAATTCCCTCCCCTGGATCTCCTGATTTTTTTATCTGAAATTTTGCAGAAATCGAGGAATACTCATCAACTATATCGTATTTGTAAAGCCAGTAAGGCACCTTCTGGGTAATGTTATAAGCCTTTATAAGAGTATCCTGCTGCCGACTGACTTTAAACGGTCCAATTACCGGCAAAGATGTTCCGTCAACAACCAGGCTTGTTACCTTCTCCGGATTCTCCGCCTCCAGATAAGAAGAATGATCCACCTCATGCCAGTAATACTGCCGGTTTACATCAAGCTTATTTGCATGAATCTGTCCGCTCCAGTCTGTAGTTAAGACTTCCCCTCCAACTTCCGCCCTTATATCTCCTCCATTCTCATCGGAAGAATATAATTGAAACTGAAGCCCATTTTTCGTACCATTCTTATTTAACCAGCCATTTTCTGGAGACCAGGATTCTTTTTGGAGAATTAAAGTTCCCTGTTTGTCATTTTTTACATCCAGCTTTGTCTCTTTCAAAGGGGTTAGTTGAAACTCTTTATACAGATATGTTTTCCCTTCCACCACTTTTGTGTAAAACCCATCCTCCTGGGCATTTCCATCTTGAAACCCTTCCGGAAGTTCTTCCACCAGACGGTATAATATGGCTTTATTATCCGATGTAAAGGCGGGTAATATGGTTTCAAAACCACTGTCCTGCCCCAGAGAAAACGTGCTTCCTCTATTGGTATCCACCCGCTTCCAGTCCGTTCCGTCTGTGGATTTCTCAAACCAGAATCTGTTATTAAAATTGTTCCGATAAGCTTCTGGAATCGGAATATAAGTTCCAGAATCGCTTTGCAGCCATTTTTTCACATGAACACTGCCTTGATTTAACGTATTAACCAGAACATTGTCTCCTGGCTTTACCTGTGAGGTCTTTCCTGCTTCCACCATTACCGGATAATCATTGAGATCCAGAATATAACCATTGGCGCTTTTTTCCCTTACCACATATTGCCCCGGGGTAACAGGTTTAAACTGAACCAGTCCCTTGTCACCGGAAGTCACTGTCTTTACTTCTATAAGGGAACCGTCTTCCTTTTTTTCATAGAGCGTAAACTCTGCCCCTTTCAGTCCATATGGTTCCGGTCCACTCTCCCATGTAAGGGCTTTCTTATAAAACTCTACAGAACCTTTTCCAATGACTGCATTCACCACAGTAATCTCTTTTTTTTCTCCCGCTTTGATGGTAAGCTGAATATCCTTTTCCCCTGAATATTCGGTTCCTACAGGTTTTTTTCCTTCCCGTATTACATAGATTCCGGGATCTGCCTGGATCTCCACATAGCCTTTGTCACCCGTTGTACCATACGCTTCCTCCCCAGGTTCTGCAGAGGGATTCACTGCTATGGCTGTGCCGCTTTTGTTCTCTTTTCCATTATTTAAAACCGTATAATTGGTATAAGGAGTTTCCTTTCCCTCCTCATCCAAAGAATAGATCAAAAACTCAGCCAGACCAGGATATTCTTTTTCCATTGCCCGGTTATAGTCTTTTGGTGCTCCCACACCTTCATCAATCTGTTTCCTGATCCGTATAACTGCAGGCTTATTGACTTCATGAACGGACACATCAGCCTCTGAATCATCTGTCCTCAACGAATCCGTTCCAAGGATTCTGTATTCCAGATGTGCCTTGTTCTTTACCGTAAATACAGAAGCGTCGGAAACACGGGCATCATTATAGTTTAAAAGAAATGGCTCATAGGGATACTTTGCGGTTACATAGTAGGAACTATAGGTTGGTGCCTGCTCCGACACATAGATATTTCCCACTCCATTCTGTCCCTGGGTTTTGTAATCTTTTATTGTTATGGAACCATCTTCCTTTTCTTCTACAGGAATCTGGCTTCCATCTCCCCATGTTGCAGTGACTGAAACCGGTTTCATGCCTTCCGGCGCATCCTTTGTTACAATGGACAGGTGATCTGTGATCTGAAAAGATCCATCTTCAAATCCGGTACGCCCATAAGTCTGGTAAATGGTTCCTCCTGGCTGTCTGGAAATATCTCCAAAACTTCCTTTCATTCCTACTTCAATGGAATAAGTAATCGTTACATACCTGGGATTCCCACTCTCATCCCGCTCAACAACGTAAGAATTCTTATTCGGAACCACCTTTTTTTCAATAAACCAGGCATCATCGGAAACCAGCGAAAGCAAACTGTCCTCCGGCTGTTCCCCTGTGGTCACGGTCTTAATATCGTCAGAATATATTACCTGATCTGGAATGGTCCGGTCCGCCACAGATATACTGGCATAAAAGACTGCACTTTCCTGGGATAATTCAAAGACCTCTCCCGCTGCCCTCTGCCCATTTCCATCAATCCACGCATTTAACGTAATGCTCCCAAGCTTTCCGGGAAGAATGGAGCTGTCTTCATCTCCTACATGAATTTCATAAACGTTCTCTCCTCCCTGTGAGGAAATTCGTTTTACCTTTCCTTCCTGTTCCTCAAGCTGAACCCCCTCCGGAACGGTAAACTCAATTCTGGCATCCTTATAACGGTCAAATAAAGGAAGTTTCCCTCCTGAGGCGTATTCATAAAGAGGCGCTGTCTGCATGGTATATGTTAATGTATAATGATAAAATTCTCCTGCTTTTATGGTTCCTGTTCTGCTTTGGGTCAGCCGTAGTTCCACCACTTCTTTTTTTTCTTCTGCTTCAGGTCCATAATACATAAGAGCCGTCTCATAAGGGGTTCGATTTTTCTCTGCACTTATTTGTGAAATTAAAGCAGTCATGCCAAGGCTTTTGACATTTAACTCATAGGAATCCTTTGTATCCATTCCCATCAGAGCTTCCCGTTCCTGCCCGTCTAACAGCCTTGCTTCTCCAAGGGATACCAGGCTGGAAGAGTCAAAATAAGCCGCTGCCTGCAATATCTGGGATGGGGTCGCCTCTTGATCGGATTCAGGGGAAATTGTTTCACCTACCACTGCATATTCCTCCACCGAAGCCTGATTCACCACCAGATCTTCCCCTGTGATCTGAAGCTGAAACTGGCACTCTCTGTCCGTATACCCGTTTACTCCAATGACTTCCACATGATTCAGAGTATCTTCTTCATCCTCCCAGTCTGTTTCTGAAAATGGATCATCAGCCAGAGACTGGGCTACCACTACCAGATACATGGCTTTTCCCGTCTTCTTTTGTCTGATCAAAGTCTTGCCTTCCAGTTCTTCATTTAACTTATCCATGACCAGGTCTTTCTGTTCCCCCTTAAATGGGATCAGTCCTTCCTTAAGCTCTGGTCTGTCATCCACATCCTTTTTTAAGACCCTCGTAATGGATTTCCCCGTAACTTTAACATCAATAATCTTTTTCGCCTGGGATGGGGTTGCCTGTAACTGCACCGCCGCTGACGGCGTTGCTTTTAGGGCATTAGATCCCGTAGCCGTGTGAAATACAGTCCCATCTGCTCCATTGGCTGCAGCCAGTGTATACTGGGACATATTTCCGGTAATCAATGCCACCATAAGCAGCCAGGCAATGCACCGCCTCACCCCTCCTGCCTTTCCTCTTAACTGATTCATACCATACCTCCCGATTCCCATTTCTTTTTATTTTCAAATTTATTATCTTAACTGTAACATTCATTTTTTAAGTATATAGAGAACTGGTTACACAGTGGTTATTTTTCCTTAATTTTCCATATTATGTTCTTTTTAGTTTTCTTATTATAGGAAAGAAGATCTGTTTTAATCAAATTGTAAACCATTAACAAATATTAAGTTGACAATGTTTTTTTCCTGTGTTACCATTCCAATATCTTTTAAGACTTTAACAAAGGAGCTTATACTTATGAAACCTGATTCCATATCCAGGCGATGGGTGAATACCAGGGAACTGGCACTGGCAGGCATATTTGCGGCTGTCCTGGCTGTAATCTCACAGATTTCCATTCCCATGCCAACTGGTGTACCCATAACCATACAAATCTTTGGCATTGCATTTGTGGGCGTTATTCTCGGAAGCAGACTGGGTGTGCTGGCGGCCGTTACTTATATCCTGCTTGGAGCCGTTGGTCTTCCTATCTTCTCGAACTTCAGAGGCGGAATCCAGACTCTTTTCGGTCTCACCGGCGGATACATCTGGGCGTGGCCCATTATGATCTATTTTTGCGGTCTAAAACCTAAGACTTCCATAAAGCATTTAAACACGCTTCTCATGTTCCTCCTTCCAGTTCTTGGAACCATAATCAACGAAATCATCGGCGGACTTCAATGGGCTGCTTTATCCGGAGATATGACTGTATATGGTGTATTTGCCTATTCTATGGTGGCATTTGTTCCAAAAGACATCATCCTTACCCTGGTTGCTGTGGTTTTGGGAATTCCCATCCGCAAAGCCATCAAACAACTGATATAACAGAAAAAGAAGCCTGGAAGGGCTTCTTTTTTTCAACTACCATTTCCCAGGTGCGCTTGACAGAAGCAATCTGAGAATTTACAATAGATCTCATACTAAAAATAAAAAGGAAAAGAAGGTTTGACTCATGATACAGGATATTTACCCACATGTATTCCACAATGAATTTGAAATAAAGACTCCTGATACAGACAGCTATTTTCTATACTTTCTGGGCGGCTGTCTGATGCTTTGTAACAATGAATCGAATCAGATTCCTCAATTTAAAGACCTGGATTCCCATAGAGAGGAAGCCATGGAGCACTGTGATTTTCTTTTTTCCATTGACGATATGGATTTTTACCTTGTTAACGAGACTGTAACTGCATTAGAAGAAACGGACAAGCTGAAGCTTGAAAAGAATAACAAAATCAGAGACTTAAAACCCATGTGGGTTTCTTTTGCGGCTGTTTCAGCCCAGCATCTTTACCGGTTTTACCGGACCAATCAGTTTTGCGGCTGCTGCGGTTCCCCCATGCTGAAAGGCAAAAAGGAACGGGCTTTTATCTGTTCCTCCTGCGGCAACACCGTTTATCCTAAGATTTCACCTGCTGTCATTGTTGCAGTTACGCATGAAGGTAAGATTCTTCTGACCAAATATGCAGGAAGAGAATACACCCGTTATGGTCTGATTGCAGGTTTTACAGAATTTGGAGAGACACTGGAAGAAACCGTCAAACGGGAGGTTATGGAAGAAGTTGGTATAAAGGTAAAGAATCTCCGCTATTACAAAAACCAGCCCTGGGGCTTTAGTGATTCCCTTCTGGTGGGTTATTGGGCAGAACTGGACGGTTCTCCACAGATTCATCTGGATGAAACCGAATTATCCACAGCCGCCTGGCTGGCACCGGAAGATATCCCCGAAGATTTTACCAACCTAAGTCTGACTCATGAGATGATTCTTTTATTTAAGGAAGGAAAGGTCCCTCCTAAACACAATTTTTAAATAAAAGCATGGATTCTGTCCCGAATAATAATTCGTTTCAGAATCCATGCTTTTATTTGTCTGCCTTATAAAAAGTGAAAGAACCGTTGGATATTACGATCCCTTTGTAAGGGACCTGTGTACCAATCAAGATCATATTCAGCAAATCCACACAAGAGCCTCCTGCATTTAAAATGCTAAAAAATATAATATTCCAACTCCAGATTCCAGCTAAAGATAAAACCAAAGGCAAAAGAAAGGATAAAATAATTAAAGGAAGAACCGATATCAAAAGAAACCTCCCTTTTGATATCGGTTCCTCCGTATAAACAAAACCAAACAATCCATTCAAACCCCAATAGGTTTTATCCGATGTCCATACCCGTGGAATAAAAACGGCATGAAGAAATTCATGAATTAAAAAGGTAAGGATTATTCCAATTAGAAGCTTTACATCAATAGTAAACTCTAAAATAAAACGGTCACCATTTTGAAACAGAAAATAGTCTGGATTTAAATAATAGCACCAAATTCCATTAATTGCCATTGCTATAATAGAAAGGGGGAAAGATAAAACAATTGCCATAAATACAGATTTTGGTTCTTTTATTCGGTTATATCCCTCATGCAGAAGAATATTTCTTTTTTCCTCATTTCCCTTTGGAATCTTTTTTGTATATCTCATATGTTACCTCTGCTTCTAAATGTTTTTCTTTGTGGATTATAACATAATATATTAGAGTTTTCTACTACTGAAATTTTCCAAAAAAAGAGATAGGATTTTCCCTACCTCTTTTTTAAAATTTTATTTTCCATAATATGCTTTTTTATACATTTCCTTAATCTCCTGGAACAGAGGATATCTGGGGTTTGCTGCCGTACACTGGTCGTCAAATGCGTTCTCAACCATCTCATCAAGAGTCTCTAAGAAGTATTTCTCATCAACACCATAATCTTTAATGGTTGCCTTGATTCCCACTGCTTTCTTTAAATCCTCAATCTTTACAAGGAACTTCTTAAATACCTCTGCATCATCTTTTCCTTCGATTCCACAGAAACGGGCACATTCCGCATATCTGGATAACGTATGTGGATACTGGTACTGCGGGAAGGTTCCCATCTTGGCAGGAACTTCTGACGCATTAAAGTCCATAACAAGAGTAATTAAGAGTGCATTTGCCACACCGTGAGGAATGTGATGATAAGCACCTAATTTATGAGCCATAGAATGGCAAACACCTAAGAATGCGTTATTAAAGGACATACCTGCCATACAAGACGCGTCCGCCATTTTACATCTTGCCTCTACATTCGTTCCATCATGATAAGCCGTTGGAAGATACTCAAATACATTCTTCATTGCCTTTAAAGCCAGACCATCCGTATAATCCGATGCCATAACGGAAGCATATGCCTCTAAAGCATGAGTGAGTACGTCAACACCAGATGCACTGGTCAGCCCTTTCGGCTGGCTCATCATATTATCTGCATCAACAATGGACATATTGGGCATTAACTGATAATCTGCAAGAGGGTATTTTACCCCTGTCTCCTGGTCTGTAATAACCGCAAAGGAAGTCACCTCAGAACCGGTACCGGAAGAAGTTGGAATGGCTACAAAATAAGCCTTTTCTCCCATTTTCGGGAAAGTATAAACTCTCTTTCTGATATCCATAAACCGCATTGCCATATCCTGGAATTCAACTTCCGGATGTTCGTACATTACCCACATAATTTTGGCGGCATCCATAGCAGAACCTCCGCCAAGAGCGATAATGGTATCTGGCTGGAATGCTTTCATGGCTGCTGCGCCTGCCTGGGCATTGGCAAGAGTCGGGTCAGGCTGAACATCGGAAAATACCGTGTATACAATTCCCATCTCATCTAATTTATCTGTAATTGGCTTTGTATACCCATTCATATAAAGGAATGAATCCGTAACAACAAATGCCCTTTTCTTATCATAGACATCCTTTAATTCGCTAAGAGCTACTGGCATACAGCCTTTTTTAAAGTAAACTTTTTCCGGACTTCTGAACCACAGCATGTTTTCTCTCCTCTCAGCAACGGTCTTAATGTTGAGCAGATGCTTCACGCCAACATTTTCAGAAACAGAGTTTCCGCCCCAGGAACCGCATCCCAGAGTCAGGGATGGCTGTAATTTAAAGTTATAAATATCACCGATTCCACCCTGGGAAGAAGGAGTATTAATGAGAATACGGCATGTTTTCATGGCTGCAGCATGTTTTTCCATCTTTTCTTTTTCGTTTACATTCACGAATAAGGAAGCTGTGTGACCATAACCACCATCAGCAACCAGTTGCTCTGCTTTCTCAATGGCTTCATCAAAGGTCTTTGCTTTATACATCGCAAGAACTGGAGAAAGCTTTTCATGGGCAAACTCTTCTTCTATATGAACATTTTCCACTTCGCCAATCAGAATCTTTGTGGATTCGGGCACTTCCACACCTGCAAGTTTTGCAATTGTATGAGCCTTCTGACCTACAATCTTTGCATTTAATGCTCCGTTTATAATAATAGTCTTACGTACCTTCTCAATCTCATCTTCCTTTAAGAAATAACATCCACGGAAAGCAAATTCTTTCTTTACCGCTTCATATACCTTTTCAAGGACTGTTACAGACTGTTCGGAAGCGCAGATCATACCATTGTCAAAGGTCTTGGAATGAATAATGGAATTCACAGCCATCTTAATATCAGCAGTGTCATCAATAATTGCAGGGGTATTGCCTGCGCCAACACCAAGTGCCGGTTTTCCAGAAGAATATGCAGCCTTTACCATACCTGGTCCGCCAGTTGCAAGAATAATATCTGCACTCTTCATAACTTCATTGGTCAGCTCCAGAGAGGGAACATCAATCCAGCCAATAATTCCTTCTGGTGCTCCTGCCCTGACTGCCGCTTCAAGAACTACTTTTGCCGCTGCAATGGTAGAATTTTTAGCACGTGGGTGAGGAGAAATAATAATAGCATTTCTGGTCTTTAAACAAATTAAAGTCTTAAAAATAGCAGTTGAGGTTGGATTGGTAGTTGGAATAACCGCTGCAACCAGACCAATCGGTTCTGCAATCTTTTTAATTCCATAAGCCTGATCTTCTTCAATCACACCACAGGTTTTCGTATCTTTATAAGCATTGTAAATATATTCTGCCGCATAATTATTCTTAATGACCTTATCCTCAGCAACACCCATTCCTGTTTCTTCTACTGCCATCTTAGCCAGAGGAATTCTTAATTTATTCGCTGCACTTGCCGCTTCATAAAAGATCTTATCAACCTGCTCCTGTGTATAGGATGCAAATACTTTCTGAGCCTCTCGCATTGCTTCCATTTTAGTAATCAGGGAATCAACGCTGTCAATCGTTCCCGGGATTCTTGCCTGTTCTTCCTTCTTTGCCATGATAAATCTCCTCCATGTTTTATGTGAGTAAAAAGTGAAATAGCTTCGATATTTTTTTAACGATCTATGATGGTTTCATTATATATTATCGTTATTTTTTTGTCAATATGTATTTTTATATTTTGTGCTCGTCATACAATTTGGTTTACAATAAAAATAATCGTACTGGTTTGTGTTATCTTAGAACAGTAACTAAGGTATTATCAGGAAATCGTAATTGCTGCAGAAAAAAGCAGTCGATGATTCAGCAAAACATACATTTATTTCTATATTAATTCAGAGTCAGGCAACATACATTGAATGGATTTTAAAACTTGGCAATCGTTATCATGTATGGTATAGTTACCCCTGGAACCATACTATTCCATATAGACAATTACCTGACTTTACAAAAGTTTGTCTCGGAACGGTTTCAGAGAAAAATAAGGGGATTTAGAATATGAAAATTACCATTGGAATTGATCTTGGAGGAAGTACTACAAAAATTGTAGGATTCCAGGATCATAAATTGAAAATACCGACCTTTGTAAAAGCAGATAATCCCATTGCTTCTCTTTTCGGAGCATTGGGAAAATTTATTTATGATAATAATATTCAATTAGAAGAAATAGAAAAAATCATGCTTACAGGCGTTGGCAGTGCTTATGTAGACCAGCCTTTATATGGAATTCCTACTTATAAAGTAGATGAATTTATTTCTAACGGTCTTGGTGGACAGCACTTTACAAAGCTGAACGATCTAATCGTTGTCAGTATGGGAACAGGGACTTCTCTTGTGCAGGTTAATGGAGATAAAATTACGCATACTGGAGGAATTGGCATTGGTGGAGGTACAATTCTGGGTCTTTCCAGTCTCCTGCTAAAAACACAGGACATTTCCCAAATTATGAAACTGGCAAGCAAAGGTGATCTATCGAACATTGACCTGCAGATTCAGGATATCTCTAAGAATGCCCTTCCAGGACTTCCACTCACTGCAACGGCATCCAACTTTGGTAAAGTAAGAAATCTGGTTTCAGATGAAGATATTGCCATTGGAATCATTCATATGGTACTCCAGGTCATTGGAAAATCTGCAATCTTATCCTCTTTAAACAGCAATATTCATGACTTTGTTATGACAGGAAATTTGGTGAAATTTCCTCAATGTAAGGAGATATTCCAATCACTAGAGAGTATGTTTGATGTGCACTTTATCATTCCTGAACAGGCGGAATACAGTACTGCAATCGGTGCAGCACTAGCTGCAGAGCGAAACAGGAACTCAAAACAGATTTTATAATAGAAATAGGAAACCTGTGGAAAAGGCTGGAACAAAGAATCATTCATAAAAATATTCTTTGTTCCAGCCTTTTTGCATATAAAAAAGATGCAGCTCATGCCACATCTCCTTTAGGAATGATACCCCAGTGCCTGTTCCAGAGCATCTTTTTCTTCGCTTCCAAGCAATACTTCCGTCTCTCCACGATCAACTTCTTTGATATACACATAACAGCCTTCTCGACTATGAACTGAATTTATTACAAAACCAGAATTCGTATAATCAAGCAATGCCATTGCAAAACTCAGATTTCCGCCCATTCCTTTAAACGCATTGTATTTAATAAGTCCAAACTTCTGAAAAGCACTTCTGTAATTCTTATTGGTATTCCGAAGAGAATCTTTATTTGCGCGATCTTCTGCTTTTAATTCTGCAATGTCCTCCAATTGCCCCATAATGATTTCTTCCAGAGTCTCCGCATCTTTTCCTCTCATAAAATAGTCATATCTGCGGTATAATTTTCTCATTTGAATCAAACATATGATTACTATAATCATAAGCATTGTGGTAATAGCAGCCAGTCCTATAATTAAATAAGCCGGATCAACCGGAAACTGGCTCAACATGCTGTTGTTCATTCTTTCGTCCTCACTTCCATGTATTACCTTATGGATTCTATTAACTCTACTATTCTTTCCAATTCTGCCTCAGAATAATACTCGATTTCGACTCTTCCTTTATTTTTATCCTTTCGGTTTATACTCACCTTCGTACCCATGGCAGTTTTCATTCGGTCTTCTAATTCACGAAAAATCAGAGTAAGTGTCTCATCCTCTTCATTTTTTTCTTTTGGTTCTTTCTTTTTTGAAAGAGATTTTACCAGTTTTTCAATCTCACGGACACTTAAATTCTCTGCTACAATTTTTCCAGCCAGTTGAAACTGTAATTCCTGGTCTTCTACTGCCAAGAGTGCCCTTGCATGTCCGCCTGTAAGCTGATTTTGGATCAACATCTCCTGAACCCGCTCATCAAGCTTTAATAAACGCATACTATTGGTAATGGTTACCCTGTTTTTTGCAACTCTTGCTGCGATTTCTTCTTGTTTTAAACTGAATTCCTGCATCAGCCTCTGGTATGCCTTTGCCTCTTCAATCGGGTTCAAGTCTTCCCTTTGTACATTCTCGATCAATGCAATCTCCATAGACTGCTGGTCTGTATATTCTCTTATGACAACGGGAACTTCTTTTAAACCGGCAAGTTTTGCGGCTCTCCATCTTCGTTCTCCTGCAATAATTTCATATGTACTTCCCTTTTTCTGCACCAAAAGAGGCTGCAGCACCCCATATTCTTTCATGGACTCAGCCAATTCAATAAGAGATTCTTCCTTGAATTCAACTCTTGGCTGATTGTGATTCGGTTCAATAGAAGACAATTTCAAAAAAAGTTCTTTTCCCACTGTAAGATCCTGTGCTTTTTCCTTTTCTTCCTGTCTTTCAGCAGCACTTTGCCTTAAATGATTCTTTGTCTCCTGCTCCTCTGCTGCTGACTCCATTACCTCATCTCCAAAAATTGCTCCAAGACCTTTCCCTAAACCTGTTCTCTTTGCCATGTCTATATATCTTCTCCTCTGCTTATTACCTCAGCCGCCAATAATCGGTAGCTCTCCGCTCCTGCTGACCTGGAATCATATAGATTAATGGGCATTCCATGGCTTGGAGCCTCTGCCAATCTGACATTTCTGGGTATAATGGTTTTATAGATGTTCTGGTTTAAATTATTCTTTACGCTTTCCACAACTTCCAGAGAAAGATTTGTCCTTGCATCATACATGGTAAAGACAACTCCTTCCATTTCCAGAGAAGGATTTAACTTCTTTTTTACCAGACTAACCGTTTTCAACACCTGGCTTAGTCCTTCTAACGCATAATATTCACATTGAATGGGTACTAATACGGTGTTTGCAGCCGTCAGTGCATTGATTGTCAATAGATTTAATGACGGTGGACAATCTATGATAATAAAATCATAGTCCTTCTTGATCTTTTCAAGATATGTTTTAAGGAGAGTTTCTTTGTTCTCAATTTCCAATAATTCAATCTCTGCACCTGCTAATTCCACATTAGAAGGAAGCAAATCCAGATTTTCTTGCACATTGGTAATCAAACATTCTTCAATATTACACTCTCCCACCAGTAAGTCATAGACAGTTCGTTCAACACTGCCTTTTTCAATACCCAGACCACTGGTTTCGTTTCCCTGTGGATCAAAGTCCACGGATAATACCCGTTGTCCTGCTTCTGCGAGACAAGCAGATAAATTAATGGCAGTCGTCGTTTTACCGACTCCGCCCTTCTGGTTTGCTATTGCAATGATTCTTCCCATTATCTTTTCTCCTGTTACAACTTCCGGAAATTGCAGTTCAAATTAGAGTATAGCATATTTTATTTTTTTTTCCTATGGTTTCCTGTAAAAAAATCCATAATTTATAAAAAATTGTTTCACGTGAAACATTTTACCAAGTTTAAGAATAAATTAATATGTTTCCCGTTGTAAGTCTATATTGATTATATTATAATAAGAAAAGATGAATTTATCGCAGGAGGGAAATCATGAAAACAAAGAACAAACTATTGACTCTTCTTATTTTATCAGCCAGTGCTGCCACTGCTACTGCTGTTATGAATAAATGTATTAAACTAACAGCCACCTCCAAGAATTTATTGTCTGATACAAAAGCTCATTGTTTTAAATGGCGTTTCGGCAATATCCATTATACAAAAACCGGATCTGGAAAACCTCTTTTACTGATTCACGATTTGTCTGCTTATGCCAGTGGAAACGAATGGAATCAGATGGTTGGTTCTCTAAAAGACCATTATACCGTATATACCATTGATTTATTGGGATGTGGACGATCTGAAAAACCTGATCTGACTTATACAAATTACCTTTATGTACAGATGATTTCTGACTTTATAAAGTCAGAGATCGGTCACCGAACCAATGTAATTGCATCGGGAGCATCTTCATCTCTGGCAGTTATGGCATGTAACAATGCTACGGAATTATTTGATCAGATTATGCTGATTAATCCTGATACTCTTTTAACATGCAGCCAGATCCCGAACAAGCATGGAAAGGTTTATAAGTTCATATTGGATCTTCCAATTATTGGTACTCTTCTTTACCATATTGCAAGCAGCAAACAAGCGATCAAAGAAGCCTTTGCAACACAACTTTTCTCAAATCCATATACAGTAAAAACTTCTTACATTGATGCTTGCTATGAATCCGCACACTTAGGAGACTCGCCTAAATCCTTATATGCCAGTGTGAAATGCAATTATACTAAATGCAATATTGTAAATGGCCTAAAGAAAATCAATAATAGTATTTATATTGTTGGCGGACAAGATATGGAAGACAGCAATTATTTGATTTCAGAGTATCAACGCTGTAATCCAGCCATTGAAAGTTCTATCATTAGTCATTCCAAATATTTTCCACAATTGGAAAATCCTACAGAACTACTCCATACGATTCAGATGTTTTTTCTATAATTATATTGTTAATACAAAAAATGTTTCACGTGAAACATTCCTGGTTTCTTAGTTCAATTCCAACCGGATGATGTTTCACGTGAAACATTTCTATTTTAAAGGCTCTTTGGATGGTAATCCAGCTTTTCTTGGATATCGTTTCGATATCTCAGTATTCTTACGAATAATCACCAGGGAACGTTCTGCTTCTGTTCCTGGAAGTAAAAACGTTTCTACTCGTTCAACTTTACCTCCCAATAAAAACACAGCATGTTTGCCAGCGACTAACTCTTCTTCAATCTTTCCTGATTTATAAGGAATAAATGCTCCCCCAACTTTCACAAAAGGCATACAGTATTCCGATAGTGTGCTAAGATTAGCAACTGCTCTGGATACGCATAAGTCGTATTGTTCTCGATATATAGGATTTCTTCCCATATCTTCTGCTCTGTCATGAATGGCCTCTATCTTATCCAGATTTAACTGACCGATAACTTCATTCAAAAACTTAATTCGTTTATTCAAAGAATCCATTAAAGTAATATCCAATTCAGGGAAAACAATCTTTAATGGAATTCCAGGAAAGCCAGCTCCTGTTCCCACATCTATAATTCGGTACGGCTGTTGCCCCAGGTCGCCAACCGCCCGAATCAAAGATAAACTATCTACAAAATGTTTTGTAACAACCTCTTCCAACTCAGTAATTGCAGTCAGATTCATCACTTTATTCCATTCTGTTAATAACTCATAATACTTATAAAATTGATTAAGCTGATCCTCTTCCAAATGGAGGGATAATAAACTTAATTCTTTGATAAACTGTTCTTTAAACTTATCTATCATATCTGACGATCCTCTTCTTTCCGTTCCTGACTTCTCTGATAACGAAGCTGCTCCAAATAAACCAGTAAAACAGATATATCTGCCGGAGAAACCCCTGAGATTCTGGATGCCTGGCCAATGGACATTGGTTTGTATAAATTCAGTTTTTGAACCGCTTCTTTACGCAATCCTTTCACTGTTTCATAATCAAAAGTAACATCCAGTTTTTTATTTTCCAATTTTTTATACTGAGATACCTGTTGCTTTTGTCTTCGAATATAACCATCATACTTGATATTAATATCTACCTGCTGAATTACATCCCATGGGAGCATAGAACGGTCTTTATCAATTTTAGTTAACATAATGTAATTTAGCTCCGGACGCCTCACCAGCTCTGCTAAGGTTGCACCTGTTTTTAACGGTGTACTGTTATTCTCTTCTAAAAACTGCTGCACTTCCTTAGAAGCACCTATATTGGTGGATTCCAGCCGCTTCATCTCATTTTCAATAGACTGCTCTTTTATAAGAAGATTCTGATACTGTTCTTCGCCAATCAGGCCAATTTCATGTCCTATTTTCATTAAACGCTGGTCCGCATTGTCCTGGCGTAAAAGAAGGCGGTATTCCGCTCTGGAAGTCATCATCCGGTATGGTTCATGATTCTCCTTCGTAACAAGATCGTCAATCAACACACCAATATAAGCCTGGGAACGATCCAGAACAACTGGTTCTCTTCCTAAAAGTTTCATAGAAGCATTGACTCCTGCCATAAAGCCCTGAACTGCCGCTTCTTCATAACCAGAGCTTCCGTTAAACTGGCCGCCGCTGAACAAGCCGCTGACTGCCTTAAATTCAAGCGTTGCATGAAGCTGATGAGCATTAATACAGTCATACTCAAT
Source organism: Clostridium sp. HBUAS56010 (assembly GCF_007115105.1). GTDB lineage: Bacteria > Bacillota > Clostridia > Lachnospirales > Lachnospiraceae > Lacrimispora. The sequence continues at coordinate 86,303 of NZ_SULJ01000013.1, forward strand.
TGCATAGGCATTGCGGACAATTTTCACATTCTCAAGTCCTGGGACCGTGCGATACATGGCATACTGAACATCCTCAGGCAAGGAACTTGACATACCTCCAAGATACATCTCATTGGTGTACAGCCCCTCAGGCTCAACAAATACCTGATGACGGTCCTTATCAGGGAATTTTACCACCTTATCCTCAATAGATGGGCAATACCTGGGTCCCGTTCCCTCAATGGCTCCGGAATAAAGGGGAGAACGGTCTAAATTGTCTCTTATAATCCCGTGTGTCTTCTCATTGGTATACGTCAGCCAGCAGGACGCCTGTTCCTTCTGGATGGATTCCGGATCAGTAGAGAAGGAAAATGGAACAATTCTCTTATCCCCGAACTGCTCTTCCATCTTGGAAAAATCTATACTCCGTTTATCCACCCTTGCAGGGGTACCGGTCTTAAAACGAACCATTTCAATTCCATTGGCTTTTAAAGAATCCGTCAGATGATTTGCCGGCTTTAATCCATTTGGACCTGTATATTCGCTTACATCACCGTAAATACATCTTGCTTTTAAATAAGTCCCCGTCGCCAGTACAACCGCTTTAGAACGATAAACAGCCCCTGAAAAAGTTTTAACTCCTGCAATCGCTCCATTTTCTGTGATAATCTCCGTAACTTCTGCCTGCCTTATGGTCAGATGATCCGTCTGCTCCAGAGTCCTTCGCATGGTTCTGGAATATTCCTGTTTATCCGCCTGGGCACGAAGAGAATGAACTGCCGGACCTTTGGACTGATTCAGCATTTTAGACTGAATAAACGTTTTATCAATAACTTTTCCCATCTCGCCACCAAGCGCATCCAGTTCCCGTACCAGATGACCTTTTGAGCTTCCTCCAATATTCGGATTACAGGGCATAAGCGCAATACTATCCACACTCACCGTAAAGACAATGGTTTCAAGACCAAGCCTTGCACAGACAAGAGCCGCTTCACAGCCTGCGTGACCGGCACCTACAACCACAACATCATATGACTCCTCTAAATACTCCATTTTATTCTCCCTTCTTCTTTCGTGCCCTGCCGGACATAAAGGTGTGCCTGCCGCACATGTTATCTCAAATCGTTATTTTCCCATACAGAATTTGCTGAATATCTCATTAACCAGGTCATCCCCTACAGCCTCTCCCAAAATGGTTCCCAGATGTTCATAGGCGTCCATTAAGTCAATGGAGTAGAAATCTTCCGGCATTCCATCCAAAACGCTCTGTTCCACCATGGAAAGGCTGCGCTGCGCTTCAGACAGCGCATTCTTATGTCTTACATTCGTAATATAAACCTCATCATTAAAATCCAGCTTTCCACTATAAAACATGGACTGAATCTCCTCTTCCACTTCCCGGATTCCGGTCCCTTCCTTTGCAGAAATAAAGATCACTGGATGGTCGGTCCGCTCTTTTAATGCCTCTGCCTCTGCCACTGCATCCAGATCTGTTTTGTTCACAAGAATAATTGCTTTTCTTCCATCAATAAATCTTAGAATCTCTTCGTCATTCTCATCAAGATGACGGGAACCATCCACCACATAGATAATCAGATCTGCGCCTTCTGCTGCTGCTTTTGCCTTTTCCACACCAATCTTTTCCACCACATCCTCGGTATCCCGGATTCCTGCGGTATCAATGATATTAAGGCTCAGACCTTCTAACCGGATCTGCTCCCGCAGCGTGTCCCTTGTTGTTCCAGCAATATCTGTAACAATCGCCCGTTCTTCTCCCAGTAAAACATTTAAAAGAGAAGACTTACCCGCATTGGGTTTTCCCACAATCACCGTCTCAATTCCTTCGGATAAAACTCTTCCATTATCCGCCGAACGAAGCAGTTCCTTAAGCTGAGACTTTAAAGGAACAATTGCCTGTAACAGACGTTTGCTATAACCATCCAGAGAAATATGCTCCGGATCATCAAGCGCAGATTCTATAAAGGCAATATGGTATATAATCTTCTCTCTCATCTCCTTAACATGCTTTGATAAGGAACCTTCCAACTGGCTGACTGAGGATTTTAAGGCATAATCATTTTTTGCATTAATCACATCAATAACCGCCTCAGCCTGAGACAGGTCTACCCTTCCATTTAAAAAAGCCCGTTTTGTAAATTCTCCCGGTTCAGCCGGTCTTGCTCCATATTTTAATACTGTTTCCAGTATTCTTTTCGTTACTAACACGCCTCCATGACAGTCAATCTCAACCGTATCCTCTGCCGTATAACTTCTAGGACCTCTCATAAGAAGCACTAAAACCTCATCCACAATCTCTTCTCCATCATAAATATATCCATAATGGATTGTATGGGATTGCTGGGTGGAAAGCTTCTTCTCGGACTTTCCTTTTCCTCTAAATATCTGATCTATAATTTGAAAGGACTCTTCCCCACTGATTCTCACAATTCCAATACCGGAACTTGACATGGCTGTGGCGATTGCCGCAATTGTATTCATCTTCATTTTAATCCCCTTTTTTATAAGGAAAAGGGGGTGAGGTGCCTTCCGACAGCCCCAACCCCTCATTGTTGTTTGACTATTTAACTTTTTCCAGGTTCCGTTCTTTTCTCGAAAACTCTTTTTTTAAAGAAATCACAACGTGTCTGAAAGGTTCTTCCCCTTCACTTCTTGTTATGATTGACTTATCGCTCTGGAGCGCAGAGTGAATGATCCTTCTTTCATAAGGATTCATCGGCTCCAGAGATACGGAACGTTTGGTTCTTTTAACCTTATAAGCAATATTCTTTGACAATGTCTCCAGTGTCACTTTTCTACGCTCTCTGTAATTCTCTGTGTCCATCTTTACACGAATATATTCTTCACTTTCTCTATTAACAACAAGGCTTACCAGATACTGGAGAGAATCCAGTGTCTGTCCTCTTTTACCAATCAGAATGCCCATCTCAGTTCCTGACATAACGATGGAAAGTTCTCTGTCTGCTTCATGAAAAGAGATATCCATATGAACACTTAAATTCATAGAATGAAATACTTCCGATAAAAAAGCTTCCGCTTTATCTTCCAAAGTCTCTTTCTTCTTCACACGGATGACAGCCGGCTTTTGGCCGATAAATCCCAGAATACCATTACTGCCTTTCTCAACAATTTCATATTCCAGCTTATCACTGGTTGTCTCTAATTCGATTAATGCCTTTGTAATCGCCTCATCAACGGTTTTTGCTGAAACTGTAATCATATCCATAGGTCACCCCTCCTGTTATTTTTGCTTTTCGTTGTACTTTTGAACCATCCTTGCCTTTGCAGAAATGCTGTTTGGATTGGAACTGCCGTTTTTATAATAATCACTGGAAGCCTTTACCTGCTCCCTGGTCTTTTCCAGCTTTGCATTCATATCAGCATCATCTTTTTCTGCAGACACCTGAAGATTCTTTAAATTAGCAGTTGCGTTTTGTGAAACACGCTGAGGAGGAAGTCCCTTCTTTGCACGCTTTTTATTCGCTTTTTCTACATTCTTTTTAATCATCTCATCCATGTCAATGCCAGATAAATAGCGGTTAACTGCTAACTGCTGGATAATCTGGAACACACTTGATGCAATCCAGTAGATACCGATACCAGAAGGAAAGGTGAAACAAAAGAAAACAGACATCAGCGGCATAACTGTATTCATCATCTTCATGGACTGAGCCATGGTATTGTTCTCATCTCCTGCTTTGGGAACCTGGCTCTGATTCACTGTCATCAGCTTTGCACTAAACCACTGGCTGGCACCAGCCAGTACAGGAATTAAAATAGCAAGACTGAAATGAAATCCGCCGCCTGCCGGTAAAATAACACTGGAAGGGGTGGAAGCAAGATTGATACCCAAAAATGAATTCATGTGGGAAATCTGTTCTGCATTGACTGCAATTACCTCTTTAATAGTAGGAAATAGATCCTGAAGCTGTCCCCACTGTGTAGGGTTTAACTGATACAGAAAGTCTACCATACCATTGTTGGTGGACATATCGTGAACTCTTGCAATATTAATCTTATTATCTGTAGCAAACTGTTTTAACGTCTCCACATGGTTAACGTTTAATGAACCAATGGCTCCTACTACATTTTCAAATACTCTCTTTACACTTGGCACATACGCAGGAATCTGGTAAATAACCTGGTAAAGGGAAAACAAAATAGGCATCTGAATTACCAACTGAAGACATCCGCCTGTCATGGATGTTCCATACTTTTCATAGACAGCCTGAATCTCTACGTTCTGTTTACGCATAGAATCCTGATCTGTCTTTCCTTTATACTTTGCCTGAACGGCTGAAATTTCCGGCTGCATAACGCTCATCAGCTTTGAAGATTTCTGCTGTTTCAACGTCAGAGGGAACATAAGAAGCTTTGTTACAAGGGTAAATAAAATAATACACAAACCAATATTCTGAATTCCAAAGATGCTGGTCAGCTGAAACAGCCAATCCATAATAACACCCAGAACAGTTGCAAACGGGCCCAGAATGCCCCCAACCTTAGTCAGTACTAAGAATTCCAATGAACTACCTCCTCATCTGTTACGGAACTGGATCATAACCGCCTTTTGCAAAAGGATTGCAGCGAAGAATCCTCAGGCAAGCCAAAAATGTACCTTTAAACACCCCATACTTATTAAGTGCCTCAATGGCGTATTGAGAACACGTAGGAGTGTATATGCAGTGAGTTCTTATTTTAAGAGGGGACAAAAACTTCTGATATCCCCTGATCAACAGGATCATGATTTTTTTTACCATAAGATCACTTCGATTCTTTTTTTATAATGTTATGAAGTCCGCACAAGTGCAGATATGCACTTTCGATTGTTTTGTAATTTTCTTCTTTTGCCGCTGTTCTTACAACGACCACGATGTCTAACCCTGTCTCTACCATGTCTTCATGAAGCCTGAAGCTTTCTCTGATTAATCTGGTTAAATGATGCCTTATAACGCTGTTTCCTACCTTCTTGCTTACGGAGATACCAATTCTCGTCTCCGGCCTGTCCGTTTTTTTTACATACATCACAAGAAGTCTGTTGGCAAAGGACTTTCCAGTCTGATAAACTGCCTGAAAATCTCTGCTTTTCTTAATTGAATTAAAATGTTTCATCTTCAACTTTCCTTTCCCGTTCATCTGGAATTTGAGAAAAGAAAAGGCCACAATTACTTGCGGCCTGGTCCATTAAGCTGATAATTTTGCTCTTCCTTTTGCTCTTCTGGCAGCTAAAACTCTTCTTCCGCCTGGAGTGCTCATTCTGGCTCTGAAACCATGAACTTTAGATCTCTGTCTCTTTTTTGGCTGAAACGTCATTTTCATAATGTACGGACACCTCCTCTTGTTACAATAGCTTATCATAGGCAATATGATGAAACATATTGAGACTATTTTAGTTAAACATCGTTTCAATTATATAGAACAATGATTGGTTCGTCAAGGGAAACTTGCAAATTTCCTTGTATTTATGGGGATTTTAACACTGTCTGAAACCCTTATTCTTCCACTCGCTCCAAAGGCATCCAGTTTTTATGGACAAAAGATACTGATTTTTATATTTTCTAAAATTGGTTGAGGTGTCAAAACCTCAACCAAATAATAAATTTTTTCTTATCTTTTAAGCTCCTTATTTAAGCCCTCCAATACCATTTCCGCACAGGATATAGAATCACCCTCTCCATAGCTGGAAAGCTGGAGAGCATTAAAGAAAGTACCATCTGCCCCTGTAAAGGAACTTCTTTCAAAGGTGGCATCCATTTGTAACTTGCTCCATTCTATGGCTTTTGCATTGGCCTCTGCTGTCTGGCTTTTACTTAAATCCAGCAGGGAAAGTCCTGTTTTATTGGCAGGAACGCCTCTCGTATCACCCAAACTTTCCACACCGTCCTTTTCAGCTGCCAAAAACTGAATCAGGGCTGCGGCCTCTGCAGGATGCTCTGTAGTTGCACTAATTCCAAAAGCTTGGTTGACTTTGATGAAGCCACCGTGGTAATCTCCCATATTCACATAATCTCCAATAATAAACTCCCCATTTTCAACAGCCTCTGCATGCTTTACCACAGATGTATCATAAAGAAAGATTCCTGCATAATGCCCATTCATCCAGTTTATATTGGTATCAATTAAGTCAGCTCCGTCTCCTGCTACTTTTTGGAGCGTGGGAATAACATGATTGTATTCCAGATTCTTTAAGAAATCAAAGCCTTCTGCTATTTCTTCCTGTGTATACTGTGAAACTCCATTTTTCACCCAATCCTTGCCATATTTGCACTGAAGGTAATATACCATTAGAAAAGAGCGATCCAGTTCCTTTGTGACGAGAGGATAATAAGAAGGATCATAAGCTTCAAAGTCCTTGCCTGCGGACAGAAGTTCATCTAGTGTAGTAGGAATTTTAACCCCTATCTGATCAAACGTCGTCTTGTTCCAGCAGAATACTCTTCCAGTCATACTGATAGGAACAGCATTTAGTTTCCCATTAATGGTAAAAACCTCCTTATCTTTGTCTTCATAGTTGCTTAAATCCAGAATTCCAGAGACTTTATTCAGATCATAAAAGTTATCTCCGTTGGGAGAATAAGTGGGAACCCAACTCCAATCCAGCTGCATCACATCTGCCGCATTTCCTGATTTAATACTTAAAGCTACTTTTTCCTCATGACCGTTGAAAGCCTCGTATTCCGGCTGAACCGTTATATTGGGATATTTCTCTTGAAATTTCTTAATGGCCGCAAGAGTTGCCTGATGTCTGGAATCCCCACCCCACCAGTTCATGCGCAAGGTGATGGCGTCCTTAGTATTAACCTCTAGCTTTGCGGCTGTCTTTGACGTTTGTTCGGCTTCTTCGCCAGTTTTAAGTTGGGATTGATATGTAGTAGTTGATGCAGAATTCTCTTTTTTTGGTGTGGGCATGCAGCCCGTTACGGTTCCAGCAAGAACCGCCGCCATTGTCAGAAAAAATATTCTTTTAAGTTTCATTTTAAAAAACCTCCCTTTGTATAATAAAATTAAATTACCAAATCAAAAAATACCTTCGTTTAGATTGCATCACATCACCCAACCAGTTAAGCGGCTCTGTACAAAACCTGGCGGAAATCATATAATTTAAACCTCTTACCCTTTTAGTTTCTTCCCTTTATGCAAGGATATCCAGCATTATCAAGTCCAATTATCCCACTTCCACAACCTGTTTGCTCTGGAAATCGGGATTGCGGATTCTCCAGTACAGGGTATATCGCCACTGACTTACCCATATCGCCTGTGGTATCCTTAAAAGACCACGACAGGGGAATGGGGTTAAAATTGTTTATGTTGTCCTGAAAATCAAAAATATTTTTCACATGCCCATCCGTTGTACATTCATTTTAACTCGCTGTTTACAACAAGTATATGATTTTCTTTTGGTTTGGACAATTGACACATTGAACCAGAAAACGCATGCGTAATTTATGTATTATACATGCGTTTCATATTTTAACGTATTCTTTTCACTTTTCTTTAATTCATTTAAATTTAATTGCATAATGCAAGTATACATCGCTCTACTTTTCATCAAACGGTTATGTATCCAGAGAAAGAAAAGATTATTCTTGTAATGGATAATCTAAACACCCACAAGGTTTCTTCGTTGCACAAGGCATTTCCACCTGAGGAAGCTTGGGGTATCATCAAAAAGTCAGAAATACATTACACCCCAAAACATGGGATCTGGCTTGACATTGCTGAAATTGAATTAAATTTTATGACTCGGCAGTGTCTGTCCAGAAGAATCGAAGATATTGAGCTATTGCGCAAAGAATCATCTGCCTAGGAAAAAGAACGTAACAATAGCAATGCAAAAGTGGATTGGCAGTTTACAACAAGAGATGTCAGAACCAAACGAAAGATAATAAAGGCTATGATGGAAACATTGTTGAAACTGTTGGTGAAAATGGTGACAGCCTAATTACTGATACCGGTTATGCAAAAAACAGCCACAGTGACAGTCAGTTTTGTAAGGAATGCCTTAGTAAAAAGGATAGTTCGTCAGCACCTGAAACAATGATTACCAATGGTGCATATGGTGGAGAAGAAAATCAGGAACTGGCAAATAGCTGCAATACAAAGCTTGTAACGACAGCACTTATTGGGAAAGATACAAATCCTATTTTCCTAAAACAGGTGTATGCCGTACACTAATCAAAAAAGAATACTGTGATAACTGTCCCCACAAAGATGAGTGTAAAGGCAAACCGCAAAAAAACATTATGCAGTTCATGTGTCGCAAACAATGAAATCTCGTGCATCCTACTTGAAAGAAATGACATCTGAACAATTTATTACACTTGCAAGGATGCGAAACGCAGTAGAAGGAATACCTTCTGTATTAAGAAGAAAATTCCACATAGATGATATTCCAACATATGGGCTCTTAAGAACTAGACAATTCTTTCTGTTAAAAATTGGCGCATGTAATTTCAAGAAGCTGCTAAGGCATAATCGAATGGGTGGGGTGGAGTCTGCCCTAAATCTAAAACAGCATAAAAATATGGGATGATACGGCGCTGATTTACTGTATATAGCTTAAAATGTTCAAAAATAAAAAATAACCTGATGTTAAAATGGTAGAACTGTTTTTATTTGATGTTTTGACACCCCAACCAAAATTAACATATAAAAGCTATATTTCTAGCAACTGAATAATCAACTTTTATGTTTATTCATAAATAATCCTCATCTATCCAGCCCTCCTCTTAACCAGTTTTTACATGTAACCCGTTATTTTTTACATGATACGACATTTTTCCAAAATCCCCTGTATAATAAGAATAAAATAAAAAAGGAGCTTCCCCCTCATGGAAAATCAGCAAACAGACCCAAACACTTGGGCCATACAGACCTTTGTGGGTCCTAATTACGAATACTACAAATATCAATGGGCAAATAGAACCCCAGACCGTTCATTTACCACCTTTAACTGGGTCGCATTTTTCTTTCCCTTTTATTGGCTTGTTTATCGTAAAATGTATTTTTATGCCTTTGTGTTCTCCCTAATTTATTTTTTCTCAGTTATACTTTCAATTTTCATTCCTTTTGTGATGTTATTTTTAAATATCTTCTCAGGAATTTACGCCAATTACATCTATTTAAAGCGATGTCATAATGTCCTAATACGCGCAAGTGGAATGCCAAAAGAAAAAGCAGAAGTTTTCTTTAAAAGACATGGCCACACAAGCAGTGCCGCACTTATCATATCAATTGTTGCCACAGTACTACTGATTTCAATGTTTTTTTTAGCAATTATAATTGGTTTAAACCTTGATGAAACCTCTGGTTCCGTAACCCTTGAGCAATCCCAGTCTGAACAAGAGATTCAAGTAGAATCCACCTCAGTATTCCAGACATATGACGGTGTAATAACAAGTGAAGTCTCCAGCGATTTCCAGGTTTCCGATTATAATAATACCTATCATGATTTGGAACTGTCGGCAAATGACGATTCCGCTTTAATAACTTTGGACCTTTACCCGATGGAAGACCTCAATGAATCCCTAACAGAAAAAGACATTATAGATCTGGTCGTCACAAACTTTAACAATACCTATTTTACAACTCCTATTGTTGACCGGGAACTTCCTCCGCTTGATAGTCAGGTTTTCCAGGCGCTCTATTCCTATAATTCAGACGACTATATTTATTACCTCCACCTGTGCTGTAAAAAAGTAGACAACTATTATGTACTTTCTACTCTATTTGTCTCTCCCAGCCAATGGGATTCCTATAAAACAGATAATGCTGATATTATTTCCAATGCCAGACTAACGGTCAATGACCTCTGATACCTGAAATTATAGATAATAATCATAAATACATATTTCTCTCAGCCACATTCATGAAAACCCATGGTTTATAATGAATGTGGCTGATTTTTATTTCCCGGCACAAGAACAAAACAGATAAAAATACTCGATAACATTTCCTAAAATTGTCTGAGACCAGTTGATATCCAATCAGATTTGAGATAGTATTTAAAGTAATTGGGTAAAGTATCTTATCATTAATAAAATTCAACCCATATTATGGAGGTAATTATTATGTTTGAATCTATGATTGCTGCACTTAAACAGCACAATCGGAAAATTGTATTTACGGAAGGAACGGATCCAAGAATTTTAGAAGCAGCAAGCCGTCTTCACAAAGAAGGAATTTTAAGCCCTATTCTTATCGGTGATCCAAAAGAAATTGAGAATGCAGCAAAACAATCTGGATGGTCCATAGATGGAATCGAGATCATTGATCCACTTCATTATAATGAAATTGAAGAAATGATAGCAAAGATGGTAGAACTTAGAAAAGGAAAAATGGATGAAGCAGCCTGTCGGACCGCACTTTCAAAATCCAACTATTTTGGAACCATGCTGGTGAAGATGAAAAAAGCAGATTGTCTCCTTGGCGGAGCTACTTATTCCACCGCTGATACTGTACGTCCCGCCCTACAGTTAATCAAAACAAAACCAGAGAATAAGATTGTTTCCAGTTGCTTTATTCTCTCCCGTCAGACCGAAGGCAAAACAGAACTTTACGCAATGGCAGACTGTGCCATCAACCTTGACCCAACCGAAGATGAACTGGTAGAAATTGCATGTGAAACAGCCAGAACAGCCAGAACTTTCTCCATTGATCCTAACGTTGCTCTTCTCTCCTACAGCACATTGGGATCTGGAAAAGGAGAAACAGTTGACAAAGTTAACCACGCTGCTTCCAAATTAAAAGCCCTTCATTTAGACTTTCCGGTTGATGGAGAACTCCAGTTTGATGCCGCATTCTCTCAGACCGTTGCCAAAACAAAAGCACCTGATTCTCCAGTTGCGGGTAAAGCCAATGTCTTTGTATTCCCTGATATTAATGCAGGAAATATAGGCTATAAAATAGCACAGAGACTGGGCGGATTTGAAGCCTTCGGACCCATCCTCCAGGGGCTTCAGGCACCCATTAATGATCTGTCAAGAGGCTGTAATGCTGATGAAGTATACAAAATGTCAATTATTACTGCAGCACTGATTTAATCAGTTTTATACGGAAAAAAGGAAAGACAAGTTACTGTTCTTTCCTTTTTTTCTTTATTTTTTATATAAATGTTACTAATTTTTACATATAACCTGTTTTTTCTTACATGATACAACATTTTTTAATTTTTTCCTCTATAATAGTCTTCATAACATACATTTATTATTAGGAGACTTTTTATGGCACTGGAACAGAAGAACCCAAAAGATTGGGCAATTAAGGAATTTGTGGGAAATAATTATCCCTACTATAAGACAAACTGGGAAAATCAGGGATCAGAAAAAGTATTTATCCGCTGGAACTGGGCAGCATTTTTATTTCCTTTCTATTGGCTCATATACCGCAAGATGTTTTCCTATACCCTGTTTATCATTCTGGCATATCTTCTATCTGCCCTCATCCCCTATAGCTTCATCTTAATTCATATTTTTATGGGATGTTTGGGTAACTATCTGTATTTTAAAAAGTGTCACCAGGAAATAACCGCTGCATTTAAGTTAACCCGGCAAGAAGCAGAAACTTATATCAGAAAAAAAGGTCATACAAGCATTTCTGCCCCCATGATTCTCACTGTCTCCGTTTTATTGGTGCCACTTATGACTTTTTCTGGAGCAAAAGTTATAAAAGAGGTTGAAGCAATTTCCAAACTCTCCTCTTATAACACCTGTGAAATGGTATCAGAAAAACATAACATTACCGTCAGCGCTCCCCAGATCTATGAGATTAAAAAATCAAACTATGATCTGTATTTAAGCTCCTATAATTCAGAATTAATTGTGAATGCGTATCCAATAAAAGAGTTTTCAGCAGTGACATGGGAACAGAATTTTATTGATTCAGCGGCGGCAAATTACATAGATATTTATAAACTAAAACCTGCTGACAAAGAAAACCTTCTTTCCCTTCCCATCAATCAACCTCAGGCTCTCTATTATGCTTCCGTGGCTGGAAACGATTTTTATTTCTATTTTACCTGTAAAAAATCCGGTCAATATTATATTCAGACCATATACACTACCCCGCCTTATAGCTGGAAATTAAATAAAGAAGCCATTCAAAAAATGATTTTAAGTATTTCTACAAAAGACTCCCCATAAAAAAGGGACGGTTTTTCAAATTAGAAAAAACCATCCCTTTACACACTCTATTATCTCATTACTTTATATAACGCCTGACAAACCGCTACCGTTAGAATTCCACATATGATTGCTTCCGGAATTCCATTGATACATATAATTCCAACAATAACAGAATAAATTCCATCTGTCAGTCCCCTGGCAGCCTGTCCATAATCTTTCCCAAAAAGAAAATAAATCAGATTCATCACCAAAATTGTATTAGTTAATGATCCTGCCACTCCTGCTGATGCCAATGCAATCGCTCTTTTCCCCTTTTTGTCTGAAAATACACGAAGCACGGCACGAAATACATAATACGCCACAATTCCAATTAAAACCCTTGGAACCATACAGACGATCAGACTTCCAAAGTTTCCCCCATACTCTCCCACCTTAATAAATGGAGAAAATACAAAAGAAGTAGGATTTGGCATGTACGTATTCTTCCATAAACTGGTGAATCCAAACATCATTCCTAAAAAAGCACCATATTTTGGTCCAAGAATTATGGCTCCAATTATGACCGGAATATGAATGATTGTGGCGTTCATGAATCCCAGAGGGATATACCCAAAGGGTGTAAATGCCATAATTACGATAATCGCAGTAAATACAGCCGCCATTACCAGGTTACGGGTCTTGCTCTCAATATTCATTTTTACCTCCTGTGCTACTGTTCTCAAAATAAGATACAATGCAACTAGTTCCCCCTGCATTATACCTGTCTCTCCTGCTTTTCGTCAATCCATGTGTCCAAATTCACAGAATTTTGTTAATTTACATAAAGTTATCAACAAAGTGGGGATAACTTGTGGATAACTCTCTGGATAGATTCTTGATAACCATCCACTTGTTCACAGCCATATTGTCCAAGCCCTTATAAATACTTGTCTCCCAGAATGTGAATAATTGGACTTTGAAAATCCACACTTTTTGTGGACAACTTTATCTCTGGATGATTATCAACATATCATTCACATGAAATACACACCTGTTACACACACTTATCCACAATTTTTTACTATTGTCATTGAAAAATAATTCAAAATAGTATAGAATGAACAGTAGATTGGACAAATGCGCATATTTGCATTTTTATAGATGTAGGAGACTTACAATGTTAGAACAGTTAAAGGAAAAATGGGACGAAATCTTATTGAATTTAAAAGAGGAGCACGAAATCACAGACGTGTCTTTCAAAACCTGGCTTCTCCCACTGAAGGTTCATGCTGTGGATGGCGAAAAAGTCATTGTCACTGTACCTGATGTGGAATTCCTGGGATACATCCGCAAAAAATACGGATTTCTTCTAAAGATTACCATCGAAGAAGTTACTGGTTTTGAATGCAGCATTGATTTCGTTGTGGAAAATCAGATTCAAAAGGAGACTGCCCCAGCTCCTGCAGGAAATACTCTTATTACAAATACGGTGAATTCGGTCAGTCAGTCTGCGATTATTAATGCGAACTTAAATCCGAAATACATCTTTGACACATTTGTCGTGGGTGCCAACAATAACCTGGCACACGCCGCTTCTCTAGCTGTGGCAGAGTCTCCCGGTGAGATCTACAACCCTCTCTTTATCTATGGTGGCGTTGGTCTCGGCAAAACTCACCTGATGCACTCCATCGGTCATTTTATATTAAAAAATAATCCGCGGGCAAAAGTCCTTTATGTGACAAGTGAAAAATTTACCAATGAGCTGATTGACGCGATCCGTAACAAGAATAATTTCTCTCCAACGGAATTCCGCGAAAAGTACCGTAATAATGACGTTCTTTTAATTGATGATATCCAGTTTATCATAGGAAAAGAAAGTACACAGGAAGAATTTTTCCATACCTTCAATGCTCTTTATGAAGCGAAAAAGCAGATCATTATCTCATCCGATAAACCTCCTAAGGAAATAGAAACCCTGGAAGAACGGCTGCGTTCCCGCTTTGAGTGGGGTCTGACTGTGGACATACAGTCCCCGGATTATGAGACCAGAATGGCAATTCTTCGAAAAAAAGAAGAGATGGAAGGTTACAACATTGATAATGAAGTGATTAAATACATAGCCACGAATATCAAGTCAAACATCCGGGAACTGGAAGGTGCCCTGACAAAGATTGTGGCACTCTCCCGCCTTGATAATAAAGAAATCACCGTAGAACTGGCGGAGGAAGCACTAAAGGACATTATTTCACCAAATGATAAACGGGAAATTACGCCGGAGCTGGTGATACAGGTGGTTGCAGACCATTATGGATTAACCCCCCTTGATATCTGTTCCCAGAAGCGTAATAAGGAGATTGTATATCCCAGGCAGATCGTTATGTTTTTATGCCGCGATATGGTAGGAACTCCTTTACAGATGATTGGAAAGTTTCTGGGCGGAAGGGATCATACCACCATTATTCATGGAATTGATAAGATCACAGGCGAGATTAATAAAAATGAAACCTTGTCTAATACCATTGAAATCTTAAAAAAGAAGATTAATCCACAATAGTATGTGTATTAGGTGTTCATTTCATGTGGATAAGCAGGGTCCTCAAATCGCTTCTGATTGTCTTGTGGATAACTTCATAGTTTTCCTTAGATTCTGTGGACGTTATTCACATCCTTATGAACACAGAAATCCAAGCCTTTATAAAGGTTCTTAAGGCTTTTACACAAACCCACAGCCCCTACTACTATTACGACGGAATTTAACTATATTATTTATCTATTTATTGTTATTTCTAGAGCAAAGGAGTTATCAACAATTATGAAACTGACATTTCAGCAGGACGCTATTTTAAATGGCATTAATATTGTATTAAAAGCAGTTCCCAGCAAGACCACCATGTCAATCCTTGAATGTATCTTTATAGATGCAAGCAGTTCTGAAATTAAACTGACAGCCAATGATATGGAACTTGGCATTGAAACCAAAGTAGAAGGAACTATCATAGACAGGGGAAAGATCGCCCTTGATGCCAAGCTTCTTTCAGAGATCGTAAGAAAATTATCATCTGCAGGAGATTCCCTTGTAACAATAGAAAGTGATGAAAAATTTTCGACCACAATCTCTTGTGAAAATTCAGTGTTCCACATCCAGGGACGGGATGGCGAAGAGTTTGCTTATCTCCCATACATTGAACGGGATCATTACATCTGTCTTTCCCAGTTCTCCTTAAAAGAAGTAATCCGTCAGACCATCTTTTCCATTGCACCCAATGACAGCAATAAGATGATGACCGGAGAACTTTTTCAGGTAACGGGAAATCAGTTAAAAGTTGTTTCTCTGGATGGTCACCGCATTTCCATTAGAAATATTGAACTAAAAGATAATTATCATGATATAAAAGTGATTGTTCCTGGCAAGACTCTAAGCGAGGTCAGCAAGATTCTGGGTGGAGATAATGAAAAAGAAGTTCTTATTTTCTTTGGAGCCAATCACGTTTTATTTGAATTTGACCAGACTATGGTAGTATCCCGTCTGATTGAAGGAGAATATTTCCG
Source organism: Clostridium sp. HBUAS56010 (assembly GCF_007115105.1). GTDB lineage: Bacteria > Bacillota > Clostridia > Lachnospirales > Lachnospiraceae > Lacrimispora. The sequence goes on from NZ_SULJ01000013.1 coordinate 101,950, forward strand.
GGTGGAACAGATGCTTTCCAGCGACTACGAGACAAAGGCTACCGTGAATAAAAGAGAGTTGCTTGATTGTCTTGACCGGGCAACCATCCTGGTTCGTGAGAATGATAAAAAACCTCTTATTATCAATATAGAAGACCAGGAGATGCAGTTGAAGATCAATTCCAGCTTCGGCTCTATGAATGCAGAAGTATCCACTCATAAGACAGGAAGCGATATTATGATCGGCTTCAACCCCAAGTTTTTAATTGATGCGCTGAGAATTATTGATGACGAAGAAGTTACTCTTTATATGTTAAATCCTAAATCACCCTGCTTTATCCGGGATGAAGAAGGAAAATACATCTATCTGATTCTTCCTGTTAACTTCAATGCAGCATCTGTATAACCGAATGATCAGTGCGTGTTAACGCCAAAGAATGGAGAACTCATGGAAATAATCAAACTAAAAGGCGAATTTATCAAACTGGGTCAGGCATTAAAGGCAGCAAATCTGGTAGAATCCGGCGTTTATGCCAAATATGCCATTGAGGATGGTCTGGTATCTGTAAATGGTGAAATCGAATATCAAAGGGGTAAAAAACTGCATGTCGGGGATATTGTTACCTTTGAAGGCAATACCATAAAGATTGAGTAATGCCCTGCCGATAGAGAGGAAGCTACAGCATCCATGAGGATAGAATCAATAGAGCTTAAGAATTACCGCAACTATGATGAATTACATATGGATTTTAGTCAGGGAACCAACATACTTTACGGGGACAATGCCCAGGGTAAAACCAATGTCTTAGAAGCAATTTATGTCTGCGCTACAACTAAGTCCCACAGAGGAAGTAAAGACAAAGAAATTATACAGTTTGACAGAGATGAGTCCCATATTAAATTGAATATTAGAAAAAGGGATATCCCGTACCGGATTGATATGCACTTAAAAAAGAACAGGACCAAAGGCGTGGCAGTAAATGGAGTTCCCATAAAAAAGGCCAGTGAATTATTTGGAATTGTCAATGTTGTGTTTTTCTCTCCGGAAGACTTAAATCTTATAAAAAACGGACCGGCAGAAAGACGCCGGTTTGTTGACTTGGAGTTATGTCAACTAAATAAGCTCTATGTCCATTCCCTGGTTCAATATAACCGGATTGTTACACAGAGAAACAAGCTCCTCAAAGATCTGGCATTAAAACCTGATTATAAAGAGACCCTGGATATATGGGATATGCAGTTAATTCAGTATGGAAAAGAGATTATTTGTTATAGAAAAGAGTTTATCGACCGACTGGATGGAATCATAGAGACCATCCACCGGAATCTTTCGGGGGATAAAGAATCTTTACGCATTCTCTACGAACCTAATGTAGAGGCGGATGCGTTTGAGGATACATTAAGACGGAGCAGGCAGCAGGATTTAAGGCAGAAGACGACTTTAACAGGTCCTCACCGGGATGATTTGAGTTTTATTGTAAATGGAATCGACATACGCCGGTTTGGCTCCCAGGGGCAGCAGCGAACCGCCGCTTTATCCTTAAAGCTTGCAGAGATAGAACTGGTAGAAACTATGGTACATGATTATCCCATCCTTTTACTTGATGATGTGTTATCAGAACTTGATAACAGCAGGCAGAATCAACTGCTGGCAGGGATCAGACATATACAAACCGTTATTACCTGTACGGGACTGGAGGACTTTGTCAACAACCGGTTCCCCATTGATAAGATATTTCGTGTGGTAAATGGTACCGTAGAAAGTGAAAATTAACGATTCAGGAGGAAGCGTGAGAATATGAGTCAAGAATATGGTGCAGATCAAATCCAGATACTGGAAGGACTTGAAGCAGTAAGAAAAAGACCTGGTATGTATATAGGCAGTACATCCACCCGGGGACTTCATCATCTGGTTTATGAAATCGTAGACAATGCGGTAGATGAGGCTCTGGCCGGATACTGTGACAGCATAGAGGTAATGATTCGTCCTGATAATTCCATTACCGTTATAGATGACGGACGTGGAATTCCCGTAGGAATTCAGAAAAAGGCAGGAATTCCTGCTGTTGAAGTTGCATTTACCATCCTTCATGCCGGTGGTAAGTTCGGCGGCGGCGGATATAAGGTGTCCGGAGGACTTCATGGTGTTGGTGCTTCTGTTGTAAATGCACTTTCTGAGTGGCTGGAAGTAGAGATCCGTCAGGAAGGAAAGATCTACAAACAGCGTTACGAAAAAGGAAAAACCATGTATCCTTTAAAGGTCATTGGTGAGTGCGGTCAGGAAGAACATGGAACCAAAGTTACATTCCTTCCCGATAAAACTATTTTTGAAGAAACGATCTATGATTATGATACTTTGAAGATCCGTTTCCGTGAAACTGCATTTCTGACCAAAAATTTAAAGATTATCCTTCGTGATGAGAGGGAAGAAAAACGCGAGCATGTATTTCACTATGAAGGCGGAATTAAAGAATTTGTAGACTATCTGAACAAAGGAAAGACTTCTCTTTACGACCAGGTATTCTATTGTGAGGGTACGAAAGATGGAGTTTATGTAGAGATTGCCATGCAGCATAATGATTCCTATACGGAAAATATCTACAGCTTTGTTAATAATATCAATACTCCGGAAGGCGGAACCCATTTAGCTGGTTTTAAAAGTGCACTGACTACAACTCTGAATGATTATGCCAGAAAGAATAAGCTTTTAAAAGAAAGTGAAACCAATCTCTCCGGCGAAGATATCCGGGAAGGTCTTACTGGTATTATCAGTGTCAAGATCGAGGAACCTCAGTTTGAAGGACAGACCAAACAGAAGTTAGGCAACAGTGAAGCAAGGGGAGCGGTTGATAACCTTCTTCGTGAGCAGTTAACCTATTATCTGGAGCAGAATCCAGGCATAGCAAGAATGATCTGCGATAAATCTATTCTGGCACAGAGAGCCAGAGCGGCAGCAAGAAAAGCAAGAGATTTAACCAGAAGGAAGACAGCCCTTGAAGGAATGGCACTTCCAGGAAAACTGGCAGACTGTTCTGATAAAAACCCTGAAAACTGCGAGATATATATTGTCGAGGGAGACAGTGCCGGTGGGTCAGCAAAAACTGCCCGTTCCAGAAACACCCAGGCGATTCTGCCTCTTCGTGGTAAGATATTAAACGTAGAAAAGGCAAGGCTTGATAAGATTTATGCCAATGCTGAAATCCGTGCAATGATTACAGCATTTGGTACAGGTATTCATGATGATTTTGAAATCAGCAAGTTAAGATACCATAAGATCATTATTATGACTGATGCCGATGTAGATGGCGCTCATATCAGTACGCTGCTTTTAACCTTCTTATACCGGTTTATGCCAAACCTGATTAAAGAAGGTCATGTTTATCTGGCACAGCCGCCTCTTTACAAGGTTGAAAAAAGTAAACGGGTCTGGTACGCATACAGCGACGAAGAACTTAATGCCATCTTAAAAGAGATTGGAAGAGATAACAATAATAAGATCCAGCGTTACAAAGGGTTAGGTGAGATGGATGCGGAACAGCTTTGGGAAACAACCATGGATCCGGAGAGAAGAGTTTTATTAAGAGTCAATATGGATGACGATTCCCAATCCGAGATGGACTTAACCTTTACAACCCTTATGGGAGATCAGGTAGATCCAAGACGTGAATTTATCGAAGCGAATGCCAAATACGTACAGAATCTTGATATCTAATTGGAGGAAATAAAATGGAACCAAATATCTTTGATAAAGTTCATGACGTGGACTTAAAAAAGACCATGGAGAAGTCATACATTGACTATGCCATGAGTGTCATTGTTTCCAGAGCTCTGCCTGATGTAAGAGACGGCTTAAAACCGGTTCAGCGAAGAGTTCTGTATTCTATGATTGAGCTTAATAACGGTCCTGACAAACCCCACCGTAAATGTGCCCGTATCGTTGGTGATACCATGGGTAAATACCATCCTCACGGGGACAGTTCTATTTATGGTGCCCTGGTTAATCTGGCTCAGGAATGGTCTACCAGATACCCTCTGGTGGATGGTCACGGCAACTTCGGTTCAGTGGATGGAGACGGCGCAGCCGCCATGCGATACACAGAAGCCCGTTTAAGCAAGATTTCCATGGAGATGCTGGCTGACATCAATAAAAATACAGTTGATTTCAGTCCAAACTTTGATGAGACGGAAAAAGAGCCGGATGTATTGCCTGCCCGTTACCCGAACCTTTTGGTAAACGGTACTTCTGGTATTGCAGTTGGTATGGCGACGAATATTCCTCCTCACAATTTACGGGAAGTTATTGCAGCCGTTGTAAAAATCATTGACAACCAGGTAGAAGAAAACCGAGAGACTACCATGGAAGAAATCCTTGATATCATCAAAGGACCTGATTTCCCAACTGGAGCAACCATCCTCGGAAAGCGTGGAATCGAAGAAGCATATCGTACAGGAAGAGGAAAAATCCGTGTCAGAGCAGTCAGTGATATTGAAACCATGCCAAATGGAAAAAGCCGGATTATAATTTCCGAACTTCCTTACATGGTCAATAAAGCACGTCTCATTGAGAAGATTGCAGAACTGGTAAAAGATAAAAAAATTGACGGTATAACAGATTTAAGGGATGAATCCGACCGTTCCGGTATGAGAATCTGTATTGAACTTCGCCGTGATGTTAACTCTAATGTAATATTAAATCAGTTGCTTAAACATACACAGCTCCAGGATACCTTCGGTGTAATCATGCTTGCTCTTGTTAAGAATCAGTCTGGAGCTTTAGAGCCAAAAGTATTAAATGTTCTTCAAATGTTAGACTATTATCTGAATCATCAGAAAGAAGTTGTAACAAGAAGAACCCAATATGACTTAAATAAAGCAGAAGAAAGAGCCCATATTTTACAGGGTTTACTGATTGCTCTGGATAACATTGATGAGGTTATAAGAATCATCCGGGGTTCCCAGAACATCCAGATCGCAAAAGCAGAACTTATGGAACGATTCCAGTTAAGCGATCCACAGTCCCAGGCGATTGTAGATATGCGTCTTCGTGCACTGACTGGTTTGGAACGGGAAAAACTTGAGAATGAATTCAAAGAACTGGAGGCAAAGATTGCGGAGTTGAAAGCCATTCTTGGTGATGAGAAGAAACTTCTAGCAGTAATCAGAGAAGAGATCTCAATTGTCTCTGCCAAATATGGAGACGACAGAAGGACTTCTATTGGTTTTGATGAATATGATATGTCCATGGAAGATCTGATTCCGGATGAGAATACCATTGTAGCCATGACAAAACTTGGGTATATTAAGAGAATGTCAGTGGACAATTTCAAAAACCAGAATCGTGGTGGAAGAGGAATCAAGGGAATGCAGACCATTGATCAGGATTATATCGAAGACCTGATGATGACGACAACCCACCATTATCTCATGTTCTTCACCAACACAGGCCGGGTTTACCGGTTAAAGACTTATATGATTCCGGAAGGAAGCCGGACAGCAAGAGGAACAGCCATTGTGAATCTTCTTCAGCTTCTTCCAGGAGAGAGCATTACCGCCATTATCCCAATGAAGGAATATAACGATGATAAATTCCTGTTCATGGCAACCAGAAATGGTATGGTAAAGAAGACACCGATGATGGATTATGCCAATGTAAGAAAGAACGGTCTCCAGGCAATTGTTCTCCGGGAAAATGATGAACTCATTGAAGTCAAAGCAACCGATGACACCAATGATATTTTCCTCATTACGAGAAAAGGACAGTGCATCAGGTTCCATGAAAAGGATGTCCGTGTAACAGGACGTGTATCCATGGGTGTTATTGGAATGAAGTTAAATGATGATGACCAGGTAATCGGCATGCAGATGGAAACTCAGGGACCAAAGCTTCTGATCGTATCTGAAAATGGTATGGGAAAACGAACTCCAATTGAAGAGTTCACACCTCAGAGAAGAGGCGGAAAAGGTGTTCTGTGTTACAAAATTACAGATAAGACCGGAGATATTGTAGGTGCAAAACTGGTTGAAGATGAACACGATCTTCTTCTCATTACGACAGAAGGCATTGTAATCCGTATTTCTGTTGAAGATATTTCCGTAATTGGAAGAAATACTTCTGGTGTCAAGCTGATGAATATTGACCAGGAATCCGATATCCGCGTAGCAAGTATTGCAAAAGTCCGGGATGACGGAAGCAAGTCTGAGGAAGAAGAATTTGACGGCGAAGAATTGGAAGAGGATGATCTGCCGGTAGAAGAGACACAGACAAATACTGACGAAACCCAGGAATAAATATTAACAAGATAGATATTGTAATATTGAATTTTTTATATTATAATACAAAGAATCAATAAAGAGCGGTAGAGACTTTGAAAGCAGACCCATTTTACTGCAGTCAAAGTCTTTTCGCATAATAAATTAAGCAGAATAGCTGCAAAGGACAGAGTTCCTAAAGGAGGAATACAAGCTTGGAGAGTGACCCAGGCGCGGCACAGATTGCCGCACAGATTTTATTATTAATAGCCCTGACTATCATGAACGCATTTTTTTCGGGTGCGGAGATGGCGGTTGTATCAGTGAATAAGAACCGGATTCGAATGTTAGCTGACAGCGGGAATAAGAGGGCAATTCTGATTCAGAAATTATCAGAAGATTCTACTGGATTTTTATCAACCATCCAGGTAGCTATAACTTTTGCAGGATTTTTTTCCAGTGCATCGGCAGCTACAGGTATTTCCCAGGTTCTGGGAACAAGGCTTGAAACTGTTGGAATTCCTTACAGTCACACCATTGCCATGGTAACAGTAACAATTATTTTATCTTATTTTAACCTGGTTTTAGGAGAGCTGGTACCAAAAAGGATAGCACTTCAGAAGGCAGAATGGTTTAGTTTATTTTCTGTCCGCCCCATCTATATTATTTCAAGAATTATGGCACCGTTTATTAAGCTGCTCTCTCTTTCTACCAATGGAATCTTAAAGCTTATGGGGATGAAAACAGATAATCTGGAAGAAGAAGTTTCAGAAGAGGAGATCCGTTCCATGCTCCAGACCGGACGGGAAAGCGGAGTATTTAACAAGATTGAACAGGATATGATCACATCAATCTTTCTCTTTGATGATAAAAGAGCCAGAGAGATCATGATTCCAAGACAGGATATGATCGCAGTGGATATCAACCAGCCGCTGGAACTTGTTCTTAATGAGATTTTAGACAGCAGACATTCAAGAATTCCTATTTATGATGAAGAGGTTGATAATATAATTGGTATTTTATCCATGAAAGATTTTACCATAGAGATGAATAAGAATGAACTGGCAGATATTGATATAAGGCCGATTCTGCAGAAACCTTACTTTATTCCTGAGAATAAAAAGACAGATGATCTGTTTCTGGATATGCAGAAACATAAGAAGAATATGGCAATCCTCATTGATGAGTATGGGGGAGTTTCAGGACTTATAACCATGCAGGATTTAATCGAGGAGATTGTAGGCGATATCCATGATGAATATGAACAAGTGGAGCCCGAGCTTATTGAGATAGAGCCTTATGTATATCAGGCATCAGGAAGTATATCCCTTTATGATATTGATGAAGTTCTTCATGAGGAGATAGAAAGTTCCTGTGATACACTGTCTGGTTATCTGATTGAATTGTTAGGCTTTATTCCCAAGGATTCTCAGATGCCTTTGGAACTTGAGGATGGAAAGAACAGCTACACCATCCTGGAGATGAAGGATAAAGTTATTAAAAGTGTTATAGTTCGTATAAAAGAGAAGAAAAATTAACTTACAAGGAGGTCCATCTCTGGAATTTGAGGGTGGACCTCTTTTTATTGACAATCCCTTGACAAAAGCCACATCTATTTGATAAGATACAAACTGAAACTATATTGATTACAGATAAAAGTTACTGAATGAAAAAGGGGGATTCCTATGACCAGTGAATTTGCAGTAGCAGTTCATGGTGTGGTTTATTTAAATCAAACACAGGTTACTACATCCAGTGAAGAACTCGCCTCAAACGTATGTACCAATCCAGCCCGGATCAGAAAAGTTATGGCAAAGCTGAAAAAAGCAGGAATCATTGAAACGAAAGAAGGTCTGGAAGGTGGATATCATTTGATTCAGGACCCGGCAAAGATTCATTTAAAACAGATCTGTGATGCTTTGGATGTGAGTTTTGTATCATCCTCCTGGAAATCCGGAGATGAAACCATGCCATGTATGGTTGCTTCTGGAATGTCAGGTATCATGGATGATATTTATGATGAACTGAACGATCTATGCCGTAACAGGATGGCACAGATCACCATCAAAGATATACAGGATAAATTAATTAAAAACCGCCTTAAATTAAAAAGTATGGCAGGGGATGACCGCTAACATCATACCCTGTCATACTTTTTGACTTGATTTCACGGTATGAATCATTTATGATAAAAACAGATTAATAGAATTCCTTTACCAGGAGGTAACCATGTTTAGAACTGTAAAAAGCGAGGAAATAACAAGAAATATTAAAGAAATGTGTATAGAAGCGAACCATGTTCTTTCAAAAGATATGGAAACTGTGTTTTTAGATGCTGTAGAGAGTGAAAAATCAGATTTAGGAAGACAGGTTCTTTGTCAGTTAAAAGAGAATTTAAAGATTGCCGGTGAAGATATGATACCCATTTGTCAGGATACCGGCATGGCAGTTATTTTCATCAAAATAGGACAGGACGTACATATAGAAGGAAAAAATGTAACGGATGCCATCAACCAGGGCGTTTCAGAAGGGTATGTAGAAGGATTTTTAAGAAAGTCCGTGGTAGAGCCAATTGAACGCATTAATACCAAGGACAACACTCCAGCCGTAATTCACTATGAGATTGTCAGCGGTGATAAGATTGATATTACAGTGGCACCCAAAGGGTTTGGAAGTGAGAATATGAGCCGCATCTTTATGTTAAAGCCTGCTGACGGACTGGAGGGAGTCAAAGAATCAATCTTAACTGCAGTCCGGGAAGCTGGTCCTAATGCATGCCCTCCTATGGTAGTAGGTGTAGGTATTGGAGGCAGCTTTGAAAAATGTGCACAGATGGCAAAACATGCACTGACCAGAGATTTGAATGAAAAAGCCTCCGTTCCTTATGTAAGGGAACTGGAAGAAGAAATGCTTGAAAAAGTGAATAAACTGGGAATCGGTCCAGGTGGTTTAGGAGGAAGCGTTACAGCACTGGCTGTAAATATAGAAACTTACCCGACTCACATTGCCGGTCTTCCAGTAGCTATTAATATTTGCTGTCATGTGAACCGGCATGCACATCGAATTATATAATATGAAACGTTGAATGGAGGAAGTCATGGATTATCATATTAATGCTCCCATAAGTAAAGCAGATGCAAAACAGTTAAAGTCAGGAGATTATGTCTATATAACAGGCATTATCTACACAGCCAGAGATGCTGCACACAAACGCATGAAAGAATCTCTGGATCGAGGAGAAGCTCTTCCTTTTGATATCAATGGAAACACAATTTATTACATGGGACCATCCCCGGCAAGAGAAGGCCGTCCCATTGGATCAGCCGGACCCACAACAGCCAGCCGCATGGATAAATACACTCCAGCTCTTCTTGATATGGGAATGGCAGGAATGATCGGAAAAGGAAAACGAAGTAAAGAAGTCATAGATGCTGTTGTAAGAAATGAAGCAGTGTACTTTGCAGCCGTTGGAGGTGCCGGAGCTCTTTTATCCAAATGTATTCTTTCTTCTGAGGTAATTGCCTATGAAGATCTGGGAACCGAAGCGATCAGACGTCTTCATGTCAAAGACTTTCCTGTTATTGTTGTAATAGACAGCAAGGGAAACAATCTGTATGAAACAGCAATCAAAGCATATCGAGAGGAATAATGATGAACCGTATTGCTTATATGGTAGTAAAAAATTTGTTTCAGCTTCCCAGGTGGTTTTACCAGATATGTAGATTTGGTCTGCCTGGAGATAAACATACCGATAAAGAACGCTATGATTATATCAGAACAGTGGTAAAGACCATTAATTATTCCGGAAAGGTAGAGGTTGAAGTTCACGGACTTGAGAATCTCCCTTCCAAGAATGGGTTCATCCTGTTTCCAAACCACCAGGGACTTTTTGATGTGCTCGCTCTCATGGATGCCTGTCCGAACCCTTTCCGCGTAGTAGTAAAGAAAGAGGCTTCTAATTTAATATTAGTAAAGCAGGTAATCAGAGCACTGAATGGACTTTTTATAGATAGAAGTGATTTAAGGGCATCGTTAGCGATTATCACTCAGATGACAAAAGATGTGAAAAACGGAAAAAACTATATCATCTTTGCAGAAGGAACCAGAAGCCGGGATGGCAATCAACTTCTTCCCTTTAAGGGGGGGACCTTTAAAAGTGCGGTAAATGCCAGGTGCCCAATTGTACCAGTTGCACTCATTGACTGTTTTAAGCCCTTTGATGAGAAGTCATCGAAAAAGCAGAAAGTAAAAGTCTGCTTTACAAAGCCTCTGTACCCAGAAGAATATCAGACGATAAAAACAAACCAGATTGCTGAGATAGTACACGACAAAATCCAGGAAGAAATAAATCAAAAAATAGGTTGACAAGTCGAAATATATTTTGTATAATTGTCAATGCGTCTGGGAAAGCTAATACTTGAACAACGCATCATATGGAATTTATGAACTACGGAGAAATACTCAAGAGGCCGAAGAGGCGCCCCTGCTAAGGGTGTAGGTCGGGTAACCGGCGCGAGGGTTCAAATCCCTCTTTCTCCGCTCATTTCCAAAATGATTTCTTTTTCCAAACGATGGTAAAAAAAGTAGTTGACAGAATCATGAAGATGTGTTACTATATACCAGCTGTCGAAAAACAGCGAAAAAGAAAAATAAAAAAGTTATTGACAAGACAGAAACAAAATGATATACTTAATGAGTTGCTGTTGAGGCAATAAGTACAAAAAGCACTTTGAAAACAGAAGATTGAACAGTATGTAAAACCCTGAAAATTCTAAAAAATCAGTCATGTTTGATGGCTGTGAATGAGAAAATTCAGAACGAATACAAGAAATTGTAAACGAACCAAACAACAAGTAAAAACGGGAAATAAATTAGCTAGCA
>NZ_SULJ01000014.1:0-14345 GCF_007115105.1 Clostridium sp. HBUAS56010
CAGTCATGGGCTTAGCTCCTTTTACTTTATAATTATATTTTACATGCCCTTATGATAACTGTCCAATTAATTGTAGCCTATCCAAAGCTTAGGTTATGCAATAAATATAAACTTAATAACTGGTAATAAAATAAGCTTAGAGGAGTTGTTAAATGTTGATGATTTGCTAAACGTTCTAAGCTCAGGAAAAGGTTATTTGGAGAATAAAGATGATTTTATACTGGAAGAGTATTCATTTTCGGAATTGGCAGAAAGGTATAAATATATAGGGCTGTCTGAACTAGAAATTCCCAGGTATAGTACCTTTTATTTCTCTACAAATAGGCTGGGTATATATATTTACTTTCCTCATGCTTTTGGTGACTACCGATCAGTTGAAATAAATTTCGATGATATAAATAGTGACATGAGAAAGGGAGATTTTTTTTGGAAATCAGTTAGTGGTATAGAAACAACTAATTGAATCAGTTTAAGCGGAAACAGTAAATATATGGGTTGCCTATGAAAGTTCCAATAGGAAATTTCACTAATTAATAAGTCAATAAGAATATTGATGTGTTTTTGGGCTGTATTTGACCGTAACAGATTAGTGTCTGAAAATGCAATCCATGATTGGTGGAAAGACATGAAAAATCTTATAGCAAAGGTATATCTAAAAAAGAGAGGGGAGAAACCTTTAAGATGGATCGACGACAAGAGATGGAAGAATATTTAAAGAAATATAGAGAGGAACGGTTGGAAATAAAAAAAGGCTATCTGATGAACAATCTTTCTGATATGGAGAAGGAATTTTATAATAAGATAGATTTATTAATATCCAGCCAGAAGGAGAGGCAGAGTGAAGATGAAACAGTGAAACTGAAAGATATATTTCTATGTAGGCTATTGAGTAGCGGATATACGGAAAGTTATGAGGTGATACTGGGAATGAGCAATGATATGTTGTATCTGGATGAGAGGAAAAGTCAGGTTTACTGGTATCCGGAGCTGGTTTATAAAGATATGGTTCAGGATATGAATACAGTTGAAAAACTCATTAGGAAAAAGTTTTTAAGGGTGGAGAGCTCTGAATTATTTTATCTGAAACAGAAGTTATTGTGTGATGATTGGATACTACTTCAGGAATGTTTCCGTAATCTATTAAAACAATCGCTTCATTTGCTAATGGATAGCTCTCTGCGGTTAGAAAAGGAAATTCTGGTTTTATGCGGAGATTATATGGATAATTTAAAGATTATAGGGCATCAAGATACAGAGAGGAGAGAAGAATAATGGCAAAAAAACAAAGCTCTTTTCATATGGGAAATGAGTTTAATGGTTATGGAGAAACAACTTATTTAAAAGGTACTCAATGTGGGATTCATCCGCCTCTATCTCAGGAGAATGTTCAGCTTTCGCCAGATTTCAGGAACTGTTTATTAAAGGCACTGGGAAGTGTTCCTGTGATTATCGATCCAGCAAACTCAAATCCTGTCTTGTTATCCCTGTTGGGTTCCATGACCAGAATGAATCAGATGATTATGTCAAAAGATGCGGCAACAGGAAATTATGTTGTTCAATTTAATATCATAAGTCAGAATTTTGCGGATGGGGCATATCCTTATTACGTTGAATTAATGGACAATAAGGTACCGACTGCTATGGGAATATTAAATCAATGGGTACCATATGGGGCACCGGAAGGTGCAAAATGGAAATATTATAAAGATGGGCATTACATAAAAAGCGACTGGGTATTTATAGACAAGGATAAAGCATGGTACTATCTGGGGTCAGATGAATACATGGTAACTGGTTGGAAAGAGATAAGAAATCATTGGTACTATTTTATCTCAAAGGTGGTAGGTGGATGCGAAAAAGATGGACACATGGCACTTGGCTGGATGAAAATAAAAGGATTATGGTATTACCTAAAAGAGGAAGAATCAGCAGGATATATGGTAACGGGCTGGAGGAAGATCCAGGGAAAATGGTATTATTTTAAAACAAAAGCAGAGGCTAAGCATAGTAACGATTATGGATATATGTTCAATAATAAGTGGTTGAAGGATAAAGGAAAATGGTATTATTTCAATCATAACGGAGAAATGGCTACTTCTAAGTTGATAGATTGGGGAGGTAAAAAATATTTTCTAAAAAAAGACGGTACTATGGCTGTTAATGAAACAATAGTAGATCCTGTATCGAAAAAGACTTATAAGGCAGATGAAGATGGAGTATGTCGAGAGGTTAAAAATGGTGTTATTAAGATTGCATTGAGTGATTCGAAACGATTTGTTGAAATTACGGATGGTAGTAAAAAGTATTATGGTGGGAATCAAGCGTGGTATGAATGGGGCAATGAGGGAAAGACTAATGTTGCTAAAATGGGTGGTTGCGGAACGGTTGCATCTGCAAATATAGTGGCATACTTAGCAGCTCATAATTCAAAGTATGCAGCATTATATGCTTTTTCTGATTATACAATAGAAAATTTTCTATTACATATGGAAGAAATGTTTGAATATGTCACACCTCACCATATAAAAAGTCAACCTTTAGGCGTATGGCCGATTAGTGTAATGGAAGATGGAGTAGAAAAGTTTGCCAGCGACAAAGAAATAGAACTACATGCAGTGAGAAGAGAAGGATATTATAATCGTGAAAATATAATTAATTATATTACAGAAGGGCTAGAAAAAGACTCTCCTGTGGCAATGCTTATTGGGACGAGTGGAAGTAGTGACGTAACTATAATAGAACCAGATGGGAGTAAGTATCCAGGTAATTCATTTAAGCTTCATTGGGTAACGATTACAGAGCTGGAAATAGATGAACTGAATAAAAAAACAAAAGTGAAAGTATCATCATGGGGAGGCTGGGGTGAAGTGGATCTAGATAATTATATAAAGAATGAACCTTTAAAAGGATTAGTATACTTTGAATAACAGTATAATAATAGTAGGAGGATCTTATGGAGTCTTTTATTCCCATTTTTTTGCTAATAATAATTCTTCTATTAATTTGCCTAATCTGCATTGCTTTATTGATTGTTATTATAAAAGTAAAAAGAGGATGGCTTTGGTTTTTATGCTTCATATTAATTGTAATAGGAGGTATAAAGATACATGATCGGGTTATTAATGCGGTGTTTTATGACTTTACAGCAGAAATGTATAAAACATACCCGGAGATAGAACGTATAGAATTAAGAATTATCAATGGGGGAAGCGTTTGTATAATGGATATTGGGTTAGAAAAAGAAATAGATGATAAGAGTGTAGAAAGTATATTCATTGATGTATTAAGAAAAGCTAATAAGGAGCCAATGTCAAGTTATTTGAAAGGAAATACTAATCGTAAAAATAAGAATTGGTCATTTATTATGATAGATTTTTCTAAAGTAAGGGATAGGTTTGAATCAGAATTATATCAACATTCAGATTGGTTTACGAAAGAAAATCAAAAAAAACAGACATGGAAAAATAGTCATACTGGGAAAATATATCGCTATTCAGATTATATAGATTAAGTAAACCCTTAGACAGTCAAAATGTCACGCCTCATCATATCGGAAGCAACCCTTTAGGAGTATGGCCTGTTAGTGTAATGGCAGACGGAGTTGAGAAATATGCTAGCGACAAAGGGGTTGAACTTCATGCAATGAAAGGATCTGTTTTATTTACTCGTGAGAACATAATTGATTACATTACAGAAGGATTGGAAAAAGACTCTCCTGTAGCAATGTTGATAGGAACGAGCGGAAGAAGTGATGTAATTATTACAAATCCAGACGGGAGCGAATCACCAGATAATTCGTTTAAGCTACACTGGGTAACAATTACGGAATTAGAAATAGATGAATTTAATGATACGGCAAAAGTGAAAGTATCATCATGGGGAGGTTGGAGTAAAGTGGATTTAGATGAATATATACAAAACGAACGACTTTACGAAGGGTTAATATATTTTGATTAGAGATATTATAAGAATTAGGAGGATACCTTATGCAGTCTTTTAATTTAATCCCACTATTAATAATAGTTTTTTTATTGATTTGCACTATTTTTCTGGTAATTATTATAAAGGTGAAGAGAAGCCGTTTATGGTTTTTAATTATCTTAGTAATCATAATGGCAGGTACTAAGATACATAATCGGATAATAAACTCAGTATTTTATGATTTTAAAGAGGATATGTGCGATATATATCCGGAAATAGATAATATAAAACTCCATACGTCTTATGGAGGACGATCCGGGTCAATAAACATTTATATGGCAGAAGAAGTGAATGATGAATATGTAGAAACTATATTTTTTGATACACTAAATAAGATCAATAAGGAACCAATGTCAAGTTATCTAAAAGGCAGTTCAAACCGTAAAAATAAGAGTTGGGTACGTTTAAACATTAAATTCTATGGAAGAAAGCATGGAAGTTTTTTTTCAGGACCGTATCAACATTCAGAATGGTTTACCAGGGAGAATCAAGAAGAGCAGACATGGGAAAATAATCTTACAGGGGAAATATATCGTTATTCAGATTATATGAATTAAGTGTGCTAATATTGTGTTATTTTAGTTGCAGTACAATAATAGGTCTACGAAGAACACTAAATTTCTGGATTATGACACCATGAATCTTTAAGAATTCAGTATTTATGAGTTTCTTTAATGTTCTCATATAGTAATGTGTGAATACATCACTATATGAAATTGAACAAAAAAATGATGAAACTGTCTGTTTTCGAGATTTTACAGTGTTTCCTATTACCGCATCACAGGAATTATGAAAAGATTGTTATATTTTGAATGACAACATTATAAGAGTCAGAAGGATTGTGGACAAGATCTTTATGGCTGTTGAGGAGAATTTTTAATGTTTTTTTTAGGAGAAGTAATTATGGCGGATAAAAAGAAAGTGGCTAAGTATCCAAGGATTCATTCAAGCTTCATTGGGTAACCATTACAGAGTTGGAAATAGATGAACTGAAAAAAACAAAAGTAAAGGTATCATTATGGGGAGGTTGGGGTGAAGTGGATCTAGATAATTATATGAAGAATGAACCTTTAAGAGGATTAGTATACTTTGAATAACAGTATAATAATAGTAGGAGGATATTTTATGGAGTCTTTTATTCCCGTTTTTTTGCTAATAATAGTTTTTTTATTAATTTGCTTAATATGTATTGCTTTACTTATATTTATTATTAAAGTAAAGAAAGGGTGGCTTTGGCTTTTAAGCATCATATTGATTGTAGCAGCAGGAATCAATATACATGATCGGGCTATTAATTCGGTATTTTATGATTTTAAAACAGAGATGTGTAAGGTTTATCCAGAAATAAATGATATAAAGTTGCAGATTGTTGCAGGGGGAACTACCTGCACAATATATGTCGATATGGAAAAGGAGATAGAGGAAAAAGAAGTAGAAAATATATTTATTGATATGTTGAAAAGATTTAATCAGGAACCAATGTCGGATTATTTAAAAGGAAATTCTAATCCTAAAAATAAGAGATGGGGAGTTTTACAAGTACTGTTTTTTGGAACAAAGCAGGGAAGCTTTTATTCGGAACGGTATATACATTCAGAATGGTTTACAAAGGAAAACCAAAAAGAACAGATATGGAAAAATAGATATACCAAAAAAATATATAATTATTCAGATTATATGGAATAAATAATACATATGGAGTTCTTTTGGTTGCAGAACACCATGTAGTAAGAAGAGAGGATCCTTATAATGGTAAGAATATAATTAATTATATTACAGAGGGGCTAGAAAAAGACTCTCCTGTGGCAATGCTTATTGGGACGAGTGGAAGTAGTGATGTAACTATAATAGAACCAGATGGGAGTAAGTATCCAGGTAATTCATTTGAGCTTCATTGGGTAACGATTACAGAGCTAGAAATAGATGAACTGAATAAAAAAACAAAAGTGAAGGTATCATCATGGGGAGGCTGGGGTGAAGTAGATCTAGATAATTATATAAAGAACGAACCTTTAAAAGGATTAGTATACTTTGAATAACAATATAATAATAGCAGGAGGATACCTTATGGAGTCTTTTATTCCCACTTTTTTACTAATAATTCTTCTTTTATTAATCTGCCTAATCTGTATTGCTTCATTGATCTTTATAATAAAAGTAAAAAGAGGATGGCTTTGGTTTTTATGCTTCATATTAATTGTAATAGGAGGTATAAAGATACATGATCGGGTTATTAATGCGGTGTTTTATGACTTTACAGCAGAAATGTATAAAACGTACCCGGGGATAGAACATATAGAGTTAAGAATTATCAGGGGAGGAGGTGGTTGTATAATAGATATTGAGTTGGAGAAGGAGATAGACGATAAGAACGTAGAAAGTATATTCATTAATGTATTAAAAAAAGTTAATCAGGAGCCGTTGTCAAGTTATTTGAGAGGAAATACTAATCCTAAAAATAGGACTTGGTCATTTTTTAAGATAAATTTTTTTGGAGCAGAGGGTAGGTTTGAATCAGAACCATATCAACATTCAGATTGGTTTACCAAAAAAAATCAAGAGGAACAGACTTGGAAAAACAGTCATACCGGAAAAATATATCGCTATTCAGATTATATAGATTAAGTAAACCCTTAGACAGGCAAAAGTTCCCATCAAAATAACCCTTTCAATCCATTTTATGGTAGCAATGCTGATAGGAACAAGCAGAAGAAGAGACGTAATCATCATAGATCTGGAAGTTGCACATGGTAATGATTATGGATATATGTTCAATAATAAGTGGTTGAATGATAAAGCAAAATGGTATTATTTCAATAGTAATGGAGAAATGGCGACTTCTAAGCGGATTATTTTAAATGTCGCTTCTGCAACGGCATTATCATAAGGACACCCTTTATGGCCGAGAGAACGTTGAATTTCAAATGCAATTGGCCCTAAGTGGATGTTTAAATATAAATTTGTTACCAAAAAATACATATAACCTGTTATTTTTTACATGAATATATTTTTGTGTAAAATATGTTGTATAGTGGTATTAACTATCTGTACAAAAAAACACTTAAATATCTGATCCCTATAAGAAAATAGGCAAGTGAATTCACGTTGTTGAGATACGGTTGAGCAGGGGAAATTCGTGTGCATAATAGAAATCAGAGGCGCATTCAGCAATAGGTTGAGTGCGCCTTTAAGAATAAAAACAGATATTTAGTGATATAGAGATCATGGATATCTCAAATTTAATTGTTATTTAAGGGGGAATAGAATGAAATATTTCATTCTTGAAACAGAAAAAGAGTTTTGCGATGCACCTATATTAAATAAATGGAAGGAAGAATTTCCTTCATCTTTGGTATGTATAAAGAATTTTTATAAAATACCAGAAAGGAATATTATTTCGATTTCAACAAACAAGGATACCATATTTCCTGCCATATTTATTTCTACCTACGTAATGGTGTCGGAAATGGTCAAATCTGTCATTGATATGTATGGAGATAAGGTTTTGGCAAAGGACGTAGTACTGGTGGATTCTGCCAGAGGAGAGATAGAACGTTATTTTTTAGTGGTTCTGTCAGAGGTGTCGGGAGAAATGCAAACTTTGGGGCGAAAGAGAAGCGTTGTTATAGAGAGAAATGCTGGAATCCCCTTAAAAGATAGAAACATATTTATGTTGAAACTGAAGGAGCGAAGAAAAATCATTGTTAATCTTGACTTTGCAGAAAGTATTTTGAGGCGTAGCGCCCAGGGAATCTGCCTGGAAGAGATTGAACTGAAGGAGGTATAAGGAAATATGGGAGAGAAAAGGATTGCAATAAAACCATTTGATATGATTTCTGTTTTGGACTATAAGGGGACTCAGGAAGTCAATGAGCACGGATGTGTGAAAGTCAGAGGAGTGATTCGGGCAGAAAAAAAAGATGAATACATTAAAAGGGCGAGTGAGGAAACCTGGGTACAGGTCTTGACTTATGATGACAAGGATGAGGAAAGTATTTTGTTTTACGGAGTGGTTACAGAACTTAATATCCAGTTCCGTGGCGAAGGCTGTGTTATGGAGCTGGAGCTTTTTTCCGGTACAAAGCTGATGGATTATAAAAAACATCTTAGAAGTTTTCAGAGGGAAGGGTACACCTATAAGGAATTAACTGAAATCTGCAATAAAAACTATCCCCAGTCCGGCGTAATCGTTACAGAAGGAAAAGCTGTTTCTTTGTCTGGGTTTATGCTTCAATACGAAGAGACAGACTGGGATTTTTTAAAGCGCAGTGCAAGTCATTTGAATACGGTACTTGTACCATCATGCAAAGTAAAGGGAGCAAAATACTTTTTTGGACTGCCGGAGAAAAAAGTTAATATTGGTTTTAGCGAAGAAGATTATACCGTTCGTAGAAATTCCGGAGATTATGACCGTAAAAAGGCTGGAAACGGCAGTTTGAAGGAAGTCAGCTATCTTGTAGAGAGCCGGGATTATTGTGAACTGGGAAGTCAAGTATCATTTTGTGGGCAGAGCTTGTATGTATATAAAATTGAGACCATGTGGAAAGGGAGTGAACTATATCATAGATATGATCTAAGGACCAGAACTGGTATGAAGGTATCCAGAGCAAATAATGAAGAGATGATAGGTCTATCACTGATGGGAACGGTAGAAAAAGTCAAGGATGAACGGGTGAAGCTTTCCATACAGGGAGATGAGAATGAGCAGAGTGGGAAGCGGTGGTTTTCATTTTCGACTGTTTATTCTTCCCCTGATGGAGCAGGCTGGTATTGCATGCCCGAGCCAGGAGACAGGGTGCGATTATATCTGCCTACGTCTGATGAGGCAGATGCATACGCAGCCAGTGGATATCATGAGAATCAGGGAGAGGGAATAAGAACAGAGCCGGATAACAAAATTTGGAGGAATAAAGAAGGCAAGGAGATCCGTATGACGCCAGAGCAGATCCTGATTACAAACAACAGCGGGTTGTCGGTAGAACTTTCTGACCAGAAAGGGATTCGGATCATCAGTGATTCAACTGTTTCCATTCAGGCTTCTAACGGCATCAATATCAGCAGTTCCAATGCGAGTGTAGAATTAGCAGCTTCTAACAGTATTGTGCTAAAGCAGGGAGAGACCGTGATGAGAATGGCAGATGGAATCTCTTTTGAAGGCGGAAAAATCAATTTACAATAGGGAGGAATTGAGATGAATATAAGAATCAATGAGAAGCTTTCCATAGAGACGGATATCCCATTTCAATCAATCCAGAAACTTGCAATGACATGGGAAATCAATGACCATGGAAGAGTCAGTTTCTCAGGAATCGTAAAAAGAGAGGAAAGTGGCAGTCGGGGTCTTCATGAGGACTATCTTCAAACAACAGTTCGGTTCATTTTAAAAGGAAACAGAGACAATGAGTCCGATGAGACCTTATTTTGCGGTCAGATTGAGCAGATTGATTTAAAGTATACCCATGGAGTGCTCCATGCCCTTGTAATGGCAGGATCTGCTTCCATGCAGCTAGATAAGAAGAAGCTTTGCTGCACATTTCAAGATATCTCTCAGACATATGCAGAAGCGGCAAAGGCTGTAAGCGCTCTGGAAGATGGAAGAGTGATTTGCAGTGCAGAAGATAAAAAACTGGAAAAGCCTGTTATCTGCTATCATGAAACAGCATGGGAATTTGAAAAAAGGATTGCCGGTCTGCAAAATAGCTATATCATTCCGGATATCGTGACTGGTCGCCCCAATCTTTGGTTTGGAATGCGCAAGGGGAAGGAAATGATAGAGAGCAGTTCTTCCGCAGAGGTAAACATCAGGAAAAGCTATGTGAATGGAGAAAAAGGACGTGCAGTCATAAGTCATTGCCTGGAAAGCAGAGACTCCTATTTACTGGGAGACTGGAAGATTCTGACTGGAAGAAAGTGTGTCGTATATAAAAAAGAGACCATACTTTTACATGGGGAAGTCCGGTTCTTATACTGGCTTGCAAACGAGAAGGATCTTGAAACAGAACCCTTTTATAATAAACGGTTTACTGGACTAAGCCTGTCAGCAACGGTGAAAAAGACCCGGAACGAAACCGTGCAGGTGCAATTTGACATAGATGGAAAGAGGGGAACGTATTTTTATCCATGGAGACCGGAATCCGGGAATGCCTTATATGCAATGCCTGAGAATGGGAGCAGGGTAGAGGTATATTTTCTGAACCATGATGAAAGGCAGGGAATTGTTCTTAGGTGCCTGCATGATGAAAAAAATAAGGATAAGGAAGTCGGTGACAAGTTATTTGAAACTCCAGATGCAGCAGTTGGTTTATTTGACGGCAGTATAGAAATGGTGAAATCCAAATCCTCCCTGAAGCTCCGTGATAAATCCTCGATTGGACTTCAGGGAGAGCAACTGACTATTGAAGGAAATGGGAAAATAAAAATGACTGCCAGGAATATAAGACTGTCTGCCTCAACGGAGATTAAATCTGTAACGGGAATGTAATTAGCAAAGGAAGCATTAAAATAGTAAAATAGGAGAAGAAGTGAAATGGAATACGAGGATGAACAGCTTGTAGCACTAAAAAAACAGGCGAGAAGCAATCAGGCAGTTAATATAAAGGAACAGGGGGTTTACATAGGAGAAGAATTCATAAACTTTCAGCTGGTTCATATTCTGGAAAAAATCAGCATTTACCTTCCGGAAACCTTTATTGAAATGCCGGAGGAAATAAAGAAAGTAAAATATCCGTCTGCCAATCGCCCGGAGACTATTAAAACCAGCTTGAATACCAATGTAAATTTTGCATTCAACTGGATGGATAAAAGAAGTTTTGTCAATCAGGAGGAAGAACTGGCGCTCCAACTCAAAGCAGTGCTTTTGAAAACCAACCCATCCTTTGTTTTTTATGAGGAGAATGAACTAAAAACATCTGGGGGGAATACGGTCAGGACATTTGATTTTAAAAGTTATGGAATTGATGAACAGATGTACAATATGATGTGCATTATTTCGTTTCGTGGCGGAACACTTCATGGGATTTTTAATTGTCTGGACAGGGATTCAGAAGATTGGAAGAAGTTTGTGGGACAGGTATTTCAGTCTGCGGTAGAGCTTGATGAAGAGGAGAAGCGTTAGACGGGAGAGGCTTGATGAAAGGAAAGGCGGTTCGTGAATGGGAATGGGAAGAAGAAAATATTTGATATCAATGCAATGAATATGGAAGCAACTGTACTGGAACAGGGCAGTTATGGAGTTTGCTCCAGTAATTCGGGTATTGTAACATTTGCAAATGAGTTTGAAGGATATTTAGATGATGAACAGTATGATTACATAGAGGAGGAATTGAGAGCGAATAGAAAAAAATAATCGTAGAAAGCAAAGAAGGGAGGAAAGAAAAATGTATGTAATAAATAAGATAAAGGCAATAAAGCCAGTTTGGATTATTCTGATTATTTGTCTTTCGTTTATCCTTTGGATTATATTAAAAACAGGGTATTTTTTACCACTGACATCACATCAGAGTAATTCTTGGGTAGAGTGGCAAGGAAAGAAATATGATGTATATGACAAGGGCGATTACCCAGATGATTATGTTTTTCTTTTCAATATTAATAAACCGGTTGCACGTGACGAAGAATATAATTTCTTATATTCTTTAACGGGAGATCAAAAAAAAGAATATAATGTCTTGATTATGGAAGGAAAAGATGATCATGATGGACCACAGCTTTGTATACAAGAGGGATATGAAATTCCTCTTGATGGGGAGATAACGGGTGGAATTCTTGTAAATGACGATATTTTTATAGATAAGAATACAATAAATGAAATTGTAGAACTGTCCAGAGAATCTGATATTATTATTCCATGGGAAGCGTTAGGGGATAAATATTTTTTTTATTCTATTTATCTATGCTTTAATAACTGTCCTGTCTCTGGAAAGATTTTTGGAGGGATATGGAAAGTGGGAGATAGTATGGTTATTTACAGAAATGCAGACGAAGCCGATTCTTCTGGAGAAGATAAAGTTGCATTAACTTTTACTAAAGATAGAAAGACAAGGAAAAAATTGAGCAAATACATTAAAGTTTCATGGTATGATAAAATGCAGCAATAACAACCATGAGGTTACAGAGTTGATGAGATTATTAGAAATGTGACTTTTCAAATACTAAAAGATATGCCGGTATTCTGATTCCTGATTTAGCTGAGATGAGGGCATGGTTCATGGTTCAGCATTATACAAAGTTCGAAGGAGGATTTGAGCCGTTTATCAATTATGAGATTGTAGAGTATAAATTTGAAGGATATTTGGCTGATGAACAGTATATGGAAATACTTATACATTTTATGTACGGGATGATTTTGTGAGATATATGGGGAACTGTGGTCAAGAGAATACAAAATAAAAGAGGGGATATTTTTGAGAATATTTAGAAAAATAATAAATGTATGTTTCTGCATTTTTCTACTTTTTCTAGGAATTGCAGTTTGGATTCTATATGACTTTGGATATTTTTTGCCAGTTACGAATATTGCCATAGGTGGAGCGGACTGGAATGGAAATTGGTATGACTCTTATGAGTACATAGAGGATATGAATAAAGAAAATTATGGATTCGTTACAGATAAGCGGATTGCACGCAATGATGGTTTTTATTTACTATATTCTTTAAAAGGAGATATTAATAAAGAGCGTAACGCAATAGCAATAGTTGATGGTGATAATAGAGATCAGCTTTGCATAAAATCAGGATATGAAAATCCGTTGGATGGAGACATGACTGGCGGAATTATGGGTGGAGATTATGATTCCTATGAGGTATTTTTTTAGATAGCAAAATTATAAACTCGATTATAAATATATCAGAAAATGTAGATTCCTTAGTTTCGCAACAGGAATATATTGCCACGGGACTTGAACTTTACCGTATTTATGTTTGTTTTGATAATTGCCCTGTATCAGGGAGCTTTTGGGGCTGCGTGGGACAATCAGAGGATAATTTTGTCATTATACCAAACGGTTCAAATAGAAGTTCTATTTCAGATGGAGAGACAGGAATAAAAAGTGACAGTGAAGTTTTTCTTATAACAGATAAAAAATTGAAAAAAGATTTAGTAAAATACATAAATCAGTTACATGGAAGGCGTTGGCCATGGGAGTATTGAATTAAAAAACAAAGAAATGGTGGGAATATCTGGGATGCTTAAGATTGAAATTTGTTCTATTTTGCAGGATATGTTAAATACTTTTTTGTAGACAGGAAATATAGGGGAGACTTCTCATTTAAAAATAACAACACATTTCTACGGATACTGATTGGTTCGGTTTTTGATATAAAGTATATCGGTTGTTATGGAGTTGGAGATTTTTTGTTAGGCATATTCGAATTGGTAAAAAATAAAACATAATGTTAAAGGTTTTAAAAGCTATTTATGATATGTGAGAAAACAATGCGGTATTGGTAATATATGAAATCGCAGAATATTAATTTGAAAGCTATTTGTCCGAAAAAACAATATAAATACTTAGAGGAAAGTGAAAAATTATAGATTGGTTAAGTAAACAAAAACAATATTTGCTGATAGTAGCAGTCGGTATTTTTTTATGGTTGGAAGGTAAGATGAGTATTGTTGAAAATGTATTTATCAACATTATAACATTTTTTGGAACGCTTCCAGGTGCTGGATTTGAAATTCTCAGTTCTCTTGTTCATTTAGTAATTATATATGTGGAAATATTAATATTATTCATGGTATTAACACAGCAGTTTTCAAAGAAATGTGATAAATGGATAGAATTTAAGAAATCGTTTTACATTTATACTGCAGTGGGAATTATCTTGGAAAGGCTTCTTTTATTTTTGAGTTATTCTGTTTTTGCAATTTTAGTTAGTTCTGTGTTAGAAACTATAATAATAACAGTGTTTGTGAAAATAATTATTTCTTTTTCTTTTATTTTAATACTGTATAAAGTGTCATTTAAAAAAAAAAAATATTTTGGGGCTATAAAGCAAATATATCTTTTGATTTTACAATAGCAGTGGTAATAACCATTGGAACAGCATTTTTATTAATAGTTCAAGAGTGGAAGGATTATCAGAATATAGAATTACTAATGAATTCGTCAGGCATTTTTGATTTAATGACAAGAAGGACACCTGTGTATAAGGTGCTTGATGAGTGGATTTTGCACTATTTAAGCAAAATATGTGCAATATTTTTTCTTGTGGACAGGAAGTATAAGATAGATATTCCATCTGAAAATAAAAAGGAATTAGAAATAAAATAATTCAATATTACAGGAGGCAATATCATGGATAATAATGACGCTATGGAACAGATCAAAAATAGTCAGATGCTACAAAAGAAGCAAGCCGAATAT
>NZ_SULJ01000014.1:14430-17177 GCF_007115105.1 Clostridium sp. HBUAS56010
TATGCTCAAAAGGAGAGAAAAAGGCTGTATTAAACCTCCCGGTGGATCATGGGCAATACCTTCAGGGAAATCCTCAGATCAATACTCAGGATAGTAAGCTAGAAAACCTTGAAGGCTTTGGAATCTGTAAGTTAACAAATAAAAAGTGTGTTCCTCAGCTGTCTCCATGGCTAAATGGAAATCATAATAAAAAGATATGGAATCAGGCCACTTTAAAGATGGAAGCAACGGTAGTAGATACTGAATCTTATTGTGTTTGTTTGAAGAGCCAAGGTATTATTTCAGTAACTAATTCGGGACAGAACATTCCCAAGAAAAATTCTAACCGTATATACATAACGGAAGGTAGAACCGCTATAGTGGTAAATGGAATTGCATTTATAATATATAATCCAAATAGTGAAACAATTTCTGGTACGGTAGAAATAAAACAGCGTGAAGATTGGTATACACTTATGGAGTATACTATGACTGAAGTAGAGTTTAGTTTATCTAAAGTACTGCTTGGAATACATTTTGAAATAGAAGATTACACGAGAGAAGGAATTACTGTATATAGTAATCAACCAATTCAATATTCGAATGGTAAAACTGAAAGAAAGTCTAGTCAAATTGAAATTGTACCTAAACAGATACCTTCAGGTAGTAAAGCAGCAGGTAAGGTATATTTAGCACAAGCTGTAGATTTAATTAATAACATATTAAAGCAGTTTGCTAATGCAATAGAGTATACTCATGCAACATTTTACTTTCAGAAGTCTAATACAGGAAGACATAGAGTTATTTTACTTGGAGGAACAAGTTCGGATTATCGGAAATATACAAATTATGATTTTTATAAGAGTGAAAGAAGTTATATATATGATATTGTTTCTAATGAATCGTCATATAAAACAAAAGGTAAAATAGCAAATGAAATGAAAGATGCAATAAAAGAAGTAATTATCGAATATATTAAGAGAATTGAACAGGGAAAATCAAAGGCAAAATTATTAGTTAGCAAAAACGAAGTGTGGCTTGATGACGGCGAATACTATGATATGGTTGTGTATTTATCTCCCAAAAGAGAAGGTAACTATCATCAAGTAATTCTTTACCCATTTGATGGAAAGCTAAAACTAAATTGATTGAATTGAAATATGATACATGTACAGCTTATGGTAATGAAAAATTTTGGAAAATTTTTGATAAGGTACTAAAGGAGCAGTGCGCATCTAATACAAAGCCTCAAATTAGTGACCCATCAAATGCAACATTTGATATTACTGCTTTTAAAGATGAACTTCCTAAGGGTGCAAAACCAAAGTCAGCATCTGATTTGATGAATATAAAGGGGTAAGGAGTAAAGATGAGATATTTGAAATGCTTACTATTAGCTTGCTTTGTAACTATATTGTTTATTGCTTGTAAGAGACAGGATGACAAGCTAACGGATGATACATGGTATATAGTGGATGAATATTCTATTTTAATGCTTTGTGAAAGGCCAGAACAGGAGTCCTTTAAAGCATTAATGGTGAAACTAAAAGGAAATGGTAATTCTTTAAATGAAGCGATAAATATTTTAAAAGAAATGGAACAGGATACAGTTGTAAAGAATGCTTTGGGAGTCGGATATTTACGTTTGAGAAAGTTTAGAGAGGCTGAAGAAGAGTTTCAAGAAGCTCTTAATATTGCTCAATCAGATACAGAAAGAGTGTGTATTCTAGCTAATTTAGCTGGAGTTATGTTGTATAAGGAAGATTCAGTTTCCGCTGAAAATTATACTGAGAAGGCACTTGAATTAGGAGTAAATGATTCATTAAAAAACTTAGTTTTAAAATCAAACCTTACTTCAATAAATTTATCTAATCAAACAGAACTTATTCAGGAGATAGCAAAGATAAAACAATTAATAAAAGAAGAAAAAAGTATATTAGGTTCTAATCAATTTGTGGGAATATTTAACTATGAAACTTTAGCTTACGCTTGTTATTATGAGGACAATATGACAAGATGTGAATACTATATGAAAAAAGCAAGGGAATTAAATAAAAAAACATATAAGTATGTTTATATAGATGCTTATTTATACAAAGCGTTGACCTTAATGTATGATGACACCATTGAAGGAGTGGATAAAGCCATGAGTTACATAGATAAAGATATAGACATTTTAGAAGAATGGCAGACAAAAGACCATTACGATTTATTGGTCTCATATATAATTAGAGGAAACCTTTATGCAAATAAAAGCATACCTGATAGGGATTCTGCAATTAGAGATTACCGATATGTTTTAGATTATTGTCCCCCCTACCACAGTCTGGCAGCAGTATCTTACTATGGCCTGGCTAGGGCGTATGGATATTCAGAAAATGCAGCACTAATTACAGAGTCATATGCAAAAGCCTATTACCTTTGGAAACTGGAGGGCTGGAGTGATTTGAATCAGGACATAGAGCGTGAATTAAGGCAGGAATATGAGCGTCAAAATAACGGGAATGAAAGCTATAATAACTGGTTTGAGCAACAAATTGAAAAAGCAGAGCGAGATTTGGAGATTCAGTGGGCTCAGTAAATTGCTTATGTTTGCTTTTGAGTAGAAAGAGAGAGAAGCAGGAAATATAAGACGAATCTTTCATCTGAAAATAAAAAATTTAGAAATAAAATAATTCAATACTACAGGAGGCAATATCATGGATAATAATGACGCTATGGAACAGATCAAAAATAGTCAGATGCTACAAAAGAAGCAAGCCGAATAT
>NZ_SULJ01000014.1:17236-81152 GCF_007115105.1 Clostridium sp. HBUAS56010
CATGCTCAAATGGAGAGAAAAAGGCTGTATTAAACCTCCCTGTGGATCATGGGCAATACCTTCAGGGAAATCCTCAGATCAATACTCAGGATAGTAAGCTAGAAAACCTTGAAGGCTTTGGGATCTGTAAGCTAACAAATAAAAAGTGTGTTCCTCAGCTGTCTCCATGGCTAAATGGAAATCAAAATAAAAAGATATGGAATCAGGCCACTTTAAAGATGGAAGCAACGGTAGTAGATACTGAATCTTATTGTGTTTGTTTGAAAAATCAGGGAATTATTTCTGCAAATAGTTCTGGGCAAACAGTTTTAAAGCAAGATCCTCATTCCGTGTATATAACTACTGATAGAACTGCAATTGTAGTAAATGGTATTCATTTTGATATATACAATCCAAATAGTGAAACAGTTAATAACACTGTAACAATAAAACAGCGTGAAGATTGGTATACAATAATGGAATATACAATGACTGAGGTGGAATTTAGTTTGTCTCAGGCACTGTTAGGAGTTAAATTTGAATTGGAGGATTTTAGTAGGGAAGAAGTATCTTCATATTCAAATCAAAGTGTTAAATATCCAAATGGAAAAAGTAAGACCACGCCTAAGAAAAATAAATTTGTAGATAGCCATACACCATCTGGAAGTAAAGCAGGTAATACAGTGATTTTATCTTCGGCAATATGGTTGGCAGAGAGTGTATTACAACAAATTGCAGATGCGGTTGAGTATACTCATGTGACATTTTATTTCCAGAAGGCGAATACTGGAAAACGTCGAGTAGTCTTACTTGGTGGTACAAAGTCTGATTATTGGAAGTATGTGAATTATGAGTTTTATAAAATGGAAAGAAGTTATTTGTATCATATTGTTCCTGAAAATCTGACCATTGTAACTAGAAATGGGATGAAGGAGACTGTGAAGGATTTAATTTTATATTATATAAGTAAAATTAAAAAAGGACAATCAAATGCAAAGTTATTGGTAAGTGAAGAAGAAATGTGGCTTAAGGATAACGAGTATTATGATTTGACTGTATATCTGTCTCCTCAAAGAAAAGCGGATTATCATCAGATGATTCTTTACTCTTATAATTCAAATTTATGTCAAATGCCTATAATTTATCCAGAAGAATCGTTAACAATTATTAAACGAAAAGGAATCTATCCTTTTGATAAACGTATTAAATTAATTGAATTAATATACAGTACTTGGACGCTTCAAGGAGATAAAAAATTCTGGAATATTTTTGATAAGGCACTGAAGCAACAATATATGAATAATAAAAAACCCTCAATTAGCGATCCCTCTAATGCAACCTTCACTTTTTCCAATTTAAAAGATGAAATTCCTAAAGGGGGAAAGCCAAAATCGGCATTTGATTTAATGAAGACAAATCATTAAGGAAGGGAAGCTATATGAATAATTTCAAATGTTTTTTACTTGTATGTCTGATCATAATTTTAATAACGGGATGCAAAAAAGAGGCACAACTTGCAGATGATACATGGTACATAGTAGATGATTATGCAATCCTTATGTTGTCTAAAGCAACGGAGGAAGAGGCTTATAAATCTTTAATGATTGAATTGAAAGGAAATAAGGAATCACTGGAAGATGCGATTATTACTCTTGAATCAATGAATCAAAATGCAGGAGTAAAAAATGCTGTGGGTGTAGGATATTTACGTTTAAGAAATTATGATAAAGCAGAAGAAAATTTTCGGGAAGCATTATCTCTTGCACAATCATATGAAGATAAAGCGTGTATTTTATCAAATTTATCAGAGGTTATGTTATATAAAGAAGATCTGGATTCTGCAGAAGAATTTGTGGAAGAGGCGCTTGAGTTAAAAGTGTCTGATCCATTAATAAATTTAATTTTAGAATCTAATCTGTCAGTAATACAATTACCAGAGGAAGAAAATTATGTCCAGAGAATATCGAAAATAAAAAAGTTAATAAAAAGAGAAAAGAATATATTAGGATCAAGCCAATTTGTTAGTATACTCAATTATAAAACATTGGGTAATGCTTGTTATCTTGATAATAATATGAAAAAGTTTGAATATTATATGAATAGAGCAATTAAGTTGAATTATAAAACTTATAAATACACGAGTGTGGAGGCTTGTTTATACCAAACAATAGCATTAAATTTATCATATTCTTCTTCATCTAAAGATTTAAATAGGGCTCTTGACAATATAAATAAAAATATAGAATTGTTAAGTAAATGGCAAGTAAAAGACCATTATGATCTATTAAATTCTTATGAAATTAGGGGCAATATTTATCTGAATTTGTATAATGAGGATAAAGCATTGGAAGATTATCAGCATGTTTTAGATCAATGCTCTCCTTATGATGACTTAGCAGCCGTATCTTATTATAATATGGCAAAAGCTTATGAGTATTCAGCTAATAATGAATTAATTGCAGGGTCATATGCAAAAGCCTATTTTATATGGAAAAGGGAAGGCTGGGTGGAATCAAACCAGGAAATAGAAGCAGCCTTAAGACAAATATATGATCGTCAAAATGACGGAAAAGAAAACTATGACAATTGGTTTAATCATCAAATAGAAGAAGCAGAGCAGGAGTTGGTGATTAAGTGGAAGCAGTAATATAAATTAAAAATTTTTATAATGTTTCATAACAATAATGGGAGGTTGTAATGGAAAACAATAATCAGGAAGTCAGAAGTACAGATGTACAGGAAATAAGTTATCAACTGTCTTCCAATTTACAAGAATATCTGGAGCGGTTTGAACAGATAGAAAAAGGGGGAAATAGATTTAACTTTTCAGCCGCCTTTTTTCAGCACTTATGGTTGGCATACCAGTTTATGTTTGGGGATTATATAGTCATATGTATAATAGGTCTTACACTAAAGCTTATTCTGATAATATGGGGGCTTTTATACACCGGTGCTGTGAAGGGGGCAATTGTAACGTATTTATGGATTTGGTTCTTCTTTTGGTTAATAAAATTTATTTTATTAGGATGCTTTGGAGACAGACTTCTTTATAGGAGCATAAAAAAGAGAATCAAAGATAACCGAAAGGGAGTGGTGGGGCTAATCACCCGAATGACTTCCTCTGATAAAACTGTGGTATTTCGTGGGACTGCTGTAGTAACAGGTGCAATTATTTGGATGGTACTATCAAATGGTGTACTTCCTATTCTTATTGATTGGATTCTTTACTGATAAAGAGTGGAGAATATTACACTTAGAAAAAGGAGATTTTATGACACGTCTGGAAGCTATGGAGCAGTATTTAAGACCATTTTTATACAATCAGGTAAGGAAAAAAGTGATATGTATGGAGAGTCGGATAACTGATTGTGTACCAAAAGAAATAGAGGATCTGTTATGGGCGGCTGTTCAGAGACAAAGGACAGATACTTGGACACCTGCATATCTCTCTGTATTTCATTTACACAGCAGCTTGCTGACCGGTACTTACAAGTATCAGATTTGCCTTATGAATGAACAGATATATTTTGATGATGATTTTGAAGAGGAAAACTGGTTTCCCGCTTTTCTATATAGTACCATGGCTGATGAACGAGCAGCATTGTCTCAAGAACTAAAGAAGAATTTTGTGAGGGTTAAGGAATATGAAATCAATTATGGACTCCGTCAGCTGGCAAAGGAATATAAGAAAGTGATGGAAGTGTGCCTGATTAAAATGCTATGTCATATGCATGAGAATCCAGCGTTTATGGGGTTAAGAAAACAAGAACCATTCCATTTTATATTTGGAGATTATATGGGAGAAATAAAATCTATTTTAGAATACAAAGGGGGAAATATTTATGTCAGCAAAGAATGTATTTGGAAATAGCTTTACCGTAAATCAGGAAATAAACATAATAGGAAAAAAGACAGAGATGAAATCCAAAGGTGGAAACTGGCCGAACCTTTCTTTGGGAGAGGTTGCAGTACCGGTTGAGCTTTCTGATATGATTCCTGTTGTCCTTGGTGCAATACCAGCCTTTTCAGGTAGCGGAAATATTTCATCAGAACTAATGGCTGCAATGGGGGCGGTAAGCGCTGCAGGAACCGTTCTGGTAAACCAAAATCAGGCCACAGGTCAGTACACTGCTGAATATATTCTTTCTTTGATGAAGGTCATGAATGGTGCATATGCAAAAGGAGGAAATCTAAGTGAGGATGAGCTGAAGAAATTGATGATGCTTCTCATGGCACAGATGCTAGAAAAGGCCGGACCTGGATTTTCCAACTGGAATCAGGTATTAAAGGAGCTTATGCAGAATGCTTCACTGGAGGATTTCATGAAGGGAGTACAGTCAGCAGTCTGTGCTCTTACGGGAGATCCTGTCAATGCAAACACTGGAAATTTCATTTATGAGAAAGAGGATATAGAAATCAAGTGTTCGGTTCCTCTCCTTTTTAAACGGACTTATAACCGGATTGATAAAAGAGAAGGTTGTATGGGAAGAGGATGGCGGCATAATTATGAGATAGAGCTTCTGATTGAAGACGACCGTTATACTATTATTTGGGAAGATGGACGAGAAGAGATTTATATGCGCCTGAAAGATGGTGGTACGGAGGCATTATTTGGCTGTATCAGCCGTCTGGAAAAAGTAGAAAAGGGATTTTCCTATAAGACTCAGCAAGGTCTCATTTATGATTTTAATCAGCAGGGGCAGTTGTTGAATAAAAGAGATTTAAGTGGAAAAGAAATTCATTTTTCCTACGGAAAAAATGGAAAGCTGGCATATGTTTCAAATGGATATGGGGCAACTCTGAATTACAACTACGACAGTACTTCAGGTTGTTTGACATCCATATCCGATCATAGCGGTCGAAGTGTTATACTCAGTTATCAACTAGGTCAGCTGTGTAGTGTGACAAATGCTGGGGGGGAAAGCTATTGCTACTATTATAATGATGAGAAAATGCTTTACCGGATTCAGAATCCAAGAGGAGTATTTGTCCTTGAAAATAAATATGATGATCAAGGACGCACCGTATGTCAGTTCTTTGCCGATGGAGGGGAAATTCATTATGATTATCAGAAGGAGAATAGCCGTACCCTCGTTACAGATCAAAACAGCAATAAGGTTGCTTACATTCATGATGAGAGATTTCGCAATATCAAGACCGTTTTTGAAGATGGAGAGGAAGAATTTGTATATAATGAGCGAAATCAGATGACCCATCATACAGACAAGAATAGGAACCAGACAAGATATTTCTATGATGATAAAGGAAATATGTCCAAGGTCATTTACCCGGACGGTTCCAAAAGCAACATGACTTATGATGTCAATAACCGCCTTCTTACATGGTCTGTAAATGGTGCCCAGAAGCTAAAGAATGTGTATGATACAAAGGGAAATCTCATAAGAACGTCAGATGCATTAAATCGTGAAAAAGAATTTGAATATGACAGCAAGGGAAATGTTTTAAAAGCAAAATTACCAGATGGAAGTGTGATTTCCTTAAAATATGATATTCGGGGAAACATTACTGATTATATTGACGAGTCAGGCCGAAAGATTAATTATGAATATGATGATTGCAACAGGGTAATCCGGACCATCGATGGGAACAGGCATTCCACAATCTTTGCCTATGACAAATGTGACCGTATTACCTGTGTGACCAATGCCCAGGGGAAAAGGCGTATTTATGAATACACAAAAAATGGAAAAGTAAAAAAAATCATAGATTTTAATGGAGCTGTTACCAGTCAGAGTTATAACTGTATGAATATGGTGGAAGCTTACACTGGGCCGGACGGGGAGAAATTCACCATGGAATATGACCAGATGCAGAATGTAACCCGCCGAATCCTGCCAAACGGAGGAGAATTGGCCTACGCTTATGATAACCTTAATCGCATGCAACAAATCACGCTTCCCACAGGGGGAGTCATTCATTATGAATATGATCCTAACGGAAACTGCACTGCGGTAACGGATCCTAATGGAAATCACACTGTCATGGAGTATGATGAACGGAACCAGATGACGAAAATAATTGATCCTTCTGGTGCGGCCACCGGTTATGATTATGATTTGGAAGGTCATTTAATTGGAATTACAAATGCCATGGGAAAAACTCATACCTA
Source organism: Clostridium sp. HBUAS56010 (assembly GCF_007115105.1). Lineage (GTDB taxonomy): Bacteria > Bacillota > Clostridia > Lachnospirales > Lachnospiraceae > Lacrimispora. Next base: position 23,346 of record NZ_SULJ01000014.1, read on the forward strand.
TGTTTATGACGAGGCAGGGCAGCTGATCAGTGAGACGGATATTTTAGGAAATAAGACCTGCTATGAGTATAATGAGTTGGGAAAATGCATTTGTATGACAGATCCGGAGAAGCGAAAGACTGTTTATGAATATGCGCAGGGTGGGGATTTGTCCAGAATTATTTACCCCGATGGAACATCAGAAGCCTATTGGTATGACGAAAATGGGAATCTGATACGACGCCAGAATCATAAAGGTGATTTCATTGAAATTATCTATGACTGTGTGAATCAGCCAATAAAGGTGAAAAGCAGTTTTGGACAGGAAAAGAGCTATACATATAATGCTGCGGGAAAAGTGACTTCCATGACCGATCCTCTGGGGCATGTGATTCATTATGAATACTCTCCTGGCGGGAAGCTGACCTCAGTGATTGATGCGGCAGGAAACCGGACGGAATATGCTTATGATGGTATGGGAGAATTAATTACCATTTGCCAGCATGAGGGAAAGAGCATCCTGCTAAATGGAACGGAGAATTTCCAGGGAAAAAGCATTTTTGATAAAAATCAGGTTCATATGACCCAATATGAACGTAATCTCCTTGGGAAGATTGAGACAATCACCAATCCCCTTGGCATTAAGGAGCATTTTTCCTATGATTTAGCTGGAAAAATGACCTTGAAAAAGGATGGAGAAGGATATGAAACTTATTATGCTTACAATCCCCAGGGAGAAATGGAGCAGATCACTTATGCCGACGGGCGAAGCGTTGCATTTTCTTACAATCCCTTACGGCAGTTGATTGAAGTACAGGACTGGCTGGGAACAACCAGAATAGAGCCGGATGAAGTAGGAAGAGCAAAGAAGATTATTGATTATAAAGGACGTGAAGTCTCTTATCAGTGGGGAAAATTAGGAGAGAGAAAAGCACTGACATATCCAGATGGACAAATTGTATCTTATGAATATGACGAGCTGATTCGATTAAGCAGTTTGAGAGATGGAGAGAGAGAAATTCAATATTCTTATGATGAAAATGGCTATTTATCGAAAAAGATTTTTTCCAACGGAATTGTCACCAGTTACGATTATAATTCGGTTGGACAGCTAAACAGACTGACCCATCATCAAGACGGCAAAATATTAGATCAATATGAATATGATTATGACCTTATGGGAAATAAAACTTCCATAAGAAAACAACGAAAGGCAGATGTCTCCTCAGCAAACGGAATTTCACGGGAAATAAGCAGGAAAGTTCAGGAGGAAAGCGGTTTTTATCAGTATCAATATGACTCGATGAATCGTCTTACAGAAGTAAAAAAGGATCGGGAGCGTATAAACAAATATGAATATGATGCCTTTGGAAACCGGGTAAGAAAACAGGCAGGGACAAAGAATATCCGCTATCATTACAATGTGGCAAACCAATTGATTCGTGAGGAGGGAATCTTTCCGGAGCAATCGTATCAGTATGATGGAAGAGGAAACCTAACCGCTGTTCTTTGTGGAGAGGAAGAGGTGAACCGGTATATCTATGATGAAACGAATCGATTAGCGGAAGGATTTAATAAAAAAGGGCAGGCTTCCAAATATCAGTACGATGGACTAGGTAACCGGATTGGAAAGCAGGAATTTACTGTCTCTGATTTGAAATCTGGCCTTGGGATTCAGCCAGAAATGATATTAATGGAACAGCCGGACAGAGAAGTAGATTATCTTCTGGACCTGACCAGGAATTATCATAATCTATTGAAAAAAGCCGAGACATCAGGAGAGAGCGTGGACTCTCAAACTTATGTCTGGGATAACAATGTTGTATTTATGACAGAAAAGGAAAATTCACATGTTTTTATGCAAGACGAATTGGGGAGTACGGTTCGTTTAACAGGGATTTATGATCAACGGCAGACTATATATGGATATGATGAATTTGGACAGGATTTGTATCAAAATCAGGGGGAGGTTCAGCCGTTTGGGTATACTGGGTATCAAAGCGACAACATAGCGAATACATATTTTGCGCAGGCAAGAGAATATTTGCCTGGAATTGGGAGATTTAATGAAAATGATCTTATCTCTGGAACTAAATTAGATCCAATAACATTAAATCGGTATTGCTATTGCAGAAGTAATCCGTTGAATTGGTTGGACTTGAATGGATTAAAACCACAAAAATCAGATAATTTAGCAAGTGACTTTTGGCAGTGGTTATTTGAAGATAGTTATATTATTTCCCATAAAGATAAAAAAAGAAAAAAGAATGATATCAATAAAGTTTCTGTTAGGAGTAGAGAACTCTTTATAGAATCTTTGCAATGGGTGAATAACGGCGTAGAATCTGTAACTAATGAGATTGATTCAATATTTGATGCGAGCGTAGATGCAGGTATTGGGGTTGGTGGATCTTTGTCTGTGGGACCAGTAAAAGGAACTCTTTTGTTAAAACTAGGCTACTATGAGGTGGATGAGCACGGAAGAATGGAATTGAAAACGGCAGGTGAAATTGGTGTTGACTTTTCAGGAAACGTAGGGGCATCTGCAGAAGCTGGATATAATCATAAAACAGGAAAACCATATGGTTCAATTGGATTAGACCAGTATACATTTGATGGTGATATAAAATGGAATATGGGAGGAAGTGTTTATGCTGGAATTGGTGTTGGAGGGAATTTTTCAATTAATATCAGTGAAATAGGGAAAGAAGTGTGGAAAGGGATAGAAAAAGCTTTCGACTGCAAGAGCTCAAAGTAACTTTAAAAGAAGATATAAAAGGAGAGGTTTTATGAAAAAAGTATTATTAAGCTTCATTATGCTATTACTCTTTACTATCACTTGGAGATATCCCCAAATGATAAATGCAGAGAGTCAGAATGTTTATGATTCACAGTCAGAACAGTATTTAACCCCTCTTCTTCAGGCGTTGAAAAATCGTGACGAAAAGGCTATGTATAAACTGTGGATTGATAAGAGTGAGTCAGAGGAAAGCAGCAAACTTTTTGAAATGCTTTTTGACTTGTGGGATGGGGAGAACTGGGATTCTACTGAAAAACTGGGTGAGAAAAAACGAAATTCAGAGGGAAGTACGCCCGGAGCAACGATATACCGATATAAGGTGAAGAATGGTACAGGAAGTAGAGAAATCGAGTTTTCCGTTATAGATGATAGTAATGATATAGACTGGATTCATATTACGGCAGATATTCCAACGCCCCGTTTACTTACATTATTACATCATTTTAGCGGAGGACAATGGTTCATGGCAGTTCTGGCAGTAGCTGAAGTTTTATTTTCATTGTATGTGACTTTTCTGTGCATTAAGAAAAAACCTAGATTATGGGGGTGCTGGTTAGCATTTATCCTGACTATTTACGGAGGAATCATCATTACTTTAGGTGATGATGTTATTTTGACATTTTTTTTCCGTACGTTAACATTTCCTAAAATTTTAGAGCACCAGAAGTTTGGAACGCAGGTATATGTGTCGGTTCCAGTTGGGGCTATAATATTTCTAATTAAAAATAGAGTAGAAAAAAGTAAAAGAGCGGCAGAATAATTATGAGGTACTTCACCTAATAACCTTGATACATTTTATGTTGTAAATGGAAGGGATTTTATTACATGGGGGCATCAGGAAATAAAGACATACAATTTGAATGAATTTAATTCTGAATATGATCCCAATGGGAACCGCACCGTTATGGAGTATGATGAACGGAACCAGATGACGAAAATAACAGATCCTTCCGGTGCAGCAACCATGTATGAGTATGATATGGAAGGACATTTAATTGGGATTACAAATGCCATGGGAAAATCTCATACCTATGTTTATGAAGAGGCAGGGCAGCTGGTCAGTGAGACGGATGTACTGGGAAATAAGACCTGCTATGAGTATAATGAGTTGGAAAAATGTATTTGTATGACAGATCCGGAGAAGCGAAAGACTGTTTATGAATATGCGCAGGGTGGAAATCTGATACGCCGCCAGAATCATAAAGGAAATTTTATTGAAATTACCTATGATTGTGTGAATCAGCCAATAAAGGTGAAAAGTAGTTTTGGAGAGGAAAAGAGCTATACATATAATGCTGCGGGAAAAGTGACTTCCATGACGGATGCACTGGGAAATATAACCTATTATGAATACTCTCCTGGCGGGAAGCTGACCTCAGTGATTGATGCGGCAGGGAACCGGACGGAATATGCTTATGATGGTATGGGAGAATTAATTACCATTTGCCAGCATGAGGGAAAGAGCATCCTGCTAAATGGAACGGAGAATTTCCAGGGAAAAAGCATTTTCGATAAAAATCAGGTTCATATAACCCAATATGAACGTAATCTCCTTGGGAAGATTGAGACAATCATCAATCCCCTTGGCATTAAGGAGCATTTTTCCTATGATTTAGCTGGAAAAATGACCTTGAAAAGGGATGGAGAAGGATATGAAACTTATTATGCTTACAATCCCCAGGGAGAAATGGAGCAGATCACTTATGCCGACGGGCGAAGCGTTGTATTCTCTTACAATCCCTTACGACAGTTGATTGAAGTACAGGACTGGCTGGGAACAACCAGAATAGAGCCGGATGAGGTTGGAAGAGCAAAGAAAATCATTGATTATAAAGGACGTGAAGTTTCTTATCAGTGGGGAAAGACAGGAGAACGCAAAGCACTGACTTATCCAGGTGGACGAACTGTATCTTATGAGATGGAATTATTACCAGCTATGATTATAATTCTGTGGGACAGCTAAACAGACTAACCCATCATCAGGCTGGGAAGATATTGGATCAATATGAATATGATTATGACCTTATGGGAAATAAAACTTCCATAAAAAAACAGCGGAAGGTTGAAATCTCCTCAACAGACGGAAATTCACGGGAGATAAAATTGAAAAAGAGGAATACACTGGTGAACATATGGAAATTATGATTAAAAATTCATCAGAATTATCGTCATATTTAAAGCAGTATAATATTTCTGATTTAAAATATAAAGTAGACTGGAATAAAGAGTTTATTTTGATGACATATCCATATGAAATAAGTAAATGTACATTTAGTTTATCTAATGATAAAGATAGGTTTCATGTTATGGATATTATATATAGAAAAACTTCTTCGTCAAATCTTAATATTTATATTGTAAAGGGAAGGAATTTTGTTACATGGGAAGCATCAGGAGCACATAAAGACATACGATTTGAATGAATTTAATTCTGAATATGAATGCAATCTGCTTGGAAAAATTGAAACGATCATTAATTTTCTTGGTCTAAAAGAGTATTATGCTCATGATCTGGCAGAAAAAATTAATAACAGATAGAGACAAGGCGATTAAAGCTTTAAGGATTTATGCAAAAATATAGAAGTGAAAAGGGAAAAGCGACTGATGCATATTGTTATTATCAGCTTGAATAGAAAATACCTAAGAAAAGAATAAAGTGAGGAAAAGAAATGTTGGATTTTATAGTAATAATTTTAATGATCTTATTTACAGGGAAAATGCTTATAACACCAACCCATGAAATGATTCAGAAATATCCTAAAATACCATCTCCAATAGTAGCAAAAATTGGGGCGGGGATTGCTTTTGTACTTGGAATGGGGCTGGCAGTGTTACAAATACTTATGTGGATGGGGAAATTATAATAAAACATATTAAAAATAAAAAAATGGTGGAGAATGGTTAAAAAACTATCTTCGTTTTTGCTTTTAGGCTTTTTGTCAATAGATGGCTGGAATGTTATGGTTTGCAACTTTGATATATTACGCAGTTAAGCACCAAATGTTTTATATAAGTATTTTAGGAATAGATGTAGCTTTTTCTCCTGTATTTTATTAAAATGTAATAGTACGAAAAGATAAAGGAGTATTTAAACCAATGGATAATGAAGTTAACCTAATTAAGTACTGGAGGAACAGCCTTGCAGATGCAGCAAGGAAAAATATAGATAAAAAGAAGCTAGAGGCAGCTTTTCCAGTCTCTCCATGTGATATACAAAATGGAATAATAGAGGCTTGTTTAGCGGGAAAAATATTTTATGAAGCCTCCAGAATTAAAAGAGAAAATCATAATAGTGATCCTGAAAAAGAGGAATATATTGATATACTGATTTGTCCTATAAAAGCAATGGCAAAGGTGGAACATGGTTCTGAGATTGATACATTGGAACAAATTATTACACCTCTTTGGATTCCCGCGGTCATGTCAAGAAGTGGCAGACTTTTACCTAAACCAAATAGTTTTCCTTGGATTCCCAGAGACTTGCTTGAACCAGCTTTCGGAAAAATAACTACAGTAGGCTGCGTGACCGATGTCGATGATTATTTAACAATACATAAGCAGGTATTTCGACAAGAGGAGGGCTTTAGAGGTGTATGGGAATATAGTAAGGCTATGTTTGAACATGTAGTGAAATGCAAAATGGATGAATATAAGATTGAAAACTATGAAATTGAATCTCATTCATATATACTTTTAGAGTCACCCGTTCAAGGAGCCGCCAGAAATATCATTAATTTATATGACAATATCACAAGAGATAACCAGATCCCATTGCTTCTGAAGAATTACGCCAATATTGATGATGCCAAGCTGACAAAACTTCTTGATACGAATGAAGAGATGGAAATCTGCAAAAGACATATTGGACAAATGGGATATAAATTTTCATTATCACTCTCCCAACGGCAATCCATGCACCATATCCTTACCTTAGAGCATGGTCAGATGCTGGCAGTAAATGGTCCCCCTGGAACGGGGAAGACGACTCTTTTGCAAAGCGTAGTTGCGTCGATGTGGATAGAGGCTGCACTAAAAGAGGAAGAACCTCCTGTCATTGTTGCCGCTTCCGCAAATAATCAGGCAGTAACCAACATCATTGATAGTTTTGGTAAAATTGACGAGTCGGACACTTCATTATTGTCTGGCAGGTGGCTTCATGACGTCAATAGTTATGGTTTATATTGTCCATCTCAGGATAAAGTTAGAAAAACAAAAGGGGAATTTCAAATAGCTGATTGTTCGGCAAAATATAGAGGACCGTTTCCTGAAAAAGTTGAAGATTCAAAATATGTGAAGGAAAACAGGGGATACTTCGTGTCAAAATGCTCACAGTATGCTGAAAAGGAACTGTCAGATCTTTCTGATTGTTTGGAATTTTTACATACTGATTTGAAGTGTGCTGTATTAAAAATTGATGAAGGAATTGCTCTGTTTGAAACATATACCAGACATAAGGAAAAGATATTACCACTTTATTCACAATATAATGGTATAGAAGCGTATCTGGAACAGAAGAAGCTAGAGGTTCATAAGCTGGAATCTGAAATTGAAGAGTTAAAGAAAGTAAAAGATGGCTGGCTGGAACATTTTATAAAACAACACTGGTTGCTAAATTTATTTGCATTTTTACCTCCTGTAAAAAATTTAATTATGTTAAAAAACAGGCGTTACCATAATCTTACCAATTATACGATTGAAGCCGATTTTTCAAATCAGGACGATATATTAAACTTCATGGATAGCAAAAAAAGAAATCTGGAGAAACTGAAAAAAGATGCGGAAACAGATCTAAAAAATGCAGATGATAATTGGAAAGGGTTAAAGGATTTAAATCGTATTCTCTTGGTATGGCTGGAGGAAAATGAGATTAAGTGGGAAAAGAAAAGCAGTATAGATGGTGTCAACAGCGCACAAAGAGAAATAAAGGATTTATATGACGTACTATCCTTTATGGATATTAATTTAAGATATAAAGCCTTTAAAATTGCTACTCATTACTGGGAATGCAGATGGCTTATTCAAATGGAGGAACAAATAAATAGTAACTATAAAGAGACTGTAAACCAGGAAAATATGAAAAAGAAATGGCAAAGATATGCGAAGCTTACTCCGTGTATTGTGTCAACCTTTTATATGATCCCGAAGTTTTTTACAGCGTGGCGAGGCGATGAACAACCTTTGTATGATTTTATCGATTTGCTGATTATTGATGAAGCCGGACAAGTTCCTGCTGAAATTGCAGGAGCTGTGTTCTCTCTTGCAAAAAAATCAATTGTTGTTGGAGATCTGCTTCAAATAGAACCGGTTTGGAGTATCAACGAGAGCATTGACATTGGAAACTTGAAAAGGTACCATATCATTCAATCTGATCGTGATTGTGATGTGGATACATTTTTAAAAACTGGAATGGCAGCTTCTTGCGGAAGTGTAATGAAAATAGCACAAAGGGCAAGTAAATATCAAAAATATGAAGTTGAACGGGGAATGTTTTTGTCTGAGCATAGAAGATGCTTCAGTGACATTATTGAATATTGCAATGAACTTGCTTATAAAGGACGGTTGAAGCCCAAAAGGAAAGATGTCTCTGGTATGCCTCTGCCGCGTATGGGATACCGAAACATAAAGGGGAAGGCAACACAATCAGGAGGCAGTTGGGGAAATCGGGAAGAAGCGAAAAAAATTGCTGAGTGGATAAGAGACAATGGAAGCCAGCTTGAACATTTTTATTCGGAAGAAGCCGATAAAAAAAAGGAGTTAAAGACAATTATTGGAATCGTTACACCGTTTGCCTATCAAGGCAGGCTTATAAAGACAGAGCTAAGGAATTTAAAAATCAATGATATAACGGTTGGGACGGTACATTCCCTTCAAGGCGCAGAAAGAAATATAATTATTTTCTCATCCGTTTATGACTCTGGTCAGAAGAACGGAACATTCTTTTTCGATCAAGGTCCTAATATGCTCAATGTAGCGGTGTCAAGGGCAAAAGACAGCTTTTTGGTATTTGGTGATATGGGAATTTTTGATGAAAATAGTAATAAGCCATCTGGAATTTTAAGAAAATATTTAAAAGCTTGTATATAATTTATAGTTAATATTATTAGTCAAAAGAGTAGGGGGAATAAAATGGATAAGTATGGATATGTGTTAAAGAGGGAAGAAAAGAAGTTTCCCAATGAACGTTATCATAAAGCGGAACTGGAGTTAATGACTACGTTTCAATTACGTGAAATATGCAGGAAAGAAAAAATTCTTCATGGGGTTATAAATTCGTTAGATAAAGAAGAGTTGATCAGGACAATTGTCCGTTTTAGGGGGGCAGATGAGTATTACCTGATTGATCAACATAATGAGACCGGGGTTCAGTCATTGGAGAATCTGCTAAAAGTGACCAGGCTTCAGGAAGAACAGGATTTGCATCTGCAATGCAGCTCTAAGATAGTGGCTTATGAAGGACTCTCTATTGACTATTATGATGGCTTGACAATTCCATATGAGGAATCTTTGGCAGGGACTAATGCTTTTGTGGTTGGTGGCGATATGACTTTATGTGCCATTTTAAATGTGGTTTCTAAGGGAACCAGAACTGATTGTTTATATTTGACCAAAGCGGCTGAACTTCCATGTAAGGAATCCTCTATTAAAAATTACAGCCTTTATTGCATGAGACAAAAGGAATCACAGCTTTTATATCAGATATATAATGGGAAATATGAGTTTAATCCACAATACCTTTCTGTATATAGGGTGCCTTTGCTGGATTTTGGAGTCATGGCTCCAGTTGCTTTATCAATGCCTCTGGCAATGGACTTCGGGACATCTAATACTACTGCAGGAGTTTATCTGGATCGTCAGTATTTTGAGAAAACAGGACTAAGGGAGGGAGAGCTTGGATTAAAATCCAATTCTATTAATTATGTTCCCTTTTATAATAAATCGGTAGACTGGGAAGAAACTACATTGTTTCCCAGTGTGGTGGGTGTACAGTCTGTAGAATCCGGTAAACCTCATTTTTTGTTTGGATATAATGCGATTAAACTGGTGGAGTCCAGTTATATTGATGAAGGGTTTTGCGTTTTTTACGATATTAAAAGATGGGTTGGGGATTACGAAAAACAGGAAGAAATTACAGATCGGCAGGGGAGAAGAGGATTTGTATCCAGAAAGGAAATACTAAGAGAGTATTTTGAATATATTATAATGGCTGCTCGAAATCGTTTTAAATGTGATGTTAAGAGTGTACATATATCCTGTCCGGTAAAACAAAAGACCCAGTTTCAACGATTGTTTTCAGATATTCTTTCAGAATATACAGTAGAGAAGAATGATATGATTGATGAAGGAGTATCTGTTTTGTATAATACAATATCTGGTATGATTCAAAAAGGAAATGTTCAGGAGGGGGAAGAATATAAGGCATTGATTATTGACTGCGGAGGTGGCACTACAGATCTTAGCTCATGCCGTTTTCGGGTTTGGGACAAACGGGTCTCATACCAAATTGAAATAGATACTGCCTACGAAAATGGAGATACGGATTTTGGGGGAAATAATATCACCTTTCGAATTATGCAGCTTTTAAAAATATCCATCGTAAATCAATTGTATAAATCTTCTCTTTTATCTGAGAGGGAAATTCTGTCTGGGTATGATATTGATGTATTCCGATATGTAGATCAAAATGGAAAAGCAAAGCTGTACCAGGAGTTAGAGGAAGAATATAAAAAGGCAGAAGCATATATACCTACCCGTTTTCGTGAATACGAGAACCGGAGCAGAGCAGATTATTATAAGGTGAAGAACAATTTTTACTTTTTGTTTCATCTGGCAGAAGTAATAAAGAAGGAATTCTATAATCATGTAGGTACGCTTCGTGTTGCATTGTCATCTTCAGAAGTGATAGAGAGTGCTACGAACTGGATTCATGTAGATAAATGGAAAATGTCCTGCCGTATGAACCAAGAACTTGAGATTTTTAAAGAATTTCCAACTGTTTATTTTAGTATCTATGAGTTGGAATTATTATTAAAGGGGGATATCTACGCAGTTATTCAAAAATTTATAGATGGAATGTATGAAGATGATGTCCTTGAGGATTATTCCATTATTAAACTAACAGGGCAGTCTTGCAAAATAGATGTTTTCCGTGATGCACTAAAGGAATTTGTTCCTGGTAAAGCAATTCGTTTTAAACGGAAAAGTGGTGATTTGACCAAAGATTATGAATTAAAGATGACTTGTGTAGATGGTGCCTTGCAGTATTTAAAGGATAAAAAATATGGATTTGCCGATGTAACGGTTCGAACACAAGAACCGGCACTTCCCTATCAAATTACAGCATTTACTCATAATGGCGAAGAAGTGATATTAATTCATGAGTTAAAGAGAAATACTACTAGTGGAATGATATCCAGGAATATGGAGGATTTAACTCTAAAGCTGTATTTAAAAGATTTGGCAGGCAAAGAACGGTATCAGTATTCGTTCTATACTTCTCCGAATGATTTTAAAGAGAAGAATTATGAAGAAATACAACAAATTTATGGACAACGCATTCCACAGGCCGATACAGATAATATAATTGAACAAGAAGTAAAGTTCTTTGTATGGGCAAGACCTCTTGATTTGGCATTTTCTGTAGTTCCATTATATCGAAAGGAGAAGAAATTATATCTCGGAAAAGAAGAAGAATTTTATTTTGAGAATGATGGATGGGTTCAAAACTTTTTTGATGGAATGAAATAATAAGAAACAGATGTTTAGAGAAAAAACAGAAGACAAACAGATAAATCATCAGAAAGGAATTAAACAGATGCAAAATTTATATCCACTGTTTGAGCGAAATAGAATTTTGAAAAAGGAATTATTATGGTCTTTGCGGGACTACTCTTTTGCGCATATTCAACTGGAATATCAGGAGTATGAACAGGGAATTCTGCGAGGGTGTAATCTAAGAGTTGAGGAAAAAGAATTAGTGGTTGGCAAGGGAATCTTAAAATTTAAAGAATTTGTCTGTCTATTGACAGAGGAACAGCGCATTCCCTATACTTCCATGGATCAAATACAATATTTAAAAATTAGTGTAGACATAGACAAGAACTCTCAGGATTATATTGCTTATCAGATGAAAATTTTTCTTACAATAATGGAAGAAAAAAAGGGGAATGAGTTTGAACTATGCCGGTTTCATTTAAGAAATGGAGCAAAGCTAAGGGACTCCTATAAGGATTTTACAGATATGGAAACGGAATATGATACGGTTAATTTAATTTATTCCGATTGGGCAGGGCTGGGAGGAAAAACTATGAATCCGGTTATTACACGGTATTTTGCTAAACTTTTATTAGAGAGTGAAGGCAGTGATTTAGAAGACCGGGCATTTGCCTATTTATGTTTGAGTAAATCTGGAGCCATACCTATTAAACCATTGATGTCTTATATCAACAGACGCAGTGGAAGGATAATGGAGGAAAAATTAAATAATCTACTTTTATATCAGTATTTGAATCAAATTATTAATGAGTCTCAAAAAGGAGTGAAACAAGATACCGGAAGCAAAAAAGAAAGACGAAAAATATTAGTTGATTAGTCAGAATAGCTGGTTCTATGATAGAAATTGATTACAAAATGAAAGGGCAAAAACAGTTATTCAGATACTGCGTTTGCTTTTTTCATTGTCGAAACTGATCATAGGGAAGCATCTGAATTTTGGGCGAATAGTAAAATAAAATCATATTTTTTCATAATGGCAGACAATGGGTGGTGTGAGCAGAACAACATTCCGCCGATTAGTATTGTGTTATAGACTACATCACCAAAAGCAGTAGAGAATCGAAATTATGGGATATTATGTTACGGTGCAAGACAATGTGAACATTTACGTAGAAGATTTAAACCCGGACTGCAAGGATACCATTCTTTTCCTTCATGGCTGGCCTGGAAGCCATAAGCTTTTTGAATATCAGTTTAATGTTCTTCCCAGTTTGGGATTTCGATGCATAGGAATTGATACCAGAGGATTTGGCGAGTCTGACAAACCGTTCTGCGGGTATGACTATGCCCGTCTGGCAGACGATGTGAAAGGGGTTATTGATGCCCTGGGACTTAAGGATATTACATTAGTTGGACATTCCACAGGAGGTTCTATTGCGATCAAGTACATGGGCAGACATAATCAATATGGTGTATCCAGGTTAGTACTGGTTGCAGCAGCAGCTCCCAGCCTAATCAAACGCCCTGACTTTCCATATGGGGTTAATAAGGATACGATCTTAAATCTGATTAAGGAAACCTATGTGGACCGGCCAAACATGCTTACTAACTTTGGAAATACATTCTTTTTCAAACTGATTACCTATCCCTTCTCCCAGTGGTTTTTCCAGATTGGTCTTCAGGCGGCTGGCTGGGCAACAGCAGCTATTGAAAAAACCTGGATTGAAGAGGTTTTATTTCAGGAGTTATCTGAGATTACAGTTCCAACCTTAATTATCCATGGAATTCATGATAAGATAGTGCCTTTTGAATTAGGTGAGATCCAGCATCAGTATATTAGAAGTTCCACTCTATTACCTTTTGAGTTCAGCGGTCATGCGTCTTTTTATGATCAAATGGACGAATTTGATAAGGTCCTGTCAGATTTTGCAAAAGGAGACTGTTAGTAAGAAATGGGTGAAAGAAAGTAAACGCTACATAGGTTCTTTCCAAACTTACTTGATTATGATTAACTAAGTTTGGAAAGAATCTTGTGTATCTCGTCATTTCTATGGTAGAATAGGCATGTTTGTATTTTAATACCCAAAAGCCATTGTACATATATTGACTTTTTCTCTCATCTTTGATAACATCCATAAACATACAAGTTATATAGAGATATATGTTATTTGCATAAAATACAGGATTTTGAACCCGGGAGGAAATAAAGTGAAAAAAAAGTTATTAACCATTCTATTAGCAGCAGCTGCCCTAACCACAGCCTGCAGCAATAGTTCAAAGACAAAGACATCTGACGGTGCAGCAGCTTCTAATGCAGCGAACGAAGTTAACATTGAAAGCAAATCAGAAGATACCGATTCAGCCAGCATTTCAAAAGGCGGCAATATCATTATTTCAGAAACCGCTGATCCCCAGAATGTGAATCCCCTCTTTGTAGTGGATCAGACAAGCTTTGATATGCAGCAGGCGTTATACAGTCCATTTTTTGAGATTGTAGGTGGAAAGATTTATTATGGAAATGGTATTGCAGAAAGTGTAACTCCCAATGAAGACAGCAGTGAATTTACTCTGACTTTGAAAAAGGATTTAAAATGGCATGACGGACAGCCGCTTACCGCCGATGATGTGGTGTTCACAATGCAGGTTCTGGTTGATCCTGATCAGAAAGTTCCATATTCTTCCTATGGCATGATTGATGGCAGTCCCATTGAAGCCGAGAAAGTAGATGATCTGACCGTTAAGATTAAACTTCCGGCATCGTCAGCAGGATTTTTAGGAGGATTGAGTCAGGTTTACTGTATTCCCAAACATATCTATGAAGGTGTAAAAGACATCGGCACCAGTGATTTGAATAATACCCCGGTAGGAAGCGGACCATTTAAGTTTGTAGAATATAAATCCGGTCAGTATGTGAAAGTAGAACGGTTTGATGACTGGTTTAATCCGGTATACCTCGATGGAATAACCTTTAAGATTGTAAAAGATGCCAACTCAGCCAATGCAGCTTTGGCAAGCGGAGATATCAATGCACGTCTTATCAGCCCCGAAGAATATGAAACGGTAGCCGGCTATAACAATGTTACCATTTACTCCTACAATTCCGGTCGTGTGAATGCCTTATTTATGAATCAGAATAATGAAGCACTGAAGGATAAAAGGGTTCGGCAGGCAATCAGCTATGCGCTGGATAAAGAAGAACTGACCCAGTTTGCATTTACTTCTTCCAAGTTTGCTTCCCCGGCGTATTCCATTCTGACACCAGATACCTTGTTTTATAAAGGAGATTTGACAAAGTACGACAACGACCAGGCAAAAGCAAAGCAGTTGCTTGAGGAGGCAGGTCAGAGTGATCTGAGTTTGAATATTATGTATATTTCCACAAATAAAACCATGGAAAACGAAGCACTGTATATTCAATCAAAGCTTGCAGAAGCAGGAATTACCATTCAACTAAAACCAATGGATGAATCCACATTTAAAAATAAAATCCAGGAAACCGGGTCCAAAGAATTTGATCTTGTTCTTCATTACTATACATTGGGAGAAGAACCAAGTTTATATTCTGACATATCATCTTCCGATAGCCGTTCTAACTATTCCCGCATTGATGACGAAACGTTAGACGAACTGTGGAAGAAAGGGAATACTGTGTCCGATGAGGCAGAGCGCGCGTTACTATATGAAGAGATTCAGACTCGAATTAACGATAATATGTACATTTACCCTATTGCGTATTCCAATGGTTTTTATGCAGTAGATCAGAGATTTAAAGGATTTGATCAGGCTATTTTAAAGACAATCTATTATGATTATTCTAAAATTTATCAGGAATCCAATCAGTAGATCAGAGGGCATCTGCCCCAATTTAGTGTTATAATAACCGGTAGATAATAGAATGACTGGTTAACAACCCCAGGTTATTATGGAATCAGGAACCGTTTGGATGATTCTGTAATAACCTTTCCGTTGTTTCAGGAACATTCTTCCCTATAGATTGATTTTTGTTTTGGAGGCAAATGATGAAAAAAGCAGTTAGCCGTCTTTTTCAATGTATTTTAACCATGTTTATCGTTTCAATCATATGTTTCATTCTGGTAAAAGCGGCTCCTGGAGATCCGGTTTTAATCTATGTGGAACCCAATATGAGCGAACAGTATATCGAGAGTCTGAGGGAAAGCCTTGGACTGAACAAGCCCTTATATGAACAGTATTTTATCTGGCTTATCAGGATATTAAAAGGGGATTTTGGGAATTCACTGATGAATAACCGCCCCGTACTGTCTCAGATTTTAGAACGGCTTCCAGCTACTGCGATTTTAATGGGAACCAGTATGGTGCTGGGGTTTTTCATATCTGTCTTTGTGGGATTGTATGCGGCAAAGCATAAGAATGGCTGGTTTGACAAAATTACAGGGATGCTGTGCTATGTGGGCATTTCTGTTCCAACGTTCTGGTTTGGAATCCTGCTCATTTATGTTTTAAGTGTAAATAAACGGATTCTTCCAAGTATTGGTATGCACAGCGAAGGAGTGAATACTTTTTCAGATCTGCTTTTGCATCTGGTTATGCCCTGTGCTGTGCTTACATTTGTAAATGCAGCACAGTATATTCAGTATTTAAGAAGCAGTACCATTACGGAATTATCCTCTGATTATGTGATGGTGCAAAAGGCATATGGGATGAAGGAATCTGGCATTCTTTTTTTCCATGTGCTGAAAAATGCAATCCTTCCAATGATCACTGTCCTGGGAATGAGTCTCCAGTCTCTGGTTTCCGGAGCAATTATCACAGAACAGGTTTTTGCCTGGCCGGGAATCGGACAGCTTGCAGTCACTGCAGTCACTCAGTTTGATTATCCGCTGATTATGGGAATTACCATGTTTACGGCTCTGCTTGTGGTCATGGGCAATCTGTTTGCTGATATTCTCTATGCTGTTTTTGATCCCAGAATCCGAAAAGCAAGTATGTAAGGAGGAGACAGATGAGAGAAAATCTTTTGAAAAACATAAAAACAGGTTTTAAGACCAATCGGCTGGCGGTTCTTGGTGTGGCAATCATTGTTCTGTTCAGTCTGCTTTCTGCCTTTGCTTTCCTTTATCCCGTAAATCCCAACGCCATCAGTGTAACCAACCGGCTGGCAGCACCAAGCTTGCTGCATCCGTTTGGAACCGATGATATGGGAAGAGACTATTTCACCAGATGCCTTTACGGAGGAAGATCATCACTATTAGTTGGCTTTCTGTCCATGATCTTATCAACTGCAATTGGAATTATAGTGGGTTCTGTCAGCGGCTTCATGGGAGGGAAAACCGATGCCGTATTGATGCGTCTTGTGGATGCCCTGATGAGTCTTCCGACTTTTCTGATTATGGTTGTGATGAACGCTTATTTTGAACCAGGAATTAAGAATGTTATTTTTATTATTGGATTTTTAACCTGGATGAACATTGCCCGGATCGTAAGGGGAGAAACCATTTCCCTCAATCAGAGAGAATATGTGATCTATTCCAGAATTTCCGGAGAGAGGAAAATGAATATTATTTTCAGGCACATCATTCCAAACATTATGCCAACAATTATTGTTGCTGCAACCATGAATATTGCCAATGCAATTTTAATGGAATCTGCTTTGAGTTTTTTCGGTCTTGGTATTGTTCCTCCCACCGCTTCATGGGGAAGTATGTTAAGCAAAGCCCAGGGGTATATTGCAACGGCACCCTATCTTGCATTTTTCCCGGGCCTTTTGATCCTGCTTACGGTCATCAGTTTTAATTATCTTGGTGAGGTGACACGAAAAATATTTGAACCGAAATAGGAGGAGAACCATGGATTCGTTATTAGAAGTAAAAGATCTGTCTGTATCCTTTTATGGGGAAGCAGGTGAGACAAAAGCGGTGAAAAATGCCAGCTTTTCCATAAAAAAAGGAGAGTTTTTTGGAATTGTGGGAGAGTCCGGAAGCGGAAAAAGTGTTGCTGCAAAGAGCATTTTAGGATTGTTACCAGGCAACGGAAAGGTCAATAGTGGTTTTGTCCAGTTTGATGGCAGAAATCTGTTGACGGAAAGTGAAAAAGAACTTCGTGAGGTGAGAGGCAAAGATATTTCCATTGTATTTCAGGATTCCCTTTCTGCACTGAATCCAGTTTATACCATTGGAGATAAACTGATAGAGCTGCTTCGCCGCAATCACAAGATGACCAGGTTCCAGGCAAAAGAACGGGCGGTGGAATTGCTTACAGCAGTTGGAATTAATAATCCGGAAAAGCAATTAAGGAACTATCCTCATGAGCTGTCAGGAGGAATGCGTCAGCGTGTTATGATTGCCATGGCAATCAGCGGCGATCCCAGACTGATGATTGCAGACGAACCAACCACAGCTCTTGATGTGACGATTCAGGCTCAGATTCTCATTTTGTTGAAGAATATACAGAAAAGTTCTGGCATGAGTGTAATTTTGATTACCCATGATCTAGGTGTTGTTGCACAGATGTGCAGCAGAATTGCCGTAATGTGCGGCGGATATGTGGTAGAAGAAGGAGAAGCAGAGGATATATTTTTTCATCCATCTCACCCTTATACCCAGGCGTTGATTGCCAGTATGCCAAAAGTAGGAGATGAACCTTTTGTTCCTTTCTTAGAACGCCCGGTTCAGGATAGAGAAGGAGAGCTGTGCCCGTTTTTAAACCGGTGCAGCAAGGCGGATCAGACTTGTGAACGCTGTCTTCCTGAAATTTATAGGGAGCATGAAACACATTTGGTCCGTTGCCATAGAAAAGGAGAAAGTAAAAAATGGGAGAACCATTGATAGAAGTAAAAGACTTAGAACTTCATTTTAAACAAAAATCCAGTAAGCTATGGTCCTTTCGTCCTGAGTATTTAAAAGCGGTGGATCAGGTGAGCTTTACCATTGAAAAAGGAGAGACCTTTGGTCTGGTAGGAGAGTCTGGAAGCGGCAAATCAACCATTGGCAAGTCCATTCTCAGGTATTATACTCCAACGGGGGGAGAAATCTTTTATCAGGGAACAGAGATTGGTCATAGAAAAGAGAGCCAGATGCTCCCGTTCCGGAAGAAGATGCAGTCTGTTTTTCAGGACCCCTATGCGTCCCTTGATCCTAGCCATACGGTTTCAGAGATTATCCGGGAACCGATGGAAATCCACAGACTTTATACGAAAGCAGAAAGAAAAGAGCGGGTAGAGAATCTGATTGAAGTGGTTGGTTTAAAAAAGTCTGACCTTTTAAAATATCCCCATGAGTTCAGCGGAGGACAAAGACAGCGCATTTCCATTGCCCGTGCATTATCCGTACAGCCGGAGTTTGTAGTATGCGATGAACCGATTTCAGCCCTTGATGTCTCGCTGCAGGCACAGATTATTCATCTGCTGGAGGAACTCCAGCAACAGTATGGTCTGACTTATTTATTTATCAGCCATCAGCTTCAGGTGGTGCAGAAGTTATGTGACCGGATCGGAGTTTTATATCTGGGGAGCATTCTGGAAACGTCGGATTCAGCCTCTCTTTATAAAGAGCCTCTTCATCCATATACAAAGATGCTGATTTCCTCCATTCTTCCACCGGATCCAACCATTCATGCGCTGGATGAAATTGTAATAGAAAGTGGTGTTCAGAAACGGACAGAAGAAGGATGTAAATTTAAAAACCGCTGTCAAAGCTGTATGGAATGCTGTGAGCATGAAGTCCCTGCTTTAACGGAAGTAAAGCCAGGTCACTGGGTAGCCTGTCACCTGTATGAGTCATGAAGGCGGATCTTCCCGGCTGTTTAAAGGTGGTAGCAAAATCTTCGCAGGAGTGCTATAATAAAAAGAAATGCAAAGGATAAGGAGCAAGAAACAGAAGAGCTATGGATAAATTTCAGGCACTAAAGCATTATTTTGGTTACGATCAATTCCGGGAAGGTCAGGAACCTCTGATTGATGGAATTCTGGAAGGAAGAGATGCCCTTGGGATTATGCCGACCGGCTCAGGCAAGTCCCTGTGTTTTCAGATTCCAGCCCTTATGATGAAGGGGATTACACTGGTGATCTCCCCACTTATTTCTCTTATGAAGGATCAGGTTACGACCCTTAATCAGGCAGGTATTCACGCCGCATATCTTAACAGTTCTCTCACTGCCAGTCAGTATTATAAGGCCCTGTCTTATGCAAAGGAAGGGCGATATCCCATTATTTATGTAGCACCTGAGCGCCTTATGACAGATGACTTTTTAGATTTTGCACTGCAGACAGAGATTTCTATGATTGCAGTGGATGAGGCACATTGTGTTTCCCAGTGGGGACAGGATTTCAGACCCAGTTATTTAAAGATTGTAGATTTTATTGGAAAACTTCCCAAAAGGCCGGTAATCAGTGCATTTACAGCCACTGCCACCAAAGAAGTAAGAGAAGATGTGATTGATATTCTTATGCTTCGGGAACCGGTCCTTGTTGCGACCGGATATGACAGACCGAATCTGTATCTGGGCGTTCAGTCGCCTAAGGATAAATATGCCGCATTGAAAAATTATGTGGATTTACATATGGAGCAGTGTGGAATCGTATACTGCTTAACAAGAAAACTGGTGGAGGAAGTCTGCAGCCGCCTCAATGCAGATGGTTTTTCCGCCACCAGATATCATGCCGGACTTAGCGATGCAGAGCGCAGAGCCAATCAGGAAGATTTTATTTTTGACAGAAGAGCGATTATGGTTGCAACCAATGCCTTTGGTATGGGAATTGACAAATCCAATGTAAGATACGTCATTCATTATAATATGCCAAAAAACCTGGAATCCTATTATCAGGAAGTCGGCCGTTGTTCCAGAGATGGAGAACCCGGGGAATGTATTCTTTTATACAGTGGTAAAGATGTGGTGACGAATCAGATGTTTGTAGACAACAATCAGGACAACCAGGAATTAGACCCCTTAACCAGGAAGATTGTGGTGGAGCGGGACAGAGACAGGCTGAAAAAGATGACTTTTTATTCCTATACCAATGAATGTTTAAGAGATTATATTCTGCGGTATTTTGGAGAATATGGGGAGAACTATTGTGGGAACTGTTCTAATTGTTTGACACAATTTGAATCAGTGGATGTGACCGATATTTCCAGAGCGCTTATCGGCTGTGTGGAGACAAGCAGACAGAGGTATGGCACAACTGTAATTATTGATACCGTTCATGGAGCGAATACAGCAAAGATCAGAAATTACCGCATGAATGAGAATCCCCATTACGGTGCTTTAGCAAAAGTCCCTGTCTATAGACTGCGACAGGTCATGAATCATCTGTTTTTAAATGATTATCTGGCTGTGACTGATGATGAATACTCCATTGTAAAGCTTACTGAAAAATCTCAGATTGTTTTAGAGGCTGAGGAGACTCTCTTTATGAAACTGGCAAAAGAGCAGGAAACCAGTATCAGAGAGAAGAGCAGCAAAAAAAGCAGGAAATCTAATAGCGCTGTGGCAGAACTTAACGAGGCAGATGAAATTTTATTTGAAAAATTAAGAGCTCTGCGTTTTCAAATTGCAAAAGAGGAAAAAGTACCGCCTTATATTGTGTTCTCTGATAAGACTCTGCTTCATATGGCTGTTATCAAACCAAAGACAAAAGAAGAGATGCTGACAGTTTCCGGAGTAGGAGAATTTAAAGTGGAGAAGTACGGAAAGTCATTTCTTGAGATTTTATAAGAGATAAAATGAGAAAATACAAATAAATGAGACCATTCATGGAAAGACTACTTGTATTACCATACAGGAGGAATGACCATGAAACGATTACTGACTTTAATGCTTGTAGCTTCTATGGCGGTGAATCTTACAGGCTGTAGTTATAATTTTAACAAAAAATCAAAAGCAGAAGTTCCCTCTGCAGTAAGCGGCGGGACAGAAGACGAACGGGAAGCAAAGGCGGCGCAGGCATCAGCCGAAGCAGCAACTGCCCCGCGCCAGGAGCCCGAGCTGGTATTCCGCTATGGGGAAATTAATGGGGATGATAATATTATAACCCAGACCGGATATAAATTTGCTGAATACGTGGATGAATTATCCGATGGCCGTATCCGGATTGATGTATATCCGGAACACGCTCTTGGAGACGAACGAAGTTCACTCAGGGATCTGCGCAGAGGCGGAAGAAATATTGATATGTATCGAGGCAATACCAATTCACTTGCAGGGTATGGATTCAAAAAACTGAATCTGTTCGGACTTCCATACGTTTTTGAGAATCGGGAAGGTCTTTGGAAGGTTTTAGACAGCGAGGTTGGGCAGAATCTTTTGTCAGAGGGGACAGAAGTTGGAGCCAACATGATGGGATTATTTTATACGGACGAAGGTCCGAGGAATCTGTTTACAACGAAACAGATCAATGGTCTGGAGGATTTGAAGGGGTTGAGAATCCGCGTTCCGGAATCTGTTTTGATGATGGATACCATATCTGCTTTAGAAGGACGTCCGGTTCCTATGCCCTACACGGAGGTTTATGCAGCGCTGGAGAATGGAATGATTGACGGTGCCGAGAATGCGCTTCCGGGCTATGTTTCCAGCAGATTTTATGAGATTGCTCCATATTACTTATTATCATCCCATGTGTACAGTCCCGGAATTGTCTTAATGGCGGAAGAAAAATGGAATAAATTAAGCCAGGAAGATAAAAGTATTTTATTAGAAGCCGGCAGACTGGCTTCTGAGTGGAATAAAAACGCCATTATGGAAGAAGAGGCAAGGCTGCTCAATGAATTACAGGAAAAAGGTGTAACCGTCTATGAACTGCCTCCTGAAGATTTAGAACGTGCAAAAAGCATGGAAGAGATCGTGAGAGTTGGGTTTACACCTGGGCTGGGAGATCTTTTAAAACGCATTATGGACATACAAAAATAATGTTTTAAGAAAAGGGATGCCTGATAACCAAAAGGTTACAGACATCCTCTTTTATTCTTAAAAAACTGTGTTATGATGGTAGAAAAGACAAAGAGGAGGAAGCATGAAATTTTTTCATTTATCTGACTTACATATAGGAAAACAATTAATCGGCAGAAGTTTAAAGGAGAATCAGGAAGCTGTTTTAAAACAGATTATTGAATATGCCAAAGAGATTCGTCCCGATGCTGTTTTGATCTGTGGGGATATTTATGATAAGACGGTTCCTTCCGGAGAAGCCTATACCATGTTCGGGAGATTTCTTGATGATCTTTCAGAGCTCAGGCCGGAGATTTCAGTTCTGATTATTGCAGGAAATCACGATTCTCCGGAACGGCTCTCTTATGCCGGCTCTTTTTTAGAAAAGCACCGGATTTATTTATCTGTATTTCCTCCCAGAGTGCAGGAGGAGTATTTAAAAAAAGTTGTATTAAGAGATGAATACGGACCCGTAAACTTCTACCTTCTACCCTTTTTAAAACCTGGGTATGTTCGTTCCCTGTTTCCACAAAAGCCACCTGAAGGGTATGAAAGTGCCATCCGGGCTGTGCTGGAGCGGGAGTCAATCGAAGAGAATGAGAGAAATGTAATACTGTCACACCAGTTTTATGCAGGTGGAGGGAAGGACCCGGAGACCTGTGATTCTGAGCAGGCAGTGATTATGGCAGGTGGTTTAGACCGGGTGGATGCTTCTGTATTATCCGCATTTGACTATGGTGCACTGGGGCATATCCATGGATCTCAAAGGGTATACAAAGATACCATCCGCTATTGCGGAACTCCTTACAAATATTCTGTAAGTGAGGAAAATCATAAAAAGTCAATTACAGTGGTAACTCTGAAAGCAAAAGGGGAAGCGCCGGAACTTGCATTTCTTCCCCTTTTTGGGATTCAGGATGTGAGAAAAGTAAGGGGAAGCCTGGATGAGATACTGTCACAGGCAACAGAAGATAACCGCCATGATTTTGTCAGTATCACTCTGACTAATGATGAGGAACCTTATCGTATCAGGGAACGTCTGGAAGAAGTGTATGATCACCTCCTGGAACTTCATGTGGACAATGCCAGAACCCGGAAAATGCTGATGGAACAGGAAGAGATAGTTCCTGTTTTAAATCCGTTGGAGGCATTTTTACAGTTTTACAAAGCCATAAGAAATGAAGAGATAACGGATGAAGTAAAAAAGGTCATGGAACAGATTGTTCAGGAGGCAAAAGAGGAGGAGGGAATATGAAACCGGTAAGATTAGTGATGTCTGCATTTGGTTCTTACGGTGGAACCGAAACCGTAGACTTTGAGGCAATAAGCCATGGGATTTTTTTGATTACTGGTGATACAGGAGCAGGAAAGACTACGATCTTTGACGCCGTTTCATTTGCTCTCTTCGGGGAAACAAGCGGGCAGAAGAGAGAACCCTCCATGATGCGGAGCCAGTATGCTGCTGAGGATAAAGAGACTTATGTTTCCTTTATATTCTCAGAAAAAGATATGCAGTATGAAATAAAGAGAAGCCCTTCTTATACCAGAGTCAGCAAACGAAAGAATAAAGATGGAGAATATACAGGTGTACTTGTTCCTGCGAAAGCATCATTGTTTGTTCCCGATGGATCAGAATATCCAGGAAATTTAAAGGATATCAATTTAAAAATCCAGGAGATTATCGGCATTGATCAAAATCAGTTTTCCCAGATTGCAATGATCGCCCAGGGAGATTATTTAAGGCTTCTTCATGCTTCCTCAAAAGAACGGAAAGAGATTTTTTCAAGAATCTTTAACACCGGAATCTACAGCAGGATTCAGACGAAACTAAAGGAAAAGAATCAACTGTATTACGGAAAACTGGAAGACAACCGGAAGCTTTGTTCCCACGAGTTAGAACATTTGGAATTTTCAAAGGATAGCAGATATCTGGAAGAGTGGCAGGAACTTCTGGAATTTAAAGAGACAAAAACGGATCAGATCAGGATTTTTTTAAACAAGGCATTGGAGGAGATCAGGGAGAAAGAACAGAATTTATGCAGGGAGCAGGAGGAAAGCGGAAAACATTTGCTGGAGATCAACAGCCATTTAAAACTGGCAGAAGAGGTCAATCGGTTATTTTATGGTCTGGAACAGGCAAGGGAGAATTTAGAAGCCTTAAAGAGCCAGCAGAAATTCTGGGTAGAAAAAGAAGAACAATTAAAAAAAGCCCGCAGGGCAGAAAAGGTAAAAGAGGCGGATAACCGGTTATCAGAGAAAAAAGAGGAATATCAGTATACGATTGCAAAAATATCAGGTTTAAAAGCAGATATGGTTCACTCGAGGGAAAAGGCAGAACAGAAAAAAAAGACGGCAGAAGAGGCAAAAATAGCTGTAGACAGCCAGATTCCAGAACTTCAGACAAAGAGAGCCAGACTGCAGGAAGCCATGCCTCTTTATGAAACGTGGAAAAAGCAGGAAAAGGATTATCTGTCTGCGAGAAAAGACGAGAACGAAGCCGGGGAGTATTTTCAGACAATAGACAAAGAGTTTGTGGACCGAAAAAAGCGGCTGTCGTTTTCAGAGTCCCAAATGGAGTCGTTGGAGTCTAAGGCAAAAAAACTTCCTCATATTATCCAGAAAAGACAGGAATTATCTCAGAGATATCAGGCTTTTGTAGATCTTGAATCCTCTTTTGATGATCTAAAGAAACAATATGTGAAAAAAGATAAATCTCAGGCGGAAACGGTCAAAGCCCAGGAAATATATGCAAAAGCAGAAGAAACTTACAATGCCAGATATAAGACCTTTTTGGCGCATCAGGCAGGGATTATGGCGGATCATCTGGAAGAAGGAGAGCCCTGTCCGGTCTGCGGATCACCCCATCACCCGAAAAAGGCATTTCTTGCTCAGGATGCAGTTACCCAGGATATGGTAGAGCAGGCAAAAAAGGACCGGGATCAGGCAGAGTATTTTCGTTCCCTGGCTGCAGAAGCCAGTATAAAAGCGTTTGAAAGCTGCCGGCAGCACGAAGCCAGAATCAGCGAAGAGGCGAAAAAGTGGATTTCCCAGGACTTGGAATTTGATCAACTGGAGGACTGGGTTAAAAAGGAACGTTTCGAAAGTGAAGCATTGCTTTTTAAAATCAAAGAGGAAGAAGCGTCATGCAAAAAGGCGGACCAATCCTTCCGGGACTTGTTGGAAAGCATAAA
The DNA here is from genome assembly GCF_007115105.1 of Clostridium sp. HBUAS56010. Taxonomy (GTDB): domain Bacteria; phylum Bacillota; class Clostridia; order Lachnospirales; family Lachnospiraceae; genus Lacrimispora. Next base: position 48,927 of record NZ_SULJ01000014.1, read on the forward strand.
ATCAGACCGGATAATGATTGATAAACTGGAACCAAAGCGGGAGGATGCAAAGGCTATCTGGCAGAAAAAGAATTATCAGTCAGAGATTTTATTATCCCAGCTTCAGGAATTACAGAAAAGACTTCCTTATCCAAAAGAAGATATGGCTGTAAAGGAAGAAAAAAGTCTTATGAACCAGATTGAAAAGTTTCAGACAGCGGCATTAAAAGCAGATCAGGAATACCGCTTTGCAGTGGAAGAAGGGAAGGAGATAAAAGGCCGCCTTGCTTCTGAAATAGAAAGCGGTGATTTGAGGAAACAATTGCTGAAACAGGTTCAGGAGGAATATGAAAAAACCTTAGAAATGTTTGGGTTTGAAACAGAAGATTCTTACAGGAACGCAGTACAGCCCTCCAAAGTAATGGAACAATGGGAACAGGAGATCGGGGAAAATAAAAAAAGGCTTTTAACAGCACAGACCATATGCAGACAGTATGAAGAACAGACGAAAGACCGTCATCAGATTGATCCCATTCCATGGAAAGAAAAAGCAGAACTTCTTTCGCAGAAGCAGAAGGAGCTGCAAAAAGAGGAGAATGAGGCGTATGGAATCAGAAGCCGGCTGGAACAGGCAGATAACAATCTTTGGCGTTTGTGGAAGGAGCGGGAAGATCTGGAACAATCTTATAGGCTTTATCATAATCTCTATAAGACAGCCAATGGAAAATTCACCGTCAGTCTTGATTTCCAGACGTATGTACAGCGTCAATATTTTAAGCAGATGATACAGGCAGCAAACCGTCGGCTGAAAGAGATGACAGACGGTCAGTTTTTATTAAAATGCAGGGAATTTGAATCTCTTGGAAAACAGGGGGAAGTAGGGCTTGATCTTGATGTATACAGCATGGTAACGGGGAAAGTCCGGGATGTAAAAACCCTTTCCGGTGGAGAATCCTTTATGGCAGCTCTTTCAATGGCTCTTGGAATGTCAGATATTATACAAAATACCGCTGGCAATGTTTCCGTAGATGCTCTTTTTATTGATGAAGGGTTTGGTTCTCTTGATGAAGATTCCAGAATGAAGGCGGTTGGCATACTGAGGGAACTGGCGGGAGAAAAACGCTTAATCGGCATTATTTCCCATGTGACTGAATTAAAGGAACAGATCGATAAAAAGCTTGTGGTAAAAAAGAGTGAAAAGGGCAGCGCAATATTCTGGGAACTATCTCCCTTGTCGTGATTTTCCCTGCTGGAAAACGTAGACGAAACAGACTATTTGCTCTATAATAAAGAACAGAACAAACAAGAGTTCACCCATAGAAAGGAATCGTGCCATGTTAAAATGTGAAAGAACGAATGTAATGAATATAGAAAATGCCATTCGCGGCGCAAGGAATCCATTAAGCAGCTGGGACCGCATTGACAGCAGTTATAATGAAGAAGGAGAGTACATATTAGGTCCTAATGACCTGGGACTTGCCATGCGTCTTAGAAAGGCGGGACCGGATCACCGCAAATACATCCGCCAGATTTTTGTATCTGTGGATATTACGGCGCCCCTCTACTGGTGGAAAGAATATGACACTTATAAAGTCTCTACAGTTGCCAATTCCACAAGCACCATGCACAAGATTCATAGCAAACCCTTTACACTTGATGATTTCAGCCATGACCATATGACAGAGCAGACCCTTGCGTTTATGGATTCTGTGGTAGCACAACTGGAATCAATCCGTCTTCGCTATTTAGAGACAAAGAATAAGGAAGACTGGTATGATATGATCCAGCTTCTCCCCTCCAGCTATAATCAGATGCGGACATGTACGGTAAACTACGAGACACTGATCAATATCTATTTTGCTAGAAAAAATCATAAACTTTTAGAATGGCATACGTTCTGCGACTGGATTGAAAGTCTTCCTTATGCAAAAGAGCTGATTCTTGCACAATAACAAAGAAAGGGGCGGAATCTATGAATCTTATTGTTGCAGCAGATAAAAACTGGTCCATTGGAAACCAGGGTCAGCTTCTTGTTTCCATTCCGGAAGATAAAAAGCTCTTTCGGGAGGAAACACTTGGAAAAGTAATTGTAATGGGGAGAAAAACCCTGGAGAGTCTGCCGGGAAAACAGCCTTTATATGGAAGAACTAATATTATTCTCACTGCCAATCCAGATTATAAAGTAAAAGGAGCGGTCATCTGTCATAGCTTGCAGGAGGCAATGGAGCTGCTGAAAGGCTACAAAAAGGAAGACTGCTTTATCATTGGCGGACAGAGTATTTACCAGCAGTTTCTACCTTACTGCAATGTGGCACATGTAACGTTTATTGATTATATGTACAGTGCAGATACTCATTTCCCTGATTTGGATCAGGATGAAGCATGGGAGATGACCGCAGAAAGTGATGAACAGACGTATTTTAATTTATGCTATACATTTCGCAGGTATCAGAGGAAAGAACCGGTTTAACAAAAGTTTGTTAAAAAATTAATTATATTTTGTCAAACATATTGTCATTGACGTATAAAAATGTTAATATGGTGAAAGTAGCATAGACCGGAATTGTGAAAAAAGTGTTCCAGGGAGATGCACGGGTATATTCACGAAGACTTTAGGAGGATAAAGATGTATAGGATTCTAAAAGCAGAAATGCTGGCTGACAAAATCTATCTGATGGATGTAGAGGCACCCCGGATTGCAAAATCCTGCCAGCCAGGAGAGTTTGTTATTGTTAAGACAGATGACAGGGGAGAGCGGATTCCACTGACAATCTGTGACTACGACCGGAAAAAAGGCTCGATTACCATTGTATTCCAGACCGTAGGAGCCAGTACAGAGAAGATGGCAGCCTTAAAAACTGGTGACAGTTTCGAAGATGTGGTTGGTCCATTGGGAAATCCTTCGGAATTCGTACATGAGGATATAGAGGAATTAAAGAAGAAAAAGTTTTTATTCGTTGCCGGAGGAGTAGGAACTGCTCCTGTTTATCCCCAGGTAAAATGGATGAGAGAACATGGCATTGACGTTGATGTAATTATAGGCTCCAAGACAAAGAACCTGCTGATTCTGGAAGATGCCATGAGAGAGCAGGCAGGCAATTTATATGTAACAACGGATGATGGCTCTTATGAAAGAAAGGGCATGGTTACAGAGGTAATCAAGGACCTGGTTCAGACTCAGGGGAAGAAGTATGATGTGTGTGTAGCCATCGGTCCCATGATTATGATGAAGTTTGTCTGTCTTTTAACGAAAGAGCTGGAGATACCGACAATTGTCAGCCTGAATCCGGTTATGGTAGATGGAACAGGTATGTGCGGTGCCTGCCGTATAACAATTGGTGGTGAAGTGAAATTTGCCTGCGTAGACGGACCGGAATTTGATGGTCATAAGGTAAATTTTGATGAAGCAATGAAACGTCAGATGATGTACAAGTCAGAAGAAGGACGTGCAGCGTTAAAAGAGGCAGAAGGCGACACCCATCATGGCGGATGCGGACAGTGTGGAGGTGACGAATAATGGACGTTTTAAAGAAAGTACCAGTAAGAGAACAGGATCCAAAGGTAAGAGCTACTAATTTTGAAGAGGTCTGCCTTGGATATAACGAAGAAGAAGCCAGAGAAGAAGCAACCCGCTGCATAAAATGTAAGAATCCAAAGTGCGTGGCAGGCTGTCCTGTATCCATTAACATACCAGGTTTTATTAAGCAGGTGGAAGATGGGAACATAGAAGAAGCTTCAAAGATTATTGCATTATCCTCTGCCCTTCCGGCTGTATGTGGACGTGTATGTCCCCAGGAGAGCCAGTGCGAAGGAAAATGTATCCGCGGCATCAAGGGAGAACCTATTTCCATTGGAAAACTGGAGCGTTTCGTTGCAGACTGGTCCAGAGAACACGGAATTGTGCCAGAAGCTCCTGAGAAAAAGAATGGCATAAAAGTGGCTGTTATCGGTTCCGGTCCATCCGGTCTTGCCTGTGCAGGTGACCTTGCAAAGCTCGGATATGAAGTGACTATTTTTGAAGCACTTCATGAACCAGGAGGCGTTCTGACTTACGGAATACCAGAATTCCGTCTTCCAAAAGAAAGAGTCGTTCAGCCTGAGATTGATAATGTAAGAAAACTTGGTGTAACCATTGAGACCAATGTTATTATAGGAAAATCCGTGACAATTGATGAGTTGTTTGAAGAAGAAGGTTTTCAGGCAGTATTCATCGGTTCCGGTGCAGGACTCCCCATGTTCATGGGAATTCCAGGTGAGAATGCCAATGGCGTGTTCTCTGCCAATGAGTATCTGACAAGAAGCAATCTGATGAAAGCATTCCGCGATGATTATGATACACCTATTGCTGCAGGCAAAAAAGTTGCAGTGGTAGGCGGTGGAAACGTAGCAATGGATGCTGCCAGAACTGCACTTCGTCTTGGGGCAGAAGTACATGTTGTATATAGAAGAAGTGAAGCGGAGCTTCCAGCCAGAGCAGAAGAAGTCCATCATGCAAAAGAAGAAGGAATTATCTTTGATCTTTTAACCAACCCTGTTGAGATTCTTACAGATGAAAAGGGCTGGGTAAATGGAATGAAGTGTGTAAAGATGGAACTTGGAGAAGCTGATGCAACAGGCAGAAGAAAGCCAGTTGAGGTGGAAGGATCAGAATTTGTTATTGACGTGGATACCGTTATCATGTCCCTTGGAACGTCTCCCAACCCTCTGATTTCCAATACCACAAAGGGGTTAGAGATTAATAAACGCAGATGTATCATTGCGGAAGAAGCGACTGGAAAGACCAGCAAAGAGGGTGTTTATGCCGGCGGTGATGCCGTAACAGGTGCTGCAACCGTAATCCTGGCTATGGAAGCCGGACGTGCAGGAGCCAAAGGAATTCACGAATATCTTTCTTCAAAACAATAATTATAATACATAAAAAGGACTGCTGATACAGTCCTTTTTATGTGCAGAAAATGTTATTTGTAAAAATATAAAATCACACCAAAGACAAGCAATAGCACAATAAATACCAGATAGGTAAGAAGACTCTTTTTTCCGCTTTCATCTTGAACCTTTGTTTTTAAAACATTTGTTACAAAAAAGTAGACTAAGAACTGGAGTATAATCAGTAGAAAGGGCAGCGTCATTGTTCCTATTGTAATATAGTTGTATACTCCCCAGATAAAGAGAGCAATGATGAGAAACAAATAACTCCATTTGATTCCTTTCAAATTTATATCCCATTCCATTTCATCCATTTTTTTCATATGATTCCTCCTTAATGTCAAAACTATTTTACATTTATAGAGTAATGCAAATTCTTATAAATGTCAATAGTTTTTTACATTTTTATTCTGCTCTCTTATTCATTAAAGTGTAATGATTCTGGAACATGCAATTTTCATACATACCTTTGATAAAAGAAAAGTTTCTCATTAATATTAAAAAAATCTAAAATATATGAAATAAGACTTGAATTATACATGGGTTTTGGTTAACATATAAGATAGAAAATATAAAAAAAGGAACTGACGATGAAACGAAAAATACTCAACAATAGCAGTAAGAATAAGCTACAGGCACTACGAAAATTATTTTTTAGTCTGATGATCGGGTTGATGGTTGTTAGCCAGACGGTTCCTGCCTATGCAACTTCCAAAGCGGAAAAAGAGAAACAGGAAGCGCAAAAGAAGATGGAAGAAGCCAATAAAAAGGCAAAAGAAGCGGAAAACAAAAAAAGTGCCGCTCAGAACCAGGTGTCCAAGCTTACCGTTAGTTTGACGGATCTTTTATCGGATCTCAAGGTTCTTGAAGACGATATGGCAAGAAAAGAAGCGGAGATCAAGCAGGCACAATCCGATTATGAAGAAGCAAAAAAGGAAGAAGACAAGCAGTACAGTGCTATGAAGAAGAGAATTCAGTACATGTATGAGAAGGGAGATACCGAATATCTGGATATCTTTTTGAAAGTGAAGAACATGTCTGACCTTCTTAATAAGGCGGAATATGTGGAAGGTATTTACACATATGACCGTAAGATGTTAGTTAATTTCCAGGAGACCAAGCAGAAAGTTGCAGATTATAAGGACGACCTGGAAGAGGACAAGAATGAGATGGAAGGCATGAAGCTGGAATATAAGGAACAGCAGGCACAGCTTGAAACTCTCATCAGCACTAAGAAAAAGGAAGTCACCAATTTTGACAGCCAGCTTGCGAACGCAAAGAAGGATGCGGCTGTATATGCCCAGACCGTAGCCAAGAAGAATAAAGAGATTCGTGAGGCAAAAGAGGAACAGGCAAGAAAGAAGGCAGCAGAAGAAGCGAAAAGAAAAGCAGCCGCTGCAGCAGCTCAAAGTAAGACAGCGAAGAATCCTTCTCCTGGAGCGGCGAATGCCAACAGCAAGTACACAGGACCATCTGCAGCTAAGAGTACTGGCGGCAGTGCCCAGGGACGAGCTGTGGCAGATTACGGACTTCAGTTTCTTGGCAATCCTTATGTTTTTGGCGGAACCAGTCTGACGAATGGAACGGACTGCTCCGGATTTACGCAGGGAATCTACCGGAAGTTCGGATACTCAATACCAAGAAGTTCTTCAGCCCAGCGCTCTGCAGGAAGAGAAGTTCCTTATTCCGAAGCTCAGCCAGGAGATTTAATCTGTTATGCAGGTCATGTAGCAATCTACATAGGGAATGGACAGATTGTTCACGCCAGTACTCCAAAGACAGGAATAAAGGTAGGAACCGCAACATATCGAACTATTTTATCTGTCAGAAGAATTGTTTAGTTTACATAAAAAAACAAGCCGAAAGAGAGTTATGATTCCATGCTCCCTTCCGGCTTTTTGTTTTGGGCAAAAAACACTTGCGGAATTCGACAGAATATGAGAAAATATAATCAAGTATGATGTGATATATTTAACAAAGTACTTTTCACAATTATTACTTATTTGAAAGGAGTTTTAACATGATTTATTCACAGGAAGTAGAAGAGATGTGCATCGTAGCACAGGGCGTTCATCACGGCGCAGCTCCAATCCCAGAAGAAGCAAAATGGGTAAAATCTAAAGAAGTTAAAGATATCTCCGGTTTGACACATGGTATTGGCTGGTGTGCTCCCCAGCAGGGTGCCTGCAAGCTGACTCTTAACGTAAAAGAGGGTATTATCCAGGAAGCATTAATAGAAACAATCGGCTGCTCCGGTATGACACATTCTGCAGCAATGGCAGCAGAGATTATGCCTGGCTTAACCGTTTTAGAAGCATTAAATACAGACCTTGTTTGTGATGCAATCAACACTGCAATGAGAGAATTGTTTTTACAGATCGCTTACGGCAGAACCCAGAGTGCATTTTCAGAAGGTGGTCTTCCAGTAGGTGCGGGCCTGGAAGACTTGGGAAAAGGTCTTCGTTCACAGGTTGGAACCATGTATGGTACTTTAAAGAAAGGTCCTCGTTATTTAGAGATGGCAGAAGGCTATGTAACAGGTATCGCTTTGGATGATGAAGATCAGATCATTGGATATCAGTTTGTAAGCCTTGGCAAGATGACTGACTTTATTAAAAAAGGTGATGATCCGAATACTGCCTGGGAAAAAGCAAAAGGACAGTATGGCCGCGTAGAAGAAGCAGCAAAGATCATTGATCCAAGACATGAATAATCAGTCCGGCGAAAGCCTGACAGGTTCGGTTATCTAAGCGAAGAGATTGGCCAATAATAAGGAGGACAAGATAATGGCTTTATTTGAATCATATGAGAGAAGAATTGACAAAATCAATTCCGTTTTAAACAGCTATGGTATTGCTTCTATTGAAGAAGCTGAAAAGATTACAAAAGATGCAGGTCTTGATGTATACGAGCAGGTTAAGAAGATACAGCCAATCTGTTTCGAGAATGCCTGCTGGGCTTATACCGTTGGTGCAGCAATTGCAATCAAAAAAGGATGCAGAAAAGCAGCAGAAGCAGCAGAAGCAATCGGCGAAGGACTTCAGGCTTTCTGTATTCCAGGTTCTGTTGCAGACCAGCGTAAAGTAGGTCTTGGACACGGTAACTTAGGAAAGATGCTTTTAGAAGAGAATACAGATTGTTTCTGTTTCCTGGCAGGTCATGAATCCTTTGCAGCAGCAGAAGGTGCAATCGGTATTGCTGAGAAGGCAAACAAGGTTCGTCAGAAACCTCTTCGTGTTATCTTAAATGGTTTAGGAAAAGATGCTGCTCAGATCATTTCCAGAATCAATGGATTTACATATGTGGAAACAGAGATGGATTATTATACAGGCGAAGTAAAGGAACTTTTCAGAAAATCTTATTCCGAAGGATTAAGAGCAAAAGTAAACTGTTATGGATCCAATGACGTAACCGAAGGTGTTGCAATCATGTGGAAAGAGGGCGTTGATGTTTCCATTACTGGTAACTCCACAAACCCAACCAGATTTCAGCATCCGGTAGCAGGAACTTACAAGAAGGAATGTACAGAGAAGGGCAAAAAGTATTTCTCCGTAGCTTCCGGTGGTGGTACAGGACGTACACTTCATCCAGATAACATGGGTGCAGGTCCTGCTTCCTATGGTATGACTGATACAATGGGACGTATGCACTCTGACGCTCAGTTTGCAGGATCATCTTCTGTTCCGGCTCATGTGGAGATGATGGGTCTGATCGGAATGGGAAATAACCCAATGGTCGGAGCTACTGTAGCTGTAGCTGTTGGAATCGAGATAGCAGCTAACGAAGGTAAATTCTAAGAAAAAGCTTGAATTTATAAGGCATTTTAGTAGATAGGTAAAGAGGGAGGAGTCCGGTTTTGGATTCCTCCCTTTTAGTGTAAAAAAAGAGACGTAATATGGCAGTACAGAATGAAATGGATTATATCTCAATGCAAGGAAAATCTGGTCTGGAGAATAGGATTGATAATTAATGGTAATCGGTGTATTCTTACTTTATAAGAGAATGGAATTTTATGGGGAAGCAGATGCAGATGATTAAGGAGGACAAGATATGACCTTTGATGATGAAAAAGACTATATCATGAGAATCATTAAAGAAATGGTAAGAGTACTTTTTTCATTAATACTCGGAAAACAATATAATTCTGTTGAGCTGCCAGACGAAAATAAATATGAGATTTCCGGGAAAAAATTAAAAGATTTATATACTGTAGCGGATAATGGTGGGATAAACGAGGTAGAAAATCTGATATTGAGTAATTTAGATTACAGTAATAAAAACGATATAATGGCAGGAGCACTTTTTTACAAGTATATAAGTGAGAAAGACGATGAGTTTTTATTGCAAAACAATTATTCAAAGGAGGAAATCCTTGAAGGGCTAAAACAATTGATTCAGAACACAGAATACAGCAATTTATTTGATATTTTTCATTCATAGATTTCTTTTCCTTGTTTCGATGTAAATACAGTCATGGACGAAAAAGGCAGCAGGAAAGGAAGAGGCACCTGCATCCCGGTTTCCTCTTCCTTTCTCCGCAAAAATCTTTATTCTTTTCCTAGTTCCGTATTCCCATTGTGATTACCGCAATAGATCCCTTTTTTAATAGGAGAAAAAATAAATCCAAGGATGATTCCTGACATAAAGAAGGCTGCAACAACGAGTAGTTTTTCCCCATGATTCCATTGTTGATTAAAAAATTCTTTCATAGATAAAACCCCGCATTTCTACAATGATTTATAGTGATAAAATCTATTATGTGAAAAGCGTTTTAAACTATACACGGATTTAGAGGGAAAAGACTTTTTTTAAAATTCATTACTACAGCCGGAGGCACTTCAAAATCCGGTGTTGGTTGTGTATCGGGAGATGGAAAGTTGGTTTCAGGCTCCGGTATGATTACGTCTTCCAAGGTATCGCCAGTGGTGTTCTGAATCGTATTGATGCACTGTTTGTAAAGCTCATTGGCAACCTCCCAGTTAATCACATGAAACCAGTCTTCTATGTAGGATGCCCGGTCGTTATATTTCCTCAGATAATAAGCGTGTTCCCACACATCCATGGACATAACGATGCAGTACCCATCTACAATTGGACTATCCTGATTCCGTGTGGTAACAATTTCAAGAGTGCCGTCAGGAGCAACCACAAGCCAGGCAAATCCGGAACCGAATACGGATAAAGCCTTTTGTTTGTATTTGTTAAAAAAATCCTCCAGAGTTCCAAAGTCCCGGATGATAGCTGGATAAAGCTCATCTGCGGGAGAACGGTTTAGAGAATTGGTCATGCCGTTAAAATATAAAATATGATTATAAACACCTCCGGCATAATCGAGAATGGGCTGGCGAACCTCTTCTGGAAGGATTTCTGGCTGTGTGATCAGTTCAATAAGGGAAAGGTTCTGCAGTTCAGGATAATCTCTTATAATAGCATTGAGTTCTGCCACATATCTTTGTAAATGCCGGTCATGATGAAAATACATGGTCTGTGTATCAATATAAGGCTCAAGTGCGTCATATGCGTAGGGGAGCGGTGGGTTCACAAATGGGAAATGCTCATTCATAGTCTGTTATCCTTTTGCATTTTTGTATATGTATATTCAATTGCATTTGATATATGATGGATAAGCAAGACAAGAAAAAAATAGTGAAATCCAAAAGAAAGAAAAGGATATGATTTGGTTATAGATTTTACCTATATCCAGATCATGCTTAAATATATTATCTTTTATTTGTCGAATCGGGTATAATAAGATAAAATTACCAGAACTATGCCACGCTCTAGATGAATGACGCAAACAGACAGGCTGCCGTGACTTATGGCAGCCTGTTGAATGCGTGTAAAGGAAAGGAGGAGCCATGACATTACAGCAGTTGCGCTATGCCATATGTATTGCCAATCAAAAGTCCATGAATAAGGCAGCAGCCGAATTGTTTATTACACAGCCAAGTTTATCAAGCACCATCCGGGATCTGGAAGAAGAGATCGGTCTTCAGATCTTTATCCGCTCGAACCGGGGAATTGTCATTACCCAGGAAGGGGAAGAATTTTTAGGGTACGCAAGGCAGATGTTGGAACAATACCGGCAGATGGAAGAGCGTTTTATAAAAAAAGAAAAATTTAAAAAGAAATTTAGTGTCTCTATGCAGCATTATACCTTTGCTGTTCAGGCATTTATTCATATGGCAAAGGAATTCGGCATGGATGATTACGAATTTGCAGTCCATGAGACAAAGACTTATGAAGTTATTTTAAATGTTAAGAACCAGAAAAGTGAATTAGGGATTCTATACTTAAATGATTTTAATCAGAAAGCTATTGAAAAGCTTCTTTTTGACAATGATCTGGAATTTGTGGATTTATTCCAGTGCGGAATCTATGTTTATTTATGGAAAGGCAATCCTCTTGCCTCCATGGAACGAATTGGATTTGAGGATTTGAAGAATTATCCTTGTCTGTCTTTTGAACAGGGGAATAATAATTCCTTTTATCTGGCAGAAGAAGTATTCAGTACCTATGAGTACAAACAGATCATAAAAGCTGATGATCGTGCCACCCTTTTGAATTTGATGGTGGGGTTAAATGGATATACTCTTTGTTCTGGCATAATCTGTGAAGACTTAAACGGTGGAGAGTATCGGGCAATTCCTCTTGATACAGAGGATAAGATGCGGATTGGTTATATAAAGAAGAAAAAGATGCCTTTAAGTATTCTGGGAAAAAAATATATTGATGAGTTAAAAAAATATGAGGCTCAGCTTCTTTAATATGGTATAATCATAGAAATAAATTATAGCAGGTTATTGTTTTTTCGTATTAACGGTCTGACATCTCTCATTGGTATACTAAATTAAAATAAAAGAAAGCGGTGAATGAGTATGGAATATGGAATTTCAACAAAATGTTTGTATGGAAATGGATTAGAAGAAACAGTCGATCGGTCAGGCGCAATCAGTTTTCCTATTTATCAGACGGCAACATTTGCACACAGAGGGGTGGGAGAAAGTACAGGCTTTGATTACAGCCGTCTCCAGAATCCTACCAGAGAGCAGTTGGAGAAAGTTGTAGCAGCTTTGGAAAATGGTGTGGACGCTCTTGCATTTTCAAGCGGAATGGCTGCAATTACAGCATTAATGGAATTATTCCGTCCAGGAGATCATATTATTACGGACTGTGATTTATATGGGGGAAGCATCCGCCTTTTTGACAATATCAGCAAGAAAAACGGCATACAGATCAGTTCCGTAGACTGTTCCAACTGCTCCCATGAAGAATTCGAAAAATTAATTGGTGAACATACAAAAGCAATCTTTATCGAAACGCCCACCAATCCCATGATGAATGTAATTGACATTGCAAAACTTGCTGAGATTTCGAAAAAACATGGAATTTTATTGATTGTAGATAACACCTTTATGTCGCCCTATTTTCAGAATCCATTGAAGCTGGGAGCTGATCTTGTGGTTCACAGTGGGACAAAGTATCTGGGAGGACATAATGATACCATAGCTGGTTTCCTTGTGGCTTCTACACAGGAGCTTTCTGAAAAACTGCGCTTCATTATAAAAACCGTAGGTTCCGGGCTGGCGCCTTTTGATAGCTGGCTGATTTTAAGAGGAATCAAAACCCTTGCACTCCGTATGGAACGGGCAGAAGAGAATGCGAAGAAGCTGGTTTCCTGGCTTTGTCAGGAGGAGAAGATTACAAAAGTCTGTTATCCTGGTCTTGCCGATCACCCAGGTCATGAGATCTGCAAAAAGCAGGCAAGAGGATTTGGCTGTATGGTTACCTTTGAAGTGGAATCAAAGGAACTTGCTTATAAAGTGTTAAAAGAGGTTCGCCTTATCCGCTTTGCAGAAAGTCTTGGAGGTGTGGAGACCCTGATCACTTATCCAATCACTCAGACTCATGCTGATGTACCAAAAGATGTGCTGGCTGCCAATGGGATTACGGACCGGATTTTAAGATTATCTGTTGGAATTGAAGATGTGGAAGATTTAATAAAAGAATTGGAGCAGGTGTTTCATGAATAAAAATAGAATTGATTTTGACCAATCCGTTGACAGAAGGAATACCAACTGTCTGAAATATGATTTTGCAGAGCACAGAGGGAAGCCCAAAGATATCCTTCCTCTTTGGGTGGCAGACATGGATTTTAAAGCCCCGGAGCCGGTCCTTGAGGCACTGACCCATCGTGTGGAACATGGAATTTTTGGATACAGTGAGGCTCTGGAGGACTATTTTGAAGCAATAAAAGACTGGATGGAGAAAAAACATGGCTGGGCTGTGGAACGGAGATGGCTGGTCAAAACTCCTGGTGTGGTGTTTGCCCTGGCAATGGCGGTTAAGGCATTTACAGAACCAGGTGATGCGGTAATGATTCAGCAGCCGGTTTATTATCCGTTCAGTGAAGTAATTGAAGACAATGACAGAAAGATTGTGGACAATACTCTGGTTCTTTCCGAAGATGGGGTGTACCGCATGGATCTTTTGGATTTTGAGAAAAAGGTTGTAGAGAATCATGTGAAACTTTTCTTTTTATGCAATCCGCATAACCCGGTGGGAAGAGTGTATACAAAAGAGGAACTGGAGAAGCTGGGAGAGATCTGTGTCCGTCATAATCTGATTGTGGTCAGTGATGAGATTCATCAGGATTTTGTATACCAGGGAAGGCATCAGGTCTTTGCAAGCCTTAACGATGAATTAAAGAAACGGACCATTACCTGCACCGCTCCCAGCAAGACCTTTAACATAGCCGGTCTGCAGGTATCCAATATTTTTATTCCCAGTGGGCAATTAAGAGCCGGATTTAAAAAGCAGGTTGCTGCTTCAGGTTACAGCCAGCTTAACACTCTGGGTCTGACCGCCTGTGAAGCAGCATACCGGCACGGAGACGCCTGGCATGAGGAACTGATGGAGTATCTGAAAGGAAATCTGTCTTTTGTACGGGAATATTTAAAAGAGAATCTTCCCCAGATCAAACTGGTGGAACCGGAAGGAACCTATCTGATCTGGCTTGATTTCCGTCAGCTTGGGCTCACGGAAGAGGAACGGGAAGATCTGATTGTGAAAAAAGCCGGACTATGGCTGGACAGCGGTGCCATATTCGGACCGGCTGGAGAAGGGTTTGAACGAATTAATATTGCCTGCCCCAAAGCGACCTTAGCGTTGGCATTTGATCAGTTAAAACAGGGCATATCCACTTTATAAAAAAATATGAAAAAAACATTGACACATCCTCTTACATGGTTTAATATAAATATAACATACAAACATATCAAATAGGTATGTAAAAGGAAAAGGTGGTTTCATATGAAAAGGGAATCTATTTTAAGAAATCATAAATTTATAAATATACGATGTTGTTGTCGGGCTGTATATGTGGCAGAGAATACAGTTTTATTGTAATGCCGGTTAGGAAGCCTGACAGCTTTAAGGGATGGAATGGAATTTATTTCATGTAGACCGAAGAGCAGGTGCCAGGATTGGCGTCTGCTCTTTTCTCATAAAAACAAAATTATAAAATGGAGGGTAATGATATGGGAACAATCAAAGAAAGTGCCGTAGAACTTATTGGAGGAACACCGATTCTGAAGTTAAACCGTTATAGTGCCAGTGAAGGAGTAAAGGACGCAACCATCCTTGCAAAACTGGAGTACTTAAATCCGGCTGGTTCTGTAAAAGACCGTATTGCATTGGCTATGATCGAAGATGCGGAAAAGACCGGTATTTTAAAAGAAGGTGCCACCATCATTGAACCAACCTCAGGAAATACTGGAATCGGTCTGGCAGCAGTTGCTGCAGCAAAAGGCTATAAGACCATTCTTACACTTCCAGACACCATGAGCGTGGAGAGAAGAAATCTGTTAAAGGCTTATGGCGCAGAACTGGTATTGACAGAAGGTGCAAAAGGCATGAAGGGAGCTATTGCAAAGGCAGAAGAATTAAAGGCTGAGATCGAGGGAGCTGTGATCTTAGGACAGTTCGTAAACCCAGCCAATCCCAAAGTGCACAAAGAGACAACCGGTCCAGAGATCTGGGAGCAGACAGACGGAACCGTTGATATCTTTATTGCGGGAGTAGGTACGGGCGGTACTGTAACAGGCGTAGGTTCTTATTTAAAAGAGAAGAATCCTGATGTGAAAATCGTAGCCGTAGAGCCTGCAAGCAGCCCGATTCTTTCCGGTGGTAAACCTGGCCCTCATAAAATTCAGGGAATCGGAGCAGGATTTGTGCCGGAAGTTCTTGATACAAAGATTTACGATGAAGTGATTACCATTGAGAATGAAGATGCGTTTAAAGAGGGAAAAACATTTGCCGTTACTGAAGGAATCTTAGTTGGTATCTCATCTGGTGCAGTTTTAAAGGCAGCAAAGATGCTGGCAGAAAGACCTGAGAATAAAGGAAAGACAATTGTTGTATTATTACCAGATTCTGGAGACCGTTATCTGTCCACTCCTTTATTTGGCTAATATAAGAAGGAACTTGACTGGTGGTATAAATAGCTGGTTGTAAGGAGATCTTATTGCCAGCTACATTTATATCTGAATCAGAGAGATTGATAGAATGCAATGGGGAAACAGCAGGGGAGAAGGATAAAAATGGCTGAGAGTATGATGGATTCCAAATCGGTTATAACTATCAGAGAGAGACTCTGCTGAAAAGCTGCACATGGTATTTGTGACTGAAAAAGCAGGTGTCTGACGGCATCTGTTTTTTTGGTACACATAAAAAGAAGAGAGAATAACTATTTTGTTACTCCTTTTGGAGACGGGCAAGCAGGCATGTCATTGCATGAAAGCTTCTGGGGGTGGAATGCATAGTTAGTAGAAGATTTAAACAAAGCCTTAAAAGAAGTAATTAAAGATGGAACTTCGAAAGAAATCAATGCAAAATGGTTTGGTTCGGACGATTCCCCTTCTTATGAATAACAAGGCAAAGCTGGAGGAGCAAGATGAGCAAAATATTTGATTGGCAGTTAGTATTTACAGAGATTCCTGCATTATTAAAATACCTGCCTGTAACCCTGCAACTGACCTTAACTGCCCTGATCATCGGGTGGGTAGTAGGACTTTTTATTGCATTTGTAAAGATTCATAACATTCCGGTATTACGGCAGATTTGTACTCTGTTTGTTTCCATTGTAAGAGGAACTCCTATTATCGTTCAATTGTATCTTACCTATTTTGGAATCCCCATTGCCTTAAAGTACTATAATTTCTATAATGGAACAGATTTTAATGTCAATGGAATTCCCCCAATTATATTTGCAATTGTAGCACTGGGGCTGAACCAGTCAGCTTTTGATTCAGAGACCATTCGTGCGGCAATACAATCGGTGGAAAAAGGTCAGGTAGAAGCAGCTAAATCGTTGGGAATGAATGGATTGCAGATCTTTTTCAGAGTTCTGTTTCCACAAGCAGTTACGGTTGCAATTCCTTCTCTTGGCAATTCCCTCATTGGATTGGTGAAAGGAACCTCTCTTGCATTTACCTGTTCCGTTGTAGAAATAACAGCGCAGGGAAAAATTCTTGCAGGAAGCAGTTACCGGTATTTTGAGATTTACTGTTCTCTTGCAATTATTTACTGGGTATTGACCATTTTTATTGAAAGACTTTTCAGCTATATTGAAAAGAGAATGAGCGTGCCTGATCAGGTGACGGTTTTAAAAGGAGGGTTGGGAAATGAACGCAATTGAAATTCGGGGATTAACGAAAAAGTACGGGGAAAATGTGGTGTTGGACCATGTGGATTTAACCATCAATGAAGGAGATGTTGTAGCTATCATCGGACCCTCCGGAACTGGAAAATCAACACTTTTACGCTGTATTAATCTCTTGGAAAAGCCAGAGGAAGGTTCCGTTGTTATCAATGGAAAAACCATAGATTTAACTACCAAATCCGCAAAAGAGAAGCTGGAACTCCGAAAATATACGGAGATGGTATTCCAACAGTTTAATCTCTTTAAAAACCGGACGGCACTGGAGAATGTCATGGAAGGTCTTGTGGTTGTCAAGAAATTAAAGAAAAAAGAAGCAAAAGAGATTGCTGTCAAACACTTGGAAAAGGTTGGAATGGGAGACCGGATTTCTCATTATCCAAGACATTTATCCGGCGGTCAGCAGCAGAGAGTTGCGATTGCAAGAGCCCTTGCCATGGACCCCAAACTTCTTCTTATGGATGAACCAACCTCAGCTCTGGACCCGGAATTAGTCAGCGAAGTGCTTACCACCATCCGGAATGCGGCAAAAGAAGGCAATACAATTTTGCTGGTCACTCATGAGATGAACTTTGTTAAAAATGTAGCAAATAGGATTCTGTTTCTTGAAAATGGAAAAATTGTTGCGGATGGAACACCAAAAGAAATCTTTGACAACCCGGAGAACCAGCGGTTAAAAGAATTTCTGGTGAAGATTCATATGCTGGAAAGTCCGGATTATGCCATTTAGAAATGACGTGATAAAAGAGGAACTGCTAGGTAAAAAATTTTTAACCCGTGAAGTAGAAAAAGATGGGAAGTTTAAACGGCAGAATAACCGTTTCACAATTTCCTTTGGAATAGAGGTCTTGTTGTTAAAAAAGGAGGATATTTATGGAAGCAAAAAGCAGCGTTATAAATAAAAGAAGACTGGTAGACCAGTTTAAGAAGATGGTGGAGTTTGATTCTGAAACCTACCATGAGAGAGAGATTGCAGACTATCTGACCAAAGAACTCCAATCACTTGGATTTGAAGTGAGCGAGGATGAGGCAGGGATTCAGCTTAAGGAGCGCATTGATGGATACGGCGATCAGGCACCTACCGGCAATCTCTACGGATTTTTAAAGGGCAATACAGAGGGCAGTCCCATTCTTTTATCTGCTCATATGGATACCGTAAGACCGGGAATCGGAAAATGTGCAGTAGAAGATGAAAACGGTGTGATTACTTCCCAGGGAGATACGGTTTTAGGTGCAGATGATCTTTCTGGAATTGCTGCAATCCTGGAAGCGGTACGGGTGGCGAAAGAACAGAATCTTCCTTATTCTGATATCGAAGTATTATTTCCTGTTGCTGAAGAAAATTACGGAAAGGGAAGTCAGTTGGTGGACTATTCAAAGATTCAGTCAAAACAGGCTTATGTATTTGATTTAAGCGGTGAGATTGGTCTTGCAGCAACAGCAGCGCCGACCCTTATTTCTTTCGGTATTAAAGTAAACGGCAAGAATGCTCATGCGGGATTTTGCCCTCAGCTTGGAATTAATGCGATTGAAATTGCAGCCCGTTCCATTGCACAGTTGAAACAGGGCTGGGTAGATGAGGAGACAACCGTGAACGTCGGAACAATTACTGGAGGAAAACAGACCAATATTGTCTCCGATGAATGTACTGTTTTAGGGGAGATCAGAAGCTTAAAAGATCACCGTGCCATGGAAGAATTAAATAAATTAAAAGAAGTATTTGAAGCGACCGCAAAAGATTATGAAACTACGGTTGATTTCTGGTTTGAAAAACAGATTGAAGCCTATGCCGTGAATGATGATGAGGAAGTGGTAAAACGGTTTTTCCGTGTCTGTGAAGGATTGGGACTGAACGCGCAGACCCAGTATACTCTGGGTGGCAGCGACAACAATCATTTTGTCCGCAATGGTATCCGGGGAATTGTTCTTGCCTGCGGTATGAACGAAGTTCACACTCCGAAAGAATATACCACTGTGGATCAGTTGGAGACAACCGCCGCTCTTGCACTGGGGCTTATATCCCCCACTGGAAAATAAGGAAAGCATATACAAAAAAGAAGAAGCCCCTGCCTCTTCTTTTTTCATATTCTTTTATATTAATCCATGGACAGTTCATTGATTGAAGATGTTCCATGGAATCGTAATTAGGTTGAGCCGGCAAAGAAGTCATATAAGGCAACTCTGCCGACTTAGTAACAACATATGTATGTAAGCGCTCTGACTGCTTTGTGTATTTGTTCTATGTTTGTATCTATATCATACCGCAAAATTGTGAAGAAATTTTGTACGTTATATAAAAAAAGGGTAAAAAGTATGAAGATTTCCTGTAAGAATTTGGATAATTATACAGGTCCCTTTTGCAGATAATAAGATATAGTAGAAAATTTCCCATTAAGGCAAATGCCTATTGATTACAAAGGTGAAATATGGTATTTATATATTAGTTAGGTAAAACTAACCGAAAGCTTTTGCCCTTGAAAAAGATGGGAGACAAATATGACTTTGGAGGTACCGATATGTTACTTGAAAAGCACCTGATCGAATATTGTTCCCCGACACTGGCTTCCATTAAGACGGCAAGCCTTTTTAATCATTCTTTTTCATCGGAAGAAGAGCTGCAGGAGCAGTTGATTCATTTAAACAGTCAGCTAGGCGAAAAAGGAATTTCCCTTATCGAACTATACCGGCGTAATAATAAGGCGCTCATTTACGTTTACCGGAGGTCTCATTTAAGAGAGGACTTAAATCGCCCTGGCGTAAGGCGTTTTCTTGAAAAATATGGTTACAGTCGTATGGAAGTAGAGGAGGCTCTTTTAAAGCTGAGAGAACGTTTGAAAGAGGATGGCTCATTTCCTCATGAAATTGGAATATTTCTTGGATATCCTCTGGGAGACGTGATCGGATTCATTCAGAATGCCGGAAAAAACTGTAAGTGCATCGGCTGTTGGAAGGTTTACTGCAATGAGTGTGAAGCGGAGAAAAAGTTTAAACGCTATCAGAAGTGCAGAACGATCTACGCCCGCTTGTGGCAGAATGGAAGAACGGTCTGGCAGTTAACTGTAGCTGCCTGAACAAATAAATAGGAAAGAAGAGGTAGGTAGGATGAGTAAAGTAGCAGTTGTTTTTTGGAGCGGCACTGGTAATACAGAAGCAATGGCAAATAAAGTAGCAGAGGGAGCCAAAGAGGCGGGAGCAGAAGTTTCTTTATTCACTCCTTCTGATTTTAATCCAGGTCAGATTGATGAGTTTGATGCATTGGCATTCGGCTGTCCTTCCATGGGAAGCGAAGAACTGGAGGACGGAGAATTTGAGCCTATGTTCCAGAGCTGCGAACCCAAATTGTCTGGAAAAAAGATCGCTTTATTCGGTTCTTATGGCTGGGGAGACGGAGAATGGATGCGCAATTGGGAAGATACCTGCAAGGGAGATGGTGCAGTTCTCGTTCATGACAGTGTTATCTGCAACAATGAACCGGATGCCGAAGGAGAAGCTCAGTGTGTTGAACTTGGAAAGGCACTTGCTTAAAATTATAATGTTTCTATAGAAATAAGGGTGACTGCTGCGTTTGGTGGCAGTCACCCTTATTTTGTATCCAAGCAATTACTTACTGCAGTTAAAAAAACACGATGCAATTCTGGCAATTCAGAATTGTACCGTGTACGAATGATGACCTATCCGGGAATCGAACACATGTTTGTATTATCGCATCAATAACTATAGGAGGTTTGACACTTCATCCATTAATTGTAGTCAACATATGTAGTAAGAAATTCATGTGTGAATACGAGTTCACATATAAATACATTTGATATCATAGTTTTATTAAGTATACTTATATATGAATTTGTATTTTCTGGTATACAATTGCCCAATTTATGATATAATCTATACGTTGAATAATATCATATAAGGAGGCAATATATCATGGCAAGAGGAGTTCGTAAGACACCAATAGAAAAACTCAATGAGGAACTCATAAAAACAAAAGATGAAATAGTAAGCCATAAGAATGCCATTAAATCGCTTGAAGAAAAATATAAACAATTAGAAGGGGAGTTGAAATTAGAAGAATTAAAAGAGTTATCCAATGTGCTAGAGGACAACAATATTTCAATTACTGAATTAAAAGACCTGATCATAAATAAGAACAAAACTGAATCTTAATATAAATTAGGCTAGTCTCATGACTGGCTTATTTTATTTAGCAATACATAAAAAACCGCCCCTTGTACTCTGACCGGAGTAGGGACGATCTTTCAAACCATTATTCCGAGGTCAACCACTTTGTGGGCGGTTGATTGTTAATATCTCTCACGGCAAATATGAAAGATATCTGATATGCTAGCAGTCGGAATATTTATGCTAAAACATATCTTGTCATTGCTGACTTACATAGATAAGTTAAAAAAATAGCCTACCCTGCAGCGAACAGGGACGTGAGATATCACCTTGAATATGTATTATCTCTTTATAATCCCAATATAGCACATATTACTATGAAAATCAATAGAAAAAATATTAAAAAATAGAACATACGTTTGATTTTTGTTTCGGTTTATGTTATGCTAAACATGCTTCATTAAAAATTGGAGGTGGTTACATGAATAAACTCACTAAAAAACAGCAATTGGTACTAGATTATATTAAGCAATCAATTTTAAAAAATGGATACCCTCCAACCGTGAGAGAAATTGCCACTGAAATTGGAGTAAAATCTGCATCAACCGTACAAAGGTATATAGAGGTATTGATAAAAAAAGAATATATGAGAAGAGATCCGACAAAGCCCAGAACCATTGAGATTATTGATGACTGCTTTAATCTTACCCGCAGAGAGGTCGTGAATGTCCCTGTGTTGGGAACAGTCGCAGCCAGTCAGTCTCTTTATGCTGAGAAAAATATAGAGAATTGCTATCCGATTCCTTCTGATTTTCTTCCCAACGAAGAGACCTTTATGTTAAAGATGAGAGGTAACAGTATGATTAATGCAGGCATATTGGAAGGAGACCAGATCATAGTTAAGATGACATCGGAAGTAAAAAACAATGATATTGTTGTGGCTCTTATAGATGATATTATCACGATAAAACGTTTCTTTAAAGAAGATGGACACTATAGGCTTCAACCAGAAAACGATTCTATGGAGCCGATCATTGTAGACCATGTGAAGGTTCTAGGAAAAGTTATTGGACTGTTTCGGAAAGGTATACACAATATATAAATCATAAAATTAATTAGGGAAGCAGAAATGCTTCCTATAATTCCCACTATTAAACGAACATACATTCGATTATAATGTATATAATATAGTTGGAGGTGATGTTTTGCAAAAGGTGATTTTTCATATTGACGTAAACTCTGCATTTTTGAGTTGGGAAGCTGTGTATAGACTCTACCATTTAGGAGGTACATTAGACTTAAGAGATATTCCATCTGCTGTCGGAGGAGACGTATCAAAAAGACATGGCATAATACTCGCTAAAAGCATACCTGCTAAAAAATATAAAATACAAACGGGTGAGCCAGTAACGGACGCTATAAGAAAATGTCCAGATATAGTAATAGTACCACCCAATTATAATCTTTATCAAAAATCTTCACAGGCGTTTGTTGACATTATAAAAGAATATAGTCCAGCCGTCGAGCAGTACTCTATAGACGAAGTGTTTGTCGACATGACAGGGACAATTAATCTATTCGGTGATCCGAAAGAAGTGGCTGATAGTATAAGAGAGAGAATATACAACGAACTTGGATTTACTGTAAACATTGGAATATCAAGCAATAAAGTATTAGCAAAAATGGCGTCGGATTTTAAAAAGCCTAATTATACTCATACCTTATGGCTTGATGAAATTAAGGATAAAATGTGGATATTACCCGTATCAGATCTATTTTTTGTTGGTAGAGCAACAACCAAAAAGTTATATGGAATTGGAATTAAAACAATCGGTGAATTAGCACAAACAGATTTAAAAACAATGAAGGCACACCTTGGGAAACATGGTGAGGTAATATGGTCATTTGCCAACGGTATAGATTTTTCCTCTGTTGAACCAATTCCACCTCCTAATAAGGGGTATGGTAATAGTACGACAATTTCATTTGATGTGACCGATGTTCAAACAGCCAAGTTGGTACTACTTTCGTTAGCCGAAACAGTGTCAGCAAGGTTAAGAGTTGATGACGTAAAAATAAAAGTAGTTTCCGTAGGGATTAGAGATTGCAATCTTAGATATTACAGTCATCAAAATAAATTAAGTGTGGCTACAAATATAACCAAAGAAATATACGAGGCTGCATGTAAAATTTTCGACGAAGCATGGGATAAGGTGCCTATACGCCATCTCGGAATACACACTAGTCAAGTTGTGAGCGAAGAAACAAGGCAACTGAATTTATTTGACGGTTATGACTATGAGAAGTTTGAAAAATTAGATAAAGCAATAGATAATATACGTAAGAGATTTGGAACGGACTCTGTTGTAAGAGCAAGCTTTGCCAAGTCCGGAAAGATTGACCATATGAGTGGTGGAATAAGTCGTGAAAAGCGAACTGTTGATTATAACAAACAAAATGTATTATAGGTGATAATATGAGTGCTTTTGGAATCGGAACAAATACAAATGATATAGACAGCGGCGAGATAAGAGGAAAAATGTATCATATCGCATGTAAAGTATGGTTTACTGCCAGTTGTAGCCCAAGACCACTAAGCATCAAATTTGAAGGCGACGACGGGATAATACAAAGCGTGACTGATATTTGCATTAAAAGCAGTGAGGATAAAAATTACTCCGGTATTGCATCAAAGGAGTTTCTGTGTGAATCAATAATTGGCGGGTTTTTGCGGGACTTTAAATTAATATTTTTTATAGAATCATGTAAATGGATTATGGTAATATGATTTTATGTTAATAATGGGCATAATGGAATAGAGGTATGAATCAATTAAGTATAGAAACGAGGTAGGGGTATGTGTGGAAGATATTATATCGAAATAGATAATGTGGAGCTGCAATCAATAATTGCTGCTGTAGAGAGAAAAACTGCTATTAAGACAGGTGAAATATATCCAACAAATACAGTTCCTGTATTATCACCTACTGGAGATATGACGGCTATGCGTTGGGGTTTTCCAAAATACGATGGGAAAGGCGAGGTTATAAATGCCAGAAGTGAGACAGCAGTAGAAAAGAATATGTTTCGAAAACCTATGGCTGAAGGACGTTGTTTAATCCCCGCCAGTTGGTATTTTGAATGGGAAAAGCAAGGCTCTAAGAAAATTAAACAAAGATTATATTCTCCAGATAATGATATTTTATGGTTGGCTGGCTTATCAAAAATAGACCATAAGACAGGCGAATCCATTTTTGTTATTCTGACTCGTCCTGCATGGTCTGGTATATCCTTTATCCACGATAGGATGCCAGTAATATTGCCAAAAGAAAAACATGATGAATGGCTCAATGGGAACGATCCGGTAAATACTATGATTAATTCTGTTCAAAAATTAGAACATCAAACAACATGACGTGGCTTCTCTATATGTATAAATAAGCACCCATTAATCCACACTAAAAATAAAAAGGCGGTGTTAATATGGCAGTAGCACATAAAAGCGCTATTAGTGTTGGGTTACTTTATATACCCGTTGGTTTATACAAAACCACAAAAGATATAACGGTTAGTTTTAATCAACTTTGTAAAGACACACACGAGAGAGTTAAGTATAAAAAAATATGTCCATCTTGTAACAAAGAGGTAGACTCAAGTGGAATTATAAAAGGTTATGAATATGAAAAAGGCAAATATGTTACATTTACAGAAGATGAACTTGAAAGGATCAAAACCAAGAAAGATAAAACAATACACATAGAACACTTTGCAAAATTATCAGATGTAGATCAAATATTTTATGAAAAGAATTACTATATCGTACCAGAACCAGGAGCTGAAAAGGCATGTGAACTATTGAGACAAGCAATGTTGTCGCAGAAGAAGGTTGGTATAGCAAAAACTGTTATAGGAGCTACAGAAAATCTAATGGTATTGTATCCTACGAAAGAATGTATAATTGCCAAAACATTATATTATCAGGCTGAGATTCAAGCGGTGCCAGTAACAGTAACTAAGGCAGATGTTACAAAACCAGAGGTAGATATGGCAAAAACCATGATCGAATCCATGACTAAATCTTTTGATCCTAGCCTATACCACGATGAATATCAAGAAAGACTGAGACAGGCTATTGAAAGTAAGATAAATGGAAAAGAAATCGTAAATGCTGATACAGGATCACAAAACAATATTATTGATCTTATGGAAGCTATGAAGAAAACCGTTGAAATGGCAAAAGGGAATAAAGGATTAGCATAATGGATATTTTTGATACAAAGAACATTAGCCCTATGCTTATATCCGAAATGCAAGACCCATTCAATTCACCAGAATATATTTATGAGATAAAATGGGACGGTATTAGATGTGTGTCTTTTCTGAGTGATGAAACAGATATGCGTAATAAGCGAAACAAACTTATGATTCCCATATTTCCTGAATTGGAGAACCTGCACAAACAAGTTAAAACTAAGTGCATCCTTGACCACGAATTGCTTGTTCTCAGGAGCGGAGTGCCTGATTTTTATGAAGTACAAAAACGGGCATTGATGTCTAACCCATTTAAAATTAAATTAGCTTCCGATAGATTCCCAGCGAGCATAATAGCTTATGATATTTTATATTACAAAGACAAGGAAATAACTATGCTCCCGCTTATTGAGCGCAAAAAGTATCTTGAAGATGTTGTGATGGAAAATAATTTAATATCTGTATCTCGATATGTTGAAAAAGATGGAATTAAACTATATGAGCTTGTTAAAGCCAAATCTCTTGAAGGGATTGTTGCCAAAAGAAAAGATAGTTTGTATTGGCAAGGAAAGAAAACGAAAGACTGGATTAAATGTAAAGTAATGTCAACAGAAGATTGCGTAATATGCGGCTATATACTCAAGGCTAATAATATGACCAGTCTTGTATTGGGGCAGTATGATGATGATGTGCTTACCTATAGGGGTCACGTAACCCTTGGCGTGAGTCTTAGGATATTAAATCAGCATAAGTATAAGGTGGTTGATTATTCGCCATTTGGATACATTCCAGAAGGCAATTCTGAGGCTGTATGGCTTACTCCTGAACTGGTTTGTATCGTTGAATCAATGCCCACTGAAAAAGATGGCTTTAGACAACCTGTTTTTAAGGGAATTAGAGATGATAAGGCAGCAAGAGAGTGTATTTTGAGATCTTAATAAAAACAATATTTTATCGTAAAAATGAAACGAGATTGAGAAATTAAAAGTAGCTGACAAAGATTATACTTATCTTGTCAGCTATATATTAATTATCTCTCATACTCTTTCCCTGTGATCTCCCGGTACTCGTCCACCGTGATCCATTTACCTACTGCGTTCCATACCCAATTTAAGGGCCATAAATTTTCTGTGTAAAAATACTTTACCTTTTCATAATTCTTACTCATAACCTACCTCCATTTCTACTCCTGACATCATGGATAGATACTCAACCTGTGCGGTAAGCTTTTCAATCTGGATCAATAATGAACTTTCTTTGGATTTAACAATAACGACCTTTGGGTCTTCTTTGTCTGAGAGGTCAATCCTCTGGATGCTGTCTCCATCTGCCATATCAAATACTTTACAGGATGTTTCTTTATAAGGGATTTCCCTACCGTATTCAGCAGTTAAAATACGCCCTGTTTCGTCATATATAATACATACTTTCATACTGTTGCGTTTCCTCCTCTAATTTAAAAATTCTATTCTATTTATAATGCTCTTAGTGCTTGGTAGCGGCACTGAGTCTGACCTAGATTCAAAACCAATGTTTATAAAAAAATGCTCATTTATATCAGAAATGTCTACATCATAAGTACCAAACTGCTTCTGAGTAATTGTCAGGTATTTACTTCTTATATATTTACGATCACTCGCACGAATGAAACCGGTGAAAAACTGAACACTCGAATCCCGTGCATCTATAAAAGACCATAAAGTGAACCTAATAAATCTGAACGGTGATAAATTAATCGAAATATTATTACCAATTGTTGCAAACCCTACATGAGCCCCCGTCCTGCTATATTCAAAGTTCAAACCCTCAGAATTGATATAGAATGGTCCGTACCCCGCATATCTTGTTTGCACGCCTCCAGCGAGGACACCCGAAAACGTGCCATTTAAAAAGCCGTTTGACCTACTGCAAGGTAACTGTAATCGACCATAGTGCCAATCGTGCCACCTATGTTAACTCCATTTCTCACATTGGCAGGGGTAAGATTAGATACTCCGTTCACTACCACATTACCGGTCATATACTTCCCGGAACTTGCCACAGTCTGTTGAGACGCGGTAGGGTTAATAGTCTGCCCTCCCATAGATGCAATATTACCAGTGATCTTACTCCCATTCACCCAAGCTGTTTCTCCATTTAACATCTTTGATGAAGTAACTGTTCCCCTAGTCTGACTTGCCAAACTATTAGCGTTTACCGAAAAAGGTTGAGCATGATACCCTCCCTTAACTAAAAAAGAACCACCCGCATTCAAATTTTGATTTGCCGTAATCCCATTATCAATCATTATACCAACACCTTTTTCATCATCTGTGTCAGCCCCAACGTATCCCAATCCTTCTAAAACATAATCTTTAGTGACAGTAAGTTCATCGGAACCGATTCCGCCACCACCACTAATATTTGTTTTTCCACTTTTAGCCATTAATTTCTCACCAACCTTATCTCTTTAATCGTTAATTCTGCTTTTGGTAACTTGTTTACTTTAAACGTAATATTACCTGCCCCTGAGTCATCTTGTATGTAAATTAAGGCTTTTGACGCAATTATAATACTTGCAGAAGCAAAATCCACCTCTACACGATCATTTGCAAGTATTGATGAATTACTATACACGTACGTTAAGTTACTTCCCCATGCACTTACCGGAATTTTAATATTAGAAGCAATTACTATACCGGAAAGGAACTCCGTTTTTTCAGCTGAATAAGCATTTGTCTTTTTGTCATTTCCAGTAGCAGTATCATTAATCCCAATCGTATTCTGCGATATAGTTGTTATCATATCTTCGACATTCTCCAGATAATACTTCTCTACTGCTTTAATAGCATCTTGGATAGAATTAATCCTATCGGCGTTAATCAAAACCTTCAAAAGGTCAGGATTATTTGAAATTACTTCTGCTGCAGCAGTAAAGTCTTTGTTTGAAATAGCTGTTTGATAAGACACCATTGCATCAACTAAACTTGCTGATATGTCTTGCATGTTGTCAAAGTTGTCAATTGCACCTGGAAACTGGCTATGTGGATATTCTTCATAAGCCATTTAATCACTTCCTTTCTAATTTCCATATTTTCTGTTATAAACAAAAGAAAAGCTCTCTAAAAATTTAAAGAGAGTAACCGTCATTGTTCCATCACCCGAATTCCAACTTAGATTTTTCACAATATATTGATTCTTGAGATTATTATATTTGGGGCTGTATTCAATTTTTTTATTTACCTCTAGCCATGGTATAACCACCATGGTAAGCGTAATTGTATCCATCATTGCCGTTGTTTGATATGTTAAATATTCAGCTTGATTATAACAGGCCGCGTCATCACTTAACGATTCGTACTCAATAGACTTTAATATCTCATATCCAAGTTTTGTTGTAGAAAACGGGCAATCCTCTGATGTTTCCTCATACCGCCCGTAACACTGAAAGTTTCCAAGTAAATACAATGAATTACCAGAAACAGAACGCCGATATCTGAACACATATATTTTATCTACTTCTAAAACATTTGCTTTTAATGCGTTCCCGTCACCATCGACAATTGGAATAGCAGTGTACCCATTAATTGAGAATGAGGGGGAGTCTGCATTAGTAGATGATACTTTATATGCCAACCGTGTAAGGTTATCTACATCGTCCCACGAATTATACTGAGAAAAATCAACTCTATATGTGTTATTGGAATATGTGGAAGTGGAAGAGTAACGGTCTCTATTTTCAAGTTCCAATACTTTTCCCCACACTTCGGTAACATTATATATACCAGAAAAACTACTAGATGTTTCTTCGCTTATCACCAAGCCATTTAAGATTTGGTCGTTTAAAACAACATTATCTTCTAAGTAAGTTGGAACTTTTCTCCATATAAACACACCGTCTTCATCAAAATAAAACTCCCATGAATCATATAAGTCTCTAATTTTCGTCCATATGCTTGCAAACGTTGAACCGGTTGGAAATGTTAAATCATATGGAATTTCTTTGCCAATATCTTCAACCACATAATTTTTAATCCCGGCTAAATTTAATATCCCAATAATAGAAGTTCGTATATCTTCACCTGCCGGGATAGATAAACTCTGTATTGTATAATTTGAGGAATTGTTAGCGGAGCCATATCCTGTTAATTGACCGTTTAGTGTTCCGTCATATTGAGCCATCATATCAGCACATGAAAGAGAAAGAAGCTTCTGATTTTTAGAATATGAATACTTCATGGTCACGTAACAAAATATTCCTAACTTGTACCATACAATTTCTTTACTTCTCTGACTTCGAATACCATAATACACTTTCAACCTTTTATCTATCCATATTTTCTTATCATTGCCAATAATAAATGTAGAATCTAATATGGACATATTGCAGGTGTATGTTCGCCTCTGAATTGATTCTGAATCTTGCGAAAAACTATCAGATATTATTACACCCTCAAGAGAATCTAAGGTCTTAAAATCGGAGTCCATTAATTCAACCTTGATTCTCATTTCTTGTTTTCCTTGATGAAGAATGTTTATATCATTTTGCGTAACTACGTGACCCATATTTCACCTCAATTCTATCCATCTATATTTGTATTAAGCAATCCATTGTAATATAAATCGTTTGTACTATAAGCATCACCGCATTCAGCGACGCTAAATTTTGTTATTACATGTAACGGGTGATCAGATTCTTCGGAAATTTCATCACTTGTGACTCCAATCATCCAAACATTGCCAAAGTAGTCTTTTAAGATTTTTACATTACCGTTTGTGAGAAAGTCATATATAATATTTCTGTATTTCCAAGATGTTTCAGTCTGCCAATTGCAATCGGTATTTTCGATAAAACAACACTTGATATCTCCAGCATAATAATTGGTTAAACCGCCCTTGAAAATAATAGGTGTTTTTCTACCAAGGGGTTCAATCGTTCCCGTTCGCTGAATACGTCTCTTGTTGAAATCTGTATCTAATATCATTGGGTAGGAAACATCTTTTTCACAAATAAAATAAGAGTCAAATTTTGACTCTATTGTACTTATAATATAATCATTTTCTCCTCCAGAAATTACAGGGACGTATGCAAAAGACACTGTGCCTACAGGGGCGTAGTAGTGCATAATATCAACAATAAAATCTTCCTTTGATTCGATTTTTTTCTCATATATTGTTTTGAATTTATTATCATAAGCTGTTTTCCGTTTAATTCTTATATATTCAACAATATTTTCGGTAAAGTTTACATTACCACCATGCAAATTACCTTTGAAGTAAGCATGTAGTCTCGTGTTGAAAGTCCATTCAGATGGGATATTTCCATCAAAATCATCAACATTAATAATATCTTCCGAAAAATATGCTTCGTCATAAATGGCTGATTTTATTGTCAAATATTCAATGTTCTCCGGAGAAACAGGAGATATGTTAAATGACTCCTTTGATGCTGCAAAACTAAATCCTAAAATCATAAAAACGTCTCCTTTCTCTATGTATCCTCTATGTTAATAACATCTGCTTTGACATCAAACAAGCCACTGATTCTATTTATTAAAAGCGTATACTTGTGAAGATCGTCTGAGTACACTTCTACATAATTACTATTTACAACGTGATTAATACCGCACGAGTTAGCAACCAATTCAAAGTAAGCCTTTTCACCATTTGAATCAGAATAACTTCCTATGCGATAATATATCTTTATATTCAATCTATCCTTTGTACCAAATTCCTTTATAACAGCATTTCTCTTGGGTTTCTTAAAATGAAAAATTGCCGTAAAATCTCCATTTACTTCGAATCCTTCATTAAACGTTACGGCATTGTCGGTTAAATCTACCCATTCACCGTCAACATATACAACATCTTTTTCTGGAGTGCCTTCAGTGGATGCTATATTACTTTTTATTTCAATAGCCCCTGTTTCTGGTATATTATTTAATTCTAATTTGCTTAATATCTGAGCAGTCGTATATGAGGCGGTCACCAAAATATGTCCAGTGTCTAAACTCATTCCGTTTACTGTTTCGCCAGTTGCCCGAATATAATATTGAGTCGCATTTTGTAAATTACTTATAATGTAAGATAAATTAGAAGTATCGAATACTTGACCAGAGGTTTCCATGACGGTTTTTTGATAACTGTATAATGTGATATTGAACCAGTTTAACGATTCTCCCTCTGATTGAGAATAATTGATTCCTACTGAGTAAGACGATGCCCTAATAATATCTCCATTAGAAACCGATAAATTAAATGTGGGAGTAGTAAAACAATAAACTGGAGTTCCTATGCTTTGAATTGAGGATTCGACATTATTTACATCAAATACCGTTATGTATGCTACATATTTTATTCCGCTGATTAGTGAAGAAGTAGGCGAGAGAGTATAGGACTGCTTCATTGTGCTAATAGTACTGTCATGAACTGTTGTTCCAGTGGCATTATTTTTTATAATGCAACGAACTTTATATATCTGATTTCCTGACCATGTAAAATTAATATTTGTTCCAACGGATGGATCAAAAGGGGCTATGGGGTGTATCGTTGCAATCATCTAATTTCCTCCGTTATTTCTTTTTAGCTAAAGCCTCCTCAACGGCTTTTCTCCATGGTTCAAGAACGTCCTCAAGTTTAAACCCGTATTGTTTAATCATCATTACATAAAAATCAACCATTATTCTTTATCCCCCTTCTTTGTCTTCTGTTTGTTTTGAAATCGAGGTTATCATAGTGGCTAGTTCAACAATTGCTGAATTCTGTGCTAGTTGGCTAATTCTCAAATCTCTAATTGATTTTTCAATTAAATCTACATCCTCCAATGTGAATGTCACGAGTAACTCTCCGACTGATTCATCGTCTGCCCACTTAATATCTATTGACGTTGATTTGCAACGTTTATTTTTGTATGTGGCGGTTATTAATCCAGAATCGTTTGTTATAGAATAGGAACTCAAATTTGTTTCGGTAAGTAACTTTAAAGTTCCATGGAAATCATCGTAAGCATCAAATGTTTTTGCGAAGGAATACTCGGAACTTCCTTCATTTATTGTAATTGATGTGTTATCATATAAAATTAAATTATCCATAACTTTCATCCTTTCTTTTATTTTTAATATTGCCTTGAAAACTGAAATTGATGGTATTTCAAATAGCGTAACCCAATTAAATAGCAATTTAGCTGATATACGTAGTGACATGGGCGGTGTGAAATTTGCTTATATTTCAGGCGGAACAGCCACCCTCAAAAC
>NZ_SULJ01000015.1 GCF_007115105.1 Clostridium sp. HBUAS56010
CTGTTGACGTAATACTTGAAATTGATGGCTGGTCAATGATATATGCTGAAGACTGTGAAAACAATCATGCTTTTATTAAATCAGAGTACTTGTCTGATACAGAGATTAAATATACAGAAGAAGATTTATTAGTGTTTGCTAAAATTGCTTGTGGAGAAGCGCAATTTTGTGATGACCAGGAGCAGAGGTTTGTATTATCTGTAGTATTAAATAGAATGAAACACAAAGAGTTTCCAGATACCGCCATAGGAGTTGCATCAGATAGAAAATGGGGAATCCAGTATGCTTCTTGGTACGATGGCAATGCAAATAGAGTGCCTACCGAGAGAAATTGGGCAAATGCAAAGTGGGTACTTGAGAATGGAAGTATACTGCCTGATTATGTGATTTGGCAATCAAGAGGGAAACAGGGGAACGGTGTCTATTTGAAAACTAAGTGGCATACATATTGTTATTGATTTGAGCCGCCTGTAATGGGCGGTATTATTATAGGAATGGAGTGATGTGTAATTTGACACAAGAGGAATTATTGAAATATGCGTTAGGTAATGGTATGATTAACTTGGATGAAGTGTCAAGACAAGTTAATATGAAAATGATAGAAAAAGTTAGAGAGATCCATAAGTATAAAATAACACCGCCATCAGAAAATGCGAAAGATCCGAGATGGCAAACTCACGTTGAAGATATAACGAAGGAGAGTGGTAGAAGAAAAATCAAAGGTAACACAGAAGATGAGTTAATGATGAAGCTGGCTGAACATTATGGACTAACTGATGATGTAAATCTAACCATGAACGATATGTATAAAATGTGGCTGCCATATAAAAGATCTATAACTAATTCAGAAAATACAATATATCGACACACTAATCATTGGAAAAGATATTGTATTGATTCTGAAATCTGTAATAAGAATATGAAAACTCTTACTACGATAGATTTAGAATCGTGGGCCAATAGTCTTATCAAAGATAATAACATGACTCGAAAAGAGTGGCAGAATGTTAAGGTTATTATAGGCGGAATATGGGACTACACTTATAGAAAAAATCTCATTAAAACTAATCCGTGGGCGGGGGTGAAAATATCAGTCAAATATAGACAGATTTCAAAGAAACCACCTGAAACACAGGTATTTGTCGGGAACGAAGATGAAAAACTAATATCGGTGTGTTGGGAAATGTATAATTCAAACCAGAACGAATCATATCTTGCGATACTTTTTAACCTATATTGTGGACTACGTGTAGGGGAACTTGTTGCGTTGAAATGGAAAAATGTAAATATGATTGAGAATTATCTTTCCGTTGAAGATGAAGAAGTTCACATAAGAGAAAGGCTAAGTGATGGAACGATAAATTATAAATGGGAAATAGTAGATCATACAAAAACATACACCAGCAGGTACGTGCCTCTTATCCCTAAAGCCCTCGATATATTAGAAAAAATTATAGATATCCGAAGCAAAAGAAATGGAAACAATGAATTCATCTTCCAAAAAGAGGGTAAGCACTTGAATACAAACAATGTCGGCAATGCGCTTAGGTGGGCATGTAAGAAAGCAGGTATTTCAAATAAGTCTACTCATAAGATAAGAAAAACGTTTGCAAGTAAGCTAGATGCAAATGACGTTCCTATTGATGAAATAAGGATCTTGCTTGGACATACTGACGCTCAAACCACCTTGGGATATATCTATAATCCTCTTCCAAAGGAAGAAACATTAGCTATGATAGAGAACGCTTTTTGATAATTGTATTGGGCACATCTGGGCACAAATTTGAAAAATAAAAAAGTCCCAAAACCTTGATTTATCAAGAATTTTAAGACTTATCATGAGCAGGGGAAGAGGGGCTCGAACCCCCATTTACGGTTTTGGAGACCGTTGCTCTACCATTGAACTATTCCCCTTTGGCAGAAATTATGTACCCTTGCCCGAGCACTTTGAAAGTATAGCATAGAAGTGTTTTAATTGCAAGAGTTTTTTGAAAAAAATAAAAAATTTATTCTGCTATTAAAGCATTCCTGATTGTGGTAAAATGTAAGAAAAGAATAATTCCCGGAGCATAATTTGACAAATGGTGTCAATCGTGATATAAGTAATTTATAACTTTTTTATCACAGAGGAGTTTTTATTATGAAACAGTTTAAGATTATGCTTCCAACGATTGCTGAAGCAACAATGTTTGTTACTGCTGCTGCAAAGTGTGAATTCGACATAGACGTATATTACAATAGAGTAACGATCGACGCAAAGTCTATATTAGGTGTATTGAGTCTGGATTTATCAAAGGTTTTGACAGTGGAGCTTCATGGAGAGGATGCAGAGTTTGAAGAATTTCTCAAACAGCGGTCTCCAAAGAACTATTCTGCAGCTTAAACAAATGTAAGAAAAAAGGGAATTGTAAGCCGATGGCATGCAGTTTCCTTTTTTTGTGGAAAGAGAGAGAATACTGACTGGTAAAAGGAGGTTCATCAGGAATGGATGAAACAGCACAGAAAGTTATAAAGATATCAGTGAGAAATCTGGTTGAGTTTGTACTGCGTACCGGCGACATTGATAACCGGAGAACTTCTGCTGCTGAAAAAACCGCCATGCAGGAAGGAACCAGAATTCATAAGAAGATACAGCGCCTTATGGGACCGGATTACCGGGCAGAAGTATCTTTAAAGCACATGGTTTCAATGGAGCAGTTTCAGATTCTTGTTGAAGGACGGGCGGATGGAATCATAGATAAGCCGGAAGGAATTATGATTGATGAAATTAAGGGAATGTATCTGGATTTATCCTATCTGGAAGAACCAATTTCCGTTCATCTTGCCCAGGCGATGTGCTACGGGTATTTCTATTGTTTTGATAAGAGCCTTCCGGGAGCGGTGATGCAGATGACTTATTGCAATCTGGAAACAGAGGAGATCAAACGGTTCCAGATCGAGAAAACCTTTGAGGAACTTGAAACCTGGTTTCAAGGGTTGATTCACGAGTATGTTAAATGGGCAAGGTATTTATACATTCATGGAATAAGAAGAGATGAGTCCATACGGGAGCTTCCCTTTCCTTTTCCCTACAGGGAAGGACAGAGGGATCTGGTGGTATCGGTATACCGAAGTCTTGTAAGAAAAAGAAACCTGTTTATTCAGGCACCTACCGGGATTGGAAAAACACTTTCCACCATCTATCCAGCAATAAAGGCAATGGGAGAGGGGCTTGGAGATAAATTGTTTTATCTTACGGCAAAGACTATTACAAGAGGTGTTGCAGAAGAGTCTTTTTCTATATTAAAGGAAAACGGGCTTTATTTCAATGCGGTCACGATAACGGCCAAAGAAAAGCTCTGTTTTTTGGATACACCAGAATGCAATCCGGAAGCATGTCCTTATGCAAAAGGTCATTTTGACCGGGTGGGAGATGCGGTTTACAGTATCATTCATGAGAAAACGGATATTACCAGAGAGGCAGTTCTTGAATATGCAGAGCGTTTTTCCGTGTGTCCTTTTGAATTCTGCCTGGATATCAGCAATTGGGTCGATGGGGTGATCTGCGATTATAATTATGTTTTTGATCCCAACATCAGACTGAAACGCTTCTTTTCCGAGGGAGTAAACGGAAATTACCTTTTTCTTGTTGATGAAGCCCATAATCTGGTGCCAAGAGCAAGGGAAATGTACAGTGCTGCCGTTTATAAGGAAGATATTCTGCTGATTAAAAAGATTATCAAACCTATGGATATGAAGCTTGCAAGACTGCTGGAACGGTGCAACAGAGAACTTCTTGAGAAAAAGAGGGAATGTGAAGGATTTCAGGTTCTTGAGGATATCCGTTATTTTATGACAAATATCCTGTCTTTGTTTGGAGAACTGGAAAAGTTTATGGAGGTTCATCAGGAATTTGAAGACAGGGATCTGGTTTTGGATTTTTATTTCTGTATCAGGAATTTTGTTAATATTTATGAACGGCTGGATGAAAACTATCGGATTTATACAGAACTGCTAAAGGATGGAAGATTTATGCTCCGGCTCTTCTGCGTTAATCCGTCAGAAAATCTAAAAGAATGTCTGAGTAAAGGCAATGGAACCGTGTTTTTTTCCGCAACGTTATTGCCTGTTTCCTATTATAAGGAATTATTAAGCGGAAACCAGGAGGAATATGCGGTTTATGCCAGGTCTCCTTTTCCGGCGGATAAAAGGCTTCTGATGGTGGCGGCTGATGTCAGCAGCCGCTATAGCAGAAGGAACCGGAGAGAGTATCAGAAGGTGGTGGATTATCTGCGGGCGATTGTGGGTGCCAGGAAGGGAAATTATATGGTGTTTCTTCCTTCCTATCAGTATTTAAAAGAGGTTGAGGCATTGTTAGAGATTTCTATGAATGAGAAAAAGGAATTTTCTTATTTATCTCAGGCTTCTCACATGAATGAGCAGGAGCGGGAAGATTTTCTGATGGAATTTACAGAAGAACGGCAGGATTCTTTTGTGGCACTTTGCGTGATGGGGGGAGTATTCTCAGAAGGAATTGACTTAAAGGCCAATCGTCTGATTGGGGCAATCATTGTAGGAACGGGTCTGCCTATGGTCTGTACGGAGCAGGAGATTTTGAAGAGATATTTTGATGAGAAAGAGAGTATGGGATTTGACTATGCTTATCAGTATCCAGGAATGAATAAGGTCATGCAGGCAGCAGGAAGGGTGATCCGGACGGTGGAAGATGAGGGAATTATAGCACTTTTGGACCAGCGTTTTTTAAAACCCGACTATCAGGCGTTATTTCCAAGGGAGTGGGATGGATATTATGAAGTGCGGTTAAACAGTGTTGGAGAAGTGACGGCACAATTTTGGGACAGACAGCAAAAAGGAGAATAATTCATGAAGGAAATATTGAGAATACGGCCATGTAAGAAGCAGGATGGGGATTTTGTAATGAAATGGCTTACGGATGAAAAAATGATGCGCATGTGGTGCAGGGAGACTTTTTCTTTTCCTCTTACGAAAGAACAGATGAACGCTCATTATGAAAAGCTGGAGCAGGCAGAGGATTCCTGGGGATTTACTGCACTGAACCAGGAGGGGATTCCGGTGGGAAGCTTTCAGATGTCCCGGGTCAATTACCAAAAGTCCAGTGTTCATCTGGGCTATATTGTAGTGGATCCGGCCCAGAGGGGAAAAGGTCTGGGATATTCCATGGTGTCTCTGGCTGTCCGGTATGGAGTTGATATTCTTGGTATGAAGCGGATTACCTTAAATGTCTTTGATTCCAATCCCGGCGCCAGACGGTGTTATGAAAAAGTTGGATTTATCCAGGAGAAAATAACGAAGCATGATTTTTCCTTCGGAGATGAAATCTGGGGGTGTTCCCTGATGGTCTATGCGGAGAACGAAAAAAGTTGAGATACCATCTGAAACAGCATGTCCATAGGATCTGATTATTGTTACAGCATGTCCATAAATTGTCTCGTTGCCTGAGAAACGGGAATGCTTTCATTATAAGCCACAATCATCTGACGGATGGGAAGCTTTTCTGTGAGTCTGACCTGGAATAAGTCTTTATCCTGTTCCGGGATACAGAAGTCAGGTACAAACGCGATGCCAAGACCGATGCGTGCCAGGTCAATCAGGAGATCGTTGCTGCTTAATTCAATCTCAGGAACTAAGTCTAACTGTTCTTTTTGAAAAATCTGATGGAGAAATTCACTGGTAGTACTTTTTCGATCCAGCATGAGAATCGGATACCTCTGCAGTGTATCAAGACTTACAGTCTGCCCTTTTAGAGGAAAATATTCCTGATTGGCAACAAAGACATCGGAAAATTCATTGATGATCCGCACGTTTTGAGAACTGGAAAGACCGGAGTTGGGATAATTGGTTATAATGAAATCAACCTGACCGTTAGCGAGTAAATGAGCACATTCAATAGAGGTCTGGTTAGTGACTTTTATATGAACGTTTGGAAATTCCTTATGAAACTTATTCAGATATGGAACCAGGTAATAACGGCAGATGGTGTCACTGGCACCGATGCGCAATTGCCCTCCGTTTAAGGAATTGGCTTCTAAAAGCTGGTTTTCTCCCTTCTGGATCAAGTTAATGGCTGGTTCAATGTGTTTTAACAGGATCTCTCCTTCCGGGGTAAGCTGGACTTTTTTTGTGCTTCGGATAAACAGAGTCTGATTCAGCTTTTTTTCCAGCACTTTGATGGACTGGCTGACGGCTGACTGGGAGATAAAGAGCTGCTTGGAAGCTTCGGAAAAGCTGAGTGTGGCAGCCACATGGTAAAATACTTTATATAGTTCAAAATTAATATCCATTATTAGTCCTCCTTATAAATGTAAGACCATTCTATCATGCTATTAATTGGTTTGTAAAGAGATTTGACAAATTTTTAAGGCTGCGGTATAGTTACGGGCACAGGTATCAGGTGAAGAAGAAAAAAAGGAGTGAAACACATATGCACGATGACTTTTATCAGATGTATTTAGAAGAGATGGGAGAGATTGCTCCCTGTACAAAAGAAGAGGCAGAGCACCTTTTAAGAGAGATTAAGGCTGGCAGCCAGGAGGCAAAAAAGCGCCTTGTGGAAGGAAACCTTCAGACTGCCCTTTCTCTTTCCAAAGAATTCGATGGAAAAGGGGTTTTACTTACGGATCTGATCCAGGAAGCGAACATGGCTCTCATGATGGCTGTGGAGGAATATGAAGGAGATGCGGACAAAGAGTCTTTTGACAAGTTTGCAGAGGAGAGAATGCGCAGTGCTGTTTTGGAGCTATTGGAAGAGGAAGTGGCGGCTGGGCAGACCGGTGAGGAGCTGACAGCAAGGGTCAATGTGCTGCAGCAGATATCCCAGATGCTTGCAGGGGAACTTGGACGGGAAGCGACGGTGGAAGAACTGGCGGCAAAAATGAAGATGTCTGTGGAAGAGATTCAGGGAATTATGAAGATGGCGATGGATGCGGTCAGCATGAATGCGGAAAACATGGACATGGAAGCGCTGGCAGGAATTGAAGGGCTTGAAATCCTTGAAGAGGAAACTGACGGGACGGATTACGAAGGATAAGAGTTGGAGAGAGAAGATGAACATATATCTGATACGTCATGGTCAGACAGACTGGAATATAAAAGGAAAAATTCAGGGAAGCCATGATATTCCCCTGAATGAGACGGGAAAAAGACAGGCAGAGCAATTGGCAGAGGCAATGGACCATTGTCAGGTTTCCAGAGTTTTTTCCAGTACACTTTTGCGTGCAAGGGAGACGGCGGAAAAAATCGCAATCAGGCAGCAGGTGCCAGTATGTCCCATGGAGCAGTTAATTGAAGTGGAATTTGGCAAGTGGGAAGGGATGACCTGGGAAGAGATCAAGCAGTCTTATCCGAAGGAATATGGTCTGTGGTCTGTTGATCCAGCACTTTCATCACCTCCTGAGGGAGAAACCTATAAAGAGATTCTAAGGCGCTGTGAATGGGCACTGAAAGAGATTTTAAGAGTAACAAAAGCAGAGGAAGATGCAGCCGTTGTTTCTCATGGAGCAACTCTGGCTTATCTGCTTTCCTGTATGATGCACAATAATCCTCAGAAGGATCAGGTAATTGTGGGGAATGCCAGCATTACAACGGTAGAATATAACTCTGTGACCAGATCTTATAAATTGACTGGAAGCAATGACAGTTCTCATCTGATCTAAGAAACAGGGGAAACAAACACGATGGTCTTTGTTTCCCCTGTCTTATAAAATTCGTATTGATTCTCAATCAAACAGTGTCTCCACCAGAATTTTAAGCATAGATGGCACGGTGTGAATGTGGAGTGTATTGTCTTTTCCGCATCGAAGTGTGGTCTGCATAAGCTGTTCCTTGGGTACGGAATGATCAAAGATGCCGATCATGTTGGCACAGGACTCTACGATGGAATTAAGCTGTCCTGCTTTTTCAATAAACGTGTCAATGTGATCTTCCTGCAGATACAGGCACACCTCCACAGTTTTGCTTTTTTCATCTGTTTTTAATTGCGTGTTTTCAAATGAATATTTCTGGGATAAATTTTTTAATTGCTGATCAAGATCCATATTTGCTGCGCTCCTTTGTAAAAAATCCTTTACTACTATATGGTAAAACATTTAAACTTTCAAGTGTTTTTCTTAAAAATGTCGAAAATTGTCGAACATAAAAAAGAATGCAGGAAAATGGAATGCTTTTATATTAATGCTACTGATTAATAACATAAGATATATTAATTTTACTAATTGATGTATCTTGTGGTATGATGTTGTTATAAATGGACCATATGGATTCTTTACAAGGAGGAAATCATGAGTGTAAGAAGAGTATACGTTGAAAAAAAACCAGCCTATGCCGTAAAAGCCAATGAATTAAAAGAGGAAATCAAAAGTTATCTTGGAATCCCGGATGTCAAAGGGGTGCGGGTGCTGATCCGTTATGATGTGGAGAATTTATCGGATGAAATCTATGGTCTGGCTCTTACTACCATTTTTTCCGAGCCGCCGGTCGATGAATACTATCTGGAGAAGTTTCCGGCTGATTCTGGTGATCTGGTATTTTCCGTGGAATATCTTCCGGGACAGTTTGACCAGCGTGCGGATTCAGCAGAGCAGTGTATTAAACTTTTAAAAGAAGATGAGGAACCAGTGATTCAATCAGCGGTTACTTATGTGATTTCCGGAACATTTACGAAGAATCAGGTTGAAGACATTAAGACGTTCTGTATTAACCCGGTGGATTCCAGGGAAGCTGATGAGGAAAAACCGGAGACTCTGGTTACCATATTTGACGCACCTGATGACGTGATTGTCTTTGAAGGATTTAAAGATTATAAGGAGCAGGAACTAAAAAGTCTATATGAGTCTTTAAATCTTGCCATGACCTTTAAGGATTTTCTGCATATCCAGAATTATTATAAAGAGGAAGAACACAGAGACCCGACCATGACAGAGATCCGGGTACTGGATACTTACTGGTCTGACCACTGCCGTCACACAACATTCCAGACAGAATTAAAGGAGGTGGTGTTTACAGACGGAGAATACCGTAAACCCATTGAGGAAACTTACATGCGCTATCTTTCCGACCGGGAAGAAGTGTTAAAGGGGAAAGACGGAAAGTATGTCTGTCTGATGGATCTGGCTCTGATGGCAATGAAAAAACTCCGTATGGAAGGAAAACTGGAAGATCTGGAAGTATCAGAAGAGATCAATGCCTGCAGCATTGTGGTTCCAGTGTTAAACGATGGAGTAGAAGAAGAATGGCTGGTCAATTTTAAGAATGAAACTCATAACCATCCTACGGAGATTGAACCTTTTGGTGGAGCGGCAACCTGTCTTGGCGGAGCCATCAGAGATCCACTTTCCGGACGGACTTATGTATATCAGGCAATGCGTGTGACCGGAGCAGCAGATCCCACAAGACCTCTTAGTGAAGCTCTTAAAGGAAAACTTCCCCAGAGGAAGATTGTGACCGGAGCAGCAAAAGGATATAGTTCTTATGGAAATCAGATCGGACTTGCAACCGGATATGTGAAAGAAATCTACCATCCGGATTACGTTGCGAAACGAATGGAGATCGGTGCTGTTATGGGTGCTGCAAAACGTGCCAATGTAATCAGGGAAACTTCTGATCCTGGTGATATAATCATCCTGTTAGGCGGACGGACAGGCAGGGATGGATGCGGAGGAGCTACCGGGTCTTCCAAAGTTCATACGGAAGCTTCTATTGAGACCTGCGGAG
The DNA here is from genome assembly GCF_007115105.1 of Clostridium sp. HBUAS56010. Taxonomy (GTDB): domain Bacteria; phylum Bacillota; class Clostridia; order Lachnospirales; family Lachnospiraceae; genus Lacrimispora. The sequence goes on from NZ_SULJ01000015.1 coordinate 9,730, forward strand.
CAGAAGTTCAAAAGGGAAATGCTCCCACTGAACGGAAGATCCAGCGGCTGTTTAGAAGAGCAGAAGTCAGTAAGATCATAAAAAAGTGCAATGATTTTGGTGCTGGTGGAGTATCGGTTGCCATTGGAGAGCTGGCAGATGGATTAAAGATTGATCTGGATCAGGTTCCAAAGAAGTATGCCGGTCTTGATGGTACGGAGATTGCCATCTCAGAATCCCAGGAGCGTATGGCAGTGGTGATTGATCCAAAGGATGTGGATCAATTCCTTTCCTTTGCGGAAGAAGAGAATCTGGAAGCTGTTGCCGTTGCCGTTGTAACCGAAGAAAAACGACTGATCATGAGCTGGAGAGGAAAGACAATTGTTGATATCAGCCGCCGCTTTTTAGATACCAACGGTGCACATCAGGAGGCTTCCGTGGTTTTGGAGGTTCCTGGAAAAGAGGGAAATCTCTTTACAAAGAAGCCGGTTTTAGATGTGAAAGAAGCCTGGTTAAAAGTGCTTTCCGACTTAAATGTCTGCTCCCAGAAAGGGCTTGTGGAGATGTTTGACGGTTCCATCGGTGCTGGAAGTGTGTTTATGCCTTACGGTGGAAAGTACCAGTTGACGGAAACACAGTCCATGGTAGCAAAACTCCCAATGACAGAAGGAAGCACGGATACGGTTACCATGATGAGTTATGGGTTTGATCCGTATTTATCAAGCTGGAGTCCGTATCATGGAGCAATTTATGCAGTCTTATCATCGGTTGCAAAAATTGTGGCAGCAGGTGGAGATTATAAAAAGATCCGTTTTACATTTCAGGAGTATTTCCGTCGTTTATCTGAGGAGGGAACCCGCTGGAGCCAGCCTTTTGCTGCTCTTCTTGGTGCATATCATGCACAGATCGGGCTTGGACTTCCATCTATCGGCGGAAAAGACAGTATGTCAGGAACATTCCAGGATATTGATGTACCACCAACTCTTGTTTCCTTTGCTGTGGACATTGCCAGCCAGAATCATATTATTACACCGGAACTAAAACATGCAGGCAATTCTATTGTTTTATTCCATATTGAGAGAGATTCTTACGATCTTCCGGTATATGATCAGATTATGAAAGGGTATGAAGAACTCTTTGCAGATATCTGCGCAGGACAGGTGATATCTGCTTATGCAGTGGAAGGACATGGAATCTGTGAAGCAGTAAGCAAGATGGCATTTGGCAATAAGCTGGGTGTGAAAATTAAAGATTGTGTTGCTCCAGAAGATTTCTTTGCAGCAGGCTGGGGAGATATTATCTGTGAGGTTCCGTCAGAGAAACTTTCAGAGCTTTCATTTCCTCATACTGTAATTGGAGAAGTGACAGATGACGGCAGATTTGTTTATCATGAGGCATCAATTTCTCTGGAAGAAGCATTGAATACCTGGGCAGAACCGCTTGAAGAAGTGTTCCCAACTACTTCTGGAGCAAAAGCTGCTTTGGTGCCGGAGAAACTTTACCGGGCTGACCATGTATATGTGTGCAAAAATAAGGTTGCAAAACCCAATGTATTTATTCCGGTTTTCCCTGGTACCAACTGTGAATATGACAGTGCAAAAGCCTTTTTAAGGGCAGGAGCCAATGTAACCACGAGAGTATTCCGGAATTTAAGCGCAGAAGGGATCAGAGAGTCTGTGGAACAATACCGGAAAGATATTGATCATTCCCAGATCGTGATGTTCCCAGGTGGTTTTTCAGCAGGTGATGAACCCGAAGGATCAGCAAAGTTTTTTGCAGCCGTGTTCCGGAATGAAACCATGAAAGAGGGAATCAATAAGCTTTTAAATGAGAGAGACGGCCTGATGCTTGGAATCTGCAATGGATTTCAGGCGCTGATCAAGCTGGGGCTTGTGCCGGAAGGAACCATTGTGGAGCAGAGAGAGGATTCTCCGACTCTTACCATGAATACCATTGGACGGCATATCTCAAAGATGGTCTACACTAAAGTGGTCACAGACAAGTCTCCATGGCTTTCAGGAGCAGAGTCAGGCGGAGTATACTGCAATCCTGCTTCTCATGGAGAAGGACGTTTTGTGGCAAGTGGAGAGTGGCTGGAGAAGCTGTTTAAAAATGGTCAGGTGGCAACCCAGTATGTAGATGAGAGCGGACGTCCTACCATGGATGAGTTCTGGAATCCCAACGGCTCTTATATGGCAATTGAAGGAATTACAAGCCCTGACGGACGGATTCTCGGTAAAATGGCTCATTCTGAAAGAAGGGGACAGGGAGTTGCGCTCAATATATACGGGGAACAGGACATGAAGATATTTGAATCAGGTGTGAACTATTTTAAATAATAACCGGAAGCAATGTACTGCAGTTTCGTCTGGCAGTGCATTGCTTTTTTTCTGTACAAAAAAGGGAACTTGACAAGAGAAGAAATTAAGCCTATGATTCATCAGGTATTATTTTATTTTACAGGAAAATGGCTATACTAGAATTAAAACAGGATGTAAGCCAGAGAGGAATTTATTTATGCAGCCGAGAAAAAAATTAAAACATATATTATTGGGGAATGCTTTGAAAAGTAATGATCTGGAGGGAGAGAAGCTGGGACCGCTGTGGGGAGTTCCGATTATGGCAAGTGATGCAGTGTCTTCTGTTGCTTATGCCATTGAAGAGATGCTTCTGGTGCTGGTCCCAATTCTTGGATTAGCCGCAGTGAAATATCTTGGATTAGTCACTTCACCGATTATCCTGCTTTTTCTGGTGCTGGCATTTTCTTATTCCCAGATCATTGCATGTTATCCTAACGGCGGAGGCGCCTATGTGGTATCTGCGGAAAATATCGGTAAAACCGCATCTTTAGTGGCAGCGTCCGCTTTAATGATTGGTTATGTCATGACCGTGGCAGTCAGCCTTTCGGCTGCAACTGCGGCTCTTGTGTCTGCATTTCCGGGATTTCGTCCTTACCGCCTTTTGTTTGCGCTGTTGTTTTTATGTATGATTACTCTTTTGAATCTAAGAGGTATGAAAGAGGCATCCAAGATGTTTGGAATTCCCACTTATGCCTTTATTCTGATTATGCTGGCTCTGATTGTTACCGGATTTGTAAAACTTTTTGCAGGAAATCTGGAACCGGTTGATTATTCCCAGTCCATGCCTTCGGTTACAGGCGGAGTGGGGACGGTTTCTTTGTTTTTATTGCTGCGGGCATTTTCTTCTGGTTGTTCTGCGCTGACAGGTGTGGAAGTGGTGAGCAATGCTGTGCCCAGTTTCCGGGAACCATCTCAGAAAAATGCGAAAGATGTACTGTTTATTCTTGTGGGAATTATCATTGTAATTTTTGGAGGATCTGTAATTCTGGTTACTTCCCTTCGTATTATTCCCTTGGAGGGCAAGACTGTAATATCCCAGCTTGGTTACGCTGTATTCGGACATGGAATCATGTTTTATGTTCTTCAGTTTGCGACTTCCCTGATTCTTCTTTTAGCGGCCAATACTGCTTATAATGGGCTTCCCACGCTGCTTGCCATACTTGCAGATGATGGTTACGTTCCCCGTCAGTTTATGCACAGGGGAACCAGATTGAGCTTTTCCAATGGTATTTTGTTTATCTTTTTCCTTGCAGCTTTTTTACTGATTATCTTTCAGGCGGAGACACATTATCTGATTCCTCTCTATGCCATTGGAGTGTTTCTCTCTTTTACATTATCACAGACTGGAATGGTACTTCGGTGGATACGGGTAAAGGGAAAAGGTTCCTGGTACAAAATGATTATTAATGGGCTTGGTGCCTTAATGACAGGGGGAGGAACCATCATTGTGTTTGTAACAAGGTTTTCCCAGGGCTCCTGGCTTCTGGCGATTGTGATTCCGATTATTGTATACATGATGGTTCGTATTAAGAAACATTACCAGTTCGTTGGACAGCAGCTTAAAGTAGATGATTTTATGGCGCACTATCATAAGAGTGTAAGCCAGGATAAAAATCTTTGCATTGTTTTGGTTGGAGGAATTAACCGCTCTGTTTTAAAAGCACTGAATTATGCCAATCTGATCACTTCAAATGTGGTGGCACTGAACATTGCAACCGATGAAGCACAAAGTGAGATTCTGAAAAAAAAGTGGGTGGATACAGGAATTGATGTACCTCTTGAGGTTATCATGTCTCCTTACCGGGAGCTGATTGAACCGGTAGAAGAATATATCAGCAAAAAGGAAGAGAATCTAAAACCTGGGGATATGATTACAGTTGTAATGGCACGTTTTATGGAAGAAAGCTGGTTTGCCAATATTTTGCATAACCAGACCACTTATTTTATCATGCAGCGGCTTAGGAGACACAGGAATGTATCTACAGTTCTTGTCCCTTATATTTACAGCAATGTATTTATGCAGAAAACAGAAAGTAAGAAAACAGAGATATAAGTGTCAGGAAAAAAATAACTCCTTGCAGGAAGCACATGTCGCTTAAAAGGAGTATGTCACAGAAATGATAGCATGTAAAAAGCCAGAGTCTGATCCGTCAGACCCTGGCTTTTTAGATCCTGCGTGCAATAACAGCCAGTCTTCCATTTGGAAAGGAATATTCACAGGTGGACAAAATGAGAAGACCATCTCCGAATTCAGCGGTTTTACCTGTTTGATAAAGAGCCAGCTGGTTCACCTGTTCCATATAGAAATCAAATCCTTCCCGGGTCTGCAACTGTTCAAGATGGTAGTAGCGGAATCCCTGCTCTGTTTTTTCATACACTCTGGATAGAATTACGGCTATGATTTCGTAATCCGCTTTTTCATAGAGTGTGTGAAATTGAATCGTTTTATGGGATTGATAATAAGATTGTTTTTTGTATCTCATTAATTCACCAAATATCAACCCTGTTTTCATATTATGTCCGTGAATCAGGAGTTCCCTGGATTTTATAAGGTCACATCTGGAGTCAAGAAAGGGAAGACCATGAATACTTCTCTGTTTTTTGAAATCATGATCCAGGTAATAGTCAGGATTGTCAGGATTTTGCATGACAGGGTAGTTTACGGGAGTCTGTTCAATGGTCAGCCAGCCAATGGTATCCGCATTCTGTTCGTAAAGTTGCTCAAATTCCGGCAGGATTTCACGTTCTAAGGGCGCTGTAACTTCTTCTTTAAAAGATAGTTCTGTATCAGAAGCTAAATGGCTGGCGGCTGATTCCATCAACGGAATAAGATGATTGATCTGGTGTCTGGACTGATACCAGTCATTGAAATAAATGGCAAATCCAATTATGGCATATCCAAATAGAAAGAGAAAGAGCAGGATCGCTACAGATCTTTGTTTCATGGATTCTTTTTCTTCTTGATTAGGGAAGCAGGCAGCAGAAGAAGAGAAAGGGACATACTGATTCCATATTTCAGAATGTTAGCGTTTCCGGTTTTAGGCATAAAATCCCATTGAGTGCTTCGGACAGGCTCTGTCTCTGTTGTTGTTTCTGGCAAATGTTGTTGTACTTCTTCCGGAGCTTTTCCCAAAGGCAGGTTTTGCTCGATGTTCACCTGGTCTTCTTTTGGGGGTATGCTGGGGCGGGAAGTAGAAGAACTCCCTCCTTTGTTTTCTTGTTCCTTTGATTTTTCCCATGCGGCGCGCAGGGTTATATCGTGTTCCACAGTGTCCGAATGAAAATTCCATAATACAGTTGTCTGGTCATCGGAGTCAAGAAACCAGCCTATGAATATAAAACCGTCCCGTGTGGGAGGTTGTGGAACAGAAGAGATTTGCTTGCCAGTTGGAACAGTAACTTTTAAAAATTCATCGGCTTTTGTTGTCTCATCATTCGGATCAAATGTAACGATACAGGCTTTTTCCCAATAAGCCCAAAGCGTGGTGTTGTCCTCTACGGTGTCAGAACCGAAGTCCCAGAAAACAGGATTTAATTCCTCATCTAAGTAGCCGTACCATCCTTTAAATAAATATCCATCCCGATGGGGAGCTGGTGGAAGAGAAGTGATCAGACCGCCAGGCAAAACTGTGGCTTTATAGAAGCTTTCATAGCCTGCAGCGCCGTCAGCGGGATCAAAGGCAACAAGGCAGACCTTTTCCCAATAAGCCCACAAAGTGATGTTGTGTTCCACAGTATCCGAAGTAAAATCCCAGAAAACAGGCTGCATATTTTCATCCAGAGAGTGAAACCAGCCTTTAAACTGGTATCCCTGCCGAACCGGATTGGAAGGTTTCTGTGTAATCGTTCCGCCAGAAGGGACAGGTGACAGAAAGAAATCATTATAAGCTGTAGTTTTATCATTGGGATCAAAAGCGACTATATGAATCGTTTCTTTTTCCGTATGAGTTAATTTATCAGCAACGCTTGGGGTTGCTGTAAATTGTCCTGAATTATCTGAAATTGTCTGATTGGCATAACTGTAAAAATTTGTTTGAAATGAAAATAGCGCCAAAGTTAAAATGGAGGGAATAATCTGTTTTTTTTTCATCATTAACCTCATAATAGTAGATTTGCTTGTTAGCAAAATTCCTGTATTGTCTTGCTTTTTAAAGACTGAATAAAGTTGGATTGGATGTATTCAAAATATTCGTATATTTTACAGTTTTCGTGATCATTGCCGTACATGCTGCAATGACCATTTTTTTTCAGACAGCGGCTTATGCTGATTCCTCCTTCTAATAATTCAATGATGTCGTAGAGAGAAAGATCTGGTACATGGGGGGCGAGCCGATATCCTCCGCCTGGTCCTTGCACGGATTCAATGAGACCTGCATGTTTTAAGCTTACGGCTACTTTGTTAAAGTAGTGGTAAGAGATTTTGATGTGTTCTGCAATGTCTTTTGCAGCCGATAATGGGGCATCGGTTTGTTTTAAATAAATGAGTACTCTGATGCTGTAGTCCGTGGTGATTTTGAAGTGCATGATAATCTCCTTATCTATGTAAGTGAATAGTTATAAATAATAAAACTATTTATATTTTTGTATGAAGAAACGTTCAAATCATCATGCGGTCCTCCTTTCTTATGACAAACAAATGTATTAATCTTGACAAGTTTAGTATAGTTAAGAAAGAGATTATAATGTTATCGTTTGTAACGAATTCATCAATCCATGTAACGAATTTGCAAAAATCATTAATGAGTTTTATTATCAATTGCTGCATACAATATCTTTTATGGAAATAAAGCTGTTTTTTAGATAGCAGAAAGGCTGCATCCTTCTTTTGGGAAGGGTGCAGCCTGTTTTATACCTTTGTTACAAGATTAACTATACTATTTCTCCAATCCGCAAAGCGGTGAGCAGTGTGTTTGAATTTGCTACCAATTGAAGAGAGATATCATTTGGGCTTAAAATAGATAATGTTAAAACATCACCTTCGCTTAGTGAGGCAATGGAGTTAACGGTTAGTGTGGGGCTATCACTGGATATAGCCAGGGTTGACACTAACTGGGGAATTGCAAATGCCCCGTTTACCTGAACTCCAACGCTTAAGCTAACACCTGATCCGGAAACTGCCTCTATTAAGATAGAAAAACTTATTGAATAAATGCCATCAGAATCAATGGTTATACTGTTCGTGTTCAGAGTGATATTTTGACTATCCATTGTGGTGGGGAGCGGAACTGTAAAAGGTGTATTGGCAACAAGGTCCAGTGGACCGGGATCAGTACTATATAATCCGCCAAAAGCAGCAATTGGGTCAGCTCCGGTAGGACCGGTGTCGCCGGTAGGTCCCGTGTCACCAGTAGGTCCTGTGTCTCCGGTAGGCCCAGTGTCGCCAGTAGGTCCGGTATCGCCGGTAGGTCCAGTGTCGCCAGTAGGTCCCGTGTCGCCAGTAGGTCCCGTGTCTCCGGTCGGTCCGGTGTCGCCGGTAGGACCGGTGTCGCCAGTAGGTCCGGTGTCTCCGGTCGGTCCGGTATCACCAGTCGACCCAGTGTCGCCAGTAGGTCCAGTGTCGCCAGTAGGTCCGGTATCACCAGTAGGACCGGTGTCGCCAGTAGGACCGGTGTCGCCAGTAGGTCCCGTGTCTCCGGTCGGTCCGGTATCACCAGTAGGTCCGGTGTCGCCAGTAGGTCCGGTGTCGCCAGTAGGCCCGGTGTCGCCAGTAGGCCCGGTGTCGCCAGTCGGTCCAGTATCCCCGGTCGGTCCGGTATTGCCAGTAGGTCCGATATCGCCAGTAGGCCCCGTGTCGCCGGTAGGTCCTGTGTCGCCGGTAGGTCCAGTATCGCCAGTCGGTCCAACACCAGCAGGTCCGGTATCGCCAGTCGGTCCAGTATCACCGGTAGGTCCGGTATCGCCAGTAGCCCCAGTGTCGCCGGTAGGTCCGATATCACCTGTAGGTCCAGTATCGCCGGTGGGTCCAGTATCACCAGTTGGCCCAACACCAGCAGGTCCGGTATCGCCTGTAGGCCCGGTATCCCCCGTAGGTCCGGTATCGCCAGTCGGTCCAACACCAGCAGGCCCGGTATCGCCAGTCGGTCCAGTATCGCCAATAGGTCCGGTATCACCAGTTGCTCCTACACCAGCAGGTCCAGTGTCCCCGGTAGGCCCAGTATCGCCGGTAGGTCCAGTATCGCCAGTCGGTCCAACACCAGCAGGCCCGGTATCGCCAGTCGGTCCAGTATCGCCAGTCGGTCCGGTATCGCCAGTAGATCCTGCGTCGCCGGTAGGTCCGGTATCGCCGGTAGGTCCGGTATCGCCGGTAGGTCCAGCGTCCCCAGTAGGTCCAGTACTACCAGTGGGCCCAGTATCACCAGTAGGCCCAGTATCACCAATGGGGCCCGTGTCACCGGAAGGCCCGATATCCCCGGTAGGTCCGGTATCGCCGGTAGGTCCAGTATCGCCAGTAGATCCTGCGTCGCCAGTAGGTCCGGTATCGCCAATAGGTCCGGTATCGCCGGTAGGTCCAGTATCGCCAGTAGATCCTGCGTCGCCGGTAGGTCCGGTATCGCCGGTAGGTCCAGTATCGCCAGTCGTTCCTGCGTCGCCGGTAGGTCCGGTATCGCCAATAGGTCCGGTATCGCCGGTAGGTCCAGTATCGCCAGTAGATCCTGCGTCGCCGGTAGGTCCGGTATCGCCTGTAGGTCCGGTATCGCCGGTAGGTCCAGTATCGCCGGTAGGTCCAGTATCCCCAGTAGGTCCAGTACTACCAGTGGGCCCAGTATCACCAGTAGGCCCAGTATCACCAATGGGACCCGTGTCACCGGAAGGTCCGATATCCCCGGTAGGTCCGGTATCGCCTGTAGGACCAGTGTCTCCGGTAGGACCAGTGTCGCCGGTAGGTCCAGTATTGCCGGTAGGCCCAGTATCCCCGGTAGGTCCGGTATCCCCAGTAGGACCAATATTGCCGGTAGGTCCAGTATTGCCGGTAGGCCCAGTATCCCCTGTAGGTCCGGTATCCCCAGTAGGACCAATATTGCCGGTAGGACCAGTGTCCCCAGTAGGACCAGTTTCAACAATATCGTCCTCAACAATGATAAGGGTAGCTTTTACAGGTACAATAGGTGAATAAAATACAACATCTGTACTTGCATTTATCAAAGAAAGGGTTACAGGGGCTGTAGTAACCTGGATAATTCCGATTCCAACAACTTCTGCAGTTTTCGCTGGGGAATTTCCTTCTATAAGATCGCCTTGTGAAGATGATAAGGCAAATACGGCGCCATTTGTTGAAGCAGAGGATTGACAGGCAACCCACCAATCAATATAAAAGCGTCCTGGTTCATTGAAGGTTATGACACCGGTAAATGAATTGTAACTGATGTTTCCAGCAGAATATACAACGGTTTCAAAAAGCACATTAGAACCAGTTGATATGGTGCCATCAGAAATACGCTCTATTTGGAGTGCAATATTACTCATGTTATCAAATATCTCCTTTTGATTATGTTTGACGCTGATTAATAAATATTTAAAAAAGAGTGCCTACTAATATAAGTATGCAGAAATGGACTACAGTTTCTTAATGTGAAAATAAGAGGTTATAAATCAGAAAAATTTAAAAGATTATTGCAAGGTGAAGAGAGCAAATTAGATTTATTTTTCAGAGCGGATAATAGGATATATATTTATGATTTAAGTAGTTTCAGAGCAATATCATACAAGAATATAATTTAGATCTATGATATACTGATTGTGATTTTGAGAAAGGAGCAGATAGATTGTGAAGGAAGTAAGAATTGTGAAATATGATATTGAGTTGAAGATGGAAGCTTATCTTTTTCAAGGAATCATGCAGAAATTTCCGAAACATTTTCATGAATATTTTGTAATTGGCTTTATTGAGAAGGGAAAGCGGTTTCTATCTTGTAAAAATAGGGAATATATAATAGAACCAGGAGATTTACTTTTGTTCAATCCTCGTGATCCCCATTGGTGTGAACAGATTGATGGTAAAGTACTGGATTACCGCTGTATTAATATTCAGCCGGAGATTATGGGCAAAGCGGTTTATGAAATAGCTGGAAAAGCTGCTCTTCCTTATTTTACGACTCAGGTGGTTTTCCATAGTGAATTAGTGACTGTGCTCCACGAGCTGCATCAGATAATTATGGAAGAAGAAAAGGATTTTAAAAAAGAAGAGATGTTCTTTTTCCTTTTGGAACAATTGTTACAAGAATATACGAAACGAGAGCTGTCAGAAGAAATTATGGAACAAAGCGTGGAAATAAAGACAATTTGTGAATATTTGGAGACTCATTACATGGAAAGCATTACGCTCCAAGATTTATGTGGGCTGACAGGGAGAAGTAAATACTACCTTCTTCGTTCTTTTACAAAGCAAAAGGGAATTTCTCCTTATAATTATCTGGAAACAGTCAGAATTGACAAGGCAAAAAAGTTATTGGAAAAGGGGAGTTATCCAGTTGATGTGGCATTACAGACTGGGTTTTCTGATCAAAGTCATTTTTCTAACTTTTTTAAAAAATATATTGGCTTAACACCAATGCAATACAGAAGTATATTTATAAGTACGGACAAACGGGCTCTACATAGGAAGGAATTATGGACAGAAAAAGAACGGTTATAGGACATTCATTTGCATTTATTACAGTTATTATTTGGGGGACAACTTTTATATCCACAAAGATTCTTTTAAATGCTTTATCACCAATAGAAATATTGTTTTTTCGATTTACAATTGGTTTTGTTATACTGATTTTTGCTTTCCCTCACAGGTTAAAAATCAAAGAGAAAAAGAGGGAGTTATATTTTGTGGCAGCGGGAATTTGTGGAGTTAGTTTATATTATTTATTTGAGAATATTGCTTTGACCTATACACTTGCTTCAAATGTAGGAGTTATTATATCTATTGCACCATTTTTTACTGCAATTTTTGCACACTGTTTTTTAGATGGAGAAAAATTAAAACTTCAATTCTTTATAGGATTTGTAGTTGCAGTTGGCGGAATATTTCTCATAACTTTTAATGGAAGCAGTAATTTGCAATTAAATCCGTTTGGTGACTTATTAGCTATTTTAGCTGCCGTGTTATGGGCAGCTTATTCTGTGTTAACAAAGAAAATCAGCAGTTTTCATTATAATACGATTCAAACTACACGCAGAATTTTCTTTTATGGCTTGGTGTTTATGATACCTGCTTTGTATTTGTTAGGATTTAAAATTAATGATACCCACTGGCTGGAGCCAGTTTATCTGCTTAACATTTTATTTCTTGGATTAGGGGCATCTGCTTTATGTTTTGTAACGTGGAATTCTTCCGTTAAAATATTAGGTGCAGTGAAGACAAGTGTTTATATCTATATTGTTCCTGTAATAACGGTTATTACCTCTGTGATTGTACTCCGTGAGCCAGTTACGATTACTGCAATATTTGGGATGATTCTGACTTTAACCGGGTTATTTATTTCAGAGTTTAAAAGAAAGAATCCAAATAAAGATTAGAAAATTATTTTATGAATTGATTTGATAAATAAAGTAATGTTAAAGCCCATATAATCCCCCTTAAGGGAGTATAAGGGCTTTATAAAATGGTATTTTTATTTTTTCTATACATTTAGATTACATTATATCATTTTAACGGAAGTATTATTTATGATGTATTCATTTTATTGATAAGACAAGAAACAAATTTATCTAACTCAATCTGATAATTCCGATAGAAACACCTGAATTAATATTAATTGTTTCTCCTTCAGCTCCAAATAAGCCCAATGAAATCGTGTCGCCTGCCTGGATTGTTGCCAGACTAGTTATGGATTGAGAGAGAAGTTCGGCATTATTTGAATCTACTATTGATGGAGTATAAGGTGTCTGACTTCCGGTTGGACCAATTAAAAGGATTGCTCCAATTGTTGTAGGAATTACTGATTCCAAATCAACGGCATAAGTGATCAGATAGGTTCCTGCATTTTGTACCTGAAATTCCGTTGGTGATGTCTGGATAACATCAGGGGAAGATAGTGTGGGAGCAGGAAATTGTACTGGTGTCGGATTTGGAAGTACCTGTAACGTATAGGTTCCTGTATCCTGGAATGCAAAGAGGGTGGATTCCGTAGGAGTAGGTCCAGTAGGTCCGGTGTCACCGGTAGGACCGGTATCGCCAGTAGGTCCGATATCGCCAGTAGGTCCAGTATCGCCCGTGGATCCAGTGTCGCCGGTAGGCCCAATATCGCCAGTAGGTCCGGTATCGCCGGTAGATCCAGTATCGCCAGTAGGTCCAGTATCACCGGTAGGCCCAGTGTCGCCGGTAGGCCCAGTGTCGCCGGTAGGCCCAATATCGCCAGTAGGTCCAGTATCACCGGTAGGCCCAGTGTCGCCAGTAGGTCCGGTATCGCCAGTAGGTCCAGTATCGCCCGTGGATCCAGTGTCGCCGGTAGGCCCAATATCGCCAGTAGGTCCGGTATCGCCGGTAGATCCAGTATCGCCAGTAGGTCCAGTATCGCCCGTGGATCCAGTGTCGCCGGTAGGCCCAATATCGCCAGTAGGTCCGGTAGCGCCGGTAGGTCCAGTATCGCCGGTAGGTCCAGTATCACCGGTAGGCCCAGTATCACCGGTAGGCCCAGTGTCGCCGGTAGGCCCAGTGTCGCCGGTAGGCCCAATATCGCCAGTAGGTCCGGTAGCGCCGGTAGGTCCAGTATCGCCAGTAGGTCCGGTATCGCCAGTAGGTCCAGTATCGCCCGTGGATCCAGTGTCGCCGGTAGGCCCAATATCGCCAGTAGGTCCGGTAGCGCCGGTAGGTCCAGTATCGCCGGTAGGTCCGGTACTTCCGGTAGGTCCGGTGTCCCCCGTAGGACCAGCTTCAACAATATCATCCTCAACAATGACCAGAGTAGCTTTTACTGGTACAATAGGTGAATAAAATACAATATCTGTGCTTGCATTTACCAAAGATAGGGTTAAAGGAACTGTAGCAACCTCGATGATTCCAATTCCAACAACCTCTGCAGTTTTTGTTGGGGAATTTCCTTCTATGAAATCGCCTTGTGAAGATGATAAGGCAAATACGGCGCCATTTGTTGAAGCAGAGGATTGACAGGCAACCCACCAATCAATATAAAAGCGTCCTGGTTCATTAAATGTAATAACACCAGTAGATGAGTTGTAACTGATGTTTCCAGCAGAATATACAATCGTTTCAAAGAGCACATTAGAACCAGTTGATATAGAGCCGTCAGAAATACGCTCAATTTGGAGTGCAATATTACTCATGTTATCAAATCTCTCCTTTTGGTTATGTTTTATGCTGATTAATAAATATTTATAAAAAAGTGCCTCCTAATATAAATATGCAGAACCATACAGAAACGTACTATAGTTTCTTAATCTAAAACCGGGAGAGAATAAATCTGAAAGATATAGAAAATTATTGTAAGCCGAAATGACTAAATTACAGATAGGTGGTAAAGCACTGGATTACCTCTGCATTAAGAGATAGTTGATGTACAATAAGACCACTATTTAAGCGGTCTTATTATTGGAGTTCAGATGACAGATCCCTAAAATTATTCCTTAATAAAAGACGAAATTTTAATTAAATTTCCATCCGGGTCAGCAACATAACTTGTCCGTTGCCCCCACGGTTCATCTGTGGGTGGAAATATTGGTGTTGCACCAGCTTTTACGACTTTTGAATATTCAGCATCAACTTCCATAAAATTTGCAACATCGAAAGCTAACTCCACCGTACCATTTAAACCATTTGGGTAGGTATAGATTCTTGATGTCATGTCCTCAAAATTTTTTCTGCTGAACATGATTAACCGGGCGTTGTCAGAATATAATTCCGCATTTGCCTCCCCTGCCCATTCTGTTTTCATACCCATTACATCTCGATAAAAAGAAACCATTGTTTCCATATCCTTAACAAATAGACCAACTGCATTTAATTTGAGCATTTTTTCGTTCCTCCTTCTTAATACAATATACCATCACCAACCGGACAACAGTATGTCCTGTTATTGATATAGGCTTAACATATTTTTTGCTTTATTTTTGATTGCCTCCCTTAATTCAACTGGCGCTATTACTGTAATGCAATCGCCAAAACTCATAATCCACTGCAGCAAATATTCTGGATTGGAAAAAGACCGCTTAAACAATAGCTTGTGGGATTCGGAAATTGTGAAGCATTCCGGTCCATATTCCTCTATCAATCGGTATTTTGCTTTTGGTTCAAACAGAGCCGTTAATCTGATTTCTTCTGAATAAAAATACGGTTCAAAATCCATTTTTTTCTCTGAAATATCCCGTGGAACATAGGTCATTTTGGTGTTATCCAATTTCCACAGGCGATTTAATTTGAAAAGCCGGTATTCTAATTTTGTAAGGCAGTAGCCATACACATACCATGCCCCCCATTTGAAAGCAATCAGATATGGTTCTATTGTGCGTTTGCTTTCACCTTTATTGGAATAATAAAGAAAAGACACTTGTTTCCGATTAAGAATTGCCTGCTTGATTGTTTCTATTTTGTCCGGAAGACTATCTTGATACCATGAAGCCAAATCAATTAAAATCATATCATGTTCGGCAAAAACAGCACCTTTTCCGTTAGAGAATTTTTCCATAAGGGTTTGCCCGTATGCGGTTTTTGAAACGCTGTCTATACTCTTAATTCCAGTGAATACTGCTTGTAATTCCTCTTTTGTAAGAATGGTTTTATCAAGTTTATAACCTTCTGCAACAGTCAGTCCTCCGCCATATCCCTGCATGGAAACAATAGGGATACCAGCTTGGCATATGCTGTCAATATCACGCTGAATCGTCCTGCATGAAACCTCGAATCGGTCTGCTAACTCTGGAATTGTTACCTTATCTTTCTGTAAGAGAATTGTTACAATTACAATTAAACGGTCAATTTTCATATTTGCACCTCTGTGCCATTATATCACAGGAATACGACATGTGTATGTCTTGTTCCTGTTTTTTACAATTTACACTTGATAGGATTCTTATTCTAATCGCATTATTTGTTTAGGAAATTAAATAAAATAATAGTGAAAAGATATATTGTAAATTGATTTGATATAGAAAGTAATATAAAAGCCCATACAATCCGCTTAAAGGGTAGTATGGGCTTTTAAGGAACAGGTTTATTTAGGGCGTGTCTGAAAACTCATTGATCCAATCTGATATTTCCTATTGGACGAATTAAAAGTAATAGGAAATATAAATAATATTTTTCAGTTATCAATTCATCGCAATAATAAATTGATAAAGACCAGATTAATTATTGCGTACAAATGGGGTAAAAGGCGCTACCCATAATATACTCATATCAAGTGATGTTGATGTATTATAGGTGTTGCTAGTTGTATCAAATGGATTGACTGAAAACATATAAACGGGATCGAATCCCAAATTCAAAATGCGGAATACTGCAGTACCGTCGGTATGCAAACGACCAATTCCGGTAATATGCACAGTTGGAAATTCTTCCTCACTGGTAGTGAAGTATGATTGGAACCCATTTAATCCAATAAGTGTAGTTCCTTCCCCGTCTTGTTGTATGCCTAAACTCAGCATACGGTTAGGAATAGGCTCTGTTTGCCATCCTACATTTATATTCAAAATAACCTGATATACTCCTGGTATTGTCATAGAAAAGCTTTCGCTATCGCTTACAATAAATGGAACAGATTCATATTCCAGAATTTGAGCAGGGATGGTTCCTCCAGATGCAATAACCAAAGGTTCTGATGGTTCAACACTGGAATGAATAATTGCAAATGGCAATTGCTGCGGTCCTGTAGGTCCGGTGGGACCCGTATCGCCGGTAGGACCAATATCCCCGGTGGGGCCGGTATAGCCGGTGGGACCAGTATCTCCAGTGGGACCAATATCTCCCGCCGGACCAGTGGGTCCTGTATCGCCAGTCGGTCCATCAACTACATCATCTTCCATCACTACAAGAGTAGCCTTTACAGGAACGTAAGAGGAATAAAAGACTACATGTGTACTTGCATTCACGAGAGACAGTGTTGCAGGAGCCGTGGCTATATCAATAATTCCGACTCCAACAACCTGGCCGGTTCTTGTGGGTGAGTTTCCTTCCAGAAAATCACCTTCTGAGGAAGACAGAGCAAATACTGCCCCATTGGTAGAAAAAGATGACTGGCTGGCAACCCACCAATCAATGTAAAAACGTCCAGGTTCATTAAATGTAATTTCCCCAGTCAGAGCGTCATAGCTGATATTTCCGGCAGAATATATGGTAGTATCGAAAAGCACATTAGAATCAACTAAAACAGAACCATTAGAGATGCGTTCTATTTGAAGTGCAATATTACTCATAGAATAAAATGTCTCCTTTTCATTGAATTAAAAAAATAAAGTAAGCCTTTATAAAGGAAACCTCATTATATTAATATGCAGGAAACGGATTTCGTTTCGTTGGTTTTAAATCAAGGGGAATTTGGCAAAGGATTAAAGGCTTTATGTGTTTTCGTAATTGTTGTCCATGAATTGCCTGTATAAGTTCTTTTTGGTGGAGAACAGCACCTCTACCGGTAATAAATATATGGAAACTGTCATAACAGAGCTGATCAGAATTGCATTGAAAGATTCATGAAGCGTATGAAAAAACAAAAAATACGCCGGGAAACTAAAAGCTCAGTCACCATGGCGTATCTTTACATTTAACAAGAATGGGAAATAAAATTAAGCTTTATAATCCGTTATTTGTCAGATTCCAAATCTTTGGCTGTATGAGGAATATGAACACGGACAAGAAATACTTTCTTTGTTTTATCTGCATCAATGATTAAAAAACCACCGGCAGACTCAATAATTTTTTTTACGATGGCAAGACCAAGACCATGATTGTCTGTATCGTCTTTTGTTGTTGCAGGAAGTTCGTTTTTAACGGTAAGCTGTCCGTCAAAAGAATTTTTAAATTGCAGAGTTGTCCAGCCATCTTTGTTGCTGCCTGTAATTTTAATAAAACGATCCTGCTCGTCTGTTTTCAGACATGCCTCTACCGCATTGTTTGATAAATTTGAAAAAACACGGACGGCATCAATCAACGGTAAGGAGGGTTTTCCCGGAATAGCAGAAGTGCAGGTGAAACGAATCTTGTTCTCTTCACATATGTTGGCCAGATCCTGAAGCATGGCGTCTAAAATAACGTGATTGGAATATTTTTTATGAACCTGCATTTTTTCATACATATCCGTATACATTCCATCCATAAAACGATAAGCTTCTTCATTTTTTCCGTTGCGTATTAAGGTTTTTAACGTTGTCAGCATGGATCTGTAATCGTGACGGAAGCTGCGAAAACTTTCCGTATATCTCTCATAAGATTTATAATGTCTTAACTGCAGCCGGTATTGTTTTTCCAGCATTTTGTTGGTCCACTCATATTCCAGACATTCCGTAGCACGTACCGAGTAAAAGGTGAAAAATATCAGCATGCCAATGGTAAATAAACAGGCACCCAGAAACACAGAATTAAACCATAATGTATGGGGGCTTAAATAACGCCCTTCGCTGATAATCGTTAAAAGAATAAGAGCCGTAAGTTCAAAAAAAATCATCATTTGCAGTTGTCTCTGATTCTGAAGAAGAACTTTCATCTTCTGATCCGGCAGAAGGGTTTTTCTTATCACATGAAAGAACAGCAGGGTAGTGGGGAACGCAATGAGGGAAATGGCATGGTAGGTATTACCCGTATGCAGAAAAAAGAAAGAGTTATCTGCCAGCGTCATGGCTCCAATGGTTGTAAATGTACCCCGGAAGGAATAAACGCTAAGAGTACTTGTAATTCCTCCATAAAATGCCTGGATCCATGTGACATTAACACTGAATTTCAGCGTTATGGCAGCAAGAAGCAGTACGGCAGGAAGGACAATCCAGCTTCCTCTTGCTCTGCCGAGAAACAAATAAGTAAAGATAAACAGCAGCAGGGCAAAGGTGACAAAAACATGCCGGTTTTTCCGGGCAGTTAATAATTCTCTGTAATAATAGATAAAGATGTAATAATAAACAGCGGTTACCATTATTATGGCATAAGTCATATGTTTCCTCCTTATCAATCTCCATTGTCATGAAAATAATGAATGTGGGAATGTGAAATATAATCGGAGAAAATCTGCTTTAATTCATTATGATAGGTAATCCCTATAGGAACAGAGACCCCGGTTTTAAGTATAAGTTTCTGACGCTCAAACTTATAGATGTAGGAAAGCTGGACCATATAAGAGCGGTGAACCCTGACAAAGCCTTTTCCTGAAAACTGTTTTTCCAATTGCTCCATGCTGGAATAAAATTTTGCAATCTGACCGGAGCCATAGTGGACGGTTACGATTCGTTTCCAGATCTCAAAGTGTGAGATCTGACGTATGGGAACTACATATGTTTCCATATCAAATTTACAGACAAATACCTCATCTTTTTGCTGAGAGGCAAGATGAACTGCCCGCAGAAAAATCTTTTCAAATCTGTCTGCAGTAGTTTCATCTTTTAAAATATATTGTACGGCATTTACTTCAAAGGCTTCATAGACATAATCCTCACAGCTTGTCAGAAAAATGATCTGGGCATTGCAATTATTTTCTCTCAGCTTTTTTGCAGTTTCCATGCCGTCGGTTTTCTCCATCAGAATATCCAGATAGATGATGTCCATCTCCTGCGGCTGTTCCATGAGATGAAATAACAGGGCCTCTCCGCTGTAAAAACAGGATAATTCAATCTCTAAATGATTCACCTTGGCACAATGGGAAATGAGCTTTGAATATGTTTCAACCGTTTTGGGAGAATCATCACAGATTGCGATTTTTAACATAGCAGTGACCAACCTTCTAAAATGAAATCAAAGAACAGGAAAAAATGTTCTCTGGTAATATTAATTATACATTAGAATGCTCCGCGTTTCAATAAAAGCAGCTTTCCAATCTGTTTATTCTTCACTGGAAGTTTTATGCAGAGGCAGAAAAAGTTCGATATAAAATACCGGCTCATTGGAAGTTTCCTGCTGGAAGGTGCAGCCGGGCAGGTAACCGGTGTAAGCATTTCCTGCAAGATCGTAGTCATTGCTTTTTGCCCACTCAACGGCAGCCTGTATTGCTGCAGGATCAGGAAATGGCTGCTTTGAGGAAATGATGGTATAAATACATTGATTGTGCTGCAGTACCGGAAAGTCTTTTACCTCATCCTGAAAATTCATTATGGCGGCAGTATGACCGGCAATTACCGGAAATTCATTGATTTTTTCAGGAGGATCCTGTTGTATCTTAAATTCCTGGCAGATATAGCACAGATCAGAAATCTCTTTTTCCTGAATAAAGTTTTTATCTGATATGATATAATGCCGGCGCAGGGGCCGGATATCGTACTGGTTTAAGCAAAGTTCCACATTTTTTGAAAGCTGCCTTAGATGATTTAAATGGATTAAAGACTGCTGGTGTTTTAAAATCTCATCCTTTTCTTCCTTTATTTTTTCCAGAAGCATGGAGCGGTAATCAGGAAGGGAACTGTGGTAGAGGATTCGTTCAATATCTTCCAGACTGAAATTAAGTCTTCGGTAAAAAAGAATATTTGAAAGCTTATGTATGTCGTTATATGTATAGGTTCTGTATCCATTCTTTTCTTTTGCGGGTTTTATAATCCCCTTTTTTTCATAAAAGCGGAGTGCATCACGGCTTATGCCCAAGCGGTCTGAAACTTCACCAATGCTATAATTTTTCATAGTAACTCCTTCGGGCGTGTCATGTTGTCATACATTATAGTAACATAAAAGATAAAAATTTGGTCTTACGGTTTCCTTTCTATGCTTTACAAAAAACTGACATGAACCTTAAAAATTGTAAAAAAACAGGAAAAAAAAGGAAGTGCGGTCTTTGTAATGCAAAGAATACCGCACTTCCTTTTTTATTCTACTGAAATATGATACATTTCCATCCAATGATTAACCTGGAGGAGGTAGGCAAGCATCTGGGGCCCCGCCATTAATTGACCATACCATGGTTTTCCGTAATCAGAAGGACTTTTTAAAAACTGTTCTAATTTAACGGGATCAATAAATTGAAGAACCGGTCCGTTGTTTGCTGCCATTTCCTTTACCCGTGAGATCAGCAGGGCTTCATAGTTGGTATCATAGGTTTTGGGATAGGGTGATTTTTTCCGGTATAAGACTTCGTATGGGAGAAGTCCCTTTCCTGACTGCCGGAGCAGGTTTTTTACCACTCCGTCTTTTGTTTTCATATCCCAGGGCACGTTCCAGACGTATTCAATGATCCGGTGATCTGCAAATGGAACCCTGGCTTCCAGACCGGAATACATGCTGGTGCGGTCCATACGATTTAACAATGTCTGCATAAACCAGCGGAGATTGAGATAAGAGATTTCCCTTCTCCTGGCTTCCGTAGGACTGTCTTCTGCCAAAACAGGGGTTTCCGCCAGGGATTTTTCGTAGGTTTCCTTCACATATTCCTCCATCTGAAGGTGGTCAAGAAATTCATCTTTTAGAAGCACTTTTCTCGGCTCTAAGTCCATGGTCCAGGGAAATGTATGAGCCTTAAAACATTCTTCTTTATGAAACCAGGGATATCCTCCAAAGATTTCATCGGCACATTCTCCGGTCAGAGTCACTTTGTTGTGCGGTTTGACAAGAGAACAGAAGTGAAGAAGAGAAGAGTCAATATCACCCATGGCAGGCAGATCATGGGCAGTAACAGAATCATAAAGCCGGTCTGCCTGTGTCACGTTGTCACACTCCAGATAATGATGGTCAGAATCTAAAAATTTCACCATCTGATCTACGAAAGGCCGGTCCTGAGAGGGCTGAAAAGAACTGGCTTTGAAATATTTGTCGTTATTTACAAAATCAAAAGAGAATGTAGTGAGCTGCTTTCCTTTCTTTTTCAGTTCTGCAGCACAAACGGCGGATACCAGACTGGAATCCAGACCTCCAGATAAAAATGTACAGATCGGCACATCGGAAATCATCTGCCGCCTGATGGAATCTCTCACCAGAAAGGAAGTTTTCTCAATGGTTTCTTCGTAACTGTCTTCATGGGGATGGCTTTCCAGTTTCCAGTAGCTTTTTAAATGAAAACTGTCTTTGGAACAGAACAGCAGGTGCCCGGGAAGCAGTTCTTTCATTCCTTTTAAGACTCCGCATCCGGGGGTGCGGGCAGGACCGATGGAAAAGATCTGATTGAGCCCGTTTTTGTCTAAAACCGGAGTAATACCTGGATAAGCAAAGATTCCTTTTAATTCCGAAGCAAAGATGATTTCATCATTCTGGATGGTATAAAAAAGCGGTTTGACGCCAGACCGGTCCCGGAACAGACATAAACCGTTTCGGACAGGATCTTTAATGGCAAAAGCAAAGATACCATTTAATTTTTTTACAAATTCAGGTCCATATTCCATATAACCGGTTAATATCACTTCGGTATCACTGGTTGTGGTAAAGGAGTGTCCCCGGTTTACCAGGTCTTTGCGGAGTTCTTCCGTATTATAAATTTCGCCGTTATAAACAATGACAAAGGTTTTTCCAGCTTCGGTTTTTTCCATAGGCTGGCTTCCATTTGCCAGATCAATGATGGACAGGCGGGCATGAGACAGCCCCCCATGCTCAAACAGATAAATTCCCGAATCGTCAGGTCCTCTGTGCCTTTGAACGGCTGACATTTTTTCCAGTACAGTTTCATAGTAGGTTTTGTCTTTCTGGTAGTTTCTGTTTGCGTTGTAAAAACCAGCAATTCCACACATAGCAATTCCTCCTTAGAGCTGGATAGTTATAAAAGAAAACAGGCAACCACAAAGGTTGCTAGAAAGCCGAGACTGACGGGAAGAAGGTTTTTCCTCGCCAGTTCCAGAGGGTTAACATTGCATATTGCTGCAACGGGAACCAGCCCCCAGGGTACAATGGTGCCGCCTCCCACAAATATACCGGTAATCTGCCCCAGAGAAGCCAGAACAGGAACCGAGGCACCTACAGCAGTACCAAATGTATTGGCGAAAGCACCGGTTAAGGGAAGACCGGAAAAACCGGACCCGTCAAGTCCTGTCAGACAGCCGATTGCCATTTGGAGAACAGCAGCCATATATTTGTTGATCGGAATATTGTGAGCCAGCCAGATTGCCCAGTCATTCATGATTCCTCTTTGAAATGATTCGCCCATGATGGTTGAAATTCCATTTCCGCCTAAAAAGAAAAATGCTCCGATAATAATGACGGGAGCAAAAATGCGGATGGCGAAAAGAAAGCCGTCAGTTATATAAAAGGTAATCCGCTCCAGGGAATGAATCCCAAATCCCATGACAGCACCGATGCAGGTAAGGAGAATGGCAGTCCCTGAAATAAGGCTGGTGGCTTCCCCTCCTTTAAAATCAAAAACAAGTAAAAGCACAACATCAATGAGAAAGAAAAGAGGAGTTAAGATTGCCATGGTAAGGGAAAAGAATGGAACCGGTTCCTTGTCGGGCTTCTCCTGAATGGACACATTTGCACAGCAGGCTGTAATATTCTTTCTGTTTAAGAGATATGCAGAAAGAACGCTGACAATTCCCATTACCAGAAACAAGGGCATTCCTTCTGTCAGGATATCTGAGGTTTCAATAGAAGCGGCTCCTGCTGAAATGGCTGGTGCTCCCTGAATAATAAAGTCCGAGCTTAATGCAATTCCGTGTCCGAATAAATTCATGGCAATTGCTGCCATCAAGGGATCTAATCCTGCCTTTAATGCAAAGGGAAAGATAATGGCACCCACTAAAGCAACCGCCGGAGAAGGCCATAAAAACAGGGAAAACACCAGCATGGTAAATCCAAGAATCCACCAGGTAAGCGAGGGGGATTTCATGATTTTCGCCATTGGTGTCATAAGCAGATAGTCACTGCCAAGGTCTTTTAAGCACCTGGAAAGGGAGATAATCAGAGCAATTGTCGCAATAATTTCCATAAATTCCTTTGAGGCATATAAGATGGCATTGAAAACGGTCATGATACCTCCGGTTACAGACCCCAGCCCAATAACGCCTGTAAAGAAAAGAAAGCCGATGCAGACGAGAAGTGTGTCTTTCCTTAAAATCATAACGGTGAGGATTGAAATAACGCCAATAAGATAGAGATAATGTATGGGGGTTAGAACCAGATCAGGATCAAACATAGGGAACACTCCTGTGAAAATGATATAATCTATTCTATGTTGAAAATTTATGACGGTACATAAATCCTTTCGTTGTTTTCGTAATTAAAGCTTCTGCTTTCAAAAAACAAGAAAAGTGCAAGAAAGTGCTATTACTTGGACAAATAAAAGCACGCTTTTTTTCTCCAATTATATTATAATCAGATCAAGAGTATTTAGGAGGAGGTAACAGGATGAATTATCTGATCGGGATTGATGTAGGAACATCAGCCACAAAGACAGTTCTGTTTGAAGAAAGCGGAAGGGCAGTTGCTTCTGCATCACAAGAGTATCCCCTTTATCAGCCAAAGAACGGCTGGGCAGAACAGAAACCTGAGGACTGGAGAGATGCCGTGCTGCATACGCTTTCCCAGGTTGTGAAAGAGTCAGGGGTGTTAAAGGAAGATATAAAAGGAATCGGTATTTCAGGTCAGATGCACGGTCTTGTTATGTTAGATGAGGCCAATGAAGTACTCCGCCCCTCAATTATCTGGTGTGACCAGAGAACTGGTGCGGAAGTCGAAGATATGTTAAAGATTATGCCAAGAGAAGACTGGATTGCAGTCACGGCCAATCCACCGCTTACCGGCTGGACAGCAGCTAAGATTTTATGGGTTAAGAAAAATGAGCCGGAACTTTACAACCGGTGCCGCCATATTCTTCTGCCAAAAGATTATATCCGTCTGATTCTCACTGGAGATTACGCAACGGAAGTATCGGATGCCAGCGGAATGCAGCTTCTGGATGTGACAAACAGATGCTGGTCTGAGAAGGTTTTAGAGAAACTGGATATTGACCGGGAACTGTTGGGGAAGGTATATGAATCCTGTGAGATTACCGGAACTCTTCTTCCCGAGGTTGCAGAAAGGACAGGGCTTTCAGAAGCGACAAAGGTGGCTGGTGGTGCCGGTGATAATGCAGCGGCAGCCGTAGGAACGGGAGTTGTGCGGGATGGAACCGCATTTACAACCATAGGAACTTCTGGTGTTGTATTTGCCCACAGCAGCCAGGTTACCATAGATCCGGAAGGAAGAGTCCATACCTGCTGCTGTGCGGTTCCAGGTGCATGGCATGTGATGGGAGTGACCCAGGGAGCCGGATTGTCTCTCAAGTGGTTTAAAGATAATTTCTGCCAGGATTACATCGAAGAGGCACAAAAGCAGGGAGTCGACGTATATGATCTGATTAACCGGGATGTGAAGGAGATCGCTCCTGGAAGTGACAAGTTACTCTATCTGCCTTACCTTATGGGAGAGCGGACCCCTCATCTGGACCCGGACTGCAGAGGTGTGTTCTTGGGACTTTCTGCCATTCATACAAAGGCTCACATGCTTCGTGCCGTAATGGAAGGGGTTTCTTATTCCCTGAGTGACTGCAATGACATTCTAAAAGAGATGGGCATTGAGGTTGACGAGATGATGGCATGCGGCGGGGGCGGTAAAAGTCCTGTATGGAGACAGATGCTTGCAGATATGTATGACTGCCAGGTAAAGACCATTGAACAGACAGAAGGACCGGCTCTTGGAGTGGCAATTCTTGCGGGAGTTGGCTGCGGCATTTATGACAGTGTGGAAGCAGCCTGTGATACTATGATATCAGAAGATAAGGTTACAGGACCACAATCCCAGCAGGCAGAGCTTTACAGGAAGTATCATTCTCTATATAAGAAGTTATATAGAGATTTAAAAGACAGCTTTAAACAACTGGCAGCTTTATAATAAATCATGAAATGAAATAACAGGAGGATAAGAATATGCGTTTTTTTATTGACACAGCGAATGTAGAAGAGATTAAGATGGCTAACGAGATGGGAATTATATGCGGAGTTACAACAAACCCATCTTTAATCGCCAAAGAAGGAAGAGATTTTGTTCAGGTTATTGGTGAGATTGCCTCTATCGTGGATGGTCCTATCAGCGGAGAGGTAAAAGCCACTACAACAGATGCGAAAGACATGATTGCAGAAGGACGTGAAATCGCAGCAATCCATCCCAACATGGTCGTTAAGATTCCGATGACCACAGAGGGATTAAAAGCGGTAAAGGTCTTAAATTCAGAAGGCATTAAGACCAATGTGACCCTGGTATTTTCCGCAGCACAGGCTCTTCTTGCAGCAAGAGCAGGCGCTTCCTATGTATCTCCTTTCCTCGGCCGTTTAGATGATATCTCCATGCCTGGAATTGATTTAATCAATGATATTATGGAGATTTTCCAGATTCACGGAATTGAGACAGAGATTATCGCTGCAAGTGTGAGAAACCCGATCCATGTGATTGATTGTGCAAAGGCGGGAGCAGATATTGCTACGGTTCCTTACAAAGTGCTGGAGCAGATGACAAAACATCCTCTTACAGATCAGGGAATTGAGAAATTCAAAAAAGATTATCTGGCTGTATTCGGAGAATAAAAAAAGAGAGGTGAAGATTATGGGGTTAGCAGTGAAACCTGTGACTGATCCGGCTTTTTCCGTTTACGGGAGAATCGTGACAGGTTATGAAACAGGGGAGATATTAAAAGCCATGGAAAGTACTCCTCTTCCTGACGATGTAACTTACGTTGCGTCTGTACAGGAACTGGAACAACTGGATATTTCAAAAGAAGTGGCAAAGAGACTGTATGGGCAGATGCCTGTTCAGGTTGGTTATTGCAATGGACATAATAAGAAATTAAATGCTGTGGAATATCACAGAGATTCCGAGATCAATATTGCGGTAACGGATCTGGTTCTAATTGTTGGAAGGCAGCAGGATATTACTTCAGATTACACTTATGATTCCGGATTAATGGAAGCATTTCTTGTACCGGCAGGTACGGTTATTGAAGTATATGCCACAACCCTTCATTATGCACCATGCCATGTTGTGGAAGGCGGTTTCCGCTGTGTGGTAATTCTGCCGAAGGGAACCAATCTGGATCTGGAACCTTCTGGAGAACCGGTTTGCAAAGAGGACCGTCTCTTATTTGCAAGAAATAAGTGGCTTATTGGTCATGAAGAGGGCGGCCTTTCCAAAGATGCTTATATTGGAATTACAGGAGAGAATGTCTCCATATAAAAATAACTAAAAAACAACAGGCATACCCGTTGACGGAATGCTTATATTATAACAGGAGGAGTCACACAATGAATAATATCCCAGAGTTAAAAGTAGGAATTGTAGCGGTCAGCAGAGACTGTTTCCCAGAGGAACTGTCTGTAAACAGAAGAAAGGCTTTGATTGAAGCTTACAAAGCAAAATACGACGAGAAGAACATCTACGAATGTCCCATCTGTATTGTAGAGAGTGAGATCCATATGGTTCAGGCCCTTGAGGATGTAAAAGCGGCTGGCTGTAATGCCCTTGTGGTATATCTTGGTAATTTTGGTCCTGAGATTTCAGAGACTTTATTGGCAAAACACTTTGATGGTCCTTCCATGTTCATCGCTGCATCAGAAGAGAGCGGAGATGATCTGATTCAGGGACGTGGAGATGCTTACTGCGGTATGTTAAATGCCAGCTACAATTTAAAACTGAGAAACATCAAAGCATACATACCGGAATATCCGGTAGGAACTGCTGCAGAATGTGCGGACATGATTGAAGAGTTCCTTCCAATTGCCAGATCTTTGGTGGGACTTTCAAGTCTTAAGATTATCAGTTTTGGTCCACGCCCATTAAACTTCTTAGCATGCAATGCTCCCATTAAGCAGCTTTATAACCTGGGAGTTGAGATTGAAGAGAATTCAGAGCTGGATTTATTTGAAGCATTTAACAAACATGCAGATGATCCAAGAATTCCTGATGTTGTAAAAGACATGGAAAATGAACTGGGAGAAGGCAATCAGAAACCTGAGGTTCTTCCGAAACTTGCCCAGTATGAGTTAACTCTGTTAGACTGGGTGGAGGAGCACCGCGGTTACCGCAAGTATGTGGCAATTGCCGGAAAGTGCTGGCCTGCATTCCAGACCCAGTTCGGTTTTGTTCCTTGCTATGTAAACAGCCGTTTGACAGGTATGGGAATTCCAGTATCCTGTGAAGTGGATATCTATGGAGCACTTAGTGAATTCATCGGTACCTGCGTGAGCCTTGATGCCGTAACACTTCTTGATATTAACAACACAGTACCTGCTGATATGTTTGAAGAGGATATTAAGGGCAAACACAATTATACCCATCAGGACACTTTTATGGGATTCCATTGTGGAAATACCTGCTCAAAGAAGCTGTCTGCCTGCTCTATGAAATATCAGATGATCATGGCAAGAAACCTTCCGGAAGAGGTAACTCAGGGCACTTTAGAGGGAGATATTGCACCTGGAGACATTACCTTCTACCGCTTACAGAGCACCGCAGATAATATTCTCGGTGCCTATGTTGCCCAGGGGGAAGTGCTTCCCGTAGCAACCCGTTCCTTTGGTTCCATTGGTGTATTTGCAATACCGGAGATGGGAAGATTCTATCGCCATGTTCTCATTGAAAAGAACTTCCCTCACCATGGAGCAGTAGCATTTGGTCACTATGGAAAAGCCATTTTTGAAGTGTTTAAATTCCTTGGAGTAGAAGAAATTGGATTTAATCAGCCAAAGGGAATGCTTTATAAGACAGAGAATCCATTTGGATAAATAATATTGGTATGAATATATAGAAAAGAAGGAGTCTGAGAAGATTCCTTTTTTTTTGGATTGACGGTTCCAACCAAGACCTAACCTGTTTTCCGTGCATTCCGAGTAAGACCCAGTTCCTGGGGCAATTTTGGATAGCCAGACATATATTTCAAATAAAAGATGCGAAAGCAAGGGTCCTGTAAATTACTCCCTTTCTTAAGAATGTACAGGGAGAAGTTTACTTTACAGACCCCTTAAACAATACAGGATAACTAATATTAATAGGGGGGGGAAGGATATTATAAAAAATATCTCCTTTAGTATATTACATTTCTGTTGTATCAATCAAGCAACATTATTATAAAAAAGTAAAAATAAAACTCATTATAAATAAGACCAGATAACGTTAAAAAAATATGGTATAATTTTCCATATGTATTAGAGGCCTATCTGACAAAGTTAGGGGAGGTTGTATGAATAGAAATTGCTATGTGTGATGATTGCTTAAGGGATATGAGAAATTCGTTTCAAGATCTCTCTTTCACATATGTAGAAGCCGCAAAGGCTGTAAGTGCGCTGGAAGATGGAAGCAACAATACGAACGAAGAAGCCATAGATTTGATTAGATTATCAAAATGATTAAGGAGAAATATGATTTTACAAATATCAAAAAAAGATCAATTAAGAATTAAGTATGCAATTGCATTTTTTCTACTATTATTTCTGGAAGTACTGATTGCGTTATATGTACATGATAATTTTGTGCGACCATATGTAGGTGATATTCTTGTTGTAATTGTGTTGTATTGCTTTGTAAGAATATTTATACCTCGTAGATACAAATTATTACCTCTATATTTATTTATATTTGCGGCAGGGATAGAAATTCTTCAATATTTTAGATTAGTACACATACTTGGATTAGAAAATAATACATTTCTGCGAATACTGATTGGTTCGGTATTTGATATAAAGGATATTGGTTGTTATGGAGTTGGGTGTTTTTGGTTAGGCATATTCGAATTAATAAAGAATAAAACAAAATATTAAAGGTTTTTATAAGCTACGAAACGATATGTAAGAAAATAATGAGGGGTGGCAATATATGAAAATAGGGAACGATGATTTGAACGATATTTATTCAAAAACAATATAAATACATAGAGGAATGTGAAAAGTTACGGATTGGTTAAGTAAACAAAAACAATATTTTTTAATGAATATAAAAAACCTTTTCTTAACTTCATTTAGAACTTTTAGGTAAGTACCCCACAAAAATGTGCATACTTGTTACAATAAATTTTCTTGCTTATACTGGTGTTATGAAAAGGAGGTACTCTTGTATGAAGACTTTGATTATAGTAACACACCCAGATATCGAACATTCAATGATCAATAAACGCTGGATTGAGGAATTAAGCAAATATCCAGACAAATTTACAATCCATGAATTGTATAAGGAATATCCACATGGAAACATAGATATAAAAAAAGAACAAGAATTAGTTGAATCTCATGACAATTTAATCTTTCAATTTCCTCTATTTAATTTTTCCAGTCCACCATTACTAAAAAAATGGTTAGATGATGTACTTGTTCATGGCTGGGCTTATGGCAGAGAGAGGGGCGATAAGTTAAAGGGGAGAAAAATTTCACTGGCAGTGTCCGCTGGGATTCAAAAAGAAGATTATCAACCTGACGGAAAATATTATTATACGCTTGAACAAATATTAGCTCCTTTTAAGGTCTTGTTTCAATTCTATTGCCATTCTGATTATCGTCCATTTTTTGTATTTTACGGAGCGGAAAAAATCCCTGGTGAAGAATATGCGTCAACAACAGAGGAAATAGAGAAAAGTGTAAAAGACTATCTGAATTTTATATCAGGAATATAACAGGGAATATTAAAATA
The DNA here is from genome assembly GCF_007115105.1 of Clostridium sp. HBUAS56010. Lineage (GTDB taxonomy): Bacteria > Bacillota > Clostridia > Lachnospirales > Lachnospiraceae > Lacrimispora. Next base: position 39,760 of record NZ_SULJ01000015.1, read on the forward strand.
TGGATTGTCAACAGTTTTTTAGACAGTTTTTTTTAGGGTATTTATTCTATACTTCACCGGAGTCAGGTATCCCAGCGAAGAATG
>NZ_SULJ01000016.1 GCF_007115105.1 Clostridium sp. HBUAS56010
CTTAACCAGGTTGGTTTAGGTCGCCAGAGCACTTAACGAGTTATTCAACGAGTTTAGTGCGAGGCATATCAAAACACTTAGCGAGATATTATCGAGCTTAGTATTTTGATAAAGAGGAAAGAACGGATGAAGAAGATATATAACAATATGTGGTTTTGAGGGTATATGCCTCAATCGTTGCAGTAATGCAATAATCCTCGATAGCTCAGTCGGTAGAGCAAACGGCTGTTAACCGTTGGGTCGTAGGTTCAAGTCCTACTCGGGGAGTTCGTAATACTCAGGCAAAAGACTGTGAGGAAAGCGAAAAGAGAAGTTGGCCCCATGGTCAAGCGGTTAAGACATCGCCCTTTCACGGCGGTAACACGAGTTCGAATCTCGTTGGGGTCATTGAATTTAGGAAAAAAGTTTTACAATATATGGCGACATAGCCAAGTGGTAAGGCGTGGGTCTGCAACACCCTGATCACCAGTTCAAATCTGGTTGTCGCCTCTATATAGCCCCTGTATTTACTGGGGCTTATTTTTTTGTGTTGTATTTTCGTGTTGCATATTACTAAAATATGTGTTCGCAATATTGTTCATTTCCTGCATTTTACCCATCATAGCATGTCGGTATACACTTTTTAATACTCCGTCATTTCCCCAGCCACCCCGGCTCATTATATAGGCATCCGGTATTCCGAGTGCATGCTGAATACTTGCAGAATAATGCCTTAAATCATGAAATCTGAAATGAGGTATTCCAGAACTTTTGAGTAATCTTGAAAAACGGGTTGTTATATTGTCGGGAGATAGATCAGTAATTTTCCCTGATATATTTTCCCACTTATTAGCTACAAAATCAGGGTAATCTATGAAACGGTCCCCGGCATAGGATTTTGGAGCTTTGATAACCCATTTTTTATCTGGCCCCAAAACCATATTTTCACATACATGTACGATATTACCATTTATGTTTTTAGTATTAAGTGCACATATTTCGCCACGTCGCATCGGTCCAAAGGCGGCAAGCAGAATGGGAATTTCCAAATCAGTTCCAGTTGCAAGTTTGATAAGTTTTTTCACATCATTATCTGATGGTATATATAGTTGGGGACGTACTGGTTTTGGCAACACTGTGTTTAGTACAAAATTTGGACGTTCCTGTTTTATAACCGCAGCGATTAATCCGTGATTGTCTCTTACTGTTTTAGGAGCGTGTACCTTTGCGTCTTCGTTGACGAAATCTTGAATTATCTCCTGAGTGATATTGTTTATTTCTATATCAGCCAACACCTTTAGATCTTTATTTTGCAATCTTTTGTAATTCAATATAGTGCGGGGAGAAACAACAGGCTCCCTCATGGAAATATACTTTTCGAGAGCTTGACCGAAAGTCTTTTTTGATCGAGACCTTGTCTCTTTTGTCAATGCGTACTCGGTTGCCATGTTTTCTGCTATTTTTTTTCCTACACTTTTGGGATTATCGCAGGTAAAAGATTTATAGTGCCGTTTCCCACTTTCGTCAGTATAGTCGTAGACCTGTACCCTCCACGATCCTGATGGTAGTTTTCTTGCTGTAGGCATGTCTTTCTTCCTTCCAATTACTTATTTTTTGGTAAAAAAATACGCCATACCTTTGACAGATTGGCGCATAAGTGATACAATAAGTCTGCGAAAACCTTGTATCAGTCAATTGTCTGGTATGATTTATAAAATCCGTTCTGGCATATGCCTGGGCGGTTTTTATTTTTGTTATTTTCTGATAATTTCAACTTGTTTCATGGCACTTTTTAGAGCTTGTGTAAGTATAGCCAATGATTTATCGTCAAGCTTTTCGCCTTTAAAATACAACGGACCGGAGTCTTTATTGCTCATATCTTCGATAATCTCACTAAACCTTTTCGCAATATCTCTTTCGTACATAGGCATCAAGTTTGTTTCCTTTTCGTCTTTACTTTCAACACCGGACATTAGGTAATCTAATGTAATACCAAAATAGTCGGCAATTTTTCGCATGTTATCTGATTTTGGTGTACTCCTGCCTCTTTTCCAGTCACTTAGAGTGGTTTGGGATATTCCGGTTGCTTTGGCCACCTTGTAAGCGGTAACACCATATCTTAGTAATAGCTTTTCAAATATTTCATACATATAGCACCTCTTAAGTGGGAAGTGATAGCTTCTTAATTCAGCAAATTTCATGTTCTGTGTTATTTTTTCTTTGCCATTTTCTTTATTAATTCAAATTCTTGTCTCATATTGGTAACAAAAGATGCCATAATTTCTTTTTCTTTTTCATTTAGTTCGATGCCATCGAAATAAAGAGGGCTACCATTAGGATCATTAATATCACCAATTATATTATCAAATTTTCTTGCAATATCTCTATCTGCGATTGATGGCACCGCAGGCTTCTTCTTTTCGTCAGGCTCTTTGCCAGTCATTAAGCAATCCATACTTATACCAAAATAGTCGCAAATTTTCCCCCCTATTTCAGGACCAACCAAATATCTTTTCTTCTTCCATGTATATATTGTGGATTGTGATACACCAGTATCTTTACAAAATTTGTAAATAGTTATTCCATGTTTGGCAAGTAGTGCTTCAAAAACCTCGTACATAGTTAATCTCGCTTTCTAAAATTAAATACTTCAAAAAAACGCAATAAACCTATTGACTACTGTTGCACATAGTGGTATAGTGTGTACATACAACGGCAGAACATAGTAAAAGCGTTAAATACAGTGTAGTTGTATCGGTTTAATGATATACATCGTTCGCAAAACAAGTATATCACTAAACCGTGGTATACACAAGTATTTTTTGGTAAAGGAGGGATTATTATGTCTAAAATGTATTCTTGTGCAGATGTGGCGGATCGCTATGGTGTGTCGCTTGTGACTGTATGGAGCTGGATCAAGAAAAAGAAACTAGCAGCAATGAAGATCGGCCGAGAATATAAAATCAGTGAAAGCGACATAGCAGCATTTGAAGAGTCATGTCGCACAGTAACCCGATGACGCAAGTGTTTTTAAGAATAAGAAAGAGAGGTTAAGATATGCCAAAGTTAAAACTTTCGGAATATGAACAAAAGAAGATAATGGCTCGTGCGACACTTAAAAATCGAATGGAGATCAAACAAATCAGTATGAAAGCAATGGCCAAGAGGTTAAATAAGCCAAAGAGTACTTTATATAATCGTTTTGCAAACCCTGGAATAATTAGGCTTGATGACTTATGGACGCTGGTGTCATTACTTGGGTTGAGCGATGAAGAAATCCTACAAATTGTCCGTGGAAAAGAAAAGGTATAAGGAGGTACGCCTATTGAACGATCTTATCAAGATCAATTACGAAGCAGAGAATCCCACAGTATCGGCAAGGGATTTACATGAGGGGCTAGGAGTGAAAACCAAATTCACAGATTGGTTTAAACGCATGTCTGAGTACGGATTTACGGAAGCTGATTATAGTAAGTGCTTCCCAAATCTGGGAAGCGGTTCCAATGGAGGTCAGAATGAAGTTGATTACGAAATCTCCGTAGACATGGCAAAACAAATTTGCATGATCCAGCGAACTGAGAAAGGTCGGCTTTACCGCCAGTATTTCCTTGACTTAGAAAAAGCCTGGAACACACCGGAGCAGGTATTCGCCAGAGCATTAAAGATGGCAGACCGGGAAATCGAAAGGCTGAAAGCAGATAAGACGGTGCTCATTGAAGATGTGGAACGAATGAGACCAAAAGAAATATTTGCCGATGCGGTATCAGTCAGTCACACGACAATACTTATAGGTGAACTGGCAAAGCTCATTAAGCAGAACGGCGTAGACATGGGAGAAAAGCGGCTGTTCGCATGGCTCCGTGAAAACGGCTATTTGATTAAAAGAAAAGGAACTGATTACAATTCCCCTACTCAGAAAAGTATGGAACTAGGATTGTTTACAGTAAAAGAAACATCAATTACTCATGCAGATGGTCATGTGACTGTAAATAAGACCACAAAAGTAACGGGCAAGGGGCAACAGTACTTTATCAACAAGTTTGTCGGCGATGACCGGGAGGTGATGTAAATGAAACCAATCAAACTGGGGCGCAAGAAACGTAATGCACAATCAGAATTAATAAATAATGATTCGGATTTACCGTTGTATGAGAAGTATCCGTATGCGCCGCTGATCATTTCCATAATTTCATTATTGTTTGTAATAGCAAAGCCAGTTCTTCTCTGTATCCTCCAATGGCTGCAAAGATAGAAACAGCGAGAGGAACAAACCAATGTAGGTATGCCATTTTCTGATCATGAAGAGCTGTTTTACCCTCTTCCTTAATAACACAACATCGTATCTTACGGTTATCTAAATCTGATTCATAATGAATAAAGCCTCGATTTGCAAGGAAGTGTATTATTTCCTTTTCCGAATGATCAGAGTTCGTGTAATCGTATATGTTCGTTTTACTTATTCGCTTTAGAATGTTGGTTTGTTTTCTTGTCACAAAAAATCCCCTCCCTAGTTAATTAAGGAGATTATAACACAAAATTTATAAGGAGGTAACCCATGGAAAGACACTGGCGGCAGAAATACCGAGAGAGCAGCCACTTTTACACAACACTGCTAATAGCCGACCACATCATAATCACTGGGCTGGTGATAGGACTGGTGCTGGCACTGAGATAGGAGGGAGCGAATGAATCTACCATTTTTCAACCGATTTACATATGTAATACACCGAGACTACGGCACACCGCCGAAGGTATATGGGCAGATGCTTAAGACCACCCGGCGCAAGAGGAAGGTAAGGAAGAGAAATGTTTAATCCGCAGAGTCGGAAGAAGGAGGATATATGGCTGATCAAACTATTAGTATCTCAGAATGCAGAAACCTGAGGGCAATCATTAATTCCATGACGGCAAGTTGTTTCCTTACCGAAAAGGAGTACTTGCAAATTATGTTGATACTTGCGTCTGTTGGCGAAAGATTGGAAGCGGAAGGGAGGGTAAGCGAGGAATGAAACCGATGCTTTTTCAGAAAGTGAAGTGTAATGGATATCTGAAAAAGGTTCATGATGGTAGGTTTATTGACATGAACAAAAACGAAGGTGGAACATTTGACTGTACATACATTGACACCAACAATCCCGACCTGGATATAGAATGCCAGTATTGTGGAGATTTAGATTTTCTCAAAAGTTATTATGAACGTAAGGAAAAACAATTTGTAGGCGTGGTGGTCGGATTCAAGGACATTGTAATTGACGGATTTTTGACGGTAGAGACCTGCTATAACTGGCTGGATAACGAATATACCAAGATCGGAAAGAAGCCAAAAACAGTAGAGACCTGCTCAATTGTCTATTACGCTAATAACCGCAAAAGGTATGTACCATTAAAAGATATTGAGGTGGATCATGAAGAAAAACAAAACTAACCGTGCCGGAGCCGCCGCAGGACTAAGCCCCCATAGCAGGCAGACCGGCAAGAACAGAAAAAGACCCAAGGGTGTTGGCGCACCGATGGGTCAGGTAAATAAAAATAACAATTATACCCCGTATTGTATACGGAAAAATGGAGGGTGTCAAGATGAATAAAAAATTTGAGCTTGTAATGGATCAGAAAATAGAGTTTTTGGGTAGAACATTATTCCGGGTTAAGGCTTTGGTTTCGTTTGCAGATGTTGAGGCTGGTGAAATCGGTGGATATGTTGAAAACACGGATAACATCGGGGTAGACGGTGATGCCTGGGTAGGCGGTAATGCCTGGGTAGTCGGTAATGCCAGGGTAGTCGGTAATGCCAGGGTAGACGGTAATGCCAGGGTAGACGGTAATGCCAGGGTAGTCGGTAATGCCAGGGTAGTCGGTAATGCCTGGGTAGTCGGTAATGCCTGGGTAGTCGGTAATGCCAGGGTAGACGGTAATGCCAGGGTAGGCGGTAATGCCTGGGTAGGCGGTAATGCCTGGGTAGGCGGTAATGCCTGGGTAGGCGGTGATGCCTGGGTAGGTAAAAATACTCATTATTTAACCGTGGGGCCAATTGGATCGAGAGACGATACCATTACATTTTTCCGAACGAAAGAATTACATATTTCCGTAAAAATTGGCTGCTTTAGAGGCACTATTGACGAATTTGTGCTGAAAGTCAAAGAAACACATGCTGAAAATCCTCATGCAAAGGCATATCTGCTTGCTGCGGAGATTGCAAAAGTGAGGATTGATTTAACACCAGAAGAACACACAAACCCAAGTCATGATCCAGAATAAGGAGGATATCAAAATGAGTAAAGAATTTAACACAGTTATGGTTGATATTGACCGGTACAGTCAGCTCATTGCGATAGAGGCAAGGCTTGATTCACTTAAACGGTTTGTACAAAAAAGTGAATACAACATAAACCCATCGGACATAGCTTCTATTTTGTATTTTGATCTCCCGGAGAAACAGGGTGATGTAAATGAACCTACATAAGTGTGATATGTGTGGTCTGTATCTTGCAACGGACAAAGAGGAATGCCTTGAATGTATAAATCAATCAAATGTCAATAAAAAGTTGGCTTCGAAAAGCCAGATAGGAGCGGATTATGGAAGAGATGAAATTGAATGTAACGACAGGGGATATGAAGATAACGGCGAACTTTGAAGCCTTTGAAAAATGGATTGAGGATCGTACCCATGAATATGACGGAGTAGTCTTCACTGAGGACCAGAAAGCCGCTGCAAAAAAGTCTGTGGCAGACCTCAGAAAGACAAAAAAGTCCGTAGAAGACACCTTAAAAACTACGAAAAAGTTATGGCTGGAGCCGTTTGAGGTTTTTTCTGATAAGGTAAAAGCTTTGTCTGCCAAACTGGATGCGCCAATTGATTACATACTCAAACAGGTGGAAGAATTCGAAAACAAGCGCATTGCAGAACGTGAAGCCGATATCCAGAGGATTTACGATGAAAACATAGGTGATATGGTAGACTTCCTTCCGCTGTACAAAATCAAATCTGATAAATGGACGAATGCAAGCACCAATATTAAGGCAATAACCAAAGAATTGACAGAACTTGTTAATACCGTAAGAACTGGGAAAATGGCAATTGAAGCCATGGTATCAGAAGCCAAAGAAGAAGCCCTTTGCAAGTTTAAAGCAACTCTTAATCTGACTGATGCGCTGGACCACATTAATAAATATGAAGCACAGAAAGCCGAAATTTTAAAGCGTGAAGAAGCCAGAATGCAGGCTGAACAGGAACACCGGATACAGGCTGAGATTGAGCGTGCGAAGCAGGAAGAACGCCGCAAAATTGCCAAAGAAGAGCGGATCAGAAAAGAAGCAGAGGAAGCGGCGAGAGTAGAAGTGAAAGAAGAAATTAAGACCATCAATGAAGTCGCTGCCGCACCACTTACCATGCCAGAATCCATCAAGGCTGTTTATACAGTCGTTGGAACTGATGCAGAGTTGCAAGAGCTTGAAATGGCTATGAATAGCCTTGGACTGTATTTTGAAAGGAAAAACTTATAAGGAGTGATTTTATGAATATCCTTGAAAAACTTTTACATATCCAATCTGAACTAAAAGCACCAAAGAACCAGCGCAACGATTTTGGAAAATATAATTACCGAAATTGTGAAGATATTCAAGAGGCAGTTAAACCGCTGGCTCAGGAAGTTAAAGCGGTTTTAGTGACTGGAGATGAACTTGTACAGATGGGTGATAGATTTTACGTAAAAGCAACAGCACGATTTATGGATTGCGAATCTTCCGACGAAATCAAAAACACTGCCTATGCTCGTGAAGAATCTGAAAAGAAAGGCATGGACGCTTCACAGATTACAGGAAGCGCAAGCAGTTATGCCCGGAAATATGCCCTAAATGGATTGTTCTGCATTGATGATGTAAAAGATGCAGACAGTCAAGACAATACAAGCAAAGGGAAAGCAGACCAAGGGAAAAGGGCTACGGGCAATAAACAATCAGAGCCGCCTAAACCATCAAAGAAACAATTGCACGAGATATACAACGAATTGGCGCGTACCGGTATCGGAAGAACTGGGTTGCTTAAAAAGTATAATATCACTGCATTGGAGGTCATGAGCGTAGATCAGTATAACGATGCCATAAGTGCCCTTAAAAGCAAGCCCAATAAACCTGTAAATCCTTCAACTATTCCGCCTGATGATGCTGATAATGGACTCCCGTGGAAATAATGAGGTGATCTAATTGTATGAAACGGCAAGGATAACTGGCTATAAACCGGTGCAAGAGGGTACATATCTCCAGATATTTATACCGGGAAAGAATCTTATGGAGCCGATAGAAGCAAAGCACATGCGTGATTGCACTGTCTGGCTTGATGACGGGCGACATATCAGTGCGGAGCAACGCAAGAAGGTTTATGCCACTATAAATGATATTGCTGCCTACACAGGAGAAGTGCCGGAGATCATGAAAGAATGGCTTAAATACCTGCATATTTACCGGACCGGATCAGAATACTTTTCCTTCTCCCGGTGCTCCATGGATACAGCAAGGGAATTTATAAATACTATCCTTGATTATTCTTTGGAAATGGGGATACCGCTGATGGACTTTGCACTGAACAGGACCGACGATATAGACCATTATTTATACGCTTGTCTAAAGCTAAAAAAGTGTGCGATCTGCGGCAGACCGGGAGAGGTACACCATGTAGATACAATCGGTATGGGTAATGACAGGCGAACGCTTGATGATTCACAGCACAGAAAGATTTGCTTGTGCCGTACACATCACACAGAAGCACACACAACGGGCGTAGATAGTTTCGCGAACAAGTATAAGGTGTACGGTATAAAGTACGCAGAATAGCCTTGTAGTCCCTCTAATCTCGGGATTTACATATATGTCACAGAATGCCAAACCTCTGCCATGCTATTTCAGGGCTGGCAGAGGGGAAAGGAGGCTTGATTTTGGGAAAGATAAACAGTAAACAGAAGGGTGCGGCAGGCGAACGTGAACTTGCTAAACTGCTTGGATATTATGGATATAAAACAAGGAGAGGGCAGCAATATTGCGGTGCAAACGGAGACGCTGATGTGATAGGTCTCCCCGGTATACATATTGAGTGTAAAAGGGTTGAACGACTCAACATTTATGAGGCGATGGAGCAGGCAGAAAGAGATTCCTGTGAGAAAGAAATCCCATTTCACCCGGAGCGTCCTACGGTATTTCATCGGAAAAACAATCACCCATGGCTGGTGACAATGAGACTGGAAGATTGGATTGAACTGTACCGTGAGTGGGAAGCCGGTAAAGCATTAGAACAGGAGTGATGATGTGGCAGAAGGAGGCAAGGACAAATTAAACGGTCCTCAATTGGAGGACGGTTATACCAGGGTAGCGAATGAGTTATTGGAAGCCGTTTTCCATGCTGATTTCAACGGTGCACAAATAAGAGTATTGCTCTGCCTGATAAGAAACACCTATGGCTACGGTCGTAAGGAATGCGAGTTTTCGAATGGCTTTGTAGCGAAGGGTACCGGGTTAAATAAAAAGAGTGTTGCCCTGGTAATAAACAGTTTACAAGAAGGGAAAGTAATCACTGTAACACAGCAACCAACTTACACCAGCCCCAAGAAAGTGAAGCTGAATAAAAGGATAAAAGAGTGGTCCCCTTTACCCCCACAGTGGAAGACTTCACCTACAGGGGAAGACGTCACCAGTGGTACAGGGGAAGACGTCACCAGTGGTACAGGGGAAGACGTCACCCCCCAAAAAAGAAAGATATTAAAGAAAGATATTAAAGAAATAGTCGAGAAGCCTCCTTACCAAGAAATTATTGATTACTTGAACGGTAAAACGGGTAAAGCGTATCGGTGGCAAGGCAAGGCTACCCAGGGACATATCAACGGTAGATTTTCAGAAGGTTACACATTGGCAGACTTTAAAAGAGTAATAGACAATAAGACCGCAGAATGGAAGGGTGGAAAGATGGAACAGTACCTAAGACCAGAAACACTATTCGGCTCTAAGTTTGACGGATATCTTAATCAATCACAAGGGAAAGGGGAATCAAATAATGGGACGTCTGGAGGACGAACTGGAACGAATGAAAAGGGACTTGTCGCAGAAGCGATTGCAGCCGGGGTCAGCACAGACTTTGACGGATTCAACGGTTTCGACTGATGTATGTCCTAAGTGTAACGGATCTGGTTGGATTTATTACACAGAAAATGGATATGAGTACGGGAGAAAATGCGAATGTTGGGATAAGATGGTAGCCTCCAGGCGGTTGCAGTTTGCAGAGCTGCCGGAAGCGTTTAAAGATGTGAAGTTGCGGAGCTTCTCACTGAGCGTATATAAAACCATTGAGAGCCGGAATTTAATAGCGGTTGCATCAAAGACAGTGACTCATTATCTGACGAACTTTAAGAATATGCAGGGGCGCGGTATGGGGCTTTATCTCCACTCAGCGACAAAAGGTTCGGGCAAGACCAGAATGGCTGTAGGAATCGCAAATGAACTGCTTAAAAGCCATCAGGTAAAGTTTGCGGGGTCTACAACAATCATCAAGGAGATTAAGCGCACCTTTAATAATAAACCGGGTGATGATGGCGAGACGGAAAGCCAGTTACTTGATTCCCTGGCAGCGGTTGAAATTTTGATTATAGATGATTTCGGGACCGAGACTCCTACCAATTGGGTAAACGACAAGTTTTACCAGATAATCAATGACCGGTATGTCGGACGCAAGGTTACGATCTTTACAAGCAACGAGTCCCTCAATGACTTAAATTACGATGACCGGATCACCAACCGGATCAAGGAACGAACCTATCAGATAGCATTCCCGGAGGAATCAGTCAGAGAGTACATAGCCGAAAAGAATAACCAGGACCTTATAGAAAACCTTAAAGGAGGCAGTAAATGATCGTAAGCGTAAAGGATATAGAGACTTTAAAAACCTCAATTAAAATCGGCGAGCATGTGAACTACCGGACACCAGTTTACAGCATCGAAGAAAATCCCAGGTATGCTAAAAAAGATAATGATGCAGTTGTGGTTGAAAAGCTTAAACGTGTAGTAGTCGTGGAGTATATGGCGGTGAGAGGTAAAAGAACTGAACCTGCCAGAGGGACGATGCCTTACAAAGAGATTTATATGCAACGGATCGGAGAGCAGTATTGACGGAGGGATGCCATGGAGAAGTATAAAGGGTTTTTATACATCAGATGCGAGAAATGTGGAAAGGAGCGTGGGTATTGCACTAAGGCATACATAACTCGCCACTACTGCGAATGCGGGCATGTAACACCTCTTACGGGGCTTGTGCCTATGTATGTAATGCACGAATGCGGACAGCGCACATGCCGTCATAAAACCAACATTACAGATAAGATGTTCGATGCGCCGTGTATAAAGTGTCATGCTCCGGTAACGGTGGAATGGGATTCCAAGAGGTGGCAGTACAAGACGGTAGAGTGACCATATTGGTAAAGCCAACAAAAAGGTAAATGCAAGTTTACCGGATTAGAAAGGTAAGGTGAAAAATGAAAAGATTAACCAACGATATTAAGCTGGGATTTCAAGATTCTAACAAACTACCAAGTTACGTGGGGCTATGGGATCAACTGAAAAAGTATGAAGACACTGGCCTGGAGCCGGAAGCAGTTGAAAGAGCGGTGATACTTGCAAAAGCCTACATCAATGAAGCTTTGAAAGAAAATGAGAGAGCAATAGCCAGAATTGAAGCTATGGGAGCAGGAGCGGATACATACGAGATTGAAGAGGCAAACACTGGTCTTAAAAACCTCCTGATTAAATTCGAGGGGCGGCAGGAAGGAGAATAATATGGATATGATGCAAGATGGAGTTGAGGTTTTCTGCTTGCCAGATAGCGCAAAATGCTGTGCAGATGAAGAAGAGAGAAGCCCTCTGGATATTGACGAATGCCCCATGGGACATATTGAATGCCACGGGGATTGTTACTATTACGCTGAGTAGCTGCCAAGGCAGCAGGAAAGGAAGATAAGAAAATGCAGATAAATGAATTAGTAAAAGAGGTAGGTCAGAATGCAAGGGATCATGGCTGGTGGGACGGAGAAGAAAGAACCTTTGGTGAATTAATAGCACTCTGTCATAGCGAGTTATCAGAGGCACTGCAGGAATACCGGGACGGTAAGGAAGAAACTGAAACATATTACGGTGAGAATAACAAGCCAGAGGGGATACCAAGTGAACTTGCCGATACGGTTATCAGAATCATGGATATGTGCGATCATTACGGGATTGATCTGGAAGCAGCAATAGTTGAGAAGCACCAGTTCAACAAGAGCCGCCCATACAGACACGGGAATAAGGTTATTTAAGCTGCCAGGGCAGCAGGAAGGGGAATGTAAAGCATGAGAAGATCAGAATTGAATGGAGGAAACCATGGAAGCTGATGAAAAGGTTGTTATAACCAGAGAACAATTGAGAGTATTGAGAGACGGCCTATGTGTGTGGAATACAATTGTCCTGGACAGTTTAACCGAGAGAGGGCGGATAAAGTTGTACGATGCACAGGACCTAGTAGAAAGGCTGTGGAACAACAAATAGCAGGAAGGAGTGCAAAATGCTTTTTTATGAATATTTCAAAAGTTGGGTTGAAGCATACAAATCCGGGACAGTGGCAGAAGTAACATTGTCAAAGTACCGGATGACATATATGCGGTTGAAAGAACTGGCTCCTACACTGGATTTGGAAGTAATAGGACGCAGGGAGTATCAGCAATTAATAAATGACTATGCGCTTACGCATGAAAAGCAGACGGTCATGGACTTCCATCGTCAGCTCAAAGCGTGCCTCTTGGACGCTTACGATGAGAAGTTAATAGAGCGGGACCCTACGCGGAAAGTAGCAATCCGGGGGAAAATGCCGGCAGAGAAGAAAATGAAATATCTCAACAGGGATGAACTGGAAAAACTGCTGAATGTGTTGCCGCTCCACACTGATAGGGTCGGATTTGATTGGCTCATATTGCTTCTGGCTAAAACGGGCCTCAGATTTGCGGAGGGGCTAGCATTAACACCCAATGATTTTGACTTTGCTAATAAAAAGATAAGGGTGAACAAAACCTGGAATTATAAATCTGCAAATGGAAGGTTCATGCCTACAAAAAATCAATCCTCTGTAAGGGAAGTAACAATAGATTCCGGCTTGACAGAACAGTTTGGGCAGCTGATCAAGGGCTTTCCAGCAGATGAACCGTTTTTCTTTGATAAGGCAGATCGGGTATTTAATTCTACCTTGAATAATTATTCGGAAAGATATTGCAAAGAGGCAGGTGTGCCGGTGATATCTGCACATTGTCTTAGACATACACATGCTTCCGTCCTGCTTGCTGCGGGGGTATCAATTCCAAGTGTATCAAAAAGGCTGGGGCACTCCAATGTTACCACTACCCAGGATACATATATTCACATCATAAGAGAGCTTGAGGAAAAGGACAAAAATAAGGCTATGGACTGTATGTCCAGCTTGTGCGGATAGGAGGAAACAGAATGCCACGTGATGTTATGGGAAGTTATCTCTCACCTGATGATTACAAAAAGGCTGCCGAAGCAGGAATCTGCGAGCAAACAGTAAAGTCAAGAATCTTACGAGGGTGGAGAGCAGAAAAAGCTATTACCGCTCCTGTCCTAAAAAAAAGCGAAAAGCCAGAAGAATATAAGAAATATAAACAATTAGCAGAAAAAAATGGAATCAATAAAGATACCTACAGGTACAGAATTAGAAGAGGGTGGACGTATTTTGATGCCGCAACATTACCGCTTGTAAGCTCCAGGGAAAGCATGATGAGATTAAATGGAAAAAGAGAAAGAACTATTCCAGAGCACATTGTAAAATTGGCAGAAAGCAACGGAATATGTTACTCAACGCTGCGAAGTAGAATTCAAAAGGGGCTCAAGATAGAGGAAGCTGCAATTAAACCGGTGAATACTGCACAACCCCAAAGTCACCCATGGAGAAAAAATATATTAAGTATGTAAAATTAGAATTGAACTGAATAAAAGAAAGGAGTAAGAGGTTTGCTGCGCAGCGAAAAAGACGTCTTTACTCCTAAATAAAAATGATTAAATTATATATGGGCGGTAGCCCTTGCACTCACTGGTCGATAGCCCAGACCAAGAATAGAGAGACAGAACCATCTGGGTTAGGGTGGGAGTTATTTGAAAACTATGTAATCGGACTTAGGAAATATAAACCTGATTACTTCCTTTATGAGAACAATAAATCAATGTCTCCTGCAATAAAAGAGCAGATCACAAAGGAGTTGGGCGTTGAACCGATATTGATTAACTCTGCATTGGTATCAGCACAGAATCGTAATAGATTGTATTGGACTAATATTCCCAGGGTTACACAGCCAGAAGACAAAGGTATTCTGTTAAAGGATATTCTGGATACTGGTATGGCATGGAAGGAAAAAAGCTATACCTTAGATGCAAATTATTATAAAACTGCCGGTACATATGATCCGAAGAGCCAGCATTCATATTCTAGACACATGGCGGCAGAACCGTTACCGTTTGGAATAAATGGGTTAGGGAATGCTTATCCGTTAAATGATGATGGATTTGGTAAGGCAAGGACAATTAAGGCTCAATATTATAAAAATTCTACCGCTAATGCTTTTTATTCCAGCACATATGGAGCAACTCTAGCAGCAGTACCAGTCAACACAACGGTAGAGGGTAAGGCACAGTGCTTAAGAGCAACTTATTACAAAGATGGGATCAGAAATATGGTAGGAAACAATATAGACAAAAAGACTTGCGTTGGAGTACCGATGTGCATAGCCGAAAGAGGACGCTATAAAGACGGAAAAGTGCAACAAAACTATGAACCTCAATACTCAGGAAAGACCAATACACTTACAACAGTGCAAAAAGATAATCTTGTCATTGAGTCCTGGGCTGGTAAATCTTATCCGGTTTACAAAGTTAGTAATGGACAAATAACCATTAAAGGTGAGCAGTATCCGATAAAGTTACCCGATGGATATTACATAATCCGCAAATTGACAGTAAAAGAGTGTATGAGATTGCAGACCGTACCAGATACATACATCTTTCCAGTTAGCAACACACAAGCTTATAAAATGCTTGGAAACGGCTGGACGGTTGATGTTATAGCGCATATTCTTTCTTTCGTTCCGGGCATCACCGCAGAAGAGGTAAATGTAATGTCCATGTATGACGGCATGAGTTGCGGACATATAGCCCTGGATAAACTGGGAGCAAATGTCGGGAAGTATTATGCAACTGAAATAGATAAGTATGCCATACAGACAGCCCGTGAGAATTATCCAGAAATGATTCATTTGGGTGATGCTTGCCAGGTTAGGAATGAAGATTGGTGTATCAATTAAAACTGATATTTAGTTGGTAGATTTTTTTATGGGAAAAATGACACAAAGAATATAAAAAGGCGACTGTAAAACAGCTTTTGCGGAGGGGTAAAAAATGGAAGAAAGGATAATCAATGATGTATTAATGCAGATGGAACCACATGTAAGCACAGAGGTGCTAAGGATATTGGAAACTGTGATGATCAAGGCTCTATATTATGTGGAGATAAAAAGGAAAGACACAGAGTTGTCAACAGAAATGGATGACAATTTATATCTCTTACAAGGATATGAGATGAACGTTAAAAAAGATGGTCTCAGTGCAAAAACCATAAAGGCATACTTAGGTGCAATGCGTAACATGCTCTGCGTTACTGATAAGAATATCCGGCGCATCACCTCTGTGGACATTAAATACTATCTGGATCAGTACGCGGCGAAAGGAAATTCCGTTAGAACAGTAAATAACGAACGCCGCTTCCTTTCAGCAGTATTTACCTGGTTCCGTAAGCATGGAGCTATCAATGTCAACCCCGTCGAAGCTGTGCCAGTTAAGAAAGAGCGTAAGCCACCCATTGACTATCTTAAGGGTGTGGAAGTGGAGCAATTAAGGGTGTCTTGTACCACATTAAGAGAGCGGGCATTAATGGAGTTCCTTCTCAGTACAGGAGTGCGCATTGGAGAGGTGCCGGAAATCAAGCTTGACGATGTAGACTGGGATACCGGAGAGATTGTTATATATGCGCATAAGACCTCTGACTATAGGACGGTGTACCTC
This sequence comes from Clostridium sp. HBUAS56010, assembly GCF_007115105.1. GTDB lineage: Bacteria > Bacillota > Clostridia > Lachnospirales > Lachnospiraceae > Lacrimispora. The sequence continues at coordinate 16,108 of NZ_SULJ01000016.1, forward strand.
AACGATGTGGCAAGGGTACATCTGCGCAAGTACCTGGAGTCAAGACAAGACGAAAGCAAAGCACTCTTTACGGAGGTCAGATCACCACATGGTCCAGTGCATGAGGACGGTTTGAGGCTAATAATCAGACGCCTAGGACAAAAGGCTGGATTAAGGCGCAGAGTATATCCTCATTTATTCCGTAAAACAATGGCAACCACTCTGAGAATAAAAGATTGCGCCATTGAGGATATCCAGCAGATATTGGGGCATAAGGACCCGTCTACCACGTTAGGTTTTTACGCCGCGGCAAACAAGGAGCATTTAAGGCAGGTACATAACCGGTATATGAGCATCGGAGCATAAGGAGGTAAATCTATGCCAGGGGAAGACAATGAGCAACTGAGAATGAGAGTAGCGGAGCTGGAGAAGTCAGATATTGCAGTCAGGAAAGTATTTGATATCCTGGAAAATAGAATGCAGGTATACGACGACAAATGTATGAAGAGTTGCGATGTGTCAGAGAAAGTAAAGCTGTTTGATAAATGGAAAGCATTAAAAGAATTCCGGGAGGAACTGGAACAGACTTTTGGAGAGGAGGAGGAAGATGGCAGCAAGAAAAATATTTGCAGTGTATGACGGCGGTAAAGAAGAAGGAGAATTCACTTCCAGAGAAATAGCCGACCATTGGGGAAATCGACAAGAAACGGTTACGGCCTGCGCGGATACAGGAAAACTATACAAGGGCAGGTATTTGTTTGAGACGGTAGACGAGGTGATCCGCAAAACCAGGAGTGAGCCTTTGTGGAAAAAGTGGGACGCGGCAAGATTAAAAATACTGGAAGCAGGGAGGTGAAAGTTTGGAACCGGATAAGAGTGTGTTAAAACAGTATCTCTCCATCAAAAAAGAAATAGACGCAGAGGAAACCCGTATTGATAAACTACAGCGAGAAATAGACAGTATGAGGCCGCTAGAAAGAGAAGTAACGGACGTTGTTACCAAAGGCAAGAGAGGAAAGAAACCTTTAGGTATTTGCATTATCCGAGGAAGTGGAGATTATGAGGACATAAACAAGAAGTGTGCAAATCTTAGGGAAAGGAAAGCTAAGAAGGAATTACACGTTGTAGCCCTAGAAAGAAAGGTTATTGATGTAGAAGCCTTTCTGTACAGCATGGAAGAGAGCGAGCTTAGGAACATCATCATGTACAGTTGCGTGGACGGAATGAACTGGAAAGAAGTTGCAGAGGCTATGGGTGATGGATATACGGAAGAAGCCTGTAAGAAAAAGTTTTCCAGGTTCATGAATGCAAATTAACCGGCCATTGAGAGGAGATTATATGAATAATAAAAAAGCTGAGTTCAGCGAATTACTTGGAAAGACAATTGTGGATATACAAGGGCTTGAAAAGGACGGTTTGGAAGTAATATTTACCTGCTCAGATGGTAAAAGGTACAAAATGGAACACTATCAAGATTGTTGCGAAAGCGTATGGATTGAAGATGTAGCTGGTAATGTTCCTGACCTAATTGGATACCCAATCACTATGGCAGAGGAAGAATCAAATTCAGAAAACCCACCTCTGGCTGAATATACTGACAGCTACACATGGACATATTACAAGCTTGCAACAATTAAAGGGTATGTAACAATCAGGTGGTATGGGGAATCCAACGGGTATTATAGTGAATCTGTTGACTTTGAAGAAATGCTTTAAAATATAAAATAATTGGCTGTCAAGTGAAAGTGTCACGTTTGTCACGGTACTTATATGGTATTATTAAGATGGGAAAAATATAAGTGTTCCCAACACATATATTTCAAATTTCCTCCCAAGGAAGCACATATTACGTCAAGTGCAGTCTGACTTTCCCTTACCAGACTATAAACTCTAAGGCTTGCCGGGAAGCCGGCATAGCAGCGCATAGTTCAATCGGTAGAACAGCAGAACACCCCGGCTGCAATCCTGGTTCAATTCCGGGTACGCTGTGTCAGCCAGTACATCATAATTACCCTCCTTTTGGAAACACCTGTCTTGGGATAGCTCTTGATGGGTGTTTTCTTTTGCCATAATATGGTGTATTATGGAAGTAAAAAGGGGAAACATTATGAAAAAGTTTAACATCGCTACATACGTTTTGATTGCTATATTGGTTTTTGCATTTATACCCATGGGGATAGCTTTTTTAGTGAGCTTTAATTTTATAAATACTGATACTTCTAACGAATGGATTGGTTTTTGGGGCGGGTATTTAGGCTCAATCATTGGTGGAGCCATAACTCTATATGTGTTGTTTAAAACATTACTTGATGGGAAGAAGCTGCAAAAGAGAGAAGAGAAACTGAAGTATTGTGATCAAATAGTTGAAGTTACAGCAGAATACAACCGAAAGGTGTCATTGTTACTCATGAGAATAATTGACTTTCACATCGCCCTATCAAGCAAGAAACCGAATGGGTTAGAAGAATTATTCGGTTATATTTACGGGATGGAAAAAAGTAAATTTATTTTAACTGTAATGTTGTATAGTAATGAAATGGATGAGGAATATGAACGCATTGAAGAAATAAAAAATATAGTAGGAAGAATACAGAGTCTGCTTGAAATTGTTACAAAACCAGTAATTGATGGAACAATTGCTGAATTAACTGGAAAAGTGTTCGACGAAGTATCTAAGAAAGTTAACGAAGAACAAGAGAAGCTGTTAGAAGAAACAATTAATTTCCTAGTAGCTAATAAAAGAAAAAAATAAATAGATAGGGTTACAAAAACAACACGATTGAGAGGTGGCAAGACTTGGCAAGGGTAAGAAGCCCAAACAGAGATAAAGCCTTTGATATATATAAGCAACATGGTGGAGAAATCACGAACCGAGAGATTGCCGCCATGTTGAACGAAGATGAAAAGGTAATTGCGGTATGGAAGAGCCGTGATAAATGGAATGTTGTACAACAATCGAAGGAACGATGTACAACAAAGAAAGCACAACATGATAAAATAGAGAAAAAAGCGGTGGCTAAAGAAGTTGAGTCAGTAATGAGTAATGAGGACCTAACCGACAAGCAACGGCTTTTTTGTGTTTATTATAGTAAGTCATTCAATGCTACACAAAGCTATAAGAAAGCCTATGACGTGAGCTATGACGTGGCAAACGCAGAAGGATATAAGCTCCTTGTAAACCCTTGTGTAAGAACGGAAATCATGAAGCTAAAAGAAGATAGATATGCCAAAGCGTTTCTGAGTGAAGAAGACATTTTTCAGAAGTACATGGATATCGCTTATTCGGACATAACTGATTACCTGACGTTCGGGAAGAAAGATATTGAATATACCGACAAAGCCGGGAACGAACGGACGGCAACCGTATCTTACGTTGATTTGAATGAAAGCAGCGAGGTAGATGGTAGCCTCATATCTGAGGTTTCACAAGGTAAAGACGGTGTGAAGGTAAAGCTCGCTGATAGAATGAAAGCCTTGCAATGGTTGTCGGATCACAAGGGAATGGCAACGCCAGAACAATTGGCTAAGATAGCTCAGATCGAGGCTCAAACAAATAAACTCACGGCAGATGAAAAGGAACAGTCAGAAAGAGTGGTGATCGTCAATGATATCCCAAGACCAGAATCAAGTTAAACTCACTGACTTAATCGCTCCTTCCTTTTATGGTGTGCATTGGGATATTGTAGACGGAAACCACACCTATTATGATCTGTACGGCGGGCGAGGCTCCACGAAATCCTCTTTTGTGGGGCTTGAAATCGTTTTAGGCATGATGCAGGACCCGAACGCTAATGCAATTGTTTATCGTAAAGTTGGTAATACAATCGGTGATAGCGTGTTTGAACAGATTCTATGGGCCATTGATGCGTTGGAGGTTAATCACCTATGGCGTTGCAAGACCAGCCCATACAGATGTGTGTATAAGCCCACGGGACAGCGAATCATGTTCAAGGGACTTGATAAGGCTAAGAAGTCTAAGTCAGCAAAAGTAAGCAAGGGCTATTTTAAATACCTATGGTTCGAGGAATTAGACGAATTTGCAGGCATTGAAGAGATCCGAATGGTCCAGCAGTCAATATTGAGGGGCGGACCTAAGTTTGTTGTGTTCAAGACATTCAATCCACCGATAAGCAAGTCAAACTGGGCAAATAACTATGTCCAGGAACCGCATGAGGGGTCACTAAGGCATAAGAGCGATTACACCACGGTTCCGGTTGAATGGTTGGGCAAACAGTTTGTTGATGATGCTGAACACCTGCGCAAAGCCAACCCGAAAGCATATGAACATGAATACCTCGGTAACCCGGTAGGACTGGGAACTAATATATTTGAGTTTCTGGAGATCAGAACAATCACCAATGAAGAGATTGCCAGAATGGACCGGATATACCAAGGGCAAGACTGGGGCTGGTATCCTGATCCTAAAGCGTTTGTGAGGTGTTACTACAACCACAATACAGAAACCATATATGCCATTGATGAATTAGGCGGCTGTAAGATTCGTAATGCTGAGATGGCAAGACAGATTAAAGCCAAAGGGTATGATGATTACGAAATCCGATGTGGTCTTGATGAACAGGAAAGTATTGTAGACTTCCGAGACGCAGGACTGCCAGCAAGACAGGCGAATGGCGGGCCGGGCAGCGTCAAGTATACCTTTGAATGGCTTCAGTGCCGTAAGATCGTTGTTGACCCAGCACGAACACCAAGGCTCTATAAAGAAATGATAGAGTATGAGCATGAGGTAGACAGCAACGGAGAAGTAATACCGGATTATCCTGATAAAAATAACCACTGGATTGATGCCCTGCGATATGCAACCAGTCCATTATCAATGAGAAGGGGGAATAGTGCATAATGAAGGTTAATAAACGCTTTGCGGTAAAGGTAGAAGATAAGATATTCAAGGCAGACGAAATGACAAAAATATCTATGGAGGGCGGGAGAGTTAATATCGTTTGTTCATATTGTAGCGGCACGGTAGTTACTGTGAATGCAAGAGTAAAGGAATGCGAGTTCATAGAAGACCCATGGTTTGCTGAATCTGCAAAAGATAAGACGCTTGCGAGCGATATAAAAAATACAAGTTCGTCCGAAAGGCTTAAGGAAACGTTTGACAAGATTGGTACTGCTGCAAAAGGATTTAATGAATCATTTGATACGTTACGAAACAGCATTGAGGCTTTAAACAGAGTGGCCACAGAAACACTCAAAAAGTATAACCCTACTGGTGGTGATTAAATGGGACTGGTATCAGCAATAAGGAGGTGGTGGAGCATGAAATTTCAGAACGAGGCATTAGAAGAATTTGACGTGAAGCCAGTCACCTCACAAGAGATGGATATTGCTATAAACCAATGTATGAACGTTTACCAGAACCGCCCACACTGGCTAAGTACTAAGAATGATGTACGTACTATTGGATTCGGTAAGGCACTTTGTGAAGAGACGGCCCGGCTCGCCACACTGGCTATCCATGTTACTATTGACGGATCACCAAGGGCTGAATGGCTACAACAGCAGATTGACAAGAGGTACTTCAAGTTCAGGGAGTGGCTGGAATATGGGTGTGCTGCCGGAACGTTTATCCTTAAGCCAAATGGTAAGGGGATAGATTTCCTTCTACCTAACAGTTTCCAGATCGTGGACGCTGACGATGATGGCAATGTGACAGGTGTTATATTCGCGGATCAGTATACGGAGAGTGGTATACTCTCAAAGCAAAAATACTATACAAAGTTTGAATATCACCGATTCATTGAAAATACAGGAGAATACCTCATAAGCAACCGAACGTACATGAGCACCAGCGAGGGGGAAAAAGGCAGAGCGGTACCTATCGAGGATACCAAGTGGGCCGGACTTGAATCTGACGTATCACTTATGACAGCGGAAGGCAAATCGTTGGACCGTATGCTGTTTGGGATATTCCGCACACCACAGGCGAACAATCTAGATATTAACAGCCCACTGGGGTTACCTATATTTCAGAATGTGCTTGAAGAACTTAAGAGCCTTGATACTGCTTACAGCCGGAACAGTGAGGAAATAAAGGAAAGCAGGAGAATGGTTCTTGCCGATGATAGGTTGTTCCTTCCTTCCGGTGAAAAGTTGGGCAGGAAGGGCTTGTGGGAGAGTATTAAGGGGTTACCACATTTCATCAAAAATGTATTTGGGCAAGGTGAAAAAGAATTTTATCAAGAAATCAACCCACAACTCAACACCGAAATAAGAATAAAGGGATTCAACAATGAATTATCAATTCTCGGTTACAAAGTAGGATTCTCATCCGGATACTTTGTGCTTGACCAGAAAACGGGCATGGTAACAGCTACACAGGTAGAATCAGACGACCGTCGTACAATCCAGTTTATCAAAGATGTAAGAGATAAGCTGGAAGATTGCATGGACGGTCTTATCTATGCCCTGAATGTGTTTGCTGACCTGTACGGGCTGGCTCCAGCGGGAACGTATGAAACAACCTACGATTTCGGGGACATTACATACAATCGTGAAGAGGACCGGGCTAGATGGTGGCAGTATGTAGTCCAGGGCAAAGTACCGGCATGGCTGTACTACCAGAAGTTTGAGGGTATGAGCGAGGAAGAAGCCAAAGCCATGATAGCAGAGGCTAAGGCGGATCAAGAAGCCCCTGAGCTTTTTGGAGAGGAATAACATGATTGATATAGCTACGCATGGAGGGATTATCCATGAGGTGGATTTACAATATGAAGTCATGAAAGCCATCATGGCTGACAGTTTTATAAAGGACCATCAATTTATAGATTTCAAATTCATTGACGGGTCGCATGGCTCTGTAAAAAAAGGTTGCATTGAATTTTTCTATGAAAGTGAAACGGAGGAAGTATAATGGCCACATCGACAATGAACATCGCTATAATTTGCATTACGCTTATTGCACTTGTGATGATAAGAAATTCAAGAAAAGGGTGATTAAATGTTAACCCCTGAATATCTGCAAAGGGTAGCGGAACAGTCAGAGGAATACGCTTCCCGGCTCAGGTCATACATAATCAGTTTGCTCTTAAGAAGAATCGGTGCAAGGCTGGGCCGTGGTGCTGGCTACCTCTTTACTGCTTCCGATAAGTGGCAGATTGGTGTATTACAAGAAGCAGGGGAACTGCTGGAAGATATCCAGAAGCAGGTAACCGTATACACTAAGCTGCAGCAAAAAGAAGTAAAGTCAGCCATGGAAGAAGCCGGAATTAAGGCCCTGCAATATGATGATAAGATATACCATGAAGCCGGGCTTAACCCCACACCGTTGAAACAATCCCCTGTACTGGTCAGGCAAATGCAAAGGGAGTATGAAGCCACAAACGGCGAGATACAGAACTTCACCCGGACAACGGCAGTAGAGGCACAGAAGCTATATATCAATGAGTGTGACAACGCTTACAGGCTGGTAACTTCTGGGGCAGTATCCTACAATCAGGCGGTGCAGGAAGCCATCAGTAATGCCATTTCAGATGGTGGGGCTGTCAAATATCCAACGGGGCATAAAGACACGCTAGAAACGGCTGTGGCACGTTCTGTACGTACTGGAATCAGCCAGGCAACGGGAAGCATACAGTTAACCCGAATGATTGAAATGGACTGGGATATAATCCTCACATCGGCTCACTTGGGAGCCAGAACCGGGGACGGTGGTCAGAATCCATCTAATCATCTGTGGTGGCAAGGACAGTTTTTTAGCCGAACCGGTAGAACGAAGCAGTTCCCGGACTTCATCAAATCAACTGGCTACGGAACGATTACGGGGCTATGTGGTATAAACTGCCGCCATAGCTTCGGACCGGGTGATGGTGTGAATAATCCTTTTGCTGACTTGCAGACAGAAGACAACGAACGAATAGAGACACTTAACAAGAAGCAAAGGGCGTTAGAACGCCGGATTCGAAAGACCAAACAGGAACTTGTGGGAATGAAAGCGGCGGTTGATTCGGTGAAAGATGAACCTCTTAAATTTGAACTGCAACAGGAATACGATCGCAAGGCAGCACTCCTGAGACGGCAGAACGCCGCTTACAATGTTTTCTGCAAGGATAATGACCTTAAGAAGCTCACAGAGCGATTGAACATAGCAAAGTGGAACAGAGAACAGGCAGCGGCAGCAAACGGAGCCGCAACACGATACAACAATGCGAGGAAATAGCATGAGAGAATCAGAAACATGGGTCACATGCCCGGTATGCGGCAGAAAGACCAAAAACAGGATAAGAGCAGATACCGAAGCTAAGCGGTTACCTTTGTGGTGCCCAGTGTGCAAAAATGAAAGTGTGGTCGATATCACGCTAGGGAAAATTAATATTTCAAAGCTAAGTTGAGCGGGTGCTTATGCACTGGCTCTTTTATATTACCCCGCTCGTGGTCTATCGGGCAAATCCCAACCGCAGAAAGAGCGGTCAACAAATCATTTCAGGAGGATATGACAATGAAAGATATATATGCAATTTTAACAGGCTTAGGCATCGAGGTACCAGAGGACAAAAAGCCGACTCTGGATAAGGAATGGAAAGAGAATTACCGCACCGTTGCAGAGTATGAGAAAGCTACTGCTAAGAGAGACGAACTCAAAGCCTCCCTTGATACCGTGCAGGAGCAGTTAAAGGCTTTTGATGGTGTAAACCTCGATGAATACAAGGGACAGATTGATACCCTCACAAAACAGCTTGAAGATGAAAAGGCGGCTCGGCTGGCTGACGAATCAAAGCACCAGTTAGATGTGACCATTGACAAGTTTATGGGTGAGAAGCAGTTTGTAAACTCTTTGACTGCTGACAGTGTAAGAAACAAGCTCGCAGAAGAATTAAGCAAGGATACAGCAAAAGGACGGTCCATTGAGGATATTTTTAAAACCATCGTGACCGACAAAGACGGCAATCCGATTCCTAACATTCTTATCGACCCGAATCAGCAGGCAGCAGAAGGTAACAAGGTAGTTATCACAATGCCCATGGGACAGGGAAAGAACCAGACGGGAATTACAAAGGAATCCTTCCAGAAGATGGACCTTGACGCAAGAATGGCTTTAAAAACGAAAAGCCCGGAACTCTATAAAAGTTTAACACAGTAAAAGAAGGAGAAATGACAATATGGCAATGACAGGAAAATTCGGCGGTTTTGATTTTGACCCGGAAGTATTCTCCGGCTACATGGCAGAGCAGCCCACATGGAATGACAAGATTTACGCTTCCGGTATCATGGTGGAAGACAATACAATCATGGATTTAATCGGCACAAAGGGCAACGTTGCTTCACTGCCTTTCTACGTACCCATTGATGAAAACGACGATCAGGCATTAAACAACGATGGTATGACAGATAACACACCTTCTGAAATCAGCGGAGGCAAGCAGACCGCAATGATGATCCAGCGAATGAAAGCCTGGAAAGCAAAAGACTTTACGAAAGAGTTGACTGGGGCAGCGCCTATGACACATGTTGCCAATTCCGTGGCAGGATACTACCGCCAGGTGTGGACCAGGGACCTAATGACAACTGCTGATGCTATTATGCAGCTTGCGGGCATGGCGAACCATATCACCGACTTAAGTGCAGAAGCAGAAGCAACACCAGAAGAAGCAAACAGCATCAACGCCACAACCCTGATCTATGCACAGCAGAAAGCACTCGGTGACATGGCTGACGGGTTCGGGCTTTACCTGATCAACTCTTATATCTTTGCGAAATACAAAGCATTAGGGCTGGTCGATTACAACAAGTACACCATCACGAATGCCATTGAGAGAGAGGTTGAGCTTCCTACTATTGGCGGACTGATTCCGCTTGTGACCGACAGATTTACAATTGATACGTCTGGCGCTAATCCGGTGTATAAGTCTTATATCATCGGTCAAGGGGCATTCCTCACTTGTCCGAAGAACAATTATGAGAACCCATATTACACTGACTACGATCCCGAAACATCAGCCGGTATTGAGAAACTTTACACAAAGCAGGGTAGAGTTATCCACCCGAACGGCTTTTCTATCAAGGCTGAAAGTATCGTAGGAGAATCCCCGACAAATGCGGAACTTGGGAACAAGGCAAACTGGACGCTTAAATTCAAGGAGAAAAATATCCCTATTGGTTTAATTAAGTCCAACGGTTAAGGAGATACAGCCATGGCTTATGCGGATTATGAATTTTACTCAACAAAATACTTTGGGTTAGGCCCGAAGATATCAGAAGATGACTTCAACCGCTTTGCTGAAATGGCAAGTGATAAGCTGGACACTATGACGTTTGACCGCCTGGTGTCTGGCCTCCCTACCAATGAGCGAGCGGCAACAAAGGTAAAGAAAGCCGTGTGCGCCGTGGCTGAGAAGTTGCAGGAGATAGAGGCAGCGGAGAAGATGGCGCAGGCTGGCGGTTATAGTACTGATGAATCCGGTAATGCTGTCGGGAACATTGTCACAAGCAAATCCTCCGGGAGCGAGTCCATTTCATTCAGTGCCACATCTTCCGTAAAGAGTGCCGTACTCAGTGCTGCAGGTGATACACAGGTGCAGAACCGGCTTTGCTACGATACGGCAAGAGAATACCTTACTGGCGTAACTGATGATTGCGGTGTGTTCCTGCTTTATGCAGGACTATAGAAAGGAACCATTATGAAGTATAGAAAGAAACCGGTGGTAATTGAGGCATTCAGATATGACGGGGATTTTATTGGCAGAGACGGAAAATATTATATTCCGGATTGGGCTATAGACGCACACCAGAAAGGGATTTTGTATTTTGCAGAAGATCATCAGCACGGATTACCATACGAATTATTTGTGAAGACACTCGAGGGAACCATGGAAGCCTCCGTGGGGAATTTTATCATCAAGGGTGTAAAGGGTGAGATTTATCCTTGCAAGCCTGATATTTTCAAAGCAACCTACGACCCGGCAGAATAGAAAGGCGGTGATCCTTCTATCTTCCAGCTATGGGTAAAATAGCAATGTAAGAAAGGGATGATTCCATGTATACCGACACAGTGACAATCTTTAATAAGCATAAGACCACGCAGGGTACGACATGGTATCCTACTGTACTACATAATGTTGACCTGAATACCGACAAGGGTGCAAACGTGGCTAAGACTGGACTGGAAAGCGCAGACACGACCAAGTTGCATGTGAGGTACGGAAAGGCTGATGACGTTGTCGCAATCGCAGGGAAACCGTATATGCGTCCCAAGGAGTGGGCAGCGCAGGCAGACCCAACGGGCACATTGACCTTTATCGCAAGCACAGATTTGTTTATGCGTGGTGAATACCCGGAGACCCCCATTAATGACGCTGATTATACAAAAGGCTTCCAGGACTATTTAAACAAGACTTATGATGACGTTTACCTGATTTCCACAGTAGGCGGTCCATACAAACTGATTCCTCATTTTGAGATCGGAGGGAGATAGCATGGCAACAAAACACTTTCCTAAATGGTCCGTGGTTGATGGCGGCATACAGATTAAAATTGATCTATCCCGATTTGATAAGCAGTACCAGCAAGCGCAGTACGGCCTTGACGGTGATGTTATGACCAGCATGATTCCTTTTATGGCTATGCAGTCAGGAACCTTTGTCAATGTGACGAGGGCGGCAAGTGCAGCAATTCAGGGAACCGGGGAAGTATACGCCGCCTTTGGACCTGCCGGACGATTTTTATACAAAGGAAAGACTATGGTCAGCGAAGCGACGGGAAGCACTTGGGCCAGACTTGGAGAACGTAAGGTACTTGTGAGCCAGTACAGCGGCAAGACCAAGGCTAAAGAAGATTTAGTATTTAACAAGACGGCCCACCCCGATGCACAAGCAAACTGGTTTGATGCAGCAAAAGAAAAAGACTGTAAGTCTGTGTGGGTAAAGAATGTAAAGAGAACCGCAGGAGGTGGAAAACGTGGCTGAGCAACCACAACCAATAGGAAAAGATTTTACCGGATATGATGTGCTGACGGAAGCAATGAAAGACTTGCTGAATCAGTACCCGGGACTTGACGGTGAGATAATCACCTTTGAGGAATTACCGGAAGACGGTGGCATGTGTTTCTCCGCTGACAATGGCGCATTAGTCTATAGTGAAAAAGAATCTGTGACAGCCCACGTTCGCCAGATATGCCGCTATCCATTCTATGTGATATATCGGGTAGGCTCAACAGACGAGCGCGCCAAAATGAACGCACAGACGTTTCTGGACGGCATGGGGAAGTGGTTATGTAAGGAGCCGGTAACTATTGACGGGACAGCCTACAAATTGACCACATATCCGGCATTGTCGGAAGGACGGATCATCAAAAAGGTTACCCGTGATAACTCATACGGCATTGACCCTAATCAGAATGGCGTGCAGGATTGGTTATTGCCGGTAACCGTAGAATATGAAAATGAATTTGATCGCTGAAAGGAGAAAAATATATGAAATTAGCAAGAAAAGCATTGGTGCATTTTCTGGACTCCAGTTTTAAGAATGCGCCGGCAACTGCTGAATGGTTTAAGGTAGGTATTGACATGGAGGAATTAGCCGTCAGCCTTAACCCTGACACAGAGTCCTCTAAAAACATTTGGGGAGAATCCAGGGTAACGGATAACGGATATGAGCCATCTATTGATGCCGACCCATACTACGCAAATCCTGACGAACCTCTTTATCCCAAATTAAGAGATATTGCAATGGACCGCCTTACTGGTGATGACTGCAAGACTCTGATCCTTGAAGTTATTGTTGATGATGACGAAGATGCAAACCACCTGGCCTATGTGGAAGAAGTAATTGTTAAACCACAGAGTTACGGCGGCGGCACTGCTGGTGTCAATATCCCTTACAATGTAGCGTTCAATGGTGGGCGCAAGAAAGGCTATGTTACAAAGACTTCTATTGATGCAAAGAAACCGGAGTTTACAGAGGGTGAAATACCAGCAGGGGAATAAAGGAGATAAGACATGAGCAATCAGTTGATTAAAGACAGGAAACCGGTAACAAACAAAATACGCATAGATGACGGTAGCAAAGTGTATGACATTGAAAATCGGCGCGGTGAAACCATAGGACAGTTTGTGTTCACACCATCTGACATGGGCATCGTGGAAAGGTATGAGCATACCATCGAAGTACTTAATTCTATGCAAGATAGATTGAAAAAACGTGAAAATGATGACAATGTGTTGCAGTTAAAAAAAGAGGTCGAAGAAGAATTAAAAAATGAGATCGACTATCTTTATAACGCCGATGTGTCGGGAGCGTTTTTTAAAAAGATCAGTCCTCTATCTCCCCTTGAAAGTGGCGAACTGTATGTTGAAAATATCATATATGCCGTAAGGGACATTGTAGAAAAGGAGACTGGAAAGCGTTTGGGAAGAGCAAACAACCGGGCTAGTAAGTACACACAGAAGTATCGTAAATGATTGACCCGTTCAGCTTACCTACAGCACTAGAAGTAGGAGGTAAACTATACAAAATTCGCACCGATTACAGGGTGGTACTTGATATACTGACCGCATATGGTGACCCGGAACTTGACGCGGCGGATAAAACGCAAGTGCTTATTGAAGTCCTGTATATCAACTATGAAACAATTCCGCCGGAGCATATGGAAGAAGCCGTAAAAAAGGCTAGTTGGTTTTTAGATGCGAACCTCCCTCATGATCTTAAACCACACCCAGTAACAATGGATTGGCTTAAAGATGCACCTATCATAATCCCGGAGGTCAACAAAAACATAGGAACTGAGGTCCGCAGTGTGAAATATATGCACTGGTGGACCTTTTTTGGTGCTTATATGCAGATTGGTGGAGATGGTTTGTATTCTTCCGTCATCAACGTACGTCAAAAGCGAGCGAAAGGCGAGAAGCTCGAAAAGTGGGAATCCAAGTTTTACAAAGAGAACCAAGCGTTATGTGACCTCAACTGGGAACAGAAGAAAAAGGAAATGGAAGCTGTTGAAAAAATTTTTGGATAACAAGAGAGCCAGGGTCAGAGCCACAGAGCCAGAACCAGAGCCAAGGAAAGGAGTGGTTATGTGGCGAACCAAGCTGACGGAACAGTCTTAATTGACACGGAAATAAAAAAAGACGGGGCAATCGAAGATGTAAACACATTAAAAGAAGCTCTCCAACAATTAACCGCAGCAGTAAAAGACCTAACAGCCGGGCTTGCAAATTCCTTTGGCGGCATAGGAAAGCAAGCCGAATCGGCGGCAGATCAAATAGATAAGATATCAGACTCCGCAAAGCAAGCGGAGACCAGTGTTGAAAGTCTTGAAAAACAGATGGCCAAGATAACAGTGGATAATGGATTGTCGCCAGATCGCAGTGATACCCCGGAACCTAGATATGGGCATGCAAGGGGAGAATTTATTGATTATGGCAATACAGTACAAGAGTTTGTCAATAAGTATGCGACTGGAATGGACACTGTTAGTAAAAAAAATACAGAAGTTAAACAGTCTACTACTCAGGCGACAACGGCAATAAAGAGCGATTTCCAAGGGGCAGAACAATCGCCTAATATGTTGCTGAATGCGATTACTCTTGTGAAAAACGCGGTATTTGATATTCCCCAAATTGCAAGAATGGCTGGAATTGGGATCAGCAATGCTTTTTCGAATAGTGGGTCTCAAGTAATGGATGTAGGGCAAAAAGTAGATGCTCTCAAAGGGAAGATAGATGCCCTGGAAAAGCAAGGGCTGTATTTTGGCGACAAAGAGTACGATCAAGCCTACGCCAGTTTGAAGCGTGCAGAGTTGGAACTCGAACAGTATAAAAAAAGACTGTCAGGGGTCGATACCGAACAAAAAAAAGCTACAAGATCAAATAAAGGATTCAACAAAGGTCTTAAAGAAACCAGGAAAAATGCAAACAGTACGAAGCTATCCATAATGGGTATGCTTGGACGCTCTCTGCTTTTCAGTGTGGTTTTCCGGGCATTATCCGGTGTGTCTAATTCGATAAAAGAGGGTACTCAGAATATTGCAAGGTATTCTGACAGCACAAACAAAGCGTTGTCGAGATTAATGTCTTCTCTCACCATGCTGAAAAACAGTTTCGCCGCGGCTTTTGCACCGGTGATAGAATATGTTACTCCCGCCCTAACCAGATTGGTTTCTATGCTCGTTGATGTAAATAACTGGATCGCACAGACCATGGCTGCACTAGCAGGTAAGAATAGTTTTGTTAAAGCTGTTGCAGTGCAAGAAGATTACGCCGCCAGTCTAGATGACACCAAGAAAGCGGCAAAGGAAGCGGCAAAAGAAGTCAAGAAAGCGTCCTATGCTTTTGATACTTTGATACAGTTACAAAAGCCAGCGGATACAGATAAATATAAGGGTCCAACACCGGATCAGATGTTTAAAACCGAACAGGTTTCAACGGAAGCCAAAGCATTAGCAGACGACATAAAAAAGACACTCTCCAACTTATTCCAGCCTATAAAGGATTCCTGGGTACAATACGGACCATCTACAATCGAAGCAGTGAAAACCATGTTTGGTAGTCTTAAACAGCTTGCTGGCGATGTTGGTGCGTCATTTATGCAGGTCTGGAAAGATGAAGGATATGGAAAGGCTGTAAGCGATGACTTACTGATTACATTTAACAATTTAGCATTGACCGTTGCCAACTTAGCTGATCAATTTGATAAGGCATGGGTGGAAGCTGATACTGGAACCAACATTATGCGGCACTTAGGAGACATCGTGCTTATAGTCACTGGCTTTTTCCGGGAGGCTTCTGAGTCGATCAAAAACTGGGCTTCCAAGTTGGACTTTGGTCCACTGCTGATAGCATTTGATAAAGTTTTGGTTAGTCTTATGCCCATTGTATCAAAGGTGGGCGATGGGCTGCTATGGTTACTGAATAATGTACTACTGCCACTAGCAAAATGGGCACTGGAAAAAGCTCTACCCGTAGCACTTGAACTCGTTGCAGCAGGACTTGATGTCTTGAATTCAACAATTGATGCGTTGAAACCATTGGCTTTATGGTTGTGGGAAGAATTTATAAAACCAATTGGACAGTGGACTGGTGCAGTAATCATAGGAGCGATAAAGAAACTTACCGAAAAATTAAAGGAATTCTCCGATTGGATAAACAACAATCAAGAAAAAGTCCGTTACATAACTGGATTAATTGGAGCTTTTTTCTTAGCATGGAAGGTAACTGAATTTGTTACAAAGATTAAGTTAATGATGAATTTCTTGTCCGAAACTGGACTTATGGGTGTGCTTACAAGGCTAATGTCAAAACTTGACCTAACATCAATTGGTTTTTTTGGAACGGCAGCAGCGGTTGGTGCTCTTGTACTAGCAGCCTATGAAATATACAAAAACTGGAATAAGATGACACCGACTGAAAAAGTTATAGCCGGTGTTCTGGCGGCGGCTTCCGCTTTTGCAATATTGGCAGTGTCAATGGGTGCGGTAGCTGGTCCCGCTGGTGCAGCATTAAGAGCAGTTGCAATAGCAGCAGCAATAGGGGCAGCTTTGGTGGCAATCAATGCAGGGGCCAGGTCTGCAACATCGAGCGTATCTAATGGCTTTGGAGGGGGAAGCAGAAGCTTTTCCGTAGCGTCTTATTCCAACGCACCATACGCTGCCTACGCGAATAATGTCCCCATGCTAGCTACCGGCACGGTAGTTCCACCAAAAGCCGGAAATTTCCTAGCTATGCTGGGAGATAACAACAAAGATTATGAGGTTGTGTCCCCTCTTGGAACGATTAAACAGGCAGTGCTTGAAGCAATTGGAGAAGCTGGTGGACTGGGCGGAGGCACCGTACAGGCAGATTTAATTGTTGATGGTACAAAGTTCGGGCAACTGGTATATAAGTACAACAACAATGAAACACAGCGTGTAGGTGTTAGAATGGTAACGAACGGAGGTTGATGAGATGGAAAAAGGATTAATTACCATAGACGGTGTCGACCTCCGCTTATGGGTTACGGGAATCAAGCGCAACTTTGCGGTGACTGATTCAGAGCACAGCGGAAGAGTTAAAAGCAATGAAATGTACCGTGATGTAATAGGCACGTTTTACAATTATACTTTGACTGCTGAACCAGACAGTAATCATAGGGGCGATTATGATACTTTCTATGAAGTCATAACATCACCAGTACCATTCCATACATTGGTATTCCCGTATGGTCAAACAACGCTTGAGTTTTTAGCATATGTAACAAGCGGAGAAGATGAAGTTAAGATCGACACAAATGGAGATAAACAAGTTAACAGGTGGTCTGGTCTGTCGGTTCAATTTATCGCAAAAGCACCACAAAGGAGGCCCTAAGATGTTTTTAAAGCAATCAATAATATCTGATGCAGTATTAAACAATGAAGGGCTGAAAATCGTATATGATGATGTGGCTCCCTATGCGAAAGAAAATAGTAACCCCCAAGTGGTTGAGCCTGGATTAAAACCAAGGGTTGGGCTACACCCACAAAAAGGCTTATTTCCAAAAGCCACCACGATAAGAAAAGAATTCCCTGATCTAAAACGAGATGATCTAGTGTATCCCGGTTATGCCTTGTGCCTGCCGGGATTTGCTTTGCTTAATGGAGAGTATGTAAACTTCCCCGATGGCCCGGCTGACTATGGATTTATCAGCGATGAAGTGTCAGACAGCAACGGGGATTTCAAGTATTCTTCGCATCAAGAGGGATTAAAACCGCGAGAAGGACTACACCCACAAATGTTTTTGTTCCCGCGGTCAACGAATGAAACATATGTTGATGCTCCGGTATTAACGATCACATTTAACCAGAAATTTACAAGCGTTGGATTATTACTGACTTTTAACACAATGTCTGGAGACTACGCAAACCACATTAATGTAAAATGGTATGCTGACAACGATTTAATATCGAACATGGATTATGAGCCAAATGGTACAGAGTACTTTTGCAGCAACTATGTAATGTACTATGATAAGATAATAATAACTTTCCTCTCCACATCAAAGCCGTATAGACCGGTGTTCCTTACCCGGATTGACTACGGGATATACCGGGAATTTTTGTCAGATGAAGTAAAAGAAATATCATGTTTGCAAGAAATTAATGCTATATCTGAAAACATCAGCATTAATACAATGAATTTCACGGTAAGAACTAAGTCCAATATAGCTTTTGATTTACAGAAGAAGCAGAAATTATCCTTATACTTTAATGGTGGATTAATCGGAAATTTTTATCTTAAAAACGGTGCAAGAAAAAGCAAAACAGATTACTATATGGACGCACATGACGCACTGGGTATCCTTGATGGAAACGAATATCACGGAGGAATTTATACCGGGCAGCTTGTACCTGATGTGATAGCCGATATCTTTAGTGATGAAGATTTTAATTACATGTTGTCAGACGCTTTTGACAACGTGCAGTTACATGGATATATCCCCTACACCACGAAGCGTAACGCCCTTGTGCAGATTGCCTTTGCCATAGGAGCCGTGGTTGACACATCGAATTACGATGGTGTTGTAATCTATCCAAAACAAGGAGAAAAGACAGGTGAGTTTACTGATGGCGAGGTATTCAGCGGTCTTACACTGGAACATTCTGATGTTGTTACTGGCGTTCGCCTGACAGTCCATGATTATCGGCAGTCAGAGGAAACGGCAGAAATTTACAAAGGGAATCTCAGTGGTACCGCACAAGTGATATTCAAAGAAGCATACCATGACTTATCCATTACGGGCGGGTCAATCAACACAAGTGGCGATAATTACGCCTATATTACGGGTTCTGGTGATGAAGTCATCTTGACAGGGAAGAAATATAATCACTACACATCGACTGTAATAAAGGAGAACCCGAACATCACCTATAACAAGAATATTAAGGAGGTGCCGGACGCTACTCTTGTGTATGACGGAAACGCAGCGGAGATATTGGAAAGAGTTTATGAGTACTACCAGCACGCCGAGAATGTTGTTTGCGACGTATTACTTGCGGATAAGGTAATTGGGCAGGTGGTGGATATTAACACCGACTATGACGGTGTTAAAACTGGCACAATTGAAAGTGTATCATATAGCTTTGCAGGCAGTATAAAGGCGGAGGTGACGATCCATGAATGAGTACATAGACAATCTTATATTTGACCGTGTCCAATCTGACGTTGACAATGCGACAGCAAAAGGGTGTATATCTTACACAGATTTGGTACGTGTGGAAATGGCCGTTGCCTGGATTTCCAAAATACTGAACAAGTACGGATATAAAAATGCCGTGTACAAAAGGTGTAGGATGAATTGGAAAGAGGGAGAGCGGCGTTACGAATCCGAAATGGAACGTATCCGGCAGAACATCATTGAGTTAAGGACTGTGTATTTTACACATGCAAGCACACCGGTAACGCCGCAGAAAATCGCTTATACGTCAATATATCAGGCAAATGCAATTGAAAAGATAATCTATGACCTGGGAAAACTGGTTGAGAATTGTTTTCCCGGGCAACAGCACTTTGCTTTTAGACTCGGAAGCCGGGCATTAGGGAACAGGAGTGAACTATAATGGAATATTTGAAAACAAATTATAAAGATGACAAATTTACCGGAATGCGCAAATATGAAAAGATAGACAACCTTGACGGGACAATTAGTCTCAACGATGTAACTGACTATGCGGATGTGGGTGATATTTATTCAGCAGGTGATATCAATACTAGCAATAAAAAAATAAATGAACACTCTGCCGCAATCGAAAAAAGTAACTCTGTAATGACTCTTCATGTTCCGGTTAGTGGGTGGGGGAGTGCGGTTCCTTACACTCAGACAATTCTGGTTCCCGGCTCAAAAGTAGATGATTCTCCTATTGTAGGGCTGTATTTAGATGATAACCCGATGCCACAAACGGTAAAAGATCAGACCAAAGCCTTTGGCTGTTTGGATAAAATTGTATTTGGGCAAGGGGCGGCAACGCTTTACTGTTACAACCGGAAACCTGCGACAAGTTTTTATCTAATGATAAAGGGGGTATAGGCATGGCCGAAGGAATCATATTGAGGCATGGTAATGCGATAGATGACTCAGAACTGACCGCTACACCTCCTATGGTTAGAAACAACAAAAGATTCATAGGCTTTGGTGGAGAGGAACAGATAGGGACGGCGGACGAGATACAGGCGGAGTCCAGAACACTTCCAATAGGCGGAAGTTTGCCAATCAAAGCCGGGATACATGATGGTGCCGGAACCGTAGTTCAGAACGTCCCAACTATGGACGGTGTTACCATTTATCCAACCGCTAATGCTCAAACAGTTGAAGTTGGGGGAAAATATATGAAAGGTGATGTGGAAACTGCTCCACTTACTAACCTGCTTCCGCAATACATCAAAAAAAACGTAATTATAAGAGTTTGGAACGGTGCAAATTTCGAAGAAATCAAAGGAACGTATGAGGGGTACCACTAATGGGAGATGGATTTATTATACATGGAGGAGGTACGGATACCTCTGAATTAACTGCAGAACCTTCTGATGTAGCAGAAAGCCAAAAGTTTTACGGCGCAGGAAGTGATGATATTTCAGAGGGGGTATTAAAAGATAATGGTAGCATTAGATATAAGCTTCCTGTGAACACAACTTATACCATACCGGCAGGCTTTCATGGGCAGGGAGAGGTGTATCAAGACACTCAGACGGTCGAGGGAGATATAATAATTAATCCAACACCAGGAGGTTCTTCGTCTGGCATTAAGGATAAGTTTTTTAAATCAAATGTTATAATTAACGGAATCGAAAACCTTGTTCCAGAGAATATAAAAAAAGGTATATTTATAGGTGAAATAGCTGGTGAGTGGGAAGGATATGTAAACGGGGAATTACTCCAGCCTTATTGGTATGGCATATTTGCTCCTGGCCAAACTGGAAGACTCATAGATAACCGTAACCCAGCAACAGGTAGCTCAATTTCGTTTCCTTCCGTCACATGGTATGCCGATGATCCAGAGACTGGAGGAAAGGTGATACTTTTTTCGTCTCCGCCCAAATCTTCGGCGGGAAACGGTAATGTCTATCCAGCAATAAGGACAGAGACCCCTGTAGAAATGGAAGGTGTTCGAAGCGTCACAATCTGTTATAGTTTACCGAACCATTCCGCAAATGAATATACATGGATTGTCTTGGCTGAAAACTCTAGCTATCAAGTTACAAAAGATAATAGCTGGACTATTTCACCAGAATTAGGAGCACATGAAAACTTTTCCCTTCCAGCGACCGGAAACGCGTACGGAACGCAAACTTTCATTCTTAATAATGCGGCGGCTTACCACTATATCTATATTGGTATAGGAGTCGCGCCAACGACTTCACAGGGTCGGTTTATGCGTGTCCGATATATAAAACTCAACAAATAGGAGGTATACATATGTCTTTAACAATTCGCCCATACGAGGGGCAAGGGTGGACTGATGATTCAGCCCCCGATTTATCGGCAGAAACACTGAATGCCGTAGATGCCGGAATAACAGCCAATAGTAACGCCATAAATGCTCTTGCAAATGCAGTAGTGAGCCAGATTGTAAATGACCCGGATAAAATAGCCAGCATAGCTGTTGCGTACGCACTGGAGCAAAAAATTGAGCAGCTAAATAGCAATTTAGTTTTAAAAGCAAACAGTAGTGATCTGCTTAAGGTAAAAATTGTATCTTATTCTGTAAGCTGTGGCACTTCT
>NZ_SULJ01000017.1:0-26890 GCF_007115105.1 Clostridium sp. HBUAS56010
CATTTAGAACGTGAATATATGTACTGTATGTGGTGTTAATATCGGCGTGTCCTAAGAGTTTGCTGACAACACTAATCTCTATCCCACTCTTTAACAGTCTTGAAGCAAATGTGTGTCTAAGCGCATGGATTGTGTAATCTTCTTCTCCCACTGTACCAAGAACATTTTTATATGTTCTGAGTATATTACGTTCTGATACATATCCTCCATCTACCGTACTTTCTTAAAAACTTCTTCCATTCTTTTTCTGGAATCTAAGACATAAGTCTACCAACGCTGATCGTTCTTCCCGTTCAATTTGGTGATTTTATACTTATGAACCTCATCAACTTTCTCCATTAGCTCAATATTAGCCTTTTGAGAAATTTCTTGTAAATTAATCACCCAATTTTTAAAGGCATATTTTAATATTTCTTCCTGTGTCAAATAAACTACTCCCTATTATTCATCAATAATTAAAATATACCATATATTAGAAAACTAATTACTTTCAATAGCTTAAAATATTGGGGAAAATGTAAAAAAACAGGCACATCAGATATTTTTATCCGATATGCCTCATGCTCCAATTATATCATCTACCCATTTATAAAGCTTATATCCTGAGTTATCACTTTCTTCAACAAAATTGCTCATATCTATATCAAAGTCTTCATAACTATTTCTTTCATGATATAAAGGATAACCTTCTTTCGTGGAATTAAGAGTAACGAAAGCAATCCCTATCTCATTTCTTAATCTTAAAACTCTTTTTTCACAATCTCGTAATATGTAATCTCCTAAATAAACTTTTTTACCATTGTACTCTGACATTTGTGTTCGCTGAAACTTGGAATGAATTGCCAAATAATTAATATTTACAGATCCACCCATTGGTTTATATAATTTCTCTCTTCCAACGGATATATTATAATAGCCAATAATATAATTTTTCTCATCAGACAGCATAATATAAGTGATGCCCTGATTTTCATCCAAGGCATCACTACTTTTCAAAAAATTATTGATAACAAAATTACCACAATCAAATTCTTCTGTTAAAAACAAATATTGTTGTGTATATTTTTCAATATTCATTATTTTTTCTCAGCTCTGGTTTTTATCGTCATTGTATTTTTATCTACACTGATGGAGAAATTGTGAGAATCCATGTATTCAATCATCTCTCTATTTTCCCTTGTTGCTGGTGTTCTTGTTAATGACTTAGTAGTTGCATATGGTAAATTTTTACTTGGTTTCATTACAGACGCATTCATATTAATTTCTCCTTTCCTGTTTTCTTCATTCATTATACCACCTCAGTCATCACTTTTCCACAACTGGGTATAGCACTCCACAATAATTCACATTACATAATGTATTGTAAGAAGAGCATATTTTCAGTTGCAAATCAACAGTTAATATAATATCTTATGCGTTTTGCCATAGGAGTATACGTCAAGTCATCAATATGGTTTCAACTCATACTTCATCAATGCTTCATACACATTTCTCGGTATCTTACTTTTATATTTAGCAAAAAAATGAGCTTATATTACTTTAACATTCTTTCACCAGTAGAATTTCTATATTTCAAAAATAATCCTTCTTGGGAAACCAACTTCTGTAATAATAGAACAACTTCATCAGTTGGTTCGTAAAAACTAACCGAAAATCCACCATCAATACTCACAAGAAAATGAGGCTCTGAAAATAGAATCTGTACCGAAGAAAAATCCATTGATACAATTTGCTTTATTATATTCGCTAATTTATCAGGAGAAGTGTTTCTAATATTTACGTTAAAAGAAATCTCTTGTTCCAGATTATCAGGTATTGAAGATTCAGTTAGATAAATCTCGCATTGATAGAAATAAATCAACTTCAACGCAATACGGGATATTTTTTCTGCATACAAAGGAAGATAAGAGGTTTCGAAATATTCCTCCAATTCCAAAAAATGCACGTCCGATGTTTCATATGGAATAAAATCAATATAATAATACTCATCTAAATCTTGAAGATTTTCAATTACTTTATA
This sequence comes from Clostridium sp. HBUAS56010, assembly GCF_007115105.1. GTDB lineage: Bacteria > Bacillota > Clostridia > Lachnospirales > Lachnospiraceae > Lacrimispora. The sequence continues at coordinate 2,021 of NZ_SULJ01000017.1, forward strand.
CATAAAAATAAACCTCTTTAATCCCTTAATACCTCACCATTTTCTCCTAATGAGGCAACTCTATTATTTTGTTTATCTTTCAGTTTCCATTTACTCTCTCCATGACCTGATTTGTCTTTATCAATCGTCCAGCCACCTTTTTCTTTATAAGCGGTTTTGCCGCCAACCCTTTGATCAAATTTACCTAAATCAACATCTCCATCACTCTGTTAATCATTTTAATTTTTACTTTCACAATCTGGGCATAAACTTGTAAAATCTCCACATGGTTCTCTGCACTCAGGATTTGTACAACGATCCCCTCGAACTCATACCCGCATTTACAATACATCTCAAAAATATTTATATGGCTGTGACAAAGCGGACATTCTTTTATTTCAATTTCCGTTGATGCTCTTTTCATACAATCCGCCCCATTTAATTCTTTTACTGCCATATACGAACATATTATTAAATAAATACTATCACAACCCCATTTGTTGTTCAATTTGTTTTGTACACTTGTTTTTGTACATATTTAGTATTACACTGCGTTATTAGATAATCAATTCAGATAAAAAAGGATTTTTAGCGCTTTTACTCTATCTTGCATATCACAATCTTATCATGGTATAATATAGGAAAGGACGGTGATAATATGCCAGAAATATCATTATTCTATGGTATACGCATAACAATGTACTATAACGACCATACTCCACCACACTTCCACGCCGAGTACAATGGAAGTAAAGCATTGGTAGATATTATTAATATACAAGTTATAAAAGGATCTTTACCAAATAAACAGTTACGTTTAATACTTGCATGGTGTACAATTCATCAAGACGAATTAATGCAAAACTGGGAATTATCAAAAGATCAAAAACCACTTAATAGAATCAACCCTTTAGTATAGGAGGTGTTCATATGCAGGATTACTTTCCTGTCGTCGTACAAGTGATACCGCTAGACAACTTTCATGTACAAATATTCTTTGATAACGGCAAGATCGTTGAATATGATGCAACAGGTCTCTTACAAGGTGAAGTCTTTAAACCTCTGCAAGATATTCAGATATTCAAAAACACATGTACTGTATTAAATGATACTTTAGCATGGGATTTATCAGGAGATCGAAATCCAAGTGAATGTATTGATCTTGACCCCTTCGCACTTTATGAATTGGAATCCATTAATCATTTAATTGCATAAAAATATATAAGAATATTGCAAACACAAATTGGAAAATGGGTATTAAAAAGGCGGTCATTTCAACCGTCTTTCTTTACTTTCCAGTCATCGTGAAACGCTTTATTCGGCTTGTAAGTGATCATATGTAAGTTTAAACTAAATTCTTCAAAAAGGCTTATATTAAAAACTTATTCTATAAAACCATCTTTAGAAATAGGAATTAGCATTTTTCCACCTAAAATAAGAACAAGAAGCCTTTTTGTTTCTTTATACCCGATAACATGATTATATGATATTTCCCTTTGACTTCTGCCCTCAGTCGTTAACCTAATTACATCACAAAATTCTACAATAGTATCAACTTCTGCTTTCTCATACATAATCATCATTCGTTGTGCTTCTATAAAAAAAGACCTCCTACTGCCAGAGGAATATCTCTCCCCCGGCAATACAAGATCATTTTAGTTCAAAACATGATAACGCCCTTTTGGTACTATAAACGGTGAACCCGACACTGGATCCTTAATCACTGCACAATCAAGACCAAATACATTTTTAATTAAATCCTCAGATATAACAGCAGAAGGTTCTCCCTGTGCAATTAAATCGCCTTTCTTTACTGCGAAGATATAATCTGCATAACGGGCAGACAAGTTAATATCGTGAAGCACCATAACAATGGTGGTCTTCTTTTTCTTGTTTAAATCAGTCAGTAAATCAAGAATTTCAATCTGATAAGTAATATCTAAATAAGTTGTCGGCTCATCCAGAAGGAGAATATCCGTCTGCTGTGCCAACGCCATGGCAATCCAGACCCTCTGACGCTGACCGCCGGAAAGTTCGTCCACACTTCGATCCGCCAATTCAGTGATTCCCATAATCTCTAATGCTTCCTCTACTGCTTCAAAATCCTGTCTGCTTAATCCTTTTAAAAAGCTCTGATAAGGATAGCGGCCTCTGGACACCAGATCAGACACGCTGATTCCTTCTGGAACAACAGGAGACTGCGGCAGTAAACCAAGGATTTTAGCCAACTGCTTTGGCGGAAAAGAACTGATCTCTTTCCCATCCATGCAAACTTGTCCTGACTCAGGGCGAATTAATCTGGCAAGGGTTTTTAAAAGAGTGGATTTGCCGCAGGCATTGGAACCGATAATAACGCTGATTTTATTTTCCGGTATCACCACATCAATTCCATTGATAATAATCTTTTTTTCATAGCCGGCAATTAGTTTTTCTGCCGAAAATACATGTGTTTGTTTCATGCTCCTCCTCCGCTTTTATTCATTCTAACCAGCAGATAGATCAGATACGGTGCTCCCAGAATTCCTGTAACCACACCTACCGGAAACTTGGTTCCAAATCCATACTGCCCGATTAAATCAGAAGAAAGGACTAAGATTGCCCCAGTCAGCCCGGAAGGCAGAATGTTAGGGGCTCCTGCTCCTAATAACCGTCCGGCAATTGGACCGGCAAGAAAAGCCACAAAAGAAATCGGACCAGTTACAGCCGTTGCATAAGCAACTAAAAATACAGCACTGATTACAAGAATCAATCTGGTCTGATCCGCATTTAAGCCTAATGTAATGGCTGACTGATCTCCCAGTTCCAGAATCTTCAACTGTCTTCCAAATAAAATCTGAACACCTCCGCAAAGGATCACAATTCCAAGCAGTGCTGGAACATCCTTCATCTGCATCCCATTTAAACTTCCTCTAAGCCACCTTAAAGCCGATGCCACATCATGTTCATTTCCACGTAAGATCAAAAAAGAAACTACTGCATTTAACATTGCCTGTATTCCGATTCCAATTAAGATCAGACGTCCTCCGGAGAAACCGCCGCCTCTGGCTAAGGCATAAATCATGGCAGCCACTGCAATCCCCGATAAAACGGCTGATATGGAAACAATGCTTCCGCTGACTCTCAGTATGAGAATGCAAAAGACGGCTGCAACACTCGCTCCAGAAGTAACCCCAATAATATCCGGACTTGCAAGTGGATTTCGGAGCATAATCTGAAACGTATTTCCTGCCATTCCAAAAGCAAGACCAGTCAACAGCCCGCACAAAAGCCTCGGAAGTCTGATGGTTCCCACCGCAAAAGAAGCACCTTTTATCTCTTCCCCAAGAAGGACTCTCACAATCATGGCCGGGGAATATTTTATGTTACCCAGATACAGCATGGCTCCGCATAAAAAAATAGTCAATATAAGCAAAATTATACTTACCGTTCTATATCTGATTTTCCGCTTATAAAATCCGGCCTCCACTGTAGTAATCTGATTTTTTCTCATAATGAACGCACCTTCACTCTCATTGCTATCCAAATCAGCACAGGTGCCCCAAAAAAGGCAGTAATAATACCGGCTTCCAATTCTCCTGGTCTGCCAATCATTCTTCCGATAATATCAGAAACAGTGAGTAAAATTGCTCCTCCTACTGCAGACATCGGAATAATAGATCTCATATTGGAACCACAGAGCAGCCGCATCGTATGAGGAATCATTAGTCCCACAAAACCGATGGGACCTGCAAGAGCCGTGGTTGCTCCGCATAAAAGAACGCCTGCAAAAGCACTTACCCCCCTTACAAGCGCGGTATTCACGCCCTGTCCGGTTGCCACATCATCACCAAGTGCCAGAGCATCCAGAGACGAAGAAGATAAAACTCCGATAATCAGCCCAATAATGATAAAAGGCAAAACAGATAAAATTCCTGCCCAGGTTGCTCCACTGACACTCCCTACCTGCCAGAAACGGTAGGAATCCATTACATTTGATCTGGGCAAAATCACAGCACTTACAAGGGAAGATAAGGCGGCACTGATTGCCGCACCGGCAAGGGCAAGCTTAATAGGCGTTGCCCCGCCGGCTCCCAGAGAACCAATTCGATATACTACAACTGCGGTTAAAGCGGCTCCTGCCATTGCAAACCATATGTACTGGCTGGCAGTGCTGATATGGAAAAATGCAATTCCACTGACAACAAACAGGGATGCTCCCGTATTGACCCCAAGAATACTGGGATCTGCAATGGGATTACGGGTAACTGCCTGCATCAATGCCCCCGATACTCCAAGAGATGCTCCGGCTATCATACTGAACACCGTTCTTGGGATTCGTTCTCTTATAACAAGATAGTTAAAAGATCCGCCGCCTTGTCCGATTAAGGCATTTATTACTTCAACAATTCCCACATTTCTGGAACCAAATGCAAAAGAAGCAAATGCCGTAAAAATCAGCCCAAGACAGGCACCCAGAATTAAAAATAATTTTTTTCCTGCTTTCATTGCACCTTATCTGCTGCCTCTCCGATCAGTTTTAAATACTCATCAATTGTTGCGGGAATTGACAAAGCACTGGGTGTTCCAGATGCTGCCAAAGGTGTTCCACTGTCAATTAGCACCACAGAACCCCTTGCAACTGCCGGAATGGTTCCAAGCAAAGGATCTGCCTGTAACGCTGGTAAAAGGTCTTTGCTTCCATAAGCCACAATCACGTCAATATCATTTAAAGCATCTGCATTTTCCGCACTAATGGTAATGGAGAAAGTATCAGAATCCTTAGAAAGATTACTAACACTTTCCGGGAACTTCAAACCAAGATCTGTAAGATAGGATGCACGGGGATCTGCTGGAAGGTAGACATAAAATTTGCCTAAATCAGAGGCATTCACATAAAAAAATGCTCCGGTTTTTCCTTTTATCTGTGGATATGCAGATTTTTTATCCTCGATAAGTGTTTCTAAGTCACGAACCAATGTCTCTCCCTCTGTCTTCATTCCCATACCTTCCGAATCAAGAAGAATCTGTTCCCTCCAGGAAGTCTGCCATGCCTTTTGGGGATATGCCACAACCGGTGCGATCTCGCTGAGCAAATCATACTGTTCTTGTGTAATTCCGGAATATGCTGCAAGAATCACGTCTGGCTGAACATCACTGATTGCTTCATAATCAATTCCATCTGTATCGTGGAAAAGAACCGGGTTATCTATTCCAAGCTTTTTAAATCCTTCTGCTGTCCATGGAAGAATCCCGCTGCCATCATCCACTCCAAAGTTAGCCTCTGACACTCCTACAGGAGTCACGCCCAATGCCAGTATGGTATCCTGGTTTCCCCATGCAATAGAGGCAATTCTCTCTGGTTTCTTGTTTATAACCGTTTCTCCGAAAGCATGTTGAATGGTAATAGGACCAGCGGAATCCGCCTCGCTTTTCTCAGCAGTTGTCTCTGTTTTTTCTGATTCATTCTGAGCATTTGTGGTATTTTCCGTTGCTTTTCCAACACACGCAGTTAATGCCATTGCGACTGTAACACTTAAAACTATACTCCAATTTTTTAATCTCATAATGCACTCCTCAACTATTTGCTCGTATTGTTAGTCCATACTAACCAATGTTAAGGTTATCAAACCAGGAGCACTTTGTCAAGCAGGAGAAAAAGTAATAAAAACATGTCTTTTTAAGGGGATAAATTATGTGATATATTACTCTATACTTTTTTGAATGAATGGAATAAAATACTTAATATTTGTCATAATTCTTTGAAAAGAGGATAAGAAATTGAAACAGTATAAAATATGCACATTGGTATTGGTTCTTCTTAGTTTTATTTTGGGTTCCAGTGAATTTATTATTGTTGGCGTTTTATCGGACATTGCCGCAGATCTTAATGTTCCCCTTTCAAAGATCGGTACATTAGTAACCGTCTTTGGTTTGATTTATGCAATTGGTACCCCCTTCATCACAACATTTCTAGGGAAATTCAGTCACTATTACTCATTATTAATATTGACTGTAATCTTTATTTTAGGAAACTTTATGAGTTTTGTTTCCCATGATTATTCCACCTTGTATATGTCAAGAATCATCACTGCAATTGTTTCTGGGCCCATGATCTCCTTAGGTCTTACCTTTGGCAGTATCATTGCCCCACCTGAGAAAAAAGCCAATATTATATCTCTGATCTTTTCCGGATTTAGTATTGCTTCTGTATTTGGCGTCCCAATCGGAGCATGGATTAGTTCCGTTACCAGTTGGAATTACGCATTTTTTACAATTGCAGTTATGAGCCTTGCGGTTCTTCTTCTCATGATAGTGATCCTGCCAAAGGTTTCTACCAATACAAAGGGCAAAGGAGCCAGCCAGATACAGTTTCTAAAAGACAAAAGAATTATGGTGGGTGTACTTCTACCTATGTTTGGGGGAGGAGGCATCTATGTTTTCTATACCTACCTTCGCCCCATTTTATCAGATGCACTCGGTTACAATACTCACATGGTAAGCCTGCTTTTATTTGCTTACGGTTTTACTACCATCATAAGCAATCTGATGTCCGGTCTTATTGCACAGAAAAATGGGCTTAAAAAAATGCCTGTATTCTTTCTGATTCAGGCACTCATTCTTTTTGGACTTTCTATATTTTTGAGAAATCAGATCAGTGGAACAATTGTGGTAATGGCACTTGGAATCACCATGTATCTATTAAACTCTCCGATTCAAATGCACTATCTCACAGTTGCAGACGAATATCCAGGTTCCATGGTTCTTGCCTCCTCGTTCAATTCCATCTTTTTTAACTTTGGAATATCACTGGGATCATTCATCGGCAGCTCTATTTTTGATCATTACGGACTTTTCTCCATCGGAATCGGAGGCGGAATATTATCTGCAATTACCGTTCTATTAATAATATTTTTAAACCGAATCAACGCTGTCCGCCGTCACTCCTGATTTTCCTGTAAATAAATTCTTTTATATATGGGAACACCAAAGGTGATAATAAAAAGTTGCTCTATATAAAATATATGAATGAAACTTTGCTACTGACCACCATCCATAACCTTCCTTTGTGGCTGTTCTGCAAAGCAGGTGCAGGGTATCAGAAATAGGCTTTTACCCTTAACATATGGCAGTCTGCGCTTTATAGTGCCTGACTTTTATCTTTTTTGTTTTTTTACAGAGCATGAAAAAACGTCTTGAGAGGACGAAATTAATCATCTCAAGACGTTTTTTATAAAATAATCTATATTCTTTTTATTCTTCCACTTCGTGCAGCTTCCGTTTTCCATTCAGATTAATAATTCCAGCTACAAACTCTTCCTTCTTAGCAGCCATTGTCCGATATCCTCTTATAAGAAGACCTACTCCCATCAGGAAAAATCCCGCAAAAATTATAAGGAAAGAAGTTTCGCTTCCAATACTCACGATCCATGCAGCACCTATCATTGAAAACAGGCAAATGAAAATACCCTTAACATAACAAGAAACTTTCTTACTCATAATTTTATCCTCCTGTATTTTTATAATAAGTATACCATGGAAACTTGTTAATTTGCGTTAATTTTACCCATTTTCTCCATTATTTTGTAACTGTACTTTTTTATATTTATTTATATCTATAAAATTATATGGATAAATAATTCTGAATTAGAACAAAAAAATTAGAAGAAATAATGATTGTTATTTTCTCCCAACTCCGCTATAATAGGTTTACCAATCATCTCCAAAATCATTTCTATATGATATATATTTTATTCTACAATTTCATTTCTACGAATAGAACTTTGATATCTAAGTTTAATCCAGATATCAGGTTTATACACATCACATCTAAGGAGGTATACTTCATGGTATACGACACATTTCTTGAAACTATCAAACACTCCCTGCAGGAACATCTTGGATCAGACTATCATTTGACCCTTCAATCTATTTCTAAGAATAACGGGCTCATTCTCGATGGCATCTCTATCTGTAAAACAGGAGAAAACGCCGCTCCTACCATCTATCTGAATCAATTTTATAAATCCTTTCAAGACGGAATTTCCATAAAAGAAATCATCAAAGATATTCTTTTGGTTTATCAAACAAATAAACTCCCTGACCATATTCATCTGGAAGAACTGACTGCAAAAGACCATATAAAATCAAAGATCATCTATCGTCTTATAAACCAATCCGCCAATCACGATCTATTATCTGATATCCCCCACATATCCTATCAAAATCTGGATCTATGCCTTGTATTCTGCCTGTCTATGAAAAACACCGAGGATAATCTTCTGACAGCTCTTATACATAACAATCATTTAAAGACATGGAATCTAACCACAGAGGATCTGCATGAAGCCGCAAAAGTCAATACTCCCCGCCTGTTTCCAGCAAGCATCCGCTCTCTTTCTGAAGTTATAAAAGAGATTGCACAAAAATCCTTCACTCATGAAGTCAAAGAGGAGGAACTATTTGAATTCTTTGATGACATTCCTCTTTCCCCACCCATGTATGTTCTCACCAATTCAGCAGGAATCCAGGGAGCCGCATGTATGTTTTATGAAGGAATATTAAAAGACTTCGCTTTCTGCTCAGACAGTGATTTAATAATCCTGCCCTCCAGCATCCACGAAGTCCTCATTATCCCCCACACCCAGAATATCTCCATCAGCGAACTGGCGGAAACCGTCTTCTCCATCAATCAGGAAGAAGTTCCAGAAGAAGACCGTCTGTCTAATCATATCTATTTCTATTCAAAAGCCAAAGACCAGTTAACCGTCGCATTTACTTCTTCTGCACCAATCGGAACAAAGAATCCATTATAAAGATTGCCATGGCAATCGCACCTGATATCTGTAACGTCTGCAGAAGATAATAACTGGAAAGTTCCGGATTATTACTGATTACATAAGATACACTCCGATAGATAGAAGCCCCAGGCACTGACGGCAGAATTCCCGCTACGAGAAATACAGTTACAGGAGCCTTAAATACCCTTGCCGATATATGACTGGCTAAGGCAACCAGCAATGTGGATAAAAAAGCCGCAGCAATGACAGATCCTGATGCTGCGGCGACAAGAAGATAGACCAGCCAGCCTGCTGCACCAATCCCCCCAGCCAAAATTACATATTTCTTCGGAATTTCTAAAATCAATGAGAAGCTGATTACTGCTAAAAATGCACCAATTGTCTGTATAATCATGAGAATCCTCCATTCAGCCATTGAAAGAGTCCCATTCCTGCCCCTACTCCTGCTGCCACAGCAAGAGCAATCACAACTGCCTCCATCATCCTTGCCGTACCGGAAGCATAATCTCCATTTAATGTATCTCTGATTGCTGTGGTGAATATTACCCCAGGGACTAATGGCATAATGGCACCTATTATCACAACATCAGGTTTCATTCCCGGCAGCAGCCATTGCCCTGCTGCCAAAGCAGTAACCGCAATCAGACATGCACAGATTCCATTGGAACAAAAATCGTTTAAACGAAAACGGGCAGACAGTCCCATTGCACCGGAAAGGACTGCTCCGGTCAGGGCGGCTGCCAGACACTCCTTCCCCTTTCCTCCTAACAAAAGAGTGAAGAAAACAGCGATCCCTACAATTCCTCCATATTTCAGCCACTTTCCATACTGAAGAGTATGGCGTATCTCCTTCAAGGTCTGATATGCCTCCTCCACTGTCATACGGTCTTCACAGAGCTTCCTGGACACATCATTAACCAGATATACCCTGTTTAAATTAGTTGCTCTTCCTGTCACTCTCCTCGCTATCGTAATGGCCTCAATAGAGGGATCATTTAAAGACGCAAATATTCCAGTAGAAAAGACAATCGCCTCTGCTGTGTCTCTGCCTGCTTTTCTTAAAATATGGTAAATGGTATCTTCTACCCGAAATATCTCTGCACCGCTTATTAACATAATCTCACCAGCCAGCACTGCAGTTTCCACAAGCAGTTTATCATTCATTCATTTATTCCTCAACGTAACAAAGTAAGTATCAGGGTTCCGGTCTGAAATACAAATACGGACGCCAGCCATGCCAGTAAAAGCTGAAATAATATCAATCCAGCCGTCCAAATCACTGAGCCGGTTTCTTTTTTTATGGTTGCTACAGCAGCGATACAAGGCGAATAAAGCAGACAGAAAATCATGAAAGCGTAAGCATTCAAACTGCCAAAGCCAAAACCTCCCAGACCTTTCATCAGTTCTCTCATTCCGGATGCGGAATTCACATTGCCAATTCCAAATAAAACCGAAAAACTGGAAACCACTACCTCTTTGGCAGAAAGTCCGGAGATCAACGCCACCGCAATCCTCCAATCTCCCAGCCCTGCTGGAGCAAGAACAGGAACAAGACCTCTGCCAAACATTGCTGCAAAGCTTTCTGACGGATCAGAAGCTAAACCCAAAGGACCTTGATTGAGCAAAAACCACAGGATCATGGAAGCAAGAAAGATAGTAGTTCCCGCTTTATCCAGATAATCTTTTATTTTATCCCACACATATAAAGCCACTGTTTTCCCGTCCGGCATTTTATATTCCGGTAATTCAATCAACAGGGCATCCCCTTCCCCATATCCATCAATCCGGCGGGTTACATATGCAACCCCGATTGCAGTCAGAAGACCAATCAGATATAAAGAATAAGCTATCCCTAACCCATGGCGTGGAAAAAACATTCCTGAAAACAAAACATAGATAGGAAGCTTTGCAGAGCAGGACATAAAAGGAGTAATCAGAATCGTCCTCTTTCTGTCCCTTTCACTTGGAAGTGCCCTTGCAGCCATGACAGCCGGAACCGTACAGCCAAATCCAAGGATCATAGGCAAAAAGGCTTTTCCAGATAATCCTACTTTTCCCATAATCTCGTCCATCACATATGCAACCCTTGCCATATAACCGCTGTCTTCCAGAAATGCAAGAAACAGAAATAAAATAAAAATATTGGGTAGAAAAGTGAGAATTCCTCCTACACCTGCTATCACTCCGTCAACCACTAGGGAGATCAGCCAGGGCGAAGCGTGAACAGTTTTCATTATATAATTCATATATGAAGAAATTCCAGCCAGTGCTGCCTCAAAATACTCTTTTAGAAAATCTCCTATAACAAAAGTAAAGAAAAATACCAGAGCCATGATTCCAAGAAAAAGGACTATGCCAAAAAACGGGTGAGTCATGTACCGGTCAATCCTGTCCGTAAACCCATATCGTTCCTGACTGCTTTTCACACACTCCTTTATGCTCTTTTCTATGTACTCATATTTCTGATTGATTATCTCTTTCTCATAATTCTGATCAATTACATTACTAAAATCTATGGAACTGTCATGTATAATCCTGGAATCCTGTTCCAGAAGCTTAACTGCATACCACCTTGGATTGTTTAGGAATCTGCCGCTGGATTTTAGAATCTTTTCTATTTTAGAAATCCGGCTCTCAATTCTGGGAGTATACGGAACCACCACCTTATAAGACTGTTCCATCTCACAGGAAACAACCGCATGAAGAAGACTTGTAATTCCTGTTTTTTCTCTTGCACTAACCGGTATTACAGGTATTCCTCCAAGCCGTTTTGAAAGAGAGTCAATATCAATGGTAATTCCTTTTGCTCCCACCAGATCCATCATATTAAGTGCCAGTATCACTGGTATGCCAAATTCCAACAGTTGAAGAGTCAGGTATAAGTTGCGTTCCAGAGAGGAGGCATCTAACACATTGACAATGATATCAACTTCTCCCTCCTCCAGACACGCTCTTGTTACCTTTTCCTCTATCGTATAACTGGTAAGGCTATAAATACCAGGTGTATCCACCACTCTTAACAGACAGCCTTCATAAACGGCATTACCTTCTATCCGCTCAACCGTTACTCCCGGCCAGTTTGCCACCTTTAATCTGGAACCTGTAACCGCATTAAATAATGTGGTCTTCCCACAATTAGGATTTCCTACAAAACCAACACGGATCTCTCTATCGTCTCCCTTCATTACTGGCGGCCTCCCTTATTTCTATTCCCTCTGATATGCTTTTTCCCAACGCAAGTCTGGTATCTCTTACTTTAATAATTACAGTACCTCCCGCTTTTTTATTCATCAGAGTTACAGAAGTAAGCTCAATGATTCCAAGAGCTTCCAGCCGCCTCGCTATATCATCTCTCAGCATTACACGGTATACAATGTAAGTCTTTCCGATCTCTCCTTCACAAAGTTTCAATTTCTCTCCTTTGGAAACAGCTAATTCCAGCCATTGAATTTAATGAAAGTTTACTATCACCGTGTCTGAATGTCAATGCCACCTGCCTGTCCATTATTATTATTCTTTACTCATCAATCTCCTGCAGCATTTTTTTAATTATAACCATACGGTCACGCAGCCTGGCAGCCTCTTCGAAATTCAATTCTGCCGCTGCCTGGTGCATCTTCTTTGTCAGTTCCTTGGCAAGCTTTTCCAGTTCTTTTTTATCCATAGACTCCGGATCTTTCTTAAATCCTTTGTCTTCCTCTATCGCTGCTTTGGAAATGGCAATCAGATCCCTGACTGCTTTTTTTATAGTCGTAGGTGTAATTCCATGTTCTTCGTTATATTTTTGCTGAATGGCACGCCTTCTGTTGGTTTCTTCCATTGCCATGCGCATGGAATCCGTAACATGATCTGCATACATGATTACATGCCCCTCTGAATTCCTGGCAGCTCGTCCGATGGTCTGAATCAAAGATGTCTCTGAACGGAGAAATCCTTCCTTATCTGCATCAAGAATTGCCACCAATGTGATCTCCGGAATATCCAGCCCCTCTCTTAAAAGGTTAATTCCAACCAGAACATCAAACACATCAAGACGCATATCCCTGATAATCTCAGAACGCTCCAGAGTGTCGATATCGGAGTGAAGGTATTTTATCCGGATTCCCACATCTCTCATATAATCTGTCAGGTCCTCCGCCATGCGCTTCGTCAGCGTAGTAATCAGAACCTTGTTCTTCTTTTCTATCTCTTTGTTCACTTCTGAAACCAGATCATCAATCTGGCCTTCTACGGGTCTTACCTCAATCTGGGGATCAAGAAGCCCCGTTGGCCGTATAATCTGTTCCACCCGCATTAATTCGTGTTCTTCTTCATAAACCGATGGTGTTGCAGATACAAACATCATCTGATTGATCTTTGATTCAAACTCCGGAAAATTCAGCGGTCTGTTATCCAGGGCTGATGGAAGCCGGAAACCAAAATTAACTAACGTTGTCTTTCTGGATCTGTCGCCTGCATACATTCCTCTGACCTGAGGAAGTGTAATATGGGACTCATCTACAATAATAAGAAAATCATCGGGAAAATAATCAATCAGGGTAAAGGGCGGCTCTCCTTCCTTTCCTCCTGTTAAATGCCTGGAGTAGTTCTCAATTCCGGAACAAAATCCAGTCTCTTTCATCATCTCCACATCAAAATTTGTCCGCTCTGCAATTCTCTGAGCCTCTAAAAGTTTGTCCTCACTTTTAAAATACTCCACCTGCCCCTTCAGTTCCTCTAAAATAGCCTGGGCTGCATTCTCTAACTTGTCTCTTGAAACAACGTAGTGGGATGCTGGAAAAATAGCCACATGCCCCAGTTCTGCACGAATCTCTCCAGTCAGAGAATCAATCTCTGTAATTCGATCTACCTCATCTCCGAAAAATTCAATCCGGAATGCTTCGCTGCCAGAATAAGATGGATATATCTCTACCACATCGCCTCTGACCCGGAACGTTCCTCTTCGGAAATCCATATCATTTCTGCTATACTGAATCTCAATCAGCTTGTGAATCATCTCATCCCGGTCTTTTATCATTCCAGGTCTTAAAGAAATCACCATCTCCTTATAATCAATTGGGCTTCCAAGTCCATAGATACAGGAAACCGATGCAACAATAATCACATCTTTACGTTCAGAAAGTGCTGCTGTTGCAGAATGACGAAGTTTATCTATTTCATCGTTAATAGCAGAATCTTTTTCAATGTAAGTATCCGTCGACGGAACATATGCCTCAGGCTGATAATAATCGTAGTAAGATACAAAGTACTCCACCGCATTTTCCGGAAAAAACTCTTTAAATTCTCCATACAACTGGGCCGCAAGGGTCTTATTATGGGCGATAATCAGAGTTGGCTTTTGAATCTTTTCAATGACATTTGCCATGGTAAAGGTCTTACCGGAGCCAGTAACACCTAATAAAGTCTGAAACTGGTTTCCTTCTTCAAATCCCTTTACCAGTTTCTCTATTGCCTGCGGCTGGTCGCCGGTGGGTTCATATTCGGAATGTAATTTAAACATTAATTTTTCACCTCCAGAATCTCTTAATCAGAATTATAGCATAGCGCAAACAAAAAGTATAGCCAGAAAGAACATCAGTTCTTATACAATTTTTTCCTCCAGAACTGATCACGTCATTATGCAGCCGTTCCAAAAGTTTATACTGTTCCTTTGTGCAAAACAGATTGAATTTTAAACCCATTTGTTATATGATACTTTTCATACACGCAAACAGCAGGAGGATATATTATGTACAGCTTTAATAATGATTACAGCGAAGGTGCACATCCAAAGATACTGGAAGCTATGATTCAGGAAAATTTAATTCAAAACAGCGGGTACGGGCTGGACAGCCACTGCCTCCACGCAGCACAGCTGATCCGTCAGGAAATCAGACAGGAAAACGCAGATATACATTTTATTACAGGCGGGACCCAGACAAACCTGATTACCATCGGGGCAGCACTTCGCCCATGGCAGGCAGTTATCTGCACTGAGAAAGGCCATATCAACGTTCATGAAACTGGTGCAATCGAAGCAACCGGGCATAAAGTTATTGCCATGCCTTCAGACAATGGAAAACTCACCCCTGCTGATATTATAAAAGCCCTGGAACATCATACTGATGAACATATGGTGCAGCCAAAGATGGTCTACATCTCCAATTCTACAGAGATTGGCACCCAGTACAGCAAATCTGAACTGGAAGCAATTCACCATATCTGCCGCCAAAAAGAACTGTATTTATTTATGGATGGTGCCCGCATGGGTTCCGCTCTTACCAGCCAGACCAATGATCTGACTTTAGAAGATATTGCAAGACTTACTGATGTGTTCTATATCGGCGCAACGAAAGCAGGTGCTTTATTCGGAGAAGCTCTGATTATTTTAAATCCTGCACTTAAACCTGATTTCCGCTTTATGATCAAGCAAAGAGGTGCCATGCTGGCAAAAGGCTGGCTTATTGGAATTCAGTTTGAAGAACTATTTCAGAACAATCTGTTTTTTGATCTGGCATCCCATGCAAATGAAATGTCAGCCATACTAAGACAAGGCATTGAATCATGCGGCTACTCCTTTTTCTCGGAATCCGTAACCAATCAGATCTTTCCGATCTTTCCAGATAAGATTATTACAGCTTTGAAAAAAGATTACCTTTTCTCTATTCAGGAACGGTTTGATGAAGAACACAGCGTTATTCGCCTGGTAACTTCCTGGGCAACAACGGAAGAGGCATGTATTGAGTTTGTGAAAGCTTTAAAAGCACTTCAATAAGTTATTATTTACAAAACCCCCTGTTATCAGCAATGCTTACTTTACTGATAACAGGGGGGTTTTTGTTTGTTGTTATTTTAAGGCTTTAATTGCTTCTATAAGCTGATTATCCTCATTATGCTCAATTTTAATCTTGGATTTAAGACTTTCATCCAGTTCTACAGAAACATCAGGCTCTAATCCCTTTCCGTGAAGATCAAAACCACTTGGTGTATAATAATGGGCTACAGTCATCTTAATGGCAGTTCCTTTATCAAGAGGGAATAAAGTCTGAACAATCCCTTTACCAAAGGTCTTGGTTCCTACCAGCTTTGCTTTTCCATAAGCTTTCAATGCGCCAGAAAATACTTCAGAAGCACTGGCTGACTGTCCATTTACCAAAACTGCCATAGGCACATCAATCTGGTGTCCGTCAGAGGCGTAATACTGCTCGCCTTTGCCATTTTTATCAGCCATATATACCAGAAGGGTTTTATCTTTTTTCTTTCTTACAAGATTTGGGTCCCCTTTGATCACCAGATCATCGGGAAGAACATAATCAAGCATGGAAACAACAGCATCCACCACTCCACCAGGATTGTTCCGTAAATCAATGACAAGTTTTTCCATTCCCTGCTTTTCCAGATCATCCACAGCACTCTTAAACTGGTCTGATGTCACATTATCAAACTGGCTGACGGAGATATATCCAACCTTATCTGCAAGCATTTCATGCTCTACGGTCGGAACGGTAATCTGGCGGCGTTCCATGGTCATATCAATATATTTTCCTGTATCTTTTCGGAGAACGGTAATGGTCACTGGAGTTCCCTCTTCTCCCTTAATATGATCCTTTACCACAAGTTCCAGATCCATCCCTGACACTTCTTCATTTCCTACTTTATAAATCAGATCACCAGGCAGAATTCCCGCTTCCGCTCCAGGGGTACCCTCAAAAACTTTAGTGACTGTAATGATCCCTGTATCCGCATTCTGACTAACCATTACACCAATTCCGCAATATTCCCCAGACGTATCTTCCATCAGTTTTGTGTACTCATCCGATGTATAATAAACGGTGTATGGATCTCCCAGACCGCTTAACATTCCTTTGTAAATCCAGTCTTCCACATCCACCATATTCTCATCAAAAAGGTAATACTTATCAACGATTGCCTGTATTGTCTGAATCTTGGAAGCAATCCGGTTCATATCTAAGCTTTTGGGTTGATTATCCGCCTGAGCCGTTTCTGAAACCTGTCTGTCTCTGTTGATTGCAGTCTTTCCAATCATCATAATACCCAAAGACATTCCAACAATAACCAGACCTGCTAATGCAGTTAAAAGGGCACCGACCAGCGCACCTTTCCAAAATTTATTTTTATTCTCCACTGTTGTTCTCCTATCTAGCTCATTATGGGCTAACGTATTTCGCCGGATTAACATATTTACCATCTACTCTGATTCCGAAATGAAGGTGCGGTCCAGTAGAATATCCGGTAGAACCCACTTTTGCAATTACCTGCCCTTGCGTTACTTCCTGTCCAGCAGAAACAAGCAATTCTGAACAGTGCATATATACGGTGTAAACACCTCCGCCATGGTGAATCATAATATAATTGCCGGCAGAATAACTGTATGTAGAAATGGTAACCGTACCAGAGGCTGCTGCCACAATCCCACTTCCTGTTGAAGCGCCGATGTCGATTCCCTTGTGATTGGAAGAAGCACCTTCCGTAGGCGATTCCCGGTCACCAAAATTAGAAGTAACTCTGGCAGAAGAAGGACAGGGCCACATGAATTTAATATTCCCTATCGCAACCGTATTATACGTTTTACCTGCTTTCTCCGCCGCTTTTCGAGCTTCTTCCTCCTTTTTGCGGATCTCAGCTTCCATCACTTTGATGTTTTTTTCCTGTGCAGCAATATCTTTTTCTAATTCAGCCAGACTTCCCTCACCCGCATTGATCTGCGCTTGATAATTGGCAAGTTCTGTACCCTTTTCTTTCAAGAGCCGGGAAACCTCCTGCCGTCTTTCACTGGCAGCCGCTTCAAAAGACTTAAGTTCTTCCGTTTCCGCCAAAAGAATCTGTTCCCGCTGTTCAACCTCATTCTTGGATTTTGCATAGATATCCAGCATTCTCCTATCATATGCAGCAATGCTCCTGATATATTCCGCACGGTTAAAAAGCTGGGTGAGATCCCCTGACTTAAATAATAAGTCTATATAGTTCGTCTCACCCTTTTCATACATATATTGAATTCTCAATTTCATATTCCGGTACTGGAGATCCATTACCTTCTTTGCTTCATTAAGATCTTCCTGCGCCTTCTTTCGTTCTCCCTCTTTTTCAGTGATCTGGGATTTAAGGGCATTCAATTGTTTATTTAAAGAATCAAGAGTTCCATCCAGTTTCGTGATATATCCCACTGCATCCTGTTTCAAAGCTTCCAATTCTTTTAAGGTTGTCTCAACTTCCTTTTTCTCATCTTCCAGAGCAGATGCCTTTTCTTTTGCTTCGTCAACCTCAGTCTTTGTCCCATAAGAAGGAAATATACATGAAATCGTAATCACACAGACAAGACCTGCTGCAGACAGCCTTTTGTTTAATCTCATAGGCAATTCCTCTTATACTTTTAAATGTTTCCGAATGGTAAAGAAACTTACAAAAAAACCAATTCCAAGACCTAAAGACAACGCTGTCACAGCCATATACGGGAAAATGGCTTCTACTGGAAGAAACTGAAAAAGTCCAGATAAAATACTGAATTTGGTCACTACATACTCAACCGTAGACCGGTAAAGAAAATAGATCGCCAGAAGAGGAATAGAGGCTCCAATCAAACCAATAATAATTCCCTCCACAACAAAGGGAGCACGAATCATATAATCAGTCGCACCGATCAGCCTCATAATATTGTTTTCATTCTTACGGAAAGCTGCGGCAACAGAAATGGTATTGCTGATAAGGAATATGGCTACCGCCAGTAAAATTCCGATAATCAGCATGGAGAGAACCCCTATCACTTTATTCAGGCTATTCATTCCATCTGCAGCAGTCTGGGAATAATTAACCTTTCTGACTCCATCAAGGCTTTTTAACCAACTCACCATCTCATCCTGATCCACCAGATCTTTTAAAAATATCGTATAGGAAGAAGAGTTGGCAAGAGGATTATCCGCTTCAAATCCTTCCGCCAGATCCTGCATATCTCCGAAATACTCTTTTTTCGCCTCTTCCCAGGCATCTTCTGCTGAAATGAATTTTACTTCCTTCACTTCTTCTCTGGCTTTAATCTTGTTTCCCACTTCTTTGATTTTATTTTTATCCAGCCCTTCCTCAAAGAACACGGTAATTCCCACAGTTCCTTCCGTGTTTTTAATGACATGCTGTACATTAATGACAATGGAAAAAAACAAACAGAACAAAAAAATACAGGCAGAAACGGTAGCAATTGATGCCAGGGAAAACAAAATATTTCTGCATATATTATTAACACCCTGCTTTAGGCAATACCAAAAAGTACTAATTCTCATATGTATAACCGCCTTTTTTCTCATCGCTCATGATGGTTCCCCGGTCCATCACAATCACCCTTTTTTTCATCCTATCCACAATTTCCTGGCTATGGGTGACTACGATCACTGTTGTTCCCTGTTTATTTATTTCATTTAGAAGTTTCATGATTTCCATAGAATTGTGTCCATCCAGATTCCCTGTAGGTTCATCCGCAAGAAGAATCTCCGGGCGGTTAATCAAAGCTCTGGCAATTGCCACACGCTGCTGCTCTCCTCCGGATAACTGCTGTGGGAAAAACTTATATTTGGATGAAAGTCCCACCATTTTTAACACAGCGGGAACTGACTCTTTAATACTTCTTGTGGATGCACCGATTACCCGTTGGGCAAAGGCTACATTCTCATAAACATTCCGGTCTTTCAGCAAACGGAAATCCTGAAAAATCATACCCAGCTTTCTTCTGTACTTGGGAACAAACTTTCTGGGCATCTTGCTTAAATTCATATCATTGACAACAATCTTACCGGATGTCGGCTCTACCTCTTTGAGCAGCATCTTTAGCAGTGTTGACTTGCCTGAGCCGCTTCGGCCGATGATAAAGACAAATTCTCCATCGCCTACGGTGATACTCACATTCCGAAGTGCTTTATTACCGGCCTCATATGTTTTACTTACATTCCATAGTTCTATCATTTCATTCCTCTATGCTTGTGCTTTTTGTACTTTAGCATCGAAAACGCGCATCGCTCTTTGCTTCATCAAAGTTTACATCCTACAGGACCTTTTCCTGCATTTAAAACCATATTAATAATCCTGGTTTTCCATATACTTCATATATTTTACTACCATGAGAGCAATCTTAAATGTTATGGCATCCTCAAATACACGAAGATCAAGACCAGTGCTCTTCTGTAATTTATCCAGACGGTATACCAGCGTATTTCTATGGATATAAAGCTGTCTGGAAGTTTCAGAAACATTTAAACTGTTCTCAAAAAACTTATTGATCGTGGTCAATGTCTCCTCATCAAAATCATCCGGAGACTTTCCGTCAAAGATCTCCTTAATAAACATACGGCATAAAGGCAGAGGAAGCTGATAAATCAAACGTCCAATTCCAAGCTTGCTGTATGCTACTACATTCTTATTGCTATAGAATATCTTACCTACATCCATAGCCATCTTCGCTTCCTTATAAGATCTTGACACTTCCTTGATCTCACTGACAATGGTACCAAACGCAACATGAACCTGAGTCATGGCTTCTGTATTGAGCATGTCCAGAATTGTATTTGCTGTCTTCTCTAATTCCTCATAGCTTTCACCATCTTTTACTTCCTTAACCAGAATGATATTCTTCTCATCAACAGCAGTAACAAAGTCCTTGGTTTTAGCAGCAAATAAATTGCGTACTGTCTCCAGTGCATTTACATCTTTTTCGTGCTGGGTTTCGATGATAAATACAACTCTTTTAATATTGGTTTCAATATGAAGTTTTTTCGCCCTGTTGTAGATATCTACCAAAAGCAGATTATCAAGCAGTAAATTCTTAATAAAATTATCTTTATCAAATCGTTCTTTATATGCAACTAACAGGCTTTGAATCTGAAAAGTAGCCAGTTTGCCAACCATATATACATCATCGCTTCCTCCCTTAGCAAGGAGGATGTATTCTAACTGGTGTTCGTCAAACACTTTGAAAAACTGATATCCCTGGATTACCTGGCTGTCAGCCGGAGAATCCACGAACGCCAGGATAGAACTTTCATAATCTTCCGCATCAGGAAACGTCGTAGCCAAAACCTTTCCTTCTGTATCACAAATACACAGATCAATTCTTGTTATCCCTTTTAATCCTTCAATGGTTGTTTGAAGTATTTGATTCGAAATCATGGCATATTCTCCTTTTTCGTAAATTTACCTTATTCTATATTAATGCAAAAAGAAAAAAAAAGCAAGCGAGTATCATACCCGCTTGCTTAAAAATTTGCGTCATTTAGTTTAAAATAACCAGTTCTGTGTCTTTATCAAATACATGAACTTTGGATAAATCAAGAGCAAGTTTGATTGTATCTCCTGGTCTTGCAGTTGTACGAGGATTTACTCTTGCTGTAAAGTTTACATCAGCAACATCAAAGTATAAGTAAACTTCTGCACCTAACAGCTCATAAACTCGGATTGTTGCATCAATAATACTGGAAGGAGAAGACACAAGGAATGCTTCTTCATCATGTAAATCTTCCGGACGGATTCCTAATACAACAGTCTTTCCAACATAACCAGCAGCTTCTAACTTCTTAGCTTTTGCTTCTGGAAGTGCAATGGAATTATCTCCGAATGTAAGAATTACATCACTGCCTTTTTTAGCAACGGTTGCTTCAATCAGGTTCATCTGAGGAGCACCGATAAATCCAGCAACAAACTTATTGTCTGGCTTGTCGTATAAGTTCTGAGGAGAATCAACCTGCTGGATAACACCATCTTTCATAACTACAATTCTGGTCCCCAGAGTCATAGCCTCTGTCTGGTCATGAGTAACGTAGATGATGGTTGCCTGAAGTCTCTGATGTAACTTGGAGATTTCAATACGCATCTGACCTCTCAGCTTTGCATCAAGGTTGGATAACGGCTCATCCATTAAGAATACTTTTGGATTACGAACAATGGCACGTCCCATCGCTACACGCTGTCTCTGTCCACCGGATAAAGCCTTTGGCTTACGGTCTAACAGATGCTCAAGATCAAGGATTCTTGCAGCTTCATGAACCAGCTTATCAATCTCTTCCTTTGGAGTTTTTCTCAGTTTAAGACCAAATGCCATGTTATCATACACGGTCATATGTGGATACAGAGCATAGTTCTGGAATACCATCGCAATATCTCTGTCCTTTGGTTCAACGTCGTTTACTAACTTTCCGTCGATATAAAGCTCACCAGAAGAAATATCCTCCAGACCTGCAATCATACGAAGAGTTGTAGATTTACCACAACCGGATGGTCCTACGAAAATAACAAATTCTTTATCAGCGACATCCAGGTTAAAATCTTTAACTGCTTCAAATCCATTTGGATATCTTTTAACAATGTTTTTTAATGATAAACTAGCCATCTTACTAATCCTCCTAAAAATATAATGTATATTCTCTGGTCAGAACCTGCAGCCCCCACAGCCACGGCCCTCATTTCTTAAAATAATCATACATGAATTAAATTTCTTTTACCATATTGCTATTTACCAAAATCCTTTTGGGCCTTTTGGCTAATTTGTATATTCATCAAAAAAAGTGACTGAATCGTCAAAAGAACAAAAGAATGGCTTGAACATTTCTGTCTATATTCGATAGCACATGTATATTTTCCCTGATATTTAGTAATAAATTACAAGGTGGTGTCGAAATTACAGACACCACCTTGTATATATTTATGTTATTTTACCGTTTTCTTAAAAGCACATTCAACCATCGTACGTCAGAATGCCCAGTACGGATATCATCCGTCTCCCATAGCTTCACAATTTCAAAACGTCCATTATCCCTTAAAAGCTCAGACATACCGTCCTGTGTGAAATCGGTGAAATAGCGTTCCCCCCGAAACCCCTCAAAATCTCCAAGCTTATATGACATATAAAGGATTCCCTTGTCATTTAAGGCCCTTGCTATCTTTGTAAGAATGTCAGACAGTTCCTTTTTCGGAGTATGAAGTAAAGATGCGCATGCCCAGATTCCATGGAAAACATTATCAAAATCCATCTCTTCATATGTCATCTGAAGCACTTCCAGACCTGTATGAATCTCTGCCAGTTTACACATCTCTTCTGACGCATCAAGTGGTGTCACATCATACCCAAGGTCATAAAAAACCAGACTGTCTCTGCCTGATCCGCAGCCCAAATCCAGGATAGTATCACCCTCATTCAAAAGATCTGTAAAATCTTTCATGATCTCCGACATATCCTGGTTCACAGTTTCTTCAAATTCCTTTGCTGCATACTTATTATAATAGTCTATCGAGTCCAAAATAATCCTCCTGTTATCCGCTTACCCGCTATTTAATCTTTTCGATTCTGCTTTCTGTAATTTTAACTTTTCCCTCTTTTAATAAATGTCCCACCGCACGCTTAAATGCGTTTTTACTCATGGAAAATTCCCGTTTAATCACTTCAGGGTCCGCCTTATCTGTAAAAGGAAGGCTGCCGTCAAACTGATTCTCAATGATTTCAAGCACTTTTTCGGAATCCGCATCCATCTGGATATACGACTTCTGTCTTGGGCTCAAATCCAGCTTTCCGTCCTCTCTGACCTTGATTACTCTGGCAGTTACATGATCTCCCTCATGATAGTCTGCATAAAACTCTTTCTGCGGAATCAAACCATAATACTTATTATCCACTGCTACAAAAGCACCCAGAGTTTCATTAATTTCATAAATTGTACCGCTAACCTGGTCATCCTTTTTATAAGGTGACTGGTTACTCATATGAGAATATACTCTCATGGTCGCAGCCAGACGTTTACTTTTATCAATGTACAGGGCAACAAGAACCTGTTCCCCCTGGCGAACCTTATGAGTCTGCTCTTTAAACGGAAGAAGCAGGTCCTTTTCAAGCCCCATATCCAGAAATGCACCAATTTTGCCTACTTCTTTCACTTGAAGCATTGCCGTCTCTCCAACCGTAAGTTTGGGTTCTGCCGTTGTGGCAATCAGCCGGTCTTCAGAATCCTTATAAATAAAGACCTCTATTTTGTCACCTGGCTGAGTATTCTCCGGCACCTGCTTTTTAGGCAGAAGAACAGACACATCTCCCTCCGCCTCTTCTCCCAGATACACACCAAAATCTTTGACCCTTTGTACAACCAGGATCTGCATCTTACCTAATTCAATCATCTTACTTCCTCTCTGTTGTCCCACGCAGCCATACGACCGCATAAGCTGAACCTTCCCCGTCACACAAGGATACCACATAGCCCTCCTTTGTTGGACTGATACGGGGATACACTGCATCTCCAAAGACTGCCGCCTTTTTATATTCCACTCTCAGTTCTTTTACTTCCAATTCAGCCGGAAGTACTTCCCTGGCAATCTCTACATATTTTGCATTATTCACATGGTGATTGGTGTCTATGTGATGTTTGCTGACCATAACCGGTTCAGAAATTGTATAATCTTCTGATACCAGGATCTTACGGGGAGCATACTCCATGGAAAGCATCTCTTCCGTCCCAACTCCATATCCTCTGATATCTTCAGGCTGGATTTTCACAGGGCGGTCTTTTTCTGTATCAAACAGAAACCATACCGAATTTGCCCTGACGAGGTACTTTCCCTTTTTATCACAAATTGTAAAATTCCGGTAGCCGTAAAAGCCCTTAAAAGCATAAGGCCAGGTACTGACATCAATCTCTTCTCCCAGCGCTGGATAACGATCCACTACGATCTGCCAGGAGGAAAGCCACCATGCTTTGTGTGATTCGTTTAAGTAAGAAATACCCAGCCCGTTGTCCTCTGACTGGAAGGTTGAACAATCCTGGAGATAGTTCAAAATACCTGTTAATGTCAGTTTTCCATATTCATCTGTCTCACTGTAGCGGACTCTGCTTCCGAAATTATACATTTCACACCTCTCTTTAAAATTATATAACATTATAAAACATTTTTATGCTCTTGTCCAGACCAACCAAACACAGCCAGACCATCATCTTGAGTAAATTCTATCAAAAAGTTTTTTTCGCATCTCTCAGTCTTTTATAAGCAAAAAAAAGGAACCCCAACCAGGTTCCGTTTACAAACTGGGCTACAAGGATTCGAACCTTGAAAATGACGGAGTCAGAGTCCGTTGCCTTACCGTTTGGCGATAGCCCAT
>NZ_SULJ01000017.1:26950-27161 GCF_007115105.1 Clostridium sp. HBUAS56010
CACTACAACGAGATTTATTATACATAAACTCTCAAAAAATGTCAAGCTTTTTTACAAATATTTCCAAAAAAAGCAATTTTATAATAAATACTAATTTCATATATATTTCATGAAATTAAGAAAAACAACTGGGCTACAAGGATTCGAACCTTGAAAATGACGGAGTCAGAGTCCGTTGCCTTACCGTTTGGCGATAGCCCATTAACACAAC
>NZ_SULJ01000017.1:27235-34737 GCF_007115105.1 Clostridium sp. HBUAS56010
GAATGTATTATACTACCCTTTTTAGGTTTGGTCAAGCCCTATTTTATTTTTTTAAATCAGCGTAAAATGTCTCTCAAAAAGAGGTGTCCTAAGACACCTGCTTCTAAGAGGTGGTTTCATTGCCACGTTGCTGATTAACCGTCTCAGCCGGAACAGAACTGACTGGGTGTTCTTCTGAAGTATTTGTTGTATCTTTGGTCTCTTTAATTTCTTCGGATTCTTCTAAGTCTTCGGACTCCTCGTTATCAGAATCACCGACTACCGGAGTCTCAAACACTCCTTTTATTGTTACCGGTTTTCCGATCTTCGGTGATACACCGCCAAGAAGGAACGTATATTCCTTTCCCTGTTCCAATCCGGTTACATTAATTTCACAATACTCTGAATCTGTATAAGAAACCTTAGCGGAATAGACAGTTCCATCCTGGTCCTTTACGGAAACCGTTGGATTCTTCCACTTCACCTTTGTTTTAAAGTTTACCATGACCAGACCATTCTCATAGTCTACATAGTCTATCTTTACCTTTTCATTTGAATTGCTCTCATCAGAATTCGCTTCTTCACCCGAAGAAGCCAGGGCAGTTTCCGAAGGTATTGTCTGTGCCTGCGTTGTCTGCACCGGAGTCTGGATCTGAGTTTCCTCAACCGGTTTAACCGGTGCTGTCTCCTCTGCAGAAACAACTTCTGTACGACTTTCTGTCTTTTGCTCTTCTGAGGCGGCAATCTTATGATCTGCTGTGGTCTCTTCGGTTACTCCCGTCTTTCCTCCTACCGCATAGGAACGCTCCGTGATAACCCTCGCAATCTCTTCCATAGATAGAGATGACAGTTCCTTCATATCTTCTATCGTCAGGGATTGATTCTGGGCAATTAATTCTCTTAGAAAATACGCTTTTCCATAAGATATATCATATTCAGAAGCCAGTTTCTTCACGGAATCCTCTT
Source organism: Clostridium sp. HBUAS56010 (assembly GCF_007115105.1). GTDB lineage: Bacteria > Bacillota > Clostridia > Lachnospirales > Lachnospiraceae > Lacrimispora. Next base: position 28,181 of record NZ_SULJ01000017.1, read on the forward strand.
CAACAACCTGCTGATCGTATACAACCGCCTTTAACTGTCTCTCCTCCAGGGTACTCTGAATATCATTCACCACAGCAAAACGCAGATCTTTGGCCTTCTTTACACTGTCATTGGCAACGGTAACCAGTATCGCATTATCCACATCAGTCAGATATCCATGAGTTACCATGGAACCAATAACTGCATTCACTGCAACATTTAAATCCACACCCTTTAAATCCATTTGATCCATAATATTTCTGGCATCTTCATTCAAAGCCTTTGCAGAAAGAACCCTGTTGCTTCTGTTTACCGATAGTTCCACACTGGGATTTACATCAATTCCAATTACGGAATCCACTCTTCCGTTTTGGTATGTATATGTCCCTCCAGCCAGTGCAATCATACAAAAACAAGCTGCAATTAATGTAGCGATCACTCTCTGCCTGATTGCAAACACTGGTTTTACCGGGCTTTTATCATCTTCCTGAGGAGTGCTTAAATCAATCTGATCCAAAACATCCGGCATCAGATCCAAAGTAGCAGACTTTAAGCAGGCTTCGATCTGTTCTTTATTTAATTGTCTGCGATTATGTTGATTCATATCAAAGCCTACTCCTCTCTCATATAATTTTCCAGTTTTTTAATAGCGCGGTTATATCTTGAAAGTGCCGTTGCCAAAGGAATCTTTAGACTGGAAGCAATCTCCCTGTGCTTCATGCCTGCAGAAACGTGAAGCAAAACCACCTCTCGCTCCTCTTCTTTTAAAATCTGAAGAGCAGCCAGAAGTACCATCTTATCTGCCGCCATTTCTATCTCCCGGCATACTTCACCAGCTTCCTGCCCGGTTAAATCATCTATTGTTACATCTGAATCATGTTTTTGTTCCCGGAATTTCATATAACATAGATTCCGTGCAATCGTAAACATCCAGGCTAACGGCTTTCCCTGGGATTTATAGCTTTTTGCAGAAGTCCATATCTTTAAATAAGCTTCCTGCATGATTTCCTCTGCATCCTGGGGATTCTTTACAATGGACAGAATAAAACTGTACATGGCACGATCTGTATTCTGATATAGCTGCCGAAATGCCTCCTGGTCACCCTCTGCGACTTTATGAAGAAGTCTCTCGTCGCTCAAACGGCCATAATATACAGGCCCGTCAAGGCTCATCAATCCCATAAAAAGCATGGTTCCGATTTCCTTTCTACTAAGTTAATGCGGTTTGCTGTCATCTTATTGCATAAATTGGAAAATATTTATTTCCTCATTTTTCCACTCCAAAACCGCTTTCTGCCGTTATGATCAAACAGCACCGTTTATCCGTTTCAGTTACTTTTCTTATAATTTCTTCTTTTAACCAATCTCTTTTCTTTTTATTATACTCCCTGGGGAAAACCAGATCAAAGATCAAGTTGATCTGGTCTTTTCCATCAATCAGGCGAAAATCATGAAAGGTTATCCGTGCATCGATCCCATGAATCACATTCTCCAGCATACTGCCAAATTCCAAAACTCTTTCATTCTTAGTCTCTACCGGGTCCATATGGATAACCAGAAAAATTCCAAATTTTCTTAAGGCTTCTCTTTCAATCCGGTCCACAATTTCATGGGATATTTCTACACTTACATCATTTGGAACTTCCGCATGAATGGAGGCCATGCTCTTTGATGGACCATAATCGTGGACAATTAAATCATGGCTTCCAACAATTCCCTCATAACTTTCCACAAATTCTGTTATCTCACGATAAAGTTTGGGGTCAATCGGTTCTCCGATTAAAGGAGCCAGAGTCTCCTTGGCAATATTAACACCTGCCAGCATAACAATTACTGACACGACAAGACCCACAAAACCGTCAATATTAAGCCCCCATATACCATAAACTCCAACTGATAAAATAGTCGCAGAAGTAGTAACCACATCGCCAATAGAATCGGCAGCAGTTGCTTTCATAACAGACGATTGTATTCGTTTTCCCAGCGTATGGTTGAAAAATCCCAGCCACAGCTTTGCAAACACAGAAAGGAACAAGATCACAAGGGTTATAAACTTAAATGACATTTCTTCCGGGTGCAGCACTTTACCCAATGAAGTTTTAAATAGGGAAAATCCCACCTGTATAACAAGGAATGCCACAATAAACGCCGCAATATATTCCACCCTTCCATGTCCAAAGGGATGATCTTCATCTGCCGGTTTCCCAGCCATCTTCACTCCAATAAATCCAATAATCGAAGAAGCAGCATCCGATAGATTATTAAAGGCATCAGCCATGACAGAAATACTATTAACTAAAATACCAGCGAAAAACTTGGCACAAAACAGCAGAATATTGCAGCAGATTCCTACCGTACTTGCCATCAATCCATACCGGGTACGCACCTGAATATCTTCTGTATTTTTGTAATCTTTAACGAAAATCTTCACCAAAAATTCAGTCATAGTTCTCCCTCTCTGGCTTCTCTCCTAATCTTTATAATATACTTTCTCCAAAAACAGCCCTTCCGAAGGAGCGGTAAACCCAGCCTTACTCCGGTCTTTTGCTGACATAATCTCCATAAGCTCTTCCGGCTTTCTCTTTCCTTCCCCCACTTCAATCAAAGTTCCCGTCAGAATCCTTACCATATGATATAAAAAACCATCTGCTGTAAAACGTATCTGAATACGGCTTCCCTGTTCCTCCACATCAATTCTTTTTATGGTACGGACTGTAGACTTCTTCATCTTGCGGTTTCCGCAAAAACTCTTAAAATCATGTTCTCCTAAAAGGATGGATGCAGCCTTTTTCATAGCTTCTGCATCAAGGGTCTTTCCAAAACCGTAGATATATTTTCTTTCAAATACCCGTTTTTTCTGTGACATCTCAATCCGATACAAATAAGTCTTTTCAACGGCATTCAAACGGCTATGGAAACGATCCGCCACACGAACAGTATCTTTTACAAAAATGTCTTCTGGTAAATACTGATTGAGATATTCTGTTATTTCCTTTTCTGCGTAACTCTCATCAACATGAAAATTAGCCACCTGATTATAAGCATGTACTCCCGCATCGGTTCTTCCTGATCCGTGAACTTCTACTGGGCTTCCAGTCATTTTCTCTAAGACACTTTCAATCTTTCCCTGTATGGTCTTGTCTGTATTCCCCTGCTTCTGCCATCCATCATAACGGCTTCCATCATATTCTAAGTCTATTCGATAATTTTTTAACATGTGTATTCTCCATTCTTTTGGAAATTAATAAAAAACCTATAGTAAATAACGTTCCAAAAACAATTCCGCCGCAGTCCAGCCACACATCCGAAATTTGTCCTGACCTGCCTTCTATAAACAATTGAATTGTCTCATCAATAAACGGTACCAAAAAACCAATTATAATATGAACTGACCACCGTATTTCTCTTTTTAATTCCAGGGACCTCATACAGCCATAAAGCAATACACCTAAAACTGAATATTCTAAAAAATGTCCCGTCTTCCTAATAATATGCTCCGTCAGCCATCCCGCATTTAATTGAAATTTTTGAAAAATCTCCTGAATAATCTGTAAGACTCTTCCACTATCTTCGGATGAAACTGCTGAAACTTTCATGGAATTGGAATATATAAACAAAATGTACAATACTACAACTATAATCCATAAATGCTTCCTTTTCATCTATGCTTCCTCAATATACCGCATTTATCCACAAGATCTGCGGCTCTTTTCAAATCCTCCTCATCCTGAACCAGTGCCATACGGACAAAACCTTCTCCCGATGGTCCAAATGCACTTCCCGGAGTCACCAGAACACCTGCTTCTTCTATTAATTTTACGGTAAACTCCATTGAATCAGAAAAACCTTCTGGAATCTCCGCCCAAATAAACATGGTCGCCTTAGAACGCTCAAACTTCCAGCCAATCCGATAAAAGCTGTCACAAAGAACATCTCTCCTCTTTTCATAGGCTCTTCTGGTAGACTCCACACAGGACTGATCCCCTGTTATGGCTGCAATAGCGGCTTTCTGTATAGGAAGAAACATTCCATAATCCATATTCGACTTTAGAGCCTTTAATTTTTCAACTACCTCTCTGTTACCAACACAAAAACCGATTCTGGCTCCTGCCAGTCCATAAGTTTTGGAAAGTGAGTTGAATTCTACACCAACTTCTTTTGCGCCCTGGAACCTTAGAAAACTTCCTGATTCTGTTCCATCAAAAACCAATTCACTATAAGCATTGTCGTGAAGAACAATAATATTATATTTCTTTGCAAACTCAATCAGCTCCTCATAAAAAGAATCGGGAGCGATTGCAGTAGTCGGATTATTGGGATAAGAAATGATCATGAATTTTGCTTGCTCTGCAACCTCTTTGGGAATGTCAGATAGGTCAATTATATAATCATTTTCTTTCTTCTGAGACATGTAAAAAAGATTTGCTCCTACCAGTACAGGTCCATCTGCAAAAACTGGATAACAGGGATCTGGCACAAGAACAATATCACCTTCATTCACAAGGGATAAGGCAATATGAGCCAAACCTTCCTGAGAACCTAATAGAGAACAAATCTCCAACTCAGGGTTAAGATTGACTCTATATCTTTTCTTATACCAGACGGCAACTGCTTCCAGAAGTTCTTTCTGATCACGGATTGCATAAATGTAATTTTCCGGTTTCGCTGCTGCATCGCACAAAGCATCTCTGATATGTTTTGCAGGCGGTATATTGGGTGTTCCTACACTTAAATCAATTACTTCTTCTCCCTGCTCTTGCTTTTGCCGCTTCAGCTCCAGCAACTTAGAAAAAATTCCTTCTCCAAAACGGTCCATTCGATTTGAAAAATCCATTGGGTTCTTCTACCTCTGTCTTTTCGTAATTTTATAATGTAAGTTATTATAGTACAAAGGGCATTATAACACAAGGACAGCTATTAAAATAGTCCCCCAAAGCGCTCTTAACTGCACATTGGGGGTATATCTTTTCTTTCTTCAATTATTTAAGGTCCTATCGTTACAGGAACGCCTAAATTACAATAACTCCATAGCACATCCATTACATCATTATCAACAGCTACGCATCCATGGGTATCACCATCAGGAACTCTGCAACCGTGAATCATAATAGCCCCACCAAGAGGCGTATCCCAGGGCGGCTGTCTGCCTTCAAGATTGGCATTTATGATCTCATCCCGCTGATCTGCTGTTATAATGCCATCTGCATATCCTCTTTCCGCATCTTTAATTGCCGGATAAGAAAGACCAAGGGAAAGATAAGCCACACTCTTATCATTCCTGGTACAAACGTAAAATTCTCCGCTTGGCGTTCTCATATCTCCCTCTACCTTTTTATTCCCTTCCGCTGAAGAGGCACCTAAAGAAACTGGATACTCTGCAATCAGTACACCATTTTGTTTGAGAGAAAGAGTTTTCAGACGTTTACTCACATATATGGTTACACCATTTGTAGTTTTAACGTGGTCAGAGAGTCTGGCACCAGGTCCTGATATGGGTTTTGATTCCTGACCTGCATATCCAGGAATGCTTAGAGATGCGGCAACTATTAAAATAAGCATTCCACATGCCAGACGTTTACGATGACTTAAATATTTCCCTATACGATTCATAATCTCATTCATGTTTCCTACATTACACCTTTCCTTTTATTGTACATTTCCTTTGTTATGGACTCCATGGTTAAACTGCCTGTCCCTTCATTAAATATGACATACTTCTTTGCACCAGTTCTTTAATCCCGGCTCGTTCCTTCAAAACACATAATATAAGCCATTACTGTCTGAAAACATCCTTCAATTCCAGTGGAACCGCTATCAAGGCAAAGATGATAATTCTGTGCCTTTCCCCACTCACAGCCTGTATAATACTGATAATATTCCTTTCGCTTCCGGTCAACCTCCCGGATTCTATTCTCCATTGTCTGCAGCTCTATGCCTGTATCAAGTAAATCCATACGTTTCATGCGTTTTTCTATATTCGCATAAATAAAAAGATTAATACTGTCGTCGAGAACCCGGTCTGCACAACGGCCAACAATCACACAAGGCCCCTGTTCTGCCAGCTTACGAATGACACGAGTCTGTGCCAGAAAAACCTGATCCGACATAGGAACCTCATAAGAAAGGGAAAAAGGTGTATACCTCTGTTCAGCCAAAGACTTCTGTAATACGGGTATTTTTTCAACATAATGCAGAAACTTTTCCTCTGTCAGCCCGCACTCCTCCGCTGATAGGGCAATCAATTCTTTATCATAGAACGGAATATTAAGTTCTTTTGCCAGCCTGATTCCTAATTCCCTGCCGCCACTTCCAAACTCTCTGCTTATTGTTATCACTTTGTCCAAAGTACGTCCCTCCTTCTCTTACCTTGCAGTCATAAGAAATACATTCTTAGCCCAACCTCATAATATAAGGATTCTATATCTAAATTTTACCATATTTTCATATGCCTGTACACCTTAACTCTATTATACACAGTTTTTTCCATTTATCCAAAAATAAAATTCTTAATCTTTTTATAAACGGAAAAACAGGCTTCCGAAAATCGGAAACCTGCCCTTATCTTTTGTATGTAGAGC
>NZ_SULJ01000018.1 GCF_007115105.1 Clostridium sp. HBUAS56010
TATTAATCGCCAGAGAAAGCGATGCTCTCTGTTTGTTTTAAATCCAAGTAAACGGGAATTTTATTGGTGTAGGATTTTCCTTTCCCATGGCATAGGTTTAAAGTCTCTATGCCGACTTTTATAATCACAGATGGGCGGCATTATCCATCATCTCAGGTACTCCTTGCGGAGTGCGTCGGGAACCATTTCCGACCTTGCGATTATATTATGGAGTCGTCAACTGACGATGTTTTCTTATGTGTTGCTCTTCCTATATTGTATATATAAAGGGAATAAAATAGCCGAAAACCCTTATTCTACAAGGATTACATGGATTTTGACTTGTTATTTGCTCTGATTACATTTCCGATTTCTGTAATTTTTTACGTTGATTAAGACTTTATTTTTCCGATATTCCTTATAACAATTCTGGCACCTGTCTGTCTTATTATCTTTACTATTAACTTCAACATCTTTGCCACAATCAACACAATTAATTATTTTTGTACCAATAGGAGTGTATGCGGAACATTTTTTGCAGAGTTTTTGATTGTTACTTTTTTGATTAAACAATGAACCACACTTAGAACATCTTTTCAAGATATAATTATCCTTACTTCCCGCCACGTACAGTCCATAATATTCTTTTTGATAATTTCTCATATACCCGTCAAGAGTTTTGCAGAAATAGCTTATATAAAAATTATCCTCGTGCCAAGCCTCGGTCTGAACTACAATTTTTGTTTTATCTTCGTAATCATCAAGGCAAATGCAATTATCAAATATTTTGAAAAAATACTTTTCAATTAGTTTTTTATAATCTTCCCATGATAAATTTAGTTTTTCCAACTGATATTTTTTCTTTAATTTTTCAGCCATCTCCATTGCTTCATCAATTGTTTCTATCAGATATTGTGGTTCATACTGTTCTCCTTTTAACCATCTAAAGTATAATGTTTTTGGTGTCTTAATTAATTTCATATAATCTTTTCTTTGGCACACGTCTTTGTCACACATAATACTATATAAGTTATTGATCTTTTGTCTAATAAGACTGGCATAGTCTAATTCTTTTGTCATAGACCGGTATGTAATGTATGATACAGAAGACCATGAATCGAAAATCTGACCAATTTCTGTATTCATATATCTTGAGTCTACAGAGAATTTTATGTCTCTGCTAAAAACTCTCCGCTTGTTATCGCATGACCATATAGAAGAACAGAATAAATTGAAAATATTGTGCTTATCTTTCTTGTCTGCCTCTTTATAATCATTAAGTATCTCATAAAGATACATTTCATTACTGTCGTATATTTGTGTTCCCCTCCTCAAAAATATAATACTTGCCAAGATATTCATAAGAATCACTAGTTTTATACGGAGTTTCTTTTATTGAAACCTGTTTACTTACTGGTGAATTGTTTTTTAAATTCTCAATAATGTATTCTCCATATCCAAACCATGCAAGATGTTTACAGACCGAATTGTTAAGGTATGAGACTTTAATTACATAGTTGGCAAGTTTTTCTTTATTTGACACTCCTGGAACTCCACCTAATTTGTTTTTATATTCCTCTATCAAGATATCAATACAGTCTGTCTCACTATCATCAGATTCCTTTAATTTCATCAGCTCACGGAATTCAATCCCGAATTGGTTAATTAAATGCCTGACTTCTTTTATAACTTTTTTATCATTTAATTGCATATTGTTATTAATAATAAGGCACCTAGTATCAATAGAGGAATTATCCCAAATCAATTTTTTCTTTTCCCACGCATTTATGTATTCACAGAGTTCATTCATTGGAGAGGGAGATCTATAGGCATTTAATTTCACTTTATCCTCTGGCAATTCTACAGAACGATTCCTATGTTTCAGTTTTTCATACGTCTTTAATTTATTTGGATAATTATAAAGTAAAAACCACGGTAGCTGTTTTAAGTGCTTTCTTATCCCAGAGGTCATCTGCCAGCGCACTCCCGTTTTTATACTATCAATTTCTTTACCTTGAATAACACGCAGAAGAGAAGATATGTCATCATAATACTTTTTAACATCTTCATTTGTCGTGTATTTATTTTCGATACTGGTAGCCGCATTTGTGATCTCTCCAATTCTGGAATCCCTCGTTGCTAACTCATAACCAACCAAGTTTTCCTTTGTGTATGGTTTGATTTTTGCCGTTGTCTTGTCTTCAATATCAATAATAATCGGCTTATTAATTTTTGAAGAAACTACAGTAGGCTCGTTACAGAGAAGAACTGCGTCTCCGTCTTCATCCATACCCCCTTGTTGTGGCAAGCTTAAGTCGTACATATTGAGCATGACAACATCTTGGTCTTTAAAATGAGAAAACCATTTTTTAGTTAAGTCGTTACATACGATATTTACATCATTGACTTCAGATGGATCTACCAAAGGAGAGCGGAATGATAAAGTTTTTCCGTTGCCAATAGTATCGCAGTAGAACTCTTTTTCTTTCAAACATCCCACAGGTACCATACCAGCGGCATATTGTATATATCCAACCATATCCCCAACAACAGTATGATAAAACCCATCTGCATATATTTTTCCAAGTTTAGCTTCCCTGATGTACTTTTTGAGTTTTCTGTAAATAAATTGCTTAATAGCTGGGTCTTTTAACATCACGTCATTGAGAAGTGCAGCTTTTAAATAATTACTTTCTGGCTCATATCCATCTGTATCATTGATACCCATGAATTTATATGTATAAAATTTATCCCCACATATAATTTTCTCAAATAAATCAGTCGTATATTCTGCGATACTGATGATTTTCCCCTTATTTTCTGGAGACAAAATATCATACTTTTCGCCTTTTTCATGAAAGCTTTTTATGTAAGAATCGTTCCATAAATCAAGGCACTGCAAATATTGAAAATTAAGTCTTGCTTTTATATTAATGTCTTTCATGTGGTGACTGTATTTGCTAATGCCAAGTTTAAACTGATATTTATTCAATGTTTCAACATATTTGTTCCATGCTTCATTACCATATTTTTCTTTGAAAATTTTATGTCCTTTAAACATGCTAGTATTCCAAATACAATCTATGTCACTGACATCGTGCCAATTTCCATAAACATCTTTTATTTTATTAATACCCATTTCTTTAAACATTTCTTTAAAAGGAACGTAGACAGAATACCCCTTCATAAATGGAAGCCTTACTTGACTACCAACTGGTAAATAATCGAGACCTAATCCAGATTGAACCTTTTCGGAGAAACCTCTTTCATGGCACCCACAGCCATCAAAAGGAGATAATTTAATATCATGATAACCTTCTTCGATTTCTCTGACGTTCACAATTTTCTTTTCGCCAGATACTTTATCTGTAATTTCACGTTTCTTATTAACGACATATCGTATATATTGATTTTTTATCACCTTTTCGTATTCATCAATTATTACAATGTTTGGAATATAATTTTTTATTAAGGTACAAGAACTAAATGGCAGACATCTTTGAGCCTCATATTTTGAAATTACACATTCATCAATTTCAATATCCATTTGAGTTATCATATATAGCTCATCAAATATTTTTTCATCTACAAAGGCAGTAATTCCATCTTTTCCCTGTGAAGCAGATTTTCCAAATCTAACATATTTTACTCCATTATATGTAAAACCATTTAGCAACAACGATTTAAGTTGATCTTCCTGTTTTGGATTCTTTTTCGCGAGCACAAGAATCAATTCCGGAATATGAACAGAAAATTCCCCTCTTAATATCTCTAATTGATCAAATAATAATGAATCGCTTTGCTTAATTAAATACTTTATCTCTTCTTCTTTTTCAAAATTAATATCACAATCATTTTCTACGATTTTTTTAATTGGTATCTTTGCCAATGTATATTGATTATTTATTATTCAGTCCCTCCCAGTTATTAATCCGCGACCTTTTCCATTAGTTCAATCATTTCATATAGTCCATCTGCAAATATTGTTACATGCTTGGTAATTACACCTGTATCCAACAGTTTTCCGACAATTAGACGGAGGTCGTTCGCAATCGAAACATCACTGCTTGAAATCTCCTGTGTGTCAATCAAGTGTTTAAACTCCTGATCTTTTTCAAAAGGCGTGTCTATTTTTCTGCGTAATTCCAACATCACTGTGAATCTATCCCTTTTACATTCTACGGGCATATATGTAGCTACTACGTCGTAAGCAGAATCTTCGTGTTTAACCACACCTGTAAATGAAATAGTAGTCCCCTCATTTTCGTATCTTAATGGTGTTAACATTTTATTATCCTCCAATAAGTTTATATAATCCTTCATATAAGGCTATTATTAAGCCCATACGGGCATTGTTTATAGTTACGTGGTAAATTGTAAAGCTAAAAATTAAAACGTCAGCAAAGTGGCAATACATGCATTGTGTGGCATGTGTCATTTAATATGTATAATATCTTGATACGGGCGGCTCCTGGCTGTAATTATTCCAGTCACGGTATTTACTGGGCTTATTTGTATCAAAATCTCCAATACTTATTACTCCTGCATAATATCTATGGTACTCCTCACGGGTTGGATGTGAGAGGGTGGTGGTTACGTTGTTGTTTTTCTCCAATATTTAATTCTCCTTTATGCAACTTCAATGCCGAAAAATCTTTCGTAGGCATGAACCAGTTTATTATTTGCAAATTCATTATTCTGATACGTTCTATGTAGGGCATTAATACACCAGGATCTGTTTGCCATGTCGAAATTTTGAATATATTCCAAAGCCTCTTTAAAAATCGAGGGATCTATTCCAGCATATGTAGTCACATCAAACTTCCTTTTATATCCGTTACGTAATTTGCCTTGATAAAACCCGATAAATAATTGATATTCATCTGAACTTGGGTTACCTAGTAATTCTCTCATTCGTTTTTGTCTGGCCTTTGTTAATCGGTCGGCATCTATTTTACTTAGTCCACGTTCATCGAGTTTTTCTCGTATTGTGGATTCGACAGTATCTTTTACAGTGGTAATTACATTGGATTCAATTTCTCTTTCTCTCGTTACCATTTCTTCTTTTACTTGTTCTCTTACGATTCCAGATAGTTCTGATGTAAGTTCTGTCACTACTTCATTTGTAATTTGAGATGATTCCCCTAACCTCTTTGTTAACAACTCTAATTTTGACATTCTCTTTTCCAATTCTTTTCCCATGTAATTTTCTCCTTTTACATTTCAATAATATTTTTTTCGATGTCAATAGTTTCTAAGATTCGATCTGCCCACTTCTTAACAGATTTAATACATTTTTCATATTCGATACGAGTAGCATTTGGTATTTCATTAAAGCTTTCTGCCATATAATCATATTGAGACATTTCTTTTACAAAGTTGAGCATTCTTAATGTAATCTCACTACAATGAGATACGAGCTGATAATTCGTGCTGGTGCCAATTGCCTGATTAATTATCTTTTCTTTTTCAATCAGGATAGACGACATTTTGGTGTTTTCTTTGCTTTTCACATCAAGTTTTTCTTCTAAGCTTTTGATTTTATCAAGTGTCTCTGGTTTATCAACATGAATCTCTACGGTTTCTATTTTCGTTCCGTTCTGAATCAGTTCACTTATTCGATTTTTGTATTTCTGAATTTCTTCATCCATCTGTCTTTGTGTGTATTTTTTGTCAGATGGAAGAGAATCGATAAGTTCTTTTTGCTCTGTGCCTGAAAGGTTTTTCATCATAGCCAGTGCGGTAGTCTTAGTTACAATACCTGTATCTACTAAATCCGATAATTCTGGAATCATATCTGCAAGAAGTTTATAATTTTGAATAGTGTCTACCGATATATCCAACTGCGTAGCGAGTTGTTCTTGTTTGGTTTTTTCGTCAGCAAAAACCGAATTATTCGGTAATTGCACATGCTGATTTGAGCCATTTCCCTGATGAATCCCATACAATCTTTCTAACTCTCGAATACGTAGTCCCATTTTTTTAGCTGAACCCCCAACATCTCCACGTCGACGGATATTGGATTCCAATAAATCGAGCAAAACCTCATCATCAGAGTCATATAATCTAATCTCTGCATCAATTGTCGATATACCAAGTTCTTCAAAAGCACGCACTCGTTGATGACCGGCAACAATCACTTTGTCTTGTGTGATTACAATTGGCTCAATATTTCCACGTTTACCTTCCCCGATACGTTTTTTGATTGAGTCAAGTAGCTCTTGCCACTTGTCACCCGTTATATTATCAAAGAATTCATTATTTCTTGGGTGCGGTTTTAATTCATTAATTTTAATTTCTTGCATATTACCTCCTTTATTTTTATTCCTTCCTTTCTAAAAAATCATAATTATCAAATACCGATAAATCCTTAATCTTATTTAAATAATCTTCATTTCCTTCTTCGTCATATAGAGACTCATATTTCTTGTTGTTCTGTACTATATAGCAATAAATTCTCGAAATTTCTTCTTCCGAATATTGATGCCCTCGGCATAGCCAGTAATATTTCTGGGCAAGTTTTCTATTATCGTTAGTTTCACCTTTCTTTTTTTGTACTTGCTTATAGCTTTTTTTGTACTGCTTATAATCTTGTGCATATTTCTGAATATATTCTCTATTTGTATATCTTCCGTACACATTTGGGAACTGAGACAGTAGTCCATCCTTATCAATGGTAAAATCATCAGATCTGCAAACGTAAATAACACTTAATTCTTCAAGCATGGTGTTGTATCTTATAATTGTTCTAGTTGATAATCCTGACACAGAGGATAATTGCTCTTGAGTCTGGTACCCAACTACGCTACTTTTAGATTTTCCGTCCACAAGATATACGGTTGTTTTGGTATTAACTGAGTCCATAAGATATACATAATATCTAAATAACTGTAGTTTAATGCTATGGCTAGATTTCATGATTTTATCAACATCGTGTTGAAATAGAAGCGTATACTTTTCCTTGCTTTTATCCACATTCAAAGATACTGTATCAATAATAAAAGAATCCTTACCTTGCCTAATCCCTGATATATATCCGTTTGATACCAACGAATTAATTGCAGCATATACGTTTCTTCTAATTTTCAATCCATAATTACAATTTCCATATATAGCAAATAGTAACGCATCAATGTTTATGTAATACCTGTCTATCTCAGAAAGTGGAGACAATAATTTTAAATAAAAATAGGTTAATATCTCATAGTCGGTTGCAGTTGGAGAACGAGACAATTTTTCTGGTAATAATACGTTTATAAATTTCTCCTTTCTCTGCCATGGTGACATCTGGGTACACAACGACTTTCCCAAGGTGTGAAGTCGTGGAACAGTTTCATGTACCCATTTGGCAGATAATAACATTATTTAACGAAAACAAAATACTAACGATTTAACCTTCACTCTATTCGCATAGAGGTGAAGAAGAAAAATTTTATCCGATATTTTTTCTGATAGGTGCCATCTCTGCTGTAATAATTTTGCATATGTAAATATATCCCCCTTATCTATATGAACTTCACTTCTACAGCTTTACATCCCATCATCTTAGCAATCAAATATGTAATATACCCATCTATTAGGTTGTAGTTATGATCTAAGATTATTGGAGATTGAAATTCCCGGTTACGTAAATAGTAGGTGTATCTCTGAGCTATCTTGTATGGTTTAGGTGGGTGAGAGAGCATTGTGGGTAATATTTTGATTTTTGATAGAGATATATTCCTTGATGATCCTGGTAATGGTTTAACCATTATTGGTGCTAGTGATTTTAATAACATGTGTAATCTCCTTTTCGTTTGATTTTATTTGGGTTTAATATCATTGTGGCTAATTAGGTTTATATAATCCTTTACTAACTCATGACTGAATATTATCACTTTGAAATTAAAATGTCAATAGGGTTTATAAAATCTTTTTAGTATTTTCTTGGTTTTACTTTTTCGCGACTTCGATAGGGGTTCGATAGAGGTAAATATTTTGATTGCATTATATAGAAGAAATGCTTATCAGATAAGGATTTGGCGAGATTTGTGGCATAGAAATTGAATTGTGTGAAAATTAAAAATCTAAAAAACATAGGGTCGTTCGATTAAGTGCTTATTTTATAAGGATTTGAGTGATGTAGAGTGGGTAAAATCAGTGATTTTAAATTGTCTGAAAATTTTGTAATGCTTATTATGTAATTATTTGATCGAACGAGGTAACGAACAAGGATTTGGGTAAAATGGTTAATTGTGTAGAAATAGTGTACAATTCTAAAAGAAATGTTCAGAAAAGGAATGTTCTAGAGAAAATTTGAACAAAAATAAATTGTCAGAATTGTTTGTTTGAGTTGATACAATATGGGTGCTGAAATGGTGATATTACAGCTTGAAAATTCAACTTGATGTGTGAGTAGAACAGATATGGGGTATTCTGACACAAGAAATCAGTCTCAAAATGTAAATATACCCCCTATCCAGGTGCTGAAATATTGCACAATAAACCATGCCATAATGATAGGCTATATGTGCAATAATTACTATACCTATATACTGGTTTAAATTAACTTCGTGGAAGTTTAGTTTACTGAAGTTTTTTTAAAAAATGTGCACAACTTAATCGTTGAAAAATTGTGCACTATGACAAATAAACAAAACTGTTTAAAGATAAAATGAATATATCAGACAATACATATAATTGTGTAAAAATATTATCGTGGTGTGAATAGAATATATTTCAAAAATAAAGCTATTAACCAATAATTGAACGGTGGTATATGATCTGGAATCTAGGCAGCTATATCGCAAAATAATTGTAATTACTCGTTGGTGTTCGCCAAATATTGTGTTAAGTGAATGATCATTCATTTATAACTAGTATACTAGTTCATTAGTACACAAGAACACAAGTGTACTAGAATTTAATTTATCATCATTGTTTGAATCTTTTATCAACAACTCACAACACCTCACACAACGCCCAAATCACCATCATACACGGCTCAAACAGTATTATCCTTACATCTTACTATCAACGCAATTAAATCCCATACAATCGCAAATAGGCACACTATACAACGTATGCGATATATAACATATGTTCATATACAATAATACATATCATTCAATACTAACTCATTCAACTGGTGGCAGCTTAATCAATCACAGTAATCATGATCTCTTCCACAATAATACCTCACGTTTAAACGTCTGTAAATCCATTTTGCCCATTTACCCTAACAACTCTCCATCATCACTATTACAAGCCGAATATGAGCCATATAACAACGTCTGTAGTCATTGTGACAGCAATTACCTACAATCACGTCACTTACTCAATAATTACGTTCAATCGACCTTATATTAATCATAGTAGGAACTAAAATAATTTCCAATCTTTGCCAGGTGAATATCCATAATTTTACTAAAAACTACTTGACCAAAACATATGTTTGGAGTAAGATTGTACACATGGGAATCGAACGGGTGTTTGGTTATTTGTTCTGTTTGGGTTTTATAATCATATCAAACTGGCAATCAATGGCAGCTAATATCCTGTTGGCATCGTCCAGACTAAAATTTTTCTTACGCATTAAACTGTACAAGCCTTGTTTGCTTAAGCCTATTTTATCGGCTATAAATTGATATTTGATACCTTTACTACTTATATAATCGTCTACTATGGTAGCTAATTCATTCATGTTTATAACCTCCTTAGGTAGTGTTATAGTATACCATAATCGAATACGTAAGTAAATTGTATTTTTAAAGTACAATAAAACAATTGACAAAAGTAAAGTAAAATGCTATACTCATATCAAGTTAAGGAACACGAAACACATAAACAGCATGATATAAGGAGGTAGCAACCATGGCAATTGATTTAGTAGCCAGGGAACAGGAAATTAAGAATAGTTACATGGTAGAAAGTCAGGACGGACAATACATGATAATGCAGAAAGATTTCTATTACTCCGAAGCATTTAACGGCTATCAAGATTACTATAAGGAATACAAAGCATGCAAAACATTAAATAAAGTAATTTCCACTTTAAAGAAAATAGTATTGCAGGAATTCCCAAATGACTATTTTAATGAGAATAACAACATCAACGATTTTGTAAAAGCAATGATTTAACAACAAAGCCTAAACGACAAGCGTTTCAGTCAGGTGCAATTCCTGGCTAGGCACTAAACAAGTGATGATACTTGCCCCTTTAAACGGAAAAGAGTCCAACAGCGACAACTGTCAGACTCAACCGGGAACACAATAGAAATGTGATCACATAATCAGCAACACTATATCACATTTCTTATAATCTGTCAAATCTGACAGTATGTTCCCAAACGGGACATTGAAAAGTGAATAGTGACTTTGCGTTTTATATATGGTATAATGTCCTCACTAATTGCAGGAGGTATTACCATGACCGATAATGAGTTGTTGCTTGCTCTATCAAATATGATTGACAAAAAATTGAAATCTATAAAAGAAGATATTACAGGTATTAAACTGCATCTTGAAAATGTGACCGATGTAAATATTCAGTTACTTGCGGAAAATTACGTACCAGCAGCAAAGAAATATGAATCCTCCGTATCAAAAATTGAAACGATGCAATCAGATATTGACCTACTTAAAAAGGTAGTAACTGAACATAGCACCAAATTACAACAGATATCATAATAACCACAATCGGATATTATATCATATATAAAGCGTAAAGTCAGGGAAACAGGCTATACGCTTTTCTTATGCAATTCTGCATCTATTCGCTTCAAATCAAGCACATTGACAACTGAAAAGATGGATATAATAGAGTGTGTTAATTCTGCAATGATTTACAGGCTTTTCTTTCTATGCTAAAATTAGTAAAAAGCGTAGGAGGAAGAGCTATGAACTTAGACGAATTTCTTTCCCAAAAGAAACGAAGTTTAAATGTCAAAGAAATCGAGCATATAAGGGACGATTTTATTACTTTGCATTGCGAAGATTTTTTATTTCGCAAGCCAAGCGAAGAATTTGAATCTATGAAGGAAACAAAGGAAATTTTGGAATCAGCAGCTAGTTTTGTTCCTAATGATAAAATTAAAATTTTTATTGATCAATTTAGCACGATTAAAGATGATGAAATAGCCTTTGTTTTTCCAAGGAGTATTAAAAATAATTATTTTATCATTCAGGAATTATTAAAGAACAGTAAATACACTAAAATATTAAATAATATTTTTGATGACGATGATACAATTAATTTTATTACAGTATTCGATAAGGATAATATTGAAGATATTATAACCATGTTTTATGTTAATTACAGTTCCGAAATAATTGGTGAGCAATTTGGCGGATATAAACTTTACGGCTATGGACTTGATAACTACGCTACTATGTTGAAATATAATCAAATAGTTTTAGATATAAGACCTTCCAAATACTCACGGTTTCAAGATAATCATTGTAGGAAGGATGTAGATCCCAAAAGAATAGTTAAAATTCGTCAAATAGTAAATTTGATGATTACAAAAGGATATTTTCTTGACGAACTCGACATTTTTAGAAATATGTATGGATTATTAATCCCATTTTTACAGAATGAATTTTTAAAACAACGCAATTTAGTATTGAATAATCCTTATGATTACCAGACTAGAATTACTAATATCAGTAGTGAATTGGTTGATAATGGCATAATAAATCCTATGTGGAAATCTGAAACCGAGTTATTTAAATTGGTGCGAAAGCAATATAAAACTGCTTTATACCAATATTGTCCCGACTGGCTTCTTCCTCAAAACTTAGATATATTTATACCAGAATTAAATATAGGTATTGAATATCAAGGCGTGCAGCATTATAAAAGTGTCGAATATTTTGGCGGTAACGAAAAATTACAACGTCAAATTGTTTTAGACCAACGTAAAAAAGAAAAATGTAATGAAAATGGATTGTCTCTTATTGAATGGAAATATGACGAAGAAATTTCTTCCGATAATTTAAAGCAAAAAATAGGAAAGGTGATGAGTGGTGACTAATAAAGATTTAATTGACATTGTAAATCAAACTATTAAAGAATCAGGTTATAAAAAGATTTGGATTGCCGATCAGTTGGGCATCACAAGGCAAGCATTAACATCACTTCTTTCAAAACAGAATTTTTCTGTTGACGATGCAAATCGGATTTTAAACGCAGTTGGCTATAAACTTGAAATAAATGTAATAAAAAAATAGTTCAAAAAAGAAAGCAAAACACTTGACAAACAATCTTTGACATGATATACTTATATCAAGTTAAGGGAAAAGAAAAAGACGGTTGCCGACTACCAATCAACAAACCGCCTTTTGACACAAGTAGTAAAACTACTTATTGACGCATTCTATTATATCTATCTTTCCAGATTAAGTCAATGAAAAAATCCCAAAACAAAAAATTCCAGTGTTGAAACTGGTCACACCTAGAACGGCTCACATAACCAATATTGAAACGTCCGCAGAGCATGTGACGGATAGGCCTCACGGCTATAGCGTACTTTGAAAACCGAGCAGTTACAAATTTATGTAACACCTTGTGATAGTAAAAAGTAACAGGTGTAAGACCAGAACGCCACTCAAAGAAGCGGAAAACCGTATCATTATACGATTCTGGCAACCGTAAAAACACATCATATGTGGGTTATAGAATAGGATATCAAGGTAAATTACATAGAGATGTAGCTGATAAATCCGCAGCGTATGAAATATGTATACGCCATATTGGAAAACAAATAGTTACCAGATGGCAGGAAGAAACCATAAGACGCTAGGCAGGACGTTATTAAGTTGCTTCCAGGTGATGAGACTGGATCAATTTTGAACGGAATAACAAGCCTATGAAGATATAGGTAAACATTGAGAACGGAATAGCAAAGTCCTATTTGTTATAGGCAATCCAAAGTTGCACGGAATAACCGCTTTATCATTTATCATGCAGACGAAAACAATGAAACAAACGTGAGACGCTACAGAAGAATCCCAACCACTGCTCAAACAGGACATACGGCAAACTTCTATAATTAGTCATATCCCTTGAAAAATTCTATTTTCGTTTGTGTGGCTATCTGATAAAGATAATAAAATTATTCATAAGGAGGAATAAATATTCATGAATGCAAATGAGTTACTAGAAAGCAAAGAACTTAGGGAAAAGTTAGTTGCTAAAGTGGAAATATTGGAAAAGGTTAAAAAGTTATTGTTAATTCCAGGCACTGAATCCGCAACAATTAACGAAGTTGCGGAGTATTATGAGGTTTCAGTTGATGTAATTAAAAAGGTATATCAAAGACATACTAATGAAATTAACGAAGACGGAATCAAGATTTTATCTGCGAAAGAACTAATAGGACAGAATTGTCCCATTAGTCAAAACGTTAGTAAAACGCAGTTTAAAACATTAATTAAATATGAAGATGGGCAGGTCGTAGACATTCCTAATAGGGGAATTAAAGTGTTCCCAAGACGGGCTATATTAAGAATAGGGATGTTACTATCTGGTTCCAAGGTAGCAGAAAGAATAAGAACATCGCTTCTTGATATAGAAGAATCTGCTCCAAAAGAAATGAAAGTTGAAGCAATCGAAACAGAAAAAGAAATTATAAATGCCGTTGGAGCTGCTATTATGAGTGGTGATGTGGAAGCATTGGCAATGGCCACTACTAAAATGATGGACTATAAGAACCGTCATATCACTAAACTGGAAGAATCAAAGAAGGCCCTTGCAAATGGTATACTTGAATGGGAAGACAGAAGCCGAATCAATTTTGCAGTCCGTAAGATGGCAGCATACGCACGAATTCCAGTAGGTAAAGCATTCAATGAACTATATAAGCAGTTAAAGAACAAATATCATATTGACTTGCCAAGCAGAGGTAAGCAACCATGGATTCAGCATGTTAATGAAAAAGAATGGCAGTGCGTTGTAAAAGCATTTTCAGCCTTGTGTGAATATTATGAGCTGGAGCCTAGCGAAATGTTTCATGATCTGAAAATTGAAGAAGAAACAGAAGTATAAACCGAGGATTTGTAACCGTCAAAAGTTGCAGATCCATTTTTATTATAAAACAGGAGGTTTCTATAATATGAATAAATTACAATTAGCAGTAGTAACGGCACTTGTCATAGGTGCCTTTTTTATTGGAAGAGTAAGCACTATCGACATGAACAAGGTAGTAGACATTCAGTCTAACGAATACGGCGTACAAATTACCCTAGAAGACGGTAACGGCTATTATTGGGAAAGGTAGGTTCTATTATGAATGCTTTCATTTATACCACTTGCACGGAATGTGGCGAGTTATTAAGAGTAGAGGTTGACTTTCCTTATTCTAACAGAGGTTTTACATCAAAGAAGCACACTTGTAAACATTGTAATTGCGAAATGCTTGTGGAAGATAAACACATTTATAAGAACGGGAAAATAGTGAGAATAGGTTACTAGAAAATATCCATTTTATCCATAAACAAAAAATAAATAATTTGCAAAAAACTAATTGACAAATTAGCATTATGGTAGTAGAATAATAAATGTAAAGGAGATATAGCAATGGCAAGAAAAACTTTTGCGACTCCTGTTGAAGAAACAATACAAGAAGAATTTAAAACTGCTTGTAAGGAGCAAGGCTTTAAAATCAATGAAGCAATAGAGGCATTGATGGAAGGCTTCGCAAGTGGGAACATTCAAATTAAGAAAGAGATTTCTTATAGAATTTCTCAACAGGATAACAAGAAATAAGAATAGCGGTTCCCCACCTACCAAGTAAAGAAACCGCCATTCATGACCGCCAAACGCTTAATACGTTGACTTACTTCTATTATATCAATTCTTTAGATTAAGTCAATCGGTAAACCCTTACAAAATTGCACACTGACAATTACATAAAAGGTTGATTCACCGAAACGATTGACGTGATAGGGCTGAAATGCTCTTGATAGTGTGCGTGCAGGTATGGCGATAAAACCCATATATAACGCTATCTACATAAAAAATATGAAAGGATATAATAGAATGGAAGAAATTGTAAAAGTTGGCAACAGCGATTTACAGATTAAAACATGGAACGGGCAGAGAGTAATTACCCTTAAAGATATCGACCAAGTACATGAAAGACCAGAAGGAACGGCGAAACGTAACTTTGGCGAAAATAAAAAACATCTTGTACTTGATGAAGATTATTTCTTAGTAACAAGAAAAGAGTTGAGTACGAAAATCGTACCCAATGATGAGCCGTTAAAAGGTAATCCTTATATTGAGGTGGTTTTATTAACTGAAAGCGGTTATTTGCTTCTGGTAAAGTCTTTTACAGATGATTTAGCGTGGCAAGTACAAAGAGACTTAGTAAAGACCTATTTCAAATTTCAAGAAGAGGTACAGGATTTTAATGAAAATTATCCTATCAACACAAATGAATTGAATGCTTTTCTTATGGAAATAAAGAAAAATTTGCCTTGCATGTTTGTTCAAATCAACAGCATTGAGGAGCAGTTGGAAAGTGTCATTGAAAATATGACATTATCAACCAGGCAGCAAGAAAGAATCCACGAAGCCGCTAGGAAGAGGGTCAATTACCTTTTAGGTGGAGCACATAGCCAACAGTACAAAAGAGATGCTAGAAGCTATATGATCAACTTATGGAATGGTTTAAAAACCAAGTTTCATTGTGGGAGCAGTTACAAGGATTTACATCCCCAAGAATTTGATAAAGCTATACAGTATATAAATGAATGGAAATATGATTAACATTGAATCTTAGGAACAAGGGCTTGTATCCGTCAAAGGGTATGAGCCTATTTATTTAAAAATACAAGCAAACTATTCTTTGATGGGAAGGCGTAGATATGTGTAAGGGAAAGAATATTGCAAATGAAATTGCAAATATGAAATATGT
>NZ_SULJ01000019.1 GCF_007115105.1 Clostridium sp. HBUAS56010
AAACAATAATTTCATTCAAATATTAATGAAGCATATTCCCATAACCAATACACCATATAGGATTGCTTTCTTCTTTTAAGATTTTTCCCCTACTAATAAGCCAGTAATCACATTCGCTCTCGTCTTCTTCGTATTGAAAATCTATTCTACCTTCGGCGTTAGGGAAGAAATTCAACAAATATTTAATCCATTGTCCTGCCGGGTTACCGTAATTTTTCAGTTCAGTTCCAAAGAAAATATAAACACTACCATTACCTCCTTTGTGTAGAACTGTGTCCTGACAAACCCATTTTCTTTCCATTGGTTTGATACCATATAAATCAGTAATAGTCGTATCTCTTTGAAATCCTTCTTGTGCAGATAACAATTTCTTTTCAATCTCTATGTAATTTCCACCAGTATAATCTCCAATACTGTCTACATTTAGCCACCCTCTCACTTGCGTATACATTCCCATTTTAAAATCTCCTCCTTTCAGTCTGGCATTTGAGCCACTACAAAATCATTAATCCATTTATGAGCTGAATCCATATCGTCTTCATAGTTCAGGTACTCTAACATCTGGCAGTATAATTCATAAGCATTCCATCTAAGCTGATGCCTCAAATATGTATATGTCTTGCTGCACCCTCTACCTTGGATCGGGAACCCGTTAGGATATAATTGATCACGTTCCTCTTTAAGCCGCTTGATTAATTTATCATTCATAAATCCCTTCCTATATCCGAAAAACGCTTATACAGTTTCCCTTCAACGTAGTAATCATTGTAATCGCTTTGCTCTATGTAATACCATTTTTTACCGTGATACCGTTTTAGATAATCATGCAGATGAAATTCTTCTTCAAAGTTTCCGTTCACAAGCTGCCTAAAACTTAGCTCGTCAATATCACGGCTACTTTGCACATAATTATAAATGTACTCAATATCGTCTTTTGTCATCCACTTTTCTACGACATAAACCACTCTGACAATTTCTTTTTCTAACTTAGTAACCTCATCTAGTTGATCCAGAGTTAGTAAATGATAAATTACTCTTTTACATTTCTCATAATGAAACTTTGTATTCATATAGCTGGTGTGCATTTCAAGTGGTAAACCCAGGTTATTCAGCATGGCAAATAATTCTGTGTACCAGTATTTATGTTCCTTGTAATTATGTAACGGATCTCCGCCACCAGAAACGGATACAATATTTGCTTCCGTTTCTTCAATGGCCTTCTTTAAATTGATAAGTCCGAATAATGTTGTTTCGGGAACGTTAATTCCATTTTCTCTGACAACACAATACGGGCATCTGCCGTGACAGCCAAAGTTTGTAATAATACTTAAATATTTATCCACTTATCTCCTTTCCAGTTGAGCTTCATCAATTAATCGATTCATATTTGTTACACAGAAAGTACATAGTGTAACTGTTCCAGCATTAGATTTATAATTGTATCCGTGAATTACATAATCTTTATTAGCCAAGATTTTTCTTCCACAAGAACAACATTTTCCAGTTCTGGTTAGCTGTCTATATTTATAATCAATTTCGTCCATTTATCTCCTTTCGCAATTTGCAATAAAACCACAGTTTACTTGATATTTTTATTACTAGGCAACGGCTGCCAATAATCAACATTGATCGGGAGCCACCCTTTACTTTTCCAACCCTCTGATGTATAAAATGCAACTTCAGCACAAAAAAATTTCTTTTTAGAACGTTCTCTTAATGTTAGAACGTCATCAGTCCCCTTCGGTAAGGCGTCTTTTACAGATATCCACTGATCAACTTTTACCGAATATCCTAGTTTCTTTTCTATTTCTTTTAGGGTCATTTCTTTCGGAGGAAGTTCTTTCCATTCATCCACATGGATAAAATGGGATAACCCATATCCTTCAAATTTTTCAACTTCCCATTCCTTACCATTACTATCATGAAAACCCTTTTCTTTAGAATATCTCATGTAACCTTCTTTAATATCGCCACAGATATACGTTTTACAATTCTCGTCAGCCAACTTTACCATTTCATATGTATACAACTTTTATCACCCTCCAATCCTATATTCTTTCCATTTACTATTGCACCAACAGCCTTTTATTTCACATTCATATCTATGTACTACTTAATTCCAGCCATAAAATTTACAGGCTTCACAACATTTCTCTTCACATCTGTAACAATTATGTGTACAGTTATCATTATGTATTAAATTGTTCATTCTCAGATACCCTTTGCAAAATCTCAGCAAATGACGTTTTAGTTTCCTTTGACTTGGCTTTACAATTCTTACATTCGTAGTATTTGGATTGTTTACCTTTTTCAAAGTGTGTTACCTGCACCACAACATTACTTCCACATGCCGTACAAAACATTAATCGTCCCCCTTTCTGTTATAAAATCTGTTCATGATTTCAGTGTGTAAGTATTTAAATTCAGATCTTGCTGCTGAATTTTTGAACTCGAACTCCTTATATTTTTCATGAATATCTACCATCTTGGATTGGTGCTTTGCTAATAACCACTCAAGATGCAGTTCTCTATCTCTTGCCCATAAAATATGTAAATAAACCATCAACTCTTTTAGCACATTTTTACTCCTTTCTTCTATATAATTGCAACGGCGGTAAACGGGAACGATCCGATTCTCCGAGAGTCAAAATCTCGTGTGCAACCACTACACTATACCGCTATATACTGGTCATTTCAGACCAGTGGTTTATATAATCCTTTATTAATGAGTTAATAATAACACCAAGTCTTTCTGATGTCAATAGAGTTTATAAAATCTCTTTAAATAATTAATCGTTACTTTATCATCACAACAAATTGTTCCTCAGTAATAATCGGCACTCCAAGTTCTTTTGCCTTTTTATTCTTACCAGACGAGCTTGTTACATCATTATTTATCAGGTAGTTCGTCTTGGTAGAAACCGATCCAGATACTTTGCCACCAAACTGCTCGATTTCCTCCACTAACTCATTCCTATTTGCATAATGTTCCAATGAGCCAGTAATTACAAATACTTTTCCTGATAAGCCCTTTCCCTCATCAGTAGATACAGTTATCTTAGGCTTCTCAAAATTTAATAGTGATGGAATATATAAATCCTCTGAATTGCTATATTTTGGATACCAGTCGTAAATACTCTTACTCATAACTGATCCAAAATCATCAAGCTGCGTAAAGTCAAATCCACATTCCAGTGCTTCAATGAATTTTGTATAATTGCCACCAAAATATTTACTTATAGTTTTACTTGCTGTCTTTCCAATAAGAGGAATTGATAGCCCATACAGAAACCGTTCCAGTGTTGTATCTTTAGATTTTTCAATGGCAGCTAATAATTTTTCCACTGATTTTTTACCGAATCCTTCAAGCTTCATCATCTCTTCTTTGTGTGATTCCAGAGTATAAATATCGGATAGATTTGTAAGCCAACCAAGATTCATAAATTTTTCTAATGTAGCTTCAGACAGACCATCAATATTTAATGCGTCCTTACTAGCGTAATGTGTTAGTCTGGCAAGTAACTTAGCCTGGCAGTTATCATTACAGCAATGTAGCGTCTTACTTCCGTTCTCATTATGCATCTCCAAACTTCCACCACAACAAGGACATTTATCCGGTAACTTCCATGTATTACTTTTAGTCAAATTAGCATGGACTTTCGGAATTACCATATTTGCACGATATACTTGAATAGTATCACCAATGCCAAGTTCCAAATTTTCAATATATGACACGTTATGCAATGTTGCTCTAGTTGTATCTGCTCCGTCTAAATTCACAGATGTAAAGATTGCCACTGGATTAATCAATCCTGTCTTCGAGGTCTGCCATTCGATATTCTCTAATGTTGTTTCATATAATTGATCTTCCCATTTTAACGCCATCATATCTAATGGGTGGTGAGTAGTGGAGCCAAGAGACTTCCCAAATGCTGTATGGTCGTATTTAAAAATCAAACCGTCAACTGGTAGTCTATATATTTCCGGATTAAATTTGCCGATACTTTCATTCAGATCCGACACAAGACAATGGTCAACTACGGGCATACCTAAACCTTCAGCATAAGCGTAATCCCCTACCAGATTCCCACTATCGAATCCTTCTACAACATCAAACACATAATATTCAAGTCCTCTTTCTGCGGCAATGGCAGCATCCAACTGTCTTACGGAACCTGCGGCTAAATTCCGTGGGTGCGAATATGGTTCTTCTAGTTCTGAATTGATTTTCTCAAATGTATCCCATGGAATTACGCATTCACCTCTAAATGTAATGTCAATGGGGTGACTCAATTTAGCAGGAAGATTTACGCAATGTTTAAACGTGTGCGTTACATCCTCGCCTTCGGTTCCGTTGCCACGGGTGACCGCTTTGTAAAGCACTCCCTTTCTGTACTCAGAAACTATAGTCAGACCATCTAATTTCCATGACTGAACAGTTTCTTTATTGCCGATGAATCTATTTACCTCATCGATATCCTTTGTTTTGTTAGCAGAAAGCATTGGATACTTATGAATACTTTTCTCTAATTCGCTTTTCACTTCATATCCCACCGTTTGGGTCGGTGAATTTGCCAAGCAAAAACCTGTTTTATCTTCTTTTTCTTTTAACTCATCAAACAGCTTATCGTACTCCTGGTCACTGATTTCAGAGTTGTTTTTGTTGTAGTATTGATTTCTGTGGTAATTCAGGAGCTTTGTCAGCTCCTTGATTCTTTCAATATCCGTCATTCGGTTCCTCCATTTTCGATTATCCAGTCCGCCGCTGTCTTATCTCTTGGCAGTCTGCTTAATATATTACAAGCGTCGTTTATGGCTGAATCTCTAGGATATGAGATGCCAAATTCTCTTTT
This sequence comes from Clostridium sp. HBUAS56010, assembly GCF_007115105.1. Lineage (GTDB taxonomy): Bacteria > Bacillota > Clostridia > Lachnospirales > Lachnospiraceae > Lacrimispora. The sequence goes on from NZ_SULJ01000019.1 coordinate 4,854, forward strand.
ATAGTTAATCAGTTCTTCAACAACCTCTCCAATATTCAACTCAATTCTCCTTTCATTGCTAGGTTCGTAAAAAGGTAATCCACTTATCCATTCACATTTCATTTAAGTAGCTCAGTAACAAATGTCTTCAATGGCTCTTTCATGGTCATGTTTCCATTCATCCACTCTAAGTAATCTTTATGCTCTTTTGCTACTTCTGTAATCAACTGTCCTTTATACTTACCGAAGGAAAACGTATATGTATTGATATCTGGCTTTGACACTTCCACATTGGAGTCAAATAGGATTTCAATATCCTTCCTTGATGCCAGGTAATCACAGAGATGAACAATTTTCTGCATAGAAGTTATTGGCTTCTGTAAAACAACCTTGCTTCTTTTATTTTCATTCCACTGTCCCATATGAGAGGAAATAACTTCTGCAATTTGATTCCTATAGTCCATATTGAAATCATTGAAAATATCATTGCTTAATATCCAATCCGCACAAATTTGTGGGTGATCATGTACGGTGAATTTACTTCCACCAGTTCCTTCTTTAAATCCATCGTGCAAGATGGAACCTGCAATCATACAATCTCGTTCTTCCTGAGTAAAATCATTTTGTGTCTGTTCTAGCTGGCAAATATAGTTGGCAAATAACGCAACTGCTTTTGTGTGTCTAACAAGACCGCCTTCTCCAAGAGCATAGGACGGATGATACTTTCCGGTAGTTGAAGCGGCCATAGAAAAGAAATAATCCGGCAAATTTTCTAATCCTACCTCAACCAATTTTCTCACTTCTTCTGTCACAATATACCCTAATTCTTTCTCAAACATTTCTTTCTTCAAATTTTATCCTCCTATTTTAAAATGCTATTGTCTAAACAGTTTTTGCAAATCTCATAGATGAACTTCCCCATGTTATCACGATTTACAAAATTCAGATAGAAATTGCTCCGCTTTTGCCATGTTAGTAATGTTCTTAAAAACGAATCTTCATTATATTTGGAGTCGTAATTATGTTCCATAATATCGTCCAGCCTATCGTTCTCTACCACAAGATAAACGTTTGAGACATTAATCATTCTGTTTAATTCCTTCATAAATCGGTCATCATCTTGATTGTTCGACAAATTACTAGCCAGTTCCTTTAATCCATTTTTACGCTCAATCACTAACTCATCAGTAAAATATGTGTCTACAAGGAATCCCAACTCTGGGCAAGCTTCTACCATAATTGAGTAATCGCCTGTTTTAAGTGAACGTTTTTTATAAGCAATACCATTTTCATCAAAATATTTGATTATATTTACATTGCTCTTTTCTTTCGTGTCGCAGAGTATAACCATGTGAGATAAAAGTTCCTTATATTTCTTATCCGTGTAATAATTCTTAATGTGTTTCACCATCCTATGCCATTTTTATATAATCTTTAATCCACCACTCATAAGCATCGGGGACTATTTGCCACTCATCATTCACTTTTTGTTTCTTCGGCTGCTTTTTTACATCCTTTATGTAAATAATATCTCCATCTTGAACCGGTATCTCGTTAAAACTCATCTTAATTGCCTTATCTCGTTTATTAATGGACTTATGTATTTTCATCTCTGTAGTCTTGCCTTTACCTATACTATAAGCATTGAATTTAGGCGAATATGTTGTATTGATATCAGTAATAACCACATATCTCCAATCAAGAGAATCGTCTACATAGTCAACATATCCTAATACTTCATATTGGAATTTCACGAGCTGAATCACACCAAACTCTTCATCTTCAACATGGTAAGACAATTCCTTACATAACCCAACCCAGTCCAAGTTACTATATTGCGAATCGCTAGCCTTCCCAGAAGCCAATTTATCTGTTGCATATTTTTTCACAATCTCTTCATCAATATGAAGATCTGGAATTTCAGCTTTTTTAACAGTCTTCCTTCCGGTTCCTTGACTTCCCCTCCAGTAATCTACGATTTCAGTGATTGTAAGAAGTTTTTTAATGGAGCCGAACTTTCTAAAATATCCTATCTTGACCAAATTTTTAAACACCGTTGAATTGATATTCGTACCTTTAATGGAAGTGTATATTTCTACAAAGTCATCAACTCCTTGCTCATATATATCCATAATGGCACGAACGGCCTTTTCTCCAATTCCCTTAACGCTAGATAGGTTTGGATAAATAATCTTGTTTTCATCGTCTACGGTGAATTTTGTATTGTCTTTCCCATACTCATATGTTCCCATCGTGTAGCCAAACATCGTCATGGCTTCTTTTGTTAATGCAGCTACCTTATTTTTATCTCCTTTATCCTGATAATGATTTAATGTCACTTCATAGAATTTTGAAAGATAATGAGCTTTCGGCCAAGCTTCGTAGAGAGAATCGTTTGCCATAGCCAATGCATGAGGAGCATTAAAACTGTATCTGGCACTGTCTTTGATTACCTTATATACTGGCTCAAAGTTATCCAAATTACCAATATTTTGTTGCCAATGCTCCTTTAGGCTAGATTCGACTTTTGCAAGAGCCTCACCCTTCAACTTCTTTTTACTTATCTTTTTGATTGTGTCATAACTATCCTTCATCGGAATACCTAGATAAGAGAAGATTTTCATAACAGCTTCCTGATACAGCATATAATGAAAACAATCTTCTAGGAGTTTATCAATGGCTTTCTCACCATTACTATAATTAATCCTATTCAAGAATCCATCAATCAGCGATTTGAAACCTGGGCGAATACCTGCAATAAAGGCAGCCAACTCTTTGATATTCTTGGGCTTGAATTTCATAACTTTCTTTGTAGTACTTGCCTTTTCGCACTGATTAAGGCAGCATGTGGCTCCCATCTCATATAACTTCCAAACCTTTTCGTCACCAGATACCATTTTTCTTAGTTCTGCAACAGTAGGAACTTTCATATTAATGCTTTCGTATAGTTTATGGATAATCCCCACAACATCTACAATAAGAAAATCATCTTTTACATAACCATAAGAATCAAGTAATCCTCCCTCGATATTTGCAACAACCGTGGATTTTCCAGTGCTTTCAGAATGACATCTTATCAATCCAATCTCATAGCGAATATCTCCATATCCAACAACGTCCTTTTCTTCGACATTTCCATTAAACAAGAAGAATCCGCAAGCATGAACTTTGGCCTGTTCAATAATACCTTGATATGGCTTGCTGTCATTAAATATTTTTAAATGCTCTTTATTTGTTATATAGTCCTCTATATGGATATCCTTTTTATCCTCTTCGTCATCAACCTGTTTCAGTGCTTCATTATATTGGTCAATAGAAGAAGTGATCTCATTGGCTACACTTGGCTCAAGTCCTTTTATATCCGCATAAAGTTTGAATCCTGATTTTTCTCCTAATTTGCCAACCGCCAATAGGGGATAGCAACCATGTTCTCCAACTAATTCCCTACCTGCCAGAACAAATGGTTCCTGATTTGAAACATTAAAATCTATATCGGGCATTTGATGAGAAGATAAAATCCTATCCTTTGTAATAAAACGCTCTGGATATATAGGAACTTCTGACTCAAACCTATCCATGGTAGTAAATCCTAGTAATTTACTCGAATAATATGAACTAGCACTTCCTCTTGAAGTAGTAGTTAGCTGTCCGCGGTACTTATTAACAGCCAACTTTACTAGCTCAAAGTTAGTTAAAAAGTAATCAGTAGTCCCGCTTGCTTCGATTTCCCCATGCTCATACAACATGCCTTCTTCTCTATCCTTGGTTCTATGATCTAAATCTTCTTCTCCATATTTTTCATATAATATATCTTTAAGGATTTTTACCCGCTCATCGTAGTTGTATTTTTCATACATGGGAGCAATAGGTATTTTAAAATTCGTCTTATATGTAAGTTCTTCGCACCCTCCAATAAAAACATGAGTGTTCATCATCGAATATATAATTTCTTCTGAAGGTAAAACTGCCTGTTCAATTAATCTCTCATAAGTTTTCTGGCCCGTAGGGAAATCCATATACCAGCCATTTTCATCGTCATAATGTTGACCCTTTCTTTGGAGAAGGTTTTCTCTTTTTATCCTATCTTCTTCGTTTATATAATGAGTATCTAGTCCGACAATAGTCTGTATACCGTATTTTTTAGACATCTTGTAGATTCTATCGTTTAACAACTTTTGAGCCATCGTATTATGAGTTTGATATTCAAGAAAAAAACTGTCCCCAAAATGCTCCCATATTTTCAACCAGATATCTTCTGCGTTTTCATATTTCCATCCTGCTATACATGCAGAAGTAATATAGACATCATTTTTATCAAGCTCAAATAGCATATTTAGATCAATTCTTGGCTTTGAATAGAAACCTTCGTTGTGAGCACACGTTATTATGTAATTCAGCTTCCTCATTGCTTGATAAGTACGAGCAACAATTACCATGTGACAATTTGTTTTATCTCTTTTCTCGCTTACCTGAGATTTGCCTTTTTTGTCGACATACTCCTCACGAATTACTTCATTTATATCTTTTACCCAATACACTTCAGCAGAATATCTAAATTTGATTTCTTTCGATAGCTTATGTTTTTTACGGTAATCTGCATCTTGAGAGTTTTTGCAAACATCATACACGTATAACCACTCTCCAGGATAACCATGCTCTCCCGAAAAGTAACATTGACAGCCATATGAATTAGAATGCTCCATAAACTCATGTATGTCAGTAGCCGAATCAATCTGAATTAAATCTGACCATGTAGTGTGCTTATGATAATTTTCCATAAGCATATTCATCTCATTCAACCATGTTTCTATATTATATGGGAAGTTGAATTTTAGTCTTGAAACCGCTCTTTTCGCCTCTTCTAGTAAAGACAATTACTCGCCTCCCATCAACTTATAATCACAAGAGTTTCTAAAACCACACAAGTTTCGGCAATAAAAATATTCCATTGTGGGGACGAAATTCTCCTCCTCTTCTATTGAATCAATTACATTATTTGCCCATAAAAGAGAATCGTCGTATTCTTCTTTGATAAATGGTAGTTCTAACCATTTCTTATCTCTAAAGTAATTCCAGACTATTTTCTCTGGGTATATACCATATTCATTGAATACTTGGATGCTATATATGTATAGCTGCTTTTTGTAACTTTCATAATCCGCTTTTTTTTTCTTTAATACTTGACCTTTCTTTCCAAGAGGATACTCGCTTGATTTATGGTCAACAACAATAATTCCACCGGTTTCTTTATCTTGAAGTAGTAGATCAATGTAACCGACAAAATTTCTATTCCCTATTGAGAATTCGCATTTTTTTTCCACTCCTAGAATCTTATATTTTTCTAGCCAATCCAGCTCCAAAGTGGCAAAATAATCTAATCCTTGGTAAAAATACTTTTCTCTCGTGGATTCAGATATATCCCAACACTGCACCTCTTCATCGAATTTCTCCTTATAATATTCAACAGTATCGGATAACTCCATTTCAAGCAAAAAAATCTTTTGTAAAATCTCATGACAAAAATGACCGAATGCTGCGTAAAAATTCTGTTCATTCTCATATACTCTTTTACCATTTTCATCTTTTAAGAGATAATTTAAATACCACTCATATTTGCATCCCTCAAAAGAATGGCAACGACTAAATGAAAACCTCATGTCTTGAATCTTGTTTTTATATTCTCCCAACCATATCCTCCTTTATTTGATTTTTACTTTTGTTCTGTATAGCGATTCCCAGATATCTTTTCCTAAATCAACCGGAGAATTTTTTCCTTCTGCTCCCCCTAGAAGATTATCCCTATCAACAATCACATACACGTTTACAAAACGTTTTAGCAAATCAATATTCTCCTTCACTTTCCGTTCTTTATAAGAAACATCAGAATCGTAACAAAAAACCACACTTTTGATTTCTGGTGTTGATATCAGTATCTTTACCTGTTCTGGAGTTAAGGTATGTTTTTCAGCGGAAGCACTATCTTTAGTTCCCCATGTAAAAAGTTTCATAACACTCTTTATACTTTCAAAAATCTTCACTTCTCCAGATTCTTTAATGTATTGCAAAGTAATATTCATGCCCTGAAAATAATCCAAAGTCCCCACCGGATAGTAGTTTATATATTTCTGAATCCCAAAAAACTTAAACTCTTTACATAAAGTCCTCCCCTTAATATTAATCAGATTGCCTACCATGTCATAAACAGGATATACAATTCTGTTTCCTCGGCTATCAAGCCTAACTCCGAACATTTTTAAAACATTAGAAGATATCCCCTCTTCTACCCACTCTGGGATTTCAACATCTTTATATTTAAGTAATTCACCGGAATCCAAAATTTCATGGGTTGAAACATAATTAGTTTTATTGTTATGAATCTTCCGAATAACCTTGTTGAGTTTAACCGTTTCAGATTGACACATAGCTTTTAAATCCACATCAGCCAAACGAGATGCCTTTTGTACCGCCTCATCAAAACTTAACTTCTCGTAAAGAATTAGGTATTGGATAATTCCCCCACCTGCTCCGCAACTAAAGCAAAAGAATTTATTCTTAGCTGGGGTAATGGAAAACGAGGAGGTGCGGTCTATATGTAGAGTGCAATGCCCAAAATAATCTTTACCTCGTTGTTTTAACTCCATGGTGTTTCCAATATAGTCAAGCAGATCAACGTTGCTATTAATTTCTTCTAGCATATCTTCATCATATAGAGCCACGGGAATCACCTCCTAACTAAATGGTGTACTTTCGGTATGTTGTTTGGCTTCTTTAATTCCGACTTTGCCAGTAGTAAACATCATATCTATATAATCGTTTTCGCCCATGTGCTGCTTACCAAGACGATTGAGTTTAACGGTGAGTTTGTGGGTACCACAATCCTTTCCATCGGCTACCAATTCTTCATTTGTTTTCTCTTCCCATTTGACAGCTACAGAACAATATTTCTCAATTCCATCCGATTCCGCAACTTCATTGGATCGGTTTAACTGACAAAATGCTAAGACAGACATTTTTAAATCACCAGCAATAATGTTTTTTAACCAGTTAGCAATTCCTGCCATGTATGCACTTCTTTCGGCTGAATTAAGGATTGAATCATCACATTTTATATAATCCCATATAACGAATTTTAACCCCATTTCAATCTTCTTTTGTGCACATATAGAGTAGAATCTTTCCTTTGTAATATAAGGGTCAAAATTATGGAATAAAGGCAAATCTTCAATATAGGCATTAGTTTCTTCGATTTTAGATTCTTCCTCTATAGTTAAAGCTGACCCCTTAATTCTGTAAACCGGAACTCCACTTAGGTAAGATAGGACTCTTATATACCAGTTCTCATCACTCATTTCACTATCTTGAACAAATGTGGGAACTCCGTTCATTGCTTTATGTAGGGCTTCAATCATTGCCAGCCAGCTCTTGCCTTTTTTCATTCTTGCTTCTATTACAACTAATTCAGTTTCCTCATATGTAAAAAATTCATTTATGCTTGGAAAGAATGAAGGTAGACCATAAGATTCTCCGCGTTCTTTCTTTTCTTTTATCTTTTGCCAAATATCTTTAATTTTTGAGCCAAAAGTAGTTATCTCTCCATCAGTTACAAAACTCGTTGTTAATTCATTGAGCTCCTTATAGACAGTGTTACTCATATCGTCCAAATGAACATCTTCGTTAGAACACATTCTCTGCCAGTCACTTGCTTTTTTATAAAAAGAACGCTTGAAAGCCAACTCCACGACACGATTTACAAGAAGTAAATACTCTTCAACACTATCCCTTTTAGTATTAAAGCAAAGGTCAATGTACTCTTGAATGCTTGGCAAGTTGTATTCCTGTACTTTCTTTTTCACGGCCTTATTAGAATCAAGCATTTGTTCAATATTCAAAGCTGTTATGTTAGTTATCTTTTGAGCAAAAAGCTCCTTAATTGCCCAATAAATACAGGCATTGTCGACGTTGTAAAAATACTTTTCGTGTAGATAGTTGCTATGTAAAATGAATTCTGGATGATATACTAAAGTTGATATCACACCGGCTTCTGCTTTATAGTCAGAAATTTCGCTTAAATCCACTAATTTCCTCCCTTCAAAATACCTCCAAATCCAACCTTGTTAGACGAACTATAATTAAATCCGGTGGACTTAACTGGCTCCATCTCAGCAGAATCAGCAGCTTTCTTTATCTCGTTTGCAATTTCTGTAGCCTTTTTCTTCTTATACAAATCCTTAATCCTCTGATTGTCTACCAAATAATGAAGCCCATATGGGCTTTTTACGGGTATTTTTGCAGATACAGAATGAGTTAGTGCAAATAGCAAATATTCAGAATCAATATCTTTTGTAAAAACAAGATTATTAATAACGCTCACTAACTGTTTCATTACAACTGTTTTGCTGATGTTTTCATAATAGAAATCTCTTACTTTCGCAATGTTTTCGCTAATATTGGCACAGTCTGAATGCATATACCTGTTCCCAACTTTTACAGCCTCGTCCTGCGGTATCTCGCAGGACTCATGCTTGCAGTGCTTAAATGCACACTTATATGTTTTATCTGGCATAAATTTTACCTCTATTCAGATTGAGTATCCTGATCAGATATGATTTTTAAATCCTTAATATAGATATAACTTATCTGACCATCATCAAAGATTACCTCATAATCACTCGTTTTGTGTTTACCAGTAGCTATCCCTTTTTTATTCAAATAACTATGGCTTTCAATTCTTTCCGAATTTTGAAACACCTCGACCCTATCTCCACATTTTAAATCGCCCATATTATTCCTCTCTTAATTAAATGGAAGACCCTCATCTTCTACTCCGTCTGGGATATTCATAAATCCATTACCACCAGTGGGAACTGAATTTGATGAATTATTCTGGCTGTTGTCAAATGCAAAAATCACATAATTAACAAACTCTTTCCCCTTCTCTTTGTCGTATTTACTTGTCACTTCACAAGATTCAATTTTAACCGAATCTCCAGACTTTAAAGACTCAGCCTGTTTCGCTGCCGTTCCCACGAGACGAACAAATTTATTTGACCAATCTGTCTCATATTTTGTCTTGCCATTTTCTTGTATCTCGTTACCGTTCCTATCCTTCATTTTTTTGCTTGTTGACATATCTGCAACATAATAGTTGCCCTTACCTTTTTCAATACTCCAAATTTTTGAATATGCTCCACTTCTGAATCCCAATATGATTTCCTCCTATTTTCTAATTCCCATGAGTTGTGTTTTAAGTGTCTTTAATGTTTCAATATCTTCCATGATTCTGGGATCACCATTTGCTTTTGAATCAGCAGATTTACAGAACTCAGCCACCTGTTTTTTTGCTGTGTCCGATAACTTGGCTCTGTCATTGACCAATTTATAGCACTCAGCTCGAAGTTTTTCTAACTCCTTACTCTCCTCTGGAAGATCTTCACCTTCATATATGTATAACCCCAAGCCGTGTCTTGCACATGCTTTTGTTAGTGACCTCTGAATTGATTTGTTCGCCTCTGAAGACTTAATGGACTCTGCGGAAATGGAACTGTTTTTAAAATCCATTACTGGCAATTCCTCAATATGCTCAATACCATTGATCGTAACTCCCGTCTTTACCCAACCGGTTCTTCCATCGTCAAACCATGGACGGGTTTTCATTGGTGTTGTTCCGTCTGGAGCATAAGAAAGCACTTCTTCATAAATCCTATATGTCGCATTAGGGTGGAGTTTTTTCACCTCTGCCCAACACGCAGCCCAGGATAAATAATTCAATCCATTTTTCTGCTTTACCTTTTCCTTAACATCGACGTTGTAAAGTTCCTTAAAATAGTTTTCTGACATTCAATTCCTCCTTATTATTTAAATGGCAATTCTGAATCATCTTTTGTTTTCTTGCCTAAAAACTTGACTCCATTATCAAAATCTCCTTTTACAACTGGAATTCCTCTAATAATAGAAATACCTTCTTCTCCGTCTCTGGCTATATGTAAAATATCTAGCAATCTGAAATCATTTCTTCCAACTAAAATCACTTCTGGATTTCGATCTGCAATGTTGTCAAGAATTTCTTTGTGTATGCCAATAGCTGTTTGCAATATTGGTTTCAAAACTTCCAAGGCCAGATATCCCCAATCATTTTCGCCGCATATGTGAAGCCAATGATTATCGTCTCCAAATAAATTCAAATCCGTCATTCGTTTGTGTCCGTAACCATCATATGGTCTTACTGCCTCTGAATCCGGTTTAATCTTGATTACCTTAATTCCTAATTCTCCTCCTATGGCTAACACCTCTTTCTTTAATTGTTTTCTCTATGTAAACACCGTTTTTTACCGGCGATAACATGAAATTTGCTCTATATGAAATCTAAATAAAAGTTGCATTTTCTCGGAAATT
>NZ_SULJ01000002.1:0-182043 GCF_007115105.1 Clostridium sp. HBUAS56010
GATAATATTGAATTATCCTCCATTCAGTATATCAAAGATTACGACAAATAAGTACAATAATTTTATACTTTTACATTATATTAACAATACTCGTCAAAATTTATTTTTTATTTTATAACAAGCATTAAAAAAAGACTGAATCTTCACCCAGTCTTCTTTCCACAACAATCCTGATTCTATAAAGTTTTATCCGTTTCATCCTTGCTATCTGCGTCTTCCGTCACTTCATTCAAAGCTTCTCCAGCCGCTACCACCTTTGCTGCATCTACGGCTGATGTATTCTCTGGAATACCTGTAATATTTAAATTCTTGGTTACTTTGGCGTCATATGTATCGGCTTTCATAATCTCAGAAAGATCCACGCCAGTTGCTTCTTTCATTGACTCAAACAATTTTGCCATTACAACCGGCACATTGCCAGCAACAGAGCCTACTCCATTACCAGAATCCCCATTGCCTCCGCCAATGATAGTGATCTTGTCAATCTGAGCCAGCGGCTCTGCAATCTTGCCCGCAATTTCAGGAAGAACTTTAATCATCATCTCAGCCATGGCAACCTTGTTGTACTTCTGGTAAGCTTCTGCCTTTTTCTCCATTGCTTCTGCTTCTGCCAAACCTCTTGCCTGGATCGCTGCAGCTTCTGCCTCACCCTTTGCCTTTATACCCTCTGCTTCCTGAAGCATGGCATACTTTTGGGCTTCTGCCTGAGCTTTTTTGGCTTCTGCCTCTTTCTCCTGCTCATACTTTCTTGCTTCTGCTTCTTTTTGCCTTCTGGATAAATCTGCGGCTGCTTTCTGCTCTACAGAATAACGGTCAGCATCAGCCTTTTTATTAATCTCAGCTTCTAAGGTCTGCTGCATAACGGCAACTTCCTTGCCCTTTAATTCCGCTTCTCTTTCGGTCTTGGCAATCTGGGCATTGACGGTTGCAGTCTGGATGGTCTTTTGCTGTTCCTGCTGCTGAATCTCATATGCCGCATCTGCCTGCGCTTTTTTAGAGTCTGATATCTGCTTTAATTCGGCTTTCTTAATCTCTAATTCATTATTTCTTGTAGCAATCTCTGTTTCTGCATTTACCCGGGCGTCATTGGCTTCTCTGTCTGCGGAGGACTGGGCAATGGCTACCTCTTTATTTGCATTGGCTTTTGCGATTGCCGCATCTTTTTTAATCTGAGAAATATTGTCAATACCAAGGTTGTTAATGACTTCATTTTCATCACGGAAGTTCTGGACATTGAAACTGACCAGTTCTATTCCCATCTTTTCCAGATCAGGGATTACATTCTCAGAAACTTTGGTAACAAACGTCTTCCTGTCACCGATCAGTTCCCGCAGCTTCATGGTACATATGATTTCTCTGACATTTCCTTCTAAAACCTCGGAAACAATTGATCCAATCTCCTCTGCACTTTTGTTTAAGAAATTCTGTGCAGCAAGGTCAATGGATACATCTTCCGCTTTAATTTTTACGTTAACAGCAGCATCCACATAGATGTTGATACAATCCTGAGTTGGTACGGGATCTTTGGTTTGAATATCAAGAGGAATCAGTTTTAAATTCAGCTTATCCAGCCTTTCTAAAAACGGGATCTTAATTCCCGCCCTACCGATTAATATCTTTGTTTTCTTTTTCAGACCGGATATAATATAGGCTGTATCCGGCGGTGCTTTTACATAACCAGATGCAAGAATTCCTAATACGGCAATAACTAAAACAATTGGCACGATTAATTCTATCATACTTTTCTCCCTTTTGTGTTTTCGAGTTTATGGATACGTGTTAAGATCCACGGAGACTGATTGTTCATAGAATTTGGTATGAAAATCAATCAATAAAGATCTCTTCTATTATTCTACCAACATTTCAGTGTATGTCAATTATAATTCCATTCCAATGGTTTCTTGATAAATATACACCGTAATTATGCTAAGAATACCTGTAATGTCTCAATTAATGCCAGAAGAATGGGCATACTGACTGCCAGTACCGATAGTTTTCCAAATATCTCAATCTGGGTTCCCACCGCTCCATATCCGGCATCTTTGCAGATTCCAGCAGCAAATTCTGCAATATAGGTAATACCAATCATTTTTACCAGCGTGGATAAATAAACATTGTTGATCTTAATATAAGACTGGATTTCTTTCATGGTATCCAGAATTGTTGAAAGTTTCCCCATACCATAGAAAAAAATAAAAAATCCTGCTGCCAGAACGATATAAGTTCCGTATTCTCCTTTGATTCCTTTGATAGAAACTGCTAAAAGCACTGCCACAATTCCTGTTATGGCTATGGTTACGACTGTCATGCTTCCCCCTTTTTTTGAGCTGCTTCTAAGGGCATAAGGGTATGCCTGCAAGGTGCTTTCCTACAATGCAAACAGATTTTTAATGGATTCAAATAGCTGATATATGTAAGGTACAAGCCAGAACAGCACCAGGACCAGCCCTGCAAGACTTGTTAGGAATGCCTGTTCTTCCCGCCCACTGTGTTTTAAAACCTGGCAGATGACGGAAACCAGGATTCCAACTGCTGCAATTTTAAAAATCAAATTGACCCCCATGCAATTCCTCCTTAATACATTACAATGGTCAGAAATAGTCCGCCCATGATTCCAAGGCTGGTATAAAGACGAGTTTTTTCCTGCTTATGCTTTCTTAAATAACCGATGGTTAAATCTAATTGTTCTAAATACAAAAGAATGTTTCTTTCCTGCATTTCCATATCCAGATACCCCAGATGCTCTCCAAGCCCCTTTAAGTTCTGCTTATCTTCCCCTGACAGACAGACTTCCTTTGGAAGTTTATCAATTTCTTCCTGCCAGACTGTAAAAAACGATTCTGACTGTTGACTGATTAATCGTTCCGAAACAGTTAAAAACAAAGCTCCAAGACTGCCGCCTGCTTTTTTTCCGGTTCGTTCAAAAGCTTCTGTCAGCGGGGAATTGGCATATACAATCTCACTTTTTAATAAAAAAATCATTTTTTTTAACTTTTCCAACGTTTTTAAACGTTCACTCCACTGGGCTGCCATATAGAATCCTAGACCCGTGGAGGAAATAATAACCAAAACCGCTCCTGCAATTTTAAACCAGGTCTTATCCATACGCCCGCTCCTGCCTGTCCCATGGAATCGTTGTCTTTACAGGTGCTTTATACAACTGGGTTCCCCTGGAATTATAAATCTGTTCAATGTTTCCAATCTTTCCATGACTGCCAAGAATGATATACCGTTCAAAAACCCGTTCTTCTACCAGCTTCCTCAGCACCGGCTTCTGCCTGATGTCGTCAATAGAACTGCCGTGAACCGTAGCAATCAGCTTGCACCCGCAGTTCATAACATATTCCATTGCCTCTAAATCCTCCCGGCTTCCAATCTCGTCTACTGCAATCACTCTTGGAGACATGGTCCGGATCAGCATCATCATACCTTTTGCCTTGGGGCAGCAATCTAAAATATCGGTCCGTATGCCCAGTTCATTCTGAGGAACGCCCTGATAGCAGGCTCCGATTTCCGACCGCTCATCCACCACTCCTACGGTAATGCCAGGATATTGACTGGAACCGTTGGAGACCTGCCTGATTAAATCTCTTAATAACGTGGTTTTACCGCACCTTGGAGGAGAGATAATCAAAGTATGGCAGATTTCTTCTCTTTCCTCATATATATAAGGGAGAACAGGAAGGGCACAGCCTTTAATCTGATGGGACAAACGGACATTAATAAAAGAGATGTATTTCATGGTTTTAATTCCGTTCTCATCTAAAATCGTCTTTCCTGCGATTCCAATCCGGTGACCGCCCTGTATGGTGATAAATCCCTGTTTCATCTCTTCTTCAAAGGCATACAGAGAATGGTTGCTCATGTATTCCATGGTTTCTCCAAGCTCACGTTTGGAAGCAATGTAAGCATTGGTCTGATCTTTGCTTAACGCCCCGTTTTCAGTCACATAAAATTCCTCATTCCGGTACAGAATCAAAAGAGGACCAGCCGCCCGGAGCCTTATTTCCTGCACTTCTTCAAAGTCTGCGGGTACCCGGTTAAGAATCTGTCTTATGTTTTTTGAAAATATATGAATAAGCTCGTCTTTTTTCTCCACCATCATCCCTCCTCTTACCTCAATATATGTAAAGAGGGACAAATTATTCCGAAAAAAAGAAGCGTATCAAACCACTTCATATTCTGTCTGAAACGCTTCTTCTGTTATTCGCTTAAAATTCTTCTTATGGACTGAATTGGCATAAAATCCACTTTGGATATCTTGATTCCGTCCTTTGGACCACTGGCATGAATCACCTTGCGGTCTCCCACATAAATCCCGATATGCCCTATGTATGAGATCAGATCTCCAGGTCTGGCACTTTCTATTCCCTCTACCGTCATTCCTGCTTGTCCCTGCTCTCCGGAAGTTCTTGGGAGATTGATTCCGAAGTTCTTATACACACTCAGGACATAACCGGAACAATCAGCACCTTCTGTCAGGCTTGTCCCACCGTATGCGTATGGATTGCCTAGAAACTGTCTGGCAAAGGATACTACCTCTTCTCCTCTTGCGGATGAGACTCCTGTTCCCGGCATGGAGGGACCTCTTACATTCATCCCAGGACCGGCAGCCGGCGCTTCAAATGGCATAGGGGGTACTAACGGAATGGTGTCGGCTTTTGCTGGGAAGCTCCCTGAAAGAGCAATTAGAAAACCAGAAAGCAAAACTCCTGTGATTTTTTTTCTCTGCATTAATTCTTCTCCCTGTCTGATATGTTTTTCATGCCATTTCCACCGCTTCTTCCAGTAAAAAGCGATGATAGGTGGCATGGTTTCCGTGAAACTTTAAATAATACCGGTAACAGTCGAAAGAGGAGTCTTCAAAAAATATAATATAGTCGCACTCTTCTTCCTCTGACTTCTCACAAATAATCCTGCCGTCTGAAAATTTACCAAACACGGTAAGAATCTCTTCCAGGGTTACTTCAGGCTTTTCTACTGTCTTAATAAATTCTCTTAAAAATCCATTATCTTCCACATTCTTATAGACGTATTCCACGCCTTCTCCAGGGATCTCAAAACAAAAGCGTTCCTGATTTTTTGTGATTCTGACAGCACCAAGCTTGTCCTTTACAGAGTCTTTAAATCCCTCCATAAATGCCTTGACCTCTTCTTTTGACTCTCCATCTATTCCAATCATGTGAAACAGAGCTGTCTCCGGGTAATAAAACCGGATTGCTTCTCTCTCGTATCCTAATTTAATCTGTACTTCTTTAATGGAATTAATGAGCATCTGCTCCAGAAACCCGTATTGCATATCCATTCTCCCAACTAAACGTCTTTTATCAGACTGCTTTCCTATCTATTATAGACAGACTGTTCCTGCCAGTCAAGCATGTTTCTTCTAAGAATGCAGTCTCCGGATAATTTTATAAATGATGACTCCTTCCATGACCAGAGGCTGGGCATGGGCAAAGAATACGATGCCCTCTGCCGGTGCCAGAATCTGACTGATTACAGTCCCTTCAAGAGGATCTAAAATCTCTGCAAGCACCTCTCCTCTGCGGACTTCCTGTCCTGGCTGAAAGTGGGGACGGTAGATTCCTGCACAGTCTGTCCGGACACTTGCAAGATCATGTTCGTGGATAACAGAAGCTATATATCCGCTGTGGCTGGAATACCGGATCATTCCCATGCGGGTCAGAAACCGGAGAACCGATGCCACTGCCATCTGAGCGGAAGGCTCATCAATCTGATCGGTACTGCTGGTGTAAACGGAAAAAGCATTGGTATCATTTAACTGCCAGTTGTAATTAAGAGTCACCTTGTCAATGGGTTTTGCTTCCCGGATAATGACATAGGGAAGACCGAATAAATTGGCAAGACTGGGGTTTTGATGACCAGTATCCATCATCCGCACATGAGGAATGAAGTCACCTGGAATATAAAAACTGGTAAACTGGATTCCATAGCTGTATTCCTTTGCCTTGTCAAAGATTCCGGCAGCGATCTGCTTTGTCGTCTCACCCTCCCTGTCACCGGGAAACATCCGGTTAATATCCGAATCATCCGTGGGCCAGAACCGTTTTCCCAGATTAATAGAAGCCGTATTAATCGTAGGAATGACCATGATCTCCTTGCCTTTTACAATGGCCCCCCGTTCTTCCAGCTCTTTTAGCCTTCTTATGAGCTGGGAACAGATATAAAGCTGCTGGATCTCATTTCCCCTGCATGCACCTATCACACAGGCAGACTTGTCTCCTTTTCCAAAATAGTAACCGTATATATCCATGTTATCACGGTAAAGGTTACTGAGCGTAATAATGGTTTCTTTTCTCATCCCTCTTCTCCCCCCAACACCCTTGCCAGTAAAGATCCGGTGGATACTACCGGATATTCTCTCAAAGTAAACACAAGTCCTGAGATGGGAGAGATAATCTCTTCTGCTACTGTTCCATTCAAAGGGTCCAGGATCTGCCCCATGGGCTGTCCTTCACAGACCGTACCTAAATGTTCCACTTTAGGAAGAAAAATTCCTGCCTTATGGGAATTGACCAGTCCCAGCTTTCTGTTTAAAGAGATCATGGGTTCTCTGGGTGTTATCGTCTCTCCCTCCCATATGCCAAGCTCTTTCATCAGACAGAAAAGCCCTTCGGTCAACTGATGCCCATAGCTTTGTGTGATCCGCATACCGGCGCCCATCTCCACAACAAATGTGGGAACTCCAATGCTGTTGAGCCCGTAAGAAAGGGTGGATTCCAACACCACAGCACTTTCATGAATCCATACCAGATCTACATTCATCAGCTTTGCATAATCAATCAGCGCTTCTGCCCGTTTTTCACTCATGCGGATCTGTGGAATCTCCCTTAGAAATATATTGCTTGCGTGAATATCCACACAAAAGTCAGAACCGGATATATCTGACATGATTCTGGAAGCAATGTGCTCTGTTACAGCTCCCTCCTCATCTCCAGGAAAAATCCGGTTCATATCTATATCAAATCCAGGTACTCCTCTGGTAATCGAATCCACTCCTAAAGGATTTAAAGCCGGATACAGGTCAACAATCCCCTTGAGATGTTCCCGGTTCTCCTGTAAAATCCGATTTAATTCATAACATACAAACTGCCCTTCCAACTCATCTCCATGAACCCCGGTCACAATGCTTAACCGTTTTTCATCCCCTTTTAACACTTCCGGCTGAATTCTGTTTTTGTATATGTTCCAGTTCTCTCCTACTGCCAGCCCTACAGATACAACCGTTTCTATCATAATCTCCCTCGCCTTTTGTTTCTCTGCTCCTAAAATACAGTTTCCCTTTTGCAAACAAAAAAGGCAACGAAAGCCCAAACAGCGCCGTTGCCTAAGAATAATATACCGTTTTTTTAACCATTTGTCAATGCGTCAACTCCCCTTGTTATGCCCAGGGCGCTTTTACTCTTTCACAATCACACCAAGATACCGTATCAGTTCCGCCGCCTGATATAAATCCACCATTGCTCCCTGCAGCTCTCTTCCATCGTCAGAAAGCATCAGTCCATGAATTGTACTTTTGGTAAAGTCCATTCCTCTTAAGGAGGTTTTGAAAAAACTGGTCTCATTTAAAATAACCTGATCCCATAAGATATCTTTAATATTGCACTGGGTAAAAAACGCCCCTTGAAACTGACTTTCCATAAAACGGATATGATCGAACCTGGATGCGTCAAAGTTGGCATAATCAAAATTAACACCGGCAGCAGAAACATGCACAAACGTGCTTCCAGATAGGTTTGTGCCAATTCCCTTTATATCTTTCAGCTCCACCCGGTTCCAGTAACTGTCCGGAAAAAAGCAGTTGGATAAATCACAGGAATGAAATCTAACATCACAGAATTCTGCCTGTTTAAAATCACAGCCCTGAATCATGCAATTTTCAAAAATCACACCATGAAAACGCATGTGGGAAAAATCTTCTTCTGTTATATTTAAGTTCTGAAACCGGACATGTCCAACCAGCTCATCAAGTTCCTTAAGCTTCCTCAATTGATCCGGCTTCTGAAAAACAGACTCTGTCTCCCCTGTAAAAACAGGGGATAGAAATTTCTGCTTCATATGTTCCCCCTTTTATCTTCTTACTTATGATACGGTTCCCCATTTATAATCCGGTAACTCCGATAGATCTGTTCCAGTAAAATAACCCGCATAAGCTGATGGGGAAATGTCATTGGGGAAAAGCTGAGCTTATAGTCTGCCCGTTTTAATACTTCTTTTGAAAGTCCCAGTGAACCACCGATGATAAAAACCAGATGGCTTGTCCCTCTTACCCCCAAAGAACTGATCTTTTCCGATAGTTCCACGGAGTTAAGCATCTCTCCTTCAATTGCCAGTGCGGTCACATAAGCACCTTCTTTGATAAAAGATATGATCCGTTCCCCCTCTTTATCCTTAATCTGGCGTTCTGCAATTTCACTGGCATTGTCCGGCGTCTTCTCGTCTGCTACCTGAATGATCTCCAGTTTGCAGTAACGGCTCAGTCTCTTTTTGTATTCATCAATGGCATCCGCAAAGAATTTCTCTTTGATTTTTCCCACTGTTATAAGCGTTATCTTCATAAAACTCCTTATCCATCAAGTTCCTTTTTCATCATGGCAATGAGAAATCTTGTTACATCTCCTGCCGATTTTTTCTGAGTGTTTTTTACCTTTTTGACCACTTTTCCCTCGGGCTTTACACTTATGTGGTAAATAATTCTTAGAAATTCCTCTGCTTCCTCCCAGGCTTCCCTGCTTTCCGGGATTAAATCAAGTCCCATCTGAAATACATGGAACATCCCATCGTATATGGAAATCCGGTGCCTGATGCCTGTCTTTTTTAAATTCTGCGCCAGTGAAAGCGTATCACTTAGAAGCACTTCGTAACTGCCTGCCTGCAAAAGAACGGGAGGAAATCCGTGGAAGTCTCCAAAGAGCGGTGAGATATAAGGATTCTCGGGAGATTCCTCTCCAAGGTAAGAAGAATGGTAAAGCATGTTGTCTCTGGAATTGCCAAACAGTGGATCAATCTCGTAGTTGGTCTGATGACTCTCTCCGCTGTTGGTTAAATCCGTCCAGGCAGACATGGTTATAAACCCACCCGGAAGAGGCAGATCATGATCTCTTAAATATAGCCCCAGTGCCAGTGCCAGACCGCCTCCGGCAGAATCGCCTGCTACCACAATGTTCTCCGGTTCATACTTTTTTTCATGGAGCAGCCACTGATAGGCTGCAACTGCATCGTGAAGCGCTGCGGGATAGGGATTCTCCGGAGCCACCCGGTAATCCGGAGTCAGTACATCACCTCCGTAGCTGATTTTGGAATAACGGACTGCAAACCTTCTATAGATATTCTTCATGGGACCAATATATCCGCCGCCGTGAAGCTGTAAGATCACCCGCCCTGTCACCACACCCTGGGGGCGCAAATACTCCATTTGAAATGATTCCAGCCCAATGATCTCATATTCATATCCAGAAGGACAGACCCATGCCGGCTCCACAGGGTTTTTCCGCAGTTCTCCAGTTCTTATTGGGTCTTTTAATGAGGTTTCCATCACGTTCTGCATCATCTCTCTCACCAGATTTCCTCTTATACTCACTTTCTTTTTTCTCATTCAGGCCAACTCCTTCCAGTCTTTAAACATGAAACCGCCGCTTTAATTCATTCTTCACACTCCGGTCCCCCAGCACAATGGTAACAGCCAGAATCAGAACCGTTACCGTAACTGCTGCTATGGTCAGAGGCGGTCTTGTAATAAGCCCTGCTGCCCACAGAATCAAAGGAATAAAACTAAACACGGTTATGGCAATCTGATACATAAAATAACTCTGCCAGTTCATCCGGTTGACCAGAATCAGAAATACCACCGCCAGATCTGCGAACAAAATGGTCGATGGAACACCATAATTCAAAGACCACCCGCTGTATCCAGAAGAATGGTCGATGGCAACCCACAATAACTGCGCTGCGCTGGTTTGTATAAGAATCTTAGACGCCAGATTGGCATGCCGCATCAGGGAATAACGGACCGTCATGGCGGCATAAGCCATCAGACCGATAACAATGACAGACCACAGGGAATCGGAATAAGTGGCATAATTAATCAGTCCTAAAACCGCCGCCATAAAAGCCATTAAGCCATAAAATAAGTTGGCAAGCTTTTTCAGCTTCTCTTTATCATAGCCAATCTCCGGATACATGCCTTTGTCTTCCTGTCTTTCTCCCACTCCATTGCTTTCCATCTGAACCGGAATTCCCTCCTCTTTTAGAAAGCCAAAGAAACAGTTCGGAAGTCTGACATCGTGAAACACCGAAGTAAAGGTAACGATCACCTCATCTTTATAGGAACAGACTGCACATTTAAGCGGCTGTCTTTTGGACACACCAATCAACATATGAAACCGTTCAATATCGTCTTTATATTCATCTAAAATGTCTATGGGTCCAATGTTTGACAGGGTCATGGTATAAGCCTTATCATTCTTTCGGAAAATCAGATTCATTGCTCCCCATTTAATAAAAAGGGGGGCAATACGCAGATACCATTTTTTTTCATTGGAAACATTATAGGAGATCACTTCCTCCATCTTTTCCTTTGTGATCTTTTCATCCATCTGCAGACTGACCGTCTTTAATATCTCTTCAAAGGTATGCTCTTTGCCGTCGGATAAAAATTCAATGAGAGTGACTGCAAAAAAGTTCGCCATGGTCTTGGAATCAAAAAGGGTCCGCAGGTTAATGGGAATGCTGATTCCAATAGGTTCTTCCCAGGATTTTTTTTCTAAATATTCCACATAAACAGACCAGATAAGAGCGGCAGTAAGGAACCTGGTGATACTCACTCCATAACGCTTTGCTGTCTGTTTTAATTCCTTTAACCCAACATAGCCATGAATGACATTCTCTTCATCAAGAGGAAGATACTCTCCTTTGATATGAAATGCTTTTTTTGAACTGTACCTGGCTTTTACCACCTTTTTATAATGACGGACATAACTGTCTTCCACATTCATGGAAAGATCAGAGGGAATCTTTTGGAAAAGCTTGTGTCCCGGTTTTAAACCTCTCTCAATATCCAGATAGCGGTAAACAAGCGCCTTAAGGAAATTCACCGCCCCAAGCCCATCGGTAATTGCGTGAAACACTTCCAGATTAATCCGCCTGTCATAGTAACTGACCCGGAATAAAAACTGGTGGCTGCTTCTTGGATCAATGTATTTGCATGGATAAGTGGTCTCCCGCTCAATCACTGGCATTCGCTTATTATTCTCCAGATAGTACCAGAAAAATCCTCTTCCGAGCCTTACGGAAAATCCCTCAAACTGAGGCAGTATCTCTTCCAATGCTCTCTGCAGGGTTCCCGGATCTATTTCCTCCATTAAAGTGGCAGAGAGCCGGAAAACACTGCTCAAATTTTCACTTGCTATCACGGGAAAGATCTTGGCTGTATTATCAAGTCTTCTCCATCTTTCCCCCTGGGGGCTTCGTTTCATACCGTCTGTGCCTCTTTTCTCTTCTTACGATAATAAAGGCGGATTCCCCGGCAACCGGCAGGAAATCCGCCCCATTGTTCAGACGCGGAAATAATATCCTACGCCCCATTTGGTATGCACATATTTGGGATCGCTGGGACTTGGCTCAATCTTCTCCCTGAGACGGCGGACATGAACATCCACCGTACGGACATCTCCCGTATCCATGGCTTTGTTGCCCCATACAAAAGTAAGAAGCTGTTCCCGGCTGTATACCTTGCCTGCATTGCAGGTAAGAAGTTCCAGTAAATCAAATTCCTTTGCCGTTAAATTAATCTCTTTCTCTCCAATGAATACCCGTCTGCTGTCCCGGTCCAGTTTTAAATCTCCTGCCGTAACAAGCCGGTTCTCATTCTGCTGCTCCCGCCTGCTCTTCTTGGCATTCCGGCGCATAATCGCCTTGATCCTTGCCTTTACCTCCAGAATGTTAAAGGGCTTTGTAATATAATCGTCCGCACCGTATTCCAGCCCTAAGATCTTATCCATATCATTGCCTTTTGCCGTAAGCATAATAATAGGCATCTCCGAAAACTCACGGATTGCCTGACAGACTTCATAGCCGTCAAACTCCGGAAGCATCACATCCAGAAGTACCACATCATACTCCTTCTGCTTTGCTAAATCTATGGCTTCCTTTCCATCATACGCACAGTCCACTTCCATGCCATCCTGCTCCAGACTGAAGCGAATTCCTTTTACAATCAGTTTTTCATCATCAACTACTAAAACACTTGCCATCTCACACCTCTGTCTTCAATCTCAAACCGTTATGTTGTCTTTTATCTTCTGAAATGCTGAATCCTTGATCCCTGGTACCTTCATAATATCCTCAATCTTTTTAAATCCGCCATGGCTTTCCCGGTATCGTATGATATCCTCTGCTCTGGACTGCCCGATGCCCCGTAAGGTCATCAGCTCTTCCCTGGCGGCTGTATTTAAATTTACCTGTGATTGTTCCTTTGGAGAATCTCCCTGGAATGGCGGTTTTAAACGGGCTTCTTCCTTGCTGAGGACGACGATCTTCATGCCGTCTTTTACCCGTTCTGCCATATTAAGACTTTCTGCGGCTGCGTTCTGAGTCAGTCCTCCCGCCTGATCCACTGCTTCAAACACGCGGCTTCCTTCTGAAAGCTGGTAGACTCCCGGGGAGGCAACTTCTCCGCAGATATGTACATAGCAGGGCGGTGATTGTGTTTCTTCCCGGTCTTTTTCTTCAAAAGAACCGGCAGACCCAGGATTAAGACCTGCTTCTGCCAGCTCCTTACCAGCTTCTTCGTTCTCATCAGCCAGATAAAGAAGTGACTCCTCAACTGCCGCAGTTCTCTGACTTCTGCTGAAACTATAACACAATCCAGAAACCAAAACGCATACAACAATGACTGCAATCTTCACTTTTTTGTATTTCATGATATCCTCCTGTCTGCATAATCATGCAAATGGGATACCACCTTCAGCCTATGCTACTATTCTACCGAAAGACATAGGCAAATACAAGCACTATTTCCAAATTAATTAAATATCATGATTCCGATGATTGCAACAACAGCACCCAGAAGTTTCTTCCATTCAAAGCCTGCTTTATCCACCCCGAACAGGCCAAAAAGTTCAATTCCATAAGCCACAAGAATCTGGGATACAACAATGACAAGAGCAGCCTTCGCCGGTCCCAGTGTTCCCATACTTCTAATTACCGTATAAGTAATAAATGCACCTATAATTCCTCCAAGAAGCAGGTATTTCGGCTGAACTTCCAAAAGGCTTCCAATATTTTCCCTTCCTGAAAAATACCACAATATAATACAGGTGAGAAATGCTGTAAGCTGGACCCAGCCAGTAGATACCCACATGCTGGTCTGTTTGGTCACTCCTGTATTCAAAACGCCCTGAATGCTCATAAGTGCCCCGGATATAAGGGCGATCACAAAGCCTGTCATAGATAACCTCCATTTTTGTATTTTTCTTCTATATCCTAGGTTGTGCTTTATCTGCTTTTTTATGCAAATATTATCATTTGACACGACTTGACAATTCTTTTTATATGAGCTATACTCACAGAAAATCATATAACGTTCACACGCTAGGGGAGCCTTGGGCTGAGATTGGTAAAAACCAAACCCTCACTACTTGAACCGGATAATGCCGGCGGAAGGAAGCTATTTCGGTCCCCTCCTGCGCAAAAAGGAGGTATTTTTATGTCATTTTTTCTAACCTATTCTGCGGAGGATGCAGAATACATATTAAAACCCGGAGGGTATGCGGCTGTTCTTATTTTGCTTGCTGCAATCTTCTTTGGATTCCAGTTTCTGTCAAAATCCCAGGATAAATCAAAAACACAGAGAACCAGGGAGATGGTATGCTGTGCAGGTGCTATGGCGCTTGCCCTTGTCACTTCGTTTATTAAATTTGCTTCTCTGCCTTTTGGCGGCTCCATCACCTTATTTTCCATGATGTTCATCTGTCTTACCGGATATGTATTCGGCTTAAAGACTGGAATCATGACCGGCGTCGCTTACGGAATTCTTCAATTTATTATGGGACCTTATATCTATGCCCCCCTGCAGGTACTTTTGGACTATCCGGTTGCTTTTGGCGCTCTGGGACTTTCCGGATTGTTCTTTAACAAAAAACACGGTCTGGTTCTGGGATATATCGCTGGTGTACTTGGCCGGTATGTGTTCCATGTCCTGTCCGGTTACATTTTTTTCGCAGCTTATGCGCCGGAAGGAAGCAATCCTATGATTTATACTCTGTTGTACAATGCCACCTACATTGTTCCAGAACTGGTCCTCACCATTATCATCTTATATATGCCACCTGTGCTCAATGCCATCAATCAGGTCAAGCGACAGGCAGTGAACGGCTAAATAAAAACGGTATCTTCCACTGGAATCAGACCCAGAGAAGATACCGTTTTTTTATTTTTTAATCTTACGGTTATAGAGACGAAGTGCAGTAAGAAGTGCACCCACTGCGCAGATCAGGGCAGCAATTATATAGACCCACTTCATTCCATAAATGAAAATATCATCTCGCCCCACAATGTAATTTGTAACATTATAACCAATCTTATGGCTCATACGGCTGTATAAAATCACCACTGCAAAGGATACTCCGCTGATCATTCCCAGATTCCGGATCAGTGCATTGACACTGCCGCATATTCCAAGCATGTTCTTTGGAGCCGTTGACATGGTAAGGGAATTGTTAGGGGATTGAAACAATCCATTTCCCACAGACATAATTGCCAGGTATGCAATCAGATAACCAAGATCAGACGTTTCTGTCAATGTGGACATCAGCCCCAGACCAATTCCGGTAAATATCAGCCCCAAAAAGGTGAGAATCTCTGATCCGATTTTATCAGACAAATGACCGCTTACCGGTGCCACCACTGCCAGGACCACAGGAGATACCATAAGAATAATACCCGTAAATGCAGGAGAATATTTTAAAGTATCCTGAAGGTAAAACGGCAGAATAATGGTGGAACTGCTGATTGCCACAAAGGATAAGAATGCACACAATATACTGATGGAAAACAGGCTGTTCTTAAATAAGGACAGGGGCAGAAGGGGCACCTTTGTTCTGTTTTCCAGAAAAAGAAACAGGGGAAATGAAACCAGAAACACAAGGACTCCTGCCACAATAACCGGATTTCCATATCCATAACTTTTTCCTAAAATCAGGGACAAAAATAACGAAGCGATGGAAATGCAAAAGAGAACTGCCCCTTTTACATCGAATTTCTCTCCAGTTGCCTTTCCTGCTTTGGGAAGTGTTCGAATTCCCAGAGCATACACGATAATTCCAATTGGTACATTAATTAAGAAAATATATTCCCATGCAAAAGAGTGGATAATCAGCCCGCCCAGAGGAGGTCCCGCCATGGAACCAAGTGCCACGGAGGTTCCGGATATTCCCAGCGCTTTTCCTCTTTCATGAACCGGAAACACCTCTGTTATAATTCCCTGATTGGTTCCCATGGCAGCCGCTGCCCCAAGTCCCTGTATTGCCCTGGAAATAATAAGCTGCAGAAAGCTGTTGGATATACCGCACAGCAAAGAACCTGCCGTAAACACCAGAACACCATATAAAAAGATTCTTGTCTTTCCAACAATATCTCCCAGACGTCCAAAGATCAAAATCGTTCCTACCACCACCAGCAGATAGATGGTAACAACCCAGGCAATGGATTCCGAGCTGACCAACAGAATATGGGACATCTGAGGAAGTGCCACATTCACAATACTGCTGTCCAAAGTAGCCATAAAGGTAAGTAAAACAACGTTAATTAAGATCAGCATACGGTTTTTGTATACTTTTTCATTTGATTCTTCCATGTTATTTCTCCATTCCGTTCTATACCGTGTATAATTTTTTCTTCTTTTCCACTGAAACATCTCCTTTTTTATTTTCATCTGGAAATTGTACTCCAGATATTATAGCCCAGACTTGTTGATGTATCAACTATATTTCCCTAAAATACTGTTTTAATCACGTCTTGCTCCATCCCGGGAATATAATGAAGTAAAAAGGAAAAAGGAGACATGACGATGATGGAGGCGGAAGCCTTAAGAACCATAAAAACGCTTTATGAGGAAGCAGCTCATAACAGCCTTGATCATAGGGTTTACTATCAGTTAGGAAAATATTATGAAAAGGAGGGAAACAAAAACCGTGCCTATCTCTGCTACGAGCACAGTTATTTTTTGTGTGATGACAAAGAGGAGCAATTGTTTTTAGAAAAACGTTTAACTGACTGGAAAAGCAGTTCTGAAAACCCTGTTCCATCTGTTTCCCTTATCATTCCGGCTCTTACCAGCCTGGAACAGATGAAAGCGGTCATAGCTGCCTGTCTTTTGCGAAAAGAAGACAGCAGCCGGGTGATTGTCCTTGATTGGGAAGAGTCCAAAGAAGTGACCGACTGGATTCTGGAACAGAAAGACTTGACCGTTGTATCGGTAAAAGGAGAAAATCTCCATAACGCTTATGAAAAAGCAGCAGAAAAAGCAGACAAAAATGACGACCTTCTCCTGTTAGACCGGGGAGCTGCACTTTTAAGCCATGCCCTGTTCCACCTTCGCATGTCTCTTTATAAAAGTAATGACATTGGAGCTGTCAATGCGGTTACCAACGGACCAGCCCAGGGATTAACAGAATTTGAAACTCCAATTAAAAGAGCTGACGGATATGCGGTGGAACACAGTCTGCCAGGGGATGAACGCATGGACCCGGTTCTTCTTCCTTCTTGCAAAACCCTCCTTGTGAAAAGGGAATTCTGGGAAGAAACCGGAGGGCTTGATGGCTCTTTTCTCACTCTGGAAACAGCGCAGAAGGATTACTGTTTTCAATTGCTGCAGCTAAGAAAACTCACTTATCTGTGCCACCATGGTTATGTATACACCCTGATTCAGCCAAACAATTCTTCTTTTCAGTGGTTTGACAGCGAGTATTTTCATAAAAAATGGGATGTAAGGCTGAACTACTCTCTTTTTGCCCGTCCGGAAATTTTAAGACTGATTGATGAGCCGGCGGAAGCCTCCATCCGTATCCTTGATGTGGGCTGTGCCTGCGGAGCCTCTCTCCTTTCCATGAAAAAGAAATTTCCTCATGCAAAGCTTTATGGTATTGAACTTGACCCTGGTTCCTGGAACATTGCATCAAAAATCTTTCCTGTAACCCAGGGAAATGTAGAAGGAGATCTGGATTATCCGGAGAAATTCTTTGACTATATTATCTTCGGAGACGTTTTGGAACACCTTCACCAGCCGGAAGAAGTGCTTATTAATATGAAACGGTATTTAAAGTCAGGCGGCAGGATTATCGCCAGCATCCCCAACATTATGCACATATCCGTTCTTGCTGATTTACTGAACGGGCATTTTACCTACCAGGAAAGCGGGATTCTGGACCGGACCCATCTGCGTTTCTTTACAAAGGCAGAGATTGTTAAGATGTTTTCCAGAGCAGGATATGAGATAAAGGATATTGGAAACACCAGAGCCTATATGACCAAAGACCAGGAAAACCTGGTAAAGACCCTGTGTGACATCAGTAAAAGCCCGGCAAATGAATTTGAAGCATACCAGTATCTGGTAAAGGCAGAGAAACTCTAAAGCAGTATAAAAATACGTCTTGGACCAGAATATCCTTTTTCATGGGAATTCCAGGTCTAAGACGTATGTTTATGCAGTATTTATCTTGCAAGAGCAGCCGTTACCAGATGTTTGGCAAGCACAGCGGTTGTCACAGCTCCCACCCCGCCAGGCACAGGAGTTGCCATGGAAGCAGTTCCTTCCAGAGTATCGAAATCCATATCCCCGCACAGCTTTCCGTTCTCATCTACATTGATTCCCACATCAATGACAATGGCATCCTTTCCCACATAAGAAGAATCAAGCATCTTTGCACGTCCTGCTGCTGCAACTAAAATCTCGCCATGACGGCAGGTTTCTTTTAAGTTTTCTGTCCGGGTATGGCAGATGGTGACCGTTGCATTCTCTTTTAACAGCAGCATGGAAAGAGGTCTTCCCACCACCATGCTTCTTCCTACAATGGTAACCCGTTTTCCAGTCATTTGAATCTCATTGGCTTTTAATACTTCCACTACAGCTTCTGCCGTACAGGGAGCGAATCCGCTGTCATCTCCGGCAAATACCTTTGCAATATTAACGGGAGAAATACCGTCTAAATCCTTTCCCGGGTCAATCATCCTCTCGATGTCCGTCTCTTTAATCTGCTTTGGAAGGGGACGCAGAAGAAGAATTCCATCAATCTCCGGATTATCATTGATCCGGGCAAATTCCTGTTTAAACGCTTCATCAGAGATATCTGCCGCAAAGGCAAAACTTTCTGCTTTCAGCCCAAAGGCTTCCATCTTCTTTAAAGCTCCCCGCTCATAGGACAAATCATCAGGCTGTTCCCCAACCCTTACGATCGCCAGCTTTGGAATCTGTCCCTGAACCCCATTTAAAAGACCTTCTACCTGTTCTTTTATCTTTGCAGACACTGCTGCTCCCTTTAATGTAATCACGGCTTTTCTGCCTCCTTTATTCTGTCTTTAACGCCGCTTCTACCTGAGCGTATATTCCATCTGCCAGCAAAATTCCTTCCTCTGCCATGGACTGGGCCTTATTATTTAACTCTGCCGCCTTTTCTCTTTGAACCATTGTTTTGGTATTGATGGAAACGTTCATTTTGGCACCTAACAGGGCGGATCTTAAAAACTGAACTCCAACTCCAACATCACTTACCGCCATACGGCTTCCCTTTGCCGCCAGAATCTCCATCTCACCAAGTGCTTTTAAGGAACACTCCATAACAGCGAGAGGAACCTGGGCAGCCGCAATCAGATGGCCTTCCAGGACTTCTTTTTTCCTGGCTTTTTCTTCCTCTGTGGTTGAAGGAAGGGAATAAGCCTGTGCCAGAGGGGCAAAGACAGCCGCATCTTCATCTGCAAGCCTTAAAAATGCCTTTTGGATATCCTCCAGGCGGATAAGGCTGGACTTCATCTCATCTTCCACCTCTGCATATTTCTTTTTTCCAAGGGTTAAATTCACCACCATCTCCCCAAGGGCTGCTCCAACTGCCCCGCCAAGGCCTGCCGCTCCGCCGCCGCCCGGAGTGGGACTTTTGGAAGATAGCTGGCTTAGAAAGGAAGAAACCGTAAGATCCTGTGTCATTTGTAATACCGCCTTTCAGACTGAAAATTTTATTTATCATTATATAAGGCTTTTGAAAAAATTACAAGGCTATCTGGAAAGGTGTTTTATGGACAGCTCCTGAAGTTCGGATTGAAGCCGCACATCTTTGTATTTTGCTGCAAGGGGAGAAAAAAGACGGATGGTTTCCTCGCACCTCTTTTTCCAGGTTGCCGGATCAACAAATTCTATGGTGCGCATATTGTGAAGACGGTCTGCAAGAGCGGCTGTTCTAAATTTGCTCTTTTAATATAGTTTTCATTTTTTTAATCATCGTATCAACCTGCTCTTTTGTAACAATAAGAGGAGGAACCATACGAATGACATTGGCACCTGCACTGATAATTACCAGTTGCTCTTCTAATAGTGCCCGCTCCACAAGAGGCGCTGCCGGAATGGAGAACTCCAGCCCCTGGATCAGACCAGCTCCCCGATGTGCAAGAATCACATCATGTTCTGCCATAATATCTTCCAGCTTTTCCCACAGATATTCTCCCACTTCTCTGACATGTTTTACAATCTCTCTCTTTTCAAAAATTTCTAAAACCTTTGCTGCCGCTGCTGTTACAAAGGGATTTCCTCCGTAAGTGGTTCCGTGGTCACCGGGGACCATGGCAGTCGCCGCTTTTCCAGTGGCTAAAAACGCTCCGATGGGTACCCCATTTCCCAACGCTTTTGCGGTTGTCATCACATCGGGTTTCACACCAAATTTCTGCCATGCAAACATGGAGCCGGTCCGTCCCATGCCGCACTGGATCTCATCCAGAATCAAAAGAGCATCATATTCTTCACACAGAGCTTTTACTCCTTTTAAAAATTCTTCCGAAGCAGGATAAATTCCGCCTTCTCCCTGTATGGTTTCCAGAATAATGCCACAGGTTTTTTCATTCATCAATGCTTTTACACTGTCCAGATCATTATATTCGGCAAACCGGATTCCAGGAATCAGCGGTTTGAACGGCTCCTGATAGTGGTCATTGCCTGTTACAGAAAGAGCACCCAGGCTTCTTCCATGAAAAGAGTGATTCATGGCAATGATCTCATGATCATGGCTTTTGTCTTTGTTGTAGGCATACCTTCTGGCAATTTTTAATGCTCCTTCAATGGCTTCTGTCCCACTATTGGTAAAAAACACTTTCTCCATACCAGACGCTTTTAGAAGCAGTTCTCCTGCTTCCACAGACGGAACATTATAAAAAAGGTTGGAGGTATGAAGCAGTTTATCCACCTGGTTTTTTAATGCCTCATCAAATTCTTTGTCATGATACCCCAAGCCCATTACCGCAATTCCAGCGGCAAAATCCAGATATTCTTTCCCCTCTGTATCATAAAGATAAACGCCTTCTCCATGATCAAACACGATGGGATAACGGTTATAGGTTTTATAGATATTTTTTTCCGTCTTCTTGATATATTCCTGTTTACTCAGCATGATAATAGCGCTCCTCTCCATGACTTATAATTGCAGTGCCGATTCCTTTATTGGTAAATATCTCAA
Source organism: Clostridium sp. HBUAS56010 (assembly GCF_007115105.1). GTDB lineage: Bacteria > Bacillota > Clostridia > Lachnospirales > Lachnospiraceae > Lacrimispora. The sequence continues at coordinate 20,733 of NZ_SULJ01000002.1, forward strand.
GCAGAAGACAATGAGGAATTCTGCCATCCATAATATGTACCCGGGACACTCCCTGGTTCATGGCATCAATACAATTTTGAAGCTTTGGAAGCATACCACCCAACAAAGTTCCGCTGTCCACAAACTCAGTTGCTTCCTGTATGGTCATCTCAGAGATGAGAGAATTTTTATCCTTAAAATCCCGGTAAACTCCCTCAACATCAGTCAAAAAAGCCAGTTTCTCTGCCTCCATAGCCGTGGCAATGGCGCAGGCAGCATCGTCTGCATTAATATTGTAAGTCTTAAAGTCTTCATCAAATCCAATGGGACAGATAATGGGAAGAAAATCCTTTTCCAGAAGATCGTGGATGATCTGAGGATCAACCTCTGTAATATCACCTACATACCCGATGTCTTCTCCATTGGAAAGACGTTTTTTGCACTTGAGCATCATCCCGTCTTTTCCACTGATGCCAACCGCTTTGATTCCAAGCTCATTGACAAGCTGAACCAGACTTTTATTTACCCGGTTGAGAACCATCTCCGCAATCTCCATGGTGGATTCATCTGTAACCCGCAGCCCATTGATAAAATGAGGCTCCATGCCGGATTTCTCCACCCATTTGCTGATCTCTTTTCCGCCTCCATGAACAATAATGGGCTTAAAACCAACCAGTTTTAATAAAACAACATCCTGGATTACCTGTTTTTTCAATTCTTCATCAACCATGGCACTTCCGCCGTATTTTACCACAATGGTCTTCCGGTTAAACCTCTGGATATAAGGAAGTGCTTCGATCAGTACTTCCACCTTCTGCATGATACTTTGATCTAATTCCATGTTTTTTCCTCCCTGGCTGGATTACGAACGGTAATCTGCATTGATTTTCACATAATCAAAGGTCAGATCACAGCCCCAGGCTGTTGCGGCAGCTTTTCCCATTTTAATGTCTGCAATGGCTGTTACTTCCGGCTCTGACAAGATCTTTGTGGCTTCCTCTTCGCTGTAAGGCAATGCCACACCGTCTTCAATAATCTTTAAAGTTCCTGCTGCGCTTTCAAAATATAAATCCACCTGTTCCGGGTCAAACTCTGCACCGGAATACCCCATGGCACAAAGAATCCTTCCCCAGTTGGCATCATGTCCAAAGATAGCTGCTTTGGTCAGACTTGAAGTAATAACTGATTTAGAAAGGGTTACTGCCTGTTCCTTTGTCTGTGCTCCCACAATCTTTACTTCAAACAGGGCTGTACAGCCTTCCCCGTCTCCGGCAATCTTTTTTGCCAAAGTTTCATTGATATAGTGAAGCGCATTTAAAAAGGCATAGTAGTCTTCATTTTTCTCTGTAATCTCTTCATTTCCTGCCAGACCATTGGCAAGAAGCAGCACCGTATCATTGGTGGAAGTATCGCCGTCTACGGAAATCATGTTATAGGTATCTTTAATATCTTCCCGCAAAGCTTCCCCAAGCAGTTCTTTGGAAATAGAAATATCTGTGGTAACAAAACTTAACATGGTGCACATGTCCGGATGAATCATGCCGGAACCCTTGCACATGCCTCCAACGGTAATGGTTTTTCCGCCTGCCTGGAACTGGACTGCTGCTTCCTTTTTAACCGTATCTGTGGTCATAATGGCGGTGGCTGCATCCGTACCGCTTTCGATGGTTTCTAAAAGCATGGGAACCATGGCATTGATTCCTGCTGTAATGCGGTCCATGGGAAGCTGTTTTCCGATCACTCCCGTGGATGCCACTAAGACAGAATCAGAAGGAATGGAGAGACATGTGGCTGTTTCATTGGCTGTTTCCTCACAATAAGCATCTCCTTCTCTTCCGGTACAGGCATTGGCAATTCCTGCATTGATTACAATGGCATGAATTGCAGGAGCATGATCCACCATTTTTTTATCCCATTTGACCGGAGCCGCCTTTACCACGTTGGTGGTATAGGTTCCTGCTGCCTTACATGGCACTTCGCTGTAGATCATTGCCATATCTTTTCTGTCTTTATATTTAATTCCTGCCGCTGTGGAAGCTGCTTTAAATCCTGCTGCCGCCGTTACTCCTCCATGAATCTCTTTCATTGGTTTTCCTCCCTGTTTTTTTGTCCCTTTATTTTATAAAAGTAGTTCTGTTTTCTTCATCCAAAGAAAAGTCGTAATAATTCAAATCTTCCCGGAACGTAAATCCCATATCTTTCCAAAACTGATTCCCCACCTGATTGGACTGAAATGCAACAAGACCCACTTTGCAGATTCCTTCTTTTTCCAGCCTTTTCACTGCCTCTAAAACCATCTCTCTGCCAACACCCTTTGCCCGGTCTTCTTTTGCCACACAAACATGGTAAAAATTCCCCCGTCTTCCGTCATGTCCGCTTAAAATACTTCCAATAATTCTGCCGTCTTCTTCTGCCACCACACTGGTGTCTGGATTTCTCTGTAAAAACCGGATTATGCTCTGTTTTGAATCATCGACTGCCCGGATTCCAAATCCTTTGATTCCTGTCCAGAGTTTGTAAACATTTTCATAATCATTGGGTGTCATTGTTCGAATTATCATTTGGATTCCTTCCTTATGGAAACATGGGGATCAGTTTCAGCCCTTTTTGTTCCGGCAGTCCAAAAAGCAGATTCATATTCTGTACTGCCTGGCCTGCTGCTCCTTTTACCAGATTATCAATGGCTCCCATCATAATCACCCGGTTGGTTCTTTTATCAACTTTAACATTCACATCCACAAAATTGCTTCCTTCCACCCACTTGGTCTGAGGAGTCAGATCCCCCTCCAGGACACGAACAAAGAATTCATCTTTATAACGTTCTGCATAAGCGTTTCTCACTTCTTTTTCTGTAACTCCCTTTTTTAAGGCAGCATAGGAAGTAACTAAAATCCCACGATTCATTGGAACCAGGTGGGGAGTGAAGCTGAGAGTAAGGGATTCATCTGCACAGTAGGACAACTGTTCTTCAATCTCCGGTGTGTGTCTGTGAACGCCTACTCCATAAGCTTTGATGTTCTCATTGACTTCACAGTAAAGATTATCCACCTTTGCCCCTCTGCCTGCACCGGTGGTTCCTGATTTTGCATCAATAATAATACTGGAGGGTTCAATCAGTCCTTCTTCCAGCAATGGTGCAATGGTTAAAATGGAACAGGTCGGATAGCAGCCTGGATTGGCGATAAGCCTTGCATTCTTAATCTTCTCCCGATTCAGTTCCGGAAGCCCATAGACAGCCTCTTTTATATACTGGGGAGTTTTATGTACCATCTTATACCACTCCTCATAAACTTCCACATCTTTAATCCGGTAATCCGCACTTAAATCAATTACTTTAGTTTTGGATAAGATTGTTTCATTTAATAAAGAGGCTAAAAATCCCTGGGGAGTTGCTGTAAAAATTACATCTGCCTTTTGAGCCAGTTCTTCTATATTATCATCCAGACAGATTTCGTCTGTAATCTGAAACATATTTTGATAAACGGATGAATATTTATGATCTACATAACTTTTGGAACCATACCATATTATTTCCACATCATCTCTCTGGAGCAACAGTCTTGCAAGTTCTCCCCCTGCATAACCGGTTGAACCAATGATTCCTGCCTTTATCATAGCCATCTCTCCTTTTTGTATTTTCTTATTTTCATTCTTCACCTGCGGGCAAGGATTCATACCCATATTCTAGTAGTTCATAATTATACATCCCGTTTGCATATTATGCAAGTTCTTTTTATAAATTTCATTTTACACTTGCAATATACCCTGTTTTGGTGTATATTTATGAAAGTTTAATTAATAAATATCCATTTAAAACAGAGGAGGAACTATAAATGAAAGAAAAAGTTATCTTAGCTTATTCCGGTGGACTGGATACTACTGCTATCATTCCGTGGTTAAAGGAACACTTTGATTATGACGTGATCTGCTGCTGCATCGACTGCGGACAAGGCAACGAACTGGACGGGCTGGAAGAAAGAGCTAAATTATCCGGTGCGTCAAAATTATACATTGAAGATCTGGTTGATGACTTCTGTGACAATTACATCGTTCCCTGCGTTCAGGCAAATGCTATTTATGAGAATAAATATCTTCTGGGAACCTCAATGGCACGTCCTGCTATTGCAAAAAGACTGGTTGAAATCGCAAGAATAGAAGGCGCCACTGCCATCTGCCACGGAGCAACCGGCAAGGGCAATGACCAGATCCGTTTTGAACTGGGAATCAAAGCGCTGGCTCCAGATTTAAAGATCATCGCCCCTTGGCGTATGACAGATATCTGGACCATGCAGTCCAGGGAAGACGAGATTGATTACTGCAAACAACACGGAATTGATCTTCCGTTCTCTGCAGACAGCAGTTACAGCCGTGACCGCAACTTATGGCATATCAGCCACGAAGGTCTTGAATTAGAAGACCCTGCGAATGAACCAAATTATGACCATCTTCTTGTCCTTGGTGTTTCACCGGAGAAAGCACCGGAAGAAGGGGAGTATGTAACCATGACTTTCGAAAAGGGAATTCCGGTCAGCGTCAACGGCAAGAAGATGAAAGTCTCTGACATCATCACAACCTTAAATGAACTGGGCGGCAAGCATGGCATTGGTATCGTTGACATTGTAGAAAACCGTGTAGTGGGCATGAAATCCAGAGGTGTTTATGAAACTCCAGGCGGAACCATCTTAATGGAAGCACACCAGCAGTTGGAAGAACTGGTTCTTGACCGTGCTACTACAGAAGTGAAAAAAGACATGGGCAATAAGTTCGCCCAGATCGTTTACGAAGGAAAATGGTTCACTCCTTTGCGTGAAGCGGTTCAGGCTTTTGTAACCTCTACTCAGGAATATGTAACCGGAGAAGTAAAATTCAAGCTTTACAAAGGAAATATCATCAAAGCAGGAACCACCTCTCCGTACTCTTTATACAGTGAATCACTGGCTTCCTTTACCACAGGAGACCTTTATGACCATCACGATGCAGACGGTTTCATCACATTATTCGGACTGCCTTTAAAGGTCCGTGCAATGAAGATGCAGGAAGCAGAAAAAAATAAATAATACCATTAAAAAGAACGCATCCGGATTATATCTCCAGATGCGTTCTCTTCTATTGTGCAAGGTGATTCAGCGTTTCACCTGTTACACGGTAAACCGTCCAGCCCTCCATTGGCTCCGCTCCTAAAGAACGGTAAAACATGATACTTTTGGTATTCCAGTCCAGACAGGACCACTCAAGCCTTCCGCAGCCACGTTCAACCGCTATGGATGCCAGTTTCTTAATAAGAGCTTTCCCAAGTCCGTTCCCACGGCTTTTGGGTGTGATATAAAGATCTTCCAGATAAATACCGGCTCTTCCAAGAAACGTAGAAAAATTATGGAAAAACAGGGCGTATCCCACCGTTTTCCCATCTGCCTGGACCAGAAGCACTTCTGCCCTTTTCTTTTCAAATATCCATTCGGTCAGGATCTCTTCGGTAGCAACCACTTCATGAAGCAGTTTTTCGTACTCCGCCAGTTCCTTAATAAAACCCAGAATCACAGGTACATCTTCTTTTTGTGCATATCGAAATGCTACTTCCATTCCGCTTCCTCCTTCTATAATATCATTTTTTTATTTTAAATACCGAATAATACCCTTTTAATGCGGGGAATCATCTTTTTGGTGTAACGATATCCACTTTCCATGCACTCCTCCATGCAGTCAAACGTCAGCAATCCTGCATCTTTGGGAAGAGGTGGTTTTAATAACATACGCTCTCCACCGCTGCCGCAGTTTTTTAAATCCCGGCTCATAACAAAGAAAGAATGATATGCAATCTCAATCAAGGATTCATCATGGGGCTTTTCATACTTATCTCCCAGATCTACGCCTAAGACTTTAGGCACTCCGGCAGCAATCAGTAAATCCACGGGAAGATTATTGGTTACACCGCCATCAACTAACAGAAAATTCTTCATGGGTCTGGGACAGAAAACTGCGGGAACAGAAGAACTTGCCATCATAATATCACACAACAGTCCGCTTCTCTCCCATTTCACATGCTCCAAAGTCAGAGCGGACAAAGGAATCTGCTCTTTAAAAAGATTGGTAAACACAACCGTATCTCCGCTGTTAATATCCACCGCTGGAATCAACAGCCCTTTACACTGCCCCTCAATGTCCAGTTTTTCTGTCAGCTCACAGAGAAAACGCTGGAGCCGGTTTCCTTTAATCAGACCTTTTAAGGTGGTTTCCTTTCCAAGAATTATCTGAGGCAGAAACAATACAATGCCAAGAATATCCGGATCAATCAGCCCTTTTCCATGTTTTGCAAGCCAACGCACCGTATCCCGCATCTCTCCTACTTCCATTCCTGCTGCATAAAGACCTGCCACAATACTTCCGGCACTTGCCCCTGCAACATGGCTTGGAAGAATTCCGGCTTCCTCAAGAGCGGTCAAAACGCCTACATGAGCCGCTCCTTTTGCCCCTCCCCCAGCCAGCGCCAGTCCATAATCAGCCATTTCCCTTTTCCTCGCTTTTTTGCAGGGTGTGTCTGAAAATGCTTGTGCCGGAGGTACAATGAGTGTTCAGGCACACCCAGGTTTCAGAAAAATTTATGCCTGACTAAGGGAAAATATGCCTGCTCTCCATATACAAAGAAGAACAGGTCTAAGACTGCCAAAGACTGTTCTTCCTGATATCTCATTCTCATTTTGCGTAATAGGCATCAATTCCATCTGCAATGCCTTTTACAATCTTATCCCGGTATTCCTCAGTCGCCATCTTCTCATCTTCTTCTGGATTGCTCATAAAGCCCATCTCCACAATGGTTACAGGAATTTTGCACCAGTTAATTCCGCTCATGGAATCCGTCTCCTGGACTCCCCTGTTCTTAAACCCGGTGGTTCCTGCAATTCCATTGACCACAGCTTTTGACAAAGCCAGGCTTTTTCCGTAAAGAGTCCCATTATATGGATTCTTCGCGGTCTGACACATGGTCAGAACTCCATGGACACTGCTGTCATTTAAGGAATTGGCGTGAACCCGGACAAATAGATCTGCCCCGCTTTTATTCGCCATCTCTGCCCGTTCAGCATTGCTGATATCTACCTCATTGGTTTCCCGGATCATATAAACCTGATAGCCCCGGTTTAAAAGCTCCTGCTTTAATTTCAGGGAAACAGAAAGGGTAAGCTTATATTCTGGAATTCCTGTTTTCACACCCTGGGTCCCGGAAGCTACCTTTGCTTTCATCTGAGTGGAGCCAGGTGCCACAGGTTCTTTGCCTGAATTCCCCTTTGCCTGATGCCCCGGATCAATGGCAATCATTTTTCCAGTTCCATTTCCTGCAATTGACTCAGGCTTTGTCTCTGGTTGCGGCTTCTCCTTTGATACATAGTCAGAAGAAATATATAAGATCCTGTCTTCATAAACAACACGGCTCCAGGCACTGCTGTATCCGGTTCGTTTTAAAGAAGTTCCTTTTTTGAGTTTTTTTATAACATCACCGCCAGTGGAAGGAGACTTTCTGATATTCACGAAAGAACCGGTCACATAAACCGTTTCATCAGCTCCCTGAAAAGCCGGTGCCGTCTCTTTGGTAACCGATGCCTCATGGGAACTGGTCTCCGCTTGCTGTCCATCTCCAATCAATACCGGTCTGGTCTCTTTTTCTTCTGGCAGACCGCCTCCGGCTTCTTCTACCACAGGGGCTTTTACTGCCTCATACTTTTTCCCGCAGCCAAACAGCAGCAGCATAGAAAAAAGGACAGAAAAAAGGAGGAACCACCCTTTTCTCATTCTGATCTTACTCACAGTATGGTTCCTCCTCCTACAACATAATCCCCATCATAAAATACAACTGCCTGTCCAGGAGTAATGGCACGCTGTGCTTCTGTAAAATTACATTCCACCACACCGTCTTCCACTTCTCTTATGGTACAAAGGGCACCTTTATGGCTATAACGGATTTTTGCAGTTACCTGCAGCTCCTGTCCGTGAAGCCCATCAATTGCCATCCAGTTTAAATGTCCGGCACGCAGAGAATTGGAAAACACATCTTCTCCATTGCCAATCACCACTTCATTGGTCTCTGGGCGGATCTCCACCACAAAGACCGGATGCCCCATGGATAAATTCAGACCTTTTCTCTGACCTACCGTATAATGGGTAATTCCTTTATGTCTGCCGATCACCTGACCTTCCAAATCCACAAAATTGCCTTCCGGTGCTTTTTCTCCGGCATTTTCCTCAATAAACTCAGCATAATTATTATCAGGAATAAAACAGATCTCCTGGCTGTCCGGTTTATGAGCTACCCGCAGATTAATCTGACCTGCAATTTCCCTGATCTGATCCTTCGTATAGGCACCAACTGGCATTAAGGTTCTGGACAACTGTTCCTGGGTCAGATTATAGAGAGCATAGGTCTGATCTTTTGCAGCCGTTACTGATTTCTTTAAGGCATATCTGCCGCTTGGGAGCTTGTCTATCTGCGCATAATGACCGGTTGCAATATAATCTGCACCGATATCCAGACTTCTCTTTAACAGAGACTCCCATTTGACATAGCGGTTGCATGCAATACATGGATTGGGAGTCCGTCCCTTCTGGTATTCCTCCACAAAGTAGTCAATCACACTGGATTTAAACTCTTCTTTGAAGTTCATAACATAGTAGGGAATTCCCAGATCCCAGGCAACCCGTCTGGCATCGTCCACGGCACTTAGTCCGCAGCAGCCTCCGTTTTCTTCCTGGGTACTGGTATCCTCATCCTGCCAGATCTGCATGGTAACTCCGATTACGTCATATCCCTGTTCTTTTAATAGCCAGGCTGCCACAGAGGAATCAACTCCTCCTGACATCCCCACTACTACTTTTGATTTACTCATCGCTTTATCATTTCCACTTTCTCGCCCATGCTTTTGGGTATAGAAGGCATCTTAATATTCTTCTTCGATTTCCTCTTCACCGATATCGGACTTTGGTTTCTTCAAACCATCAATCTCGATTCCGTTCTTCACTGCATAATCCCATAAAGCGGCGTGAATCGCTTCCTCTGCCAGTAAGGAACAATGGATCTTTACTGGAGGAAGTCCGTCGAGTGCCTCGCAAACGGCTTTGTTGGTAACTTCCATTGCCTCTCTCACCGTCTTGCCTTTTACCATCTCTGTAGCCATACTGCTGGTTGCAACTGCAGCGCCACAGCCAAACGTCTTAAACTTTACATCACGGATTATCTGGTTCTCATCAATATCCAGATACATTCTCATAATATCTCCGCATTTGGCATTGCCTACGGTACCCATACCGCTTGCATTATCTATCTCCCCAACATTTCTGGGATGTTCAAAATGATCCATTACTTTTTCTGTATACATATTCTATTTTCTCCATTTCAAGGTAATAATTCCCGACTGTTACGAATGACGATCCTGATGTTTCATGTAATCCTCATACAAAGGAGACATGCTGCGCAGCTTTGCTACAATCTCCTTAATGGATTCTACCACAAAATCCATCTCTTCCCTGGTATTGACCTGATCCAGTGTAAGGCGGAGAGATCCGTGCGCGATCTCATGAGGCAGTCCGATGGAAAGGAGTACATGGGATGGATCTAAGGAACCTGAGGTGCAGGCAGAACCGCTGGAGCCGCAGATACCTTTCATATCTAACATAATAAGAAGGGATTCTCCCTCAATAAACTGGAATGCAAAATTCACATTGTTGGATAACCGATTCTTCCTGTGCCCGTTGATTCTGGTATAAGGAACCTCTTCCATAACACGTTCCATCAGATAATCACGAAGTCCGGACTCTTTTTTAATTCTCTCATCCATCTCTGCCACTGCAAGCTCAACTGCCTTGCCAAAGCCTACGATGCCAGGTACATTCTCTGTTCCTGCACGGCGCTTTCTCTCCTGACCGCCTCCATGGACGAAAGAACGGGACTTAATTCCGGTACGGATATAGAGAAAACCGATTCCCTTTGGTCCGTTGATCTTATGTCCGCTGGCACTGAGCATATCAATGTGATATTCATCCACATTAATGGGCACATGTCCGAACGCCTGGACTGCATCGGTATGGAATAAAATTCCATGTTCTTTTGCAATCTCACCGATTTCTTTAATGGGTTCAATGGTTCCAATCTCATTATTCGCAAACATTATGGAGATAAGAATGGTGTCTGGACGAATGGCTTTCTTTAATTCATCCAGTTTTACAACACCATACTCATCTACATCTAAATAGGTGATATCAAAACCGCGCTTCTCTAAGTATTCACAGGTGTGAAGCACAGCATGGTGTTCAATTTTACTGGTGATAATGTGTTTCCCTTTTGCCGAATAAGCTTCAGCAGTGGCAATCAATGCCCAGTTATCTGACTCAGAGCCTCCTGCGGTAAAATAAATCTCGTTGGATTTGGCGCCTATGGCATTGGCAATCGTCTCTCTGGCTCCTACAATCGCCTTCTTTGAGATGCCGGAAAACTCATATACGGAAGATGGATTCCCATAATATTCCGTAAAATACGGCAGCATGGTTTCTACGACCTCTGGACGTGTTTTGGTCGTTGCTGCGTTGTCAAGATAAATCAGTTGCTTCATATTGTTAGTTCCGCCTTTCTGTAGTTCTAAAGTTAAAAGCTTCATCTACAAATTCTATTATACACACATTTCATAGAATTTCAATAGGAATGATTCTCGTTATGAATCTGTCATGAAGAAAGAATTCCTTCCATATATTTATAATAATTCTCATTTCCAGGAGATTCCATGAATGATACCCTAAAAATTGTGCGGAAATTGTCTCCCACCAAATACGCTTTGCTGACCGGAACTCTTCTTCTGACTTCTGCCGGGCTGGTTACCAGAGTACTTGGTTTTTTTTACAGAATCTTTCTCTCCAGGACCATTGGCGCGGAAGGGCTTGGAGTCTTCAACCTGATTCATCCGGTTTTCGGCATCTGTTTTGCGTTATGCGCCGGGTCCATACAGACCGCCATTTCCCAGTCTGTAGCTGCCAATGTAAAAAAAGGCCGTTCCATTTTCAGGGCAGGTTTGCTGATCTCTGTTGCCACTTCCTTTGTTCTTGCCTATGGGATTATTCAGTTTAAGGAGCTGATCGCAACCAACATCTTAATGGAGCCAAGGTGTGCCCCGCTTCTGATTTTTATTGCGGTTGCAATTCCCTGTGCAGCCATTCATGCCTGTATCAATGGATATTATTATGGTATGCAGCGTCCCCAGGTTCCTGCTGTTGCTCAGATTGTGGAACAGACCATTCGGATTGGGGCTGTATTTCTGATTGCGGATATTATGCTGAAATCAGGAATTAAAATCACAGTACAGCTTGCAGTTTTAGGGCTTTTGGTTGGAGAAATCGCCTCTTCCCTCTATACAATTACTGCTTACCGATTTTTTCCACCTAAAATGGCACAAGGGGTCAATCACGTTCATTCGGGATTCCGGGAAACAGCACCGGAGCTGATGGAACTTGCCCTTCCGCTTATGGGAAACCGTCTGGTACTAAATCTTTTAGCTAGTGCAGAAGCCATCTTAATTCCCAGCCGTCTGCAGATGTCTGGGCTGTCTGGTTCTGATTCCCTATCGGTTTATGGGGTTTTAACCGGAATGGCTCTGCCCTTTATTTTGTTCCCCTCTACCGTTTTTAATTCACTGGCGGTTCTTTTACTTCCTACGGTAGCAGAAGCCCAGTCAGAGGGAAATGACCGCAGGATCGGAGCAGCCGTTTCCATGTCTCTTCGTTATTGCCTGTATGTGGGGATTCTCTGCATTGGTATCTTCACTTTATTTGGAGATGATCTGGGGCAAAGTGTTTTTAAAGATCCTACTGCTGGCAGTTATATGACCATTCTTGCCTGGCTCTGTCCTTTTCTCTATCTGGTGACCACTATGGGCAGCATCTTAAACGGACTGGGGCGGACTTCCGTAACCTTTATACAAAATGCCTGTTCCATGGTAATCCGTCTTTGTTTTGTTCTCTTTGGAATTCCCCGATTTGGAATTCTGGCCTACTTAATCGGAACGCTGGTCAGTGAGCTTTTACTGGCTCTCATGCACGTTCTGACCTTAAAGAAAAAGATCTCCTTTGACTGGAATGCACTGGATATGATCGTAAAGCCTGCCCTCCTTATGATTCTGGCAATCGGAATCTATTATGCTGTATTTTCCCTGGCTGATCCATTTGGAGGCCTGCCCCTGTTTATAAAAACTGCTGTACATATTCTGATATTATGTCTGCTGTATCTGCTTCTGCTTCTTGCCGCCCATGTGATGAAGGGAGGAGAAGATGAGAACTTTTAAATATGGAAAGAAGATCTGCCAGGCAGATCTTCTCCTTCCTCCCTATTCTTATCCTTTGTTACACAAAGAACAGTTTGCACAATCCGATGGACTGCAGTGCATCCCCGGTCTTTGAAAGGCTTCTATGGTAAAACCGCAGCGGTTTAAACAATAGCTTTGACCTCCCATTGTAACCTGTCTGGAATTATAATCAAATTCCACTTTCAGCCCGGATACAGTAAGTACATCATCATACAGGGGATGCATCTTTTGTTCAGGGGTGTATTTCACAATGCTCCCCTCTTCGGTCTGGACATAGATGGAATGGTCGCAGGTAATCAGCGACTTAATCTCTCCCTCCTGGGTAAAGGAAAGGGAATTGCTGTCCGCATTGATCCCGTTATGATCCGGATCAAAGGCTGCAAGGGTTCCGATGGGTGTAGGCACCATTACCGCTTCCATAGGTTCTACAGATTTTAATTTTCCTGACTGCCAGAGAGATAACCCAACTTCTGTTTCTACCGTTCCCAAAGGTGTCTTTACTGCAATCTTCTCTCCAGGAAATAAAGTAATGCTCTTAATCTCTCCGCTTTCATAAAAACAGATGCCGCTGATCATTGCCTTAAACTGACAAATACCAAGGTCAAAGGAAAGAGGAATATTGTGTTTCCGTTCATCTTCCTCTGACCAGAATCCGCTTAACTGACCATCAACCATGAATATACGGTGAAGTTCTCCGCCTGGATAAAACCGTACCAGTTCTGCAGGAAGTCCTCCAATAGGTGTTATAATCTCCTGCTGCTGTTCCAGGGACACAGCCACCACCATTCCCTTTCTGTCAAATTCCACAGCAAGCTTATTCTTTCTTCTGGGTGTTTCCGTATAAGCCGGAACCAGTTCTCCAACTTCTGTAACAATCATATTTTTTTCCGAAAGCTTTACGCCAAAAAGTTCTCCTTTTGGATGGCAGGTAAAAGAAGCCACGCCTCCTAAGATACCAAAAGGTGTCTGCAGCGTCTTATCATCAATCACCATATAATTCTGCATTGTTACCCCTCCTTTAAACAGAAACTTCTTGTTATGGTTACATGAACAGCTCCTTTTTTAAGCTGTACCGTTTTTTCAAAATCTTTCTGATTCTCCAGCCAAGGAGGAATATGGGCACAGATCAGATGAAGTTCCAGAAAAGGGGTTTCTGCCAAAAAGGGCATAAGCGCTTTTTTAGAAGACACTTCTGGACATTCCTTTTGCACCTCCAGAAGATTAAAATAATATATACCTGGAGTGTCCCCCTGTACCGGACGCAGGTTTTTCACCATCTCTGCCTTCCCTTTTTTGCGTTCCTCACTCTGCTTTAAATCTTCTATCACTCCGTTCAGGGTTTCTTCATCCACCTGGTCTGTAAGAAAAATACCATAGCCTTTTCTATCAATGACAGAAAAGGGAATTCCTGTGATTTCTTTACAGATCACTGCTTTGGCATTCCCTGCATAACCAGCTATTTTTTCTGTCTCCTGTCTTAACTCCACCACAGAACTCCCCTTTAGAGGGACAAAAGAAATGGAACTGACCCGTTCCCAAATCCCACCCTGTTCTTCATAAATCTGTACCAGATTGCAGCGCAGAAAAGCTTCCATTGTTTCATCACGGCTAAATACTGCTATTTTATCCATAGACATTCCCCCTTTGTTTAGCGGTCAAACTCAATTACATTTCCGTGAATCAGCTTTGCAAGAAATTCTTCCAGTTCCAGTTGGGCTTCTTCTTCATCAATATTTTTTTCCTCTGACAAAAGAGACACCAGCCTGCCAACCTCTGTTCCCCGCTCCAGACTGTTCCATAAAAAGATACAGGTTTCATTGACAGACGGAAGACCGTCTAGGGAGCCGTTCTGGCTGTCCCTTTCATCAAAAATACAGAATTCCCCGCCAAGCTCTTTTAAGACAAATCCAGGCTTTAGTTTTACGTTTCTAATTTTCATTTCAGCCTCTTAACCTTTCTATATCCACACCGTTTTTCATCAGTTCCAGATCTTCCCTGTCATATCCGGTACTCACCATAACGGCTCCTGTTGTCAGCCACATCACCAAAAGTCCAGTTACTTTCTTGATCATCAAAATAAGAAGCCAGGTGCTTACTGCTTCCTCTTTTAAACTTCTGATTATGGATTCCAGAAGTATGGTCTCTGTTTCAGAACCTGGGAAAACAGAGGCAAGATCCTCTTTGGAAACAATTCCGTACTGGTCCATGGTCTGGGCATACGCAACTGCATATTCCACTTTTCTTTTTTCATCCTTTGACTGGGTCAGGGTCTGCCCACCCACATAGATGACCGGCGCCTTTTCCTTTAGACCGGCAATCCGTTCCCTGAGTTTCTGCTTATCATAATAATTGGTTTCCGGCTGGTTTATCCGTTCTTCTATGGAATGAATCCGATTGAAAACCGGTTCTCTTTTCAGACTTCCTTCTATAATAATGTACCCAGGTGTTACGGTAAGAGTCTTTGCTTTTCCAAGCATATGGAGGGAAATCTCTTTCATGGGGCAGGGATAGATGCCGTCAAACACCGTAGTATTTGTCAAAACTGCCGTATCTCCCATGAGATCTTCTTTTCGCCTTCCTATTCCGGGGATTTTCCCCGCCCATACGGGAAGATGGTTTTTCTGAGTATTGACAGCCAGAAGATTCTTTGCTTCGCCCTCTATCTGGTCTGTAAGAATGAGAAGCCTCTCTCCTTTTAATCTGGTTAAAAGCGGATAGATCTCCTGAAAGGAGGATATGGAACGGTTTACCACCAGAACACGGACATCATAAAACGTTCCACAGGTTCCCACAGCCAACGGCCCATCAAGGCGCATTCCTTCTGTGATTTCCAGCTTTGTTTCTGCATTCATGGACTCTTTTACTACCAATTCCCCAGCCTCCATGCCAGAAAGAATCAAATCCGCCAAGTTGGGATCATTTGTTATCCGGGTAAGAAGCTCTTTCCTGGAATCCCTGGCAGGATGGGTGCTTTGTCTGACTGATTCTTCCAGAGACAGGGCGGCAGATTTTAAACATTTTGCAAAATACACCGGACTGATGCCGGATGCTTCCCTGCGTTGGCATACGGGGAGCAAAAACTTCATCATAGACGCAGTCTCTCTGGTGCCGCAGCCTGACAACGTGTTAATCTCCTGAATTGCTGCACTGGCAAGGCGGATCCCCTGGTTGACATAATAATCCTTCCCTTCCAGCTCTTTTGCCACCTCAGACGCAGACATACTGAATCTTCCATTGACTAAAATATTACCTTCCGCAGAGAGGACATGGCAAAGAGTTCCAATTCCCTGTGCCATCTTCCTTTTTCCGTCTTCATAACTTATCTGACGTATCATAGGCTTCTCCTCCCTTGCTCATCCCTCTTAATAGTTCTTCCGCTTTTTTTATGTCCAGACTGGTTACCCCCAGATCGAATTTTCTTCCGGCTCCATGTACGAATTCATAAAGGTTGCAATTACCTGCCCGTTCCCCAATTCCCAATAAAGTTCCATCTACCATATCTGCTCCTGCCAGCGCCATAACCATGGAGTTGGCAACTGCCATTCCAAAATCATTATGTTCATGAACCTCCACCTGAATTCCAGTCTGACGGATCTCCTGAATCATCTCCCTTGCTCTTCTTGGGAATAAAACACCAACCGTGTCCGCTAACCGGATTACCTCCACACCTTTTTTCCGAATCTGTCGGATGAGAGAAATCAAAAATGCCACATCGGCTCTGGAAGAATCTTCAAGCCCTACTGTAATCGGAATGTTATAATCCTTTGCAACCTGGATACATTCCATTAAGGTATTCTCAATCCATTTCTTATTCTTTCCAATCTTGGTGTAAATCTGGGTATAGGATACCGGCGTACCAACATGAATCAGATCTGGTTTCTGTCTGGCTGCCTCTTCCACATTCTTTGCATTCAGTCTGGACCAGACAGAGATGTCTGCATGCCTTTTTTCCTTCATGATCCTTGCGATATAATGAATTCCTTCTGTCCCTGTATCGTATATTCCGGCTTCAATTTCATCAATGCCGATGCTGTCTAAGAACAGAGCCAGTTTGATTTTATCTTCTGGTGAAAATACGATTCCAGGGCACTGCTCTCCATCCCGAAGGGTTGTATCCACTATTTTAATTCGTCTTTTCATTCTTATCACACTCACTCATTATAGTTAAAAATTCTTCATCGGTTACTTCTCCATTGTTTTTCATGCTTTTTCGTTTTACCATCTCAAGCAGCTGCCCTTCATCGTATTGCTTCTCAACTTTAAGCTGTTTCATTTTATAGCGTATGGATATCTTGCCCGAGTGCTTTCCAAGCACCACCTTTCTGGCTGCTCCCACAAGCTCTGGAGGAAAAGATTCGTAATTGGATGGCTTTTTTAAAACTCCGTCTACATGGATACCGGATTCAATATGAAAAATTTTGCTGCCGATCACGGGAGCATGACCGGATATGGTTTTCTTTGTCATCTGCTCAAAAACTCCCCGAAGCTCTGCCAGAGGTTCGAAGTTGTGGTTTGGTTTGTAACGCTCGACCACACGCATGGCAAGAATCACCTGTTCTGTGGCGGCTTTGTTGCCGATTCCTGTAAATGTGGTCATCACCGTACCGTTATGATGGTATTGGAGATAATCTGCGGCAATGGCAGAGGCACAGTAATAGGAATTCTCGGGATAAAGAATCGGGGATACCTGCATCAAAAGCTTCATTCCCCGTTCATATATATCCCTGCTTTCATAAATCAGAAGATCGTCAAGCCCTGTAAGCCTTAGCTTTTTGTCACAGCCAATATCCGCCAGGCCTTTTAATTCCGATACATCATTTACCTGAATGCTGCGGATACTTTTTCCAGTCCCATCAGAAAAGGAAGAAAAGAAAAACTGGATTCCCGGATATTTTCCGCATTCTCCCATACTGGGAAGTTCCATATAATAGATGATGCCTTCCGGCAGTTCACCATTTAACACATGATAAACTCTGGGGGAGAGAACTGCTCCCGACACAGAAAGACTGTTAAGCCCTTTTAAAAAATCTTTTACCAGTTTCTTTGTCAAACAACTTCCATCAACCATAGTCAGCGTAGCATCAATGATCTTCATCAACCGGCACCCCTCCCTTTTTTCGTAAATCTGTTATATCATCAGATCTTTGACCGGAACTCCTCCTTCAAAATGTTCATCAAATAACCGCTCCACATCAGGTCCGGTGACATTGCCATACCATACGCCTTCCGGATATACCACCACAACAGGTCCTTTGTCGCAGATGCCAAAACATCCTGTATTGTTTAAAACAACCTCTCCGGACAATTCCCGGTCCTCAATCTCCTGCATAAATGCCTGGATTAAATCAACCGCTCCTTTTTGATAACACATTCCTTTTTGAGTGCCATTTATTCTGCAGCTTGTGCAGATAAAGACATGATATTTGGGCTGTACCATCTGACTCCTCCTCCTTTTACATTGCTGCTGCCGCTTTTTTCACCGCATCTTCAATCATATCGTAGGTATTTACCGGCGTAATCCCCATCTGTGCCAGCTTTTTCTTTGGCTCCATTCCAATCCGCATGGCAATGACCCCGTTGCAGCCGGTAAGGGCATTTAAAATTGATTTCATTTTATCTTCCTGCTCTCCGCAGAATTCTTCACCGCTGCAGTACTGTTCCACCTTTCTCTTTCCTGCAAACCGTACTTCTCCGTTTTTGTAGTCATACAGGTAGAATTCTTTTGCATGACCAAAATGGGTATCCACCACCACTCCGCTTTTGGAAGCAACTGCAAACCGGTACTGTTTTTCCACGGAAAGTGCCTCTTTTGATTCTTCCGATAAGAACCCTTTTAATTCAATGGATTTATCATCCGTCAGGGTTCCCACCGCATCGGCACGGCAGTGCTGGCAATGATACATCTGTGGCATGATCGCTTCGCATTCTTTCCTCAATTCCGTCAACTGCCTGTTGGAGATGGGTTCCACCTGCTCCATGGCACTTCCCTCTACCGGAATCATCTGCATGATATTGGTAATAAAACAGCCCATTTCCTTCACAGCTTTTACCACTTCCGGTACATGATGGTCGTTGATTCCCTTTACCGTTACAATGTTAACCTTTACCAAAACCCCGTTGGCAATTAAGAGACGGATTCCTGCAAGCTGATTTGCTACCATGATGGCTCCTGCAGCATCTCCCCGATACTCTTTTCCCATAAACCGGATATACTGATAGATCTGTCCGCTGATATGGGGATCTACAGCATTGAGAGTTACGGTTACATGGGATACGGAAAGGCGTGCCAGTTCCTGGGCATACATCGGAAGCTTTAATCCGTTGGTGGAGAGACAGAATGTCACATCCGGATCCGCTTCTCTTATGAGTTCAAAAACAGACTTTACACTCTCCCAGTTTTCCAGTGCCTCTCCCGGTCCTGCAATACCCACTACAGTTAAGTTTGGCATCTTTTCCTTTACCTTCAGATACCGTTCCAATGCTTCATTGGGAGTTAAGATCGCCGAGGTCACTCCCGGACGGCTTTCGTTGGGACAGTCAAACTTTCTGACACAATATCCGCACTGAACGTTGCAGGCAGGTGCTACAGGCAGATGAATTCTGGCAAACTTGTGTCCTTTACAGTTATAGCAGGGGTGTTCCAGCGTCTTTTTTCTCATAACGGCTTCCCGGTCTGCAAGTTCTGTAAATTCCGGTGTTTTTACTGGTTTGGGAGATTTTGGTTCTTCTTTATAATAAGTATCATAAAGTGTCTCCCGGAATGTGGTTTCAACCGTTTCAAGAAGATGATTGGAAATCTCATCCATCAGTTCCATGGAACCTTCATACCCAAGCATCTTTAAGCGCTGTCCCCCTACATGGTCATGAACAGGAAATCCCCTCCGCACAAGAGGAAGCGAAAGATCTTTTGCAATTCTTCTTCCATCAGAATTACCAACTAAAAGATTGGCATTGCATGCAATAACCATAGCTTCAATCTCTTTAAAATCTGCCTGATCCGTAATTCTGTATTCTTCGATGAAATACCTTTGTGCCAGGGATTCGATCTCCGGAGCAATCTTTTTCATCAGTTCCGGGGAATGTGACCCGGCGGCACATACCACAGGCATCACTCCGCACTCACACATCATACGAACCATGGAATACACCTGATCCGGTTCCCCAAAGACAGCGGCTCTTCCGGAAGAATTATATTTGTGGGAATCAATCATAGCATCCTGATACCGGCCTCTTTCCTTTTTGAGTTTCTCTGGAATTTCTTTTCCAGAAATATCCGAAAGAGTTTTTAAGAAAATATCCGTATCTCTTAGTCCTACCGGAAGGGGAAGACGGATATAAGGAACTTTGTAAGTATGAAGCAGGTATTCCGCTACGGAATTCTTCCGTTCAAACCCTGATAATTCCAGGGTAATCTTTGCTCCGCCCATTTTTCTTAGTTCCTCTAAGCTGGTTCCATAATGGGGAAGACGGTTGTATTCTTTTTCATGAGCACCATCTAAATTCTCCGATAAGTCAGGTAACAGTATGGCTTCGATTCCAAAAAGGGCTAACATTTCTTTTATATACCTGGTATCAGCAGGGCTTAAAGGGGCAGTTACCACATTAACCAGATGATTTTTTTCCTTATCCATCGGAATGGAAGAAACAATTGCATGGAGTGCGGAAAAATAACCTTCATACTGACTTCCCCCATATCCGGGAGAACTGCACGGAATCAGGGTAATGTTCCGGTATTCTTCATTTTCTTCCAGAAAATCTTCTAAAATTCCAGGAACATCTTCTCCAATGGTTTCCGCAAGGCAGGTGGTCATGATTCCGATCATATCCGGATGATACAGCTCAATCAGATTTTTAAGTCCCTTTTTCAGATTATCGCTCCCACCATATACGGTCCCCTGCTCAGTTAAGGAAGAAGAAGCAATATCAACCGGCTCATTGTAATGGGTTGCCATATGTCTCCGGATGTAAGTGGCACATCCCTGAGAACCGTGAAGAATGGTCATGCAGTTTTTCAATCCGTAAAATGCAGTGGCACTGCCCATTGGCATACACATTTTACAGGGATTGATATTTAGATTTACCAGAGGTTCTACTTTACTTTTCATGGTTATTCCACCTTTCTGTCAGCCTACATATTCCCATACAGGACTGTTGATGCTTCGATTGATCTCCTCAGTGAAGTGATAAACTCCCTGAAAACCAGCTAAAGGGAATTTTCTCTCGTGATTGTGATCGCAGAATGCGATTCCCAGTTTATAAGCCAGAGGCCGTTCTTTCACACCTCCCACCAAAATATCCGCACCTTTTTTTTTCATGAACAGCTCAAGTTCTGCCGGATTGGCATCATCTAAAATAATGGTGTCCGGTTCCACCAGACTTTCTATAATCTCATAGTCTTCTTTTTTACCAGTCTGGGTTCCCACCACAACGGTCTGTATTCCCATGGTCTGAAACTGCCGGATCAGGGAAATCGCCTTAAACCCTCCACCCACATAGATGGCTGCTTTTTTCCCTTCCAGATTGGTTCGGTATTTCTTTAAAAATCCACTTAATTCTGCCGTTTTCCTTCCACAGAACCCAATGGCTTTTTTTCTTGCTTCATCATCATGAAGCGCATCTGCCACACGGATTAAAGATGCGGTAGTATCCTCAACACCAAAAAAACTGACTTTGATAAAAGGAATGCCAAGCTCCTCCTCCATCCGATTTGCCAGATAGGTACTTGATCCGGCACACTGGACAATATTAAAGGATGCCTTTGGAGCTTCTATCATATCCGCATAACTGGTGTCCCCTGTAAAACCAGAGATCACATCAATGCCAATCTCCTTAAAATAATTTTTTATGATCCACATCTCACCTGCCAGATTAAAATCCCCCAAAATATTAATGGCTTTCTTTTTATGCAGACTTTTATATGGAAGAAGAACGCTCATAATGGCATCACATGCCATACGGTATCCTGTTGATTTGTTCCCGGAAAACCCAGGGGATTTAACGGGAATAACCGGAATGGAATATTGCTCGGATTTCATTCTGCACAGTGCATCTACATCATCTCCGATTACACCTACAATACAGGTGGCATAAATAAAGATAAGCTTTACGTTCTCCTGTTTTTCCATCAGTTCATCAACGGCTGCCTCCAGTTTTTTAATTCCCCCGAATATAATATCCGTCTCCTGCAAATCGGTGGAAAAACTGTTGCGGTAAATATCCTCTCCACTTGATAACGACCCTCTGATATCCCAGGTATAGCTGGAACAGCCAATGGGACCATGGACGATATGATAGGCATCCGTAATGGGATTTAATACCACCCTTGCCCCGCAGTACACACAGGCCCTTTGAGATACGGAACCGGATACACTGTTGCTGTCGCAGCAAATACCGCCTTTGGCGCCGCATCCCTCTTTGATTACAATGGAACCCTTTCTGGCATCCAGAATATTATTGCTTGATTTTTCCGTTCCCATGACCATACTCCTTTCAAATGCGAACCCGGTGAATACCACAAGAGGGAGGGTGCGGCGCCCTCCCTGGTTCCCTGGTTCTTTTGTTTACATTACCACTTCAAAGTCTTCATCTGCCGCATCCCGGTCCTGCCGGTCCATCATGGCATCCACGATTTTTTCCACATAACGGATTCCGCCTGAATATCCAACGGTTGCCTGAATGGGGTTTCCGTACCGGTCAAGAACCGGAAATCCCATACGGACAAGAGGAATATCCTCTGCTTTTGCAATCTGTTTTCCATAACTGGAGCCAATTAGAATATCCACGGATTCATTTTTAATCAACTGATGAAGATAGAATAAATCCGTATCCGCCTTTACCACATATTCACTTTCATCTACTCCATACTGATCCATCAGTGCCTTGATTTCCTTCTCCCACCGTTCTTTTGGTGTTCCGGTAATGATGTATCTGGGGATCATTCCCAGTTCCAGACAAAGAGCCGTAAATCCATACACAATGTCCGGATCGCCGTAGATGGCGGCTTTCTTCTTATATACATACTGATGGGCATCTAACATTAAATCCACCAGTCTTCCGCGTTCATCCTCAAGAACTTTTGGTACCTCCTGTTTGGTAAATTTCTGGAGTTCTAAAAGGTACTGATCCGTCAGCTTTACTCCTACGGGAACGGGAATGTTGGAAAAAGGAACCTTAAATTCCTTTTCCATGTATTCCGATGGTTCCGTACTGCAATAAGTTCCCATGGAAATCAGCTTTTTACAGTCGCCAAGAGCTTTGATCTCTTCTCCTGAGGTTCCGGCATTGTTATGGAAATATTCATTTTTCCCATCCATGGGATGATCCAGCGTGCCGTCATGATCTGGAAAATAGATATAATCAGCTCCCATAAGTCCGGCGATTCTCTTTATTTCCCTGTCATCTCCAGGATTGACCCAGCCTGGGAAGATGGCTAATTTTCCATTGGACACTCCGGTCTTTTTTGTCATGTACTTCATAAACCCAATCATCATATTGGAAAATCCCTGGATATGTGATCCTTCATAGGAAGGAGTGCTGGCATATAACACCGTCTTTCCTTCCGGAATCTCCATGTCAAAAATATAGGAGCCAACATCATCGCCAATGGTTTCTGACAGGCAGGTGGTATGAATCGCCATAATGTCCGGGTTGTAGAGATCAAACACATTTTTGGCGGCTGTTGTAATATTGCTCCGCCCGCCAAATACAGAGGCTCCCTCGGTAAAAGAGCTGCTGGAGGCAATTGCGGGTTCTTTAAAATGACGGCTTAACACTGTCCTGTGGTAAGAACAGCATCCTTGGGAACCATGGGAATGGGGCATACATTTTTCTGCACCCAGTGCACAGAACATGGCACCTACCGGTTCACAGGTCTTACAGGGATTAATGGTCATATGCCGTTTTTCCATAATTTCTTTTGGGGTTAATTCGAGCATCAGCCTGCACCTCCTAACATTCCTTCAATCATTGGTGTGGTTTTCCACGGTGGTTTTACCAGGGACCAGGCATTGGTATAAAGACTCATTGCCACATCTCTTCCAAAGATGACCGCTCCTCTGAACCCTGCATAAGGTCCGGAATAATCATAGGAGTGCATCTGTCTGGATACCACACCACCATGCTGTATGGCGTATTTATCCTTGATTCCGGAAAAGAAAATATCCGGCTTATATGCCTCAATTAACTGATCGGTTTCAAACATGTTATAATCGTCCACAACCATATAGCCCTTTTTCATATCCTTTAACATTCCATCATAAGTATCCAGTTCCACACCGGCTGCCCGCATCTCTTTCATCTCTTCTTCGGAATAGCGGTCTTCATACCCGGCTTCCCTGCTGACAGAGATTTCTTCGATATTTTTAGAGTCTGCATCGGCTTTGATCTGGGGAATGATCTCACGGCCTTCATAATCATCTCTATGGGCAAATTCATACCCGGCAATTGTGGTTTCCATGCCAAAGTCCCGCAGTAACATCTGATAATGATGGGATCTGGAACCGCCTACAAAAATACCGGCTGTCTTTCCCTTTAGCTTGGATTTGTAATACTCCATATCTTCGCTGATTTCTGCCAGTTCTTCTGCAATGACTTCCTCCGTGCGCTTTGTAAGCTCCGGGTCATTAAAGTATGTTGCAATCATGCGAAGGGACTTACAGGTAGCTCCGATTCCGATGAAGTTGACCTTAATCCAGTCCACGCCGTATTTGGTCTTCATCATCTCTGCTATGTAATTAATAGAACGGTGGCACATAACCAGATTTAAATCCGCAAGATGGGAATTTTTAATGGTTTCATAGGAACCGTCTCCGGTAAATACCGAAACCACTTCATACCCGATCTTCTTTATTATCCGCTCCTGCTCCCAGCCATCACCGCCGATATTATACTCTCCAAGAATGTTGACACTGTACTTGCTCTTTGGGGCTTCTTCCCCCTTGCCGATCACATAACGCATCAGACCGTTATTCGCAATATGATGCCCGGCAGACTGGGATACACCCTTATACCCTTCACAGGAATAACCAATTGCCGTGATTCCGTATTTTTCCTCTGTTCTTCTCGCCACTGCCTGCACATCATCTCCAATCAGACCAATGGGACAGGTGGAGCAGATGAAGATACACTTCGGATTGAAGAGCCGCATAATCTCGTCAATTCCTTCTTCCAGCTTCTTCTCTCCCCCAAATACAATGTCAGACGCCCGCATATCAGTACAAAATGAATAAGGAACAAAGTTAGGCTCTCCCTCATAGGAAGATTTTGCTTTATTTCTTCTGGTCGCCCAGGAATAAAAGGCACAGCCAATCGGTCCGTGGGTAATTACAACGGAATCCTTCATGGGACCTACAACAACTCCCTTACAGCCTGCATAGCAGCAGCCTCTTGCGGTTATGATTCCCGGTATTGCCCTGGTATTGGCAGTAATCTCATCGGGTTCTTCTGCAAATTCCAATTGGGTAATATGACTCTTTCTGTTTTTAAACACTCTGGTTGAATATTGATCCAACAACAATTCTCTTTCTTTTGCCACTGCCTTCACCTCCCATCAATAAGCATCCATGGTGTGTTCTCCGCTTCTAACGGTATACGCTTCCTCAATGGGAAGCACGAAGATTTTTCCATCACCTGGATTTCCTGTCTGGTTTGCTTTTATCAAAATATCAACTGCCTCTGTTACCTGTTCATCTTCCACAATCATTGTCAGAAGCCTTTTGGGAATCCACCGGAACACTTCTGTCAAATGTTCTCCCTGGGGCGATATGGGAAGTGCTCCATTTTCCAGAACCAGAGTAACCAGTTCGGGATCAATCCTTTTTTTCCCTCTGCCCATTACCGATCTGCAGGTAACTGCCGGAAAACCGCCTTCTGCCAAAGCTTTTTTGGTCGGATTGATCTTATTCACACGGATAAATGCCATTACTTCTTTCATGTTCATCCTTCCTTTCTTTTAAAAGCTTTTCTTAAAGTCCTTTTTTTCCTGTGCTGATGGTATAAGCTTCTTCAATAGGAGAGATGAAGATTCTTCCGTCACCGTAATTGCCCTCTCCAGTCTTTGCAGTTCTTAAAATAACTTTCACCAGATCCTCTTTGTCCTCTTTGTTACAGAAAAATAAAAGCATTTCTTTCGGAATCTCGTCATAATGGACTTCTCCTACGGTAATTCCCTTTTGTTTTCCACGTCCATATACATCCATTTTCGTCACTGCCTGAAATCCTGCTTCTGCCGCCTCTTTCATGACATAATCCGCCTTTTCCGGCCGGATAATCGCTCTCACCAATACCATATCTGCCTCTCCTTTTCCCCTCTTAATCCATGATTCCGTACTGCATTAAAATCTCTTCCAGTTCATCAATATTCATCGGATTTGGAATCACAAATCTCTCATTGCCATCCACTTTTCTTGCCAGAGTACGGTATTCATCTGCCTGGACTTCCTCTGGAGAGAAATCAATCACCGTTCTCTTTCTGATTTCCGCTCTCTGAACCGCATTGTCACGAGGAACAAAATGAATCATCTGGGTTCCGATCTTTGCTGCCACCGCTTCCACCAGATCCTGCTCTTTGTCTACCTTTCTGGAATTGCAAATCAGACCCCCAAGTCTTACTCCGCCTGCCTTTGCATATTTGTAGATTCCTTTTGAAATGTTGTTGGCAGCATATAACGCCATCATTTCCCCGGAACATACAATGTAAATCTCCTGTGCTTTGCCTTCTCTGATGGGCATTGCAAATCCTCCGCATACAACATCACCAAGTACGTCATAAAATACATAATCCAGATCATCGGTGTAGGCACCAAGCTGCTCTAACAGATTAATGGAAGTGATGATTCCACGCCCCGCACAGCCAACTCCAGGCTCCGGACCTCCTGATTCCACACCCTTGATACCGCCGTACCCCTCTTTCATAACAGCTTCCAGTTCAATGTCATCTCCTTCATCACGAAGAGTATCCAGAACTGTCTTCTGTGCCAGACCCCCAAGAACCAGTCTGGTTGAATCTGCTTTTGGATCACATCCAACTATCATAATGTGCTTTCCCATCTCTGCAAGACCTGCAGTCAGATTCTGGGTTGTCGTTGATTTACCAATTCCGCCTTTTCCATAGATCGCAACCTGTCTCATAACAATTCCTCCTTAACTGAAAAGAAAAGAGGCAGAAGGCAGATACACCGGGTATCCTGCCATTCCACCTCTTTGTGAATAGAAAATGAAAACGCCACTAAGTTTTGTCGACCACTTAGGTTGGTATAACTATATCGGTTTTTTTTCTCACTTTCAATACAGCACTATGTACAAATACAAATACATGTTTTTTCCATCTTTTATACAAATAGACTGTTTTGCTCTCATAAACCACAAAAGAGCTGGATCTCCAGCTCCTATCTTTCATTGACTCCAATCATTACAGAACTGGCTTTGATAATGGCATAAGCATCTTTACCTGCCTCCAGCTCCAGATCATTTACTGCTGCCATGGAAACCGTAGCCGATATGATATTACCGCCTCCCACGTCCATGGTTACCATGGCATTGACTGCCCCAGGTTCTATTCCTATAATCTTGCCTTTCAATTGATTTCTGGCACTTAATTTCATATTCAACTGCTCCTCCCCACCCATTTCTTTTGACACATGGTAAGCAATTTTATGCCTGTTGTCAATCTCTTTTACAAAGTACTTCTATTAATTAAGATAAAAGCAGTATTTCTTCTTTCGGAAACTGTAAAAATAAAGGAATACTCTCTTTTTTATCTTGTAAATACCAAAGCCGCTCCGAGGATTCATGAGCCGCATTGTGAAATAAAACCTGACGTTCAAAGGGACTGTCTGTTACTTCCCTTAATCGGACCTGCATCACATTCTCCCCCGGTCCTTCCACCGGAATCAGGCTGTGCCCCCTGATTCCAATGTATTTTACGAATTCTTTGATTTTCTCTCTGGTTTTCAGTCTGATCTTCCAGTCAATGGCATAGAGTTCAAAATCGCTGACCCGTTGAATGGCTGAGATATTCTTACAGCCAGTCAACCGTGCTGCCTCCCTGTTCTCCGGGTCTTTAAATAATTCTTTTGTGGAGCCTTTCAGCAGAAGCTTCCCTTCTGCAATTACCACCATGTGATCACAGAACCGGTAGATCTCATCTCTGGAATGGGAAACCAGTAAAACCTCCTTTCCATATTCCCGGATAAATGTAAGCATATCGGTCTGCAGCGCATCTTTTAAAAAGCCATCCAACGCTGAAAAAGGTTCATCAAGAAGAATCACCTCCGGTTCACTAAGAAGCATCCGGGCTAATGCCACTCTCTGCTGCTGACCTCCGGAAAGCTGGGAAGGTTTTCGTTTTTCCAGCCCGTTTAACTGAAACCGCTGCAGTATTTCATGAGTAAGTTTCTGGCGTTTTTCTTTTTGGGGAATTACAATTTCAAGATTTTCCTCCACTGTCATGGTCGGAAACAGGGCATAGTTTTGAAACAGATATCCAACCTGACGTTTCCTTGCCGGCAGATTGATCTTCTTTTCCGAATCAAAAAGAATCCTTCCATTTAAAACAATTTTCCCTTCATCCGGTGTTTCAATCCCTGCCACGCATTTTAAAGTCATGCTCTTTCCGCAGCCAGAGGCTCCAAGAATTCCCATACATCCCCGGTCTGTACAAAAATCCACAGCCAGATCAAATCCACAAAACTTCTTTTTTATATTCACCTGCAATGACATATCAACGCCACCCCTTCTCACCTTTGCTGCTTCTGCCGGAAATTAAATTAATCAATGCCACCATCAAAAAAGAAAGAGCCATAATTACACAGACCCAGAAACCTGCCCTATTCCAGTTGCCTGCCGAAACTTCTGTGGCAATTGCTACGGATATGGTTCTGGTCTTTCCTAAGATATTTCCTGCAAGCATGGTGGTCGCCCCATATTCCCCCATTGCTCTTGCAAAAGCAAGAACCGTTCCTGATGCCAGTCCAGGTGCTGCAATGGGAACAACAATTTTCCAGAATATCTTTCTTTCAGAAAGCCCCAGAGTTCTTCCCGCATGAATCATGGTTACATCCACCTGTTCAAAGGCGGATCTTGCATTGCGGTACATAAGGGGAAATGCGATGACAAATGCCGCCAGCACACATCCGGACCAGGTCTGGACCAGCCTGATCTGGTACTGCTCCGCCAAAAATGCCCCAAATGGTCTTCGCAGACTGAACACCAGAAGCAGGAAAAAACCGGCTACCGTAGGCGGAAGCACCAGTGGAAGGGTTAATATCCCATCAAGAACTGCCTTTACTCTGTGATTTTGTTTCATCATAAAACGGGCAGCACCTGTCCCAAGAAAAAAAGTTAATACAGTGGCTATAACTCCCGTTTTAAGGGATAGATAAAGTGGGCTGAAATCTATGGTATGTAACATCTCTGACACCCCGTTCCTCTCCTTTCTTCATATATGTTTATTCCGTGTAAGGTTCAAATCCGGCATCCACAAACAACTGCTTCACGCGGTTCTCTTCTGTGATATATTTCACAAAGTCTGCCGCCGCCTTTGTCTCATCTTCAGAAGACTCTTTATTATGAATCAGCCCCACCGGATAGACCGCAGGTTCCACAAGGTCTTTTCCTGCTTTTGCAATCACTTCCACTTTATCGGGCATGGAGGCGGCATCTGTAGCATAGACCACCCCCACCTCATTGCTTCCCTCTGCTACGGAAGTGAGCACAGCGGTTACATTGGAGCCTTCATTCACTTCCATTGCCATAACCTGATCCAAAATCCCCATATTGGTAAACAGTTTTCTGGCATATTGACCTACAGGCACATCTTCCCCGGCAAGGGCAAGACTGGAAGCATTGGTGATATTATTAAATCCTGTAACAGATGTTGCAGCCCCCTTTGGTTTAATCAGCACCACCTGATTGACCAGCACATTATGAACTGACTCCTCTGATGCAAATCCGCTTTCCTTTAATTCATTCATCTGCTTTGTTGCTGCTGAAAAGAACACATCACATCTGGCTCCTTCTTCAATCTGTGTCTTTAACACACCGGAACTGTCCGCATTGTAAATAATCGTAACATCAGGATGCTCTTTTTCATAATTTTCCTTGATCTGATCCATGGTATTTTTTAAACTGGCTGCAATAAATACATAGACATCTTGTTTCTTTGGGCTGCTCCTTGTGTTGTCAGACATAACTGTGCTGCATCCTGCCATCAGACACAGCATCAGTATAACAAATCCCAGTGCCAATAACCTTGTTCCTCTCTTCATCGCATTTCCTCCTCATTGTTTTTCATCACTTTTGTTCTGTATTGTTGCGTTTGACTTTGTTTCGTTTATTCTAGTTGATTTCTATTTTTGAATCAATGTTGATATATTCATAATATACAAGTTAAAAATCAGATATTTTTTATGTAATTATTACAATTTCTCTCTTGTACTAACTTTTATTGACAATACACTGAAATATGTTATAACTATTTATAAATAAATCGGAAAGAATTGGGGGATTCACATGGATCATGTATTTACGCCACAAGAGGTAGCAGATCGGCTCAGAATAAAAAAAGCCACCGTATACGAGCTGATTAAGCGGGGTGAATTAAAAGCCACAAAGATCGGAAAGCAGATACGCATCAGTCAGGAGCAACTAAACCTGTATTTAAAAGAACCGCCTGTGCCGGAAGAACCGCTTGTGCCAGTTAGTGATATTCCGCCTTTTACAGCAAGTTCTGCGATCCGGCAGACCGATTATCTTTTAAATACAAATGGATTGATTCTCAGCAGTCAGGAATCAAGAATCGTGGAACTGATCCGAAGCGGTCTGGACCAGACACCGGAAGGCCTGCCTTTGCTTCATTCCTATATGAACGATTATAACAGTCTCTATTCCCTTTATTATGGAAAAACCCATCTGGCACTGACCTGCTTTCTTTTGGAGGAAACGGAACAGATCCATAATAGAATTACAAACCTTGTGCCTGGAAGAGAGCTTGCAATTCTATCTCTGTGCAGCGTTTCCTGCGGATTCTATGTAAAAAAAGGAAATCCCATGTCCATTCATTCCCCCAAAGACCTTCTTCGCCCTGATGTAAGATTTCTAAACAGGGAGATGGGAAGCGGATACCGAATGTATATGGATTCCTGTTTTGTTGAAATGGGAATGTCAAAAACAGCAGGCAAGTTCCAGAAAGAATGTCTGTCTCATATGTCTGCCGCCAATGGAGTTGCTTTAGGAGCTGCTGATGTAAGCATAGGGGATCTGTCCCATCTGGTTTCCTATCCGCAGTTGGAACCGGTATTTTTAACCTCCGCTTCCATGGACCTGGTGTTTTTTAAATCCGATTCCGATCATCCTGCTTTCCAATCCATTGTTCAAATCGTCCAGTCAGATGAATTCAAAAAGAGCCTTCTGCATTTTCCCGGATACCATACTGCCAACACCGGCAGGTATACTGTCGTAAAAGGTTAAAGAAGTCTATTGACATTGTTCTTTCTCCCTTTGTATAATGTATGTATTACAAATGTAAGAATAGGAGAATCCTTATGAACCAACTGCCGCAGATTTCTGAAGCTGAATATGAAGTAATGAAAATACTGTGGAAACATGCTCCCATCAGCACCACCAAAGTGGCTGAACGCCTTACAAAGATAAGCGAATGGAGCCCCAAAACCGTACATACGCTGCTAAAAAGGCTGGTACAAAAAGGGGCAATTACCTATCAGAAGGAAAGCCGTGTTTTCGTATATACTCCTCTGATCAAGGAAGAGGAATATTTAGAAAAGGCAAACGATGATTTTTTGAAGCGTTTTTACAATGGCAGGATCTCCCGAATGGTGACCAGCTATATTCAAAGCGGGCATATGACCCAGGAAGATATGAATGAACTTCGAAAACTTCTTTTTAATGGAAGCAGGGAATCTCCTATATACAGGCAATAAAAATAGCTATCACAAGACCTGTGACAGCTATTTTTATTATGGCTGGGGAATATAGGAACTTAATACTTCTTTTTGTTTTCTTACCACATAACCGCTTCCTCCCCGGTTCTTTACATCTTCCACCATACTGATAAGAAGAACAGGCTTTTGAACATCAGGGTCTGTTGTAAAAACAGCAAACCATCCCAACTCGGTACCTGTGGTGTCTCCTTTTGATGCCTTGATCTCAGCGGTGCCGGTTTTACCCGCCAGGGAAATATCACTGCGGTTAATAGCACGTCCGGTGCCATGCTCCGTCTGTACTACTTTTTTTAAATCTTCTTCAATCAACCTGGCATTCTCTGGTGAACTGGCGTTTGCTATCCAGATCTCAGGTGTTGGATTTTCCTTATACTGAAGATATGGTTTTATTACATTTCCATCGTTGGAAAACATGGTATACAAAGCCGCCAGATGAACCGGATTCACAAGCATCTGTCCCTGTCCATACCCACTGTCAGCAAGTTGAACTTCGGATTCAATTCCCTTTCCATTGGAATACTGGGATTTGGCGAGCGCAATCTCGAATGGAATCTGCTGCCCAAATCCAAGGCGGTCCAGACCCGACATAAATTCTTTGCTTCCAATCTTCAATGCCGCCTTTGCAAAATAAATGTTATTGGAATATATAAAAGCATTTTCCAAATTCACCGGACTACTGTCGTGAAGAGTTGTCACATAGTAATTTCCCCAGCTTTCATCTTTTCTCCAGCTCAGCGCTCCGCCTCCATAATCTTCTGCCGGATTAATGGCGCCGCTCTCCAGCCCCACCACAGCCGTAATGGACTTAAAAGAAGAACCAGGGGCAAATTTTTGCCGGAACCGGTTAAACATAGGCTTTCGCTCATCCTCATTTAAAGCAGACCATTTCTCCTGTGACATTCCAAGAATAAAGTCATTGTTATCAAAAGATGGTGTACTCACCAGAGCCAGCACCTCACCTGTATAAGGATTCATGGCTACCGTACCGCTTTTATCTTCCGCTAAATTCTGATAGATAACCGATTGAAGATTGCTGTCAATGGTGAGAGTCATGTCTTTTCCGTCAATTCTTGACTTCGCAGCCAAAATCTTTCTCACTGTTCCATCTGCCATCACAATGGAAGCAGTCCGTCCATTGGTTCCTTTCAACTCCTTCTCATAAAGAGCCTCCGCACCACTTCTTCCGATCACGCTGTCAGTCAGATAGTCTTCACCTGCATGTTCCTTCATATCCTCTGCCGTCACATTCTGAACATAACCCACCAGATGAGAGGCGGCTTCTCCCAGCGGGTAATAACGGACAGGTGTATCTGCAATCAAAACCCCTGGAATCTGTAAAAGCTGATCCTGAAAGGCTTTATTTTTCACATTCTCTTCGCTGGGATTCTGCCCGTTTAAATTGGCATCACTGACCTTTTTTAAGGTTTTTAAAGGAACAAAAGAATCCTCCTTTACCCATTTGGCTGATAGCTTCTTCTTAATCCCTTCTTCTGATATTCCAAGAAGCTGGGACAGGGTTGTAAGGTCTGTGGAAGGATCTTCGCTCATTTTTCCAGGAACAAGCCCCACAGCAGATGCCGTTCCTTTTCCAGCCAGAACCTGTCCGTTCCGGTCTAAAATACTGCCTCTGACTGCTTTATCCGTGGTAATGCGTACTTTATCCGTTCTTCCAAGTTCGGGAAAGATCAGATTGTCACTCCACACCAGTCTGTATCCCTTTTTATCTTCCCTTTGAAACTCCGCCTTATTACGGAATTCCATATCTCCCGCGATGGTCTTAAATCTCATCTGAAAAGACAGGGTAGACTTTTTATCCACAAGATCTTCTCCTGTAACCTCCGCTGTAATGTCAGAAGCTTCCAACCCTCCGTAAATATTCTTATACCTGGCTGTAAAATCCTCCTGGCTGATATTAAGCTGGCTCTGTTCGGAAAGCATCTCATATATAGAAGCGTAATCTTCTTTTTTCAAATAATCAATATACTGGAAGAATAAATCCTCTGGCTTTTCTTTTGTTTCTGCCAGCTTTTTCTGAATTTGAAAAAACAAAAAGGCACCTGCTAATGCTGCAAGCAGAATAAAGAAAGTGACAACACTGCGAAATAAAATCCTCTTCTTTCCCCGGTTCATGATTCCCTCCTTTTAATCGGTACGCAGATTGTTGGATACATTGGATGCTGTATTGGTTAAAATAGATGCAGGATCTTTTAACTGGAAATAATATTCAAAAATATTCTTTCCAACTCCCACTACGTTACCAGAACTGTATCCGTTGGCAATCCTTACAGTAACCGCAATCTGGGGATTCTCCAACGGAGCGTATCCGATAAAGAGTCCGTGGTTTGGTCTGTTCTTTGCTTCTTCTGCAGTTCCGGTCTTTCCTGCTGCACTGACCTTTAAATCTTTTAAGGTCGCATTGGAAATTGCAAGTTCATTCATACCCTTTGTTACTTCCCCCCACACTGCTTCCGGTAATTCCACATGGCTTTGTTCCACAGAAGTAAATGATTTCTCTACATTGCCTTCTGAGTCTGTAATTTTTCCTACCAGTGACAGTTCAAAGCTCTTTCCATGGTTGGCAAGAGTAGACGTATATCTTGCAAGCTGGGTGGTGGTATAGTTATGGGTTCCCTGTCCGATTGAAGACGGGATTGCAAACTGATCCGTTACATGAGGCTGCGCTTCTCCAATCTCAATTCCGGTCTTTTTATCTAAATCCAGAAGTTCTGCATATTTTTGCAGCTTATTAAGACCCGTTCCTTCTGAAAATGTTCCATCTGCTTCTGTTCCCAGACGGTAAGTGATTTCAGACAGATACACGTTACAGGAATTCTTAAGTGCATCAGCAGGAGAGTTAATAATGCCATGTCCATTTCTCTTCCAGCACCGGAGAGCCGGCTCCACTTTGTCAAAGATACCGGTACAAACAATGCTGGTAGCTGAATCAATAACTCCTTCATTCATACCGGCAATAACCGTTACCGGCTTA
Organism: Clostridium sp. HBUAS56010; assembly: GCF_007115105.1. GTDB lineage: Bacteria > Bacillota > Clostridia > Lachnospirales > Lachnospiraceae > Lacrimispora. Next base: position 54,989 of record NZ_SULJ01000002.1, read on the forward strand.
AAGGTCGAACCAGGAGCTGTCAACTGGCTTGTTGCCCGGTTAAACAGGGGAAGCGAAAGATCATTGGACAGTTTATTGTAATATTCCGAATCCATCTGATTGGCAAGACGGTTATTGTCATAGCCCGGATAACTGACACATGCCAGAACTTCTCCATCCTGGGGATTGACAACCACCGCCGAACCGGAACAAGGATTTAATGCCAGTTGTGCAGGCGTAATCTCCAGATTCTTAATCTTCTTCTGCATAAAAGACCAGGCACTTAGCTGTCCCGTCTGCAAAAGTCCGTAGTCCGGATCGTCTTTGGATAGAATTCCCTGTTCATATAGAAGATTCTCCACCGTTTCCCCGGAGATGGAACCTTCTTCGATCATTGCCTCATAAACCTTTAAATCAAATTCCCGGCTGTCTCTTAAATCTTCCAGAATTTTTTTCTCTGCCAGACGTTCCTCTTCTTCAATGGCAACGTAAGCTTCGCTGTTATCAATCTTACTTAAATCCACCAGACCGTTGGAAATACAATCCGTTAAATATTGACGGAAACTCTGATTCTTCCAGTCTGGAGAGCCTGCATTACCAGTAATCAGTTTTGACTTTTTTATCTCGCTGACTACATAGTCCAGATATCCCTTCATCTCCGGGCTTAATCCGTCATAGGAATCATCGGCAGCCCCAAAGGCTGATTCCAACTGGGTGAGAACGGACTCCTTCTTTCCTGTAAATCCGCTATAAACAGACTTTTCCAGATCTGTGGCATTCTCATGCTTTAGCGCTTCCGTATCAATAATATGGTTTTTAAACAGGGCAAAATAAACTTCATCAGAAGAAATCCGTATCTGTGCTGCATTATCTGCCTTTGGCATATCTGCCCGTTTGCTGTCCACCATATTGGCAAGCAAAATTCCGGCGATCTGCTGCTCCAGCATCTGATACACGGCATCCTGCAGATCTTTATCAATGGTTAAATACACATTCTTTCCTGTTGCAGGAACTTTTATGACCACTGGATCGGTCTTTTTATTCCCCACCACATCCGTATAAAACTGTTCTGCTCCATCCTCGCCTCTCAACCATTCCTCCATGGATTTTTCAATTCCGCTCTTTCCTATGACAGACTGGTTGGTGTAAATATTATTGTTTTGATTGGCAGTCTCCAGTTCATTGGAAGATATTCCACCGATATATCCAAGGATTGATGCCAGACTTTCTCCACCTTCGTAAGTCCGGATACTGCTTTCCTGAATATCGGAACCTGGCAGAGCGGATTTATTCTCAAGAACGGCCGCCATGGTTTCATCGGACACATCAGAAGCCACCAGATACGGCAGATACTTTCGGTAGGAATTAAGAGAAAGTCCATAGCGGATATTCGCAATCTGAAGAATCTCCTTTTTGGTGAGAGACTCAGGAAGTCCATAAAGTTCCTGATCCTTATCTGCATAGGTTTCATCAATCATAAACTTTTTGTTCCCTGTCAGCTTGCTCATGAGACCGTCGGCTGTCTCTTCTTTTTCCTCATCCGTCATTTCTCCAACTTCTGCCCTGCCGAAATAATCCGCTTTAAAACGGTTTAACTTAAATCCGTCGGCTGTATAGTAATAATTGCCCTGTTCATCAATTCCAATCGGCAGCGTTACGTTCAGCTTGTCCTCATCATGCACCATCTGGATCAGGCGATAGGCAATTCCATTGAGAGACCTCTGACGCTCCTTTTTGTTTTTATAATTCATGGAATCTTCCAGCGTGATATCATAAGACAACCGGTTGGAGGCCAGCAGTTTTCCATTCCTGTCATAGATGTTACCTCTGCTTCCGGAAAGCCGCTGGGTCTTAATAATCGAACTCATAAATGCCTGCTGATTGGAGGCTCCCTCCATAATCTGAAGCTTATATAAACGAAATACAAGCACCAGCAATAAAAATGAAAAAAACGCACCAAGGACAGCAAGTCTCGGAATACGATCTATGAGCTGAAGCTCTGAACTATCTTTTTTTCTGAATAATTTATGATTGCGCACCTTAATTCTCCTTTAATCTTACGGTTGTAGTATTTGAAACACAAAGCGTTTTAAATACTACGTCTGTAAGACCAAATTATACACTGATTTCATTTATATGTAAACTGTTTTCGCAACTCTAATTCTTACAATATACTAAAATAAATCAGGATTATATTTTGCAGAGTTTCTACCATATAAAAAAACGGGTGACATCCTCTAAAAAGGTATGTCACCCATACATCATCTCAACGCCATCTGCAGACGCTCCATCTCATAAAATTCGCCTTTTAAATCCATTAACTCCTGATAGTTTCCCATCTCCCGAATCCTCCCTTTGTCCAGAACAACAATCCGGTCTGCACCACGGACTGTAGAAAGTCTGTGAGCAACAATAAATGTGGTTCTTCCGCGGATCAGGCGATCCAGTGCATCCTGAATCTCCTTTTCTGAAATGGTATCAAGAGCGGATGTGGCTTCATCCAGAATAATCACCCGGGGATTCCGGATAATCGCCCGTGCAATGGAAATTCTCTGCCGCTGCCCGCCGCTTAGATTTCCTCCATGTTCGCCGATCATGGTATCCAGCCCTTTGGGCAGTTTGGCAATCACGGATTTTAAATTAGCCGCTTCTACCGCATGAGCTAATTCCTCCTCCGTTACATGATCCATGCCGTAAATAATATTCTCCCTGACCGTACCGCTAAAAAGCACCGGTGTCTGGGGAACCATGGAAATAAATCTGCGGTAACTTCTTAAATTAATATCACTAACGTCCATCCCGTCAATAAAAAGTCTTCCATCCGTAGGAGTAATAAAACCAATGATCATATTGAGCACTGTGGTCTTTCCAGAACCGGATTCTCCCACCAGTGCAATGGTTTCTCCTTCTTTTACCTTCAAGTCAAACCCGTCCAGAACTGCTTCTTCTGAACCTTTGTAGGAAAACTGAACATTGTGAAAGGAATAACCGCCTTTCAGCTCCTTCATCTCTGTTTTTCCTTCGTTGTGCTCCACATCATCGGATATTAAAACCTCACCGATGGAGGACACAGACTCAAGCCCTTTGGTCAGAATGGGAAGCAGGTTAATCAAAGCTGAAAACTGATTGACTACGGTGGTAAAACTGGATTGATAAAAGGTTACATCTCCGATTTTAATCAGACCGTTTAACGCCATAATACCGGAAAATCCAAGGCAGAGTACCTGGAAGACCTGGAAGATACACCAGCTCACTGCACCAAAATGGGATTGGATCATATCAAGACGATATCCCTTGTCGGCAGTCTCCTCCAGTTGTTCCTTAATCTTTTCTACCTCAATCTTTTCCAGGGCATGCGCCCTTGCAACCGGCACCAGTTCCACCATCTCCATCACTTTGGCGCTGGTTTCTTCCATCTCCTGCCGGAATGCCCGGTTTTCTCTGTGAATTCGCTTGCGGAAAGCGACCACAATAAGGGAAGTAACCGGTGCAACCAGCAAAAAGAACAGTAGTACAACCCTGTTCTTCACGGCTGTAATAGACAGAGTAATCACCAGATTCATCACAATGTTCATGGCATTTACAAAAAGCTGGGAAGAAAGGGTTTCAACCGCTTCCACATCCCGTATGATCTTTGACTGGAGCCTGCCTGACTGAATCTCCGTATGATAAGGAATTGACAGTTCCTGAAGTTTTCTTACCAGCGCTCCCCGAAGACCTGCTTCCGTTTTACGGATCACCCGGCTTTTATATTTGTTGTGAAGCCAGTTAGCTGGAAGGTGAATGATCAAAAGAGCAAACCAGATCATTACATTGATAAAAATCACCCGTTTTCCGGCATCTCCGCCCTCCAACGCCCCATTGATTACATTGGCAATCAACAGGGCGGAAAAGAGACTGGGGGCATGTTTCACCAGGAAAAAGAAGGTGGAAATTAAAAATTTGTGGTATTGCCCCTTATAAAACCCAAGAAGCACCATAACGGAACGATTCCCGTACTTCTTGTAGCAATTTACAAAGCTGTGCTCAATCTCTTCGTATTTATCCATGACTCACCTCTTAAGATACATCAAGCCCTTCATTTTCTTTCGTAATCTCTTCCTCTTCCAGAAGGTCTGCATAAGGAGAACCCAGCTTTTTCAGTTCCTGACAAAGAAATCCTGCAATCAGCACGGCTCCTTCCGGTTTTAAATGGGTATCGTCCTTTGGCCACATAAAATATGCCTTGGAAGCAAGATCTCCCACAACCGCTAAATACTGTTCCGTGATGGTTGTTAAATCAATTACTGGGACTCCTGCCCTTTCTCCCGTTCTTTTCATCGCCTCCGGATAAGCACCATGGCTTCCAGGCAAAAATACACCTTTCTCATTAAAATGTCTTCTGGCAATGGGCGTAATCAAGAGAGGATGAGCACCTTTTGCTCGCGCCGCTTCAATAAAAAGCAGCAGATTCTCAGAAAAAGTAGTATCTGGCTCTGTATGCCGCTCCAGATCTGGCTTTTCATCGTTATGCCCAAACTGGACAAAGAGAAAATCCCCTTTTTTTATTTCTTTTTCGATAAGCGCAAGCCGTCCCTCATGAATAAAAGATCTGGTGCTTCGCCCGTTCTGTGCATAGCTTCTCATCTCCACCGAATCTCTTAAATACCAGAGCAGTCCCTGGGAGATTCCCGTCTGGGGATAGGTGGATATCTTGTTATATTTAACTGTGCTGTCTCCAGCGTAATAGATTGCTGCCATTTACGTACACTCCATACATCGCCCCTGTAAAGCGTTTGCCTTTTACAAGACCCTCAGAACAAATAGAAGTTACATCGGTCCACTGCCACAGGAAGCTGTTATTTAATAGAAATTTTCGTTTCAGTCCGTCAGTCTCCACCCGGAAGGTAACCTGCCCCTGGAAGGAAAACGGCTTTTTCTCCGTTCTCACATAAGCATTGTCCACATATTCCGAAATAAAAACCTCATCTTTTGTAACACCAAATTTAATATAGGTATTCTCATCGTAGTAAAGAGTCATGCCTGCATCTGAGGTAAATGCCTTTTCCTCTTCTTCCTGCAGATCCATGGTAAATTCTGCGGCAAACTGAAAGTCAGGCTGACATTTAACCAAAAGACTTTTGCATTCCTTTTTACACAAATCCAGTCCATCTCCCCGAATCCAGATGGTTCCGTCTTCCTCTTCCCGAACCCGTTCATATTCCCTGGTTCTTGGAGACAGCCAGAGTTCCTGGTTTATCTTTCCTGATTTCTCTGCCCCGTCAGCAGTGTATGGAAGAGGTGCCATATAAGAAGGTCCTTTTCCACGGTTGATCACTGGCCACCCATCTGAATTCCAGGTCATCTCATCAACACAGGTTTCTCTTCCAAGCATCCCCCACTGTCCGTCAAGGAACCGGGAACACAGATAAACAATGAACCATCTGCCGTCTTTCGTCTGAACCGGTTTTCCATGACCAGTGCACTGGATCACTGCCATCTCATCTTTCTGGTGCATGATCGGGTTATGGGGACAAGGCTCATAAGGTCCCATCAGATTTTTCGATCTGGCAACCGTAATCATATGCCCTTTCCCTGTTCCGCCTTCTGCAAGAAAGCAATAATAATATCCGTCTTTTTTCACAATATGCGGTCCCTCTGGTGCATGACCGGAATGCCCGTACCAGATAAGAGACGGCTCCGAAAGAATCCTCTTTCCGTCTTCGGATATCTCCATAATTCTGGCACCCCGGTTGATGAGCATGTACCGTCTTCCATCATCATCTGTAAAAATAGAAGGATCAATGCCTAAAACGTTATGGATTACAGGAGTTTCATAAGGTCCTTCCGGAAATTCGGAGCTTGTAACCATCTGAGTCTGAATATAAGGTGCATCGTCATTCTGTCTTAAAGTAGCACAGATATAAAAACGACCGTTATGATAACTGATATCAGGCGCCCAGAAACCTCTTCCACCCTCCAGTTTTCCCAGATTCTCTTCCGCCCAGCCGGCGTCAGTCACCGCATAACCAATGATATTCCAGTGGATCAGATCTTTGGAATGGGAAATGGGAATACAGGGGAAATAAATAAAACTGGAATTAACCATGTAATAATCATCCCCAACCCGGACGATGCTGGGATCCGGATGCATCCCCCTTTGCACCGGATTCCGGTAACAGTCTTTTAATCCAAATCCACAGACCGACTGAAAATACTCTTCCAGCGGAGTATTCTCCGCAAGATCATAAGGGGTAACCATGTTCTGATTGGACCATGTAGGATCAAGCCCGCACTGTTCCACCAGATAAGCCACCAGTTGCTGATTCTTTCCTTTTACGGCATAATGGAGAATGCTGTTGCCTTCCTCGTCGCAGTCTTCTGTATTAAACGAATGGGCGATCATACGTTTTACAAGTGCTTCATCCCCATTAAGAGCGGCATCAAATGCCTTCTTCGCAGTTGCTTCTGTCTTCGATGTGTATAAATTCATATTCCCCATATCCTTCTGATTTCACATTATTTTTGTTGGCACTCCAGAGACATAACTTCGCCCCGGTCCAGGTTGCTCTGTGAAGAGGGTTGGCTCCCCCCACAGGAGTAAACCGGATTCCATCACCAGACCATGCAAAGCGGTACGTTTTATTCTTAAATACTTCAAATTTGAGGTACGCAGTATCATGGTCAAGAGGGAAGGTAACAAGAAGCTTCTCTTCTGCCTCTCCTTCATATGTAGTCTTTGTCACATTTCCGCTGTACAGGGAGATGTCATGACCTTTTTCCGTTTTCCGGATTCCCATATACGCATAGGTATGACCAATCATTCCGATGGATGCCATGTCCCCAGCCTCTGCACCGTAAAGTTTTACTTTGGCAACCACAGAAAATGCACAATGCTGTGGAATCTGAGTTAAGGCATTGGGCGCATACCACAGATAATTTTCCCTTTCCTGATTGGAAAGGCAGAACAGCCGAAGCCCTGAATGTCCTTTTATAGAATAAAAAGCTTCCCTTGGGTTTGCCTGCCACTGCCATTGAAGACCAAGACGCTCTTCCTTAAATTCATCAGACTGGGCAATGTGGTATTGAGGCTGTCCCTCTGCCGGCATATGCCATTCTTTTACCGGTTCTCCGATTCCATCCCCATTCTGCTCACAACCGATAAAAGGCCAGCCATTGTTAAAGCACATAGGCTGAAGGTGGGTGATTCTTCCAAGCTCGTACACATCCTGGAAATGAACAAACCAGTGTCTTCCATCCACACCTGTAACCCAGCCGCCCTGGTGAGGTCCGTTCACATCCGTCTCTCCCTGGTGCATCACAATCCGGTATTCATAAGGACCTGTTACAGACTTGGAACGAAGAACAGACTGCCAGCCTGTTGCCACTCCGCCGGAAGGCATTAAAATATAATACTCTTCCTCATATTTATAGAACTTCGGTCCCTCAGTGGTTGGTCCAAGCTGTTCTCCGTCAAAGATGGTAACCGGCTCTCCCAGGATTTTTCTGCATTCCGGATCAATCTCTACAAGATCCAGGCGATGCTTGATTCCAGACCGGCTGTTGGCATAAGCAAATACCATGTATGCTTTCCCATCATCATCCCAGATTGGACATGGGTCAATCCAGCCTTTCGCCGCATGAAGGCAGTGGAGTTCAAATTCTCCATAAGGGTCTTTGCTGCTGGCAACAAAAATCCCTTCATCCGGAAGAGGAATAAATACATAAAATGTACCCTCATGGTGGCGGATGGAGGGTGCCCAGGTCCCGGAACCATGGGAAGGGCGGTCGTACTTTTCAAACGGAAGGGACTTTACACAGTAATTGATGATCTCCCAGTGCACAAGGTCCTTGGAATGAAGAAGAGGAACCCCTGGCAGATAGCTGAAAGAAGAAGCTACCATATAATAGTCTTCTCCCACCCGGATCACGTCCGGATCTGAATAGTCTGCATACAAAATCGGATTTTGGTACATGTCATTACCCCCTGAGTAATTTTATTTTAATATAGAAAAAGAGGCAGACATTCTGCCCCTTGTTTCTGCCCGAAACCATTATTCCTTTACGGCTCCGATATTAACACCCTGAATGAAATACTTCTGGCAGAACGGATAAATAATCATGAATGGAAGGATTGCAACAATAACTGCCGCATTCTTTACCGTATTCTCCGTTGCTCCGCCAATTGCAGTAGGCAAGTCACTTCCCAGTATAACAGACCTTAGCTTCATTTGGAAGTTATATAAGTTTTCATTTGTAATATAGAGTTTGTAGTTCGTATAATCATTCCAGTAAGATACTGCATACATCAGACCAATTGCAGTAAGTGCTGCTTTGGAAAGAGGTAAAACAATCTTTAAGAAGATTCCCATAGGAGGGCATCCATCAATCTCAGCAGATTCAAAAAGGCTTGCCGGGATTCCCTCAAAGAAGTTTCTCATCAGAACCATATTATAAACATTGATTGCAGGAAGCAGGACTACTACAAACAGGGTATTGGTCATATGAAGAGACTTCATAACCAGGTAAGTAGGAATCATACCACCGTTGAATATCATGGTAAACAACATTAAGTTTGCGAACAGAGTTCTTCCAGGCATCTTCCACTGGATCAGTACATATGCACCTAATGTGGCAACAATAAGACCGATAACAGTACCTACTATCGTTGTAAAACAGGATACTAAAAACGGGCGGTAAAGCGTAGGATTGGTAAATACGGAAATATATCCGGCAAGACCAAACTTTTCAGGAAAAAGTTTCATTCCATAGGCTGTCTTTAAATCAAATGAGTCAATCAAAACTTTGTAGATGGGAATAATCATGATAAGGCTTATGATCACGAATATTATCACCAGCGCATAGTCAAATGCGGTTGCTTTCTTTTTCATGTTTTTCTCCTTCCCTACACAATTCCCCGTCCTCTAACTTTATAGCTTGCCCTGTTACAAATCAATACCAGGACACAACCAACCAGTGAGGAAACCAAACCAACCGCTGTTGTATAGCCGTAATCAGGAAGTGCTCCGGAATTAAATGTCTGTGTGTAAATATATGTCTGAAGTACATCTGCCTTCTGAATAACTGCACTATTCTGTAATACGAACACGGATTCAAACAGGTTCATTACTTTAGCCAGATTCAGAATCAGTACTGTTATAATCGTATTATAAAGAGCTGGCATGGTGATATAGCGGAGTTTGTTCCATCTGCCTGCACCATCCATGGAAGCGGCTTCATATAGCTCCGGATTAATTCCTGAAAGGGTAGCCATGAATATAATTGTTCCCCATCCGGTATCTTTCCAGATATTGATGCCATAGAACATGGAAGTCCACCAGTTCTGATCTCCCAGGAAGTAAATACCATCTTTTACAATTCCGAACTTCATAAGTAAAGAGTTTACCAGTCCGGCACTGGTAGGAGAAAGAATCAAGGTAAATACAGAAGCAGTAACTACCCATGACATAAAGTGAGGGAGATATACCACTGTCTGAGCAATCTTTTTGAATATAACGGATCGAAGTTCATTGAGCATAATGGAAAGAATAACTGCCATGAACGTATTCAGTAATAACTTTAATATACTTAAGGTTATTGTATTGCTAAATGCACTCCAGAAGCCTGGCATATGAATCATCTTATCAAAATGTTGAAGACCCACAAATACAGGATCTTTGATTCCCTTATAGGAATAAAACGCATACCGGATACCAATCATGGGAAGGTAATGAAAGACCACTGCAAATAACAGCACTGGTAAAAACATCATGTAAAATCCCTTGTAGTAGCGTAGTGAAACCAGCAGAGGCCGTTTATTGTCGCCTGCAGCTTTCGCTGCAGGCCCTTTCTTATTTCCAATCATAGTTTACCTTCCTAATTCTAGTTTGCAGAAGCCTTTTCGTTTAAAGAATCTACAATCATCTTTGACCATTTTGCTCCGCTTTCGCTTTCAAATCTCTTATAAGCATCTTCAATCGAAGTTCCCTGAACGATTACGTCTGCAATAATGGAATTCTTCAGTGTTGTTAAATCTCCGTTGTAAGTAGCCATCGCATCGGTTGACGGTACGATACTTGCCTGACGGCAGTTTTCATTGAAAATTGTCTGAGATATCTCAGCAGTTTCATCAATGGTGTCTTTTCCTGGATCTCCATCCCATTTAACAATCGAAAGCATTGGATCAATATGCTGTTTTGTATACTGAGTTCCTGGTCTCTCCAGACTCTCTCTCTGGTGGAACTGACCTTCTGAATATGTGTTCTCAAGAATGGTCTCAGCCTTTGTTGACCAGTGTACATCTTCTACTCCATAACTCCAGAGAGTCTGCATATCACCACCATCTAACATGGATTCAATGAAATATTTATAGATGCCTTCTGGATTCTCTGCAGAAGAGGTAATACACCATACTGGTGCAGTTCTCTCTACATAAGATCCAACTTCTTTGATTGGCTTTAAGGCTACTAATTCGCCATCTAATCCATTCACTTCTAAGTTGTTCTTTAAGTTGGTTCCCCAGGTACCTGCCCAGTAAGTAAATACGCCAAATTTATCTTCGTAGAACTTGTTCCGGCAGTCATTGGTTCCGTTTGTTAAAGTTTCTTTATCAATATAACCCTTTGAATAAGCATCTCTTAAACGGGTTAAAGCTTCTTTAAAGTTGTCTTTTGTGAATCCATCATAATAGACACCATCTTCACCTTTCATGAAGGAAGGATATGCATCCTGATAAAATTCTGGGAAGTAGTTGGTAAATGGTGATTCCTCTCCGATGAACTTGGAAGCAGACACACCATAAGTATCTCCGTTAACTCCGTTTCCGTCTGGATCACCCTCGGTGAATGCTTTTAACATATTTAAGTACTCATCATAAGTCTCAGGTGCTTTCAGACCTACATTATCAAGCCATTTCTTCTTTACATAAGTGATACAGCCGTTTCCTCTTGTTACAGGAAGACCATATAACTTGTCATCTATTTTCATATTATCAATTACATCTTCACTGGTTACACGTCCGGAAGCCTTTAATTCAGAATTGTTCCAGGTGTCTGTCATATCCCAGAGTGCACCCTCCTGTGCATATCCTGCATAGTAGGTAGAAGATAGTAAAATGACATCAGGCCAGTTCTCTGGACCGGAAGCAAATGTCTGACCCAATACATCATAATAAGCATCATGGTCTGGCTGAATGATCTCTAACTTAATTCCGGTAAGTTCTTCCCATCGTGCTACAAAAGCATCTCTGTTATTTGCCTTTGTTGTAACCGTGCCGTTTACCATAACAGTAATCTTCTCCGGTTTCTTTACTTCACTCTTAGCTGTTGATTCTCCCCCAGCGGAGCCTGTTTCTGCGCTTGTTGTTTCTGTTCCTTTTTTAGAATTTGAGGAACATCCGCTCAGTGCAACAGATGCCACCATTGTTGCAGCCATACCGACTGCAAGCATTTTCTTAATTCTCATTTTAAACCTCCCAATAATTAATATTCTGGTGCGTTTCGGTAACGCAATATGATCATAGCATCAATAATGTTCAATGGCAACGAACACTTTTTACTTTCATTGTTCACTTTTCACTTAATGCTCTCTTTATCGACGCCTTTATTGGGAACTTTTTATATTTGATGCTTGATATATCTGGTTTATACCTAAAATTTATATGAAAAAACAGGCATTTTCCAAGCATACATTATTTACTCTCAGTATACAGATTTTAAATTATTCACTGATTTGATTGATTTTAGAAGCATTTCATACTATAATTTTCTCATATGAACAAAGGAACGGTGCTTATGAAAAATCGCAACAGACACAAACATGGAATTCCATTTAAGAATCAACTGATATTTTCCTATACTATTATATTGGCTATTATCCTGATCATTGGGGTGTTTTTATATTTCATTTCCTCCAGGCAGGTTAAAAACGGCATCAATCAGCAGAACCGTCTTTCCATGTCTGCCTCCGTTACTCAGCTTGACAGCAGTATGCAATTGATGAATGCCGCAGCAAGGCAGATTTCCGCCAACCGTCTTTTCATTGATCTGGCAGACTATTCGGGAACAGAAGGCGTAGACTTTTATTATCAGGGTTATCAGACCCAGCTCAGTTTAAAATCTGTCACACCGGTGGAGCTGCTGCTGCCAATCAGCAACTCCTTTATTTACATGGAAAAATCCGGATATGTAGTATCTTCTACCACTTTTTCTGACTTAAGCTTCTTTGCAGCCACCAACACCAAATACCGCCTGGAACCGGAATCCTTTTCTAAAATTCTGGTTAATGCAAAGAACTGGAACCGTTTTATTCCCATGACAGATATTGAGGGCAATTCTAAGAACTACCTGTATCTCTATCCTTTGTTTAACCCGGTAAGCACAGACGGTAAACCTGTATCCGTTTTGTGCTATTTATTTGATTATGACCTGGTTACAGAATATTTTTCCGGAATTAACTTATATGACCAGGGATATGTTGTTTCCTATGATAAGAATGGTTCCCAGATGTTCTTTCTGACCGATGGGGCTTCACCAGTTTCTTTTGATCAGTTAAAAGGCTTAGATTACCATAATCAGATTGCCCACATGGTATCAGAAGACAGCAGACAGGAGATGTTAGTGACTTCTGCTTCCTCTTCCTATAATAACTGGAATTACTATCTGATTCAGCCAGAAGATAAGGCTTACTACTCCATTATGCCTTACCAGAGATTCTTTACCATCATTACCATCGCTTCTTTTATGGCAGGCGGAGCTCTTGTTGTTGTCTTTTCCTCCTTTGGAAGCCGGTATTTAACCCAGTTATATAATGAACTGGTTTTAAACGAATCCATGGCTTCCTCCTTAAACACTCTTGTGGAAAAGCAAAAACCTATGGTTTTGGAATCCTATATGAGAAGAATCATGGAAGGCAGCATCACGACCAACGAAGAAAAAGATTACATCATCAATGAGCTGTCCCTGGAAAAACCAGAGATTAAATACCATGTTCTCTATACAGAGGTGTCTCCTTCTGAGGATTCTAATATTAATTCTCACGATATGGAACTGCTGATACAAAATTATGACACCCTTGTAAGGGAAGCTCTCCGACGCTATTACCCTGACCCTGGTTACATCTACAAACCATCTGACCGAATCTTTGCCATATTGATTGCTTCCGACAAATCAGAGCCTTACGATGCAATTATGGCACGGGAAAAAGAAACTTTTATCAAACTTCACACAGAGCTTCTTGAAAAATACGGAATCTGGATCAGCGGAGGATTCGGAGACAGAAACGGAATGGTATCTTACACATGGAAATCCTATCAGCAGGCAAAAGAGGCACAATCCATTACAACAGCAGATAATTATATTTTAAGCTGTGATGTAAACCACTCAAATGATGTTTACTACTATCCGGAAAGTCTTTCCGTACAGTTAAGCGGATTTATCTCCAGCGGAAACAGAGATCAGGTCCAGGAATTATTTAAACTGATACGAAATGAAAACACGAAAAAGAAAAATTTATCCTATACCCAGAGAAACTGGCTGGTTGCCGATGTCCGCTCCACCGTATTTAAAAAACGGCATAATCTTCTGACAGATAATCTTCCTCCGGAAAAACTAAAACTTCTTGATATGATTGACAAACAGTTTGAAGGAGATATGAGTTTAAGTATTCTGGAAACCATCGCTTTAGAGCTGTGCGATGTATGCGGTTCAGAGGGGAACGAACTGATCCTTAAGATTCAGGCATACATTAATAACAATTATCATGACCCAGACCTGGGACTGACTAAGATTTCCGATGAATTTGGAATATCCGAAAACTATTTCAGCTACCTCTTTAAAAAAGAAGTATCCGAAAACTTTTCCAACTATCTGGAGCGCCTGCGCATGGCAAAGGCAAAGGAAATCATATCAGAAACAGATACAAGCCTTTCCACCTTATACCAGTACCTGGGTTATAACAATGCCGCCTCTTTCCGGCGGGCATTTAAAAAGAATTTTGGTGTTTCACCAAAAGAAATGAGAGATAAAGTAAATGCAAAATGAAAAAAAGCTCATGATTGAACAAGCAGAAACCATATGGACCAGACTTCAAAACAGCGGACTTCCCATTCACAGTTTTCTTATGGATTATCAGGGGACAACCATAAAAGAAGCCTATCAGGCTCCTTATGGACCTTCTGATCTGCACCGGATGTTTTCCATTACCAAAAGCTTCTGTTCTATTGCCATTGGTTTTTTATGTGCTGACAAAAAGATCACTTTGGAAGACTTTATTGTGGATTATTTTCCAGAATACTGTTCCGGGGAAACTCACCCATGGCTAAAAGAGATGACCATCCGCCACATGTTAACCATGGAAACCTGCCACACTTCCACCACCTATAAGATTCATTCGGAAAAAAATTGGGTGGAAAGCTTTTTTATTACTCCGCCTTCTCACCGAAGCGGACAGATCTTTCTTTATGATACCTCCTCCAGTCATACTCTTGCCGCATTGGTTCAAAAGCTTACTGGAAAAGGGGTCTTACAGTACTTAAGGGACAAATGCCTGGATCAGATCGGTTTCTCCAAAGAATCCTACCTTCTCAAGGATCCTTTCGGTGCAGAGATGGGAGGTTCCGGGCTAATGGCTCTTCCTTCTGATTTATTAAAGCTCGGGCGATACTGCCTGAATGAAATTTTAGAAGGACAGGGCGATTTTGCAGATTATTTGCGAGAAGCGGTTTCATTCCAGGTTCCTACCCTCCATTTTGGTCAGACCTTTGAGGAACAACAGGGGTATGGATATCAGTTCTGGCGCATTCGCAAAGGGTTTGCCATGTATGGCATGGGCGGTCAATATGTACTCTTTTATCCAGAACAGAATCTGGTCTTTGCCATCACCGCTGACACCCAGAATATAAAAGGGGGCAATCAGATCATACTGGATACCATTAGTAATTCCATAGGTTCCATTTCTATGAAAGAAACCGTCATTCCCCCTATTTGCGGCAGCAGAACTTACCGCCTGTTAGAAAATGAAAAGGGATTTAAGTCCATCTCCCTTTCCTTTGACCATTCAGAAGGAGTCTTTGTACTATCCGGCGTCAAAAAAACGTTCTACATTCCATTTTCATTTACAGAAGCTAAAGTGAGTGTTCTAAAGGGTTATGAAGAACGAATTGCAGTAAAAGCTGTCTGGGCAGATTCCACTTCTTTGTATCTTCCAGTGCAGATTGTAGGGGAATCGGTTGGCTCCATACACATCATGCTAAAGCTGTCTGATGAAGCGGTTACCCTTTGGATGAGAAAAGTGGAAGAAACTTATTTTGCTGAATTCCAGGGCTTTTTCGAAGGTATAAGAGAATAAGAAGGATTATTTTCCTCAATGAAAAGAACTCCAGATCGTCGGTTAATCTCATTCCGACAATCTGGAGTTCTTTCTCTATATTCCATGTTACTCATTCCCTGCCATATTCCTTGTATGAAGAACACCACCTTCAATGGTAAACAAACCGCCTTTGCTTCGCATCACCGAGTAATATTCCTGTTCTCCACGAGATAAACCATACACAATCTGTACGGTCTTCCAATTACTCCGATATATGGTACCTACTTTTGTGATCTCCGGTATCTGGTTGGTTCTGCTGACTTCAACCATATTCCTGTTATGAACCATATCTACATAATTATATCTGGTAATCGTAACAGACAGCACAAGACCCATGGTCAGAAAACCAAAAAGCCCGGTAAACATCACCCATTCCTTTCCTAAAAAGAATAGAATAAATAACAGAACCATAACTATTATGTATATGATTCCGTAAGCTGTAATACCTACTATATTCGTCATATCTCCCACCCCTGTATCTGTTAATCGTTCACCCTTTCTTCTATATAAAATCATAGCATATCTTGTAATAAAATCATAGGCATAACATCCTTATTTTACCATATAAGGGTAAAACATGTAGAAACCATTCAGCAGGCATGATAGAATCATGATAAGTATTGACTTTATGAAACAGGGAACATTAGATGGTGAGAGGAGTGACTAAAAATATGAAATGGTTTAAAAAAATTGTGCTGTCAGTCAGTATTGTCTTTTTATTGGCTGCTGCAGGCTTTTATATCTATGTATCTGATTATTACAGGGCTGATGATACTGCAAAAGCTGCTCTGGAAGAAGGACTGAAAACAGGAGAAGCAATTGCTTATGACCGCTTTATTGTGATACCAGCAAAAAAACAGACTGATTCGGCTCTGATCTTTTACCCGGGCGGCAAGGTGGAAGCCGCGTCCTATTACCCTCTGCTGTCGGATTTGTCCCAGCGGGGAATTACCTGTATTCTGGTAAAGATGCCATTTCACCTGGCAGTCCTTAATCCCCAGGCTGCGGACCAGATCTATGGGATCCTGCCGGAGATCAAAAACTGGTATATTGGCGGTCATTCTCTGGGGGGTGCCATGGCAAGCAGCTATATGGCAAAGAATCCCGCCCGGTTAAAAGGGGTGATTCTCCTTGGTGCTTACCGGTACGGCGATGTCACTCCTTCAAAAGCCATTACCATATATGGGACTCTGGATGGAGTACTGAACCGGGAGAAAATAAACTACAAGAAACAGGTTTTCCCCATAGAAGGAGGCAATCACGGCAACTTTGGTAATTACGGCAGGCAAAAAGGGGACTTAGATGCTGCAATCAGTACCGAAGACCAGCAGGAACAAACCGCTGGTCTGGTACAGGAATTTATCCGTCAGTCAAACCTTACTCCTGGTTCTCCTTTATCTGATGGCTGTCTGCCCGCTCATTCATGGTGGGAAGTCTCCGGCTGGAGTTCCTATAATAACTTGTAAAAATAACACCTGCAAACAGCAATCCGTTGATTACCAGGGAAGCCAAAACACTATTCCATGTTACGTCCTGGTTTTGAAGAACATCCGGGGAATAATTCCCGCTGATAATAGGAACCAGATTGTTATTGGCAAAGTGCATGATAACAACCACCCATATGTTATTGGTCTTTAAATACGCCCAGCCGTAGAATATACCTAAGGCAAGACACAGGATTAACTGCCCGCTCAAACTGATCAGACCAACAGAAGGAGAAGAATAATAAAAAAAGTTAATGGGCAGATGCCACAATCCCCATACCAATCCCAGTATTAAGATTCCCCATACCATGCCAAATCTTTTTTGCAAAACCGGCTGAAGATAATACCTCCAGCCATACTCTTCTCCAAAAAATGCTGCAAATACCAAAAAATAATTGATAATTAAAGAAACCAACATGATCCAGGTAAAAGGATCTCTTATAATTCCAATCATTGTTTCTGTTTCTCCGCCCAAAAGATACATGATTGCAGTTCTCCCTAAATAAAGAACCAGATATAACAGAACAATCAGCCATACCGCTTTCCAGCGTCCGCCCTTTAATCCATAAGCAATGCGCTTCTCTTTCTTCTCTGTCAGCAGTAATATCCAAAGAACAACAGAACCTGCAATCAGCAAATACTGGGAAAGCATGTTCCAGCCTATTTCTGGAACAAGGATACTGATTACTGCAAAAAACAGCAGAATCAGAGTAAGAATTAAAAATCCCGCAAAAAATCGTCTGGGAATCATGGGATCATTCTTACGGGTAATCCATGCCGCTAACATTACACCTGCGGCTGGATAAAACATCTGGACCGTAGGGAACACAGACACATCAAACCCTTTGGAATACCCATATCCCATCAAAATCCCCGCTGCATAAGGCAGAAGAAATGCCACTGCCAGAAAAATAAGAATCTGTGCCTTTTCATTGCTTTTTTTATACTCCATGAAAATCTCCTTTTTTCTTAATATACCTATTTATAAATTTTGTTCTTTCCTTGCTATACGCTCGAAAGCTGTTACCGATAGAATAACCTTTAATTTCATTAATATTCTCTTATAATTTCTATAATTCTTCTATTTCCGGTGCGCTGTCTAACAGTTCTTCAGATTCTGTGGAAGGTAGCTGGGATACCTCTCTTAATTTACTGTTAATTTTCCTGGTCCTGACTCCAATCAGCTTATCAAGCTCTGCACCGGTCTGCTCGATTCGTTTCTGGGCTGCTGTCAAGACTTCTTCAAACCTTCCAAATTCTGTTTTAACCGCTCCCAGAACATTCCAGACTTCACTGGACCGCTTCTGAATGGCAAGAGTTTTAAATCCCATCTGCAGGCTGTTCAACAATGCTGCAAAGGTAGTTGGTCCTGCTATGCTGACACGGTATTGCCTCTGTAACGTATCAATCAGCCCCTTTCTTACCACTTCAGCATATAATCCTTCAAACGGAAGAAACATAATTGCAAAATCGGTGGTATAAGGAGGATCAATGTATTTATCATGAATATCTTTGGCACAGCTCTTGATTCTTGTCTCAAGAGC
Organism: Clostridium sp. HBUAS56010; assembly: GCF_007115105.1. GTDB lineage: Bacteria > Bacillota > Clostridia > Lachnospirales > Lachnospiraceae > Lacrimispora. The sequence continues at coordinate 73,341 of NZ_SULJ01000002.1, forward strand.
CGCCTGCGCTGTGGCAATTGCCTCATTGTCTCCAGATTCGTAAGCATCCACCAACTGCCCATATGTATCTCCCGGAAACTTGGCATCAATGGGCAGATATACGCATCCTTCGTCTTCTCCCGGAAGACGGATTGCATATTCCACCCGGTTTGCCGTCCCTTTCTTGGTCACTACATTTTCCTCATACTGCTCTCTTGCAAGAAGCTCTTCAATAATCGCACCTAACTGATATTCTCCTAAAATTCCTCTTGTCTTGACATTTGACAGAACCTTTTTTAAGTCTCCTACTCCGGTAGCAAGAGTTTTCATCTCTCCCAGCCCTGTATAAACCTCCTGCAGTCTGTCGTTTACCATCTTAAAGGATTGGGTAATCCGTTCATCCAGAGTTTTCTGGAGTTTTTCATCAACCGTTTCCCTCATCTTTTCAAGCTGCTGATTGTTATCGCTCCGCAAGGACTCCAGCCGCTCCTGAACCGTACTCCTGATTCCATCCATGGACTCTTTGTTCTGAGCCGAAAATAGTTTAAACTGTTCATCCACAGACTTCAGACGTTCTGATACTGACAGTTCTAAGTTTCCCTGTGCCTGTTTTAAGGTCTGGGTAATCTCGCCCAGCCGCTTGTCCTGCATCTCAAACTGTCTGCCTTGTGCATGGGAAAGCATGGTGGTGGTCTCTTTTACCTGATCTTGGAAGGTAGCAATACTCTGTGCCTGACTTGCCTGTAAGAGAGATAATTTTTCTCCAATATCCACCTTTAATAAATTCTGATTCTTTGAGATACTTTCTGTCAGTTCCCGCAGTCTGATATCCTGTCTGCCGGTTGACTGGGTCTGCATGGAAGTAAATGAATCTGCAAAACTCTTCATGGTTCCCTGAATCATTGTGCCCATTTCCGTTCTGGAAGAACGAATCTCATTGATCAGCTCGCCTTTCATAGAACTAAGAATCATGGTCTGCTGATTGGCAAATTCTTTTAACAATTCCCGTTTCACTTTTTCCATATCTGCGGACGAAGATTGTTTCACTGCTACAATCAGGTTAATGATCACTGCAATCAGGATTGCCGCACTTAAAATAATCAGTATTGTCATGTATCGCTCCTTTTTTGTTCCTTAACAAATTCCTTTTACTCTGGTCTGATCTTGCCTGATCAGTTGTCTTATGTAATAGTATAGCAGATCTGTTTTACTCATTTTCCACAACTCTTGTAACAGGTTTCCCGCACTTGGCGCACTCACCCTCAAGAATCAGCCCATGTTTCTCTATTTTGACTGCATAATTAACAATTGATGTCAGCTTGCAATTGCTGCAGAAAACATTATTCAGAAGGATTTCCCTCCATTCCTGTGGAACTCCACTCCACAGTTTCAATGCCTTTATATCCGAAACCATTCCCACTTTATCTTCTTTATCATCTTCTACCATTTCTAAAAACAGACGTTTTTCAAAACCACCCCGCTCCTGATGCTTTTGCCTCCGCTTTTCCTCTAAAGCTTCCATCGTGTATCCATGAGCAGTACATATGGCATATAAAACCTCTAAAATATCTGCCATCTCCTCCAGATTCCTATCTTCCTGGTACTCCTTCACTTCTTCCAAAAGTTTCCTGTCCAGCTCAGAATTATACTCTTTTTCTGATAGTATTCGGAATCTTGCCTTACCTCCTGCCTTTTCAATAATTTCAGGAATATTATCTCTTACCAGTTTATTGTGTTTTTTCAAACAAATGCACCTCTTTTCCATAAGTAAATTTTACGGAGACAAAAGCCTCTTCTCTTTCTATCATAACCTTGTGGGTTCACTTTTTCAACTGCACATTGAAAAAGAAGGAAGTCAAATAGTGAAACCGGGGCATGGGGATTGCATCAATGAACGTTTAGACTCACCTTGGTCAGTTCCTTATAGAATTCTTCTTCATGGGAGACCAGCACTACAGTACCCTTAAAATTATGGAGGGCTTCTTTCAATGCTTTTTTTGCCTGAATATCCAGGTGATTGGTAGGCTCATCCAAAATCAGAAAATTGCAGGGTTTCAGGGATAAAATACAGATCTTTACCTTTGTCTGTTCTCCTCCGCTTAATGAACCAACTGCCTGCATTCCATGTTCACTTGAAACACCACATCGTGCAAGGTTCTTTCTTACCTCCTTATTGGACAATACCGGATATTCTTCGGATACAATCTCAATTGGTGTTCTGTTTTCATCTTCCCAGGTTAAATCCTGTTTAAAGTATCCAATTACTGTCTGTTCCGAAAATAAAAAGGTTCCATATAACGCTGGCAATTGCCCAACCAAAGTCTTTAGTAAGGTTGTCTTTCCAATTCCGTTAAACCCTGTAATCACTACTTTTTCTCCTCCTTTAACCGAAAAATTAAGATTGGAAAGCACCGGATCTTCATACCCAACCGAAAGCTGCCTTACCAACAGTTTAATTGTGTTGGTAGAAGGCAGCTCTTGAAATTGAAAATGTGGTTTCATCTCTTTTTCTTGAAGAGCCTCCATTTTATCCATTCGTTCAAGCTGCTTCTGTCGACCTCTTGCCATTTTTGATTTTCTCCCTGCAATGTTTTTTTCAATAAATTCTTTTGTTTTTTTAATCTCCTTTTGCTGTGCAGAATATTGGCGTACATAATCTTCACGCAATTGATGTTTCTTCTCCAAAAAACATTTATATGTGCCGGAATACTTCGTTATTTTTTTGTCATCAATATCTGCTATTTTGTTTGCAACTTTATTCAGAAAATCATAATCGTGGGAAACTACCATAAAAGCATTTTGAAAGTTAAATAGATATTCCTCCAGCCATTCAATGTGTTCCTTGTCCAGGAAATTCGTAGGTTCATCAAGAAGCAGTACATCCGGTTCCTCCAGCAATAGCTTAGCCAGTATAACTTTTGCCCTTTGTCCTCCGCTCATCTGGGCAATGTGCCGCTCAAGGCCTATGACTGACAATCCAAGACCAGAAACCACTTTTGAAATTCTTGTATCAATGGTATAAAAATCATTTTTCTCCAGAGTCTCCTGATATTGTGCTGCAATATGAAGAATGCCTTCCTCTCCTTGTGCCAATCTCTCATAACACTGATTCAAACTTTTTTCCATCTCATATAAATCAGAAAAAGCGGACTCTAAAAATTCTCTCATTGTCATCCGACCATCAATAAAAGCGTTTTGGTCCAGACAGCCGATGGTAATCCTGGGCTGCCAGACAATATTGCCTTGATCGGGGATGATTTGATCCATGCAGATCTTAATCAGTGTACTCTTACCAGTACCGTTCTGACCTACAATTCCAAGATGCTCTCCCTTATTAAGCTGTAAATGGGCATTTTTATATAGTAAATTGTCTCCATATCCATGGGTTAATTCTTTAATCTCTAACAAACTCATAAGAACTCCTTTTCTTATTTCATAAATAAGCTTTAAAAATTTCATCAAAAAAGGCAGAAAGCTCATACACAATGGTATATGCCTTCTGCCTTTAGACGTAATCGGTCATAAGTAACAAAAGGCTACAGACAAAACATTGTCCATAGCCTTTTATACTCACAAAATACATAGGGAAACCAAATAATAGACATACTTTCTCTGCGGATAAGCACCTCTACGTTTGTTTCCCGATGAAATCTTAATGTAGTATCTATATACTATACTCTGCACAATGTTTCACCGGTCCGGATTGTACAGAGCTGAGCTTCCTTTTGAGTTCGTTGGTTAAGTAAAAATTCATTTTCTTCTCCTTTTAAGAGATTATTCTCTGACTAAATACTACTATACCAAAATCTGTTTGTCAATCTTTGTGTCATGAGTGATCAGATTATCCCACGCTTAACACTCCATCAGGCACTTGATTGCTGACCAGTATAATTAAAAGAGAAATTAATAGCTGCTGTCCAGCGCGCAATGACTCCGTATCTGTCTGGCATATTCCGTAGGTGTCATTCCCGTGATCTTTTTAAACAGCTTACGAAAATAATTCACATCATAGATACCGCATTTTGATGCAATATCCTGAATCGGCATATTGGTGGAGTTCAATAATGTGATTGCCTTTCGAATACGCTGCTGATTGATATAATCCGTCAGTGTAATCTTCATCTCCCTTTTAAATAATGTAGACAAATAGCTGGCATTGACCGAATAATCTTCTGACAGGCATTTTAAAGACAATTCCTCTGTTAAATTTAAATTAATATGATTTACTACCTTCTGGATAATAGGAGAATATCCTCTCAGGGAGTAATTCTTCACCAGCATACAGTATTTTCTCAGCATCTCAAACATAAACCGGTCCAGCTCGTGATCATTGCTTATTGTTTCCACATGCTTTGCGATCTGAGTTGACAGGGCATCCAGGTATACAGGGTTCACTCCTCCCTTTTCTGCAGCCTTTCTAAACAGAGTGTTACTTATAATCAAAGAATTTCTCCCATCTCTGACAGGGTCTTTATAGCGTCTGGCAGGTTTGTATCCTCCCATAATATTTTTGATTTTAAACGCACTTTCTATGTCACCGTTGGTAACCGCTTTCATAAGCTCTCCTTCGATGGCATACCGTTCCTCTATTATTTTTAAAGTAAGACCATCTTTCAGAGACTCCATTTGAAAATCACTTACTGGAGCAATCTGGCTGACATACTCGGTTTGTATCATCTCGTTCTGACTCAGTATCCGGTAAAGGATCAGACAAATCTCTTTCCATTGGGTTAGATTGGAAATCACCGGTATTACATTATAATATTCCCTGAAATCATCGGTATGTTTTCGGGGAATCAATCTGGAATCAATCAATTCCTGAAGCTTCCCTTCCTCTAAAATCGTATTCCGATAAGGTCCAAGAATAACATAATCCCCTTTTTCCCGCTGTTCCTCTGGAATTGGCATCAGGCAATACTCGGTCTCAAAATAATCAAATATATAATATAACGTATCTTTTTTGTTTAATTGGCTGATCATCTTGAGAAATCGTTTTTCTTCCTCCTGAGCATATATCATGCGACGAATTCCCAAATCAAAATCAGGAAATTCTTCCATCTCTTTTTTTATAATTGTCATATTTACATTATGGCATTTTGCCATTTTTTTCAATATATCAAAGAAATCAATTAACATACACATTTTAGCTCCCTTCCATTTCCTTATTATTTTGATTTAAAAACAGCCATTTAGCATGAGTGATTACGTTTTATATTAAATTACGAAAACCGGTTCTATGTTTTTGACGATATCCGAAAATAACCCTTCTTAATTTAGAGTCTAATTGCTAACTGGTTTTGTTGCAAGCATTATTCTATAAAATATTTTTAGAAAGACTACAAAGAAGAGCATAGTATGAACTAATACATACTATGCTCTTCTGAAAAGGGAAAATCAGCCTTTTATCCATTTCTCTAAGAGGCACTCTTCCACCAATCCGACTTCTCAGAAGTTATTTAAATATGAAACCAATCCTCATAACCTAACTCAATCAGGTGATCCCGGCTGATCCTTAAGCTCTCAAACGGATCCCTTCCATAAGTATCATCCTGTTCAATCAAGAAATACTCACTTCCGCCTTCAAGTCCTGCTTCTATACATTCTTTAATCGGAAGGCTGCCTTCTCCTAATTCTGCAAATTCAATGGTATCAGTAAACGCCTGCATAAAGGTTTTCATATCAAAGTCACCTTCCGGAAGTTTCACCTCTCTGATGCGGTAATCTTTCAGATGAAGCAAACGAATTCTGCCTGCATATTTCTTTACGAATTCCACGGGATTTTCTCCTCCGCGCTGAATCCAGTGAATGTCCAGTTCAAATCCCATATGTTTTGTATTATCTTTGATAATATCAAGTAAGAACTGTCCATTGTATTTTATAAATTCCACATGATGATTGTGGTAATATAGATCAATTCCATGTTCTTTCAGTCTTGCTGCGACCTCATCCGCCCTTTTCACAAAATCCAATGCCTTCTCCCGGCTGCCCATACAGGTAAAAGGCAGAATACCGATACGCAGCAAATCACAGTTCAATGTCTTACAATCTGCCACAACTTTATCAAAATCAGTGGTCAGATAATCGCCCGGCATCCCCGGCATCATGGGTTCGAGAGATGCACTGCATGCGGCAACTTTAATGCCGTATTCATCACATGCCCTTTTCATATCACTGACATTTTCAGGAGTCATGGAAATCTGGCTGATCTCCACACAATGATAGCCCAATTCCGCACAGGCTTTCAATGTCTCATATGCCCCTAATTCATCCACTTTCTTTTTAATGGTGCTCATCTGAATTCCAATTAATCCTTTTTTCACTGTAACTCTCCCATCTTTTTTTATTTTTATTGTCACCGCAATGAAGTATAAGTACCTTTAAGCCCTGATTCCTGTATGGTGTCAATCAGACGTATGCTCATGAAAGCGTCTTTTACATGAATATAATCCTGATTCTCTTTTTCAATGGAATCATAGAATTTATTGATCAGTTTTCCATGGCTGGCTCCGTAATAGAATTTCGTACCAGGCAATCTGGCATCCTCTGTCAGGCGCTCTCTGCTTCCATCCGGCAACATGCGGTATAACACATTTTCAATAATGGCAAATTCTGCCTGATCCAGTTGAATGGATAACTGGATCGCTTCGTTTTTATAGTTGGCGTTGGTTGCCATGAACAGACCTCTTGCACCATTTTCATAAATAAGACTTGCGGTAACCGTATCTTCCACTTCAATCCCATAATCCAGAAGCTGGCTTACCGATGCTTTCACACCGGACACCGGTCCGCCAAGATAGTACAAAAGGTCCAGCGTATGCACAGACTGGTTGATCATACAGCCGCCACCTGCGGTATCCCATTTCCCCCGCCATGGTTTGCAGTCATAATATTCCTTTGGTCTTGACCATGGTACAATTCCTTTCGTACCGCACACATTGCCATATTCTTTGCTGTCAATCATGGTCTTGAGCATCTCCACCGTTTCATTCAGCCGATTCTGCAGGCAGATTCCTATATGAATATCCGGATGCTCTTTTTCAAAGTCAACAAACTCCTGTCCCTGTACTGCATTCAAAGCCACAGGTTTTTCGCAGAACACATGAACTCCCATTTTTGCCGCCGCCATAGAAACAGGCACATGCTGGTAATGAGGGAGACAGATATGTACCACGTCTGGTTTTTCCCTGGAAATCATATTCTGATAGCTGGTGTAAAATGGTACTCCCTCTGGCGCCTGATCTCTTCTGCCCTCATCTATATCACAGACAGCAACCAGAGTAATCTCAGGATTGTTCTGAATACACATTATATGAATGGAAGATATATCTCCCAGACCAATGACAGCCGCTCTTTTCATCTCAACGCCTCCTTGTTGTAATTATCTGGTTTCAAATTTCCCTTCTGCAGCAATTTTCTTATTTAATTCCTGTATGTATAATTCTTCATCAACAGGATTTTCTACCTCAGTTCCCAGCCAGGAAGAAAGAAGAGCTGCATTTGCCAGATTTACTCCGTTGATTCCGTCAGAACCAGGTGCCAGAAGAGGTTCTCCCTCTAACAGGTGCAGAGCAAAGTTTTCCATAACGGAACAATGCTGATATCCCCAGCCATCGGTATTTTCAAATGTTTCTATTGTCACCATGTCTCCTGCACCAGCAGAATTGCCGCTTGTCAGTTTGTATACTTCCATCATATTCATGGTTGCATTCATTTCTTTTTCATCTTTTTTCAGACGATAAACGGTGGCGGTTTTACTGTTATCTATAACAATCTTTCCTCCATCCAGGTCAATCTCCAGACGATCGGTTCCAATAGGATCATGAGTACAGGTAACAAAGCTGCCTGTGGCACCGTTTTTATATTCTGTTACAATCGTTACGTCATTTTCCACAGCAATGTCTCTATGGCTGCCGTACATACATTTTGCAAATACCTTTTCAGGAACTCCGCAGATCCACTGCCACAGATCCAACTGATGAGGTGCCTGATTCACTAAAACACCTCCGCCTTCTCCGACCCAGGTTGCACGCCAGTCACTTTGTTTGTAATAGCTGTCTGGACGCCACCAGGAATTAATAATCCAGCTTGAACGGCGGATCTCTCCTAATTCTCCAGAGGAAACCAGTTCTTTTACCTTCTGGTACAATTTATTAGTTCTCTGGTTAAACATGATTCCAAATGCCACATCCGGGTGAGCTGCAGCACACTCATTCATCTCACGAACTGATTTGGCAAAAACTCCTGCTGGTTTCTCTACCAGTACATTCATCCCATGCTCCAGACAATAAATAGCAATTTCAGTATGAAGATAATGAGGAACTGTGGTGATTACCGCATCCACATCTCCGGAGTTAACCAGTTCCTTCCAGTCTTTATAGAAAGGAACATCCGGATATTTCTCCTTGCATGCTTCCTCTTTCACAGGATCAATATCGCATAATGCCCCAAGGGTGCAGTGAGGTGGGCATTCCACTGCCGGCATTCCTTCAAAACCGGAACTGCCATTTAAAAATCCTGCATAAGCACTGCCCTGTACTCCAACGCCGATCAATCCGTATCGAACTTTTTTCTCCATTTTATCTTCCTCCTGTTTTGTCCAAATTTATTTTTTTTAATATTTCGCGCAACGCATTATACTGCATTGCGTATCCGTCTGCACCTGTTTCTGCTTTGTTCTCTTTGATAATTTCTTTGGCATCCTCGAGTTCTAATTGAGCCAGAGAATCAAACAGAACCAGATGAGGTTCCAGAGTTAAAAATCCTTCATCCCCCTCTTCTTCAATCGCCTGCTTGAGAATCTCCTTAATCTGCCCCTCACCAGTGCCGCACACCACATTCTCTTTACTTGTTTCCACTGCATCTTTAATGTGTATGTAAGCCACATAATCTTTTAACATATTCCAGCAATCCATAGGATTTTCTTTGCACTGTACAAAATTGGCAAAGTCAAATGCACTGCGAAGGCAGGGGTCTGATAAATCCTCCATCAGCGTTTTACAACGTTTTCCTGTATCGCCATAGATATCTTTTTCATTTTCATGAATCAGAATGATTTTATGTTTCTTTGCAACTTCCACAAAGCCTTTCATTCTGGACATTACCAGTTCTTTGTAATCATCCGGATCTTTTCCAGACGGAATATAGAAGCTGAATATACGGATATATCTGCAGTCCAGAACTTTACAGACTTCACAAAGCGTATCCAGTTGCTGAAGCTGCTTCTGATATCCATCTTCATCTTCAATCTGGACCTTTCCAATGGGGGAACCCAGAGAAGATACCTTTACACCAAACTGATTCAGTTTTGGAAGAAGCTGCTCCTTTGCTTCATCAACGGTATAATCTGAAATTCCTTTCCCATTTGCTGACCGCAAGGAAATATACTCCATCCCAAGCCTGACCACTGTTTCCAACTGCTCCACAAAATCCTTGCAGATTTCGTCTGAGAAGCCAGAAATATTTATATTTTTTTTCATTATGCCTCCTTGATTTTCACGAAATTCCGCTTATTACACAAGATTCAGACCATATTATTTACTGAGCCGTCTCTCTTTTAAAATTTCAGAGTTTTCTTGCACTTTCTTTTTGCCCAGAGGATACACAAACATTAATGTCAGGGCAACACATAAAAACAAAATTGCAGGAACAATGGTTGAAACCGTATACAAACCATTTAGTACTTCCGGTGTCTGAACCTTAGCTGCGGATTCATATCCGATTACGGACAGTGCATATCCGCTTAAACCGCCTGCCAGAGCCTGACCAACTTTTCTTGCAAAAGAATACACTGCGTAAATCTTACCGTCTTCTCTTTTGCCGCTCTTTACCTCTACATCATCAATTACATCGGTGATGTTTGCCCAGATAACCAGGTTGAAAAAGTTAGTACCCAGAAAACCAATTGCTGCTGCAATCATATAAACCCAGGGATTTCTTACTTTTATTAAAAACAACACCACATATACAATTGCGGTAAATATGGTTGCAATAATTGCAGATTCTTTTTTTCCAACTTTTTTTGTAATTCTTCCAACAAATGCTGCCAGAATCAACGCAAGTATACTGTTAATAAAAGTAAAGCTGGAAAGTGCTTTGATATCTCCAAAGAAATCAGCATAAAGGTATGTATTTAAGCCCATAATCATCATCTGGCTCAAAAGCAGGAATAATGCTGCAAAAATTATACCAAGCATCGCTCTGCTGGAGAAAATCGTCATAAATGTTTTTCCTAGTGATACCTTTGGTGCATTGGGATCCTTCTCAATCTTAATACGCTCTGTGGTACACTTATAACAAATAAAATAACAGATAACCGCACATATTGAAAATATTCCTGATACAAGAGTAAAAATGTGTCCATTATTCCGAATCACCTGTACCCCGTCTGCATTGCTTGTATAAATAATAAGGGGAGAGATTACTCCAATAATCAACTGAGCAAAATTAGCACCTATTCCACGAAATGTTGATAATTCTGTACGTTCTTCTGGTTTGTCCGTAATTACTGATGCCATGGAACCGTAAGGAATGTTGATTCCACTATAGCATACACCGCTCCATAACAGATAAGTTACATACATATAAACAATCTTCACCGTCATGGAAGCACCTGCCATGGAGGATTGATACATTAAAAAACTGGCAATTGCCACCGGTCCTGCCATGCGGCGGATCCACTGTCTGAAACGACCGTCTTTTCCTGGTTTACAAATATCTACGATGCTTCCCATGGTAATATCCATGAACGCATCCACAATTCTGGCTACAAGGAACATCGTTCCTACTACTGCTCCTGGAATTCCCAGAACCTTCATGTAAAAAAACCATTAAAAACGAACTGGCAAATACAAACGTAAAATCATTACCAAAATCACCAAACATATACCCCAGCTTATCTCTAAGACCAAATGGTCTTATCTGATTATCACTCATTTGTGCATCTCCTTTTAAAATCTGTTCCCCCACCTGACGCAGAATACATTATTTTTCTTATTGTTCAAACCCTTTTTTCCTGCCTGTTTTCATTCTGGCAAAGTCTGATTTTTATTTCTAAGTGTTAGATAGTACAAAAATTTAGTTTTCCGCCGGCTGGAAAAATGTAGCAAAACATTTTCACAAAATAAACTTATTTGTATATATTTTTGCTAAATCCTCCTTGTGTTTTATTGAAATCAGTATAACATAAGTTTTTCTATATTTATGAGTTGTATTTTTGGTAAAAGTGGTGTAAATATTATTTTTTCTTTTTTAAAATGTATAAATTTGCCTTGTGCTTTTATAAAAAAAACCATTATGAAGACATTCTCCACAATGGTTTTGGGTCTATGAAGCTAAAAAAAGTACCGGCTCAGCCGGTACTTAAAATCTGTTTTTTCTTTTATCATGCTTTGTATAGCAGGGCGGAAGCCGTTAGACCTGAGCCTACACTGCAAAAGATACAATAATCTCCATGGTTCACTTCTCTGTCTTCTACTGCATGGCTATACGCAAGAACGGGACTGCTTGTACCTGTATAACCATAAATATCTCCAACATATTTCATTTTCTTTCTTGGATAAGCTAACTGGGAAGCCACATGATCCAGTGCATCTTCTGAAAACTGTGTCATAAACACCATCCTGACTCCAGCCATATCCAGTCCATTATCAGATGCCACCTGACCAATGATTTTTGCACATCTGCCTTCTGGTTCTGTTGTATCAAATGGGAGCCATTTCCACTTTTTCTTTTCCTTTGGAATGCTGTCATCATATACATTTGACAAACCACATTCTGGCATCAGAATGGAATCACGCAAATCAATTTTGGTTGCATATACGGAATCTAAAAATCCCGTCCTGCTTTCCCCATTCTGCACTTCTAAGACTGCGGCAGCGGCAGCATCCCCTACACAGGCATAGGTAAGAGGATCAGAGGGCGAGCCATAGTGATGAATCATGGAAGCACCTACAACTAATAACCGTTTGATCCTGTGATTTGCTTTCATAAACGATTGGGCCTGATCCAGTGCAACCACCATTCCCACACAATTGGCATTTAAATCGTAGACAGTATGTGCATTCTCTGCCCCCAGTGCACTGCATAACATAAGTGCATTGGAAGGGGAGGTATATTCCGGTGTATCTGTACTGAAAATAATGCCATCTAAATCTAACGGGGATAAACCAGCAGATTCTAATGCGTTTTTTGCTGCTGCTTCTCCCATTGTTAATACATTTTCCTGTTTATCTTTGCTGATAAATCTGTTTTTTCTGCCTAAGTGCGCTAATAAATGTTCAACCCGGGTTCCTAGATTTTCATCCATTTTGGAATAGTGATTGATAAAATACTCATTTGAAACTTTATGTTCCGGATGATAAATTCCTGTGGACTTTATTATGATATTTCTTGGCATAATAATCTCCTTTCTATTGGGAATAACGTAATGTTATAAATTCCCCTTTTGCAATGCAATTGTTTATTCTCTGTTTACTCTTCCATTTGAGATATTAATTCTAACAGTTCATGGATTCTTTCATCCAGATGATAGAAGTTTTCATAGATACTTTGAATATTCGTATTCTGCTGGTCTGACTTTACCGCTACTTCGGTAATATTTTGTGACATCGCATCTGTTGATTCGGAAATTTCCTTTGTCTGTTCTTTTACCAGCTTGGCATTCTCTTCTAATTCACTTATCTTCTCATGAATATCAATAACACTGTTTTCTACTTTTTCAATAAAATCATGTACCGTAGCAAATGTCATAACGGTTTCGTCTGTTCGCACCAGACTTTCTTTCATCGCTTCCTGTCCATGATTGATTTTTTCTGAAATAATCGTGGAACTGTTCAAAAGGGGTCTTAAAATCTCACCAATCCGGTCTACACTGCCGGCACTTCTTTCTGCCAGCATCCTGATTTCTTCGGCTACAACAGCAAATCCCCTCCCCTTCTCACCAGCTCTTGCAGCTTCAATGCTTGCATTTAAAGCCAGTAAATTGGTCTGCTGTGCAATGCCGTCTATGCTTTGCAGAATATCTTCGATGTTACGGGTCTGATTATTAAATGCCTGTATCAGTACTGCCGTTTCTTCTATAATGCCGTCTAATTCTTTAAACTTATCAGCCATTAATTTAACGGAGATATCTCCTTCTCTTATGACTTCTACATTCTTTGCGGACAACTCTTCCAAATCCCCTGAAACATGAAAAACAGAAGTTGTATATTCATAATTCTTTTCCATATATTGATAAATGGACGTTGCTGATGATGCCTGTTCCTCTGTAATAGCCGCTGCATTGGTAAATGAATTATTAATTTCTCTGGAAGCCGCTGCTGTTTCACCAACAGATCCTTTTACTTTTTCACTAAACCTTTTCAAGAAGTTTACAGAGTCTGACACTTTTATAAGTAAGGTTTTAATGGACTGGTTATTTTTCTGAATTTTTTCCATCTGTTTCTCAGATTCTTTTTGCAAATTGTTAATTAAATTTACTAAATCACATAAAACAATACACCCCAGAAGCATATAAAACAGAATAATTAATATACCTTGGATATTATCATAATTTACATACATTTCAGTTCCGTAAACAAAATAAAACGTGATTAGCATAATCACATTGGACAAATAAATTAAAACAATCAAAACTCTTTTTTGGAATAAGCTGATAAATATCAGATTAAAAAACAACAAAAACACAGAATCAAGACTAGGATGAACCAATGTAATGACTATTGCATGGACAATTAAACCAACAAAAGCAAAATACTTGGTAAAAGATATAAATATTTTTTTCCATGTAATAATAGAGAGAATAATTGCTACTGCAGCGCCCAGTGTCAATAAAACAACAATGACATTCATAGGCGACCCTCCAAAATAGTTACATATAACGCCTAAAATAACAGAAATCCAAAGTAACTTCGTTGCTATTTTGATTTGCTTATACTCACGAGACCGGAGTTCTATTTGTGCTTCCATACGATGTATCCCCTTTCGATCTAAAACAAATTTACTAATATATATCGACAGATTTCGCATGGATGGGAATGCCAATATTTACCATTTTTTGTTGAAAAAGCAAGTACAAATTGGTGATTATTCTTGTTTAAAATCTTTTATTGTTGAAATTCATATCAATGATCCCTACAATTTAGTATAATATTTTTGATTCAGAATCTATTGTTTCTTTATAAAAATACGATTTTTAGTATAATAAATAGCAGCATGCCAAAGCCTCCCATAATGGGCAGCTTAAAAACACACTGCTGTTTTATACATTTCATATACCGATTCCTGCATCACAGATTACTGCTATAATCATCTTTCATCGCTGTAAACTCTGCTAAATCACGTATTCCGGTTCTGCTTCTCCCAACTCATAAGGCGTCACCTGATATACATAATAATTGAGCCAGTTGGCATATAACGTATTTGCTGCATTCCTCCAGTTTAAAACAGGAGTTGTTGCAGGGTCATCGTTCTCATAATAATTACAGGGGATGTCAGGATTAAGCCCTTTTTCCATGTCTCTGTGATATTCTCCGTCAAGAGTCATACGGTCGTACTCCGGGTGTCCCTGAACAAAGATCTGTTTACCATCTTCACTCATAACAAGAAAAATTCCTGCCTCTTCCGATTCTGACAAAATCTTAAGCTCCGGGTGCTTTTCAATATCTTCCCTGCGCACTTCTGTATTACGGGAATGAGGTGCCATGATGTAGTCATCCATACTTCTCACAAGCGGAACCTTTCTGTCCAGAATCTTATTGCTGTAGATTCCTGAAAGTTTCTTTTTCATTTTATACTTTTTGATTCCATAGTGGTAGTAAAGTCCTGCCTGGGAACCCCAGCAGATGTGCAGGGTACTGGTGACATGGGTTTTACTCCATTCCATGATCTTTGCCAGTTCGTTCCAGTAATTGACCTCCTCAAATTCCATACTCTCTACCGGAGCACCCGTGATGATCATTCCATCATATTTTTTATTCCGGACATCATCCAGGTAGTTGTAGAATTTATTTAGATGACTGGCGGAGGTATTCTTTGATGTATGGCTTTCCAACATCAAAAAAGAACAGTCTACCTGAAGTGGTGTATTGGAAAGAGCCCTTAAAAGCTGGGTTTCCGTCTCTTCTTTTATGGGCATTAAATTTACAATCAGGATTTCCAGAGGCCGGATGTCCTGACTGAGAGCCCGGTCCTCATCCATGGTAAATATATTCTCTTTTTCCAATATGACCTTTGCAGGCAGGTCCTTTTGTACTTTAATGGGCATATCTATTCCTCCAGTAGTTTTCTAAAATCTTCCTCCGAAATAATTGGCACTTCCAGCTCTTTTGCCTTTTTATTTTTAGAAGAATTGGATGTGGTATCGTTATTAATCAGATATGAGGTCCTGGAGGTAACGGAACCAGTGGTTTTTCCGCCATAGGATTCAATAACAGCCTCCAGAGCTTTGCGGTTTTCAAAGTATTCTAAAGAACCAGTGATGACAAATACCTTTCCTTCCAGCTTCTTATTTCCTTCTTCTTCTTCTTCCTGTTCAATGGTAAGTTCCCGAAGAAGACGGTCCACCATCTCATTGTTCTCTTCCTGTTCAAAATATTTAATCCAGGCATCTGCAAGAACCTTTCCAATTCCTGATACTAATATCAGTTCTTCTTCCTCCGCATGGCGCATCCTTTCAAAATTATAGCGAAACTCCTTGCAAAGCATCTTGGCATTGGACAAACCAATTCCTGCAATTCCAAGCCCATAGATGAGTCTTGGAAGTGTGGTATGCGATGCCTTTTTTACCGCCTGGATCAAATTATCATAAGATTTTTTTCCAAATCCTTCCATCTGGGTAATGACTTCTCCGTATTGTTCCAGATGAAATATATCAGCAAATTCCTTAATAAATCCTGCACCTATGAATTTTTCTAAAGTTGCTTCTGAAAGTCCGTCAATGTTTAACGCATCCCGGCTGACGAAAAGAGAAAAACTTTTGATTCTTTTTGCCTGACATTCAGGATTTATGCAATATAGACTTCGTACGTCATTAACCTGTCTGATCTCCGTCTGTCCCTGGCAGACCGGACATTCCTTTGGAATCTCAATGGTGTGGCTTCTGGTTAAATTATCAGCGATCTGAGGAATAATCATATTCGCTTTATACACCGTAATGGTATCTCCTTCTCCCAGTTGAAGGGCTTCCATAATGCTTAAATTGTGGACACTTGCCCGGCTTACGGTTGTCCCTTCCAGTTCCACCGGTTCAAAGATGGCAACTGGATTGATCAGTCCGGTTCTTGAAGGGCTCCATAGAATCTTTAAAAGCTTTGTCTCCCGCATCTCATCTGCCCATTTAAAAGCAATCGCATTCCGGGGGAATTTAGCTGTGCGTCCAAGAGACTCTCCATAAGCAATATCATCGAGCAATAAAACCAGTCCGTCTGAGGGCACATCGTAGTCACTGACCGCTTTTGCAAATGTTTCCACCATAGCCGGCAGAGTATCCGCCGAAACCATCTCATAATCAACCACATCAAACCCCTGTTCTTTTAACCACTGGAACTGAACTTCTCTGGAGTTTTTGAAATCAACCCCTTCTGCGGATACCAGGGTGAAAGCCATAAAGTTTACATTTCTCTGTGCTGTAATCTGGTTGTTCAGCTGACGGACAGAACCGCTGCATAAGTTGCGGGGATTTTTATATTTGGCATCAACATCTTCAATCTCTTCATTGATCCGGTTAAAATCGGAATATTTAATCACCGCTTCTCCACGGAGAACAAGTTCTCCCTGATGACTGATCTGCAGAGGAATGTTTGAAAACACTCTGGCATTGCTGGTTATCACCTCACCAATCTCCCCATTCCCTCTTGTAACAGCTTTTTGAAGCGTTCCATGATTATAATTCAGTACTACAGTAAGCCCGTCCAGTTTCCAGGATAAAAGCCCCCTCTGGCTTCCCAGCCATTGAACAAGGGAATCTACGCTTTTTGTCTTATCCAGGGAAAGCATTGGGCTTTCATGCGCTTCTTTTGGAAGTTCACTAAGCACCTGAAATCCTACGTTCTGGGTTGGACTCTGGGAAAGGATGATTCCTGTCTCCTGCTCCAGTTTCTGCAGTTCCTCGTAAAGGCTGTCATACTCCAGATTGCTCATAATCTCCCGGCTTTCCTGGTAGTAAGCTTTTCCTGCTTCATTCAGTATCTGAATCAGTTCCTTCATTCTGTTTTGTTTCGCATCCATCAGATTACTCCTTTTTCTGTTCTTTATAGGAAAGACTGCTTGAGCCTTTTAAGGCTTCTTTCATCTGATGGTATTCTCTCTTCGAAAGTTCCCGGTAGGCTCCTGGCTTTAAATCGCCCAGTTCAATATTCATAATCCGCATCCGTTTTAAAAGCCGTACATCAAACCCTAATTCACTGCACATGCGCCGGATCTGCCGGTTCAGTCCCTGGGTTAAGACAATACGGAATGATTTTTCTCCTGTCTTAGCTGCAAAACAGGGTCTGGTCGTCACATCCAGTTCAGAAAGATGAACTCCTTTTTTTATTTTACGAATAAAATCATCGGTGACTGGGCGGTTTACTTTTACCAAATACTCCTTTTCATGAGCATTTCCGCTGCGCATCATTTTATTCACCAGATCGCCTTGATTGGTCATAAGAATCAATCCCTCGGAGTCCTTGTCCAGACGTCCAATGGGGTAAATGCGTACGGGATACCCTACCATATCTACAATATTAGGGGCACGGTCTTTGTCTGATGTCGTGCATACGATTCCTTTTGGCTTATGAACCGCTAAAAGAACCGGCTTTTCCTTATGGCTTTTATTCTCCCCGGCAGACGTTATAACCCGGCCCTTTACCTCAACAGACTGCCCCGGCAGAACCTTTTGCCCTGTGACTGCCAGGCTTCCGTTAATCCGGACCTTTCCTGCTTCAACAAGACGGTCTGCCTCCCTCCGGGAACAGATTCCTGCTTCACTTAAAAATTTATTCAGACGGATTCCCTCTGCCTCCATATTTTTTCTCCCTTATTGTGTACTAGATAAAAATTATAGCATTGCAAACGGGGTACGTCAATTTTAAACGTTGCTTTTAGACTTAGGTTTTATCTATATCAGAGGAAATATCAATAATAATTTTTATTATTCTTATAATCAAATTGATTTGATTTTTCCAATTGCTGGATATATAATAAGAGAAGACAAGATTTATTACCAATGAGGAGGTAACAGGTATGCCATGGACATCTAATTTATCCGTAGGAATTTCAATGATTGACGACCAGCACAAGATGTGGTTCGAGAAAGCTGAGGCACTTTTTGAAGCAGGTAAGAATAACAAAGCCAAAGAATATGTAGGGGAACTTCTTTCCTTTCTGGATGACTATACAAAAAAGCATTTTTCTGATGAAGAAAAGTATATGTTGAGTATCCATTATCCGGGATATGACGAGCAGAAAAAAGCTCATACCGCTTTTATTTCACAGCTTACTAAATTAAAAAGTGATTATAATGCTTCTGGCGGTAATTTACTGGTAATTTTAAATGCCAACCAGATGATTCTGGACTGGCTTACAAAGCATATTTCCAATATGGATAAGAAAATTGGGGAATATGCAAAGAAACCTCATTAATTGCCTGAATTGCTCGAAAAAGCAAAGAGTGCAGAAAGTGTGCAATGAAAAAGCGCCATAGCTTCCTGGATTTTCAGTTTCTATGACGCTTTTTTTGTTACCCCAATTTACTTATACAAACTTATACTTTACTTCACAGCCATAAGAGATGCGGTTGCAGATATTTACCACCCGCTCCATAACAGCGGCGGTCTTTCCATTTTCTACTTTGATATTCATTTCTTTTAAATCCTTTGAGATCCTAATATCCTCTACTCCGTCGACCTTGGCAATCTCTGTTTCAATATTTCTGGCTTTTTTCCGGTCTGACAAGGCATAAACGTGGTAACTCCGGTTCACGCTCCCCCCTCCTTTCCACATGTTATTCTACTTCTATTGTAGACATGGGGGAGGGTGTTTAAACGGTAGGGCCGGGCTTTGTTAAAACTTTTTTAATTTTATCTATAAGCCCTAAATCCGCTGGAAGCCATTGTACAGTATATAAATTTTCAACTGTCAACCATTTTGCTGCTTCATGTTCTCTAAGTACAAAATCACTACTTTTCATATTGCATAAAAACAATCCATGCTTATTTCATTATCTTGTTAATTCTATCCTGTATCTTACATTATTAAAATAGTAAAAATCGCTTCTTCAATTACCTTTACACACTCATCTGTATGTTTTTTAATATCCTCACCCCAGAATCTAATTACGGTCCAGCCTTCGAACAGTAATTTTTTATTGATTGCGTCATCTCTTTCACGATTTCTTGAAATTTTACTGATCCAGAATTCACTATTATTGCTTTTTTCTAATTTTAGCTTTAAAACTTCCCAATCCTTTCCATGAAAAAACTCACCATCACAAAAAATTGCTATTTTATATTTTGTTAGAACAATATCCGGACAGCCTGGTATCTTTTTATAATTTTTACGATAATGGTATCCCTTCTTCCATAAAGCCTTTCTCAGAATCACTTCTATTTTGGTATCTTTTCCATGGATATTTTTCATATTTTTATGTCTCTGCTCTTTTGTTAAAACATCCATAAAACACCTCCTATTTTCGTTCAATTAATTTTGCAAGTTTCATAATTTCATTTTCATCCTGTCGCACATTTATGTTCATCAGTGTTTTGACATCTATAAGGATTCCCTGTATCATTTCAAAGTCGTTTTTATTATCTTTCCAGTTACTAATTGCACAACCAGCTTTTATCATTTTCAAATTTTCTTTATATCTACTTTTCAAAGAATCAAATGGCATGACAAAGGCATTAAACACCCTCATATTTTCTCCATGAATTTTTTTGATTTTTTCTTCCCCAGCTACGTACTCCCCATATGTGATCTGCTTATTAATTGAGGTTGATCCCGGCAAATCCCATGTCTTCCCAGTAACCCCATATTTATAATACTTTGCATCTAAAATATAAATATTATTTTCATACAGCATGATTGTATCTGGCTCTAGTGAAGCATTATTATATATTTTCTGTGGTAAAAGCCATGATGTTTTCGGGAAATAATCTGCTTTGTTTTCAATTCCAAATACTTTGTCTATCATTTTCTCCCAGACATATTCAAAACGGTATGTACCATACCTATAAATTTTATCTGCCTCATTGTCACCTTGAAATTTTATAATTGCTATCATATGTTTTAATAAAATTCTATTACGATCATTAAATGTATCTGCCAGCCTTGTCTTTATAACTGAGATAAACAGCTTTTTGTTTTTCTTTACTCTTGCTTTTTTAGGCATTGATTTCGTAAACAGCCATCCAATTTTATCAAAGCTTTCATACACGCACAACTCGTGAATTAAGGTTATTAGCTCATTTTCTTTGATCGTGTTTTTCTTTGTCATAAAGTCCAGATAAAATATGTCATTATCTTGCACATATGGATGCTGCGTCTTAATTGTTCTTCCCCAGTTTATCTTTCCTGTTTTCGATACTTCATAGACCATTTCCTGTCCTTTGAAATAACCCCTGTCATAATAATCTCGGATTATGAACATATAGGATTGAATAGGAAAATCTACTTCATCAAATTTATCCCCTTGGTTAAGAATCTCTGAATCTTTACGTTCTGTATTAGATCCTAATGTTGAAAATAACAACAAAATATCTTTTCTTAAATCCTTATCATTTTCTGACACATGGTACCCCAGAGGAAAATTGATACTCAAATCACCATTGTTACACTTTAATCCAACAAAAG
The DNA here is from genome assembly GCF_007115105.1 of Clostridium sp. HBUAS56010. GTDB lineage: Bacteria > Bacillota > Clostridia > Lachnospirales > Lachnospiraceae > Lacrimispora. The sequence continues at coordinate 94,146 of NZ_SULJ01000002.1, forward strand.
TATCCATATCTCTATTTGAATTGATAGAACATTTACTTCTTATATCAATCTCCTGCATCTCGTCACCACCTGGCCTAATTATCCAAACCTTCCTTTTTATCCATCTGCATTTTTGCAATCATTTTATTATATATATCTAATCTCAAAACTGTTGCCAGTTTATCTGTCGTTGAATTTTCATAAGCAGTAATTACATCTTCCAGTGACTTATATTCATCTCTGAATATTGCCACCTTATCCATTTTGAAAGCATCATCCCACAGATATTTCAATACTTTTTCTGGAAAACGGGTTACTTCCAATTCTTTCTTTTTTGCAAAATATGCACCAAGTCGCTTATCTTCAGAACTTGCCATATCTAGATTTATATCTACAACAAGGTCATTAATAACCGTTGCAAAAGCTCCCCAGCTCAACTCTGTCCCAGCAATTATTGACTTTGAATGATTTGCGGAATCAAAATTGTTTTCTATCTGTTTCATATTCCATCTTCGTTGAAACGCGGTATCTAGTGTAAAAACATTCTGATCTGCTGTATTCATTGTAGCAAGAATAAACATATTTGATGGAATTTTAACAAAATGATTTTCATTACCATACACTTCGTATGCAACATCGTAATTGGCTATTCCGTACTCACTTTCCCCTATTTCTTCGGTGGAAAACTCCTCTTCGTCATCTTTCCGGTCCAACAATTGAAATATTTCACCAAATATAGCAGGTGAATTTCCCCTGTTAAGCTCCTCTATTATGAGATAATAGTAATTTATCGGATCATTTACTGCCTTTTTAAGCATTTTTGTAAATGGTCCAGGCGTAAATACATATTTTAATTTATCCCCATTTTCTGTTTTCTCAACTCTTGGCAAAATCTGCCCCACAAAATCAGAATATGTGTAATCTGGATGAAAAACTACCCTTTCTATATATCTTTCATCTGCGCAATATTTTGTTTTAATTATATGGCTCTTTCCAGCTCCTGGAACACCATATAATAAAATATTCTCTGCTCCTGTTTTCCTTTTTGCAGATCCCAAATCACTGCTCATAATTTTATCATTTTCTCCTAATATAGAAATCCCATATGTATTTTTGTTTAGGCAACGATAAATGTTTAAGGCTTTTTGTAATTCAGTTGAATATGAATCATTTAATCCCGATTCCTTGATAATATCAGGCGCACGAAAATTTTTCTCCAAAATATTCTTTCCATATTTGATTCCGAAAATATGTATGGAAGCCACCCGCATCTTATCTTCTGCATTATCATACATATCCTTAAGAATTGTTCCAAGCTGCTGTAATGTATATTTTTTATCAGTAATTTCACTATCATTTATTTCAATCAGCTTCTTAATATCAACCTTTGTATTTGTTGGAAGTTTATAAAACTTATTATTTAATTTCGATAAATGATAATCACCTTGTGTTTCATCTGTTGCTTTGACTCCGATACAATCATATTCCAGGCTTTCCTTATGTTTTAATAAAACCAAGTAATCGCCCGTATGCAAATTCTTTCTAAATTCGACAAACGACTCATCGTCAATAGTTTTAAGTGATAACTGCACCTGATCCGATTGTGCTTTTCTCCTGCTCCTAACAATACTTGCGTTAACACAGACACTTTCATTTCCATCATAAATATTTTCAAGATTATCAGCTCCAAGATAATTGGTATTTTCTTTATACAAATACAGCGGAATCCGTGTGATAAAATATTTTTTTAATTGTTCGTCTCGATTATCGTACTCACACTCAAAGTATCCATCAGCCCTCAGATAGGGAAACATATTCATTTGTTCTCCCGAAATTGCGATATGAGTCTGATTGGTTGTACGACCTCCACCTAACGTATTAGATGTTTCAAGACGCTTTACAATAATGCCATCATATTCATTTTTACTTGACCCACCTACTACATGATGGATTATCTCTAATGCCTCGTTAAATTCCATTATTCATTCCCACCCTTCATATATTTTTTTATAACCTGTGCAATTGCCCTTCCTAATAAAGGAGGAACTGAATTACCTATCTGCATATATGTCTTTGTATATGCCCCTCTAAAGAAATAATCATCTGGAAACGACTGAACACGTGCTGCTTCTCTTGGAGTCAGCCCCCTTGCTTGATTTGGATGAATATACATATTGCAATCAAACTTCATATGTGCAGTAATTGTTTTACATATTTTATCATTTTCCAATTTAAAATATTTATCTTTAAAAATATCATTTCTTCTTGCATATGGCATAATATCCGCTATTTTAGGATCATCTGACCTGTCTCCTGGCTCCATTCTTCCATATATTTCTATATCTCTGTCATTATTGTAACGTGCCTTGTGGTTAATAACTGTATTTATTATGCGTCCTTGATTGATATAAGTAATATACGCATTAGCGTCTGTCTCCATATTTTTCTCTATTTTATATCCACATTCTTGTGAACCCTCTTCAGTCGAATTTCTGACTCTTGAGGCCTGTAATTCTCTAAGTCCAAATAATGCATCCCCCAAAGTATAATCTGGAATGTTTTTACTTAAAGCAAATATTTCTTTAAAAACGAACTCATTGTCTATTCCAATACGATTTCCAATATAAATCAAACGCTCTCTATTTTGTGGTACTCCGTAATCTTTCGCATTAAGTATCCGGCACTCAACTGTATAACCAATGTTTATAAAATCTTCCTTCACCTGTTCCGCAACTGATAGCATCCCCTTTACGTTTTCCATTACAAAGAATTTAGGATTCACTTTTTTTACAACTTCCAAATAACTCTTATATAAATGATTTCTTGGATCATCTATTAAACGCTGTCTATTAGCCATACTAAATCCTTGACAAGGTGGTCCACCGACAACAACATCAACTTTTCTACCAGCTAATAATTCTTTCAGATTATTAACAACATCATTGATATCTCCTAATACAATATGATCTCTTGGTGTTTCTGGATGATTATGCGCATACGTGTCCACACAGCAATCCTGTATATCATTTGCCAGACTTGTAATAAAACCTTCCTGAGTGAATCCAAGTGATAATCCTCCTGCTCCACAAAATAAATCTATCATCCTAAGTGCATTTTCAGGCACATTCTTTCTTGCATTCATAATATAAGTATTGCAATACTTGCTTACTGTGCAGACACTACAATTCTGACATTCACTATTACATATTGCTGCTATGTTCCTAAATGCATTTTCGAACTCAGAATCAACTAGTAATTCCTTCTTATAGAATTCCGCTCTGTTATCTAAAAAATATTCACCTGTTTTTTGTGTTACTCGTTGTACACACAAATCTATATTATCATTCTTAGTTAACCCTATTCCAGAAACCGCAAATGCTTCAAATTCTGTTTTATCATTTTTATAATTCATTAGTCTACCCACTCTCCAAGTTCCTTTAATGTATTTTTAACAGACTGGGCTACTTCTCTGGAAACATTTACTGTTACTGCATTCCCAAACTGTTTATATGCCTGAGAATCAGATACAGGTATTTTAAATGTATCTTCAAACCCCTGTAATCTTGCGCATTCACGAGGTGTTAATCGTCTCACTCGACCTTTTTGCGTAACATAGTTGTCTTGGCAGGCTCTGTGCATTTTAGCCATAGTAGCACACAAAGGTCTCGCTATTTTTAAATCAATTTCAGACTTTGCCTTATAACCACCAGTACCATCAGATAATATTGTAGGCAATATCCTGTCCGATAAAAAGTACTTTGGATTTACCTCTTGTTCCAATAAATCCTGTAAGGTTTTATCAAGCTCCCTTTTCTCTGGAAATTTATAATCTGCACTATCATTCGCAAAACAAACTATGTATGTTCTATTTCTAGTCTGTGGAACTCCGTAATCCGCCGAGTTCAATATATCACAATATACTTTATATCCCAATTCTTCTTCCAGAATTCTTTGTATTTCTTGATAGGTTCTTCCATTATCATGTGTTCTTAGAGATCTTACGTTTTCTAATATAACTGCTTTCGGTTTTTTACCTCTTTCAATTTTATCATTAATAATTTCAGCTATTCTGAAAAATAATGTTCCCCTGGTATCTTCAAATCCTTTTTGCTGTCCCATCATACTAAATGGCTGGCATGGAAATCCACCTATCAAGACATCACAATCTGGAATCTTATCTAAAGGAATTTCATTTATATCTCCATGTACAATATGTTTACCAAAATTAGTTTCATACGTTTGCACCGCATATTTATCAAAATCATTCGCCCAAATGATTTCATATCCCGTTTCAACAAATCCTTTATCAAGGCCCCCGAGTCCACTAAAAAATGATACGACTTTCACTTATTTTTCCTCCTTAAGCCTATTATTACGTATATATTCTCTAATCCATAATCCAATTTCAACAGAGGCGCTTTTTCCTTCACTATGTAATAAGTCCATGAATTCATCTTTAACCATCGGTTCAATCGCAATTTCAATTTTCGCTGTTTTTTTTCGACCTGCCGGCCTTCCACAGTTACTATTTTTTTTTCCAGTCATTTAGTTTCCCTCCATTTAACACCCTTATTATATAGTGTTTTTATCAGGGTGTAAACATATTTTTATTATATTTCTATACATTGCCCAAACCGCTTGATATAATATTCTTACTATTACAAGAAAGGGGTTTTATATGTACGCACAAATAATTGACGAACTAAATAATTATCTTAGAAGCTTGAATATAAGTGATAATCCAGTAAATCCAGATGAATTTCAAGCTATATTTGTAAAGAAATTGTCGAATCAGAATATCATAAAAGACAAACGCAGAATAAACGCAGGAGCTACTGTTTCCACTGTAAACCAGACTCATCTTGATATTACAGGCCGGCAAAGTATGTTGTTTTTCTTTGAATCTTTAAATGACGAAACTACTTCTATTCAGAACATAGCTATTGACTTATTTGAAACAAATTATAAATACCTTAACGATATAGACATTGCACAAAAGTCCTTTGATACAGATGGAAACACCTGCTTTGTCCGTTCTTCTGTTTCTATACCTCCTCATTTGTCTGGATGGAACAAAAAAATATATAGTTCTGCATACAAAAAATACGGACACACAGGCGATCAGATTCAGATTAACATCCCTGATTCAGATGAGATATTTACCAAATTTCATCATTTGGCCTTTCAAGACGACGCTTTAGTTTTATTGAAATATGATTATTTTCATTATCTGGCCATTATAATTCCTTTCGAACTATGTGACATTTTATATTCAATCACCAACACTCATGGCTATCAAAATGTAAATGTCACTGTTGATAACCCTTTTTATAATAGAGAAAACGCAAAACAAATCCAGTTCAATGAAATATCACAGGATCTTATGTATGATGAAGTTGATTTGTCTATGTTACAAAACTCATTAATCAATAGCCCTACTGCTGGAACGGATATTCCTAAACTTATTAAAACACGTATCTCACAAGGAGCTTTTCGTAGATTACTACTTTTGGAACGCCATCAATGTCTATTATGCGATGTTACAACCACATCCGTATTACGTGCAAGTCATATAAAAGAATGGTCTGAATCCTCACGTGAAGAACGAATAGATGCTGCAAATGGATTACTGCTTTGCGCTAATCATGATGCTCTTTTTGACCGGCATCTCATTTCCTTCAATCCTAAGACAGGGAATATCTGCATATCAGATTCCATTAGCGTCGCGCAAAAAACCTCATTGCGTATTCCTGATAGATTTAATCTTTCTCTTAATGACCGAATGAAAAACTATATGAAGATTCACTATCAAAAATACAAGGAAAACGAAAGTTAAATACAGCACAAAAAAGCAGGGGAAAATGGCTTCCTCTGCTTTTGGATATCAACAACACCGCCCCCTAGAGCGACTTCAATTTAATAGTCCATTATAGCTGGAAAACAATCATTTTTATCTTGTGCTGCCGTGATATTATTAATATCAATTTTCATCCATTTCTGTTCTTCTACCGGAATTAATTTTCCAATATTCATTCATTAACTTGCAATATTTTTCAGTGTCTATATTATCTCCAATCATTGCATCTATAAACTCTGTATTTCCAATTAAACATATTTTTTTTACAGTAATCATATATACCATCAAATAATTCAAAATAATCAATTAAACATTGTCGCTTTCTTTCTGTCATTTCTTCTTGTCTCTTTTCATCTTTATATTTGCGCCCCATGCTTCTAAACAATGGCTCTATTTTCTTATCTGTAAAATATTGATCCAAAATTCTCAAAAAATCTGTGAATCGTTTTTGACCTTTTGCATTATTTAATCCACCCGTACAAGGCATTAACAAAAAGTTTTTTAACATATGCATATTACTCGAATCTTTTACAGTAAAGTCTACATTACATGACATCGTAAAAATGTCACTATATTTTTTTTAAACTCAATTTCTTTAAAATCTTTTTTATTATCAAAATCCTGCTTAATAATTCTTGCTTGATTTTTACCTAATAAATTCTTCTCATTAAAATCTTTGTACTTCCAAAATATCCAAATTTGTGATTTATATATGTGTGAATACAAATGTCTCCATGTGACTTTTTTTCTATCAGCATCCATTTCACTTTACTCCATACTCAATAATGCTTAATTTTTTAGTAGCTAACCGTTACTTCCATCATAACACAGAAAACCTATTGGTACGAATAAACATTTAGTCCATTTTAATTCAGTTTAATTCATTGCTTCTAGAGAATCCTGTATCATTCGCAGTCCCAGATTATGGAGCTCCGCAGTCATACTGATTACGTACTCTGCCATTTGCAGTGGGTTTTTTATAAAATTATTTTCGAGTTTTTCAAATCTGTTGATGCATTCTTCCTCAAAATATCGTATCCTATTAATTATAGAGCACACCAATCCTTTGTTTTGTATTAGTTTGTCGCTAAATACTTTATCACAAAGTGGTGTTCTCTTTTTATTTATTTTCCATTATCCGAATAAAACTTTACGCTAGCCTAAATTTCCTTCAACTAAAACCACCTATTTCCGAATCACAAACAACCGATTCATTCCTTCCTGCCAGGGATACTGAAATTCCAGATAAATAAGAAGCTCTCCAAATACAGACAACTGTTCTTTCCAGTATCTTGTATCCTCCTGCCGAAGCCGGAGAATCCCCTCTTCCTCATAAAGGTCCTCCCCTACCTTTTCATAACCCAGAATATCCAGTTCTTCCTTTGAATAATAAGGATTCATTTTAATGAACCAGCAGCCGCCTGGTTTTAATATTTTATTTAATTTGTCCATTGTCTCACAAGATACCTCTCGAGGCATGACATCCAGAACATTTGATACAATTATTCCATCAAATTCACTCTGCTCAAACTGGTCCAGAAATTCTTCCCCTCCAACAAAAAAGTGAGCTTTCCTATATTGACTTAATCTGGCAGTTTTTTTCGCAAATTGAATACCAGTTTCCGCTTTATCCACTCCCACAACCTGATGCTCCGGTTCATATTGCAGGTATTGAAAAGAAATATCGCCTGCCCCGCACCCAAAATCAAGGACACGTTTTGTCATACTGGAAAATAGGTTCAGTGCTTCATCAAACATCGGCTCTACCTTTAAATTTACTCCTCTCAAATCAAGAGGTTCATATTCCTGGAAGACTTTATTCCACATAGCGGTTTCACGTTCATAGGCTTTCATATGTACTTTCTCCTTTGCCAAAATCATTCCTGCTTTTATTATACGTCTGTTCAGCCATTGTCTCAATCCCAGCTATTCTGTTAATTTCATAACCTGAGCCACAAAAAACCATGGCAGCACAGTACCATGGTTTTTTGACACTATAATGTTCAAAACGCAGCTTATTGTTGAAAAATCAGTTCTTCAATCAGAGAAAAAGTCTGGCAACAGTGGTAAATAAAAAGCACACAACCACTCCGGTTGCAGTTGGTACCAGCCAGGATACTGCTGTCCACTTCACACTTTGCGTCTCTTTGCGTATGGTTAGACAGGTGGTGGAACAGGGCCAGTGCATCAGGGAGAATAACAGGGTGCTGACGGCTGTAATCCAGGTCCAGCCGTTATTCACCAAAAGATCCTTTAAAACAGATAAATCACTGATCTCCAGGAGTTTTCCTTCTGCCATATACGCCATAATCATAATAGGAACTACAATTTCATTTGCCGGAAATCCCAGAATGAAAGCCAGCAAAATCACCCCATCCATGCCAATCATTCTGGCAAACGGATCTAAAAAACCAGAACATAGGGAAAGCAATGTAGTATCCCCTATTGTTAAATTAGCCATCAGCCAGATAACCATACCTGCAGGAGCGGCAACCACAATCGCCCGCCCAAGAACAAATAAGGTCCGGTCGAAAATAGAACGTACAATCACTTTTCCGATCTGCGGTCTTCGATAAGGGGGAAGTTCCAGGGTAAAGGAGGAAGGAATTCCCTTTAATATGGTGGCGGATAATAGCTTTGAAATAACCAGTGTCATAATGATTCCAAGAACAATCACCCCGGAAAGGATTGCCGCAGACAAAACAGAGGAAAATAAACCCGTAGCTCCTCCTACAAAAAACATGGCAATAATTGCAATCATGGTTGGAAACCTGCCATTACATGGCACAAAATTATTGGTAATCATGGCAATCAGCCGTTCTCGTGGAGAATCAATAATACGGCAGCCCACGATACCAGCCGCATTGCATCCAAATCCCATACACATGACAAGAGAAATCTATGGTTCTGATTGCTGATCTATTTCCGGCGGAAGGGTTTTAAAATAAATCCATACTTCCTGATTTTCTCCAATTTCAATCTTATCAATCAAAAGACGCATCAATCCGGCTGTGATCTTCTCCTGATTTCCAATATCCTCTAACCAGTCAAAAAGAGCATCCCCCTTCCCCTTTTCCTCTGTCAGCGTTTTATCTTCCTGGACTGCCAAAAGCCTGGATTCAATGTCCTTTTTTTCTTTCTCAAAAGCTTTCAGCATATGGAAAAAATGTTCCTCGGAAATTCTCTCATTGACTTTATCTTCATAAAGCTGAGTGGTAATAAGAAAAAGTTCTCTCTCTCTTTTTCTTAATGCTTTTTCGGTCCGTTCTGAGGAGGAGATTCTTCTATTATCATTTTTTTGTTCCAGAGATAAACGAATTTCTTCTTTCTGCCGACTGGTAAACGTCAAAAGAGAGTTTAATTCTCCGGCTATTACCTGATATAAAAAAGAATATCCAATGGAATGACTGGTACACACTCTCGTCCCATATTGTTTATATCCTCCGCACACCAAGCGGTATGTTTCCATTTTTCCCGGTTTTCCTGTTACAGACATTTTTCTTCCACAATCCCGGCATAAGGCAATTCCAGAAAACAGATGAAACATGTTCCCTGTCTGGGAACGTTTTCGTGGAACGCTTCTTTTCGTTACCTGGTCGAAGACCTCCTGGGAAATAATGGGTTCGTGCATATTTTTTACCACAACCCACTCAGCCCTTGGAATGGAAAGGGTGATGTTGCTTTTAAATGAAAGTTTGGAAGTCTTTCCCTGGACCACATGACCTAAATACACTGGATTTCCAAGTATCTTACAGATGGTACCGGACCGCCATTTTCTTTGGTGATCTGGTCTTTCTGCAGTCTGCTCCGGTTGTCTTAAAAAGCGATAATCCAGAGGAGTAAACACCTCTCTTTCATTTAAATCTGCGGCGATCTGACCGGGAGATTTACCCTCCTGTGCCTTTTTAAATATATCAATTACCACAGAAGCTGCCACCGGGTCCACCAGGAGATGGTTCTTATCCATGGGATCTTTCTTATAACCAAAGGGAGCAAAATTTCCAATATAAGCCCCTTCCCGTATCTTTGTCTGAAATGCACTTCGAATCTTCTTTGAAGTGTCTCTGGCATACATTTCATTCATAATATTTTTAAATGGTGCAATATCGTTATAGGAGTTGTCGGAATCATATCCATCATTAATGGCAATATAGCGGACTTTTTTAGAAGGAAAATAAAGCTCTGTCAATTGCCCCGTCAATATGTAGTCTCTTCCCAGACGGGATAAATCCTTTGTAATAACCAGGTTGATCCGTTTGGCTTCAATATCCCCAATAAGCTGCTGCCAGGCAGGACGCTCAAAATTGGTTCCGCTGAACCCATCGTCCACATATTCCCTATAAATGGGGAACCCATTTTCTTTTGCATAGGAACGGAGCATCTTTCTTTGGGTGCTGATGCTGGCACTTTCCCCCGCTCCTTCGTCGTCTTTTGATAACCTCATATATAAACCAGCCTGATACTCCTTTCTCATGGAAAAGGCTCTCCGGTTTCCCTGGACTTTCTCAGCCGTTCAACCACCAGCTCCAGAACCGTTTTTTCTCCCACATAGATCCGTTTCACATTTTCGTCCGGATGTGGTCTTTTCCTGGCAGTCTGTTTGATTGTCTTCATTGGAAACACCTCCTGAAAAAGCTTATTCCAGAAGGCTCGTACCGTATACGCCTCTCACAAAAAAAGACCTGCCAGAGAACCATGTCTCTGATCAGATCTTTTTTTGTATGAAATTAAGGCTGAGGAACAGGGACCTCAGGCACTGTCATGGCTGCACCTGGTCCATCTACAGACGGAGCCGGCTGTGTCTCCACAGGTGCCTGTGAATGGGTTTCTGGTGTTGTCTCAGGCTCTGTTTCCACTGGCTTATGTGTTGTGTTTCTATGAATAACTGCAGGCTTTCCCTTGTAGGAACTGTTGTGCAGCGGTTCTTCCTTTATAACGGTACCGTTCTTTTTTAAGACACGATAGCTCTTATATACCGATCCTGTGCTTCCCTGAGTTACAACCTTTTCCGTCCCAAATGGAACGGAGGGATTCTCTTCATAAGTTGGGGCTACCGGAGCCAGATCTCTTACTTTTTCCGAACGAATGGTCACAGTCTCACCAGCCTCTAAAAATGGGATTCCAACGATGGAGATCTTAAGGGTTCTGCCTTCCAGGGACCCACGGACCACAACGGCACTTCCACTTGTGTTCTTAAATTTTAAATCCGGACCGGCATAACCATCAAAGCTGACCATGGCATCTTGTCCCTTTTCTACATAAGAAGGGGCAAAGCTGTGGGAATTACGTTCTGTTGTCTTAAAGCCACTTTCAATAATGGCATGGTAGAGGGTGGTGGACACCTGACATACACCTCCGCCAGGTTCTTCTATGAGAATTCCATTCCGGTATGCACCTGCAGGCTGGTAACCTTTCTCCTTTGTCCGGTTGCCGGTGGCATTATTAAAGGAGAATTCCTGTCCTGGTTTTAAAACCATTCCATTGATGGAATCCACAGCAAGCCTGATATTCTGGTTTCTATTTTTATTATCAGTGGTTGTAGTGGTAAAGGTTCCGATCACCTTATAGAGTTCTTTTGCCTGTGCTTCGGTCCGTTCTGGAGGTATCTCTTCAAACTCTGCCTTTATTTCTGACTGGAAATCCTCTGCTTTCACTGCCTTCATCAGTTCTTCAACCAGCTTTTCCTGATTCAGTGTACGCCCATTCTGCCCGTTTGTGTAATGGTATGCTCCTGCTTCTTTATCAAAGGACTCCAATTCAGCTCCTACCGGGCTTTGATTCCATTTTTTTGCCAGTTCCTCTGCCTTTGCGGCAAATGGCGCCTGCATGGCTTCATAATCAATGTCATACTGCTGGGATTCTTCGGGGGAGGTTTCCTCCAGCTTTTTTCTAATCGCCTTAATCTGACCGTCCAAAAGATTATCCAGTAAGACGAAATCCGAACCATCACTTGCTGCCAGCCCCCATTGATACCGTTCTTCTATGGTCTCTTCTGCTTCTTCTATGGTCAGACCTGTTAAATCTGTGGTTCCAACTCTGGCAGAAGTCAGTTTCTTCGTCAGATCAACTTCCTTCCCGGTTGGTTCCGGTCCTTTTCCTTCCTGGTAGCTGGCTGATTTTGCCTGGCGGCCAGCCGATACATTAGAGTATAGCAGCCATGCAGATAACAGGATGGAAAAAGCCAATACACCAATTCCCAGTTTTCTTCTTCTCCTTCTGGACCGCCGCCTTCTAATCCTGTTTTTATCCATCGTATCAATCACGCTCCCCTTTTAATGTTTGTTCTATAATGCTGTGCATCATGTCTTTTGTCAACTGTCCGCTTGCATAACCGAACACATTGCCTTCCCGGTCTATCATATAGGTAGTTGGAAAAGAGTAGATGCCGTAAGCTTCAAATAATTCTGCGTTCGTATCCATTAAAACCGGATAAGCATACCCATTCTCTTTAAGAAAATCCTTAATTCCCTGTTCGTCTTTTTCATCTCCATAGTCAGGAGCTGCCACTCCCAGAATGATTACCCCGTTTTCTCCGTCTGTCTCCTGTGTCTCATATAGTTCCTGAATGTCCGGCATCTCTGCACGGCATGGAGGGCACCAGGTAGCCCAGAAGTTTAAAAAGATTGTTTTTCCTTTATAGTCAGACATAGAATGGGTATTCCCAAACTGATCTTTTAATGTAAAATCAATGGCAGGAAGGGGTTCCTTTTCCGTGGTTTCCTCTTGGGACTCTGTTTCCCTTTGTGTCTCTGTTTCTTCCCGGGTTATGTTTTCTGTCTCTTTCTCCCCGGCTTCCTCTCTGGCCTGAGGCGAAGAAGGAAGAACTGATAAATACCCGCTGATTCCATTCATCTTTCCTGTAAACATCAAGGCACCTATTACAATCAAAAGAGCGCCTCCGGCTTTCACCGCATTTTTTGTTACATTCCTATGAGCTTTAAAAAATGCCAGCACCGTTGTGGTGAAAAATCCAACAAACAGAAACGGAAGAACAAAGCCAAGTGTATACACTCCAATCAAAAGAAATCCGAGTGTTCCTGATGAGGCGGAGGTTGCCATGAGCAGTACACTTGCAAGTGCCGGACCAACGCAGGGTGTCCATGCAAAGCTGAATGTAAATCCCATGAAAAGTGCAGTCAGCGGGGACATGGCAAGCTTGTCAAAGGAAAAAGGAAGTCTTCTGTCCCGTTCAATCAAAGTTGATGTTCCTAAAAGTCCCAGTTGATACAAGCCAAACAAGAATATCACCACACCGCCTGCTCTGGCAAATAAAAGCTGATGGGATCTGAAAAAGCTTCCAAGTGCCGTAACTCCAAGCCCCAGCAAAAAGAAAGTAAAGCTGATTCCAAGGACAAAACAAATGGTGTGGATAATGACCTTTCTGCGGTTATAGATGATCTGTCCATCTTCTCCTGCAACACCGGTCCCTCCGGATAAATATCCAATATAAAGAGGGATCAGCGGAAGAACACAAGGGGAAAAGAAACTTACAATCCCCTGCAAAAACACCGTTAAAACAGGAATACTTATATCTAGGGAAAAACCCACTCCTATACCTCCTTTTTGGTTTTAAATACTGAAAAATGTATCCTTTTTCCGAAACTTCTGTACTAATTTTAGTTACAGTTTTATTGGTGTAACTATACCATTTTAGACAAAAAGTGTCAAGTATGAAAAGCATAAATTTCTTCTGTCACATGGTCAGTGCCTGCTTCCCGCAGGCAGAGCACTTCTTAAAGCAGCGATCCAGGTTAAATGCTACTCTGGGAAGGTATCCAAAGTCTTCCAAAAGAGTAAACATTGGGAAAAAGATTGCCATAGGAGGAAGCATTACCGATACTACCCAGGCAAGAACCCGGTAGACCCCATGGATGAGAAGATTGGACAGAATTGAGGGCACTCCTGCCCAGTCTGCAGCACTGCTCAGCCAGTCTTCTACGGAAAATAATGCCTTGCTAAGCAGTTGGGAGGGATAATTGGCACCAGTTATGGTCAGCCAGAAAATTCCAAGAAGAACCAGAAACATAATGGGAAAGCCAGTGGATTTACTGGTAAAAAGCCAATCCAGTTTCCGGTCTTTCCGGTTATACGTCTGATTTTCATAAATCACAACATCTTTGCATAAATATTCTGCTTTTTTTATAAATACATTTGCCATATCATCGCTGACTCTCTCCTGGTCATAGCCTTCTTCCTTCCACTGGCTGCGGATCTCTTCCAGACACGCCATAACTTCCTGGGATTCTGCAACCGGCGCTACATAGGTTTTTACTGCTGTCATCAGATTTTCATTGGAGTCCAACAGTCTGGCACAGAGCCATCTGGTATTAATTTTATCAGAAGACAGGGGTTCTGCAATGGGAATCAGTTTTTCAATGGCTTTTTCAATATATTCCGGATAATTGATCAGTCTGGGACGAAAGGCTTTTTCCTCTTTCTCTTCCAGACAGCGGGACAGACTGGTATAAATCTGATCCAGCCCTTTTTTGCTTCTTGCAGCCGTACCTGCCACCGGAACTCCAAGGCGCTGTTCCAACAGATCCAGACGAACTGTGATCTGCTTCTTTTCTGCCTCATCCATCAGATTGACGCATACTACCGAATAAGGAGAGGCCTCCAATACCTGCAAAACCAGATTCAGATTCCGTTCCAGGCAGGTGGCATCACAGACTACCACCACTGCATCTGGATTTTCAAAACAGATAAAATCTCTGGCAACCTCTTCTTCTGTGGAATGAGCCATAAGGGAATAGCAGCCCGGAATGTCAACCATTACATATCCCTGACCGCCGTCGCTGCAGTAGCCCTGGGCATTGGCAACCGTCTTTCCCGGCCAGTTTCCCGTGTGCTGGTTCATGCCTGTGAGCTGGTTAAACACGGTACTCTTTCCCACATTGGGATTTCCTGCCAGAGCAATGACTTTATCCGTTTCACTTCGCTTTTTAATTTCCAGCCCCATATCTACAGATTTAATTCCAACCGAATCTCTGCTTAATCCCATTGTTCCTCCTCCTGAGGAACTGCCGCCGCTGCTACTTCTTCTTCATAATGGCGCTTCAGCACTGTTTCGTCCTCCACACGAATTAAAACACGTCCTGCATCTTCGCTTCTAAGAGCAATAACTGCACCTCTTATTAAAAATGCAGTTGGATCACCAAGAGGGCTTTTCCCCAGACATTCCACAATAGTTCCTTCAATCAGCCCGATGTCCTGCAATCGTCTTCTCATATCATCATAGGCCGCCAGTTTTAAAATGACTGCCTTCTGGCCTCTCTTTAAATTGGATAAGCTTATTTTTTCCTTCATCTCGATTACCTCCGCAATGTTTCCATATCCTAACATATGCAGAAAGGAAAAATCAGGTTCCAAAAAAATCAAATAAGCTTTTTCCCTCTCCCACTCATAGAACCATCGCTTTTAGAATAGTAATAAACAGGGACTACGCAAAAGAAAGGAGACTGATTCCCATGACTCAGACAGATAATTTTTACACGCTGAAGGGCTATTCTCTTCTGGAGCAGACAAAAATCACTTCTTCTATGGAAGATTATCTGGAAATGATCTGCCGGCTTCATCATAACGGACACACCGTACGGATTAAAGAGCTGGCGGAATGTCTCCATGTAAAACCGTCATCAGCCTCAAAAATGGCTGGAAATCTAAAAAAAGAGGGTCTGGTGGATTTTGAAAAATACGGTGCTGTCACCCTTACGGATGGAGGGCTTGAACTGGGAGAATACCTTCTTTTCCGCCACGACGTGCTTCATCGTTTTTTCTGCTATATCAATCAAAATACCAACGAGCTGGAACAGGTGGAAAAAGTGGAGCATTTCATGGACCCGGAAACCGTGTATAATATACAAAAATGGTTGAATAAATTTGCATAGACAGACTTGTGTGAATTCTGATTATGTCGTATACTAGAGCAAAACAGGAACATTTCAGGAGGACAAACACATGGATAAGATTAAAATGACAACTCCCATCGTTGAAATGGATGGCGATGAGATGACCCGGATTCTCTGGCAGATGATTAAAGATAATCTCCTGCTTCCTTTCATTGACTTAAAGACAGAATATTACGATCTGGGTCTTGCCCACCGGGAAGAAACCAATGATCAGGTAACCATTGATTCCGCCAATGCCACAAAGAAATATAAGGTTGCTGTCAAATGTGCTACCATAACTCCCAATGCCGACCGTGTAAAAGAATACAATTTAAAGGAGATGTGGAAAAGCCCCAACGGCACAATCCGTGCGATCTTAGATGGAACCGTATTCCGTGCTCCCATTGTTGTCAAAGGAATTGAACCATGTGTGAAAAACTGGAAAAAACCCATTACCATTGCAAGACATGCTTACGGTGATGTATATAAGGGTTCCGAGATGAAGATTCCCGGGGCCGGAAAGGTAGAACTGGTCTATACTGCAGAGGACGGAGCAGAGACAAAAGAGCTGGTCCATAACTTTCAGGGTTCCGGAATTGTGCAGGGTATGCACAACTTAAACGATTCCATTAAAAGCTTTGCAAAAAGCTGTTTCCGTTATGCGCTGGACACCAGACAGGATCTGTGGTTCTCCACAAAGGATACCATTTCAAAGAAATACGACCACACCTTTAAGGACATTTTCCAGGAGATTTTTGAAGCTGATTTTAAAGACAAATTTGAAGAAGCAGGCATCACTTACTTCTACACCTTAATTGATGACGCAGTAGCCCGGGTTATGAAATCAGAAGGCGGATACATATGGGCATGTAAGAATTATGATGGCGATGTAATGAGTGATATGATCTCTTCCGCATTTGGTTCTCTTGCCATGATGACCTCTGTGCTGGTTTCTCCTTCCGGCGACTTTGAATACGAAGCAGCACATGGAACCGTGCAACGCCATTACTACAATCACTTAAAAGGTCAGGAGACTTCCACCAACTCTGTAGCCACAATCTTTGCATGGACCGGTGCTTTAAGGAAACGTGGAGAACTGGATAAAAACCCGGAACTCACTGCATTTGCTGACAAACTGGAAAAAGCCACCATCGACACCATTGAAGGCGGTGAGATGACCAAAGACCTGGCAATCATTACCACTATTTCTAACCCAACTGTTTTAAATAGTGAAGATTTTATCAAAGCTATTGCAAAACGTCTTTAATCCAGTCGGTTAATCACTGAAAAAAAGAAAGCCGCATAACTGCCGCTTTCTTTTTCTTTTAGGAGGTATGTATGAAATATAAGCCAAAATCGGTTACACTAAAAAATGGTATTTCCTGTATCTTAAAAAGTCCGGGACCAGAAGATGCTCCCACTGTACTCCGTATGCTTTACACAACATCAGAGGAAACCAGCTTCCTCTCCCGATACCCTGATGAGATTGATATTACCATAATCCAGGAACAGCAATTTCTGCAGCACTGTTTAAAAAGCAAACAAGATCTGATGATCTGCGCATTCATTCAAGGCAATCCGGTGGGGAGTGTGGGGATTAATCCCATTGCACTGCACGAACGGTATGCCCATCGGGCTTCCTTCGGCATCTCCATCTGCAAAGATTACTGGGGACTTGGAATCGGTTCCCATTTGCTGACTGCCGCCTTAAGCGGTGCCAGGGAAATCGGATTTGAACAGTTGGAACTGGAGGTGGTATGCACCAATGAACGCGCTATTGCCCTTTATGAAAAGTTTGGTTTTTACACTTACGGAACCAGAGAACAGTGTTTTAAATACAGAGACGGAACCTATGCTTCTGAATACTTAATGATGAGAAAGGTTTAAAAATTTCGACATTATTCTCAAAATATCTGTTCATCTCATTATCAAAATGATATAATGAGTATTATCATATGTCATGTTGGTAATGGAAGGATCGCAATCATGAATTTAAGACATCTTACTATCTTTAAAACGGTGTGTGAGGAAGGCAGCATTACAGGAGCGGCAAAAGCTCTGTCCATGACGCAGCCTGCTGTCTCCCACGCCATCAATGAACTGGAAGAAACCGTTGGTTCCCCCTTATTCGACCGGGTATCCAGAAGAGTGGTGATTAACGAAAACGGAAAATTCTATCTCTCAAAAGTTATTCCCCTTTTAGAACTTTATCAGGACCTTGAGAAGTATTCTGGTATGCTTCACCTCCAGGCACCTCTGCGCATTGGGTCCTGTGTCACCCTTGCCAGTTACCTGCTGCCAGGTGCAGTCTCCCGTTTTACAGCAGCAAACCCGGATATTCAGACCCGGGTTACCGTCTCCAACTCACAGGAAATTACTGCAAAGCTCCTAAAGAATGAACTGGACATCGGTCTGATCGAAGGGGTAATCTCAGATGATAAGTTAGAAAAGATTCCATTTTCTTCCTATCCCATGGCAGTTATCTGCGCTCCCTGCCATCCCTTTGCAAAGAGGACTGCCCAGCCGGTTGCTCTGGACGGACTGATGAAAGAGCCTCTTCTTTTAAGAGAATCCGGGTGTACATTAAGAGACACTTTTGATTATGCCCTTGCCCTTAATAACCTTTCTGCAGAACCACTCTGGTCCAGCACCAATTCTGATGTGATTTTGCAGGCAGTGAAAGAGAATATCGGCATCGGTGTGGTTCCAAGGATTTTCGCTGACGAATCCATCAAGCAGGGAGATGTGGTTGAGATTGAAGTGAAAGACCTGGAACTGAGCTGCATGAACCATGTGGTTTTTCAAAAGGACAAGTTCCAGACAGAAGCATTCCAGGCGTTTATTAACCTGATCTTATTCGAATAGGAATTCTATATAAAAAGTACCTTAAAATGGCAGCTTATAACCATTTTAAGGTACATCAAAACCAAGCTATTCTTTCTCTGATAAAATCTTATCTATGCTCACCAACTTCACACACAGGGTAAACAGTTCCAATGCCAGTAGCAGATCGCTTAAAGTCGGATAGGAAGGAGCAATACGGATATTTGTATCCTGTGGATCTTTGCCATATGGATAAGTAGCTCCTGCCGGGGTCATAATCAGACCGGCTTTTTTGCATTTTGCAACAATCGCCTTTGCGCAGCCAGGTAAGGAATCAAAGGAGATGAAATAACCGCCTTTGGGATTGGTCCATTCCCCAATAGAAGGACCGCCCAGTTCCTGTTCCAGACTGTGGATGACCGCTTCAAACTTCGGTCTGATGATGTCCGCATGTTTTCTCATATGCTCAATCATTCCATGAATATCTCCAAAGAAACGCACATGACGAAGCTGGTTTACTTTGTCGTGTCCAATCGTCTGAATCCTTAACTGCCTTTTAATATCCACCAGATTATTCTGACTGGCTGCTATGGCCGCAATTCCAGAGCCTGGAAAACTCACCTTGGATGTAGATGCAAACTTATATACCAGATCCGGATTGCCTGCTCTCTTACATTCCGCCAGAATCTCAATTAAGTGGTCCTGGTCGTGGTCATATAGATGATGAATGCTATAGGCATTATCCCAGTAAATACGGAAGTCACTGGCTGCCGGTTCCAGGCGGGCAAACCGTCTTACGGTCTCATCAGAATAGGAAATCCCAGAAGGGTTGGAATACTTTGGCACGCACCAGATTCCTTTTATGGAATCATCATTTTCCACCAGTTTCTCCACCAGATCCATATCAGGACCAGAAGGGGTCATGGGAATATTAATCATCTCAATTCCGAAATATTCGGTGATGGCAAAATGTCTGTCATATCCGGGCACAGGACATAAAAACTTCACCTTGTCAAGCTTGCACCAGGGAGTGCTGCCCATTACTCCATGGGTCATGGAGCGGGAAACCGTATCATACATGACATTTAAACTGGAATTTCCATAGATAATAATGTGGTCAGGCGCTACTTCCATCATATCGGCAACAAGTTCCTTTGCCTCTTTAATCCCATCAAGAATTCCATAATTACGGCAGTCCATGCCGTCCTCACAGGTCAGATCATCACTGCTGCTTAACACATCCATCATACCCATGGATATGTCAAGCTGCTCTGTGTTAGGCTTTCCTCTTGACATATCAAGCCTTAAATCTCTTCCCCGAAACTCCTTATACTGTTCAGAAAGTTCTTTTTTCAGCTCCTGTAATTCTTCCTTTGTCATCTCAACATACGGTTTCATAGACACCTTATCCTCCTCATATAGACTCCATTAACCCAGCAGTTCCTTTATAATCCGGTTGACTGCCGCCGGATCAGCTTTTCCTTTCATGGACCGCATGGTCTGGCCAACCAAAAATCCCATTGCCTTTTCTTTTCCATTGTGGAAATCTTCCACAGACTGAGGATTGGCATTCACGATGGCTTCAATGGCAGTGCGAAGTGCACCTTCATCATTGACTACCTTTAGTCCATGTTCCTCCACATACTGCTCCGGATCAACATCTTCTGAGAAAATCTTCTCAAACACTTCTTTTCCCACGGTTCGGTTAATGGTTCCATTATCCACTAACTGAATCAATTTTGCAAGGTTTTCCGGGGAAAAAGACATATTTTCCGGTTCCATCTCATGCTCCTTTAACAGACGCATCCCTTCCACCATCAGCCAGTTTGCCGCCTCTTTTGCCTTGCCACCAAGAGCCGTAACCGCCTCAAAAAGATCCGCCATGTGCTTGGAACCAGTAATAATGTCTGCATCGTATTCCGAAAGAAGATATTCCTCCTGATACCGTTTCATCTTCTCCGTTCGAAGTTCAGGCTGTCTGGAGCGGATGGTTTCAATCCACTCATCGCTGATTACAATCGGCGGCAGGTCCGGGTCAGGGAAATAACGGTAATCCTTTGCATCTTCTTTGGAACGCATGGCATAAGAAGACTCCTTATTATCATCCCATCTTCTGGTTTCCTGGACGATTTGTTTTCCTTCCTCAATCAATTCGATCTGACGCTTTCTCTCCCCTTCAATTGCTCTGGCAATTGCCTTAAAGGAGTTTAAGTTTTTCATCTCTGTTCTGGTTCCAAACTCTTTTGCTCCTGCTTCCCGTACCGATAAGTTCACATCTGCTCTCATGGAACCTTCCTGAAGCTTACAGTCCGAAGCTCCCAGGTACTGAATGATCAGCCTTAATTTTTCCAGATAAGCAATCACTTCTTCTGCACTTCTCATATCCGGCTCGGAAACGATCTCAATTAAAGGAACTCCGCTTCGGTTAAAATCCACCAGGGAACAGTCTTCCCATTCGTCGTGAATCAACTTTCCCGCATCTTCTTCCATATGAATCTCATGAATACCAATCTTCTTTTTTCCTGCTGCCGTATCAATCTCCACATATCCGTCATGACAGATCGGAAGATAGAGCTGGGATATCTGATAGTTCTGTGGATTATCGGGATAGAAATAATTCTTTCGGTCAAACTTGCAGTACTGGTTTATCTCACAATTTGCTGCAAGCCCTACTGCAAGAGCATACTCCACCACCTGCTTATTTAAAACAGGCAGGGACCCGGGCATTCCGGTACATACCGGACAGGTATGGGTATTGGGTGCTCCTCCAAACTCTGTGGAACAGGAGCAGAAGATCTTTGTTTTGGTGGCAAGTTCCACATGAACTTCCAGACCGATAACGATTTCATATTGTTTACTCATTTACTTCTCCTCCCTTCCGGAGATCGCATCCATTGCCATGGGCGCCATCTCATAAGATCTTCCCTGCTCCAGCGCATAACCGGCTGAAAGAATGGTCTTTTCTTTGAAACAGTCACCAATTAACTGTACACCGATGGGCAGCCCTTTGCTGTCTTTACCAAATGGCACAGAAAGTCCTGGAAGCCCGGCTAAATTAACGGAAATGGTATAAATATCTCCTAAATACATCTTAAGCGGATCCGTCAGACTTTCGGAAAGCCTGGGAGCAGTTGTGGGAGCAACCGGTCCAAGAATTACATCATATTTTGCAAAGGCATCATCAAATGCCTTTTTAATCAGTGCCTTTGTCTTCAGTGCTTTCAAATAATAAGCATCATAATAGCCAGAACTAAGCACAAAAGATCCCAACATGATCCGTCGTTTTACTTCCGGTCCAAATCCCTGGGAACGGGTTTTTTTATACATACCATGAAGTCCTTCGTAATCTTTGGCACGATAACCGTACTTCACCCCGTCAAACCGGGATAAGTTGGAGCTTGCTTCTGCAGATGCAATCACATAATAAGCCGGAATGGCAAACTCTACCATACCAAGATCAAAGGTTTCTACAACAGCCCCTTGTTCTTCCAGCACCCTGGCTGCCCGGAAAATGGTTTCCTTCACTTCCTCATTAAGACCTTCCCGCAGATAATCACCTGGAATTCCCACTCTCAGCCCTTTTACATCTCCGGTCAAAGCTTTGGTAAACTGGTAATCTTCACATTCTACAGAAGTGCTGTCCTTTTTGTCATAGGAAGCCAAAACCTCTAAAATTGCCGCACAGTCTGTTACATCCTTTGCGATTGGTCCGATCTGATCCAGAGATGATCCATAAGCCACCAGTCCATAACGGGAAACGGTTCCATAGGTTGGCTTTAACCCTGTTACACCGCAGTAAGAGGCAGGCTGTCTGATGGAACCGCCGGTATCAGATCCCAGTGCGTAAAAACATTCTGCTCCTGCCACTGCTGTACAGGAACCGCCGGATGAGCCTCCCGGAACATGATTGGTATTCCATGGGTTTTTTGTGACTCCAAAAGCGGAAGTCTCTGTCGTACTTCCCATGGCAAATTCATCCATATTGGTTTTACCAAGAATAACCGCTCCTGCCTGAATCAAATTTTCCACTGCCTGTGCGGTATAAGTAGGAACAAACTCTTCCAGAATCTTAGAACTGCAGGTGGTTTTCATTCCTTCCACGCAGATATTATCTTTTATTGCAACCGGAACACCGGCTAAAGGTCCGTTAAGCTCTCCGGCTTCAATCCGTTTCTGGACTTCTTTGGCCTGAGCAAGAGCATATGCTTCGTCGATGGTTACAAAACTGTTCAGTTCCGGCTCCATGGCTTTCATCTGCTCCAGTACAGCCTTTACCGCTTCCACAGAGGTTACTGCTCCGTCTTTTATTTTCTTTCCAAGACCTACTGCGGTCAGGGACAATATTTCCTGTTGTGTCATTTGATTTCCCCCTATTCCACTGTCTTTGGTACCTTAAAGGCTCCGTCTTTTTTCTCAGGAGCATTCTTTAAGATGTTCTCTCTGTCATCACCATGCTCCACCACATCTTCCCGGAAAACATTGTGCACCGGAAATACATGGGATACGGGTTTTACATTGTCTGTATCCAGCTCATTCAATTTATCAATATAATCTAACATCCGCCCCATATCTTTCTTGGCAGCTTCCCGTTCTTCTTCCTTTAATTCCAGCTTTGCCAGAATTCCAACGTACTCAATGGTTTCATCGTCAATTATGTGTCCCATACTTTAACCTCCTTCTATGGTTCCAGTCTTGTTACATCTCTTGGAAACAACGTAGTTTCCCTTACATTTGCTTCATCAAGAAGCCGCATGGTCAGACGCTCTAAACCAATTCCCAGCCCTCCATGAGGAGGCATACCGTACTGAAAGATCATTAAATAGGAAGAGATATCCTCCGGGTTCATACCTCTTGACTCCATTTTCTTAATTATGGTGTCATAATCATGGATTCTCTGTCCGCCTGTGGTAATCTCAAGTCCCTTAAACAGTAAATCAAAGCTTAAAGTAAACCTGTTATCAGCCGGATCATCCATGGCATAAAAAGGACGTTTTTTCGACTGATAATGGGTAACAAATACGAAATCACTTCCGCATTCCTCTTTAAAATATCTTCCGATCAACGCTTCCTCTTCCGGCTCCAGATCATAAGGATTACGAATCTTTCTGTCATACTTTTGGGAAACCAGTTCTTTTGCCTCATCAAAGCGGACAGCCGGAATCGCAGATACATCCGGAAGATCCACTTTTAACATCTTTAATTCCTGTTCATACTCTTTCGAAAGTAAGGCAAAGGTATACTTTAGCATACCAGCCTCCATTTCCATGATCTCCTCAAACCCGTCAATATATCCCATCTCAAAGTCCATACTGGTGTATTCATTCAGATGTCTTGTAGTATTATGCTTTTCCGCACGAAATACCGGTGCCACCTCAAATACCCTGTCATAGACTCCGACCATGGTCTGTTTATAAAACTGAGGGCTTTGCCCCAGTTCTGCTTTTTTATTAAAATAATCCAGTTTGAATACATTGGAACCGCCTTCTGCTCCCCGTGCTACAATCTTAGGTGTGCGAATCTCCGTAAATCCCTGTTTATGCAGGAAATCCCGAAATCCCCGTACAATTCCCTCCTGAATCTTAAACTTTGCCCGTTCCATGGGATTCCTTAATGTAATGGGACGCAGCGCCAGCTTTGTTTCAAGTGAGGTGTTTAATTTCCATTTGCTGATGGCAATGGGCATCACCTCTGCCGGCTGGGATAATACTTCAATGGCTGTCAGACGCAGTTCAAATCCGCGGGGCGCACGATCCTCCTTCGAAACCATTCCGGTAACCCGGATAGCCGATTCTTCTTTCAAAAGACTTAAATCAAATGCTGTCTTTCCTTCTTCAAACACACACTGTACAAGCCCCTCTGCCTTACGCAGAATGACAAATGCCACATCTCCCATATCCCTGATGGTATGGACACTGCCTTCCATCTGAACGGTCTTTCCTTCATAATCACCGGAACAGATCTCCATAATTCCTACCGTTTCCTTTTGTTTCACACCTTTGATAAATTCCATCTTTCTTTCTCCTTACCTGGTTGTGTGTAAATGTAATTGCTTTGATTCCGGAGAAAAGGATTTTTACAATAAAAATATCCCGTCCCGGAATACAGTTACATATTCCGGGACGGGATTTATATGGCTATAAGTTCCCGCGGTACCACCCGCATTGAGACATATGCAAAAGGACATATCTCTCCACTCTGACATTTAACGCATGCTTACGGATAAATCTACCCATGACACCGGAATAATAAAATTCCGGCCGCTTCGATCTACCGGCTCCGGAGTGTTCCCATAGCCAAGTCCCACATGACGGCGCTCTCAGTCGGTGACGCCCTCTTCCTGTCGAGGTCCATAGGCCAGAGTCTCCTTCTCTGCCTTTTTTATATCTGATTTTCAATTCTGTGATGTATGATTCCCTGTTTTTAAATAATTTATCACTTCATCACAATGAATTTCACTTATAATATCACAATCTTTTTTATCCTGCAAGAATTATTTTCAAAAAAAGGATGAACTATGCTCTCCAAATACCCCCATGTTGACTTTTCTTGTCGAAACGGTTACAATTTTTTAATACGAATTATAAGACTGAGGTGAGCGTCCAATGGGTTTTGATTATCTTCTGGTAGATGGCTACAACATCATATTTGCCTGGCCTGAATTAAAAGAGCTTGCAGGGACCAACATGGACTCCGCCAGAACAAAGCTTCAGGATATTCTCTGTAATTATCAGGGTTATAAAAAATGCAAAGTGATTCTGGTCTTCGACGGTTATAAAGTCAAAGGAAATCCAGGAACAGTTATAGAATACCATAACATCCATGTAATTTTTACAAAAGAAGCAGAAACTGCAGACCAGTATATTGAAAAAGTCAGCCAGCAGATCGGCAGACAATATCAGGTACGGGTAGCAACTTCCGATAAACTGGAACAGATTATCATTCTGGGAAAAGGATGTACCAGACTATCCGCAAGAGATTTAAAAAAAGAGATTGATGAGACTAATTCCGAGATAAAAAAAGAACACCTGGAACGAATGCCCTCCCAGAAAAACTGGCTCTTTGATCATGTAGACCCGGAATTGTTTGAATATCTGGAAGGGATTCGGTTGAATAAGGGAAAGGGGGGAAATAAGGGGAAAGGAAAAAAATGAGGGGAGGAGAGAGGGAAGATTTTGCAGGCAGGGTTAGAGTTACTTAGAACAAACGGGTGCAGAAAACATGGGTGAGGATTGGCTTCCAAGCCAATTCCTCAAGGAAACCCGGAGTGCGAATTTCTTTCAGAAATTCGGACGAAGTGTTTCCGATCCCATGTTTTCTGTGCTCTTTTGTTCTTAGTAACCCTCCCTGCCGAAACCATTTCCCCTCTCTCCTCCCCACCGCCTTTTTCCCTCCCCCTCCCCTCGTTCTACCCCCTCAAAAAAAAGCATATACTTAATAAATCCTCCCAGGAGTCCATCTTCATCATGACCTTAATCGAACTTTTCCTGATCGCCACCGGTGTTTCCATGGATGCCTTTGCAGTTGCTGTATGCAAGGGTCTCAGCCTGTCAAAAATGAGTTGGAAACATGCACTGGTAATCGGAATTTACTTTGGCGGTTTCCAATCGGCAATGCCTTTTCTCGGATATATTCTAGGTTCTCAGTTTAAAGATGTGATTGCCGTCTTTGACCAGTGGATCATTTTCATTCTTCTTGCAGGCATTGGAATCAATATGATGAAAGAATCGTTTTGTTCTGACCTGGAAGACTGTGTCAACTGTTCCCTGGAGCCGGGACAGATGATTATGCTCGCCCTCGCTACCAGCATTGATGCACTGGCGGTAGGGGTTACCTTCTCGTTTCTTAAAGTTCACATTATTTCCTCTATTTTTATTATTGGTCTTACTTCGTTTCTCTTTTCTGTCCTTGGGGTAAAGATAGGGAATTTATTTGGCATCCGGTTTAAATCAAAGGCTGAATTTTTTGGAGGCGCGATTCTAATACTGATGGGAACAAAAATTTTGTTGGAACAGACGTTATGGGAATAAATTTCTGGTCTGATCCGGTTTCCTGAAACAAAAAAAGAAGGACATGGCTAAATAAAACTGCCTGCCCTTCTATGTACGATCAGCTTGCTTTTTCTAATAAACCTCTGCGCTCCATCTCATCACGGTATAACAGATAAGTGCCTTCCTGCATCTTTAAAAATGAGCTGTAAAAGATTCCATACATAAAGATTGCCAGTATTTTACTTCTGCGTCCCCGCTCGGAGGCTTTATAAAGATTCATCAACTGCTTGTCATTGATCTTTCCCTTTGCAATTCTCTTTCGAATGCTGTTCTGGGTAATGGTGCCAAGCAATTTACTATACAGACTGAAAACAAACATCGCAATTGCTATAATTGCTATACATAAAATAATTGTTGTAACTGTATTCATTGTTTTGCATTCTCCTTTCTACTCTTTTGTAGTTGTATACCATAAAAAAGAAGAAATGTAAACATCTTACTTTTATTTTATGATTGAAAATTAATGTCCGCATTCCGGCAGATTTACCTGCGTTCCTCCGGGAATTTCTATCTGGGTGTTGTCTACACTGATCCACACACTGGAGGCCGAAGGATTATATACCATGGAGCTATCAATGGAAAATTTCAAATTGGCCGCTGCCTTCATATAATCCACGATTTCAATATTGGTGGCATACCAGATATCATCTCTTCCTCCTGCCATTCGGCAGAATTCCTCCATTAATTCCCAGTTATTATCTCTTGGAAATTCAAAACTGTGTCCCCACACATACATCATATAGAGGTACTGGGTTTTAAACAGCTCAATAAAACGTTTTCCGTTTTCCAGTAGATTGTGGTTGTGATGACAGGTGGATTTCCACTCCAGATAATTCTCCGGCATTTCAAACCCATCGGTACTGCCTACGACCCTGCAGTATTCAATGCCAAGCCCTGGAAGCATATCCACAATTTCTTTTGTATAAGAACCGTTTGGATAGGACATTCCTCTGACCGGATATCCAGCCACCCGTTCCAGTGCTCTCCGGTCTTCTAAAATCTGCAG
Source organism: Clostridium sp. HBUAS56010 (assembly GCF_007115105.1). Taxonomy (GTDB): domain Bacteria; phylum Bacillota; class Clostridia; order Lachnospirales; family Lachnospiraceae; genus Lacrimispora. The sequence goes on from NZ_SULJ01000002.1 coordinate 121,746, forward strand.
CGCCACCTGGGGGAGAGGACACCTGGCAATGGTGGGGTGAAGCACGGTATGGCAGGAAATCTCATGCCCTTTGTACACGGTACTCCACTCCTCTGGCTTCAGCCTGTTTTCAAGATCCGACAGACCTGAATTAATGTGGAAAGTACCCTTGATTCCATTGGCATTCATGATATCTACCAGCCGTCTGTCTTCCACTCTTCCATCATCATAACTCATGGTAAGAACCTTATGTTTTCCCTCTGGAAAACAGATATATATGTTTTTTAATTGATCTGTCATAATGCACCATCTCCTGCAACATTTTCAAAATTTAAGACGGCGGCAAAGAATGCCAGAGCCATTCCCTGTCCCCACCCCTGAATCCATTTCTTCGAAATATTCCGGTATCCGTCCCGGTCCTTCATCACCGCTGTTCCGCCGGATACGTCGGTCAGTCTCCCGTCGGTATCCACATGGGAGAGCACTCCTTTTATAGACTTATTGATGTATTTGATATGAAGGGGATTCCCTTTTATGGTCATGGCTGCTGCAATCCCTGCAGAAGCTGACAATTCCTCATAGGATTCTTCATCATCAAGAATGGTTCTCCACAGACCGTTTTCTGTCTGCAATTGCTTTAAAGCAGAAAGCTGTTCATTTAAACTGCCGACAATTTCCAGATACTCCGGATAGAGATAGCACTCTGGTAAAATATGCCCCACCTTACTCATGGTATAGGCCGCCCAGCAATTCGCCCTTCCCCAGTAAAAACCGGACATATGATCTTTTGTCATATGATTATAGCCATGATACCACAACCCGGTCTTTTCATTCTGGAGATACTGGATGTGCCAGTAATACTGGTTTAAAGCATCTTTAATCAGATCCCCGTCTTTGGTCATAACGCCTACCCGGAGAAGAAAAAATGCAGCCATAAACAGGGTGTCAGCCCAGCACTGTTCCGGAAAATCATTGGAAGCAGATACGGTGTGCTGGAGCACCTGATCTGCGAACCGCAGAGCTTCCTGCCTTAAATACGCAACTTTGGATTGAATGACATCCATGTATTTTTCTTCTCCTGTAGCTTCATAAAGAGTGATCAGGCAATGCCCCATGGCACAGGTATTGACCGTCCACACCGGAAGCCCCAGCTCCATTAATTCATCCACCCGGTCTTTTAAGAAATCCAGATACTCTTTCTTTTTTGTGATCTCATAGGCTTCTGCCAGCCCATAATATGCCACACCACATGGCCAGTCCCAGGACAGGTCCATCCGCTTGGTTCTCTCAAAAATCCGGTCTATGGCATCTTCCATCTGCACTCTGTCAAATGTAAGCTTCCCCATCTGCTATACCTCCATATTTTTATTCTATTATAAGTGATTTTAGCTGTTCTGCCAATAAGCCGGCATACTTATTCGCACCTTTTTCCGAAAGATGAACAAGGTCTTCCAGATAAAATTCTCTCGCCTGTTTTTCTCCGGCTTTTTCACAACATTTCTTTGTTATGGCATACATATCCACAAAAAGAACCTGTTCCCTTTGGGCATAAGCCCTCATTGCCTCTGTATAATCAGGAAGAAGGCGGTTTATCCTGCCCTTTTCTCCCTCTTCATTGTCCTTGCAGGGACATAGACAGACCGGAGCAAGAAGAACTGGAATAGAGCCTTGCTTCCTGGCTGCCTGGACATACTGGTTCAGATACCACGAAAACTCAGAAACAGGTACATACCGTTCCGGCTTCTCCTTTGACGCATCGTTATGCCCAAACTGAATCAGAAGATAATCTCCCCATCTTAGCTGCTTTTCCATTTCCTCCAGCCTGCCTTCTTCTATAAAACTTCTGGAAGAACGACCTGCCATGGCACAGTTATTAACAACAAGATGTCTGCTTTCGTAGCGCACCTGGTTGGAAAAAGAAGAATTTTCCTCTTTTTTTATCTGATACCTGTTTCCCGGGTCCAGATACTTTATTAATTTCTCTCCCAGTCCGGTTCTTGGAGATTCCTCCCTGGATGCGGTCTGGCTGATGGAATCTCCTGCCAGATGCACCACGATTTTTCTCTTCATATAAGGGAGAACCCGGTCAAATTCCATGTCAGAAGCGTAATAGAATCTGGGGTAACAGGGCTGGTTGTAACAATTATTCTGCCAGGCGACTCCACAGCGGTACTGGGCATCCTGCATGAGAGTAAAGAGTTTATGATCGGTGACCTCCGTATTGGTATAGATACGGATAGCCTGACTGTCCTCTGTGCGAAGAAGAATTTCTTCCCGGAAATCTCCAAAGATATCTGCCACCAGACAGGGATTCCCCTTTGTGCCGTTATTGGTTTTTGTATCCTTTGGCGTCAGCATAATCCCATGGATAAAATCCCGGATTACTCCAGTGGGATGCTGCTTTAAATAATCCTCACCATCTGTAATCTGAGTGGTTAAATCTCCTGCCCACCGAATGGACATGTTGGTTCCCAGAGTTTCCTTTTTGATCAGATTTCCGTGACAGTCATAGGTTCCCACACCATTGATCCAGCACTGTAATCCTCTTACCTGAGGGTTAATATCTCCAATCATACAACGTCCTAAATCTGTTTCGGCATACGTTCCAAAAAGCACGGCTCCGCTCTCCCCGTCACGAAGTGCATAGCCATAGGGAGCATGCTCTGCGCCTTCAAATACGTTAAAGATCTCATAACCTGGCCGGTCCGGGTCAATGTCGGCTGCGTGCATGGCATCGCCATGTCCCAGCTTTGCCTCTCTCCCGTCCGGCAGCCTGTCTTTGGAACTGTAAAGCAGATTTCCGTCATGGTCAATGCAGGCACCGCCGTAGATAATCTCCATACAGCCGTCCCCGTCTACATCGCAGATTGCTACTGAATGATTGCCCTGTCCTGCCAGTGCACCATAGACCGGATCAGTTCCATCTTCCGCCCCAAGTGTATCATTAAAAGGATTATTCATGGGAACAAATCCACTGTCAGCAGACCACACCTGTTGAAAACGATTCTCAAAAAACTGGTAAGCAGCCACAGCCGACCGGGTATAATATCCCCGGCAGACAACCAGGTAAGGACGCTTTCCATCCAGATAAGCAACTGCGGATAAAAACCGATCTGAACGGTTACAGGGTTCGATTCTTTTTCCCGCATAATCTCCCCATAAAAGCCCGTCATCTTCCCGTAAGAAAGGGAAAGGAATAGTTTCCATCTCTTTTCCGTCACCTGAAAACATGGTTAAATATTCCGGGCCCTCATAGATAAATCCGTCAAATTCCCGAAGTCTGTTTCTGGGACTTTTGCCGGGGGCATAGACATCAAGAAAATAATCTGCCAGACTGCCTGCATCTTCTTTTGAGAGAGGGTAGGAAGCCATGGCAGGAATCTGAAAACATTCCTCTAACGTCTTTGGCCAATGCCCTTGTTTTACTTCCGGATGGTCCTGCCAGTTACCGAACATTTTGATTAAATGGGAGCGATAATCAGATGCACTGGATACATAGGAATCATTATGGCTGTATCCTTTCTTTAAGTCCTCTTCCGGCATGGTAATAAAATATGTATCTCGCACATTTCCAGCCTCATCAAACCTTGTCATACGGGTTCCGGGAGCTGTCTTTAACGCCATCTCCGCTTTCCCATCTCCGTTAAAATCATAGCACATAAACTGGGTGTAATGGGCACCTGCCCGGATGTTAGGTCCCATGTCCAGACGCCACAGCAGTCTTCCATCCAGTTTATAACAATCAATATAACAGGGACCGGTATAACCTTTTATGGAGACATCCTGAGAATTTGACGGATCCCATTTTACAAAGTACTCATAATCCCCGTCTCCATCTACATCTGCTACCGACATGTCATTGGCAGAATACGTGTAGACTTCTCCGTTTGGAGTCACCCCATCTTCCGGTTTTCTCAGAGAAAGGTCCAGATAGCCCTGATCCCAGATATTTACAGCTTCACAGGCAAATTCCTCTTTTTCTCCAATTACGGCAGCCACCTGATATGCAGATTTATCGCTGCCCTCTTTATCCAGATAATTGGTACTGTCTGAAACCATTCCAATCAGCACTCCATCCCGGTATACCTTAAAGTTTACACCGGTCAGTCCACCCAGCTTCTGATCAAATCCTGTTACTTCTGTTACAAAGAAACGCCAGCTTAAAAAGATTCCCTGCTTTGTTTTTACTGCCACCAGCCCCCGGTTCAGTGTCTCCAGCTGTTCCTCTAACATGTAATGAACTGGTGATATAAGTGTCTCTTCCTGTACTTTCTTTTCCTCTTTATCCACAAAAACAACCTTTAGATAATGAGGAATATGGGTTGACTTTTTCAGACAGAACTTCTGCTTCTTCTCTTCTGAAATCTCTCCGAGATAACGGTAATTTTCCCAAGCTGTTTCCCGGTCTGACCAGTAGATTCTTGCTGCAACGGCATCTTCCGGCAATTCCCAGCCGATGGTGACGCTTTCTCTGTTTATGGATACAATATAAATCATGTCTCTCCTCCGTCTTTTCTGGCTTTATGCTTTCCGGAAACTTCCTTTTGGCATGGCTGCAACCAGTTCATCTGCTTCTTCTAATGTTTCAGGAAGATGGTCTCTGATAAAATCCAGCACACAGATCACATTCAGACACCACTGGGCGGCAAAATTAGTACTGATCCACGGAATCTCAGAAAGCTCCTTCTTATTTCCCTTATTTTGCTGAATGAAGGGAAGAAAACCATTGTGATTTTCTTCACAAAGAAGCGTATGGATCAGATGGCACCAGGTGGTTTTTGCCAGACTATTATCATTTCTATACCAGGCACCGTACGCTCCCATGGTTGCTGCCATAAAGGGAAGCGAAAATTCCCGGTCTCCAATCAGCCCCCTTGATTCTTTTACCTGCTGTTCCCGGGGAAGATAATAGAATCTGCCATAATCCGCCATCATCTGTTTCCACTCTTCATCTCCCGTCAGATCCGCCATTTCCATAAATATCTGCGGTGCTCCCATGCAGATCTGTAAATGGGTTCCTCCAGCCGCTCGTTCTCCAATGTAGCGGAGATGAACCGTGTCCGGATCAAATTCAAAATCAGGACCGGATATCAGTTTTAACGGAGCCTTTTTTATATCCTCCATTCCTACTTTCATCTTCTTTAAATATTTTTCATCGTGAAACCTCTCCCACTGGGTCAGCCAGTTGGAACAAAGAGAAGACCAGTCAGGACCGCTTCTTGCATGACTTTTATAGACCATTTCACTTTTGTCGTAAAAATCTGCAAGAGGATCTTTCTGGAAAAAAGTCTGTTCATTCTCTTTTAATTCATCAAAAATATCCTCCAGCCGGTGATCTCCTGTCAGATAGTAATAATACCGGTGATGGGCTGCCATGGCAATGCGTGCTTCCTTACAGGGACAGCCCCAGTGCCGGACATTATGACGGGAACCCAGCCCTTTGTATTTCCCCATATGGTATACATCCACTTCGGAGGCATGACGTGTAAGCCGCTCTGCAAGGGAGAAAATATCCGCTCTGCCTGACCGGAGAAAGGAAAGCCACAGCCACAGGGTGGGAACCAGTTCCGTATTATCCCAGGCATATCCCCCCATATCATAACGCCACTGGTGGCGTACCTTATCATAAGTGTGCATGAAATCACCATAATTAAAAAGACCATACCAGTTTCTCTGCTCCACTTCTGCCCTGTAAAAATCAACGGCCTGGTTAAGCTGCTGCTCCAGCCAGCGCTCCATTTCCGTATTCTCTTCCGGCAAAGACCAATATCCGAATGCCCGGTTTTCATGGTAAAATTCAGGTGTCCCAACGTACTGCGCCGGATGCTCAACACCATCAGAAAACTGCAGCAGCTCCTCTTCCGACGGAATCAGACTATCAAAGAAAGCTATGGAATACTGGCTGGTGGAGGCGATTCCATAAGGAGTTGCCCCTTTATAGTCATATCCTTCGTAATAAACCTGGTTGTAGCCCCGGTCCGCATAGTGTCTGAAATCCATGGTTTCTCCGCCTGGACTGTATAACCAGATTACCGCTTCCGCTTCCTGCTTTGTCAGTCCTTTTATGGTATAGCCTGATGGGTAAGTCTGCCAGAAATCCCGGATGGAACAGGCGACGCTTCCATTTTCCGTGCCAAAAGCGGCTCCCCCCTTTGTTCGATGTCCATGAAGGCAGTCCAGATAACACCCACTTGAATAATCGGTCTTCTTCTTTATCCGAAAGTGGCTGGGACTATCCTGACATAGATCATACTCATCCCAGAAAGGCATATCTTTCATAACCGTTTCTACAATCTCTCTGTCCTTTTCATCTAATTCAAGAGGCACTCCATTTATCTGCGCCTGATAAAGCTCCTCCGGAACCCTGGGACGCCAGGTTAAAAGTTCTGCCATTGTTTCATGAAACACCCCATGATCTCCTTCAAACATTACATGGCGGTTATACATGGCACCGGCTAACGGCACCCGAAACAAAAGACCGATTCCTTTTAAATAATCCCGTTCTTCCTCTCCATCATATAAAAAAGTATGGGTAAAAGAAAGTTCCCTGCTGTCAAGCCCCACATTCATGCGGATGATAAAGGGAATCTTCTTTTCCCCTGAGTCTGAAATATGACAGCCCTGGTATTTCACAACCGCCTGCAGCGGTCCTTTTTCTTCCAGAGTCACCTTTTCCACCATGCCCCGGTATTCTTTTTCCACTTTTGCCTTTGCTCCGTCAACAATCACTGGTTCTTCCAGCAGAAGAACCGGACAGCCCCCGGATGCCCGAACCTTTCCCTCCGATAGAATGCGGTCAAAAAGACAATCTCCGGGACCTGGAATGTGAATTTCTAATGTTCCTGCCTCGATCACATAGCCTGGTCCATCTTCCTTTATTTTTAGAGAAAACCGGGATTCTCTTTCTTTGCCTCCTGTGCACGTTACCGGAAGAACCTCAATTTCTTCTGTCAAATGATCCCCGCAAGCCGTATGAGCCGTCCATTTTATGGTTCTGTCCGGCCAGTATGCCGTGATTCTGGACTGCATGGGCACAATCTGCCCCATATTATCCTGTAGAATGTATTTTGTATCCTCCTTGCACTGCCCCTGTTTCCACATACACCCCCATGTAGTATATCCTTTTTTTTGCCTGTCTGCCAGATTATGCAGTTTCACGTTTTCCTCCCTCTGCGCCTGATGCCGCTGTCTGATTCATGCTGTTGGAAAATAAGGAGAGGCGGTACCGCTCCTGCAAAGAGTACGCACCGCCTTTCTTTTTACTACTTCGCAGTATCCTGCTGATATAATTCATTGATTTCTTTCACCAGTCTGTCACCGCCCCGGTCTAACCACTGCTTTGCTGCTGCCTCAAAGCCTGCATCATCAATCTGACCGCAGATATACTGGGTTCTTGCATCGTCAATGATCTGTTCGATATCAGTACCTACCTCTGCATTCACGCTGGAATTTGCCAGATAGCCCAGTGCGGGATTAAAGATTGCCACTTTTTTATTTCTTGCAATTGCTTCATCCTGGGCAATGGTGCTCTCCAGTTTATCTAACTCCGGATTGGTGGAAGTCAGATTGGGAATATAGGCAATGGCTGAATTCAATCCCACATGAGGTGTCTGCTGTACCTCCAACTGGTTTCTCATCACAACTTTCCCGGCATCAGACATATCGTAAGTAACACCCTCAAGACCATAATCTGCTAACACAAGCATTTCATCATCACACATTTTATCCAGAAAATGAAGACAATTCTTCACATCTTCTTCTGTTTTTGCTCCTGCCTTTGTGATCAGGTAATAGCCGTTAAATCCGCTGGTTGCAAGAGTTTTCCCCTCAACCGGACCCACAAGAGTCATGGTTGCAATCTTATCCGGCTCTACAACAGACCTTACATCATTCTGGATATAATAATTCCAGATTCTTTTTCCTCCGTCCATAACATCAATGAATGCACCTGCTTCCCCTTTTTTCACTGCATCACCAAAGGTTCCGGAATCTACGGTTGCCCAGTCTTTGCGGATCAGACCGTCATCATAGATCTTTTTCATCCATTTTAGTGCTTCCTTATACTCTTTGGTCTGATGAACCGGAATCAGTTTCCCATCTTCCTCTACCCACTTATTGCCGGTTCCAAACCAGGTCTGCATAATATCAAGAGGTCCCACATATTTGGTCATCTCAAGGCCATAGGTATCGTCTTTTCCATTGCCGTCAGGATCTTCGTAGGTAAATTTATAAAGCATGTTATAGACATCCTCAACGGTCTTTGGCTCTTCTGTAATCCCCACTTTTTCCGCCCAGTCTGTACGATAGGAAAAACCATACCGTCCAATCTCTCTTGCCCGGTATAATGCAATAACCTTTCCGTCTACGGTTACTGCCTTTAATACATTTGGATCAGCCTTTGACAGATTGGGATAACTCTCTGTGTCCTTTAAGTATTCTGTCAAATCCCAGAAAGCGCCTTTTTTAGCTGCATCCACTACATTGGCAGTCATATCCCCGCTTCCCGTCACAATCATTGGCATATTGTCCTTATCCATCAGAACAAGCCCCAGCTTTTCTTTATAGGTATCGTTTGCCTCCCATCTCCAGTCCACATGGGTTGCCGTATGTTCCTCGTATCGTTTAATTACTTCATCTGAATGGTCATTTTTCAGTTCTGTCCCATAAAACTGGGGTGCCATAATGGAAACCGTGGGTTTTCCATCACCAGCCCCTGATGAAGCCCCCGATTCCGTTTGGGAAGACGCTCCCCCTGTTTTTGTCCCGCACCCCGCAAGAATTACCATGGAACCTGCAAGAGTGACTGCCATTGCTTTTTTCCATACCTTTTTCATCATAACACTTCTCCTTTAACAATTTTATTTATCCTTTTACAGAGCCAACCATAACGCCCTGCGTAAAGTACTTCTGAACAAAAGGGTAAATCAGCAGAATCGGTACGGTGGCAACCACAGTTGTCGCCATCTTTACTGCTTTTTGAGGCGGCATTCCAAATGCGCCCCAGTCAAATCCACTGTCATTGGCAACACTGGATGTGAGAAAAATAATTCTTCTTAATACAATCTGAATCACTTCCTTGGAACTGTCAGAGATATACATCATTGCATTGAAATAAGAATTCCAATGGGTAACTGCATAAAATAAAGCAACGCTGGCAAGAACCGGCTTGGAAAGAGGCAGAATAATCTTAATAAATGTCTGGGCATCATTACAGCCATCCATTCTGGCAGCCTCTTCAAGTTCAGAGGGAAGTCCCTGGAAATAATTCTTTATAATAATCATGTTAAAGGGATTGATTGCTCCTGGAAGCCACAATGCCCAGAATGTATTTTTTAAATGAAGAACATTTGCCACCAGCATATAGGAGGGTACCATTCCTCCAGAAAACAGCATGGTAATAATTACCATATTGGTAAAGAACCTTCTCCCTTTAAAATAGGGTCTGGAAAGGGGATAGGCAAGGGTGGCAGATAAAGTCATATTAATGATAACCCCTACAATCGTAACAATTGCTGAATTGAGCAGTCCCTTGATCGCATCACCTGTTTTGAAAATATACTGATATGCGTTTAAGGAAAGGGTGCGGGGGAATAAAAAGAATGCCCGCTCCGTCAATTCCCGCTCTGTTGCAAAGGAACCTGCAACAATATATACAAAAGGAAGCAGTGTGATCAGCGCAAACGCACCCACAAATATATAAATAATAACCTGCACCGCCTGATCTCCAGGACTTCGTTTAATTTTTAACGTCTTCGTTTTTGCCATTGAAACCCCTCCCATCAATAAAATCCCGATTCCCCAAACATCTTTGCAAGCTTGTTAGCTCCAAGCACCATAATCATGCTGACTAAGGATTTGAACATGCCCGCTGCCGTTGCCAGAGAATAATTGCCATTTACAACACCTTTCATATAGATATAAGTGTCAAAAACATCGGATACGCCCCGGTTCATGGAATTCTGCATCAGAAAAATCTGCTCATATCCGGTATTTAAAATTGTTCCGACTCTTAAAATCAGCATGATTACAATGGTAGAACGGATTGCAGGAAGGGTAATATGCCACATCTTCTGCCAGCGGTTTGCCCCGTCTACTTCTGCCGCCTCGTAAAGCTGCACATCAACCCCGGATAATGCCGCAAGGAAAATAATGGTTCCGTAACCGGTTTCCTTCCACATGCTCTGACCAACAATCATGGATACAAACAATTTGGGATTAGACATAATATCCGGTGCATGGTTTCTTCCGAAAATTTCCACCAGCCAGTGATATACCAATCCATCGGTTGTGCTGAATAACTGAGCGGTTAACGCTGCTACAATTACCATAGAGATAAAATGCGGAATGTATACCATGGTCTGCGCCACTCTGCGGAATGCCATATTTTTGATTTCATTTAGCAGCAGAGCCAATATGATTGGTGCCGGAAAATAAAAAACCAGGTTGGCAATGGAAATGGATAAGGTATTGGTCAGGACCTTTAAAAAATCCGGTCCTGTAAAAAACTTTCTAAAAACAGACAGTCCTGCAAATGGACTGTGCAAAAATGCCCCCAACATGCTGTCCCCATTATAAGGGCTGAATTCCTGAAATGCCATAACCAGCCCGCCCATTGGCAGATAACTGAAAACCAGCATATAAATCACACCAGGAATAATCATAATATACAGCCACTTATGGGCCTGCACAGCATGTTTTATCGTTCCTGCTCTTGGCCGTTGTCCGCCAGATAATGATTTTTGACTCATGCACTCTCCTCCTCAACTGTTTTGGGTTCTCTTATTTCCTCCCCGTTTGTGAAGTTATCGTACCTCATACTTCCAGCATTTGTAAATAATCATTATCAAACCTGTTTTTCTAATAAAAAAAGCCCCGATTCCCTTATAATCAAAAGGGTTCCTCGGGGCATATCCCACAGAATTATCATTTTATTCCCAGAATATTTCTATTCTTTATGCTCTTTTCTATAAGCAGATGGGGTTGTTCCAATCTGATTTTTGAAAAATCGAATAAAGTTCTGTACATTATTATAGTTTAATTTAGTAGAAATTACAGCAATGGAATCGGTGGTGGTTAAGAGCATATATTTGGCAATCTTCAGTTTTTCCTCATTGATCAAATCCGTAAAAGAAATTCCCTTTTCCTTCTTTAATACCCGGCTGATATAATTGGGATGATAACTCAGTGTCTCTGCACATTCATTGAGACTGATATTTCCACCGCTTTCCTTAATCATCCGGGTCACTTCCTTTACAATATCCGAAGCACTTGCCTGTCTGGATTCCATTAAAACGTTCATTACCGGACTTAGGATCTCGTCCATCATATACGATACCAGTTCTTTCTGCCCATAAACATTGGCAGCCTTTGTCAGAACATTATACTGTTCATTGCCAAATATATCAGAAAGAGAGATGGAAGCCTTTGCCGGAATCTCTAAAATAGCGGTCAGCAATCTGGTAACATAGTATGTCCGTTCCATGCCGGACGCACCTTTTACTTCCATTCTCCCCACGATCAGTTCCAGAAAACGTCTTGCCTCTTCCTCGTTGCAGCTATCCACTGCCCCGGACAACTCGTCCTCCATAATCTTATCGTATATATTCCCAGCAGGATCCATAAGGGAATAATCGTCGTAAAGAACCAAAGAAGCACCGTTTTCATTCCGGTCATGGTTTTTGCTGTGAAGCGCCTCGGAACACTCCTCACAAGCCCTCCCCGCATGGGTTAAGTTATGAAAGGTGCGGCTGATGCCAAAGGCAACCGGATAACCGTATTGGTCTACCACATGATCTTTGATCTGCTTATACACCAGAGCTGTTTTGTTATCCACTTCCACATCATCATTCTCACCAATCATAAAAAGAGCCATGTGGTTATATAAAACTGCTGAAACAAAGAATGCTTCTTTCACATAATCAGGCAGATGGAGAATAATCTCTTTATTGATCCGGTCCTTTTCCTCCTGAGGCAGGGGTTCCCCCTTCTCCTCGAATTTACAGGCAATGGCAATCAGACGATAGGAATTCCAGGATTCCATCTCATACTTTTTCATGGTCTCCTGAATCTTTTCCATATTCAGTTCGCCTTTCAAAAGATTTGTTAAAAATAACTCCTTGATCTGCACATTCTGATCGTCTGCAAACTTCTGTAACATCAGAACTGGTTTTGAAAATGCCACTGCCGCAAATCTCAATCCCACCAGAAGAATTCCGAATACAGCAATAATGGCAGCAGATGCCAGCACATAAGGAATGCCGCCCCGGTTCATCTTGTCCATATCCATACCGGTAATATAGGTAAGATTGTTTCCCCCGGATTCCTTTACACTTAGCCGGTATTTCTTCCCACCGGGAGAAGTATAGATTCCGCTTTTTAAAGTTCCTTTCTCTGCGGCTTTCAGATAAGTCTCTGTAAGACCCTGATTGGTCTCCATTAACACCTTTTTTCCGCTTAAAACCGTTACATCATACCCCATCTTCTGATAAGGCTCTGACAGACGGGAAAGCTGATCCGTATTCAGACGTACCGTCAGAAGATATACCATTCCCACACTGCTGTATTCCTCTTTTACAACAAGAAGCTCTCCCGACAGATCCACAAATCCTGATTCCTTTACGGTTCCATGGTATGGTCCGATCACATCGGTCCGGTTCAGCCAGTATAACGACAGCAGTACATCCTTTTGCTGGCCAATAAACTGCTCCAGCTCTTTTTTGTTCTTTAAATCTTTTATGGAATACATTCCATACTTATTGAGCACCCAGCCTTCCTTTACATTTACAAAGTTATAGAAACTGATGTATTTGGAAAGAAAGTAATTTCCCTGAAGGAGATTCTGTGCCTGTCTCAGCTCCTTATACTTGGAATAAGGAACCTCCTGCTGGTTCACCAGCCATTTCACCGATGTACTTCCGGTGCTGTCCAGATAATACTCCCGAATGGACGAAAATACATTTTCATATTCATTTGCTACACTTTCACAATAAGATTCCAGAGCCTGTCTGCTTTTTGCGGTTTCCCCCTTGATATAAATATCATAAGAAACAATCCCCATAACGATCAGAGGTACTGTTACCAGCAAAAGAAATTGTAAAAACAGGCGGTTTTCGAATTTTACACGTTTCTTCAATTTCCTCTGTCCTTCTTTTTTATAGTAATGCTGCTTTGCCCCCCGGACTTCTCTTTTTCCTATCCTAACTGATACACATTCAGATTTCGGTACTCCGCCTTCAACGGAGCCAGCTGACGAAACCCAATCTTTCCCCCGGCCAACGGTTCTCCATAGGTTTTTCCATCGTCCTCAAACTGAAACACCGTTAAACCGTTAATAGAAAACGTGATGTGATCCTGATATTTTTCTATGGAAAGCTCATAGAAATCTCTGGCATCCTCTGAATCCGGAATGGGATCAGCCCCCTGTGACACCAGATGAAACCCTCTACTCTTCCTTAGATTACAGGTATGAAAGGCACGTTCTTCCGGCTCTTTTCTCCTGAAATACGAGACATGATACCCATTCATATCTCCGCTGTGATACTGGGGATACTCCCCTGTTCTTTTGGAAAGGGAAGCATCAAAAAGGTCTTTTCCATCTTTTCCAGAAGCCGCAAAGAACAAAATACAAAGACCGTGATCGGTTAATGGTTTAAACTCCCAGGTAACCTTCACATTCTCCGGAAAATCTCTGGGGCACCACAGCACATAATTCGCTCTCTGGCCCAGCCGGTCACTCCATTGATTTTCCAGACACATAGACCCGTTTTCAAAACTGATCTTTGCTTTTCCCTCCAGAATAAAATCTTTGATATCAGTCTCTTTGGAAAGAGGATTGCTGTAAATCAAAGTTTCTTCCATCCGTAAATACCCCCTATACTTTTATATGCGCCCTAGTATAATTATACCTCTCACCAGTATGATTCTCAACCATTTCAATCAGGGCTTTTTATTTCTTCTTTTCAAGTATTATACCTTATGGTAAACTATCCTAAGACCAGTGATTCCAGAGGAGGAACATGATGCAGATCCAATATACACAAACGATTAACAACGAAAGTATCCTGGGAATTATCCGGCGCTTTTGCAACTATGTAGACCCAAGGCTCACCGAACACGGCAGCCACGTTGCTTATATTATTTTTTGTATGGTACACAAAACAGGAAGGTATTCAGAAGAAGAACTGCGCAACATCTGTTTTGCCGCCCAGCTCCATGACATTGGGGCTTTTAAAACAGAAGAAGTATCCAAGATGCTGAAATTTGAGACAAATGATATCTGGAACCACTCCTTTTACGGATACCTCTTTATCCTTTATTTTTCCCCCCTTAAAGAACTGGCACCTGCCGTTCTTCTGCATCATATCCGCTGGGATCTGCTAAAAGACCAGGATCAGTTAAGCGAGCAGTTAAAAGAGATTGCCCAGCTCATTCACCTGGCAGACCGGATTGATGTTTCCATTTCCCTGGAGAAGAAAACCTGGGCACAAACCCTGAAAATGCTGAACAATCAGACCAATTCCGCGTTTGCTCCCCATATTTTAAAGCTGGCATCGGATCTGGACTTTCAGGATTCCATTGAGCAAGAATGGCGTCAGGACTCCGCCTACCTGGAATTCTTAACCAGAATCCCTCTTTCCCCGAAAGACACCACAGACTATTTAAAAATGCTGGTTTTTATTATAGATTTTAGAAGCCATTACACCGTGACCCATACCATAACCACTACAAGCATCAGCTATGAACTGGGAAAACTGATTAATCTGAGCGAAGAAAAACTTAATCTGGTACTGTGCGGCGCCCTGCTTCACGACCTGGGGAAAATCGCAATCCCCGTAGAAATCCTGGAAAATCCAGGCAAACTAAATGAGGAAGACATGGCCATCATGCGCACCCATGTGGATCTGACAGAAGAAATATTCGGAGGCATGATTGATGAGCCCATTGCCCGGATTGCTCTGCGGCATCATGAGAAGATTAACGGCACCGGATATCCGAAAGGACTTATGGGAAAGGACTTAAACACAGAAGAACGTCTTGTTGCCATTGCAGATATTATCAGTGCTCTTACCGGAACAAGAAGCTATAAGGAACCCTTTCCAAGAGACCAGATTAAAACCATACTGGTTCATATGAAAAAAGCAGGATTTCTCGATTCCTTTTTAGTTGATATGGCAGTCTGGAATCTGGACAGAATTTTAGATACTACGGACAAGCGTTGCCTTCCGGTTTTAAATGTCTATCAAAAGCTCTGGAATGAATATGACCATTTTCTTAATTTAAGGACCAGTGAAGAACGCTTTTCCTTTGCCCTTTCCATTAAAGTGCCTGATCCGCCTTATTTCTGGCCGTAAAAAAGCTGGTACCGCCGGGATAATATCCTGGGTACCAGCTTTTTTCTATTTTGCAGATACTTTTACAAACTTTTTCTTGCCTCGTTTTACAACAAGTCCCTCTCCGGAAAATGCTTCTTTTGTAAATACTGCCTTTACATCAGTTACTGCATCTCCATCTACAGAAACACCACCCTGTTCCACGTTACGTCTTGCTTCGGAACGAGTTGGTGCAAGACCTGATTTCTGTAAAATGGTCAGAATATCCACACTTCCATCGGTAAAATCAGAGTCTTCCAGCTCATAGGAAGGCATATTTGCCGCATTGCCGCCGGCAAATAATTCTCTGGCTCCTTTCAGGGCTTTTTCTGCCTCTTCTTCTCCATGTACCAGTTTTGTCAGTTCATATGCCAAAATCTCTTTTGCCTTGTTTAACTGGCTGCCCTCCCACTGATCCATCTCATCAATCTGCTCAAGAGGTAAAAAGGTCAGCATACGAAGGCATTTTAAAACATCTCCATCTCCCACATTTCTCCAGTACTGGAAGAAATCAAAAGGTGATGTCTTTTCCGGATCAAGCCACACTGCACCAGACTGGGTCTTGCCCATCTTTTTACCTTCTGAATTCAGCAAAAGAGTAATGGTCATGGCGTGGGCATCTTTGCCTAATTTGCGGCGAATCAGTTCTGTACCGCCAAGCATATTACTCCACTGATCATCTCCGCCAAACTGCATATTGCATCCATAACGGCGGAATAACTCATAGAAATCATAACTCTGCATGATCATATAGTTAAATTCCAGAAAACTAAGCCCTTTTTCCATACGCTGTTTATAACACTCTGCCGTCAGCATACGGTTAACAGAGAAATGAGAGCCTACTTCACGAAGAAGTTCAATATAATTCAGTTCCATAAGCCAGTCAGCATTGTTGACCATCATCGCCTTTCCTTCGGAAAAGTCAATAAAACGGCTCATCTGCTTTTTAAAGCAGTCGCAGTTATGCTGTATCATCTCCACCGTCATCATCTGGCGCATATCACTTCTGCCGGAAGGATCTCCGATCATTCCGGTACCTCCTCCAATTAAAGCGATCGGCTTATTCCCAGCCTCCTGAAGACGTTTCATCAGGCACAGAGCCATAAAATGTCCCACATGAAGGCTGTCGGCTGTGGGATCAAAACCAATGTAAAATATAGCTTTTCCCTCATTTACCATCTTGCTGATCTCTTCTTCATTGGTTACCTGGGCAATCAGTCCCCTTGCTTTTAATTCTTCGTAAATTGTCATTGCAATTCTCCTCTCTGATCAATACAAAAAACCCCGTCCTAATAAAAGGACGAGGTTGAAATCCCGTGTTACCACCTTTTTTCATAAACAGTTCACACTGTTTATCTTTTTGAGTACCTGATCTGATACTCTAGCACAATAACGGGTGCAGGAATCCGTCACAGCCTACTTGGCATCTGCCGTTGGGTGTGAAGCTCAAAGATGTATTCACAATCCGAGTTCCACGCGCCTCTCATCAACCGGCTGCTTTCTGTGTGGTTCTTCGTACTGCTACTTGTTCTTATCAATGCTTTTCATGGTATTATGAAGTTATAAATTAGTATATGGATTTTTCGCAGGTTTGTCAAGGGCAAACCTGCGAAAAACCAAAAACTGCTGTTACTGCCTGATCCATGCTCCGTTTTTATCCACCTGGTATCCATCTGGTGTGACTGTATCCATAAGACACTCTCCCTTTTCGTTGAGATAATACCAGTGTTCTTTTACATAAATCCAGCCAACTGCTCTTGCGCCGTCAAGGTGTGCATAGTACCAGATTCCATTGATTAAGAACCAGCCTTTCTGCATGGCTCCGCTTTCATCCATATAATACCAGATTCCGTTTACCTGATTCCAGCCAGTTACTATATATCCATTCTCTGCCAGATAATACCAGATTCCGTTCTTTTTCACCCAGTCTGCCTTCACTTCTGTTCCATTGCTCTTTTTAAAGCGCCAGCCAGAAGAATCTTTCTGCCAGTCACCAGGGGTATCCGGGGTCTGAGGTGCTGACGGAATACCGTAATCCCGGTCAGAATCACTGTCTCTTTCTGTTGGTTCTGGTTTTACCGGTTCTGGGTTTGGTTCCGGTTCTGGAATGTCAATTCCCGGCAGGACCGCTCCTGCACCAGATTTTTCCAGCATACTGCCTTTTGCCGGACGAAGGAAATTGCCAAACATGATGATTCCATTTTCCCGGTAGAAACTTTCTGCCGGATTTAAGGAAATAAAGTTTTCCGGTCCTGCTGCATTGGTTCCATTCTGATAAAAATAGTTATTCTCTAGAACTTTTGCCGCAATCTTATCATCGTACACTTTTTTCAGCGAAGCACTGTAGCCGTCCGTCCGGTAAGAAACGTTATTTCTTGCAGTTCCATCGGCGGTCAGATTGCCCTCTGCATCCTTTTTATAAGGACTGGGACGCATGATGAAGTTAAAACGAACATTGTCAAAGGAAGTATTATTCTCAATCAGCAATTCTCCCGGATTAAAGTTATCTGTGATTCCATCCAGATTATTATGGAATGCAATGCTGTTTCTTAAAATATGAGGTACTTCTCTGCCCTCTCCCCCCATCTTAAATCCATTATTTCCATTGTTGTATGCAATACAGTTCTCAATAATGGTTCTGCCGTTTGGTCCGTCAGCCAGGGTGTTATAGGTATCCCAGCCATCGTCTGCATTATCATGGGATACACAGTTTAAGAACTTGTTATCGTCTCCGGAACAGGACTTCGCCGCAAACCCATCCGCATTGATCCTTGAGCCGTCAATATTGTTAAATGATTCACAGTTCTCCACCAGATTGTAAGAAGGCCATAATGTACGGCTGCCCCGTTTCTTTGTAATGGTAAGTCCTGCATCACTGGAAGTATGATGGATCAGAGTGTCTTTTAACACATTGTGGCTTCCGTGAATCATCACTCCTCTGCTTCCTTCGATCTGCTTCCCATCCACATCAAGACCTGTCACATCCCAGTAATCCGAATCCAGAACAAAGATCTTTCCATTACCGGTGACTTTTACCGCTCCCTGTGCCTTTAAAGCTTTCCGTCCGGACTCATTGCCAGAGGAAGTAAGAGGAATGGTAAAGGAATCATAAGTCCCCTCTGCCATATAAATCGTTCCTCCTGGCACCAGACGTTTTATGGCACCCTCTATGGACATGGGATCTTCTTTTGTTCCAGAAGCTTCCTCACCTCCTTTTGGAGACACATAGAGATCGGTTCCATAATCTTCTCTTATAACCTTAAAGGTTTCTGTCTGCTCCCTTCCAGCTGCTGCGCCTTCTGATGGAACAAATTTCAATTCAAATTGTGCTTCATTTTCTTCAACAACTGCCGGATGAGTGAACTGAACTCCTGCTGTAACCGGCTTTCCAGATACCAGTATTTTGCCATTCTGGCTGACAGTCATGGTTCCGGACTGATTCGTCAGCGCCTGTATGGTATAGGAAGAGTCATTGCTATAAGACGAAGAAGCCACATATACAGATCCGTTTTCACGATCCGGTGCCACATAAGCCGGTGATTCGTCCGGTGTTACCACATCAGACAGTTCCAGTGAAATATTCCTTACTGCCACTCTGGCATTTCTCGCTGCGAAAAAGCCTACATACATGGTTTCCTCATCCAGATGGGACACAATATTAGGGGTTACATTTGTGTCTTTAAACGTATAAAAAGAAACTACATTCCCCTGGTCATCCAGATATTCCATAAAGAAGCCCTGGTCTGTCCGCATCAGTTTCAGTTTTAATTCCGTTCCATAAAAATTAGAAATATAAGGAGCATCCGCAGGCGCATATTTTTTATCTGCTTTGGATACGGACTGAGCAAACGTGGAGGTTGTTTTTACTGATTTTAAGTTTCCAGCCGGGCTGTTTACCCCGTAGCGGGCTGCTGCCAGAAGATTCAAATCCGCATTTAACCCTTTGGAAGCTGCCTGAATACTCAGCATTACCATGTTGGAAGCTGCCGGATATTCTTCATACCCTTCTTCCAGAGGGTCTTTTCTCGGGCTTCCAACCACATCACGAACCATAAGTCCAGCACCTTCCTGGAGATTTGCCTTAGAGCCTTCCTCCGGTCCAAGCTGCTCTACCGTAACATCTGCAGTCAGAGAGAAATTCTTGCTGGTAGGAACTTCTGTGTAATAAAAAGTCAGTCCGTCGTGGCCTGCCTGCAGTTTTCCGCCTCTTGATTCAATTACCACATCTTCCACTGGTTTTCCCTCTAAATTAAGGGGAATCTCAGAATCAATCGGCCAGGTGTAGTTAACCCCCACTTTGTCTGGCAGAATGTTGGATTTAAAATTCAAATCCGTAGACTGCCCGAAAGCAGAAGACCTCCAGAGCTGTTCTCCCATTGACCGGTCCCAGGTAATTTCTGGTCCGCTATTAGTCCAGTGGTAAGGTCCGCTTCCATTTTTTGCTTTCCACCAGTTGTCTGCTGCTTCAACCCGGAATGTATGAGGAATGGTTAAATCCAGATCCGTTATCAAAAAGGACATATCCGTTGTTGTATAAGTCCCATTTACATGATTGAAGTAATCTCCTTCTGTTGTATAAAGAGGTTTGCCATCAACATAAATCCGATAAGCATAGATTCCGGATTCATCTGCAGGCTTTTTCCAGCTCAGCCGCACAGAATCCCCTTCCAGACTTGCCTTTAATGGGTTGGAGCCCCATTCTGGTGCATGGAAATCATAGTTTGCTGTGGTTTTTACGGTTACTTCCTCGTATCCGTAACATTCCCCTCCATCGGTAAACGCTTCCAATGCTACTTCATTTTCATTTTCCAGCATCCGTCCCACAGTGATGGAGATGTCCTCTGCATCTGGTTTTGTTAACTGATAATTATATACCGTTGTTGTCAGTTCTCCGTTTACATAAGCCCGGTATCCACGAACCCTTGGATCAGCAGCTTTGGCTGACTTAAACTTGGCAGTTCCCCAGGTATAGCCGGTTCCGGATACGCTTACCTTATCGCTTGAAGGTTCCTTAATTTCTTTGGAGTCTCCAGTAGATGTCACAAAATCATATCTGGGTCCAGCAATCCGGTTCCCTGGTCCATCCACTGCATACACCACAAATACATAGGAAGTATCGGAGGACAGCCCTTTTAACTCAACGGTTGTAGAGGGATCTGGTTTTGTTACATCAACCAACTGATCATCTACATAAGTCTCTACAATATAACCGGTAACCTTTCCTTTTCCGTATATCTGCTCTCCGTCTGTAGCTGCCGGCCATTTTAATGTTACACGATGTTCTCCCCCCGCTCTTTCCGCCTCTGAGGCACTGGCAAGATTTGGCGTATTCTCCGGCCATACAGGTTTTGCCATGGCATCATAGGAGTTCACCGACTGGGTTGTGGTTCCTGTAAACATTAAGTCATTGCTGGAGTTAATAGTTCCCCAGGCTTTATAGCCGGTTGCCGCCCCGTCATCTTCCTCCTTTTCAATTCCAGTCCAGTTCATAACCACATTGTGGAAGGTTACATTGGAAGCCCCATTAATAATTTCTGAGGAAGATGATAATTTCTTATTAATGTTTGTAAATGTAATGTCCTGGAAATACAGATCGTGGTGATTATGCCAGGTCTTATGGGGATTTTCATAACCTACATCCGCCATAATATCCAGGGTATTCTTTGTCACTGTATCAGCCGTAATATTATAGGCACTGATATTGCTGAATTCTGCGGGTTTATCCGCCGGTTCCACAGAAGTGGACTGATTGGCATCGCTATAGGTGGTGTTAAAGGTAAATACCTTTTCTGAATCTCCAACAGCACAATCACGAATCAGAACATTGTATACCCCTCCTCCATTTGCCGGTGCACTTTTGAAACGGAAAGGCATATCGCTGTGGTTTAATACATTATCCTCCACCAGCATATCGCCGATTCCTGCTCCTGTATGGCTTCCTGCCGCAATGGCTCCTCCATGACATTCTCTTAAGAAGTTATTAAATGTCCAGATTCCGCTGGAAGGCTTCTGCTCGGTGTCCTGCACTCCTTTTCCCATACCGGTTGCGAAATTAATTGCATCATCTCCCGTATCAAAAAAGTTGTTATAGACCATGGCATTTTGCGTATTGCCAAGCTCAATTCCATCTGCGTTATTTGCATCGTATGTAATATATTTTACATTCTCTGATACCACATTTTCGCTGTCTAAGACTGCAATGGTGTGCATGGCAGGGTTTTCTGCTGTAATTCCCTCAATATATACCCCATTTACGTTTCTTAATACAATCAGATTCGGTCTTGTGGAATAGGCGCCAGTTTCATTGAGTCCCTTTGCCCTTCCGTTGTCATAGGCATTCTTTGCAAGAATTCCCAGATTTGTTGCACTTCCGCTCTTTCCGGCAACCCAGCGTTTCAGTGCATACTTTTTTAGATCTCCCTGTTTCCAGTCCGGATCTCCGCTTTGTCTCTCCTGGTGATGAACTCCATATCCATCTCCAGCCACATCACCTTTTGTTCCATACTTCCATCCGTTTCCATAGACAGTTCCTTTTCCCACGATACGGATATTCTCAAAACCTCCGTTTTCGTCTGCACTGTATGTATTAATCAGCGCCCAGGATCTGGTATCTGTGGAATAGGGATACAAAAGATAGTTCTGGTCGTAATGGTTCACATCGGGTGAACCGAAAAGCACAGCGCCTTCTTCCAGTTCCAATGTCATATTGCTCTTTAAATACAGCGCACCTGACATGTAGATTCCTTCCGGAATCACCACTTTTCCGCCTTCGCTGCAATCGTCAATGGCTGCCTGGATCGCTTCTGTGTTGGCTCTGACAAAAGCTTCCTGCTCCTCATTAAGAGAGACAAATCCTTCTTCTACCGCTTTTGCACCGTACTCCCTGATGTCAAATATTTCCGGAGCTTTAGCTGTAGAGCAGGTAATTGATGCGCTTTCTCCCAGTTCATTGCCGGAAGAGTCAACGGCTATGACAGAAAACGTATAACTGGTATCTGGCTTTAATCCATCTGCACGGAATGTATGGATGTCCACCTTTACCATGTCAATGGACTTACTCTCATAGTAGTCATAAAAGGACTTCATATAAGTGTCTGCCCAGTCCGCATGTCTGGCAAAATTACTTCTTGCATCCCCGATTTTTTCCCCACCCAGGTACACATTGTAATTCGCCACACTCTCATAATTCTCCGGTTTCTCCCATACCAGAGTAAGAGATGTGTCATCATAAGCAAGGGTTGGAACTCTTAACCCGGTAACGTCCTGACTTCCCCTTGTCCGGTCAAACCGGGGTTCCGCCTCTAAAATTCCCGTTGCCTGAGACGGGCTTGCCAGGTTGTCTAAGGATACCACCACCTGGGATGAGGCTTTCTCATCCCCCTGGGATATCACAGCCTGGGATGGCGTTGCCTGAGATGGCGTTGCCACACTCCCCTTCTCCTTTGCTTGTCCCATGAGCTGTTCTGCATAAGCTGCCCCTCCCTGAGGCATCATAACCGGAAGCAGCATGGTTGCCGCTAGAAAGAGTGCTAATGCTTTTCTGCTTCGTTTCAAGATAACTTTCATTCTGGTTCCCTCCCAAATTATTGTGAAAGCACTTACACGTCTATTCTACAAGCTGCCATGGAATTATTCAACCAAAGTTTGAAATATGCTTAATTTTTATTGAATTATTACATTTCTTTTTATTAATTATCACTATTATTTTATTATTTTTTATTAACTTAATGTCTATTTTAACAAAATAATTCTTTAATTTTCAGAAGTATTTTTGTGCATATTTTACCAACTCATATAAGTATAAAATAGTTAGCATCGAATAACCAGACCAGCTAAACAATCTTTAAGGCATCATGAAAGACCACATTAAGATTCCATAATTATAATAAATATAATTCAATTATAATGGAGGAATACTATGATTGATCAAATCTTAAAGTACAATGATACTTTTGTGAACAGCGGCTTTTATAAGCACTTTTCATCCAACAAATACCCGAAGAAAAGGCTGGCTATTATTACCTGTATGGACACCCGTCTGGTAGAGCTTCTTCCGGCTGCACTGGGTGTACATAGCGGAGACGTAAAACTGATTAAGACCGCCGGAAGCGTAATTATAAATCCTTACGACAGCACCATCCGCAGCCTTCTGATTGCTATTTTAGAATTTGGTGTGGAAGAAGTCATGGTGATCGGACATACAGACTGTCTGTCCGCCACCATATCTTCGGAAACTCTGATTACCCACCTGGTTCAAAGGGGCATTGAGCGGGATACCATACAAAAGCTGAAAGAGGAAGGCTTTGATCTGGATTCCTGGCTTCAGGGAATGGACAGCATCAAAACTGCAGTAAAGCAATCGGTCACCTTGATAAAAGACCATCCTCTCATTCCAAACAATGTGATCATACAGGGATTTATCATGGATATTTCCTGCGGAAGATTATCTCCCGTATCATAAAAAAAAGGTTCCATATCCAGGACGGATACGGAACCTTTTTTCACAATTATTTTATTCTTAGGATTTTTATTTATTTTTCTTCTTTTGGTGCAGTCATCTTCAACAGCACCTGGGAAATCACATAGAGCAGGATCATAACAATGAAAATACCGCCCATTCCAACTCCCATTAATTCCAATGCCTTTGCTAAAATATCTGACATCATTTCCTCCATTCCCCCTTACGGGACAGCGCAGTTACATGTGAAAGAAGTTCCTTTTACATGAAGAAAGAAAGTAAAAGTCCACCAGCCACTACTGACGCAATCTGACCGGACACGTTGGCACCGGCTGCGTGCATCAGAATAAAGTTCTGCGGGTCTTCTTTAGTTGCCATCTTCTGAATGACACGGCTGCTCATTGGGAATGCAGAAATACCGGCAGCTCCCACCATTGGGTTGATCTTCTCTTTGCGGAATACATTTAAAATCTTTGCAAAGATAACACCGCCTGCGGTATCGAACACAAAACCTAACAGACCAAAAGCAATAATTAACAGAGTCTTGAAATTCAAGAACTCATCTGCTGTCATCTTTAAGGAGATCGTAAGTCCAAGTAAAATACTGATAATATTAACCAGCTCATTCTGTGCAGAATCACTTAACCGGTCTAATACACCACATTCTCTTAAAAGGTTGCCGAACATCAGAAATCCAATCAATGGAAGGGACATCGGTGCAGCAAAACCAGCTACAAAAGTAATAATTAACGGAAAGAGAATCTTTGCTGTCTTTGATACATTCTTTGGTTCATATTTCATATGAATCTTACGTTCTTTTTCCGTTGTCAGTGCCTTAATGACAGGCGGCTGGATGATCGGTACCAGAGCCATGTAAGAATACGCCGCAACCGTAATCGGTCCCAGGAGATTCTGCGCCAGTTTACCAGCCACAAAAATGCTGGTAGGACCATCTGCTGCTGCGATAATACCCATGGAAGCAGCTTCTGGAAGGCTTAAATCTGTAAAGCATACGATAATAACAATCGTAGCAAAAATACCGAACTGCGCAGCAGCACCAAACAACATCATAAAAGGGTTTTGCAGTAACGGACCAAAATCAATCATCGCTCCAATTCCGATAAAAATAAGAAGCGGAAAAAGTTCAGTCGATATTCCGGCATCAAAAAGCACATTCAGTACTCCTTCAACTCCGGTGCTTTGCTGTGTAATAATACCGGACAACGGGAAATTAACCAAAATCGTGCCCAGTCCCATGGGGACCAAAAGTGTCGGCTCATACTCTTTTTTGATCCCCAGATACATGAGGGCGCAGCCAATCAGCATCATCACTGCCTGCTGCCATGTAAACGAGAGTAGCCCTTCTAATAATATGCTCATGTTTGTCTCCAATCTCAATCTGCCTGTAATTTCTTTAAATAAATAATGGACAAGCTCCAGTAATTGCCGCAACACCAATGAAAATTACGAAAATTCCCAGTGCCCATTTTGCGGATTCCTTCTGCCACTCGCCCATCTCAAGTCCTGTCATGTTCAACAGAAGATAGATGAAAGCTACCAGCGGGCTCAATAAATGGAATGCCTGACCTAATAAAGATGCTACTGTCATGTTGAGAGCCGTGTAGCCATACTTTGCTCCAGCCTCAGCAAAAACCGGTAAAATACCATAATAGTAAGCATCATTTGATAAGAAGAAGGTACCGGGTGCGGAAACCACTGCAGTAACAAGTCCCCACCATCTTCCAAGAGAAGAAGGAAGTGCACTTACCATGCTGTGTGCCAGCGCATCGCTCATACCTGTATTTCCGAATAAACCGGAAAACATACCTGCACCAATAACCAGAATAACTACCTGTAACGCATCGCCTGCATTATCCTGAATACGGTTTTTCTGTTCCTTGATCTGTCTGTAGTTTACCATAAGACCAATTACTAATGCAACCAGGAATAAAAAAGAGGATGGAAGTTTGTCCGTAACCAAAAGAGCAACCGTTCCAATGGTTAAAATGGCATTGAACCAGATCAGTTTTGGACGTTTTAATGCTTCCGCTTCCGGATCAGACTGGGTGGTCTGTGCCAGTTCGGCTGCGGAAAGTTTCTGAATTCCAACTCTTTTTCTCTCTTTAAGACCAAGGTAGGCTGCAACACACAGCATGTAAATAATGGAAATAACCATACCTGGCGCAAGAGCTGCAAGCACCGGACCGCCTTCCACTTC
The DNA here is from genome assembly GCF_007115105.1 of Clostridium sp. HBUAS56010. GTDB lineage: Bacteria > Bacillota > Clostridia > Lachnospirales > Lachnospiraceae > Lacrimispora. Next base: position 147,769 of record NZ_SULJ01000002.1, read on the forward strand.
CATAACCGCCATCGCACGGGCAGTTGGTCCGCCCCACGGAAGCAGGTTCATGATGGTATTCATAAGAATGACCAGAACACCAAGATAAAGCATCTTTAAGTTGAGCTTTTTATAAATCGGAATGAAAGCAGTACAGCAGATCAGAGTGGTTGTGGTGCCATCACCGTTTAAAGAAACGGCTGCAGCCACAATTGCAGTTCCCACTAAAACCTTAACCGGATCTCCCCCTGCAATCCGGATAACTGTGTTGACAATCGGGTCAAAAAGTCCAGCATTCAGCATAATGGAGAAGAATAGTATTGCAAAGAGCAGCATGAATGCGGTTTTGGAACTCTTTACCAGACCGTCCTGGGACATCTTACCAAGAGCTACGATCTGATCCATAATGGACAAAGAATCTGCAGCATCTTTTTCAAGATATTTGGCAATTGGTTCCTTCATTGTGCCGGTGAACACACCGACAATGGAAAACACCAGCGGGACACTGATCAGTGCCGTAAACGGGTGCAGCCTTTTGGTCATGACTAATCCAAGAAAAACGATTATCATGAGCCATGCTAAGATAGTAATCATAAAAATGATCCCCCTTTTAATATTGATGCTTAAAGTATCATGTAATCATATTAAACGGACTATCTTAAGGGGCAATAAAAACATACTTAAAAAATTTTAAGATTTCTTTCTTTTCATTAATTTTAAAATCTCCATAATTGGAATAATCGATACGGCAATCAGCACAGCCACCACATATTCCTTAAAGGAAATATACTCAAAAGAAAAAGCTTCTCTTAAAAACGGTACATAAATCACAGCCGTTGTCAAAAGAAAAGAACAGCACAGGGAAACCGTTAAAAAGACATTTCTTGTTCTCAGTCTGAAAATGGAATCTGTCCTGGACCTCATATTAAAGGAATGGAACATCTCAAGCAGGGACAGGGACAAGAATGCCATGGTCATGCCATCCGCACTTTCTGCAATCTCCCACACACCACTTTCCATATAATGTCCGATAAAGTAAGCCGCTAACGTCAGCAGTGCAATTACAAATCCCTGAAACAGAGTCTCCCTGCCAACCCCATCGGAAAAGATTCCGTCCTTGGGATTTCTTGGTTTTCTCTTCATAATATCGGCTTCTTCTGCTTCCATTCCAAGTCCAATGGCAGGAAAACAATCTGTAATTAAATTGATCCACAACAGATGAACCGGTTTTAAGATGGTAAATCCAAGGAGACTGGCAACAAACACGGAAATCACCTCTGCCAGATTGGAGGACAGAAGAAACTGAATGGCTTTTCTAATGTTGTCATAGATCCGCCGTCCTTCTGCAACTGCTGATACAATGGTCGCAAAGTTATCATCAGCAAGAACCATATCTGCCACGTCCTTTGTTACATCAGTTCCCGTAATTCCCATTCCCACACCAATATCCGCTTCTTTAATGGAAGGAGCATCATTGACTCCATCCCCAGTCATTGCAGTGACTTTAGAAAGCTTTTTCCAGGTTTTTACAATCCGCACCTTATGCTCCGGCTGTACTCTGGCATAAACGGAGTAATTCTGAATGGTTTCCAAAAGCTCCTCATCGCTGATCTTAGAAAGCTCCGCACCGGTAATTGCCATATGGTCGCCTTCCAGGATACCAAGTTCTTTTGCAATGGCAACGGCTGTATCCCTGTGATCTCCAGTGATCATAATCGGGCGGATTCCTGCTTCCTGACACTCTTTGATTGCTGCCTTTACCTCAGGACGAACCGGATCAATCATGCCGGAAAGGCCTAAATACACCAGATCCTGTTCCAGTACCTCCGGCTCATAGGAAGATGGTTTTTCTTCCCACGTTCTCATGGCACCGCAGAGCACCCGAAGCGCTTTGTCCGCCATGGATTTATTGGATTCCAGAATACCTTTTCGGATATCCTCTGTCATTTCCACTTCTGCTCCGCCTATATATGCCTTGCTGCATCGTTTTAACACTTCATCCGGTGCACCCTTGGTGAACTGAACCAGTGTGCCATCCTCTTTTTTATGAACGGTGGACATCATCTTTCTTACAGAATCAAAAGGCGCCTCTCCAATTCGCACATAACGTTTCTTTAAATCATTCTTGGAAAGACCCTGCTTAAATCCATCGTTAACCAAAGCACATTCGGTAGGTTCGCCTACTGCTTCTTTCTTATCCGGGTCAAGTTCCGCATCGGAACAGAGAGTCATCGCTGTTATGAGCATGGACTCGTTATCAGAGGCATGTTCCACCACCGTCATCTTATTCTGGGTAAGGGTTCCTGTCTTGTCCGAACAGATAATCTGGGTACAGCCAAGGGTTTCCACGGCTGTCAGCTTTCTGATAATAGCCTGTTTTCTGGACATCTTGGTAACACCAATGGATAAGAGAATGGTAACAACCGCAGCCAGTCCTTCAGGAATTGCTGCCACTGCCAGTGATACGGCAACCATGAAGGTATCAATTAATTCCCTTAAATGTATTCCCTGTCCCGAAAAACCAAGTCTTGCAAGATCAATGGCAAACATGAGGGCGCAGATTACAAGGACCAGTATGGAAAGAATCTTTGATAACTGGTTTAATTTAATCTGAAGAGGTGTTTCTTCATCTTTTGCTGCATTCAGCGCATCAGCAATATGACCGATCTCTGTGTCCATTCCGGTATGGCAGACCACAGCCTTTCCTCTTCCATAGACAATGGTAGAACCGGTGTATACCATATTCTTGCGGTCAGCCAAAGCTACCTCTGCCCCGTCTTTTCCCACTACAGACGCTGTCTTTGATACAGACAAAGACTCACCGGTTAATGCTGCTTCCTCTGCTTTCAGACTGGCAGACTCTAAAATTCTTGCATCAGCCGGAACAGAATCACCAGCCTCTAATAATATAACATCACCAGGAACCAGCTCTTCCGAACGAACGGTAAGATGTCTTTCATGGCGGATGACTTTTGAAGTAGCGGCAGCCATCTCCTGCAGAGATTCAATGGCAGACTCTGCTTTTGATTCCTGATAAACTCCAAGAATGGCATTAATGACAACCACAAAAAGGATGATAACGGTATCAATCATGCTTTCCCCTACATAAAGAGAGGTTGCGCCGGAAATAAACGCTGCAGCAATCAGAATAATAGTCATAAAATTCCCAAGTTCTTTCAAAAACTTGTGGAACAGACTTTCTTTTTTTCCTTCCGTCAACTTATTAGGACCATATCTGGTCCGTCTTTCCTCTACCTGTAATTCAGAAAGTCCCTGGTGGGATGACCCCAACTGACTTAAGACTTCCTCTGATTCCATTAAATATTCTTTTTGCATCTCATTCTCCTATTGGGACATTATTTATATACTCTCATTAATATACAATCTTTCTACAGATTTTGTCAATAAGTACCATCTATTCCATCCCTTCCAGGCAATTTTTGACCGCTTTTAAAATGGCAGAATCAGATACCGGTTTATCAATGTAATCATCAATAATCCTGCGCTGTTTTGCTTCCACTATTTCTTTTGTCACCCGGTCTGCCATAATTATGCGGATCAATTGGGGATACGTTCCTTTTAGGGACATACAGAAATTCGTTCCGCTTTTCCCTGCAACGTACTGTTCGGTCACAACCGCATCAATTTCCTGTTCTTTTAAAGTTTTCCTTGCTTCTTTAAAATCCATACACGAGAATATGGTTACTTTTAATTTGCTGAAATTCCGTTCCAGTAGTTTCAGCACTTTCGGATTGTCATCTATAATAAGAAGTTTTAAAGTTTCACTGCTTTTTGCACCTGCGGACGAAACCACTTCCTGCTTATGTTCACTGACCGGAAGAAAGATATGGAATACGCTTCCCTCTCCTACACTGCTTTCCGCAAATATACTGCCTTTGTGGGAATGAATGATCTGTTCTACAAGAGACAGTCCCAGTCCGGTTCCTGCACCATTTTTCTTTGTTGTAAAAAATGGGTCAAAAATCTGCTTCAATACCGCTTCATTCATTCCGCCCCCATTGTCCGAAATATCAATCCGGATATAGGAACTCCACTCTCCTGATGCGGATATTTGCTTAAACTGCTCTAAATCAGAAGAACTGACCTTGCTTGCCCTGATTTGTATTTTTCCTTCTGCATGGCCGATGGCATGAATGGCATTGACGCAGATATTTAAAATCACCTGGTTCATCTGGGTTTCATTACCCAGGAAACATTCATTGTTTAAAAACAGCTCCTCCTCCACCTGTACGTTGGTGGGGCAGACTGAATTCACCATTTTGATGGCACGTCGTAGTACTTTTACCGCATGAATGGATTTATATGCAGTCTCCATATTCTTGCGGCTGAGGGAAGATATCTGCTGAATGATCTCTTTCGCCTTTACAGAGGCTTCATAAATCTCCATGGCATTTTCATACCCTTCTGATTCGTCTGCTAAATCCAGCATTAAAAGCTCTGAATATCCCATAATTGGTGTCAGCAGATTGTTAAATTCATGGGCAATTCCTCCAGTCATGGTACCCATAATCTGAAGTCTCTGCTGATGGGCAATGGTTTCTTCGCTCTGGTGCATCTCCTCTAATATCTTGTTCAGTTCCAGAAGGTATGCGATTTCCTCCCGGTCCTTTCTCTTTTGCAGCCATAAAGCTCCAATATAAAATACCATTCCCAAAACTCCTGCAACAATTCCAAGAGAAACCAGACCCAGCTTAAAAAATCCGGATGCAACCGGAATATAAATATCATTATAGTCAATCACTGCACTGACAACCAGAAATCCTCTTCCGATAAATGCGGGAGAAAACGCACTGATTTTTTTCACCTCAGGCACACCGGGCTCTTCCCACCAGTAGGAATAGTATTCAGCAACCCCTGTCTCTCCCCGGTTCTGCCTTGCAATCATCTTTTCCAGACTGGTCAAGTCTGTCTCCGGGAACATCAGCTTACGCCCTGATATAACATTGATTCCCCACTGGCTTTTCTGGGGATGGACCAAAATCATTCCTTCGGCATCTTTGATCACCACATAACCATTGGTTCCAAGCCGGATATTGGACACAAGGGAGTCATAATAGCTTTTTGTATTGATTACAATGGAAACCGCATTTCCGTCAGGAAGCTCCTTTCGAATCAGCAGATACATCTCTCCATTTTCCAGCCTGCACTGGCGGAAACTCATCTCTTCATCAATTCCCGTAATGGAATACACCTGTTTCACCGCATACCCATGACGGCTTTTTAAGAGATTGCCGTTTCTGTCTTCTAAAATGGCATCGTATACATATCGGGTATGGTACGTGACATATTCCTCCAGAGTGTTCCAGCTTTTCGTTCCTGTTTTTTTGTAATTTTCCTCTTCCATGGCACAAAGGGAATTGATATCAGCCTGATATCCCTCAATAAATGCCTTTAAGTTATCTCCCATGCTCTGGGTTGTTAAAAGCATCTGTTTTTTCTGATTGTCTATAATTGCATCTTTGTACTCTTTCCATATACCAAACACAAGAAAAGAAAAAATAATCAACACGATTGCCATCATAAAGGATAAAAATGCAGCTCTGTATTTTCTGATTTCTATTAAAATGTTCATGAATGCCTCTTTGTTTGCCCATTCCTCATTGACTTGTCTCCAGGTTAATATTATAATATTTTCATAAGTAATATCGATATATTTCTACAAAAATTTCAATTTTGGGGGAAGCTATGTCTGATAAAGTATTAATTGTGGACGATGATCCGGCTGTCTATAAACTATTGGAAAAAGTCATGCACAGCAATGATCTGGAAACCGCGGTCGCAGACAGCGGCCTTGCAGCACTGAATTTATTAAAGAATCATTCCTATGATGTTATTCTTATGGATGTCATGTTAGGGGATATGGAAGGCTTTGAAGTCATCAAACGAATCCGCAGTCAGGGTGACCAGACTCCGGTGATGATTGTCAGCGGAAGAAACGAAGACTATGATTCGCTTTACGGTCTCTCTCTTGGTGCCGACGACTACATTACAAAACCATTCCGTCCGCTGGTCCTGGGCGCCAAAGTCAAAGCTTTAATCCGGCGCAATAAGAATCAGATGTTTGATAGTTCCGAAGTGATTGAGTGCGGACCTTTTTCTTATAACACCTCTACCATGCGCTTTTATAAAGATGGGGAAGAGATTGTTCTCTCCTCCAAAGAAAGCAGTCTGATGCTGTTGTTTATCAAACGGCCCAATCAGGTATTCACAAAGGATATGATTTATGAACATGTATGGGGAAACAGCATTGCCATTGACGATAACGCAATTATGGTATATATCAATCGTCTGCGCAGTAAAATCGAAAAAAACCGGCAGAAGCCGGTCCACATCGTAACAGTCAGAGGTCTTGGATACCGGTTTGTCCCATAGGCCTCTGCCTTTTTTATTTTTTTCCATATTTCTGCAATAGCTCTGTTAAAAAAATGGTGATTGCCATCAGATCTGCACAGCCTCCTGCACTGATATTCTTCTCTATAAACTCGGCATCCATACGTTTTAAGACAGTAAGAGCCCCTTTTTTATAGGCTCCACCGTCTTTTAAAAATGCTTCTGCTTTTTTCTGAACCGCTCTCAGTACCTTTATGTCATGTCTTGCTATAATATTAGAATCATCGACCTGACTCATAAGGGCAAATAAAGTCTCCAGCTTGATTCTGTTCCAGTCCTTCCCTTTCAAAAGTCCCTTCCGCATAACCGGAAGGGAGATCTGACGTATGGAAGCATAGCCGCTTATGGCTTCTCCTCTGGCGCCCATGGTTCCATATCTTCTCATATTTTTTTCGCCATTGGTGGTAAAGTCACGCATCTCACTGACCTCTTTTAACAGGGTTTTTCGTACCATTGCCTGCTCCATTTCTATCAGAGCTTTTATGGTTACTATTTTATCTGCTCTGATGCATGCCCCCACAGCCGCACAGAGTATTCCCATATGAAAGATAAGTCCCTTGTGAGTATTTACCCCATCTGTAGCCTGAAACATGGCATTTTCTGCGGCTAATCCAAGTCTCCTGATATTGGAAAACAACAGTCCTGGAATCTCCGGACTTTTCACACCTTCCAACGCCATATCCGCAAAATAGGGCTTTAGTGCTGCCGCACTTCGCTCAAATGTAAAAACATCCATGTCTCTATGAGCGCCATTGGAATATAAATCAACCAGCCCCGGCTTTGGGGAGGTATAAACCTCCTCCAATAATGCCCGGTAAGCCATATCTCCGATCCTCAGGGCCGCTTCATATCCTTGCTCCTGATCCAAACCAGAACAGAATTGCATGTTTACTCTCCTGTAAATTCAAAGTCCTTGATCTTACGCACCACATCCATCACAGTTCCATCACGTCCTTCAATGATTCCAACGATCTGATCATCAAAAACTACCCGCTCTGGCTCTCCTACGATAGAATAAGCAATGTCTCTTAATTCTTCAATGGTTTTGAAAGGAAGATCCACCCCTTTCATGGCTTCAATCAGATCCTGTCTCCTTGGATTGATGGCGATTCCATAATCAGTAATTACAACATCAACCGACTCTCCGGGAGTGGTTACTGTCGTTACATCGGTACAGACTGCCGGGATTCTGCCTTGAAGAAGGGGAGAGATCACGATGGTGCATTTTGCACCTGCTGCCGTATCCGGATGTCCGCCCTGGGCACCTGTGATCACACCGTCAGAACCCACTACCACATTGCAGTTAAAGTGCACATCAACCTCTAAAGCTGCCAGGATTACAAAATCCAGTTTGTTCACAATGGCGCCTTTATTAAAGGGATCCGCATATTCTCCTGCACTAATGCGGAAATGTTTCTGATTCATAACAGATTCCACTGCATTTAAATCAAAATCCTGGGTATCAAGCAAAGCATCAACCTGACCATTCTCCAAGAGATCGCACATGGGTTTGGTCAGTCCGCCCACGCCAAACCGCATACGGATGTTCCGTTCTTTCATAATCTTGGCAAGGGAAATCGTAGAGGCAATGGATGCACCCCCAACTCCTGTCTGATAAGAAAATCCGTCTTTAAAGTAAGGTGCATTGACAACGAACTGAGTGCAATAATCTGCCATCATCAGTTTTCTCATATCGCTGGTTGGTTTTGCTGCACCAGTTGCAATCTTATCTGGATTGCCGATTTCATCAACTACAACCACATAATCCACTTTTGTCATGGAGATATGAGCGGGGAAGTTGGGGAATGGCACCAGACAGTCCGTTATGGCAACTACCTTGTCCGCATAATCCGCATCTACCATCGAGTAAGAAAGCACACCGCAATTTGATTTGCCACCGATTCCCCGGCAATTGCCGTAATCGTCACAGGTAGGCGCACCAACAAATGCAATATCAATTCTCACTTCACCCGTCTCTATCGCACGGACTCTTCCTCCGTGAGAGCGCATTACTGCAAGCCCTTTTAGTTTTCCTTCGGATATTGCCTGCCCGATTTTTCCTCTTACACCAGAGGACTGGATTCCTACAATGGTTCCATCTTCTATCATCTCAACCAGTTTATCATGGGCTTTTCCAAGAGAACTGGCACAGATGGTAATATCCTTTATCCCCATCTTGTGGATCTCTTCCATAACCATATTCACAACATAGTCACCTTCACGGAAGTGATGATGGAATCCCAGAGTCATACCGTCTTTAATTCCACATTTCACCAAAACATCGTGAATACTTTCCACCAGCTTACTGCCTCCGGAATTCATTACGCACTTGGTAACCGGGCCATCCTTTTTGTATTCATACCCATCAAAATAATGATTCCCCATAAAGGGTTTCTTGCCTGTCTGTTCTAAGATTTCTTCCGGAATATCTCTCCCTACTGCATTTATCATCTTATAAATCTCCTTTATATACACCGGAGGCTTTCGCCAGCTCTATGGTTCTTTTCGCTCCGTCATAAAAAGCAATGTCGATCATTTTTCCATCTACTGTAAATACACCAATCCCCTTCTCTTTCTTATCGTCAATTTCTTTTACGACCTTCTCTGCAAACAGAATGTCTTTAGGGGTTGGTGTAAATATTTCATGAACAACCGGGATCTGGCGTGGATTTACAATGGATTTGCCGTCAAAGCCCATGAGATGAATGGTTTCAACTTCCTTGCGGAATCCTTCCATATCATCAAGGTTTGTAAATACCGTATCAAAACACTGGACCTTTGCTGCTCTTGCGGCAATAATCATGTTCTGTCTTGCGCCCATTAATTCCACACCGGTTCCTGTAATATGGGTCTGTAAATCCTTGGTATAATCTCCACCGGATAATGCAATACCAAAGAGACGTTCCGAAGCTTCGCATACATCCAATGCCTTCATCACACCTCTGGCAGACTCAATCGCCGCCATAATCAGGGTTCTTCCTTCGGGAATGTCAAAGTCTTTTTCTGCCGCTGCGATCTCTGCTTCAACTGCACGGACCTCTTCAGGTCTTTCTGTCTTTGGAATACGGATTGCGTCACAGCCTCCTGCAACAGCACAGCGGATATCCTCTTTCCAGTATTCTGTATCCAGACCATTGATCCGGACAACGCGTTCACAGCCTCTATAGTCAATCTCCTTTAATGCGTGATAAAGCGAGAATCTTGCTACATCCTTCTGGTTCTCTGCAACTGCATCTTCTAAGTCCAGCATCAGAGAATCGGGTTTATAGATATAGGGGTCCTTAACAAGTCCTGGTTTCTGTGCATTTAAAAACATCATGGTTCTTCTTAACCGTTTTTTATTTGGATTCATCGCTTTTTGCACCTCCCCAAAGATGATTTTCAAAATGGTCTGTGGAACGGCTGACTGCGCCTTCCACCCGTGCCTTAATCGTGCAATCCAGAGCGCCCTTATCAACAACGGCAATTTTAATGCTGCTGATTCCTAACTGGTTAAGCGTTTCCATTACTACTTTCCGGATCTGATTCCCATACTGGTTGATGACGGAACTTTCCAGCACAAAATCAATGGTTCCATCGCCTGGCTCTACGGTTACCTGACAATCACTGGATTCTAATGTTCCCGCCACGGCTGGTTTTTTTATCTCCATTTTGCTTATATCCTCCCTTTTGTTTTCGTATGATTTCATTGTAAATGCACAATCTTAACCAGGGTGAAAAGGAACCTTAAAATTTGTTAAGACAGAAAGTGCCGCAAAATTAATGTATTTATCAGACAACATCAATCTTACAGCACTTTCTTTGTTTTGGGGGAGAATCATTCTCTATTTTTCACGAAGCCATGCTTTTATCATCGTTTCAATATACTGATACAGTTCTTCTACCGTATGGCTCCGGCTTCTTGCACATACCTTTGCTTCTTTTTTGCATAAGAGACAGGAGCGAACTGGTGCACCAAGCACTTCCCTTCCGATCCCTTTTCCTTCCTGGTCATAAACATCCATATCAAATAGTCTTCCGAGGGGATGGGACTCTTCGATAGAAACGGTGATCCGTTTTACCGCTGTGGCATCTTTACTTTCTACCGCCGCAATTTTTAAATAGCCTTCTTTTTTCTTCACTTCAATTTCTTCCAGTATGTTAAGACCATTCTTCTCCAATGCCAGAAGCAAAGCATCTTCTCCTGCTGCAAATGCTTCTGATATAATAGAAGAACTCTTCGTCGGACCTGGAATATTCATGCCCAGTGCTACGATCACTGCTTCTTTGTGTTTATTCCGCAGTTGATTCTGCAAAAACACTTTTCCCTCACGGAAGCAGAGCATTTCTTTTAATGTTACAGGACTTTCCATAAGGAGATTCTCCTTCCTTTCTGCCAATCTTTCTGATCTTTACAACCAGAGGAATCACCATGAGAACCCATACAATGGGTTCTGCCACAATAATTCCCATATATTGAAGTACAGGAGCCAGAAACATGGCTATGGCTACTTTCCCAGCCAGTTCAATGAGGCTGGATACCACCGGAGTCTTATGATCTCCGCACCCCTGCAGCGCATTCCGGAATATGGTGATGGAGGATGCCACCATGTAAAAGACAGAATTGACTTTTAAATAAAGGGAAGCAGTACTTAATACTTCCGGGCTTTTAGATCCTGTAATCAGGTATACGAGAACAGGAGATGCCGCATAGCTTAATAAAATCATTGCACCGGACCAGACCCAGGTAATGGCAAGGGCATTGCGTATTCCAAGCACAATCCGTTCCTGCCTGCCGGCTCCCATGTTCTGACCGCAGAAAGTCGCCATCGTCACTCCCATAACAGAAAAAGGAAGCATGAAAAACTCTGTAATCTTCCGGGCAGCCGTATGAGCCACAATAATGTCCGTACCAAACGTATTGATCATTCTCTGCAGAGACAGGGTTCCAAAGAACACCAGAGACATCATCAGTGCCATGGACAGCCCTGAGGAATAAAGATCCTTTGCCTCTGCCCATGTAATCTTAAAATCCTCTAACCGGAACCGAAAAACAGGATAACGCTTCACCATATAAAAAAGGCACAAAAGTGCAGAAACCGACTGGGCAATCACCGTGGCAAGCGCCGCACCGGAGACTCCCATATTCAGGTTTAAGACAAACAAAAGCGCCAATACAATATTAAAAAGGCTGGAACCCATAAGAAATATTAAAGGAGCAACTGTATCGCCTACGGACCGCAGGATATTGGCACAGCCATTATAGAGCATCGTCATAAACATTCCCAGTAAAAGCAGTCTGATATATGCTTTTGCATCGTTATAAAGTTCTTCTGGTACGTTAAGAATACGAAGAAAAAACGGCAGCCCCGCGATACACATCAACGTCAGAAACAAGGATGTTACCGTTCCAAGCAAAAGACTTCCTGCTGAATACCTGCGGACTCCCTCTTCTTTTCCTGCCCCATAGCTTTTTGCAGTCAGAAGCGCAAACCCTGCAGTCAGACCAGACAGGAATCCGATAAAAAGTGTGCTGATGGACGTGGTGGCACCTACTGCTGCCAATGCCTGATCCCCCAGCACGCTTCCCACAATCCTGGTATCTGCCAGACTGTAAAAAAGCTGAAAGAGATTCCCAAGTGCCACGGGAACCGCAAACTGCAGCATAATTTTTGTTGGATTCCCTTTTGTTAAGTCTTTCATGTTACTTTCTCCAATTCGTATAATAACGGCAATGCCGGAGTGATGCAAGATCAGAAACTATCATCAGGAAAAGTCTTCAAATCCCTGAATCATGGGATAAGGAGCACAGTCTATAAACGGGGCGGTCAGAGTGCCTTTCACATAAAAGCTAAAAGCCGGACGGCGGTTATTTGCCTTAATGGGGTTTTTGATGAGACGGTCATTTCTTCCCAGTTCTCCTATGTAGTTTCCATTCTGGTCATAGAGTTCTGTTCCATAAAATTTCCCCAGAATGGTTCCGTCACAGGCTACCAAATAGTCTTTTTGTCTCACGCCGATATAGGTTCCTCCCCAGCTCCAGTATTTTGTCATCGTTTCCACACCTTTCCTCTTCATTATTCCTAAACATCATACACCATTCTTTCTTAAAAAGAAACCCAGATCCATACACATTGACAAAATTTCATCCTTTACTGGATTTTTCTATGGATCTGTTATATAATCAACTGCAAAAACACGAGAATAACCACATGCACAGGAGGATACTTATGGGATTTCAATACGTTAACAATCTGCCAAGCCCGGAAGAAATCAAGGAACGCTTTCCCCTTCCGGAGAAATTAAAGGCTCTTAAAATAGAAAGAGATCATGCAATCAGCGATGTACTCACCGGAGCGAGCGATAAATTTCTTGTTATTATTGGTCCCTGCTCCGCTGATAATGAAGAATCTGTATGTGATTATGTAAACCGTCTTGTAAAAGTCCAGGAAAAGACAAAAGACCGTCTGATTCTGATTCCGAGAATCTATACCAACAAGCCAAGAACAACAGGCGAAGGCTATAAGGGAATGCTTCATCAGCCAGACCCTGAAAAAAAACCGGACATGCACGAAGGTCTGATTGCAATCAGGAAGCTTCACATGAAAGTTTTTGAAGAGACCGGATTATCAACGGCTGACGAGATGCTTTATCCTGAGAATTTAGGCTATATGGATGACATTATGTCCTATATTGCCATTGGTGCCCGTTCTGTAGAGAACCAGCAGCACCGTCTAACCTCCAGCGCATGCGATGTGGGGGTTGGAATGAAGAATCCCACCAGCGGAGATTTATCTGTTATGCTAAACTCCGTGGTTGCCGCTCAGCAGCCTCACGATTTCACCTATCGGGGCTGTGAAGTTAAAAGCGACGGGAACCCACTGGCACACACCATTTTACGAGGTGCAGTGAATAAGCACGGACAGTGCATTCCCAACTACCATTTTGAAGACCTGTCCCTTCTTCATGAAATGTATGCGAAACGGAACCTGGAGAATCCTGCCTGCATCGTAGATGCCAACCACTCCAATTCCAACAAAAAATATATGGAACAGATCCGCATTTCCAAAGAAGTCCTTCACAGCCGGAGACATTCCGACGAGATTCACACTCTGGTAAAAGGTCTGATGATCGAAAGCTACATCGAACCAGGCGCACAGAAAGTCGGAGAAGGCTGTTACGGTAAATCCATCACAGACCCATGTCTGGGCTGGGAAGACTCTGAACGCCTTCTTTACGAGATTGCAGAACTGATATAATGGATAAAAAAAAACTGGTGAAAGAAAAATCTCTCATCAGTTCTTTTTTTACAATCCAAGAATTGCTGTAACCCCAAAATAGATGAATACCATAATTCCCAAAACAATACGGTAATATCCAAAGAACTTGAAGTCGTGCTGTCTGATATAGCCCATTAAAAAGCGAATGGCATAAACAGAAACTACAAACGCCACTACCATACCAAGAATCAGATAAAACACCTGAGTTCCGTTAAAATTAGCGCCGTATTTGACGATCTTTAAAAGACTGGCACCGAACATAACCGGAATACCGAGGAAAAAAGAAAACTCAGCGGATGCCGCTCTGGAACAGCCTAAAATCATAGCGCCCAGAATGGTGGAACCAGATCTGGAAGTACCGGGAATCAATGCAAGAAGCTGAAATAGTCCAATATAAAGTGCAGTCTGATAGGAGATATCTCCCACCTTCATAACTTCAAAATTCTGATTCTTATTCCGGTTCTCAATCACCAGAAAGAGCACGCCATAGATGATCAGAGTGGCTGCCACCACATATCCATTCATTAAGTATTCTTCTAAAATATCATCAACCAAAAATCCGATTATTGCCGCAGGAATACAAGCAAGAACAATTTTGCTCCACAAAACCAGTGTAGATGTTCTCTGAGCCGGTTTTTTCCCAAGTGAAAAGGGATTCAGCTTATCAAAGTACAGCACAACCACTGCCAAAATAGCTCCAAGCTGGATCACCACAAGAAACATATTCATAAATGAAGGCGGCTGGTTCATATGAATAATCTCATCCACCAGAATCATGTGTCCGGTACTGCTTATGGGAAGCCATTCGGTAAATCCCTCCACAATCCCAAGTACAATCACTTTTAAAATCTCTAAAATATTCATTGCATTTCCTCTGCTTTATTTAATATTTTCAATCTGCCAGTCAACAGGCTCCATTCCGTTGGACTCAAGAAAGGCATTTGCTTTGCTGAAATGTTTACAGCCAAAAAAACCTCTGTATGCGGAAAGGGGACTGGGATGAGGTGCCTCCAGAATTAAGTGTTTCGGATTATGAAGCATGGTTTTTTTGCTCTGTGCCGGGCGCCCCCATAAAAGGAAAACCATAGGACGGTCCTGCTCATTTAATACCTTAATTGCCGCATCTGTAAACTGTTCCCACCCAATTCCCTGATGGGAATTAGCCGCATGGGCACGAACCGTCAAAACCGTATTTAACAGCATGACACCTTGATCTGACCACTTTTTTAAATATCCATGATTTGGGATCTCACAGCCTAAATCTTCTTTTAATTCCTGATAGATATTCACAAGGGATGGCGGGATATCTACTTCTGGTTTTACGGAAAAGCACAACCCATGCGCCTGACCATGATTATGGTAAGGGTCCTGCCCCAGAATCACAACCTTTACTTTTGACAGAGGCGTGAACTGAAATGCGTTAAACACATCCTCCGGTTCCGGAAATACTCTGCCAGTTTCATATTCCTGTTTCACCTTTTGATAAAGTTCCCTGTAATATGGCTTTTTAAACTCTCCACTTAAAGGTTCCAGCCAGTCATTCTCAATTGCTCCCATGTTTTCTCCTTTGCTTTAGATCCGAACCGGTATTCCCGATTCTCTTAAATATTGTTTTAAATCCATAATCTCCATCTCTTTATAATGGAATAAGGACGCCGCCAGTGCAGCATCTGCCTTTCCCTCTGAAAGCGCATGGCCAAAGTGTTCCATTGTTCCTGCACCTCCGGAAGCAATCACAGGCACAGATACCGTCTCCGCAATGATGCGGTTTAATTCATCATCATAACCTGCCTTTGTACCGTCACAGTCCATGCTGGTAAGAAGAATCTCCCCTGCTCCAAGCGCATCTGCCTGTCTCGCCCATTCCACGGCATCAAGACCGGTATCAATCCTTCCGCCGTTCTTAAATACATTCCAGCCGCTTCCATCAGCCCTGCGCCTGGCATCAATGGCAACTACCACGCATTGTCTGCCGAACTTTTCAGCCGCATCAGAAATCAGTCTGGGAGTATTAAGGGCAGAAGAATTAATGGAGATCTTATCCGCTCCTTCTCTTAAAAGCATCTTAAAATCATCTGTGGTACGGATTCCTCCGCCTACGGTAAAGGGAATGAATACTTTTTCCGCTACCCGGCGGACCATGTCCACCACGGTACTCCGGTTATCCGATGATGCAGTAATATCTAAAAAAACCAGTTCATCTGCTCCAGCCTTATCATATGCGGCAGCAATCTCTACCGGATCACCTGCATCCTTTAAATTCACAAAATTAACGCCCTTTACCACCCGTCCCTCATGCACGTCCAGACAGGGTATAATTCTCTTAGTAAGCATCCGGCTCCTCCTTAGGTAAGTTCAATGAAGTTTCGTAAAATCTTAAGTCCTGTGTCACTGCTCTTTTCCGGATGGAACTGGCAGGCAAAAATATTCCCCCGTTCCACGGAGGCACCAAAGGACAGACCATATTCTGACGTTGCCGCCACATCAGACTGCTCCCCTGCTTTTAAATAATATGAGTGGACAAAATAAACATATGCCCCGGATTCAATTCCCTTAAAAAGTTTTGCTTCCGGTGCAATGGTCAGACTGTTCCACCCCATATGAGGAACCTTAATTCCAAGGGAATCAGGGAAACGGACAATGGTTCCAGGAAGAATACCAAGCCCCTTTATTCCCTGGGATTCCTCACTGCTTTCAAACATAAGCTGGAGACCCAGACAGATTCCAAGAAAGGGAGTTTTGTTTTTAACTACCTGATGAATCACCTCCACCAGTCCATATTGATGAAGCTTTTCCATTGCATCACCAAAGGCACCTACCCCTGGAAGAATGACCTTATCTGCAGCAAGAATCACTTCCTTATCCCGGCTTATAACCGGTTGTTCTCCAAGAGAAACCAGTGCTTTTTCCACACTTTTCAAATTACCCGCATCATAGTCTATGATCGCAATCATGGCAGTCTCCTCTTTCGCCTTTTTTCAACATTTTAGCACAATCCCCTTTCATGCACAACGCAAAAAAGGGTTATAAATTTCGGAAAAATTCCAAAGAATTCTCTGAAACAGAAGAAGCCTTCTCTTTTACCGACTCAGGAAGCTGGTAAAACTCTCCATGTATCCGGTACAGATACGCCTTATGATTCAATGCCGCAGTCTTCTCAAATGGCCAGCGGATTACTGTGGGAGTCTTAAATCCCACTCCAAGTTCCAGAATCAGCAGCTTCTTATTGAGTGTACCGGCAATCCAGCCTGTATATGCCCTCCACTGGGGAAGATATCCCTCTTCGATATAATTCTCTGCTTCAATGGTATTGCCCGTCAGCGGTGCCCCGCAATGAGGACAGATGTCGTCTGGTATCTCTCCCGGCTCCCATATATCTTTGGTACAGGATTTTTCGCACTGCCTCCAGGTCACATTGCCGCAAGGAGCTGTAATGCGGCTCTGGTCTAAAAGAGAGTTCCTGATCTCTCCGTCTGTCAGTGTGGTAACTATAAAATAATCCTTTTCACGGATCATATCTCCAAGCTTATTATAAAGAGCTTTAATTTCCTCCTGATCCTGTCCTCCCCACTCTTCTCCAATTCCAATTAAAAGTTTTTCACAGGAGTCTATCTCTTCTTTTATTTTGTCATTCCAGTTCTTTGTCATAATCTTATCCGCCTTTTATTGAAAGTCCTTATCTATTATACAACAGGGAGGATTGTAAGAAAAGACAAAAAATTCTATTCTTGCCCCGTCCTATTAATCTATGGTATACTGAACAATGGATTTAACATAATAAAAGGAAGTAAGTGAATGATGAATAAAAGAAGAAAGCTTTCTCCCTTACTGGGATTCTTTGCAGCGATTGCAGTCCTGGCACTGCTGTTAGTCGTATATAATCTGACCAGACCCGTCCCTATGGCAGGCACAAAAAACATCTCTATTGATGTTGTTTATGAAAACGGAATCACCGAACATTACCAGACCACAACAGAAGCTCATTTTCTTCTGGAAGCACTGGAATCCATTCCGGATCTGAAACTGGAAGGAACCACCAGCCAGGAATTCGGGCTTATGGTTACAACCATCAACGGCAAGATGGCGGATTATCAGAAAGACCAGGCCTACTGGGCATTGCTGCTGCACGGAGAGCCATGCAGCTATGGTGTCAGCCAGCAGCCGGTAAAAGATGGGGAACGATATACATTCCAGTATACCAAAGAATCGGTTAAGGATAAAAAGCAATGAACAATTCCCGTCGGTTAAGCCCCAGGGAACTGGTTTTAGACGCGCTTCTGGCTGCTATCCTGTTTATCAGCCAGATCAGTCTTGCAGGAATCGCCAATGTGGAACTGGTTTCCCTGTTATTAATTGTATACACATTGGTATTTAAAAAACACGTATGGCTGATCCTGTACGTGTTTGTTGCTTTGGAAGGGCTGGTCTATGGATTTGGTCTTTGGTGGTTTTCCTATTTATATGTATGGGCAATTCTCATCGCCATGGTCTCCTTTTTCTTCCGGGCAGGCACGAAGAACCCTTTTTCGGTGGCACTGCTTTCGGGCGTATTTGGAATGCTGTTCGGCTTTTTCTGTTCCCTGTCCTATGTGGTAACAGCAGGGCCGAAAGCCGCTTTTATCTGGTGGACTGCCGGAATTTTATTTGACCTGGTTCATGGAGCCGGCAATTTTATCTTAGCTCTTATTCTGTTTCGGCCTCTGCACCAGCTTCTTCACAAACTAACACGTATTCACTCATAAAAAGGAGTAAGCATTTATGGAATCAGCAATTGCAAAAGTAAAAAAAGGGGAAGCTCGCGCCTTAAAAGCAGGCGGTATGTGGATTTATGACAACGAGATTGATACCATTACCGGAGATTTTACAAACGGAGATATCATAGCTGTAGAAGATTTTGACGGTTATTCCCTGGGAAAAGGTTTTATTAATACCAATTCTAAAATCGCCATCCGCATGATGACCCGAAAAAAAGATACAGAGATTAATGAAGCATTTCTGGAAATGCGGGTGCGCAATGCCTGGGAATACCGAAAAACCACAACAGACACCGACAGCTGCCGCATTATCTTTGGGGAAGCTGACTTTCTTCCCGGGATTGTTATTGATAAATTCGCAGACGTACTGGTGGTAGAATCCCTTGCGCTTGGAATCGACCGGATGAAGCCTGTTATTTTAGAGATTTTAAAGAAAGTTCTGGCAGAAGACGGTATCAATGTGCGGGGCATCTACGAACGAAGTGACGCCAAAGTCCGCCTTTTAGAAGGGCTGGAACGGGTAAAAGGCTTTATTGGAGAACCCTTTGATACCAAAGTGGAGATTACAGAGAATGGTGTTAAATACTTAGTCGATGTTCAGGACGGGCAGAAAACAGGATTCTTCCTTGACCAGAAGTATAACCGGCTTGCCATGCAGAGAATCTGCAAAGGGAAAAAGGTCTTAGACTGCTTTACCCATACCGGCTCTTTTGCCTTAAATTCCGGATATGCAGGAGCAGAGGAAGTTCTTGGCGTGGATGCTTCCGAACTTGGTGTTGCACAGGCAATGGAGAATGCCCGTATAAATAACCTGTCTGACCGGGTTACTTTCCAGTGTGCCGATGTATTCGAACTTCTTCCTGAGCTGGAGAAAAAGGGAGAACAATTCGATGTGGTGATTCTGGATCCGCCCGCTTTTACAAAATCCAGAAATTCCGTTAAAAACGCAGTCAAAGGTTACCGGGAGATTAATCTCAGGGGCATGAAGCTGGTCCGGGACGGCGGCTATTTAGCTACCTGTTCCTGCTCCCATTTCATGACTCCCGAACTCTTTACCAAAACCATACGGGAAGCCGCCACAAGCGTCCACAGACGTCTCCGTCAGGTAGAATACCGTACCCAGGCAGCCGACCATCCTATTTTGTGGGCAGGTGAAGAAACTTCTTATTATTTAAAATTCTATATCTTCCAGATTTGTGAAGAAAAATAAAAAGGATTCCACAACGCTCCGATGCAGATCTGCTGGAGCGTTGTGTGAACCCTTTTTTGTTAAACCTGTTTATTTTCGAAATTGCGAATAGACCCCTCCAGGCACAACGCCTCCCCGGTACTGAGCCATCTCACTGACCGTGACCATCTGATATCCCGCCTCTGCAAGACGAGGAATAATCTCAAGAGCAGCCGCTCCGCTCTGGGAATACAATTCGTGCATCAGAACAATATCTCCATCCTTAACTTTGCTCATAACCGCCTGCACACTCTTTTGCGCATTCCGCGTCTTCCAGTCCAAAGTATCAATGCTCCACATAATAATAGGCTGTTTTACATTTGCAAGAACTGTACTGTTCTTAAGTCCTCCCGGAAGTCTTACCAGCGCCGGTCTTGTTCCCGTAACGGCGAATACTGCATCGTTGCACAGGTTAATCTGTCTCTGGATCTGTGCTGCACTTAGTTTTGTTAAATATTTATGTTCATAAGTATGATTCCCGATCTCATGTCCTTCCGCTACCATGCGGTTAAGCTCGGTCTTATATGAAGCCGCCCTGTTTCCTACGATAAAAAAGGTTGCCTTTCCGCCATACTGTGCCAGACAATCCATAATCTGATTTCCAACAGGTGCATAAGGTCCGTCATCAAAGGTCAGAGCCACCATAGGTTTTGATGGGTCAATCTGTCTTCCTGCAGGCTGGGTTTCTGCCTGTCCGCTTTCCTCAGAAGATGTCTCCTGGGGTTCCCCCTTTGTTTCCTCTGTGGTTTCCTTTTCTCCAGAAGTTTCCTCCTGGGCAGTTTCCTTCTCTTCTTTGGTCGCCTCTTCCGCCTTACCTGGCTTCTCGGAAACATTTCCGTTCTCATCTACCCACCTTGCAACTCCAGGCCCCAGATTTTCATCAATCCAGCCGCTTCGTATCCCAGTTCCATCAGGAGCCGGAGCCGTCTCATCTGCCATTGACGAAAACGGAACTGCAGGTACAAACGCAATCACAAGCGTAACTGCCATTAAAATACTGATCCATTGTAAAAATCGTTTCATTCTCTTTCCCTCCTCTGCCTGTCTCTCCATTCTACTATACAGGAAAGAATGGAATATGAAAAGTGTATTAAGGGATATCTTCGGATTTACAAGAAAAATTTAAGAAAGAATTAGGAAAAAGTGCATGGATTATAGGAAAACCACCATACTAAGATTGGAGGTGATAGAACATGAGCCCAAAGGAATTAATCTATATTGAAGATGCTCTCGGACATGAAAAATTTTTAAAAACACAGTTCCAGGATGCAGCACAGAATCTTCAGGACCCTGAACTGAAATCATGCGTGCAGGAATACATGCAGAAGCATCAGCAGATCTTTGACAGTTTTTATAACTTAGTGTAAGGAGGAACCGCAAATGGATGACAAGTGTATCATGGAAAACCTGCTTAACACCACCAAAGGTGTGTGTGATCTTTATATGCACGGAACCATTGAATCCGCTACCATGAATGTGCACCAGACTTTTGATAACGCTTTAAAAGAAAGTCTGTGCATGCAGGACAGTATTTATAAAAAAATGTCCGCAAAGGGATGGTATCCCACAGAACAGGCAGAACAGCAGAAAATAACAAAAGTTAAAAATCAGTACGCTGGAATGTAATGGTAATGGGCTGATCCCGAAAGGAATCAGCCCATTGTTTTAATGTCTGTGCATTGGAACCGTTTCAAGTCCCTGACTCTTTAAATTCTCATGTACTTCTCTGGCGTCCGCCTGACCGATTAACAGATCACGGGCCTTTTTTGCCTCATTTTCATTCTTAAATCTTGCAGGACCGCCTACACAGCCTCCGGTACAAACCATGCCTTCCACAAAATCTTCCGGCAATTTGCCAACTTTCAACAGCATCAGTGCTTTCTTACATTCTGCTGCACCGTTGCACTTCATTACCTTAATATCCGTATTCTGCTCTGTCTCTTTTAAACATTCCAAAACAGCCGCGGTTACACCGCCTCCATTCCCAAAACGTTTTCCAAATACAGATGCCTGCTGATATGTATTCTCTTCCGGCTCTAAATCAACGCCTTTTGCCTGCATCATGGCATATGCTTCCCCAAGTGTCAGAACAAAGTCCGCATTGCCCTTTACATTGGGGTCCAGATTCTCACTCTTCTTTGCAATACATGGTCCGATAAATACCGTTACTGTCTCAGGATCCTGTTCCTTTAACATTCTGGATACCGCACACATCGGAGATACGGTGGTGGACATGTTATCAAGAAGTGTTGGATAATGCTGTTTGATCATATTTACAAAAGCCGGACAGCAGGAAGTGGTCATCTTCTTTCCTTCCTTATAAGCTTCTGACCATTCTGCCGCTTCTGCTGCTGCAGTTAAGTCACCGCCCAAAGCAACCTCAACCATGTCCGCAAATCCGATCTTCTTCAACGCAGTCTTCCAGCTTGCCATGGTAATATCCGGTCCGTACTGTCCTTCTGTAGCCGGAGCAACCATTGCAACCACCTTTTTTCCTGCCTGAATCTGACGAATTACATCTGTTAAAAAGGTCTTGGTTCCGATTGCGCCGAATGGACAGCCTGTAACACAGGCTCCGCACTGGATACATTTCTTTTCATCAATTACAACAATGCTGTTCTCATCCATGGTAATGGCATTGACCGGGCAGCTCTTCCTGCATGGACGTGTTAAGTCTGCAATTGCATTGTAAGGACAAGCCTGGGAGCACTTTCCGCATTCCTTACATTTTTCCGGATCAATATGAGCACGGTCATGTCCCATGGTAATCGCACCAAAGTTACAGGAATTCTGACATGCTTTTCCCATACAAAGCTGACAGTTGTCCGTCACCACATAACGGGCAATAGGGCAGCCTTCACAGGCAGAGTTAATAACCTGAACAATATTGGGAGTGTCCTTACCGCTTGGACAGATCCCCTCCGCAAGTCTTACCCTTTCCCGGATAATCTCTCGTTCTCTATAGATACAGCATCTAAACTGAGCCTTGGGACCAGGAATAATGTGATAGGGAATCTCGTTTTTGTTCTCTTCTATTTTGTCCTCCCATACAAGCTTTGCCACTTCCAGTAATACCTGATGAGTGATACGTTGCAATGTTGCGTCATTCGTTGCCATAATCTTCCTCCTGCTACTGCCACTGCTGTGGCATGTGAATATTCTACTTACTTCATAATATGTGATTGTAACCCTTTTACCCGTATTCCTGTAAATTTTTCCGGGAAAGCTGACCATGCCCCCCGAAAAAAGCGCCCTTTACCGGCGCCGTCATGTATTTGTTGCATTCAGGGCGTGTATACAATCCCTTTATTCGACTATTATCGCATATTCACGTTGGGTTATCAATAAATTTTCACCGATTAGGTGTACTTTTTAACATGCAAAAGGACCGGCATCTCATCCGGTCCCTGCTTTTATCTCTTTGCCAGCTTTGTAATGGAAGCTGTAATCAGTTTTTTGAACAGCGGTGCCACCCGGTCTGCTGTTTCCTGCACTTCTGTATGGCTTAATGGTTCTTTTGTAATTCCGCATGCCATATTGGTGATACAGGAGATTCCGCAGACTTTCATCCCCATGTGATTGGCGGCAAGCGCCTCACATGCAGTACTCATTCCAACTGCATCGGCACCCAGAATCCGACACATCTGGACTTCTGACGGAGATTCATATGCAGGACCGGAAAGCTGCATGTACACTCCTTCTTTCATCTCAATGCCTTCTTCTTTGGCAGCTTCTTTGATGATTTTTCGAAGGTCCCTGTTATAAATATCGCTCATATCAGGAAATCTGGGTCCCAGCTCATCTATGTTTTCACCGATTAAAGGAGAAGGGACAAAGCTTGCAATCTGGTCTTTAATCAGCATGAAATCCCCTGGCTTATAATCTTTATTCACACCGCCGGAAGCATTGGTAAGAAATAAGACTCTGGCTCCTAAAAGCCCCATCAGTCTGGCAGGAAGCACCACATCAGTCATGGGATATCCCTCATAATAATGAACCCGTCCCTGCATAATCACAACCGGAACCTGATTGACATAACCAAAGATAAATCTTCCCTTATGTCCGGCTACGGTTGATACAGGAAATCCTTCTATCTCTTTATAATCAATGGTAGAAACTACCTCAATCTCTTCTGCATACTCTCCAAGACCGGAACCAAGGATCAGTGCAACTTCCGGTACGAAATCTGTCTTTTCCCGGACACTTTTTAAACAATTCTGTAATTTTTCATATACCTGATTCATATGATTTCTTTCTCCCTTCACATTCCTGTTTTTCAAATTAACACAGGTATTCTCAGTATATCACAAATTCCCCGGTCTCTGCATCCACATTTTGACAAATCCCTCTTGCCGGTGCTATACTAAGGCAGACAATGCCTTCTAAAAGAAGGCGTTTTTAGAAGGAGGAATTATGATGAAAAAAACACGATTATTATGTGCAGTTTTTGCTATGGTAACTGCATTACTTGCCGGCTGTGCCGGAACTGCCGCATCGGATTCTAACGGCGATACGCCAGAAGAGATGAAGGTCCAGGCAGAATCCGCATCCACCCAGCAAACAGAACCCTACACTTTAAAAATAGGTTCCTTAAAAGGTCCTACTTCCATGGGACTGGTTCCGCTAATGGATAATGCCAGACAAGGTTCATCCAAAGGTTCTTATGACTTTACCATGGTCACCGGTGCAGATGAACTTCTTGGAAAAATAATGAAAAATGAGTTGGATGCCGCACTGGTTCCCGCCAACATGGCTTCCATTCTTTATGAAAAAACAAACCATGAAATCACAGTTCTTGATATTAACACTCTGGGTGTCCTTTACGGAATCTCTTCCGACAAATCCATTGAATCCGTTTCGGACTTAAAAGGGAAAACCGTATACCTTACTGGAAAAGGAACCACACCGGATTATGTCCTGCGCCATGTACTAAAAGCCAATGGCCTGACAACCGATGATGTGACTTTAGAATACAAATCCGAACCTGCAGAAGTGGTTTCTACCTTAAAAGAGAAACCAGATGCCATCGGACTGCTCCCACAGCCTTTTGTAACCGTTGCCCTGGCTCAAAATGACAGCTTAAGCATTGTATTAGATATGACAAAAGAATGGGATGCAAAAGCAGGGGAAGACGGAGGAAGCCTTGTTACTGGTGTCACAATCTGCCGCAATGATGTTTTAAAGGAACACAAAGACGCCATTGACACATTTTTGTCCGAACATAAAGCTTCTGCTGAATTTGTCAATTCCAATCCTGGGGAAGCTGCTGTTTCCATTGCTTCTGCAGGAATCATAGAGAAAGCACTCATTGCAGAAAAAGCCATTCCGTATTGCAGCATCACTTATGTGGATGGAGAACATATGAAATCTCTTTTAAGCGGTTACTTAAAGGTTCTCTACGAGATGGACGCTGCTTCTGTAGGCGGTACACTGCCTGATGACAGCTTCTATTATATGCCTTAATATGAAGTATTCTCTCTTTCCTTTAAGGCGTGCCGGTATGATCCTGTTCTGGCTTCTTCTCTGGCAGACCATAAGTCTGTTTTTTGCCAACAGCATTATTTTGGTAGGACCTGCAGAAGTGATAAAAGCACTGCTGCCCCAGGTGTTGAAGGCTGATTTCTGGGGGACCATCTGGTTTTCTTTCGGAAGAATCAGTCTGGGGTTTTGTCTGGCTTTTCTATCTGGAATCCTGATTGGGGGAACCGCATGCCGGTTCCTTCTTCTGGAGGAGCTTCTAAGACCACTTATTTCTTTTTTTAAATCCGTTCCTGTTGCTTCTTTTATCATATTGGCACTAATCTGGATGGGATCGGAGAATCTATCTGTCTTCATTGCATTTATTGTTGTATTTCCAGTGATCTATATTAACACCATGTCTGGGATCCGCAGTGCAGATGGAAAACTCCTTGAGATGGCACAGGTATTTTCCATGCCAGTGGGAAAAAAACTTTTTTACATTTATCGCCCCGCCCTTCTCCCTTATCTGATAAGCGGCTGCCGCGTGGCACTGGGCATGAGCTTTAAATCCGGAATTGCCGCAGAAGTAATCGGAGTACCAGACCATTCCATCGGAGAAAAACTTTATATGGCAAAGATTTATTTAAGCACAGCCGATTTGTTTGCATGGACACTGGTGATCCTGATCATCAGCGCCATCTTTGAGACATTCTTTTTAAAACTTTTAACCTTGGCATCTCCAAGAACCATCAAAAAGGAAGGTGATAGGGAAACATGGAATTAAAAATAGAACATTTGTCCAAATCTTTTGGAAACTTAAACGTTTTAGATGATGTAAACCTTTCCCTTCATTCCGGTCAGATTTATTGCCTGATGGGACCATCCGGGTCCGGAAAAACAACCTTGTTTCAGATTCTATTAGGCCTTGTGACTCCGGACAAGGGAGAAATCCATGGACTTTCCGGCAGCAGAATCGGTGCTGTTTTCCAGGAAAACAGGCTGTGTGAGGAATTCACACCTGTGGATAATTTAATCATGGTAAACCATGGATACAAAAAGGAGGACCGGGCAAAGGCAAAAGAACTGCTTGCACGGCTTTTACCGGAAGAATCCCTGCTTCGTCCTGTCTCCACCTTAAGCGGAGGCATGAAACGGAGAGTCTCTATTGCAAGAGCACTCTGGGTTCCTTCGGATATTCTCTTAATGGATGAACCCTTTACAGGACTTGATGAAGAAACAAAACACAGAGTAATAAAGCAGATTACAGAATCCTCCATTGAGAAGCTGGTCCTCATCAGCACTCACCAGAAAGAGGATGCTGCGCTTTTAAAAAGCACCTTGATCCACTTATAAAAACAGCCGCTGCAACATTTGCAACGGCTGTTTTATCATTTTATCATAATCTTATTTTAACTTTAAGGTATCAAGAGCGGCTTCAATCTGATCAATCACTGCTTTATCTTCGGACTCTACAGAACCGGAGGCGCTGATATATTTCTTTGCTGCTGCATCATAAGAACCTGTAATTGCATAATAGCGGACTCCATCCTGAGGAGTTGTATAGCGGATTGCGTAACGGAACTTCTGGCTTCCGTTGGCTCCGTTCTCCACTTCATAACGAACGAATTCCAGATCATCGCCTCTGCTCACCAGCTTCTTATACTCTTCCATGGATTCGGGATAGACTTCACGGGCATCATTGGCACCCTCTCCCTCTATATAAGTAACTTCTAAAATGTCATTGCCGCCAGGAGAAGTAAATGCTGCTACACTTTCATCCCCATCTTCATCAACACTCCAGTTCGTCGGAGGTGTAATCTGGTATTTCCCCGATTTGGAGGTAAATACCCCTGATGTAATGCTTCCTGAATCAGCAGCAGTCTTCTGTACATATGCTGTGGTTTCTTCGCTTTCTGATTCGTCTGCATCTTCGCTCTCTGATTCTGCCAGAGAACTCTCTGCATTCGTTGTCTCATTGGTTGCTACAGTAGCCGCTGCTTCTTTGGAAGCATCCTGCTCTTTTGTATTTTTCTTTGATCCACAAGCGGTAGCTGCTGCCATAACAGTCATGGCAAGAACAATTACTGCCAACATTTTTTTTCTTCTCATAACAATCACTCCTTATCATCTGATTCATTACTGGTGACGAGGTGAATTATAGCACGCAGGAAAAGAAAAGTATAGGGGATTAAAGGAACTGAAAGAATCCCAAAGAATTCTTAATAAATTTTCCAGCTTCTGTCCGGGCTTTCCATTTCAAGAAGATGAATCTTAATAGGAAGTCCTCCTCCATAACCCACCAGTCCTCCATTGGCACCAATCACCCGGTGACAGGGAATTACAATGGAGATAGGATTACGGTTATTCGCCATCCCAACAGCCCTGCAGGCTTTGGGACTGCCAACAGCAGCCGCAATATCCTTATAACTTCTGGTTTCCCCATAGGGAATGGCACACAGAGCATTCCAGACCTTTTTTTGAAATTCTGTTCCAGCCGGATTCAGCGGAAGATCAAACTCCTTCCTTTCCCCTTTTAAATATTCCTGCAGCTGAAACATCACCTGCTCCAAAAGTTCCGTCCTTTTTCTTACTGCACCTTCTGGTTCGTATTCAAAAAAATACACCCCGACCAAAGCTTTCTCATCACAGATCACTGTCAGTGTTCCGATTGGACTGTCCAAAGTATCATAATACTTCATATTCTTTCTCTCCCTTCTCTTTTGTGAGTCCTTTAACGGTTCAACTCTTTATTTAATTTTATGATTCTTCTATTTTACCATAAAAACTTCAATCATCCGATTGTTTTTAAACATTCATTATAATTCCTTTCGAATATTTATGAAATGTTTATGGGCTGGTCAAACTTCCGTCACATTTAATGGATATACTAGTAAATGTAAAGGAACCCCACCCTTTTAATATTGACTTTTTATTTTTCATACTCAACCGGCAGGAACAGCAATTTTGTTTCTGCCGGTTCCTCCCTTTCTGGACAAAAAACTCCAAATAACCACGTAAATACAAGCTTTTCAAGGAATTTGAAATTTTTTCTAAAATATTGTTGACAAAACTATAACCATCATATATAATAACTCTTGCGTTGCTGAAAAGCAAACGAACAAAGAAAAGAAATACTGATTACCTCGGGGTGTGGCTCAGCTTGGCTAGAGCGCCTGGTTTGGGACCAGGAGGTCGCAGGTTCGAATCCTGTCACCCCGACTGAGATAAAACTGTCAAAGACATGCTCATCTCTATTGTTTGTTTTTGCGGGTGTAGTTCAATGGTAGAACACTAGCCTTCCAAGCTAGATACGTGGGTTCGATTCCCATCACCCGCTCTTGAGTCTGTAGCTCAGTTGGATAGAGCAACGGCCTTCTAAGCCGTGGGTCGGGGGTTCAAATCCCTTCAGGCTCATTCCGCATTTTTAACCACAATGCGGAATTATGGTGGGTATGGCGAAGTTGGTTATCGCGCCAGATTGTGGCTCTGGAGGCCCAGGGTTCGAATCCCTGTACTCACCTTTCCCTTTTAGGGAATTTTTTTTTACCAGGAGTTTTATTGTTTTATTGGGCTATCGCCAAGCGGTAAGGCACAGGACTTTGACTCCTGCATTCGTTGGTTCAAATCCAACTAGCCCAGTATGGGATACTAGCTCAGGTGGTAGAGCACTTGACTTTTAATCAAGTTGTCCGGGGTTCGAATCCCCGGTGTCTCATTATTTAAGAAGCGGACTTTGATCACAGAGTCCGCTTTTTTGTTCCACTTCTCTCCTGCTTTCATCTGAATTTTATTTCCTTGTCTGCTTCTAATTTGATTTCCGCTTCATCTGAGTTACTTTAGCTTGATTCATTATTGACAATTCCCATTTCCAATGGTATTATCTATATTGTTGTCTGCGGGTATGGCGGAATTGGCAGACGCGCCAGATTTAGGTTCTGGTGGGAGACCGTGCAGGTTCAAGTCCTGTTACCCGCATCAAAAAGACATAGCTTTCCGCCAAGGGGAAGTTATGTCTTTTTATTCTACCTTATCCATTTATTTCAACCTGATTTTGTATTATATTAAGAAAGTGATGTTTGGATAAGGTAGAATAAATTGCGCAAATTGAAAAAGGGATAAAAAGAGACAAGATTTGCAGTCTTTGATAGAGTGAAGTTACCACACCACCATTCTGAAAGGAGACAGCAAACCATGTCTGAGAAAATTGTACAGCTAAATGAGGAAGTAATCAAGGAATTAGTCCGTGGGAGTGTTGAAGAAACACTCAATGGCCTGCTGGAGGCAGAAGCACAAAAGCTGACACAGGCAGCCAAATATGAGCGTAGCGAGAAACGCCAGGGCTACCGCAGCGGACATTACAGCCGGAATCTCACGACAACCTCTGGAGATGTAACACTACATGTACCGCGGCTCAAAGGGATTTCTTTTGAAACTGCCATCATTGAGCGCTACCGCCGCTGGGAGAGCAGTGTAGAGGAAGCCCTGATCGAGATGTACTTGGCCGGCGTGTCTGTACGCCGTGTGGAGGATATTTACGCATAACTCTTGACACTACCGCCGCCATGTCCTATGAAAAGGGCGTATGAAACAAAGCCCCCTATATGCAGAGGACAGCGGCTTTGATTTTCAAAACCGCTGTCCATTGGTACTAAGTTTTATGGCATAGCTATCCACCCACCGTGCAACGTTTTTTTCTTTTCCACTTGTGCGGCGGGTAGCTATTCTTTACTTTTCATCATTGAATAAAACTTTTTGTAGTACCATTGTAGGTAACAGTAAATTGTTTGTACAGTGGAGCAGAGAATAAAGCATACCCTTCGCCTTTAACGCCATTTATATGGGATATTTCCATAACTGCCTTATCACCGTCAACCTTAACGCCAAAGTTAAATTCCGTTTCACCACGCACATAAATATAATAGCGCCCATTTTGCTCCGTGGTCGCAAAATCAAAAATATTGCTCTCACAGTCCTTAATCCATAACTGTAAACTATCCGGGGCTTCGCTTTTTCTGAACCGGAATGTTAGAACATCATAGTTTGGAATATTATTTTTTTCAGCTTCAATTTCTTTTGTCCGCAAATTGAAATCTTCTTGACTATATGCCTCTATTCCTGTCAAAATCCCCTGTAAGCCTACATTGTTACGGGTGGTATGCAGGTCAATCGTACCGTCAAGGTCATAGGCCCACATATTTAATATGCCTGGTCCATTGTTATATTTATCAATAAAGTACCGCACAATTTGGTCTTTGTAATATAGCTTATCTTCATTCTCACGATAGGTTAGGCCGTATGGCTCATAGATAGCATATTGATTTTTGATGTTTTGTTCCTGCTGAATAGTTTGCTTGTCTGATGTTTCCTCTTGCTGTACTGGTATCACTGTGTAGACTACTGTGTTGGAATTGTACTCAAGACTAATATCCAAATTAGCAGGAAGTGACAGAAGTATAGGGCATTTCGGTAAGCGTATTAGGTCAACAATTTTGACATTGGAACCTGTTACTTGATAAGCATATCCGCCTGTTAGATTATTGTAATAAACATACTGACGGTCATTTCCCTTGATGATATAAAATCCATTTCCTGTGCAAGAGGAAAGAATCGCCGCTTGTATATTATTAGGGGCTTCTGCTACTTCCAAACGCTTAACATCTTCAATTTCGCCGCCTTTTTCTTTATTGTTTTCACGCTCAATGCTACTGCCGCTATCAAAGTCTTTCATAAGTTCGATAGCTTCATCTCTGCTAATTAACTCAAGTTTTACAATGTTTCCGCTATTATCCCTAATTAAGCGAATATCTGTATTTCCGTCCTTGTCTATAAATGCCCTTTCAAAGGAGTTATTTGCCCTCATATCTAAAAATATACGAATATGGGTATCGTTATAATAGTAAACTCCATTTGAAATTGTAATATTCCATTGTGCATATTCTGTGGTCAGGTCTGCTACTCTGGCATTATTGGAATTTATTAAATTATCTGTTGCTATCTGAGGTGGATTAGTCGTAAATCCTACCATGAAAAGAACGGAAAGAATAGAGCAAAGCACAATCGCCCATTTAGGCGCTTTTTTGAAATTCAACACGTTTTTTATCCTCACTTTCTTATTCCTATAACTGCCCTCTCCAAAAGCGAGGGGGCTTAACAGCTTTGATTTTGGGGTATAAAGAGCGACAAGTGACGTTGAGTATGATTTGTGTATATCTTCGCTTGATTTACGCAAAACGGCTTCGTCACATGACATTTCCATGTCCTTTGACATAAGGTAATAGCTCACCCATACAATCGGATTAAACCAGTGTATGGTAAGAATAAGAAAAGCGACAGGCTTAATCAGATAATCTTTTCGTGAGATATGGACTTGCTCATGTTTCAGAATGTGGTCAAGCTGTTCGTTCCTTACTATTGTGGGAAGATAGATTTTAGGACGAATGAATCCCAGTACAAAGGCTGTGGATATTTTATCTGTTTCAAAGACATTATCCTGTTTAATCGTAGCGTCATAGACTTGTCGTTTTACTCGGATATATCCAACTATCGCATATATAACCAATGCTATTAAACCGCAAAGCCATATATATGCGCTGATTGATAGAACAATCTGTATCGGGTTGACGCTTGCAGTGTAGTCTGCCTGTGGCATAGCTCTTTCCATAAATAAATTTACTTGTTCGTCTTCGTCAACTGCAACAATACCACTATTTATCTGTGGTTTTGTTGTGGTCGTTACAGTAGGTGGTATAATTTCAGCATTTATCGGCATGAGACTTGCCGAGCTTTCAAATTTGAGCGGGCATATTAGGCGCAAAAAAACAACAGCCCATAAAACATAGGAAAATATCTTTGGCGCTTTTTTAAGTGGTACACGCACTAACATAACCGCAACAGCGACGATACTTGCCGCAATACTCATATTGAGAACACTAATCAATATTTCTGTCATTCTTTCGCCCCCTCAATCAGTTGTTGCAAGGCATGGGCTTCTGCTTCGGTCAATGACTTTCCTTTAAGAAAAGTTGCAATAAATGACGGTATTGAGCCGTCAAATGCTTTATCTAACAAGTTATGGGCTTCATATTGTTGCACCTGCTCTCGCTTGACAAGTGCCGTAACTGTGGCGTTTTCGTTTTTAACAAAACCACGTTCTGACAGTTTGCGAATAACGGTATATGTTGTTGGACGTTTCCAGCCAAGCCGTTCCCCGCAAACAACAGAAAGCTCTTTAGAACTAATAGGTTCAAATTCCCATACGATATTCATAAACTTAAATTCAGCGTCATACAATTTTAAATCTTCCATACAAGCACCCCTCTGTTTATCGCGATAAACCATCTGCATTTAGTTTATCTGAATAAACAAATTTTGTCAACTGTTTTTTGAACGGCCTCAATTTTATTTGTAATATATTTTTAATGACAGGATTATTCTCCTCTACTATTTACAACTCCATATCCTTTGCCCTGCATTAAAGGAGCTCTCAGCTTGTCGAAGAACCCACCCGTCGCGCTAAGCGAAGGATGGGTTCTTTACGTATGGAGAAAAATAATGACGCAGAAGAAGGAGAAATAGGGAGGGAATAGCGTCCCTTCCACAAACTCATAAATGCACCCAAAGTCTACCCCGCTGTCTATCTTTCTCAGCAAATGAGCCTGGGGTACCAGC
This sequence comes from Clostridium sp. HBUAS56010, assembly GCF_007115105.1. GTDB lineage: Bacteria > Bacillota > Clostridia > Lachnospirales > Lachnospiraceae > Lacrimispora. The sequence goes on from NZ_SULJ01000002.1 coordinate 180,528, forward strand.
AGGTCTGTATTTACAAATTCCACTGCCTCTCTGTTCAGCTTTCCTCGTTCCAACATCTTTCATCACCTGCTTCTATTTTACCATCTTAACGGCAAAAAAGCACAGCCTATGCTGCGCCTTTTTCGACAGGCTGAAGCCGCCAGCGATTTCTGGCGGCTCACCTCTTGAACTGTTAATGTGTTGTTTGGTATGCTTTTTCTCTGTTAATGCACTATTTGATTAATCACATGATCTTAAGCGCTTATTTTTTGAATCAATACGGAGGCATTTGTATTGATTTGTGTTCCTCCGGCTAAAGTTTGCAGTGTAACCGCAGCAGCACTTGTGTGATTTCGCACAGTTAAGACATCCCCCGCAGCTGCGGTAACAATGACCATCCCCGGATTTGCTTGAGTACCGGCACCTGATCCATATACTGCTCCGGCAACAGGCACTCCGTTTTGAAAGACAGTAAACTGATTTGGTTCAACGCCCGCCGCATAAAACCAAACAGCATAGTTTCCTGTGCTGCCAAGTTGAATGATGGATGTTTCGGGGGCATGTGCAATTGTTCCAACGATAATCCCATTGGTACTAAACAGTATATCTGCTTCTAAAGCAACCACTTGAGCATCCAGATTGTAAATATAAGCATATTCTGATAATCCATTGATACCAGACGGTCCTGTAGGACCTGTATCGCCGGTTTCACCAGTCGGGCCGATTGGACCGATAGGTCCCTGCGGACCTGTATCGCCGGTCTCACCAGTCGGGCCGATTGGACCGATGAGTCCCTGCGGACCTGTATCGCCGGTCGCACCAGTCGGGCCGGTTGGACCGATGAGTCCCTGTGGACCTGTATCTCCGGTCGCACCAGTCGGTCCAGTTGGACCGATGAGTCCTTGCGGACCCGTATCTCCGGTTTCACCAGTTGGACCGATAGGTCCCTGCGGACCCGTATCTCCGGTCGCACCAGTCGGTCCGGTTGGACCGATGAGTCCTTGCGGACCTGTATCGCCGGTTGCACCAGCCGGGCCGGTTGGACCGATGAGTCCCTGCGGACCTGTATCGCCGGTCGCACCAGTCGGGCCGGTTGGACCGATGAGCCCCTGCGGACCCGTATCTCCGGTCACACCAGTCGGGCCGGTTGGACCGATGAGTCCCTGCGGACCTGTATCGCCGGTTGCACCAGTTGGGCCGGTTGGACCGATGAGTCCCTGCGGACCCGTATCGCCGGTTGCACCAGTTGGGCCGGTTGGACCGATGAGCCCCTGCGGACCTGTATCTCCGGTCGCACCAGCCGGGCCGGTCGGGCCGATAGTTCCCTGCGGACCTGTATCTCCGGTCGCACCAGTCGGGCCGGTTGGACCGATGAGTCCCTGCGGACCTGTATCTCCGGTCACACCAGTTGGGCCGGTTGGACCGATGAGTCCCTGCGGACCCGTATCGCCGGTTGCACCAGCCGGGCCGGTCGGGCCGATAGTTCCCTGCGGACCCGTATCGCCGGTTGCACCAGCCGGGCCGGTCGGGCCGATAG